>CAWGJM010000056.1:0-63555 GCA_963822795.1 uncultured Alphaproteobacteria bacterium
GAAATCAGTGGCTTCATGAAGAAGGCGTCGTTGGCGGGATAGATGTCGGTGCGCAGGCCGTGGGATCTTAATTCGTCAGAAACCGCCGGTCCTACGGAAGCGATCGGCGTTTTCGCGAACCCCTCACGCAAGCGCGCTTCGTAGCCACGGGCGCGGGCCACCTCGATCAGGCGGCGAACCTGGCCTAAATTGGTCAGCGCGATCGCATCGATCCGGCCCTCGGCCATCTCCTCGATCGCGGTCACGATATTCGTGTCCGCTGCCTGCGCGTCATAGACATAAGGCAGCACGGTATCGACCTCGGCACCTTGCGCCGTGATCGCGCCGATCAGCGCGCTGTGATCCTTGTCGGGATAAAGCTGCAGGCCGACGCGACGTCCTTTGAGGTCGATCGCCGACAGCATCTCGGCGATGCCCTCGGAGGTCGGCTTCTCCGTCGTCTGCTGCGGCGCGAGCCCGATCTCGCGCAGCGCCCGGCCCGGCTTTGGGCCGCGCGCGAATTTGCGCGCCTTGGCGAGGGCCGCAATAAAATCCTGCTCGCAGCCGATTCGCCGCGCCACCTTCGTCAGCCGGCGCAGGCCTTCGCCGGTCATCAGCACCAGGTCGTCGAACGGCTTTTCGATGCAACGCCGGATCCAGGCCTCGACCGGCGCGGGGTCGGGGGCATCATGGATCGCAAACATCGGGCATTGCAGCACCTCCGCTCCCTGTTCCGTGAGCAGGCGGGAAAACTGCGCTTCCTCGCGCGTTTCCAGAATCAGGATGCGGTAGCCGTTCAGCCGTTCAGCCATGATCTTGCTCTAACCAAGTTTGGTTATCATTGGTTCATCCTGACTCGCACCGAAGCGTTGGCGCAAGGGTATCGGCAGTGATAGAGCAGGGCGCCGAAACGCTGTTCCATCGTTCTGCTCACGACTTAATCAAGCCGTTCCATGCCCGATCACCAGTACGTATTGACGCTGTCCTGCCCGGATCGCCCCGGCATCGTCTCGGCCGTCTCGACCTTTCTGGCCCATAACGGCCAGAACATTCTCGACGCCCAGCAATTCGATGACGTCGAGACCAATAAATTCTTCATGCGGGTGGTGTTCACCGCGGCCGATCTCGCGGTGGAATTAGCCGCGCTGCAGACCGGCTTTGCCTCGATTGCCGAACGGTTCGGCATGGATTGGCAGATGCGCGACCGCGCCAATCGGCGCCGGGTCATGCTGCTGGTATCGAAATCCGATCATTGCCTCGCCGACATTCTCTATCGCTGGCGGACCGGCGAATTAGCGATGATTCCGACCGCGATTGTCTCCAACCATCCGCGCGCGGCCTATCCGGGCGTGGATTTCGGCGAGATCCCGTTTCATCATCTGCCGGTGACCAAGGAGACCAAGCACGAGCAGGAAAGCGCGATCTGGGATCTGTTCGGGCAAACCAGGACCGATCTCGTGGTGCTGGCGCGCTACATGCAGATTTTGTCGGATGACTTGTCGGCAAGGCTTTCGGGACGCTGCATCAACATCCACCATTCGTTCCTGCCGGGATTCAAGGGTGCGCGGCCCTATCACCAGGCCCACGAACGCGGCGTCAAGCTGATCGGCGCCACCGCGCATTACGTCACGCGCGACCTCGACGAGGGGCCGATCATCGACCAGGACGTCGAGCGCATCAGCCATCGCGATACGCCCGATGACCTCGTCCGCAAGGGCCGCGATATCGAGCGCCGCGTGCTGGCGCGCGCGATTCGCTATCATCTGGAGGACCGCGTGATCCTCAACGGTCGCAAGACCGTGGTGTTCATGGATTAGCGGCTGCGCTCTAGTGGGCTGCCGAACCGTCAGTGGACGGGGGCGAGCCCCGAAGAGGATGGCTGACCCGACGATGTCTGAGCTGACGACGAGTCGCCCGACGGTGAAGCCCCGGGGCGTTCGGAGGCGGGCATCATGCGCAGCCGCTCTCGTTCCTTCATCATCTCGTCGTATTTCGCGGTTCCGGGACGCGGCGGCGCGTCCGCCGGCAGTCCGCCCGCCCATTGCGGGATGTAGTCGCCCACGCCGCCGGCCGTAAGCTTCTCGTTGATGGTGCCGCAGCCAGCCAGACTGCACGCCATTAGCGCTGTAACGAGAAGGGTCGCAATCTGGTGGCGATTAACATTCATCTGCAGCGTATCGATCCTCAAGATGCCGACCTGGGCTCATCCGAGCCTTGCTTCCGATTCTGGCCCCGTCCGCGAGCCTATGCCCTAACAGGTAAAATTGGTTTATCGATGGCCTCTAGGTATCAAAATACCTTACCCTCAACTTCGTTATTAACCTTCCACCGAATGCCGCAGGCGGCCCGCCTATCGTCGCGATTGACAATGGCGCGCCAAACAGACGCCATGCCGCGCCGCTACACGGCGGAAAATCTGGGCTATGGTAAGGCAAGGGCCGGGGACAAGGCTCCTCAAGGCCGATCGAGGGGAGGATGCGTTGATGTTTGTTCGTACCACGATGCTGTCGCAGGCTGCGTTGGGCGCCGCGATTGCGAGTGTGCTTCTCTTGGCGCCGGTCTTGGCGCCGGCGCGCGCCGAGGACAGCGTGAAGATCGGCCTGATCCTGCCGATGACCGGCGGACAGGCCTCGACCGGCAAGCAAATCGACAACGCGATCAAGCTGTACATGAAACAGCACGGCGACACGGTCGCGGGCAAGAAGGTCGAGATCATCCTGAAAGACGATGGCGCCGCGCCCGACAAGACCAAGACGGCGGCGCAGGAACTGATCGTCAACGACAAGGTCAATTTCATTGCGGGTTTTGGCGTCACGCCGGCCGCGCTCGCCGCGGCGCCGCTCGCGACCCAGGCCAAGATTCCGGAAGTCGTGATGGCCGCCGGCACCTCGATCATCACCGAGAAATCGCCCTACATCGTGCGCACCAGCTTCACGCTCGCGCAGTCCTCCACCATCATCGGCGACTGGGCGGTCAAGAACGGCATCAAGAAGGTCGCGACGCTGACCTCGGACTACGCGCCCGGCAATGACGCGCTGAACTTCTTCAAGGAGCACTTTATCGCCGGCGGCGGCGAGATCGTCGAAGAGGTCAAGGTACCCCTGGCCAATCCCGACTTCGCGCCGTTCCTGCAGCGGATGAAGGATGCCAAACCCGACGCGATGTTCGTGTTCGTGCCCGCAGGCCAGGGCGGCAACTTCATGAAGCAATATGCCGAGCGCGGCCTCGACAAGGCCGGCATCAAGGTGATCGGCCCCGGCGACGTGATGGACGACGATCTCTTGAACGGCATGGGCGATGCGGCGCTCGGCACGGTGACCGCGCACCTCTATTCGGCAGCGCATCCCTCGCAGATGAACAAGGATTTCGTCGCCGCCTACAAGAAGGATTTCGGCAACCGTCCGGGCTTCATGGCGGTAAGCGGCTATGACGGCATCCATTTGATCTACGAGGCGCTGAAGAAGACCGGCGGCGATACCGACGGCGACAAGCTGATCGAAGCCATGAAGGGGATGAAATGGGAGAGCCCGCGCGGCCCGATCTCGATCGATCCGGAAACCCGAGACATCGTCCAGAACATCTATATCCGCAAGGTCGAGAAGGTCGACGGCGAACTCTATAACGTCGAATTCCAGACCTTTGAGGCGGTCAAGGACGCCGGCAAGACCAAGAAGTGACGCCGAACGCGTTATTCTGAGGTATCCTGCTCTCTCCACGTCATGCCCGAGCGAAAGCGCGAAGCGCGTCTTGGCGCCAGACCTCCCGGGCATCCACGTCTTTCTTTTGGCACCGAAAGACGTGGATGGCCGGGACAAGCCCGGCCATGACGTCGTAGATATTGCACGTCAGTTTCGCAGCGCCCTGTTAGCCTCGGTTCGCCACGCCCCATGACCTCTGTCCTCACCAACCTGTTCGACGGCGTGGCCTATGGCATGCTGCTGTTCGTGCTGGCCTGCGGGCTTGCGGTCACGCTCGGGCTGATGAATTTCGTCAACCTCGCCCACGGCGCGTTCGCGATGGCGGGCGGCTATGTCTGTGCGGTGCTGGTCAACCAATACGGCTGGCCGTTTTTTGCAGGGCTGCCGCTCGCGTTCATCTCCGCCGCCGCTATCGGCGTGCTTTTGGAACGGCTGCTCTATCGCCACCTCTATGCGCGCAGCCATCTCGACCAGGTGCTGTTCTCGGTCGGGCTGGTCTTCATGTCGGTGGCGGCGGTCGACTACATCATGGGATCGTCGCGTGTGTTCATCAAGCTGCCCGCCGCGCTGGAGGGGCAGTTCGACGTGTTCGGCGTTGGCGTCGGCCGCTACCGGCTGATGATCATCGTCATCTGCGGCCTCCTGACCGCCGGCTTGCAGCTCGTGCTGGCGCGCACGCGCTTCGGCAGCCGCCTGCGCGCCGCCGTCGACGATCCGCGCGCGGCCAGCGGGCTCGGCATCAACGTACCCCAGGTATTTGCTTTCACCTTCGCCTTCGGCTGTGGCCTCGCCGGACTAGGCGGCGCGCTGAGCGCGGAAATCCTCGGGCTCGATCCGTATTTCCCGCTCAAATTCATGATCTACTTTCTGATCGTGGTGACCGTCGGCGGCTCCTCCTCGATCACCGGGCCGTTCCTGGCCTCGCTGTTGCTCGGCATCGGCGACGTCGCCGGTAAATATTACTTTCCGAAGATGGGACCGTTCGTGATCTACACCATGATGATCGTGATCCTGATCTGGCGACCGAACGGCCTGTTCGGCCGTACCGCGGCGCGATGAGCCGGCCATGAGCGCACAAGCCGACGTCGGATACCACGCCAGGCAACACGCTCGCTGGCATTGGGGCGAGGTCGCGTTCTGGATCGCCGCGCTCGGCTGTGCCTTCGTCTTCCCGTCCCGCTATCTCATCATGACCGATATCGTGCGACTTGCTTTGTTCGCGCTGTCGCTCGATCTGATCCTCGGCTATGCCGGCATCGTCTCGCTTGGACATGCGGCGTTCTTCGGCGTCGGCGCCTATTGCGCCGGACTGTTGGCCCTGCACGGCATCGTCACCGAGCCGGTGATCGCGCTGGCTGCCGCCGGTCTTGCCGCCATGGCGCTCGGCTTTCTCACGAGCTTCCTCGTGATCCGCGGCGTCGATTTGACCCGGCTGATGGTGACGCTCGGCATTGCGCTGCTATTGGAGGCGCTGGCCGAGCGCTTCTCGGATATCACCGGCGGCACCGACGGGCTGCAGGGCATCGAGATGCAGCCGATCCTGGGGCTGTTCGCCTTCGACATGTTCGGCAGAATCGGGTTTTTCTATTCGCTCGCGGTGCTGTTCCTGTTGTTCCTGCTGGCGCGCCGGATCGTGCACTCGCCGTTTGGCCTGTCGCTGCGCGCGATCCGCAACAACCCGCTGCGGGCGGCCGCGATCGGCATTCCCGTCAACAAGCGGCTGATCGCAATCTATACGCTCGCCGCATTCTACGCTGGGATTGCGGGCGCGCTGTTCACCCAGACCACGGCACTGGCCTCGCTCGACGTGTTCGCGTTCGAGCGTTCCGCCGATTTGATGCTGGTGCTCGTCATCGGCGGCACCGGCTATCTCTATGGCGGACTGATCGGCGCCGTGGTGTTCCGGATGCTGCAGGAAGTTTTTTCCACCCTTACACCTCAGTACTGGCAGTTCTGGATCGGGCTGGTGCTGGTCGTGATCGTGCTGGTCGGCCGGCAGCGGCTGCATCGCTGGGTGCTGTGGGCGCCCAATCTCCTGATCACCCTTTTCGCCGGCCGCAAGGCCGCGGTCGCCATTCCCGAGAGCGACGCGCCATGACGATCGCATTGGAAACACGGGGGCTGGAGAAGCAGTTCGGCGGATTGCGGGTCACGCGCGATCTCTCGCTCAAGATCGAGCAGGGCGCGCGGCATGCGCTGATCGGCCCGAACGGCGCCGGCAAGACCACGGTCATCAACCTGCTCACCGGCGTGCTCAGGCCCAATGGCGGCCGCATCCTGCTCGAGGGCAACGACATCACCGAACTGCCGGTCCACAAGCGGGTGCTGCGGGGGCTGTCGCGCACCTTCCAGATCAACCAGCTCTATGCCGATCTGACGCCGCTCGAGACCATTGGGCTAGCGGTGTCCGAGCGGCTCGGCAGGGGCGGGGACTGGTGGCGCAGGATGGGCACGCGCGACGACGTCAACGCCGAGATCGCCGAAACGCTCTCGCGCTTCCATCTGCTCGACGTCATGAACGATCCGACCGCGACGCTGCCCTACGGCAAGCAGCGCCTGCTCGAGATCGCGCTCGCGATCGCCGCCAAGCCGCGCGTGCTGTTGCTCGACGAGCCCGCGGCCGGCGTGCCGGAAAGCGAGCGCCACGATATCCTGGCGGCGGTCGCGGCCCTGCCGCGCGACGTCACCGTGCTTCTGATCGAGCACGACATGGACCTGGTATTCTCCTTCGCCGACCGCATCTCGGTGCTGGTCTCAGGCGCGCTCTTGGTCGAAGGCGCGCCGGACGAGGTGGCGCGGGACCCGCAGGTCAAGGCGGTCTATCTCGGCGAGGCGGCCGATGCCTGACCTGCTCGCGATCGAGTCCTTGCGCGCCGGCTACGGCGAAGCGGTGGTGCTGCCCAACATGTCGCTGTGTCTGCAGGACGGCCAGGTGCTGGCGCTGCTGGGGCGCAACGGCACCGGCAAGACCACGCTGATCAACTCGATTGTCGGCGTTACCCGCCGGTTTGGCGGCACCATCAAGCTCGGCGGGAGCGACATCACGGCGATGCGGCCGGACCAGCGGGCGCGGGCCGGCATCGGCTGGGTGCCGCAGGAGCGCAACATCTTCCGCTCGCTGACGGTGGAAGAGAACATGACCGCGGTGGCGCAGCCCGGCCCTTGGACGGTCGAAAAAATTTATGAAATGTTTCCGCGTCTGCGGGAACGCCGCAACAATTTCGGCAACCAGCTCTCCGGCGGCGAGCAGCAGATGCTGGCGATCGGCCGGGCGCTCACGCTCAATCCGAAAGTGCTGCTCCTGGACGAGCCGACCGAGGGGCTCGCGCCCATCATCGTTGAGGAATTGCTAAGGGCGCTCGGCACCATCACCCGTTCGGGCGGCATCTGCTCCATCATCGTCGAACAGAACGCGCAAAAGATTCTGGGGCTCGCCGATCGCGTTGTGATATTGGAGCGCGGAACCATCGTTCATGATGCGGCAAGCCACGCCCTGAAAGCCGATCCCGCGATCCTCGAACGCCACCTTGGCGTCACTGGGGCCGCGGCGCACTAATAAAATCTCGGGAGTCTAGCACATGCAGAGAACCAAACCGCCATTCCGCGCCGACGAGGTCGGCAGCCTGTTGCGGCCGGCGAAGATCAAGGAAGCGCGCGCCAAGCTCGAAAAGGGCGAGATCGGGCCAGAGGACCTGCGCAAGATCGAGGACGCGGAAATCGAGAAGGTCGTGCACAGGCAGGCCTCGACCGGCCTGAAGCTCGCGACCGACGGCGAGTTCCGCCGCTCCTGGTGGCATTTCGATTTCCTTAGCCATCTGACGGGATGCGAACTGTTTCACCCGCAAACCGGCATCCAGTTCGCCGGCGTCGAGACCCGGCATGATGCGGTCCGCGTGATCGGCAAGCTCGACTTTCCCGCCGACCATCCGATGCTCGATCATTTCAAGTTCCTGAAGAGGCACGCCGACATCGCCCATGTCACGCCGAAGATGACGATCCCTTCGCCCGCGGTGCTGCATTTCCGCGGCGGCCGCAAGTCGATCTCCACGGACGTGTACCCCGACCTCGACGCCTTCTTCGAGGATCTCGCCAAGACCTACCGCAAGGCGGTGAAGGCGTTCTATGATGCCGGCTGCCGCTATCTGCAGTTCGACGACACGGTGTGGGCCTATCTCTGCTCGCAGGAGGAGTTGAAGAAGGCGCGTGAGCGCGGCGACAATCCCGACGGCCTGCAGCAGACCTACGCACGCATCATCAACTACGCGATCGCCGAGCGTCCCGCCGACATGGTGATATCAACCCATGTTTGCCGGGGCAATTTCCGCTCCACCTGGATTTCCTCCGGCGGCTACGAGCCGGTGGCGGAAACCATGCTGGCCGGCACCAATTACGACGGCTATTTCCTCGAATACGATTCCGACCGCGCCGGCGGCTTCGAGCCGCTGCGCTATTTGCCGAAGGGCAACAAGGTCGTGGTGGTCGGCGTCATCACCTCGAAGTTCGGCGAGCTCGAGAAGAAGAGACGACATCAAGCGGCGCTTGCAGGAGGCCGCGAAGTTCGCGCCCCTGGAGCAGCTTGCGATCTCGCCGCAATGCGGCTTTGCCTCGACGGAGGAGGGCAACATCCTCTCGGAGGAAGAGCAGTGGGCGAAGCTCAGGCTCGCGGTCGAGATCGCCAACGAGGTGTGGGGGAAGTAGGTCGCTCTATCTTTGCTGCCCGGCTTTCTCCCCTCATCCTGAGGAGCTTGCCCTAGCAAGCGTCTCGAAGACGAGGTCACCACCGGGGCCTCATGGTTCTCCGAGCGATGCGAAGCATCGTCCGGAGACGGCGCAAGGGCGCCTCCTCACCTTGAGGGTTTAATGACACTGCAAGACTATTTCACCACGTTGCGGGCAAGAACTATCAAGCCTGCTGTCAATTGGCTGGCGAACGCTGCGGTCGAACAGCGGAAGGGCGACATGATGCATGCTCGCAAATTCATCTTCGTAGTCGCCCTTTGTCTCGCGCCGACGCTCGCGCAGGGCGCCGGTTTCCGGTTCATCGATATCCCCGCCGATACCGACGGCCCGGCAATTCATGGCGCGATGTGGTATCCGTGCTCTACACCGCCTGGAGAGGTCGATCTCGGCAAGATCGCCCTGCCGGGCGTGAAGGATTGTCCGCTGCCCGGCGGGAAGTTGCCGCTGATCGTGGTGTCGCATGGCAGGACCGGCTCTTTCGTCGGTCATCACGACACCGATGAGGTGCTGGCCGACGCCGGCTTCATCGTCGCCGCCATCAACCATCCCGGCGATACCGCCACTGACCCGAGCCGCTCGGGCAATCTGTCGGTCTTGGTCGAGCGGCCGACCGATATCAGGCGCGCCATTGATTTCATGGTCGGCACCTCGCCGGTCGCGACCGGAATCGACCGCGAACGGATCGGCTTCTTCGGCTTCTCGCGCGGCGGCTATACCGGCCTCGTGCTGATTGGCGCCAATCCCGATTGGGCCCATGCGGCCGCGATTTGCCAAGGGTCGTCGGTCGGTCTGTGCGCGCAGGCCAAGCGAAAGGAATACCCGACGCAGCCGCTCGCGCACGACGCGCGGATCAAGGTTGCCGTATTGGCCGACCCGCTTGCGATCTTCTTTACTTCCGACAGCCTGGCGGCGATCCAGGTGCCGGTGCAGCTCTGGGCGTCGGAGCGCGGCGGAGACGGCGTGTTGCCCCACGACGTTGCCTCAGTGGATAAATACCTGCGGGTCGAGCACGAGTATCATGTGGTGCCAAACGCCGGGCATTTCGCCTTTCTGACGCTTTGTCCGCCGGAGTTGGCGACGCAGTCGCCCGAAATCTGCACGGATGCGCCGGGTTTCGACCGCGCCGCCTTCCATCGGCAATTCGATGCGGATGTGCTGACCTTCTTTCGCGCCCATTTGGCCAAAGCACCGCCATGACGTCCGTCCCAGATGCCATCATCGTCGGCGCGGGCCCCGCGGGGCTCGCTTGCGCCGCGACGATGCGGGCGGCAGGGCTTAACGCGACCGTGCTGGAGAAAGCCGGCAACGTCGGCTCCGCGTGGCGACGCCATTACGACCGGTTGCACCTGCACACCGATCGCGGACATTCCGGTCTGCCCGGTCTGCCGATGCCGCGATCCTATCCGGCGTATCCGTCGCGTGCACAAATGATCGCCTATCTCGAGAGCTATGCCGAGCGTTTCGAGATCAAGCCGGTTTTCGACACGGAGGTCGCGCGCCTTCGCCGTGACGGTACGCGATGGCGTGCGGACATCGCGTCCGATTCAATCGCGGCGCCTGTCGTGGTCGTCGCGACCGGCATGGCGGGCGCGCCGTATCGGCCAGCGTGGCCAGGATTGGAAACCTATACTGGCACCATTCTCCACAGCAGCGAGTATCGCAACCCGCAGCCTTACGCCGGAAAGCGCGTGCTGGTGGTTGGCTTCGGCAATTCAGGCGGCGAGATCGCGCTCGATCTGGCGGATGCCAGTATCGATGTCGCGCTCTCGGTGCGCGGCCCGGTTCAGGTCCTGCCACGCGATCTGCTCGGGTTTCCCATCCTGTCGTGGGCGATCCTGTATCGCTGGCTGCCGGCGCGTCTCGTCGACATCATGAACGCGCCGATCCTGCGGTTGGCGGTCGGCGATATCGAAAAGCTAGGACTGCGCCGTGCCGTAAAAGGTCCGCGGCAGATGGTCGAGGAGGACGGGCGCGTGCCGCTGATCGATATCGGCACACTCGCTGGGATCAGGGACGGCTCGATCAAAATACGCGGCGGGATCGACCACTTTACCGCCGACGGGGTGACTTCGCCGATCATGTCGCCGAAAATTTCGACGCGGTCATTCTTGCAACCGGCTTCCGCGCTGACTTACGACGATTGATCCCCGATGTGGATGGCGTGTTCGATCAACACGGCATGCCGCTTGTTACGGGGAAGGCGACGGCCGCACCGGGTCTGTATTTCTGCGGTCAGATCACCTCGCCGACCGGCCAACTGCGCGAGATCGCTATCGAAGCGCAGCGGATTGCGCAGAGCGCGAGGAGTTATCTCGGGAATCGAGCTTGAATGATGCGGCTTGCTCGATGTGCAGCGCAGCGAAAGAGTTGAGCTTGAATGGTGCGGCTTGCTCAATCTGCGCATGCCCCGATAGCGACAAGATTCCCCAGCGCAGCGAAATGTCGCGATGTGCTGACGTTTCACTTTCCATGCGACAATGGAAGGCGCCCCATCCGACCCGCCCGGCGAAATGTTGGTTGACACGGAACCAACTCTGACCGCGAATATATGAGGACATTCACGACTTTCGGCGAGTTTGGAAGAGGCCGATATGAAACTTGCAGAGCAGATTCTAGAGAACGAGCATGTCCGGCTGGAGCCATTGCAGGAAATCCATCGAGAGGCACTACGCGAGGCAGCAAATGCCGATCCAGAGATCTGGATATCGCTCTACCCAGTCTCAATGGCAGGAGAGCATTTCGATCCATTCTGGGTTCGCATTCAGAACGACCACACCCTGGGAACTTGGATTCCGTTTGCGGTCATCACTTCGGGACAGTGCGTCGGCCTCACGTGCTATATTCGACCCGAAGAAAAGTTTCGTAGCGTCGATATTGGTAGCACCTACTACACACCTGAAGTTCGTGGGAGCGTCGTGAATCCGGCTTCGAAGCACTTGCTGTTGGGCCATGCATTTGCATGCGGCGCCAATCGCGTACAGTTCGGGGTCGATGCGCTGAATGCGCGTTCGCGCGCTGCCATGACAAAACTCGGAGCCACCGAGGAGGGCACTCTTCGCCGCGCTCGAATAACGTGGACGGGGCGTGTATTTGACAGAGTGATCTATTCTGTCTTGGCTGAGGAATGGCCCCGAGTTAGCACAATTCTTGAGACGCAAATGGCTCAGCGACAGCGTGTTGGAAGATTTGCAACGACGAAGGTCGTGCGAGGGTGCAAAACGACGCCGGTCTAATCCCGGCCTCGCCTGTGCAGAACATCGACACTCCGCAGCAAATGGCGGTTCAATTCCGGAATGCGGTCGCGGGGAAAAGGCCATGGACCGCTCGGCCATGGACCGCTCTTCGGGAAGTCCAGCATATCGCTTAGTACCTTGCCGAAGACACTGAACCGGACGAGCGCGGCGCTTTCGTCGTCCGCCAACATAAAGGACTTCATGGCGGCCTCGTCCTGCCAATCAAAGCTGGTGATTGCCAGACTTGGTTTATCGATGGAGGCTGGGTGGCCTCATGGTCTCCCGGCGATGCAAAGCATCGTCCGGAGACGCGCGAAGGGCGCGCTCCTCACCATGGGGGGTTACCTTCGGTGGGCAGGTAGTGGTAGGACAGCCCACCCGCGCCCCGCTGCCCACCTTCGGTCCCAAAGCCCCCACGCCGCATGAAGAACGACGAGATTCTCAGCCAGATTTCGGATTTCTGCCGGCAGGCCGACATGGCGGAATTGACCTTTGGCCGTCGCTCGGTCAATGACGGCAAGCTCGTGCATCGTCTGCGCGAAGGCAAGCGCATCACCATCGACACACTAGACCGCATCCAGGCCTATATCGCGGCCTCGACCGGCGCCGTGCCGCCGCCGCGGGGCTTGCAGGTGCCGCCTGAAAAGCGCGACCCCCTCAGCAATTTCCGCTTCTTCGAGAACCGCCAGAAATACCTCTTGTTCGTGCATACCTGCAGCGAGAAGCGGGTGATCGCAGAGCGAGTCGGGCTTGAGCTATCCAGCATCCATCCCCGGCCGCCGGCCTTGCGGGTATTCGATGCCGGCGTCGGCGACGGCACCGTGCTGTCGAAGGTGATGCGCGTGATGCATGGCCGGTTTCCCCATATGCCGTTCTATATCGCCGGCAAGGAATTGAGCCTGGAGGACGTCCGGCTGGTCCTGGAGAAGGTTCCGGACCGGCTGTTCGAGCACCCCGCGACCGTCTTCGTGCTGACCAACATGTATTACGCCGAGGCGCCCTGGCTGACCCCGCGCTCGCCCACGGCCGCAGCGGGCATGATCTGGCACGAGGTGGCCCTGCGGGGGGCTTCCTCGGGCGAATTCGAGGCCCAGATCGCCGAATTGAAGCCATTCCTGGAGCAGAACTGGCGCGCCATGGTCAGCCCACGCTCGGGCATGCCGATCTACGAGCGGCCAGTGGCGCTCATCCTGTACCGGGAGGACCACCGGTTTTTGCTTGATTCGATCATCCCCCGGGCCGGCCGGACCGAGGCCAATTTCGACCTGATCATCGCCTCCCAGCCCTACCGGGCGAAATCCTCGGTGAATTTCCGCGCCAAACGGATCATCGCACCGCTCGCCCGCGCGCTGCGGGCCGGGGGCCGGCTGATCGGGATTCACTCCCATGGGCAGGATCCGGGCATGGAGATCATCCAAGCGGTCTGGCCCGGAGAAAATCCTTTCTCCGTCAGCCGTCATGAGCTATTGCGCGCGGTGAAATATGAGCTGGGATCGTCCGGACGGGACCTTAACTTTAATGCGTACGCCGATAACCGTTCGATCTTTCGATATGATATGGAAGCGCTGCCCAACGAGGTCACCGGCACGATCGGAACCTCCACGGCCTTTGCAGCTTGGAACGCGGCGGTGTATGTCGCCCAGATCGAAGACGACCGGTTGACGGACATGGCTCATAGCGGCCGCACTCTCGATGCCGCCAGAGAGGTTTTGCGCAAGCATAACGGGCTCTGGTTTTACGACGAATCCTACGTCATCTCGCGCCGGCGGGACTGACAATCCAAGGACAACATCACGTTAAGGACAACATCACAAAGGGCCGCCGGGATCAGGCGGAAAGGGGATAGTTGATGCGAGCGTCATATTTATTCACCTCAGAATCGGTTTCCGAGGGCCATCCCGACAAGGTCTGCGACCGGATTTCGGACGAGATTGTCGACCTGTTTTTCCGCGAAGGCCCGAAAGCGGGCATCGATCCCTGGGCGATCCGCACGGCCTGCGAAACGCTCGCCACCACCAACAAGGTGGTGATCGCCGGCGAAACCCGCGGTCCCAAATCCGTCACCAACGAACAGATCGAAAGCGTGGTGCGCACGGCGATCAAGGACATTGGCTACGCGCAGGAAGGCTTCCATTGGAAAACCTGCGACATCCAAATTCTCTTGCATCCGCAATCGGCCGACATCGCCCAGGGCGTCGACGCGCTGCAGCCCGGCACCAACAGGGAAGAGGGCGCAGGCGATCAGGGCATCATGTTCGGCTATGCCTGCAGCGAGACCCCGGATTTGATGCCGGCGCCCATCTTCTATGCCCACAAGATCTTGCGGCTGATCTCGGAAGCGCGGCACTCCGGCAAGGAGAATGTGCTGGGCCCGGACTCCAAGAGCCAGGTCACCGTGCAATATGAGAACGGCAAGCCGGTCGGGGTGCGCGAGATCGTGGTCTCGCATCAGCATCTGGTCGAGGACATGTGCTCCAGACAGGTGCGCGAGCTTGTCGAGCCCTATGTCCGCGAGGCGCTGCCCAAGGACTGGATCAACGGCAAGACCATCTGGCATATCAATCCGACCGGAAAATTCTACATTGGCGGTCCGGATGGCGACGCTGGCCTCACCGGGCGCAAGATCATCGTCGATACCTATGGCGGCGCGGCTCCGCATGGCGGCGGGGCGTTTTCCGGCAAGGACCCGACCAAGGTCGACCGTTCCGCAGCCTATGCCGCGCGCTATGTGGCGAAAAATATCGTCGCCGCCGGGCTCGCCGATCGCTGCACGCTGCAGCTCGCTTACGCCATCGGCGTGGCGCGGCCGCTGTCGATCTATATCAACACCCACGACACCGGGAAGGTGCCCGAGGACAAGCTCGAGAAAGTCGTGGCGGAAGCGATGGATCTGACGCCGCGCGGCATCCGCAAGCATCTCGATCTCAACCGGCCGATCTATGCGCGGACCTCCTCCTATGGCCATTTCGGCCGCACGCCGGACAATGAGGGCGGCTTCTCCTGGGAAAAGACCGACCTCGCCGAAGTGCTGAAGCGCGCGGTGTGATCTGCGTATTTGAGTAGGCTGCCGCGTCACACTTAGCTCGTCATGGCCGGGACAACCCGGGCATGACGAGAAACAAATTTCAGTCCGGTTTCGCAGAGAAACGTCATTCGGGCGAAGACAAAGGAAAATCGCATGACCGCCGCCGCTAAGAAGCCCGCCTTCAACGACTACGTCGTCAAGGACATCTCGCTCGCCGAATTCGGCCGCAAGGAAATCTCGCTGGCCGAGACCGAGATGCCCGGCTTGATGGCGACGCGCGAGGAATATGGCCCGAAGCAGCCGCTCAAGGGCGCGCGGATCGCGGGCTCCTTGCACATGACGATCCAGACCGCGGTCCTGATCGAGACGCTCGCAGCACTCGGCGCCGACATCCGCTGGGTCTCCTGCAACATCTATTCGACGCAGGATCACGCAGCGGCCGCCATCGCGGCGGTCGGCATTCCGGTGTTCGCGGTGAAGGGCGAGAGCCTCACCGAATATTGGGACTACACCGCAAAGCTGTTCGACTGGCATGGCGGCGGCACGCCGAACATGATCCTCGACGACGGCGGCGATGCTACCATGCTGGTGCACAACGGCCTGCGCGCCGAGCAGGGCGACGTGAAGTTTTTGGACAAGCCGGGATCGGAAGAAGAGGAAGTGTTCTTCGCGCTGATCAAGCGGCTCCTGAAGGAGAAGCCGAAGGGCTACTTCGCCGAGATCGCCAAGAATATCAAGGGCGTCTCGGAAGAGACCACCACGGGCGTGCACCGGCTCTACGAGATGGAGAAGAAGGGCACGCTGTTATTCCCCGCGATCAACGTCAACGACAGTGTGACAAAATCGAAGTTCGACAATCTCTATGGCTGCCGCGAGTCGCTGGTCGACGGCATCCGCCGCGGCACCGACGTGATGATGTCCGGCAAGGTGGCGATGGTCGCGGGCTACGGCGACGTCGGCAAGGGCTCGGCCGCTTCGCTCCGGCAGGCCGGCTGCCGCGTCTTGGTCTCCGAGGTCGATCCGATCTGCGCGTGGCAGGCGGCGATGGAAGGCTATGAAGTCGTCACCATGGAGGATGCCGCACCCCGCGCCGACATCTTCGTCACCGCGACCGGCAACAAGGACATCATCACCATCGAGCACATGCGCGCGATGAAGGATCGCGCCATCGTCTGCAACATCGGCCATTTCGACAACGAGATCCAGATCGCGCATCTGCGCAACCTGAAATGGACCAACATCAAGCCGCAGGTCGACGAAATCGAATTCCCCGACAAGCACCGCATCATCCTGTTGTCGGAAGGCCGCCTGGTGAACCTCGGCAACGCCATGGGTCATCCGTCCTTCGTGATGTCGGCCTCCTTCACCAACCAGACGCTGGCGCAGATCGAGTTGTTCGCCAACAATAAGGACGGCAAGTACGAGAAGAAGGTCTACGTGCTGCCGAAATTGCTGGATGAGAAGGTGGCGCGGCTGCATCTTGCCAAGATCGGCGTGAAGCTGACCGAACTGCGCAAGGACCAGGCCGATTATATCGGCGTCACGCCGGAAGGCCCTTTCAAGACGGACAAATATAGGTATTGAGAATCTCGAGATTCCGGGTTCGCGCTGCCGCGCGCCCCGGAATGACGGCGAGAGAGACTGCGTCATTTCGTCATGCCCGGCCTTGTGCCGGGCATCCACGTCTCTACTATCAGGGTTAAGGAAACGCGCGGCCGCGGAGAGCACCATCGTGAGCGAGCATTTCGACGTGCTGATCGTCGGCGCCGGCCTTTCCGGCATCGGCGCGGGCTATCATCTGCAGCACAAGTGCCCGACCAAGAGCTTCGTCCTCCTCGAGGGCCGCGACTGCATCGGCGGGACCTGGGACCTGTTTCGCTATCCCGGCATCCGCTCCGACAGCGACATGTTCACGCTCGGCTATTCGTTCAAGCCATGGACCGAGCCGAAGGCGATCGCGGACGGGCCGCGGATTCTGAACTACGTCCGCGAGACCGCGGCCGAGAACGGCATCGACAAGAACATCCGCTTTCGCCATCGCGTCAAGCGCGCGTCGTGGTCGACGCCGGATGCACGCTGGACGGTGGAAGCCGAGCGCACGTCAGGCGAGGGCGCAACCGAGATCGTAGCGTTCACCTGCAATTTCCTGTTCATGTGCTCGGGCTATTACAAATACGAGGAAGGCTACACGCCGGAGTTCGCGGGGGCTGCGGATTTCGCCGGCCGCATCATCCATCCGCAGAAATGGCCCGAGGATTTGGACTACGCCGGCAAGCGCGTGGTGGTGATCGGCTCCGGCGCGACGGCGGTGACGCTGGTTCCGGAAATGGCGAAGCAAGCCGGCCACGTTACCATGCTGCAGCGCTCGCCGAGCTATGTGGTGTCGCGTCCGGCGCAGGATCCGCTCGCCAACAAACTGCGGCGCAATCTGCCTTCAAAACTCGCCTATCATCTGATCCGCTGGCGCAACGTGCTGTGGGGCATGTATTTCTTCCAGCTCTCCCGGCGCAAGCCCGCGCAGGTCAAGCAACTGATCCTCGGCGGCGTCAGGATGGCGCTCGGGCCCGACTATGACATCGCCACCCATTTCACGCCGCGCTACAACCCCTGGGACCAGCGGCTGTGCCTGGTGCCCGACGGCGATCTGTTCAAGGCGATCAAGGAAGATCGCGCCTCCGTCGTCACCAACGAGATCGACACCTTCACCAAGAACGGCATCCGTCTGAAGGATGGCAGCGAGCTTCCCGCCGATATCATCGTCACCGCCACCGGCCTCGTGCTGCAGGTGCTCGGCGGCATGGAAGTCACGGTCGACGGTAGGCCAGTCGAGTTCGCCAAGACGCTGAACTATAAGGGCATGATGTATTCCGACGTGCCCAATCTCGCCTCCGCGTTCGGCTACACCAATGCGTCATGGACGCTGAAATGCGACCTCACCTGCGAATATGTCTGCCGCCTCATCAACTATATGGACCGGCACGGCTATCGGCAGGCCATGCCGCATAACAACGATCCCTCGATTGCCGAGCTGCCGTCGCTCGATTTCTCCTCCGGCTATGTGCAGCGTTCGATCGCGAAAATGCCCAAGCAGGGCTCGAAGCGGCCGTGGCGGCTCTATCAGAATTACGCGCTCGACATCGTCTCGCTTCGCTTCGGCAAGGTCGATGACGGGGTGATGCAGTATTCGTGAGCGGGAGGCGGCTCGTGGCTAGCCGCCGTGCAGTGAATGGCTGATCCGGGTCACGACGCCATCCCATTGCGGTTTATCGTCTGCGGGATAATTGATCAGAACGCAGTGGATGAACGAAGCGGAAAAGTTGCACCGGTCGTACCAGATCTTGTCGCCCTTGAAGCTCGAAACAACGAAGAAATTGGGCCCGATCCTCTTGTAGACGAGGCCTGAGGGAGGATTTTTTTGTTTCAGGTAGGCCTCGGGTGAATCGCCGTTCCTGTTGGGCACCGATTGGACGGTCAAATCGGCGCGTCCGTCGGAACTGCGGAGCCGCTCGCCATAGCCGTCCGGCTTGTCGAGCAGTTCTGTAAAAATGGATGAGGGAATGTCAACCGACGTGCCGGTTTGCGGAATGCTGTACGTTGTCCAACGGACCGATTGCGCCAAAGCCATCGAACTTGAAAGCGCGAGCGTGAAGGCAATCAGGCCGGTTGCGATCCTCATCTCCAAAGTCCTTTATGCGCGCGGAGCGATTTGAAGTTCCAGCAGAGCGATCCTTTGCAGCACCGCAACATCCCGTTCTCCCGTTTTCGCGGTGCGCAGTATCAATTCGGCCAGCAGGTTGACGTGCGCGGAAGCGAGTGGGTGCGGCAGAGTGGCGATTGATGCCTCAAGCGCAGCCGTCATGATCTCGATCGTTTCCGGCGAAAATGATGCATCCGAAAAATTCTTCATCGGCGGCCCTCGCGCAGAGGGAGCGCAATCCTGTCCCCTAGCCGCCCTAACGCGCGAAAAAATGGCGAGTTCCGATCGAGAAGCAAAAGGCTGCTCAGGTGCTCGTTCGATTGTATTCGTATACCAATGCAACTGTCCAGATGCTCGCCAAGCTCGGCCTCACCGAGGATCGGTTCAACGCGATGAGTCCGGCCGATCAGCAGAAGATCGAAGACAAGGCCAGGGAAATGATCAAGCAGCAGGTCCAGAACACTAGCGCCAAGCGCGGCGGGATGATCACCGACAAGTCTACCCGAGGCGTTTCGCAACAGCAGAGCGAACGGCGGCTGCTCGGGCAGTCCCACAATCTGCCCCGGAAAGCCCCGCAGGCTTTTGCCGAAGCGGTCGTCGATGTCGCAGAAATTTGATCGGCGGCAGCAGACATGCGGACTTGCACACGCGGTCCCCAGGTCGCCGACTATTAAACCGTTCCCATCCGCACCCCCGGACCGGGACGGATCGCGTATTTGCCAAGTCACCGCGGCGACTTAATCGGCACCCGCTCGCAGAGTAAGGAGAAACACCTATGACCGGCACGAGAAAAGAGACCGACAGCCTCGGCGTCGTTGAAGTGCCCGCCGACAAGCTCTGGGGCGCTCAAACCCAGCGTTCCCTCGAACATTTCAGCATCGGCAAGGACCTGATCCCGCGCGAAATGATCACGGCCTACGCCATCTTGAAGAAGGCCGCCGCGATCGCCAACCACGACGGCAAGCGGCTTGACGATCAACGCTACAAGCTGATCGTTCAAGCCTGCGATGAGATCCTGGCCGGCCAGCATCACGACATGTTCCCCTTGCATGTCTGGATGACGGGTAGCGGCACCCAGTTCAACATGAACGTCAACGAAGTGATCTCCAACCGTTGCTGCCAGCTCGCGGGTACGCCGCTCGGGAGCCATGCGCCGGTCCATCCCAACGATCACGTCAACATGGCGCAGTCGTCGAACGACACTTTCCCGTCGGCGATGTGCATTGCCGCGGCGGTGAACGCGAAACAGCGCCTGATTCCCGCGGTGGCTGCGCTGCGCGACGCGATCGCCGTGAAATCGCAGGCGTGGGACGACATCATCAAGATCGGGCGCACCCACATGCAGGATGCGACCCCGCTGACATTGGGCCAGGAATGGTCCGGATATGCCGGCATGCTTACCGACAATCTGGAGTGGATCGAAGGCGCTCTGCCGGGTGTGTACCGATTGGCGCTCGGCGGCACGGCCGTCGGCACCGGCATCAACTCGGCGCCGGGCTTTGCCGAAGCGTCGGCCGCCCAGATCGCCGAGCTCACCGGGCTACCCTTCGTCACCGCACCCAACAAGTTCACCGTGCAGGGCGCGCATGACGCGCTGGTGCAGCTCTCCGGAACGCTGCGAACGCTTGCGGTGTCGCTCTACAAGATCGCCAACGACATTCGGCTGATGTCATGCGGTCCGCGCGCCGGATTTGCCGAATTGGAGATTCCGGAAAACGAACCGGGCTCCTCGATCATGCCGGGCAAGGTCAATCCGACCCAATGCGAGGCGCTGACGATGATCGCGGTGCAGGTGATGGCCAATGACGTCGCGGTGGGTTTCGGCGGCGCCGGCGGTTATCTCGAAATGAACGTCTACAAGCCGTTGATGATCTTCAACATCGCCCATTCCACCACGATCCTGAGCGACGGCTGCGTGAACTTCCGCAAGTTCCTGGTCGAGGGCGCCAAGCCCAACCTGAAGAAGATCAACGAATATGTCGAACGCTCGCTGATGCTGGTGACGGCGCTTTCGCCGGTCATCGGCTACGACAAGGCCTCGAAGATCGCCCATTTCGCCATGGACCACGATCTCACCCTGAAAGCGGCGGCCCTGAAATTGGGCTTTGTCACCGAATCCGAATTCGATCGGATCGTCGATCCGAAGAAGATGGTGAAACCCAGCGTGGCGGGCGCACCGACGAAGCCACACGCGGCCTGAACACCGGCGGTCGCAGGATTGGAGCCGGCTCGAGACGTTGGTGCCGGCTCCGCCGAAGGCAAAGCGCGACCAAAGTAGGGATGGGGAGAACTCCCATGGCGTCCGATGAGCGTTGCAATCTTGTACTTGCCTTCGCGCGGACATTGTTCATCAACGGGCAAGCCACGGATCAGATGGTGGCCGCGGCAGAGCGGCTCGGTCGCGCGCTGGGCCTGCGCGCCGACATCATGGCACGCTGGGGCGAACTGCAACTTCAGTCCGACAGCGAGGCCACTCCTTTCTGCGAAGTCAAGGCTGATCCAGCCGGCGTGGATATGGATCGCGTCGCTTCCACGATGCGGGCGCTGGAAGACGTCGAGGCCGGGCGGCTGACGCCGGATGCCGCGATAAAGGCGATCGGCGTGATCTCGCGGGCGCCGCCGGCGCCGACCTGGCTATTCGCGCTTGCGGCGGGCGCCGGCGCCGTGGCGCTGGCGGTGATCTTCGGTGTCGATCATTATCTTCCCGCGATCCAGATATTCATCAGCGCCGGCGCCGGCGCCATTCTGCGCCGCGCGATCACCCAATGGAGCACTAACGACTTCATTCAGCCATTCTGCGCGGCCACGCTCGCTGGCCTTATCGGCGCGCTGGCGGTGCGCTACGATCTAAGCTCGTCGCTGCGCCTTGTCGCGGTCTGCCCGTGCATGGTCCTGGTGCCGGGACCGCACTTCCTCAACAGCGCCATGGACCTTGTCGCCGGGCGTATCCATCTCGGCGCCGCCCGGTTGGCCTATGCCGGCCTTATCGTCGTCGCGATCTCGACCGGATTGCTGCTGGGCCTCGCGCTTCTTGGCGCCTCGCTGCCGGTCGATCCGTCAGGGCGAACCGTCCCGCTATGGTTGGACGTCATCGCCGCGGGCGTCGCGGTCGCCTCCTACAGTGTCTTCTTCTCGACGCCGCTGAATATGCTGCCGTGGCCCGTGGCGGTGGGCATGCTGGCCCATGCGCTGCGCTGGATCGCACTCGGCGTGTTCGGCTTCGGCGTCGCCACCGGCGCGTTGGTCGCCTGCGTCGTGGTTGCCCTGATACTCACTCCGGTTTCACGCCGCTCGCACATGCCGTTTGCGGCCATCGGCTTCGCCTCTGTGGTGTCGATGATACCGGGCGTCTACCTGTTCAGGACGATGAGTGGGCTGGTGCAGATCGCCGGCGGTGCAGGGACGACGTTGACGCTGCTACAGGACACGATCTCGGCGGGCACGACCGCTTCAATCATCATTGTGGCGATGAGCCTCGGCCTCGTCGTTCCGAAGATGATCATCGACTATGTTGGCAACCGATCGAGGCGAGCGGAAATCACGGGAGCGGCTGAACATGTCAACGCTCGCTAGAAGTTCTACAGCGCTCCCCTTTGCTGATCCGGCCGATCGCGTGGCAGAGCTGTCGCGCCCGGAGTGCCGCTACCGTCGCCATGCTGGCAAACCGGGCCTGGTCGTTGCCGGTCGTGCCGTCGGGCGTAGCGTTGACTTTTGTTCATCCTGCGGACCGGCGGCACCAGGTGGCCGGAAAACGCATGGGCAAGGCTGGATAGGGCGCCTGTAGGGGCCAAAAGCCGGGTGGCAGGGTCCGGCTTTTGCCGAACCTGAAGCACCACTGCGCCATGCCACCTCACTTAAACCGATCGCTTGGCGAGCCTCTTCACCGCCTTCATCAACTCGGTCCCGGCTTCGAGATGTTTGGCAACCTGTTTTGGCAGCGCGTCGAACGTCCGCTTACGCGCCTTGTGAGAGGCGAGCGCAAATTTGTCCATCGTATCCGGCATGTGCTTCCGCTTCCGCTTGACGGTCGTGCGGTCAGTTCGCTTCTCGCGGTCGATGATGGTGCGCACAGTCTGCAAGCCAAGCCCAGTCTCATCGACAATCAGACGCAGCGGCGTGACTTCGTTCCGCAGTTTCAGCACTTGCGCGACTTGCGCTTCTGACGCGGCAAGCGGTCGGCCAACCTCGCCCGGCGCAATCGTTTGCCACAGCTTGCGGTACCTACGCACAAGGTCCGCGTAGTCTTCAACTAACTTGTTATAGGCGGCAATGGTGTGGCTCTCTTCCCATACCCAACGGCCATCAATCATCACCATACCGAACGTGGTTCGCCACGACTCTATGATCTCGTTGAATTCTTCGAAATGTTCAGTCAGGCGCGCGACCGTCGCATTGGCTTCATCGCGTTCCGCGCGCAATTCATCAATACGCTGCTTGGCGATCTTCAGTTCGTCCTCAAGCTCGTAGATGCGCTTTGTCTCGGGGGCGGTATGATCTGGCTTGGCCATGGTGCGCTGTCCTAAAGCACGGCCCCGGACACCTTGGGGGGCAAGCTGTAAAGGGCGCGGGAGCCGTGCGGGCCGTGGGGGTGCGACGGCCCAATGCCACTATAGGTTTATGTTCAAGGGACGTCCACTGAACAGTATTTAGGTAAGCGGGACTGGCCCTGAAAACTCGCATCGCGAGCAAAATTTCGCGTGACAACCACACAACGTGAGGAATTTACTTATCCAAGATCACAATCGAAGATTGTGACAAGCCCCACAGGAAACGAATTCCAAATGGCTACGAAGAAAGCGAAAGCAAAGAAGAGATGTCTTTGTTGAAACAGCAGAGGGCTTTGTCCAAGTCGAAGCCAAGGCGGCGGCCGTCGATTGTGGTAGCAAACTTAATCCAAAAGATTACACCACTCACGCCGTGTGGCGGCCGCTTTGGGTTGGCAGCGATACAGCAGCGGCTTAAAACCGAATCGGCTTAACTGACCAAAATTGGTCAGTCGCCTTTGATAAGAAAACGCCACCGGAGTCGTGGTGGCGTAGTGCGTCCGCCTCGGCTTGCTGGAGTGACTTGCCACTGCCATTATGAATCGAGCGATCGAATCGCGTCGCCACGGCAAAGCAGTTATCACCGACCGCAACCGGTCCTTGCGCCACAGCGGGTGCCCACGCGATGGCGAAACCGATAACCACGGCAAGCATCAGCGCAAGTAGCCAAGGTGATCGCATCGAGCGTTCCCCCGATCGATGAAGCCGTTGCGCGAGTAAAATATATTATACACCCTCGTCAACTGCGTCGACGTCGAGCAAACCTATCGATCCCCCCTATGCAATGCGATTGAGATTACAATCTTAGAACACCCCCCGCCGGAGCGATGAGGCAAGACTCGCGTTCAAAATTCCAGCGTGCCTCCGGCCGCGCCCAACCCCACTACTCGCCGAAATACTTCAGCGCGATCTGGATGCCCTCGTCGTACATGCTTTGGAACTTTCCTTGGAACTGTTCCCCACGCTTGGTGCTGCGTGAGAAAAACTCGGTGACATGCGCAATCGGTGTCTCACGCCGACGGTCCTCCGCCTCGATCTGTGTCGTCGACCCCACGTCAATCAACCCGTCAAGATCATAGTCGACGATGTAATAGTAGGGCGCTCCGATGGAGACGCCGCGCGAGGGTTCATTGCGGATGCGGAGCATCTCCGCCCGGTTGCCCTTGGGCGCAATGTGGTCGTAACACCACCGGCGATCCTGGAGCGTGATGCACCCGGTCGTGGCCCCTTCACGTTCGAGCCAGACGTGCTCCGTCTTCGCGCGATTTCTCGACAAACTCTCGGGGAATGGCATCTTCACCGAGCTCACGAGATTGATGGCCTTGCGCACGTCTTCGCGTTCCGCCGCAACGGTTGAAGTCAACGCAAGGCCGAGCAATAGGCTCGCCACGAGGAGAGACTTAAATGGCTGGAACATGTGGGTGAAACCTTTCGTCGGTAAGAGTTTCCAAAGGAGCAGCGGGCCTCAAGTGTCGCTATTCACCCAGGTACTTGAGTGCAACCTGGATGCCTTCGTCATAGAGGGCCTGAAAGTCGCCGCGAAACTGGTCGCCGCGACTGGCGGCGCGATAGAAAAACTGGCTTATCCTGCCAACCGGGGCGTGCGGCTCACCTTCGAGGGTGGTCGTGCTCCCAATGTCGATCGTGCCATCGAGATCGAAATCGTCGACATATTGATAGGGCTGGCCGACCAGCAGCCCCGGCACGGGCTCCTTGCGGATGCGCAGCATCTCCGCGCGGTTGCCCACAGGGGCGATATGCTCATAGCACCACCTGATTTTGTCATCGAGCCGCAGGCAGGCGACAGTGGCACCATTGGTGTCGAGGTGGACCCGTTCGGTATGCGCCACGATGTTCCGCTGGTTTTCCGGGTACGGCATTTTCACTCCGGAAATCAGATTGATAACCATCCGCACCTGCTCTCGCTCAGCCGCTGTTGCGCGCGGCAGGCCCGCGCCGATCACAAGTGCGCAGGCGCACGCGAGTGTCTTGATCATGTGGTGAACCCCCTACCATTGAGCGGACAGGCAACGCGGCCAACCCCGCTCGGTTCCTCAGGCCCGTGCACTCTGCTGTGGAAAAAAACATGTCGCTTACCGCGCCGAAAACGGCGCGCTGTATGGCCGCCCGAACGGAATGCCTGCCGTCAGCGTCCACGGCGGCTTGAGGTAGGCGCATCTCTCGCGTTTATTCTTGCGCGCGTCGCAGCATGGGCAAGAAATATCATTCGGCGTCGGGGATCGAATCCGGTTCGGTGGCCTGCAATGCGGCAGCTGCAATATGGTCAGCTAGTCGAAAGTACCCTTGGGCAATCTCCAAGAGCTCGATGCGCTCGGTCGGGTCAACGACCTGTCCGGCGAGGACCTCATGTGCCTCAACAGGAGCTTTTCTTAATTGGCCTGAACGCGAAGCTCGCGCGAGCGTCGCTAATGTCTGCTTGCTGAGGCAAAGCGGAAAAGATCTGCTCTCAACGAGCCTTTCGCATGTTGGCCCAAAGCGGTCATCAGCCACAACGCCAGCATCACTGTGCGCGCTTGTATCTCGGCGTCCTACCAGTTCCACGCCGGAAGCAATATCTCTTGGTTCCCATAGCGTATCACCGGCACTACGGGCGGGCCGTATGGATCGACCCGGTCGTCCTCAGGGCGATAACGATATCGTGGAACAATGTAAGAATCCCAGTAAGGCCTTTCCACGGGCACCCTAACGATAAGCCTCTCCTGTGGTTGACGAACGACTTTGGCCTCCCGCGCATAAGCGGCACCAAACGTCCCCAGGTTACACAGCACCAGTGCCGTTCCGAGAGCGAACGCTACGGTCATTGTCCTCATGCCTCGGCCTCCTTGCCAACAACAGACATACGATTGATTTTTGGAGTTTCCTAATTTGCTCGTGCGGGACGCTCCGCATCACCAAGGATCAGGAGTACCAGCGGCGCTATCCAAAGCCAAATCCGAAACGACCTTGCGCGCTCCCGGGCCGTCTTTCCGGCAAGCGGTATCGAAGCAATCGAGATCATGAGGTCGTCTCCGGTCGGCCCCCTGACTATAACACAAAACGGATGGCCGACCCTTCTCCTCCGTAAAAAGTGAGGCCGCCTTAACCGGCGGCCTCTGTTATATGGGACCAGGTCTGCGATGTCGCATTCTGGCACGAAACGGACCAGTCGGGCCGGTCTTGCGTGTCCGTTAGACCGGAAGTGAACGGCCGACGGCCACATCGGCGCTTTTGACCTAATGCGGACTAAGCGGCCTCGCGCCGCCATTTTCCGAATGAGCGCGTCCACTGAAGCGAAAGTTAGACATTATCCCAGCGATTGGGAAATTTTCTCAGAGTTGTCCCCAGCCCGACACCGAGAAGCGCAGCCAGGAAATGAGCGGTGCGAAGATGGGCCCAGGGCGGACATGCTAAAGACCTCGCGGCACCGAACGCGGCTCGCGCTTGCTCAAGGACAGGACGCTGACACCTGCAGAATTGATCAAAATGTATTATTGAGTACGCCCATCTTCCTGCCGTGCTCATGATGGTCGGTGATGCAGCCCAATTCCTCCGTGCATGTGGTCATAATTGGAGCTGGCGCGGCTGGCCTTGCCGCCGCTAGCGCGCTTTCTGGGCAAGGCTTGTCGGTGCTCGTGCTCGAAGCAAGGGACCGGATCGGTGGACGGGCGCTGACCCAGCGGCTCGACGGCGTCGACTTCGATGTCGGATGCGAATGGCTTCATTCGGCCGATCGGAACTGCTTCGTGCCAATCGCGCGCAGCTTGGGCTTCGAATTGGCCTATGAAGAACCTCATTGGGGCGAGCAAAGCTTCAACATCAATTTCCCCATCTCGGAACAGCATGCCTTTCACGCCGCGTTCAACTCGTTCGAGGACCGACTGCAAGCGGCAGCCCGACTTCCGCAGGACACCAATGCAGCCGACTGGCTTGCGCCGGGCAACCGCTGGAACCCGCTCATCGATGCGGTGAGCACCTATGTCAGCGGTGCAGAGCTGAGCAACATTTCGGCCTACGACAGCACGAACTATCAAGACACGAACGTGAACTGGAGAGTGCGCCATGGCTATGGCGCGCTGGTCGCAGCATTCGGATCGTCTTGCAGTGTCGCTCTGAATACCGAATTGTTGACGGTCGACCACTCCGGCCGCGAGATCATGCTTGAGACGTCACGAGGCAACATCCGGGCGCGCGCGGTCATTTGCACATTACCGACCAATCTCATCGCCGAAGAAGCGGTGCGATTTCGGCCACCTCTGCCGGACAAGGTTGCCGCCGCCGCCGGTCTGCCGCTTGGCTACGCCGAAAAGGCGATGCTCCATCTTGATGACCCGAACACCTTCCCGGTAGACGGCCATCTGTTCGGCGCAACCGACCGCACGGAAACCGGTAGCTATGATCTGAGACCATTGGGGCGTGACTGCATCCAGGCGTTTTTCGGCGGAGCGCTCGCCCGTGCGCTCGTGGACCACGACGCACTCGCCGACTATGCGATCGACGAGCTTGCCGCGCTCGTCGGCACGAAGATCCGGAGTAGGATCCGCCCGCTAGCCGCGTCGAGTTGGAGCCACGACCGCTTCGCGCGCGGATCCTACTCTTACGCCCGGCCGGGATGTTTCGGACTCCGCGAGGTCCTGGCCGCTCCGGTGGACGGCCGCCTGTTTTTCGCAGGCGAAGCGACCTCGCCCGGATTTTTCTCCACCACGCACGGGGCCCATGAAACAGGGCTCCGGGCCGCCGCCGAAGTCACGCGAAGCCTCAAAGTTCCAGCCCGATCCGATGGTCCCGACAGCTAAAGCATGATCCGGAAAAGTGCGTAAGATTCTAGAGCGCGATAGCGATTCAACGTAATCCCATCGCGCTCTAGCGGTATGTACGGTCTCATGCACCTGGTTAGAATCGGCCGGGTTCATCCAACAACGGAGAACCCGCATGCCAATTCTCAAGTCTCTTTCGTTCATTGCACTGCCGAAGCCTGGCAACGATCCGGTCCAGACGCGCTGGACCAAGTTCATCACTAAGTTCAGATCTCCTGACATAGCCCACTTCTTTGCCTGAAATCACGGGGCTTTCGGTACGGCCGGGGTGCGGACCAGTGCGCACCAATACCTGTCCGGTTTTTCGGCTGCCAAGACGGAAGTTTTTGATGCAACTGGAAGATTTCGCGATGGCTTGCGCACCCAAACATGTCCGCTTTAGCTCTGCGCATGAGCACGCAACAAACCTTGGCGCTGCCCGCGCCGGCACCGTCCAATACCGTGGTTATCAATGCGCGCTGCAGCCTGCGGATCGAAGCGGATCGACGCGTGATCGTCATCGCTGGACTACCGGTGCATCACTATCGCGCTGAGGACGCGGTCGCCGAGGTCTATGCGATGGTGTTCTTGGTGGAGTCGGGCTTCGCCCGGCAAACGGACGTGGCGCGGGCGTTCGAGCGGTCGGTGCGCACTATTCGGCGCCACCGAGAGCGCTATGGCGACGGCGGGATGGCGGCGCTCGGTCGAGAGGAAGGGTGGCGCCGCGGGAGACGACGTATCTCCGGGAAACGCCTGCGCAGCATCGAGATGCTGAAGAGCCAGGGGATGAGCAACCGCGCGATCGCGCACCGGCTGGGCGTCACCGAGAACGCCATCCGCAAGCTGATCGGACCTTCGAAGCCCGCCACCGACGCGCAGCTCGCGTTGGCTAGCGTCCAGACCGCGGCAGGGAAGCCTGCGGAGAGTGGCGTGCCGTCTGCCACGCCGAGCAGCGAGAATGCGGATCGCACCACTCCGCCGACAAACGACCACGCAGGTGACCGCAATCCCGCGGCTGAGGCTGCGGACGACGATGATCCTGTGCCGCAAGCTCTACGGTGAGATCGGTCCGGCCTTCTATGGCCTGCGCACGACGTTGCTGACGCTCCTGCTCATGGCGCTGCTACGCATCAAGCGGCCTGAGCATCTGAAGGGCCGAGCGGCAGCGGGATCAGCACCCAGTGGAAGATGGTCGCAAATGCCTCGTAGAGGGCGTTCAGCACCCGCAGCGTATCGTCAGCACCCGGGGATTTGACGACGCCGAGCGCCAGTCCGAGCAGAACGCAGAAAAAAACGATGCTGATGAACTGCGCCCCCGACAGCGCAGCGAAGATATTGGGCGGCACCATGCCCTGCAGGAACGCCATGATCGGACCGCCGGATTCGACCGCCGGCTCGCTGGCGAGCTGCTGGCCGAGCACCGCGGCGGCGGCCTCGCCCAGGCTTTCGCCTGGCCTGAGACCGACGCACACCAGCACCGCCGCCGCGCTTGGAATAGCAGCAGCAGCAGATAGGACAAAGCCATGCGCGGGAATAGCGCGCTGGTCGTGGCGTTGCGCAACATCTGTCCAATGCCCCAGGTGAGCGCCGTCACGAGGATGGGCAACATGCTCATCGACAGCAGGGCGACGTAAAGTTTCGCGAACGGCACCAGCGCGCGGGCCGGCTGGGGCAGATAGAATCCGAATAGCGGCGACGACCCCTGCGATGATGGTCGCCGGATGCGTGACAATTCTCTGGACTTGACGCAGCACTTCTATTTTGTCCCGGCCACTGACTGCGCGAGCGCCTCCTTGCATTGGTCTTTGACGTTGCCAATACTTTTCAGGATGCAACTTCGTTCCTTGCCAGGGCAACTTTCCTTTAGATCAATCGCGCAGGCTTTGCTGATCTCGGCGACCCGCGCAAGCCTTGCCTTACACGCGTCGGAAAACTCTGCTTCGTGGGTTTTCACGCAGTCTTTAATGCGGCCCCCGCCGGGTTTAACGTCAGCACATTTTGCCTTGATGTCGGCCGCACAGACGCCAACTGACCGTGCCATCGCGACCGGTGGGGAGAGAAGTACTACGGCACCAATTACCAAGATACTCTTCATCATAGGTCATTCTCCCAGAAGAAAAAAAGATGCGAATGTCCTCACTCACTTGGCCAGCGTGAGATGTGCCCGGCCAACCGGCTCTGTATGGTCGACGATAAAAACGAGACACTCGATTGATATATGTCAAAGGAGGCGCCTCAAATGCAAAGTGCCGCTCGACAAGTGAGCTCGTGAAAATCTGGATTTGACTCGCGGCGCAGGAGCTGCGCCCGCGCGCTGCCATCCTTTGGACGTATCCGACTTGTGCAGTTGGCACCTTTGAGACATGCCGACAGACACTGAACGAGTCTGCTTATGGGGGGAAGATCGGAGTGCGCCGGGAGACCGGCAAGGAGTAGATGGTGCAAGTCCATCACGATGAGGGAGTAGCGAACCGCATCGTGTCGCTATCCGCGTCGAGGATGTCGCCGCCGGCGGCTACACGGCGGATCGCGCAACCGTCCGACAAAAGAAGACCGGACGGCCAGTCAGATTTGAATTTTGGGTCACAGCGGGAGCTTTGCGCCCGTTAGCTTGCCCTTGTTCCAGGGCGTGCGGGTTGGGCTTTTCAACAGGCAGGCTTCGTTGTCTGACGACATGGTCGTACTCCTCCGTTACTGAGGATGACCATCATGCGCGGCCGGTGGTCTGCTTTCCGGTCTTTCCGGCGGCAGATTCGAAGGGAGGCGACCATGCCTCACCTTTGGCGAGGCGCCGCCGGTCAGGCTCGCACGCCAAAAATGATGTGCACGATGCGTTTGACTTCACTGAAACGCTTCGCGTTGAGGTCGAAGGTGACTTCGACGTATTTGTCGTGCTTCCTGGCGATCTCGAAGGCGAGGCGCGTGGGTGTGAACTCAATGAGCCGCAGGCGGTAGTGGCCGGTGTAGGTATCGTGATCGAGGGTCTCGATGTAGCAGACGCCGCCATCATCATCCTCGAACTGACGCTGAACGAGAAGATAGGGCTGATCGGGGGGCGACAAATCCAGGTCATCGTCGCTGGGGTCCTCGTTATCGAACGAGACCTGGAAGTATTCGTCGCCGGACTCTCCGATGGACACATGTTTGGCACGGAATCTCACTGGCGGTGGCCTTGCTTCAGTGACTTGCTTCGTCCGTATCGTGGCCCCGATTTGCCAGAAGGGCCGGCTCAAGGCAACGGCCTCGCGTTCCGCGTCGCCGATGCCCGCCTTGCCGCCCGGCCGACATTGGAGTGGAGCGACGCCGAGCCCTCCCTGCCATTATGTTCCGGCTAGCGTGACTTCTGCGACCAGCTTCGGATCGTCGCCGCTGCCGGTCCGGTTGACCCGCCGCGACACCGGCCGGCGCAGCGAAATCATGTCAGCTGTCAGAGGGTTGCGGTCATCTGAGAGGGATCACGGCGCACTGGGTCGGTCGCTCATGACCCGGCGGGCATACGGAACTCATCAACGGTCGGTTGGTGAATTGATGGGCGGCATTGGTTCGAGAGGCGGCGAGCCGCATCGCAGTGCTTCCACAACTTTCGCGTTTTGGCATGAATGTTGCTGAGCAATACTTCTAATTTTCTTGGCTCGTGTAATTTCAAATGGTTGCGCGTGGCAGAAACAGCACATCCGACAACCATTGCGCGATTGATCGGTCGATCTGTGTTCGGTGGCATGGTGTGAATCAATTTCTTGCGAGGAGAAATATCCACGGCACATTCAAGCAAACTTGGTTTGCGCTATTCGTCAAGACAACTTTGTCATTGCGTTATGGCGGGGGCGATGCAACTCGCCGCATCAGGGTGCCTGCCTGCCAGATGATCCTTGCTGTTCTTGATCATGCGTTGCACGCTGACAATACATGGGCTGATCGTGTTGACCTTGCCACCCCGCTATCAAAGGGGTTTCAAGCGCAATGACAGCCATTCTGCGGCGGCCGGAAGCATCGGGTCGCATCGGCTTGCTGGGCTTCTCGCTCGGCGGGGCAGTCGCCATTGCCAGCGCCCGCGATCGCCGCGTCGGAGCGGCGGTGATCTTCTACGGATGGGGTCTGCGGCAATTGTTGGACCGTTTGCAGTCGGCTTGGCAGGCGGCCTGCCTGCCATCGCGCAGGCATCGGGGGTAACCCGGACATGACGAGGGCAGCCCAATTCAGTCGTGAATGACTGGTGGGCAGCGAGAGGATCGCATTGGCTTTACATGCCGGTGTCTAGAATTCGCCATTCTCTAGGATGTTGCCCCCGAAAAGAGATGGAACTCTGAGAGGTTCCGTTATCGCGCCGCAATAATCTCACAGTTCAAGGCCAATGCACCCGCGCTGGGGGTCAGAGCATGGGGGGACATCACCATGACTGACCACGAAAGTTGGAAGGAGCGCAGAGATCAGGTTGCGCGCTATCGAGTGATGGAGCAGGAGACCACCGATCCGCTCGCGGCGGGTTTGCTCCATGACATCGTTTCGGAATTGGAAGCTAATCTAGTCGAACTCGCCGAGGCGGAGGCGCAACTGTTTGTTTTGCGTGATTGCGCGTTAGAACCTGGTTTAATCGAATTCCATGGGCGCACGGTTTCATGCTTGGTCCGCAGCCTTTCTAAGGAGGGGGCTGCATTGGACGTGACTAGCCCACGCGGAATTCCGGAACGCTTTACGTTGGCGCTTCCGTTGGAAGGAGCAATGCACCGCTGTCGTCTTGTGTGGCGGAGGGAAATGGAGATCGGAGTGACCTTCCAATGAGTGAGGCCCACTGAGGCGAGATCAGAGCGACTGATCGGCAGCCAAAAGACTTGCATCGGAGCGTTGGGGGCACTGGTAGATTACCAGCTCTTACTGGCGCGACTTTTGCTTTGGCCCCTCACAGGCTGCATCACTGGGTTAGGGGCGCAGCCAGGCCCGGCGCACTTTCATACCCGGCAAGAGTGCGTCGGGCCGAACCTTGCGCTCCGTCGAAAGGCACAAATCCAAGCGCCTTGCGCTTCGTTTCACATGAGCGGCAGCACCTTCGGCACGCCGCGCGGTGCCTAGCATTTATCGCTGATGTCCTAGACCGATCCCGAGCTGGAGTGCCTTCTGGCGAAGCGCGCCAACCGTCCGCTTGGTCGCTTTTGGATATCTTATCGACGGACGTCCGCGCTTTCGAGTGAGCCTTAAGTTCTTTTAGGTTGGCTTTGGTCCATTCGCGGCGCTGGACTTTCTTAGCTACTTTGGTTTTCTTCAAGTTCATCGCTCCTTTGAATGAAGGGCGCTCGTTCACGATTTCGCTCAGGAGCAAGTTACAAGAACAGGAACTAACAATGATCGACGTGATCACCGCGCAGCCACCGCGCGCCCCGGTGGTGCGTTCATCCCTCAACAGCGGACATGAGGCGACTGCATGGACTTGTCGGTTGACCCATTTCGGAAGTCGGTCAGAGGGAGCCGCGATATGTCGCGCCAGCTTTGCTTGTGGAGATCGAGGTATAAGATGGGCGAGGATTGCGATCTCCTACAGTAGCCAGCAAGGAAGACAATGGTTGAAGAGCGGGAACCAAAGAGAATTGTAGTTGGTCCATCTACGCCGGAGCACAAAACCCCGTCGGAGCCGGTGGCCGGGCGGCCCTGGGCTATCTTTCGTTTAGCGTGTTCGGCGCGAGGGCGGCGCCCAAAGCCCGAGTTGATTTCGATCGCTGAACAGATAGTTCATGACGTCGCGCTCATGGAGCGCCTTCGTTCGGCCATCGGCTCGAATAACAAAGAGCCTGCTCGAGCCGTCATGAGCGAGGTGACGCAATCTGCGCGGGAGATCGACCCTTCGATTAACGTGAGCGAGGGAGTCGGAATCATCGTGATCCTTGTAGAGATCATTCGCACTCAGCCAAATAATGCACGGCAGGGGTAGATACCCGCCTCGAACCGTATTGGGAGCGGTCACGCTCGAAGAACGAATCTCAGGATTTTTGCGGCATTCGGCGTTCGAGAAACGCCTCTTCTGCAGCATAATCGAAGTGCTCACGGGAATAGCCGGCGAGAATAGGAAATGCCTCGCGCCAGTTCGATGGCGCCGTGCGCATCAGCCAGTCACAGGTTTACCGCAAACCATTCTCGCGCCGAAAGGCCGTTGGCGTAACTCCGACTAGTCTTCGAAACACGCGGTTCAGTTGGGCAGCACCGCTAAATCCCGCCGCGAGCGCCACGTCGGCAATCGATAGATCACTTTCCGACAACATCTTTGTTGCAACGCTGATCCGCTCTGACAGCACGTACTGATAGGGTGAAAGCCCAACTGAATGTTTAAACGCCCGAATAAAGTGGAAGTGGCTCAATCCTATCAAGCCCGCCAGCTCGGATATGCCAATATCTTTCGAAACGTGAGCATCAACGAACTCTTTGATGCGTCTTAATTGATGCCCAGTTAAACCTCCGCGAACCGGTTGCAGTCGTGGTGAGTACTTTGGGTCAGTGGCGTGCCGCAGTTCCCATAAAAGCAACAGCCCGAGCGTCTCCGCATATGCGTGGTCATCTATGCCCGAGCCATCTACGATACTTCGGATTTTTTGAAGCGTAGCTTTAAGATTGCTATTTTCGAAATACAAAGACGGGGGAATTTTTGAGATATCGTTTGAGTCGTCATCTGACGTGGGAGGGGTGAGGTGAACTGCAATGGCCGACGACGCCGGAAGTTTGAAACAATTCCAACCTTCCACGGAAGATCCGATCGGCGCGAACGTTAATTTATCGCGGCCGTCAGTAAGCGTCGAACGGCTCCCTCCGCTTATAGTCGTCTCGCCGTCAGAGCGAACATAGTCATGCAGCGCCAAATAGCTCGCATCTCCCTTCACCCGGAATTCAAATTCCGTTGGCTGAATACGAACAAGCTCAGCAGAGAACCACGACCAAGACATCCGTTTAACAGAAAATGGATGATGTGCATCGGCGCGGCGCTGATGGAGCTCCATCTTAGCGTCCGGCCCCAAGCAACTTGCCGCTGAAGGTTCGGTCTTGCTCATTCGGTCTCGCTTGCATTGTACATGTCAACAGTTCCTTTGAAACTTCGAACGTTCCCGAGTTGCTAAATTTGCGCTGGCAGCGTCCGAGACGCAACATTGCAATCTCACAAATTGCGTTGAATCAGCTTTTCTTGCGCCAAAATAATCCGACCGCGGCTTGTGCTATTGCCGATCACTGTTTTCTCTGGGTTGTTGTTCCCGCTCGCTGGAAGGCACTCGAGGTTCTCTAGCTGCTCCGCCCGAGCGGGGGTGCATGGCGCGATTGCTAACGACAGTATTGGCGGAAACGGGGCTTGTTCCCGTCGGGACATCCGCATGGAAGTGGCCTTGCAGTCGCATCCCCGGTGATAGTGGATGCAGCGCTCATCGATGGGAGGTCGCTTGCCAGACCATTAGGCTCGTCTTAGGAGGACTCTTGTCGGGATGCGTGCATGTTGTTGACGACGATGCTTCTTTCCGAACAGCAATCGAACGTCGTCTGAAGAAAGCTGGCTACAAGGTCGTGACTTATCCGTCGGCTCAGCATTTGCTGGATCGTATGCCCAGCGAGAGTGAGCTTGGCTGTATTCTTCTCGACGTACGGATACCGGGACTGAGCGGTCCGGAGCTCCAGTGTCGTTTGAGCGAGCTCAGCTCGACCCTGCCTATCGTGTTTCTCACAGGTTACCCCGATGTTCCGACCACGGTGCGCACCATAAAGGCGGGTGCCGAGGATGTTCTCACCAAGCCAGCATCGTCGGACAAGCTTCTTCAGGCAATTGAGCGGGCTATAGCGCATCATGAAGTGACGCGTAGCCTAAAGGCCAAGCTGGACCTTGTTCGCGCTCATATCGGGAAACTGACGCCACGCGAGCGGCAAGTCTTCGAGCTTGTCATTCGCGGCCAGACCAACAAGCAGGTCGCGAACGCGTTGGGCTCGACCGAACGCACAATCAAAGCCCACCGAAAACGGGTGATGGAGAAAATGCAAGTTCAATCCCTGGCCGAACTTGTCTCCCTCGCCGAGCGGGTCGGCGTTTTGGGCGGCACGTCACGTAAGGGACCGTCGGCTTGAAGAATTTCTCGAGCAAGTGGCTACCGATCCAACTCGCGCCGGAAGATTGCGATTTAGAAGTTGGCGAAGTTGACAAGACCGGCATTATGCCATGCGGTTTTCCATGTCGCCGAAAATCGGGGGTTTGGTACAATGTATGGGCTGATGAGCCGGTTTTGATTTGTCCGACGCACTGGAGGACCTGGCGCGAGCCAACAAACTGGTAAGTTAGCATGTTGTCTTTTGGGGAACGTACCGCCTGCACACCTGCACAAGCGTCTGACACGGTTCAAACTGGTCATTAATTGCAAGACGGCACATGTCTTGAGGCTGACTATCTCGCAACAGCTGTTGATTTTTGCCGACGAGGTGATCGACTAGACCATCTTTTGGTGCGGCGCATGAGTCCGGAATTGGCACGTTTGAGACATGCCGACGAACAGGCGGAATGTCTTCTCATCGGGATACACCGGAAGTGGCCGATCTGCGCTCAAAATGTCGAGATTGACCCATTCGAGACATAATCTACGCACAATGTCGGGAGACATAGAATGCATCATGCACCCCATGGATGCATTTTGATACCGAGCCGGGTGAACGGACCTAATTCGGGCGCGACGCGAGGTCCGTTGATGACCGGAGTGAGCCGCGAACAGTAGCGGGTTCAAAACCTCCGCAGCTCACTATATCCCTCTAAAAGAAGCTGCCGTCCGAAGAGGTAATCTAGGGGGGAGGGATGCTTACTCGCGCGACATTGATAGGCGTCGTTCTGGCGATGCTGGGCGTGCCCTGTGCGGCGAACGGGCAGGCTATTCCCGGTGCGCAAGCCGAATCGACTAAAGCATTGGGGCGGGGTGAATGGCCGGCCTATGCAGGCACCTATGCCGCGGCGCGCTATTCGCCGCTGGCGCAGATCGATCGCAACAACGCCAAGGACCTGCACGTCGTCTGGCGCTGGAAGTCGCCGGACATGGCGATCAAGGAAGCCAATCCCAGGGTTGGGCCGACCCGCGCCAATGAATCGACGCCGCTGATGGTCGGCGGCACGCTCTATATCTCAACCTCGCTGTCGCAGGTGGCCGCCATCGATGCCGCCACCGGCGAGACCAAGTGGGTGTACGACCCCAAAGTCTATGAGAACGGGCTCGGCATTCCTGCCAACGATGGGTGGCTGCATCGCGGCGTCGCCTATTGGCGGAGCGGCGACGACGAGCGCATCGTGATGCTCACCGCATTTGCGCAGATGATCGCGCTGGATGCGAAGACCGGCAAACCGGTGCCGAATTTCGGCATCGATGGCCGGATCGATCTCGCGCAAGGCATGCGGCGGCCGGTGGACCGGGACTACTACACCATGAGTTCGCCGCCGGTGATCGTCCGCGACGTCATCGTGGTCGGCTCGTCGGTGATGGACTGGTGGGGACATCGGCCTTCGCCGCCGGGCGATGTGCGCGGTTTCGATGTTGTCACCGGCCGGCTGCTCTGGACCTTCCACACGGTGGCTCAAGATGGTGAGCCCGGCGTGGAGACCTGGGAAAAGGAGTCCTGGAAGGAGGCCGGTAATGCCAACGTCTGGGCGCCGATGAGCGCCGACGAGGAACTGGGCTATGTCTATCTCCCGGTCAGCACGCCGACCAATGACTATTACGGCGGCGATCGTCCCGGCGACGGTCTCTATGGCGAGAGTCTGGTCTGTCTCGATGCGGCAACCGGCAAGAAGGTCTGGCACTATCAGCTCGTTCATCACGGGCTGTGGGATTACGACGCGCCGGCCGCTCCCAATTTGATCGACATCACCGTCGGCGGAAAGCCGATCAAGGCGGTCGCGCAAGTAACGAAGCAGGCCTTCGTTTACGTATTCGATCGGGTCACTGGCCAACCGGTCTGGCCCATCGAGGAGCAGCCGGTGCCGCCCTCCAGCGTTCCCGGCGAGCACGCGTCGAAGACGCAGCCGGTGCCGACCAAACCCGCGCCGTTCGACGTTCAGGGCGTGCGCAACGAGGACCTGAGTGACCTCACCCCTGAGATACACAAGGAGGCGTTGGATATCGTAACCAAATACGATCACGGACCGCTGTTCACGCCACCGTCGGAGCGTGGCACTATCCAGGTGCCCGGCGTCGCCGGCGGCGCGAATTGGTCGGGCGGCGCGATCGATCCCGAGACCGGCACGCTCTATATCGGGACTTACCGGCTGCCCTTCGTGGTCTCCGTTCGCAAGCCCTGGCCCGGCGAGTTGTCATACGATTTCATCGGCGAATTCCGCTATCTGCCGGGCCCCCGCGGGTTACCGCTGCTCAAGCCGCCGTTCGGCAGCATCGTCGCTATCGACATGAACACCGGCGAGCATCGCTGGCGCATTCCGGTCGGGCGCGGCGAACTGTTTCCGGCCATCCGTCAATTGGGACTCAGCGAACGAATGGGATTTCCGGGCCGCAGCTGGGCGCTGGTGACCAAGACCGTTATGATTGTCGTGCAGATGGGATATTTCAGTAGCCCGCGATTGCCCCCCGGCGGCACCCGCCGCATCGCCGATCTCAACAACTTCGATCCGCATCTGTGGGTCTACGACAAGGCGAGCGGCGAATTGCTCGCCGAGATCGCACTGCCGGCTAACGCAACGGGCGCACCGATCACCTACATGGCGGACGGCAAGCAATTCATCGCATTTCCCGTCGGCGGCGGCCCGATAGTTGAAGAGCTAATCGCCGTTTCTCTGTGATTGGTGCCGGATGTCCGCTGCTGGCACGTTTTGAGACATGCCGATTGCATCGAGCGATGTCCGTTGTCGGGGCTAACCCGGAAGATATTTGCTCAGACTGAGTTCTTCTGATGGTCCGGCCGCGCGTTGCAAGAGGTTTTCGTCGATCTGGTGGTAAGCGGTCTTGCATCAATGTATCCGGTCTCTAGTTGGAGCTGTTTTGCTCCGGACCATCATGGATATCAGCGCGCATGCGTTCTCATTAGCGGACAGGCCTCGACGGGGCCATGTGGGCCACCAGTGTTCGCATGCGCCGGGAAGACCGATCCTCCATCTCTTCTTATTCCTCTCGCAGACCCTGATCTAGACGGGCCAGTGCTTCGATCTCGCCGGATAGGCCATCGATGCGCTGATCCAGCCAGCGCCACCGTCGTTCCCGCTGACTGTGATCGGCAGCCCCGACCATCTGCGCCGGCGGCAGCGGCCGGAACTCATCGACGATCTGCGCCGGCACGCCTGCCTGCGCATGCGCCGCTCAAACGGGTCGATCACGCCCTGGTCCTTTCTCAGCGGCAACGAGGCAGTCGAAGTCATCGTTTCAGGACCCTTTATCGCTAGCGACATTCCCACAATGCTTGGCGCGGCCGTCGAAGGACTGGGCCTTGCGCAGGTGCCCGAGCCGATCGCTGCCGGCACGGTGAAAACGCGGAAACTCGTGCGCGTGCTGGAACCCTTCGCGCCCATGGCGCCGGGTGTGTTTCTCTGCTATCCGGGCTACCGGCAAAAATGATGCCGAAGCTGCGAGCCTTCATCGATCACGTGAAGATCCGCTCGGGGGACACCAATTAGGTCCGGATTTGCGTTGGTGATAGGCGCGTCAGTCGGGCGGATGCTCTGGAGCGCTAGACGCGCCGGTTGCGAATATCGTCCATAGGCGCAAGACCCGGGCCGCATGCGAGCTGACCGGAATGACAGCTCATGGCACCTTTGAGACCATTGAAAATGTCTGTTTATCGGGAGCACACCGGAAGTCATCGGCCCACGGTCAAAGTGACGCGATTGACCCTCAACGGACCTCGCGCTGCTTTGGTTTTAGGTGCAGAAATCAAGACTGCTGCAACAGCGATTTCAGGTCGAAAATCGGGAAGTTTTGAGAGACGCAAGTCGTGCCCTCAGTCGGCAATCGAACGAATGACCCTCGCCGGGTTTCCTCCGACAAGAGTATTGGGGGGAACGTTCTTGGTGACTACGGAACCCGCCGCAACAACAGAGTTTTCGCCCACCGTCACTCCGCCGATGATCGTTGCGCCGGCTGCGATCCATACGTTTCTTTCAATCACGATGGGCTTTGCGATTGTGAAGGCGCGCCGCCGAGACGGTTCGACGGGATGGCTAGACGTGATGATGTTCACGTTCGGCCCGATCATCACATCGTCGGCAATGTCGAGCCCGCAAAGATCATAAAAAGTGCAGTTCTGATTTACGAAAACATTGCGCCCGATACTGATGTCGACCCCACCGGTTGTGTAGAATGGTGGGATCAATAAAAAGCTGTCGTCCACCTTCTTGCCGATGAGATCGCTGAACAAGGCCCGGACTTCGTCCGCATCGTTGAACGTCAAACGGTTGAGATTGGCGGTGATCGCCATCGCTCGTTTGACGTTTGCCAACATCGCTGCTGATTCCGGCGTTCTCCTGGGAATTATCTTGGTGCGATCATCATTCGCCATTCGTTATTTTCCTCCGGGCGCGGTCGAACGAACGTTCGGCGCATGACGGCCGCGCCGAGATTCGCTGAGTATAGCCATATGGAATCCACCTTTCTGAATTGCGGTCCAGCAATCCCAACGGTTAGCCCGTGCGGAAATTAGGTGCAAATTGCTCCGCATGTCGCTTCCTGGCACGTTTGAGACGTCCCGACGGGCTCTGAGAATGTCCGTTGATCAGGGTAGATCGGAGTGCGCCGGGAGACCGGCCATCGCGATCCGCGTATATCAACTTGCAAGCAATGATCTATGAGCGGCGAGGCGCTAGCCGCAAGCCAGCCGCAGGGCTTCGCAATTCCGATGCTGAGCGCAACCGTAGGTGTCGCGGTCGCGTTCGTCCTTACGCTGCTATTCAGTCTGGAAACGCGGGGCAAGGAGCTCGTGCCGCAGCTCACTTTGGTGGAGCAGCCGGCGTGATCGGTTGCAGCCGCCGCGATCGTCTTCAGGACTGCCGTGGCCCGGCAAGCAAGGTCCGATAGGCCCGCGCATGACCGGGACGTGCATTTGAGCAGAACATGTTCTGCAACTTGCTGACGCACCATTCTTTGAAACATCGTTCACCGCACATCTCGGTGGCTGCCCCAGCGCGGCCGCGACCCGCAAATCTACGTAGGCATGAATATTTCAAACGGAGCGGCGCGGTTAGGGGATTGGCAACCTGAAGGTGATCATAATTTCTGCATTCAAACACTGGAGACCTGTACATGCGTAAACCAGAAATGACGCCGGATGCCTTCCCGCATCGCGGCACGGCCGCCCCTTTCCGTGTCGCCATCGGTCTGGCGCTCGCAGCGGGCGCCGGCACGATGTTGTGGGGCGTCGGCACCCACAGCCTCTCCTTCGCGAGCGAAACTCCCATGGCGCTCGAGGACCGCGTCGCTGCCCTGACGGCAGAGCTCGCCCAGGTCAAGGCGGAGACCGCCAAGCTGCGCGAGAGCCAGGGCGACACTTCCGAGGAGCTTTCCCATATCCACGCGAGCCTCGCCAATGCCGAGATCGGCCTTGCGGCGCTGCGCACCACCACCGACGAGAACGAGGCGCACGGGCGCGATACGGCTGCCCAGATCGAGTCGAATCTCGCCCGACTAAAGGACGAGACGCTCGGCCTCCGCATGGCGCAGGACGACACCGCAACCGAGCTAGGCTCGCTGCGCGCCGGCGTGGCGAACAGCGAGATTGGCGTCGACTCGCTCCGCGCGACCACGGGCGAGATCCGCCAGCAGATCGAGCGCATCGAGGTCGCCGGGGACGCGACCGGCTCGATCGCCAGGAGCCACAAGCATCAGGGTCACAAGAAGTGGGTGGCGCAGCGCTGAGGCGCGGGCACTACCCTCCTCAGGAGAGTGGCCTGGAGGGCGTGCGGGAGGCGGAATTTGGCACCTTGAGACATGCCGACAGGCGCTGAAAATGTCTGTTTATCGGGGTAGATCGGAAGTGGCCGATCCGTACCCAAACGACGCGATTGGGACCCATTGCGGACTCGGGGCGCTCGTGTGCATTGTCCCACAATGCTGCAACATATCGGATACATTGCGCTGCTTATACGCGACTACGATGAGGCCATTTCCTACTTCGTCGAAAAGTTGGGCTTCACGGTCGCCGAGGATACGGACCTTGGTGGCGGCAAACGCTGGGTTTTGGTCGCGCCGCCGGGGTCGGTCGAGACTCGGCTTGTGCTGGCAAAGGCCGTCTCTGCGGACGAATTGGCTCGCGTCGGGAATCAGACTGGTGGCCGCGTCTTCCTGTTCTTGCACACGGACGATTTCTGGCGCGACTACCAGGCCTATCGCTCGAGCGGTGTGCTATTCCGCGAGGAACCACGCGAAGAACAATATGGGGTCGTTGCCGTCTTCGAAGACCTTTATGGAAACCGTTGGGACCTTCTGGAGCTGAAGCGATAGCTCCGAAACCGGACGTCACCGCATCGCTATATGGGCTGTCCATTAAGCGAACAGCTCAGCGCCGGCCGGGGTGAACTTCACGTATGTCCCAGACTGATGCAGGCAGAGCCAGCCCGATGCAATCGCGCGCTCGATACCGACGCGGTACTGATCCGGCGTGCCACCGGCCTTGAGAAATGCGCCGTTGATAAGCTCGATGTATACGCGGCCGTCCCGTGCCGCCTCGGTTGCGTTCGCGATCTCCACCAGCTTGCGCGCGGCAGCGTCGGGATCAGTGAAGGGGCTGGGTTCGACGAATCTCGCGGGCATGATGAGCAGCGGTCGGATGAGGGACGTGGATTAAGCGAGTAATGATGGCACAATCTCCGCGGCGGCGCAGCTTGGCTATCAGCTTGTCGCGTTTCCCCTTACGGGCGTCCACAATTTCCTAATGGATTTCGGCCGCCCCACCTCGTTAGCGTGGAATTCGTCGTGTCTCCAGAAAATCCAAAGCTTCTAAGACCGAATTGTAGATCAGTTGATCGCCTAGCTTGCGGTTCTCCTTCAGCCTTTCTACGTTCGCGCGATCGACCCACATAAATTCCGATACTTTGCTCGTTTCCAGGACAGGATTTCTTAGTTCGCCTTCGACCCCCGCGATGAACTGTCGCTCTTCATATTCGATAGGCCCGTCATTCCAATGCTTCGCCGCCAGCTCGTGAACGACAGCCTTGAGAATCCAACCCGTTTCCTCGTGGATTTCCCGCCTCAACGCGGAAAGCACTTCCTCGCCATCCTCGACGTGTCCGCCGATCAAATCCCAGCACCCTGGAAACAACCGGCGCGTCATCGTACGTCTCTGCACGAATATCCTTCCCCGATCGTCGGGGATAAGGGCACTCGCAACCAGCTGCTTTTTGGTTATCATTTGCAAGTGCATCCCTACTAACAGATGCCACAAACTTTACTTCCGACCTGGGCGCGGCGGTGTCGGGATCATTGAAGGGACTGGGCTCGACGAACTTCACGCGGATTCCATGTGGGCGACGTGGACGTGCTGGCTCATGCCCTTGATGTCGATCACTTCGCCGCAGAAGCATCTGGACCGGCGCTCGCTAGTTGCGTGGGTAGCTTGCATCCCGAATCCCACATCGCGTATTTCCACGCTGTCCAGGCGCGGTGCTTCCGGTATTCGTCGAAGTCGGCCTCGGTGCGATCAAAGCATCTTTGACGCAAGTCCAGCAACAATCGTTTCTATAGCGGCCGCTGTTTCGATGATCGACAGATTATCATTATTGATGATTTCTCCTCCGATCTTCTTGGTCTCCCTGAGCAGGTACCTTCCCCACTCCATCATCTGCTCGTTTGCAAGTTCAGGTTGACCTCTGTGCAGCAGCCTCGCTTTTCGCACGCCGTCCGAGCAGTCGATCAAAATTACCTTGTAGGACTTAACATCATTAATTTCGCACGCCTCAGCGATGAACGACGGACGGGTTTGACCGTCCAGCAAGACGCTCGAGTTTGGGAGTTCACGTCTCATCCTTTTCATCCACTCGACCGTCATCGCCCGCTGCCAGCCTCCGCCGGAGCCCCACCTCTCGATCCTCTCTTGTTCGGATGGCACGCCAATGGTGTCGAAGAAAAACGTCTTCAAGTCAGATCGGCCCGTTCTTTCAAGTTCGCGGACTGCTGATGTTTTTCCTGAGCCAGAAGCGCCGATCACAAAGTAGGTCATGTGCATGGGCAGGGTATATCTTGGACCGGGTTCTATTTTCAAGATTGCGTCGCCACCAACGTTGTCGAGTAAGCATCGCTTCCGCTAACGGCACTTTTGAGACATGCCGACGGCTCCCGAGAATGCCTGTTCATTGGGGAACACCGGAAGTGACAGGCGAGCCGCGAGAGCAACGCGATTGACCCCGAAGCGGACTCCGCGGTACCGCAGAACTTCGTATTGCACTGTGATGCGGTTCACAAGCAGTAGGTCCTGGATCTTGTAGCCTGAACCGGTCTGATGAGAATTTGAAGTTCCGCTAGCTCTCCAAGCGATCGAACGACCGAGCTGCAGTAGCGGAAGTGGCGGCATAGCCGGGATATTTCAGTTTTATTCGAAGCAATCAATCATCGAAGATTTCGAACATACTAAGCGAAGTTATCCGTTGGAACGATCGCCGGACAGAGCACACATTGTCGGTCATACACGATCACCTTTGATCGTCGTGAAGCCAAAAAGAGGAGCCAGATGCCGTTGGCTTTTCATGCAATGGAGAAATTAAATGACTAAGCTTAAACTTCTGTCGGCTGCACTGATCGCCGCAGCCATGCTCGCAACTCCCGCTATGGCTCGCACGAGCCATGTAACCTCGCGACATCTCGCAGAGGACGCCAATGCGAGCGCTTCCCCCATCGCCCGTTATATTGACGGCCGTGTCGGCATTCGAGCGCCGCGCGTCGGTGCATTTGCTACGGCGCCCTTGGACGGAGGAACTTGCGACGTCGGCGATAACCCGTTTCTGTGCTGAAAAAGCTGAGCAGAGAAATGGATCGGTCCGGCTAAATGAGGCGCAGCTCTGGGGATGATGTCCCCCGCTGCCGTCATGCGAACTGGAAAGCCTCGATCGAAGGAAGGGATAGGGCTTTTGCCCATTTCTGCACGATGTCACACTCGGGCCTGCCATCAGTCGGCGAGGTGAAACTTACGGTGTCACATGGCTGCTTGCGGAAATCTGGGGAGACGGAAATCGGCTTTAGCTCTGTCAACGCCCGTATATTGTTCGCAGCCTGCGCTAATGCTTTCAGGTGAGTTACGGTGAGTTCGAACTGCCTTTCGAAGGTTTGCTTGCCGACTACTTGGCCGGTACCAACAAAGGCATAAAACAAATCCGGGCGTTGTTTGACAATTTGAATGCCAAGAAACGAGCCCCATGAATGCCCGATCAAGACAATCTTGTCCTTATGAAGATGCGCTCGAAGATATTCGGCCACTTCGACGCCGTCCTGCGTCATCCGCGCCAAGGTCATGGTCGTCGCAATCGATTCGCCGGTTTTGCGAAAAGTGCGTCCAGCGCCACTTTGGTCCCATTGAACGACGGTGAAATACTTTTCCCATGACTGCCAGCCAGACGAAATCGGAATGGTCGAACCACCGCGGCCACCGTGAACAAAGAGGATGACCGGATTGCCGCGATCTTCACCTCGCCCATTGGTCGATGCCGCCGATTTTGACGTACATTCGGAGCCCGTTTGGAGATTGAATCGCAAGGGCACGCGCGCCGAGGTGCTGGCGATAAGCGCGAAATCCAAGTCCTGAGCCTATTGCGAGAACCGCCAAGACGGCAACTGCAAGCAAGCTTGCCTTTGCGATCCTGAGATTCCACCGTTCCATTGACGCGCCTTCATAGTGAGAGGCCGTTCAGCGAACAAAGATTTCGATGATAGGTGCCAAACTGGCTGCCGGCCGCATGAAAGGCTCGATGATCGCGCCGATCTGTACATTGCGTCAATGCGCGGTTGCGTCCGCAGTCGGCACGTTTGAGACATGCCGACGAACATCAGAATGTCTGTTGATCGGGATGGATCGGAAGGGGTCGGCCGACGGCCAAAGTGACGCGATTGATCCACAACGGAGGTTAAGCCTTTCTGAATTTGAATTTCGACAAGCGCGCTGCAACAGTACCCCAGCATTTTTGGCGTCGCCGCTCGCCAGCAGCTCGTGCGCTTGCCTGATCAAGGCTGCTTTCTCGTTTGCACTCAATTCGCGCTCGTCTGCCTCGCGGCCTTCCAGGGGTTCGCAATGCGGCTCCCTCTCGTGCTCGCAATGTTGCGCGGGCTGTACTGAAACTTCGCTTTGGCTATTAGTCGATGTCTGAGGCGGAGGAGCGGCCGCGGGGAGCGGTTGAATTTTGTCGCTTGACCTCTCTCGACTGACGCTTTCCTGTTGGGCGGTTGAAACGCGGAATGGTTGTTGCACCACATCATACGTCGTCCCGCTGTCGACGACTGATGTCGACGAAACTGGTCTAACCCATAGCGATCCGTTCGTCACGACAATGCCAATCAAGACCGCCGCGAATGCGCTGGTGGCGACGATGCAGGCCCGCTGCATGCGACGCAGCTCCCTCTCACGATCAAGCCCTCGCTGGAGTTCGCGCACCAGCCGCTGGTTGTAAGCAGAGCGCCGCTTGGCGTCGCACAAAATCGCAATCGCGACCGTGACTTCACGGAATCGGCGCGCTGCGTCTGGGTCATTCGGATTGAGATCCGGATGATGCATCTTTGCCAACTTGCGATAAGCCATTTTAAGGGCTTCGTCGCTGGCGTCGGGGCTAACGCCCAGCAATTCATACAGTGTTTTCATCGACGCCTCTTCGCAAGGCGCAGGCAGCAAGCGATCCCTAGACAAGAAATGCAAATATATCAGCCCGACGGGACGAAGCCGATTATCGCCTTGCGGGACAGCGCCCTCCGCGAACAACCACGCTCGACCAAGATCGAATTTAGAACAATAATCGCCTCGGTAGCACCAAAGAGCGTCAGCAATATGACTGCGCGAGATCGCGTCTTATAGCATTGAAGGCGGGAAACACCCTGCAGGCCGCGAGGGCAGATCCGCTGGGTCGATAATTGTCGGGTAGGACAGGCGCCTGGAACGGCGTGGAGGAACAAGGTCCTGAGGGGGGAATTGTCGGCTGCTCGGCGATCAAGAATCCATCAGCGGCGATGCACAGCGTGGCGTGATGATGGAAGCCGCGCCATCCGCGCCCCTCGTAGTTGCCGAGACCGACTTCCTGCTTGAGCTCCTGCCTGTTGGGAGGAGTTGTCACAGTAAAGCTGACCATCAAGAATATGGCATAAAGCCGGTTCGAGGCAGCACGCGGGACGGCACGCGCTCACAGCTTGGGCCATGAATCACACCCCGCTCTTGACGCGTGCATCGGGCCGCTGGTTTTGCCACCGTGCGATTTCATCGCTGCGCCAGCAGGTTTTGCCGCCGACTTCCTTTCCGAAGGGAAAAGCACCTGCGACACACCACTTCCAAATCATTACGGGCGACACGCCGATCGCCGCCGCAACTTCGGCCTTGCTCATGAATCTGATCGGTGTAGTGGTGCTGTGTTGCGCGGGCGATTCATCATCGCTGTCATTGCTAACGCGCTGCATCTTGGGGCGCGGTAGCGGCGGACGACGTTTGATTTTAGGCGATTTCATTCGGCTCCTCCGATTCGAGGAGCGCCGAACTGGCTTTGGAAAAATAAAAAGCCGCTCAGCGCTCAGTTGCGCGAAGCGACTCCCACCTGCATCTCACGGCCTTCCCTTAAAAAGGGAAGAGTATAAGTGGCCGCGATGTCTTTCCAGAGTCGTCGGGGGGAGCATGGCGGTCGAGCGCCATGGTCCTTAAAGTGGTCGGACGCTATGCGCAAAATCAGTAGCTTTGCGTTAAGGCAACCCAAAGCACCCCAAAGCGGGTTAGCGCAACGTTAGTCCGCCTAGCCTCTGTTTAGTTAAGTTATTGATTTATAACGGTATTTAGATGTCTTTGTCGTTAACGCCGGATTAACCGGCAGCCCTTAGTCTTGCGGCTTTCCGAGGCTGCTAGCCCAGAGGAAGCCCATGGAAGCCCAGAGAATTGCGGTTGACGCCGTGGTCGCGCTGACCGATTGCGATCGCGATGCCGTCACGGCCTTCATCCGCAGGCTGTACCTGGCGGGCGTCAAGGACCCCAAGCGCCTGACCTTCAAGGGTCTGCAGGCGATGGCGCGGGGCTGAAGGCCACCTTCCGATACCCCTCGAATCGAAAAGGCCCCGAATAGCGTCCGGAGGCCTTTTTTTGTGCGCCCGACGGGTGAGGCCGCTCAGACCGGCTCGCCGATCGAAACCTTCAGCGTGCCGACGCCGTCGACACCGCATTCGACCTTGTCGCCGGGCACGAGCGCCGCGACGCCGGCAGGTGTACCGGTCATGATGATGTCGCCGGCGCCGATCTCGACCTGCTGCGACAGCTGCCAGATGATTTCGGGCACGCTCCAGATCAATTCGGTGAGGTCGCCCTTCTGCCGCTCGGTGCCGTTGACCGAGAGCCAGATCTTGCCTTTTGACGGATGACCGATCTTGGAAGCGGGTTGCACCGCCGAGCACGGCGCTGAATGGTCGAAGGATTTGCCGATCTCCCACGGCCGTTCCTTCTTGCGCGCGGCCTGCTGCAGATCGCGCCGGGTCAGGTCGATGCCGACCGCATAGCCGTAGACGTGATCGAGCGCCTTGTCGGCGGGAATGTTCAAGCCGCCGCTCTTCATCGCCACGATCAGCTCGACCTCGTGATGCAGGTCCTTGGTCAAAGGCGGGTAAGGAATCCTGGCGCCGTCCTCTTCCAGCATGTCGGCGTGCTTGGCAAAGAAGAACGGCGGCGCCCGCTCATCGTTGCCCATCTCCCGGATGTGCTCGAGATAGTTGCGCCCGACGCACCAGATCCTGCGCACCGGAAACGATTTGGATTCACCGGCGACGGGGATCGCGGCCTGCAGCGGGGCCAGAATGACGAAGGAGGTGGCGTTCATGAAAAGGGGCCCGGATGGGTTAAGGAAGGGTGAGGGGTCGTGTTTACGCGATTGCGCTGATCCGGGCTAGGTCGTGCATCCATAAAATGGCCAAATCCGGTTTGCTCCCCACTTAGCAGCAAACGTGCTCAAAGGCCCGTATTTGGCCGAAAACCTGGCGCCGCTAAGCACGGGCCGGTTCTGACCGACGCTCCTTCATGCGAAAGATCGGAGACGGTTAAAATACCGCACTGCTGGAGGCTGAGTTGACCGGCCTGGTGAGGTGCGATGGCGTTGACGGCTCTTGATCTCGGCCTCCGCGGCGCGGCGGTCGGACTGGTTCTCAAGGTCTGCGTCTTGCCAGTGCTCACATTTGCCGAATATGCCATAGCGCGCAATTGACTTGCCGACCGACAGTCGATAAATACCGACCAGTAGTCGGTATTATAAAAAACGAGAGCAGACGTCGCTGGCAAGCCGCCACCGTTGAATCAGCGCTAGGTCCAGGTACTAGCCTGGAAAACGCATGAGGTCGCATCCTTGAAAAAATGGGTTTTGATCGGTCTTGCCTTGGTCATTTCCGCTTCTGTTGTGGCCGGCATCTTCTATTTCACGACCACCCCGGGCAAGATCGACCGATCGCAGAACAAGGTCGTGCCGGTTGCGCTGAACATCATGCCCGCAGCCCAGGCACTGCAGGCGACGCTGGACGTGGCCGACATGCACGCCGACAGTCTGTTGTGGAAGCGCGACCTGCTCGAGCGGTCGGATCGGGGGCACATCGACCTGCCGCGTCTGATCGAGGCGCACTACGCGCTCCAAGTGTTCTCGTCGGTGACCAAATCGCCCAAGGGACAGAACTACGACTCCAACGGCGCCGACAGCGACACGATCACGAGCCTCGCCGTTATCGACCTGCAACCTCCGAGGACGTGGACCTCTCTGCTGCAGCGCTCATTGTGGCATGCGGAAAAATTGCAGGACTTTGCTGCGAAGTCGGGCGGACAGCTCCGGCTGATCACGACGCCATCGGACATCGACCGCCTGCTTGCCGACCGCAAGAACGGGGTTTCGGTGGTCGGCGGAATGCTGTCGATCGAGGGCTTGCACGATCTCGAGGGCAAGATCGAAAATCTTGATGTGCTCTACGCCGCCGGCTTCAGAATGGCCGGCCTAACCCATTTCTTCGATAACGACGTGGCTGGGTCGATGCATGGTGTCGGAAAGGGTGGCCTGACGCCGCTCGGCCGGCAGGCCGTAAGCCGGATGGAGGCGTTGGGCATGATCGTCGATCTCGCCCACGCCAGTCATGCCACCGTTGCCGATGTGCTGGCAATCGCCACGCGCCCGGTGGTCTTCAGCCATGGCGGCGTCCAGGCGACATGCAAGGTCAATCGCAATCTGACCGACGACGAAGTCAGGGGCGTTGCCAGGACCGGCGGAGTAATCGGCATCGGCTATTGGCAAGGTGCGATCTGCTCGACCAAACCTGAGGGCGTGGCGCGCGCCGTCGCCCATATCCGCGATCTCGTCGGAATTGATCACGTCGGGCTTGGCTCGGATTTCGACGGCTCGACAACGACCGGCTTCGATGCGAGCCAGGTCGCAGCCGTAACCCAGGCGCTGCTGGATGGCGGCTTTTCGGAACCCGACATACGCAAGGTCATGGGCGGCAACGTCTTGCGCGTGCTCCGCGCAGGAATTGCTCCGCCATGAGCTGATTGGCCAGTTACGCGGTTGCGCTGATCGGCGCCAGCGTCGCCGTATCGCGCTGTTGCAGGCGGAAGAACGAGGCGTAGCGGCCGCCCCGGCGCAACAGGTCGTCATGCCTGCCGCGCTCGACGATCTCGCCGGCCTCGACCACCAGGATGGCGTCGGCGTGCATGATGGTGTGCAGGCGGTGGGCGATGACAATGGTGGTGCGGTTCCGGCAGAGATGCTCGATCGCCTCCTGCACCTGCTTTTCGGATTCCGAGTCGAGCGCCGCGGTGGCCTCGTCGAGCAGGATGATCGGCGCATTCTTGATCAGCGCCCGCGCCACTGCGATGCGCTGGCGCTGGCCGCCGGAGAGCTGCGTGCCATGCTCGCCGACCGGGGTGTCGTAGCCGAGCGGAAAACTCATGATGAAGTCATGGGCGCAGGCGGCCTTCGCGGCCTCGACGATTTCGGCGTCGGTCGCGCCTTGCTTGCCGAAGGCGATGTTGGCGCGGACCGAGTCGCGGAACAGATAGACGTCCTGTCCGACATAGGCGGTCTGCTGGCGCAGCGACCGCCGCGACACGCGTGAGATCGACTGCCCGTCGATCAGGATGTCACCCTGGCTCACCTCGTAGAAGCGCAGCAGCAGGGCCAATACCGTCGACTTGCCGCCGCCGGAGGGGCCGACCAGGGCGGTGACCTTGCCGGGCTCGGCTGTGAAACTCATGCGGTTGAGCACCACCTCGTTGACGCGGTAGGCGAAGCTGACGTCGCGCAATTCGACCCGTGCGTCGGTCAGCTCGAGGGCCGGCTTGTCGTCGTCGGAAAGCTCGCTGGCCGGGCTGTCGACGACTTCGAGCAGCATGCGCGCGCCGACCAGCCCCGAGTTCAGCTCGATATTGAGGCGGGCGAGCCGCTTGGCCGGTTCATAGGCCAACAGGAACGCGGTCAGGAACGAGAAGAACTGGCCTGGCGTCGCATGCAGCGCCACCACGCTATAGCCGCCATACATCAAGCCGCCGGCGACCGCGAAGCCGCCGAGTGTCTCCATCAGCGGGCTCGAACGGTTGGACACCCGCGCCATCTTGTTGGCGTTGCGCTCGACCGCTGAGATGCTCGCATCGATGCGCTCGCGCATGGTCTCTTCCAGCGTGAACGCTTTCACGGTGCGGATGCCCTGCAGCAATTCCTGCATGGTCTCGAGAATGTCGGCGGTGCCGGTGAACTGGTTGTACGCCAGGCCCTTGATCCGCTTCACGAGCTTGCGCAGCACCAGCATCGCCGGCGGCGCGACGCCGAATCCCAACAGCGCCATGTAGGGATCCTGCATCAGCATCACGGCGACGAGGCCGATCAGCAGCAGGAGATCGCGCCCGAGCGCGTTGATCAGCAGGTTGAGAACCTGGGTGACGGAATTGGCGCCCGCGGTCAGCCGCGCCAGGAATTCGGACGAATGCCGCTCGGAAAAGAAGGCGATGCTTTCGCTCATCAATTTGGCGAACAGCCGGCGCTGGTTGTTGGCGAGGATGGCGTTGCTGATCTCTGACAGGATGACGGTATGGCCATAGGTCGACGCGCCCTTGATCATGAACAACAGGAGCGTCACGCCCGACAGCGCCACGATGCCGTGCACGTTCTTGTCGACATAGGCCTGATTGATCACCTGGCCGAGGATATAGGCGGAGAGCGCGGTTGCACCCGCCGAAACGCCCATCAGCACGAAGGCGGTGAGATAGCGCCGCCAGTAGACGACCCCCTGTTCCGTGACCAGGCGACGAACCAAAATCGCGGCGCCATAGGGGTCGTCGGTGATTTTCTTGGGAAATTCGGCCATCCGCGTCCTATCGACGGCGCCGGCACATGATCTGTCCGCGCGCCCAGCGCTCATTGCCCGCTATAACGGGGTTTTTCAAGTCCATTGAGGGTTTTGGGGGGAAGAGGATTTTACGCCGAGGCCGCGTGTTGCTCTTGACCGTGGCGCTCGCGGAACAGCTTCTCTTCCCAGGCCAGCGCGTGGACGGCGATGATTTCGAGATTGTCGTATTGCGGGGTCCAGTCCAGCACGCTGCGGATGCGGCTGGTATCGGCAATCATGGTCATGATGTCGCCGGGCCGGCGCGGCGCGTATTGGACGGCGAAATTGCGCCCGCAGACGCGGCGTACAGCCTCGATGGTTTCCAGCACGGAATAGCCGCAGCCATAGCCGCAGTTCAACGTCAATGAGCCTCCGCCGCCGCGCAGGTAGGACAGCGCCGCGCGGTGCGCCTGCGCGAGATCGGTGACATGGATGAAGTCGCGGATGCAGCTTCCGTCAGGGGTCGGATAGTCGGTGCCGAATACGTCGACCTTGGCGCGCTGGCCGGTGGCCGCTTCGACCGCGGTCTTCAGAAGATGCGTGGCACCTATGGTGGCAAGCCCGGTGCGCAACAACGGATCGGCGCCCGCGACGTTGAAATAGCGCAATACGACGTAGTTCATGCCGTGCGCCGAGGCGACATCGTGCAGCATGACCTCGGTCATCAGCTTCGACGAGCCGTAAGGCGACAGCGGCCGCGTCGGCGCATCCTCGCGCACCGGCACCTGGTCCGGATTGCCGTAGACCGCGGCGGTCGATGAAAAGATGAAGCGGTTGACGCCGGCTTTCACCGCGGCCTTAAGCAGGCTCTGCGTCGTCATGGTGTTGTTGCGATAGTAGCCGAGCGGATCGCGCATCGAATCCGGCACCACCACGGAGCCCGCGAAATGGATGATACTGTCCACGCCGTGCTGCTTGATCACGCCTTCGACGAGATTTTCATCGCCCGCGTCGCCGATGAACAACGCCACGCCCCCGGGCAGGAAAGCCGAAAAGCCGGTCGAAAGGTTGTCGATCACGACGACGCTTTCGCTCGCGTCGACCAGCGCGCGAACCATGTGACTTCCAATATAGCCGGCGCCGCCGGTGACAAGCACGGTCATGAAATCAATCCGCCTTCCGGTTTTCCGGAAATGCTAACGGCCGTGCGGTGAATCCGGGGTTTCAGGGCCGATGAACTGGCCACTATGCTTAATGTTGCGTATAGGGAATCCCGCGAAGTGGAGCCCTAAGTGGGAATCGAGACCAATCCTGCCCGCGATCTGCAACTGATCGTGCCTAATCTGCACAGGCGCTATTCGGGCGTCACCGCGACCAACCGCATGGTGGCACTGAGGCTCGCGCAGCGCTTTCGCGCCGCATGGTTCGGTTCGGACGCGCCTGACGGCATCGCGCGGATAGGGGTCGCGGTTCTTCTGAAATTATGGCGCCGCCGCACGCCTTTGATCTGGCATGCGCGGCGCAACAACGAGATGATCGTGGGCGTCCTCTTGCGCGCGCTCGGCTGGCCGCTGAAACTCGTGTTCACGTCGGCGGCGCAGCGGCATCATACCTGGATCACGCGATGGCTGATCACCCAGATGGACGCGATCATCGCGACCAGCGATCTGTCGGCCTCCTATCTGAAGCGGACCGCAACCGTGATCCCGCACGGCGTGGATACCGAGATTTACGCGCCGCCGTCGGATCGCGCGGCGGCGTTCGCGGAAAGCGGATTGCCCGGGCGCTACGCGATCGGCTGTTTCGGCCGGGTGCGCGCACAGAAGGGCTCGGACGTCTTCGTGGCGGCGATGTGCCGATTGCTGCCGCGCTATCCCGATTTCACCGCCGTTATCGTGGGTGCGATCACGGTGGATCAAACCGGCTTTGCCGACGCTCTGAAGCATCAGATCGAGGCCGCCGGACTGCAGTCGCGCATCGTCATATCAGGCGAACTGGAAATTGCAGAAGTGCAGCGCTGGTACCAGCGCCTGACGATCTACGCCTTTACCTCGCGCAACGAAGGCTTTGGCTTGACGCTGATCGAGGCGATGTCCGCAGGAAGCGCACTGGTGGCCTCGCGCGCCGGAGCCGCCGAGCTCGTGGTCGAGGACGGCAGCACCGGCGTGCTGACGCCACCGGGTGATGTCGATGCGCTGGTCGCAGCGCTTGAGCCGCTGATGCGCGATCCGGCCGCCGCCGCTGCGATGGGAGCCCGCGCCCGGCAGCGCGTGCTAAAGCAATTCAGCCTGGACGCGGAGGCGGACCGGATCGCGGACGTTTATCGCGCGCTGGTCTGAGCCATCACCCGAGCCATCACTTGGCTCACGAAGGCGTCGAGATCGCCGCCCGCAAACAGAAAGCCCGGCAGGCCCGCGGCCTGTGCTGCCTCGATATCCGTCGGCCGGTCGCCGATCACAAAGCTGCCCTGGTGGCGCACCGGCCAATGCGCCATCAGGTCATGGATCATGCCGGGCGCGGGCTTGCGCCAATGATGATCCTCCAGATAGCCCTCGACCGATCCGTCCGGATGGTGCGGGCAATACCTGACATCGTCGATCCGGGCGCCCTGCGCCAGAAGCTCGGCGCGCATCCAGTCGTGCAGCGCGTTCAGCTCGGCCTCGGTGAAGAAGCCGCGCGCCACCCCGGACTGGTTGGTGAAGAAGAACACGAGGTATCCGGCCTCGTTCAGCCTGCGGATCGCCTTGGCCGCGTTCGGCATCCAGCGGATCCGCTCCTTCGTCCCCATGTAGCCGTCGTCGTGATTGACGACGCCGTCGCGGTCGAGAAACGCGGCGGGTCTTTGAACGGTAGCGCCGCTCATTTGCGTGGCGGCTCCCGCATCAGGGCCTGCTCGATCTCCTCGCAAATGCCGTGGGCGACCGCGAGATGGATCTGCTGGATCACCGCCGTGTCATCGCTCGGCGCGATCAGAATATGATCGCAGACCGTGCCCAGCACGGCGCCCTTGGCTCCGGTGAAGGCGATCGTCACGAGGCTGCGCTGGTGCGCGATGCGTAGCGCCGCAAGGATGTTCGGCGAACGTCCGGAAGTCGATAGCGCCAGCAGCACGTCGCCGCGCGCGCCGAGGCCTTCGACCTGCCGCGCAAACACCTTGTCGTAACCGAGATCGTTCGAGATCGCCGTCAGCGCCGACGTGTCGGTGGTCAGCGCGATTGCAGGGTAAGCGGGCCGATCCTTCTTGTACCGGCCGACGATTTCGGCGGCGATATGCTGGGCATCCGCGGCGCTGCCGCCATTGCCGACAATCAACAGCTTGTGGCCGTGCCGCAGCGCCGCAATGATCGCGTCGGCGATTTTTCGCGCGCTCGCCAGCATGGCCGCATCGTGCGTCGCGCGCTCGAGCGCCGCAAGCGACTGCTTCAGATGGGCTTCGATCAGGTCCTTCAATTCGTGGCTCACAATTTTCTTTCGGCTCGCTGCGCGCCGCGGTTCTCGGACGTCTACGTTGGCAAATGATCGCGCTAAGTGAGCCCGGACTCATAACAGTGTCAAATTGACCGCTTTGGGCTTGAATTTTCCGAGCAATACCAGTATCTTACGTAAGTTACGTATTTTGAGGGGTGGCATGAGCTCATCGGTAGCGGCTTCTGACATTCAAAAGAACTTCGGGCTTTGGCACGACCGGGCCCTCAAAGAACCGGTTCAGATCACCAAGTACGGCCGCGAAACGGTCTATCTGATATCCGCCGAGACGTTCCATCAGCTCTGGGCATCGTACCGTCGAGCCGGCTCTACCCCGGAATTGACCGACGCCGAGATGGCTTTGATGGATGAGGCGCAGGTCCCTGCGGAACACGACTATGACTACGATGGGGATCCCGCGTCTGATGCAGGTCCAGCGACGGAGCACAAAGAGCTCCCGTGATAATCCCAGACAAGCCAGAACTGGCAATGGTCGTCAGTTATTCCTTCCTCTGGAAGCGCGAGCAAGAGAAAGCGGAGAGTTCTGGCGGGAAGGACAAACCTGCAGCAATCGTCATCATCCGGAGCGATCTCGGACCTGGCGAACGTGTCTACGTGGTCCCGATTACACACTTTGGGCCGGCGCAAGGCGACCAAACAAAGATTGCCATTCCCCAAGTCGTCAAGCAGCGGCTCGGACTGGACGAGGAACGATCCTGGATCGACATCAGCGAATATAACGCTTTCGTTTGGCCGGGCCCGGACCTCAGACCCACGAGAACTTCGCGCGGCGCGCAGGGCCAACAAACCTGCCTTTACGGTTTCCTACCGCGGAAGTTCTTTGCGAAGATACGGCTGGCGCTAAATGAATATCGGCTTTCCAACAAGCCCCGTCTGACGCGTCGTTAATCATCCCCACAGCTGCTACATCGGGCGTTCAATTTTAGGCGTGGTTCGCTGCGCGCTGACAACACAGGGGCCGAGAAAACGTGCAAGTCTAAACGTGCAAGTCTTTGTGTCTTCCTAATCCCGCTACACCGAGGCAGTTTGGCTGGTCGCTAGGGCGCGGCGCGTGCGCCGGCTTCTTCCAGCACGCGCTCGGCGATCCCGACCACGTCGGATGCCGGGATGTCCCGCATGCAGCGGTGGTCGTTCATGGTGCACACCGTACGCTGGCAAGGCTGGCAGGCGAGCACGGTCCTGGTCTGTACCGTCGCCGCGAGGCCGTTTAGCGGCGCCCAGAGGTAGGGGCTGGTGGGGCCGAAAATGCCCATGGTCGGGGTGCCCAGGGCAGCCGCGATATGCATCAGGCCGGAATTGTTCGAGATCGCGACGCTGGCCGCAGCCATCGCCAGAATGCCGTTGCGCAGATCGGTGCCGGTGAGGTCGCGGACGCGTGGCCCGCCGGCGGCGACGATTTCCTGGGCCAGGGCCTTCTCGTTGGGGCCGCCGACCACCCAGACGTCGACGCCGTGCTCGGCCAGCAGCCGCGCGGCTTCCGGATAGTAGGTCCAGCGCTTGGAAACGCCGACGGAACCCGGGGCCAATGCCGCGGCTTTTCCCGCACCCAAGCCGTTGGCCTGCCGCCAGCGCTCGACCTCGTCAGCGGGAACCCTGAGCTGCGGCACCGGCCATTCCGGCGGCAGGGCAGCACCGTCCGGCAGCGCCAGCGCGGCGTTCTTGTCGATGAAGCGGGGCAGGGCCTTCTCGCCCCAGCGCCAGTGGTTGACAAGGCCAAACCGGGCCTCGCCGACAAAGCCTACCCGTTCCGGGATGCCGGCGAGCGCAGGCGCAATGGCCGATTTCCAGGTGCGGGGCAGGATCAGCGCCGTGCGGTAGCCCCTGGCCCTTAAGAGCGCCGCCAGGGCCCACTGCTTGGCCACCGCGAGGCGCCTACGCGGCAGGTCCCAGACGACGGCAGCGCGGACGCCAGGCATGTAGTCGGCCAGCGGAGCACACTGGGACGTCGTCAGCAGATCGACCGGACGGTTCGGCCAGCGCTCCTTCAGCACCCGCACCACTGTGTGGCCGCGCACGAAGTCGCCGATCCACATATAGGGGATGATCAGGATCGGGCTGGTGTCGCTCGAATCATCCGCTTCCCGATATAGTGAGTTAATATTCATTTTTTAGGCGAGCCGTCCGATTGCCGTTAATGTGTCGGTAACCGCTCCTCCGCGGTAGGTAAAGCCGCGCGACTTGTTCACGACGCCCAAACGCGAGTTGCTTGCCCGGTGCGGGTGGGGCAAAGCTGGCCGCGGACCATCGAGGCAGGGGACAGAATGTTGCTGGTGACCGGCGGCGCCGGTTTTATCGGATCGAATGTCGTGGCAGCGCTAAACGACGCCGGCCGCGCCGACGTCGTGGTATGCGACTTGATCGGTCACGACGGCAAGTGGCGCAATCTCGCCAAGCGCCAGCTTGCCGACATCGTCCCTCCCGCCGAACTGTCGGACTGGCTCAAGGGGAGGCGGCTCGATGCCGTGATCCATCTCGGCGCGATTTCGGAAACCACCGCGACCGACGGCGATCTCGTGGTGGAGACCAATTTCCGCCTGTCGCTGCGATTGCTCGACTGGTCCACGGCCAATGCGACGCCGTTCATCTACGCTTCATCGGCGGCGACCTATGGCGACGGCGCCCAGGGATTTTCCGATGACCCTTCGATACCGGCGCTGAAGACGCTGCGGCCGATGAACCTCTATGGCTGGAGCAAGCATCTGTTCGACATGGCGGTCGCATCGCGCGTCGAGCGGAACGAGAGTTTGCCGCCGCAATGGGCGGGCCTGAAATTCTTCAACGTGTTCGGCCCCAACGAATATCACAAGGGCACGATGATGAGCGTGCTGGCGCGGCGCTTCGACGACATCAGGGCCGGCAGGGCGCTGCAGTTGTTCAAGTCCCATCGCGACGGCATCGCCGACGGCGATCAGCGGCGCGACTTCATCTATGTCGACGACGTGGTGCGGGTGGTGATGTGGCTGTTGGCTACGCCACAGGTCTCGGGGCTGTTCAATGTCGGAACCGGAAAGGCGCGCAGCTTCAAGGATTTGATGCTGTCGGCCTATGCCGCGCTCGGCAAAGCGCCGAATATCCAATATGTCGATATGCCCGAGGCGATCCGCGGCAGCTATCAGTACTTCACGCAGGCCGAAGTCGATCGGCTGCGCGGCGCCGGCTATAACGGCGGCTTCACGGCGCTCGAAGACGCGGTCTCGCTTTACGTCAAGGGCTATCTCGATTCCGCCGATCGTTTCCGCTGACGGCACAACCTAGCAGGTACCGATGTTCGATTTTGACGCTTTGTCGCATGCGATTTCGAGCCGGACGGTGCTTTGCGTCGGCGACCTCATGCTCGACGAATTCGTCTATGGCGAGGTGTCGCGCATTTCGCCGGAAGCGCCGGCGCCGGTGATCGCCGCCCAGCGCAGCGAGACCAATATCGGCGGCGCCGGCAATGTCGCGCGCAACATCGCCTCGCTCGGCGGGCGCTGCATTTTCGTCGGCCTGATCGGCGAGGACGATGCGGGCACCAAGCTGAAGACCGAGCTGGCGCGGATGGGCGGAATCGAAACCGTGTTGGTATGCGATCCGGCGCGGCCGACGACGCGCAAGGTACGCTTCGTCTCCGAGCATTTCTCCACCCACATGCTGCGCGCGGACTGGGAACTGGCTGCGCCGGCTACCGCCGACATCGAACAGAAACTGATCGACGCGGCGCTACCGCAGATCGCGCGCGCGGACATCGTGCTATTGTCCGACTACGCCAAGGGCGTGCTGACGGCGCGCGTGATCCGCAACGTCATCGATGCCGCGCGCAAGCTGGGCAAGCGGGTGATCATCGATCCGAAGAGCGCCAATTTCGCGATCTATCGCGGCGCGACGCTGCTCACCCCCAACCGCAAGGAATTCGCCGAGGCGACCCGCAGCCGCGCCGATAGCGCCCAGAGCATCGCGGACGCCGCCCAGGACGCCATGCAGCTCGCCGATTGCGAAGCCATGCTGGTGACGCAAAGCGAGCACGGCATGACCTTGGTGCCGCGCAACGGCGAGGCCATCCACGTGCCGGCGCTTCCGGTCAAGGTGCGCGACGTCTCGGGCGCCGGCGATACGGTGGCCGCGACGCTGGCGCTTTCGCTCGCTGCCGATGCCGATTGGGAGACCGCGTTGCGGATGGCGACCGCGGCGGCGGCGGTTGCCGTGAGCAAGAAGGGAACCGCCAGTGTGACCGCGGCGGAGCTGCGGCGAAAGATCCTGCCGCACGCGTTCCTTGCCGCCGAGGAAAAGATCGTCGCATCCGGCCATGATCTCGACGCGCAGCTTCTTGACTGGCGCAAGCAGGGCTTGCGGATCGGGTTCACCAATGGCTGCTTCGACATCCTGCATCCCGGTCACGTCAAGGTGCTGACCGCCGCGCGGGGCGCCTGCGACCGGCTGATTGTCGGGCTGAACAGCGATGCCTCGGTGAAGCGGCTGAAGGGCGAGGGGCGTCCGGTCCAGAACGAGCGCGCGCGCGCCGAGGTGCTGGCGGCGCTGGAAGCGGTCGATCTCGTCGCCATTTTCGAAGAGGACACGCCGATCCGGCTGATCACGGAGATCAGGCCGAGCGTGCTGGTGAAGGGCGGCGACTATACCCGCGAGCAGGTCGTCGGCCACGAGATCGTCGAGGCCCACGGCGGCGAGGTCGTCCTGGTGGACGTTCTGCCCGGCCACAGCACGACCTCGCTGGTCAATCGCGCCAAAGGAGGCCGGGCGTGACGGCGATCACCGGAAATTCGACCGCGGCTATGCCGGCGTGGCGCAATCCGGCCGCCTGGATCACCACCGTGGACGTCGTTGCGATCCTGCTTGCACTGTCGCTGCCGTGGTCGACCTCGCTGGTCGCGGTCTTTGCCGCCGCGCTTGTCATCACCATGGTGCCGTTCCTCGATCTCGGCGCCTTCCTGCAATCGCTGAAACGGCCGATCAGCGCCGTGCCGATCGCATTATGCGCATTGGCGCTGATCGGAACGCTGTGGTCGGATGCGCCCTGGGGCGAGCGGTTTTATGCGGTCGGTCCGACCGCGAAGCTGTTGGTGCTGCCGGTGCTGCTGTATCACTTCCAGCGCTCGGAGCGTGGCCTGTGGGTGCTTGTCGCATTTCTGGTGTCGTGCACGCTGCTTGCCGTGATGTCGTGGATCGTCACATTTGAGCCCAACCTGACGCTGAAGGCCAAAGATGTCGCCTCGCGCGGGATCTTCGTCAAAAACTACATCGACCAGAGCCAGGAATTCACGCTTTGCGCGGTGGCGCTGGCTTATCCTGTCATCATGCTGCTGCGTGCCAAGAGGATTTGGCCGGCTCTGTTGCTGTCAGCAATTGGATTGAGTTTCGTCATGAACATGGCGTTCGTGATCGTCTCACGGACGGCGCTCGTCACCATGCCGATCATGCTGGCGGTGTTCGGTCTCTTGCATTTGCGGTGGCGGACCAACCTGATGATCCTCTCGGCAGCGATTGTGGTCGCGATCACAGCCTGGGTCGCCTCGCCGCAACTGGAATGGACCGTCAAGACCTTCTCGCGGGACTATCAGCTCTATAAGGAGCAGGGCACTCCCACCTCCATCGGAGAGCGTCTCGAATACTGGCAAAAGGCGCTGACGCTTTTTTGCCGAAGCTCCGCTGATCGGCCATGGCACCGGATCGACCAAAGGACTTTTCGAGCAGGCGGCCTCTGGTCCCACATGGGTCGCTGGCGTCAGGGTGTTCCCAATCCGCACAACCAGACGCTGAACGTCGCGGTGCAGTGGGGTGTCGTCGGAATAGTCATCCTCTACGCCATGTGGCTTGTTCATCTCTTGCTGTTCCGCGGCGACGGGCTGGCGAACTGGATCGGGTTATTGGTCGTGGTACAAAATGTCTTTACCTCGCTGTTCAATTCTCACATTTTCGATTTTCACGAGGGATGGATGTACGTGCTCGGCGTCGGTGTCGCCGGCGGAATGGTGTTGAAGGCGCGCGCGGCGGCAGGCCGACGCCGCGGCGGCAAATCCTTAGAGGGCGTCGAGCGCTGGCCAGCGCGCGCCGGATGGGCTACTGGATATTTCCCACATTGTCGGTCGTTGAATGACGCGTTTCTCGCATCTCACCTCGCGCAATTTGCTGATCGCCGTCCATGACGTGCTGGCGACGGCGCTTGCGTTGTTTGCCGCGCTTCTATCTGCGCTTCGACGGCGGTCGACGGCTTCTTCGACCGCCTGCCGCCTGCTGTTGCGGATGCTGCCTTACTTTCTCGCCTTCAGCGTCGTGGTTTGCCTACTTCTTGCAATCTGACCACGACCAAGTGGCGCTTCATCTCGTTGCCGGATGCGTTGAACATCCTGCGCATGGCGACCGTGCTCGCGCTGACCATGCTGGTGCTCGACTACATCCTGGTCGCGCCCAACGTCCGCGGCGCCTTCTTCTTCGGCAAGGTCACCATCGTCCTCTACTGGTTCCTCGAGGTGTTCTTTCTGAGCGCCTTGCGCTTTGCCTATCGCTATTTCCGCTACACGCGGGTACGACGTCACGCGCGCATCGAAGATGCCTCGCCGGCCCTGTTGATCGGCCGTGCCGCGGACGCCGAGGTTCTCCTGCGCGGCATCGAAAGCGGCGCGGTCAAGCACATCTGGCCGGTCGGTCTTCTGTCGCAATCGAACGCCGATCGCGGCCAGTCGATCCGCAATGTTCCGGTGCTCGGCGGCATCGACGACATCGAAAACGTGATCAATGACTTCGCCCGGCGCAACAAGCCGATCGCGCGCGTGGTGATGATGCCGTCGGCGTTCGAGCCCGAGGCGCATCCGGAAGCCGTCCTGATGCGCGCCCGCCGGCTTGGGCTGATCGTCAGCCGGCTTCCCTCGCTCGAGGGCGGCGACGCGCCGCGGTTGACCAACGTGGCGGTCGAGGATCTTTTGCTGCGTCCTAGCGAAAAAATCGACTACGGCCGGCTCGAAGCGCTGGTGAAGGACAAGGCGGTCATCGTCACGGGCGGCGGCGGCTCGATCGGCTCGGAGATCTGCCATCGCATCGTGACGTTCGGGGCGGCGAGGCTCCTGGTGCTGGAAAATTCGGAGCCGGCGCTCTACGCCGTCACCGAGGCGCTCGCCATGCAGCGTGCCGATGCCGTGATCGAGGGACGGATTGCGGATATCCGCGATCGCGGGCGCCTCCGGCGGCTGATGCAGGACTTCAAGCCCGATCTGGTGTTTCACGCAGCCGCGCTCAAGCACGTGCCGATCCTCGAGCGCGACTGGAGCGAAGGGGTCAAGACCAATATCTTCGGATCGATCAATGTCGCCGACGCGGCGCTGGCGGCCGGCGCCGAGGCCATGGTGATGATCTCGACCGACAAGGCGATCGAGCCGGTGTCGATGCTCGGCCTGACCAAGCGCTTTGCCGAGATGTACTGCCAGGCGCTCGATCACGATCTCGCGTCCCAGCCGCTGGCCAGCGGCGGATGCGCCTGATCTCCGTGCGATTCGGCAACGTGCTGGCCTCGAACGGTTCGGTGGTGCCGAAATTCAAGGCCCAGATCGAGGCCGGCGGGCCGGTGACGGTCACCCATCCGGACATGGTCAGGTATTTCATGACCATCCGCGAGGCCTGCGATCTCGTGATCACGGCGGCCACCCACGCGCTCGCGCCCGAGCATCCGAGCCGTTTCGGTCTACGTGCTGAACATGGGCCAGCCTGTGAAGATCGTCGATCTCGCCGAGCGCATGATCCGGCTCTCCGGCCTGCAACCGGGCTACGATATCGATATCGTCTTCACCGGGATACGGCCGGGTGAGCGGTTGAACGAAATCCTGTTTGCCAGCGAAGAGCCCTCCGTCGAAATCGGCGTTGCCGGCATTATGGCGGCCAAGCCCATCGAGCCGCCGATGGCGATGCTGCGGAAATGGATCGCGTCGCTGGAGCAGGCGCTCG
>CAWGJM010000057.1:0-276762 GCA_963822795.1 uncultured Alphaproteobacteria bacterium
TTCCACCGATATTGACATTGGCGATACATCCTTTTCACTGAGCCGCCGCACCGATCTGCCGGGGCTCGCGCCCGGCGCCGTCCGCCAAGAAGACCAAGGGAGCGAACCAAGATGACGCTGATGCAGGTCGGGCTGGACGACAAATACCGCCTCGAGGCCAAGCGAATCTACCTTTCGGGGGTGCAAGCGCTGGTACGGCTGCCGATGCTGCAGCGCGAACGCGACCGGATCGCCGGCCTCAACACCGCAGGCTTCATCTCGGGCTACCGCGGCTCGCCGCTCGGGATGTATGACCACACGCTGTGGCGCGCAAAATCGTTCCTGCAGGCGCAGGACATTCGCCTTCGCTCCCGGGCTGAACGAAGATTTGGCTGCGACCGCGGTGTGGGGCAGCCAGCAGGTCGGACTGTTTCCCGGCGCCAAAGTCGATGGTGTGTTCGGGATCTGGTACGGCAAGGGCCCTGGTGTCGACCGTTCCGTCGACGTCTTGAAGCATGCCAATTCGGCGGGGTCTTCGCGGAATGGCGGCGTGCTGGCGCTTGCCGGCGACGATCACGGCTGCCAGTCCTCGACATTGGCGCACCAGAGCGAGCAGGTGTTCGCAGCGGCGCTGATGCCGATCATCAACCCGGCGACGCTGCAGGATTATCTCGACCTCGGGCTACTGGGTTTTGCGCTGTCGCGCTACTCCGGCTGCTGGGTCGGTTTCAAGGCGATCGGCGAGACGGTCGAGAGTTCGGCGTCCATCTACAGCGATCCATCGCGCGTGCAGGTGGTGTGGCCTTCCGATTTCGAAATGCCGCCGGGCGGATTGAACATCCGCTGGCCCGACCCACCGCTCGAGCAGGAAAAGCGGCTGTTCGGACCAAAGATGGCGGCCATCGGCGCGTTCGCGCGGGCCAACCAGCTCGACAAGATCGTGCTCGACAGCAAGCCGGCGCGGCTCGGCATCATCGCCACCGGCAAGGCCTATCTCGATCTGCGCCAGGCGCTCGCCGACCTCGGCATCAGCGAGCGCGACGCTCGCGAGCTGGGCTTGCGCATCTACAAGGTCGCGCTGACCTGGCCATTGGAAGAAAGCGGCGCCAAACGTTTCGCCGAAGGATTGCAGGACCTGCTGGTGGTCGAGGAGAAGCGCGGCTTCATCGAGGACCAGTTGAAGCGCATTCTCTATAATGTGGAGGCCTGGAACCGTCCCTCTGTCGTCGGCAAGCGCGACGAGACCGGGGCGCCGCTGTTGCCGAGCGAAGGCGAGCTCAACCCGACCATGGTCGCCTCCGCGCTGCTCGCGCGGCTGCGCCGGCGCGGCCACCAGAGCCCGCTGCTCGAACAAAGGCTGGCGCGGCTCGAAGCCTTCGAACACCCGACGCCGGCGCACGCGCCGATCTCGCTCCAGCGCACGCCCTTTTTTTGCTCCGGCTGTCCCCACAACACCTCGACTAAGATCCCCGACGGCAGCCGCGCGATGGCCGGCATCGGCTGTCACGGCATGGCGCTTTCCGTCCCGTCCCGGCGCACCGCGACCATCACCCATATGGGCGGCGAAGGCGCCAACTGGATTGGGCAAGCGCCGTTCACCAGCGAGACGCACATCTTCCAGAATCTCGGCGACGGCACCTACACCCATTCCGGGCTTTTGGCGCTGCGGGCTGCTGCGGCATCAGGCGTCAGCATCACCTACAAGATTCTTTATAATGATGCGGTTGCCATGACCGGCGGGCAGCCGGCCGAGGGCGGCTTTACAGTCTCGCAGATCGCGCATCAGGTCTGGGCCGAAGGCCCCAAGCGCGTCGCCATCGTCTCCGATGATCCCGAAAAATATCCTAGCAATTATTTCCCGATGGGAGCGACCGTCCATCACCGTCGCGAGATGGACCAGTTGCAGCGCGAGCTGCGCGAGATCAAGGGGTTGACGGTCCTGATCTACGACCAGACCTGCGCCGCCGAAAAGCGCCGCCGCCGCAAGCGCGGGCATTATCCCGATCCGCCCAAGCGCGTCTTTATCAATGATCTGGTCTGCGAAGGCTGCGGCGACTGCTCCCAGACCTCCAATTGTGTCTCAGTGCAACCGCTCGACACTGAGTTCGGCCGCAAGCGCCAGATCGACCAGTCAAACTGCAACAAGGATTATTCCTGCGTCGAGGGGTTTTGCCCGAGCTTCGTCACCGTCCACGGCGGAACGCTGAAGCGTATCAAGAACGAAGCGGTCGATTCCGGACAACTGTTCGCCGATCTGCCGCTGCCCCCCGCCCCCAAGCTCGATGCGCCCTACAACATCCTTGTCACCGGCATCGGTGGCACCGGCGTCATCACCATCGGCGCGCTGCTCGGCATGGCCGCGCATATCGACGGCAGAGGCTGCTCGACGCTGGACTTCACCGGGCTCGCGCAAAAGAACGGCGCGGTCATGAGCCACGTCCGGATCGCCGCGACGCCGGAAGATATCGCGACCGTCCGCATCACCTCCGGCGGCGCCGATCTGATCCTGGGTTGCGACATCGTAGTGTCCGCCAGCGCCACGGCGCTGAGCCGGATCGAACGCGGCGTGACCAAGGCCTTCGTGAACGCCGATTTGCAGCCGACCGCGAGCTTCGTGCAAAATCCCGACATCGACTTCGAGATCGGCGCGATGCAGACGACGCTGCGCGACGCCGTCGGCGAACGCAATCTCGACATCCTGGATGCGACCGGCATCGCCTCGACCTTGATGGGCGACAGCATCGCGACCAACGCCTTCATGCTTGGCTTCGCCTTCCAGAAGGGCAGCATTCCGTTGTCGCTGGAGGCGATCCTGCGCGCGATCGAAATCAACGGCGCCGCGATCGAGATGAACAAGCAGGCTTTTACCTGGGGAAGACTAGCAGCCTATGACATGGCGCGGGTGCGCAGCGTCGCTCAGTTCCGCGCCCGCACGACAACCGCAACCCGGACGCTCGATGAGATCATCGCTTATCGCGCGCAATTCCTGACCGACTATCAGGACAAGGCCTATGTCGACCGCTATCTTGCGGCGGTCGCCGAGGTTCGGAAAGCCGAAGCCGCGGTTTTGCCGACTTCCACCGAATTCACCGAGGCGGTCGCGAAAAACCTGTTCAAGCTGATGGCCTACAAGGACGAATACGAGGTCGCGCGGCTTTACATCGACGGCAGTTTTGCGAAGAAGATCTCGGAGAAATTCGACGGCGATTTCCATCTCAAATTCCATCTCGCCCCGCCGATCTTCGGCGCCCGCGACAAGGTCACCAGCCACTTGCGCAAGACGGAATATGGCGGCTGGACCATCCACGCGTTTCGGCTGCTGGCGCGGCTCAAATTCCTGCGCGGCACGGCGTTCGATCCGTTCGGCCGCACCGCGGAACGCAAGGCCGAGCGCAAGCTGATCGAGGATTACCTCGCGATGCTCGATCAACGCATTTTGGCAATGAAGGCCGAGCAAATTCCGCTATTGGCAAAACTGGCCCGGCTTCCCGAGACGATCCGCGGCTATGGCCACATCAAGGAAGAGAACATCGGCAAAGCGATGGTCGAAAAAGCCCGGCTCGAAGCGGAGCTCGAGAACGCCCGGTATGCCGCGGCCGCGGAATAGCCGGCCGGTACCGCTCAACGACTCCGGGCCAGGTGCCGGCCAGCGAGGTAGCCGAAGGTCAGGGCCGGCCCGAGCGTGATGCCGGGGCCCGGGTAGTTTCCGTTCATGATCGAGCCCATGTCGTTGCCGCAGGCATAGAGACCGGGAATCGCGGTCCCATCCTCTCGCAAGACCCTTGCGTCGGCGTCGGTCTTGAGACCGATCGCAGTGCCCAGATCGGCCGGATGGATACGCAGCGCAAGAAACGGCGCGTGTTCGATCGGAGCGACGCATGGGTTGGGCGAATGGCTTAAGTCCCCAAGGTGGCGCTGATAGATCGTGCTGCCGCGCCCGAACTCAGGGTCCAGTCCGCATCTGGCATGCGCGTTGAAACTTTCGACGGTCGAAACCAGCGCTGACACTTCGACGCCGATTGCTGCGGCGAGCTTTCCAATGCTCGGCGCCTCGATCAATTCGCCGGTTTCCACATAACGCCGCCAACGCCGGGTGAACGGCTGAATCCGACCCAGCCCGTAGCTCCAGAGAAAGGCGCGATCGCAGATCAGATAGAATGAGCGCCCAGTGGCGTCATTGCCGTCGTGCAGCATCGCCCGGACAAATTCGTGATAGGATAACGCCTCGTTGACAAAGCGCTTGCCGAACGAATTGACGGCGATGATCCCGGGCTTGGCCCGATCGGTCACCGTATGCGGAAACACGCCACAGGCGCCATCGGCGCGCTTGAACAACGATGCCGGTACCCAATAGGCGGGATCGGCGACTTTGGTGCCGAGACTCGCGCCGATGCCCATTGCGAACCGCAGGCCGTCTCCGGTTCCCGCTCTGGCGGTTGCGGAAACAAAACCGGCGGCAATGGGAAAGAAGCGCTCGCGAAGCGCTTTGTCGTGGGAAAATCCTCCGCTTGCCAGCACGACACCTTTACGCGCGGCAATCTTTCGCTTGCCGGATGAATCCAACAGTATCACACCGCGAACGACATCCTGTTCGATCAGCAGGTTTTCCACCGACGCGCCGAACAGGATCTCCACTTTTCGCGCAAGCAGCGAAGCATAGAGACGTGCTGCCAGCGCGTTGCCGAGATGCAAGGTCGTTCCCCGCGGCGCGCGAAGCCGTTGCAGCGCGTATTGCGAGATCAGCCGCAGCGATCGCAGGGTCGATCGCAGCGAACGGCCCGCTTTCCGAAGATGGGGAATGTCGAGCCGGTTGACCATCATGCCGCCGAACAGGGTGAACTCCGGCAGCGGCGGCCGCAATCGTCTGAACTTCGCACCTAACCTGGTGCCATCGAAGGCAACAGGCTCGAGCACCCTTCCGCCCGCGGTCGCGCCCGGCGCATCCGGGTAGTAATCCGGATAGACTTTTACGGGCTGCAGCCGGACTTCGGTGTTTCGTTCGAGATAGTCGATCGCCTCCGGGCCATGCGAGAGAAAGGCCGCGCGAAGCGCGGCATTTTCCGTCTCGGGAACCGTGCTCGCAAGATAGTTTTGCGCATCGCAAAGACTATCCGACAGGCCGACCTGCTTCATCTTGGCATTCCCGGGAATCCAGACCATGCCGCCCGACCACGCCGCGGTGCCGCCGACAAGTTCCGTCTTCTCGATCAGGAGAACCCGCAACCCTTCCGCGGCGGCAACCGCGGCGGCCGTCATCCCGCCGGTGCCGGCGCCGATGACCACGACATCATAGGCATCGGCAGTCGGCATCATGTTTCGAACTCAGCACGGACATTGGTTTGACCTTACCCATCAAGCCCGCATCCGCTGCGAGCATGATCCGGAAAAGTGGATACCGGTTTTCCGGATAGACCATGCTCAAACAACAAACTAAAGCGCGATAGCGCTTTAGGCGTCAAGCGTTACGGCGCCACACCCTGTCGCGCCGATGGCTTGCGCTCGATCGGGTGAATGTCGAACGCCCGCAACCGGCCGAGGCGCAGCACATCCATGGCGAGCGTCCGGCCGATACGGTCGCGGTCGAGCACGCGGATCAGGTCGTCGACGCCGTTGATGTCGACACCGTCGAGCTTGATCACGACGTCGCCGGGCAGAAGGCCTGCCTGCGCCGCCGGGTCGTCCGGCTCGATCTGCATCAGGAGCGCGCCCATCTTGTTTTCGACGCCCGCAATCACCGCGTGGCGGCGCGGGACCGGCGCGGTCTGGCCGGACACGCCGATATAAGCGCGGCGGACATAGCCGTGGCGGATGATCTCCGACAGCACGAATTGCGCGGTGTTGCTGGCGACCGCAAAGCAAATGCCCTGCGCGCCATTGATGATCGCGGTGTTGATGCCGATCACCTCGGCGTTCGACGACACCAGCGGGCCGCCGGAATTGCCGGGGTTGAGAGCCGCATCGGTCTGGATCACGTCCTCGATGGTGCGGCCGCTGACCGAGCGGATGGAACGGCCGAGCGCCGACACCACGCCGGCGGTGACGGTGGATTCAAAACCGAGCGGGTTGCCGATCGCGACCACGAGCTGACCGCGGCGCAGGCTTTTTGAGTTGCCGAGCGCGGCATAGTGCAGATCCCGCACCGCATCGGCACGCAACAGCGCCAGATCGGTATCGGGATCGACGCCGAGCACGCGCGCGTCGGTGACGACGCCCTCGGTGTCGCGCAGCCTGATCTCCTTGGAGGTTCCGACGACGTGGCTGTTGGTCAGCACGAGACCGTCGGGCGAGATGACGATGCCCGAACCGAGCCCGCCGCGCTCGCGGGCGTTGCGCACTTTCGGCCCGGTTTCGACGCGCACCACGGCGGGCCCGACGCGCTCGGTCACACCGATCACGGCGTTGGAATAGGCGTCGAGCAGGGCCCGGTCGTCGGCGGCGTGATCCGCGGGCGCCGCCGACAATCCGTCGGCGGCACTATCAGAGGTAAAATCCAGCATGGCGAAGTTTCCTTTGGCCATGTCAGATGGGTGGCGGGTGGTGTCGACGCAAGGCCTTGCGGCAGCTACGGCCCTGTGAGCGGCGCCTCCTTATATGGAAGCTGCGGCGGCGCATCGTTGATCGCGTTCATCGGCCCGGTATAGTTGGCGCGCAGGCTGCGGTCGGAAACGACATAGCCCCAATTGACGATCTGCTTCGAAATGGTATCGCCGAGATCGCTGAGGCGGGTCGAGACCCGGGCGAGTTGGTGGGTCAATTTGGCGTCGCAGGGCAGCGCGTTCGGCGGGTTCACCTTTCCGGGATCGGTGTCGATACCCCAATAAGCCCCCATCCGCGCGTCGTCGGTCAGCTTGGTTTCATCCGCCGTCATATTGCCCTCGATGAAGCGCGCGATCAAATCGCGGCGGCGAAGCGCCCGCACCTGATTGTCGGTAACGTCAAGGATGCGGCGCAGCTGGCCGATCCAGTCGGTCTGCACAGCCGCCGTCCGCTCGAACGGCGCGCCGCCGTCGCTGACAAAATTGGTCAGATAGCTTTTGACGATCGGCTCAATGCCGTGATTGTCGTAGACGCCGCCGTCGCAGAGGATGACGGGCGAGCGATAAGCGGCGATCTCGCTCGCAGCGAGGATCGGCCCCGTCGGCCAATCCTTGAAACTGCCGGCCGGCGGATGCAGCACACACGGCGAGAGGACCGGCGGGAAGGCGGAAGAAGCGGCAACCGCCTGGGCGACCAGCGTAGTCGGAGTGTCGATCCGCCCGATCACGTAGTCTCCCTCATAGGGTTTTGAGAATCGCCAGAGCACGCCGGTCTGCAGGTTGGTCGCGCAGAAGATGAAGCGCGGCAAGTCGGGCGTGTCCTGCAAGGTCTTGCCGTGAAACAGCCCGCTGTCGTAGCTCTTCGTCACCTGATCGGAGGCCGACGACCAGGGCAACAGGCCGGTCAAGGCATCGACGACGTCGATCTTCTCGTGCGAGAAGCTGAGAACCGCATCGACGACGATGGCCTTGAAATTGGCGAACGTCCCCTTTGCATCAGCCTTGCCAAGCGCGCTCCAGGAGAGCGCGAGGTGGCCGGACATGATCGATCCGCCGGAGACGCTTGAAATTCGCTGCGCGCGGGACAACAGGCCAAGCTCGTTCATGCGCGCGAGCGCGCCGGCGTGAAACAACATGGCCCTGAAACCGCCGCCCGACAGCGCGATCCCTATTCCCGGCTTGGGCTTCTCGTCGTCCCACCTGAAGCTTGCGGCGTCTTGAGTGACCTTGACAGGAGAATTCGCACTGACCTCGTCCGTCATTTCGGTCCTCCATCAGCTGCGCGAGACTTGCGTGCGTGACGCGATGTCCGATCCTGCCGCAAACAACTCCAATTTCAAAGTGAATGTTTTACGTCACACAATAAAGGGTTGCGCCAGCTTCCCGCGCTGAGCCCGCCGAACTATTGCGCGGCGCGGGTGATCCGGCTGCGCAGCGCCCTGACGGTATCGGCCGACACCGGTGATGCGGCGTTGCCCCAACTGTTGCGGACATAAGTGACGACCGCGGCCACCTCGTCGTCATCAAGACGATAGCCGAGCGAGGGCATCGCGGGCAACGTCGGTCGCAGCCGCCCGCCCGCCGGCAATGACGATGCGGATCAGCGAGGCCGGATCGTCTTGTGTCGCGACCACATTGCCGGCGAGTTTGGGGAACATGTGCTCGATGCCAGCGCCGCTACGCATATGACAGGCGGAGCAGGTATCGGTGAAGATCGCCTCGCCGGCCTGCATGCGCGGATCGGACGAAGCCAGCGGCATAGGCGGAGGCGAGCCGGCTGCGCCGCGCTCCTTCAGATAAACCGCGATCGCCGTCAAGTCGGCGTCCGGCATCTTCGAGGTCGAATTCTCGATCACATCCTTCATCGGTCCGCTGGCGAGGCTGAAGCGGGTCTGGCCGGTCTTCAGATATTGCACGATATCGTCGACCGACCATTTGCCGAGACCCACATGCATGTCGTTGGTGATGTTGGGCGCCGTCCAGTTGTCGATCTGGTTGCCCTGCAGGTACTGGTTGCCCTGCAGGTACTGGCTGCCCTTGCTCGCACCAAAGGCGTTGAACGGCGTATGGCAGGCGCCGCAATGGCCGAGGCCCTCGGCGAGATAGGCGCCGCGGTTGAACTCATCCGAACGCTTGGGATCGGCTGCGAACGTCCCGGGCGTGAAGAACAGCGCGTTCCATCCGCTCATCGAGAGACGGATGCTGAATGGAAACGGCAGCGTGCTGCGGTTGACACTGCTGGTAACCGCCGGAAGCGCGCGCAAATAGGCATAGTCGACGCGCGAAACCTTGGTGTAATAGGGATAGGGAAACGCCGGATAGAGATAGGTGCCGCCCCGCCGCCTGCCCTCGTGCATAGCTCTGGCCAAATCGTTCGCTGACCAGCTGTCGATCCCGGTCGCGTTGTCGGGCGTGATGTTCGGCGTCATGATGACGCCAAAGGGCGTCTGCAGCGGCAACCCGCCGGCGAACGGCGCGCCGCCGTGGGCGGTATGGCAGGCGACACAGTCGCCGGCGGTGACCAGGGCCTTGCCGCGTGCGATATCGACGTAATCGTCGGGTTCGGCCATCGCGCCGCCGGCCGCGATCAAGGGCAAAAGCGCGAAGAGATGGCGCAGCCGCATCGTGGTTCGCCTGCTCACGGCTGCACCAAGGGGCCAGGCGACTTCAGATAGTTGAAAATCGCCGACGAAAGTCCGCTGCGCGCTTCATGGGACAAATTCGTGAAGAAATCTGTATCGAACCGAATGCCAATCGCTCATGGGGCCCTGCGCCACATCGACGGACGCGCCTTGACCGGCTCCAGCAGCGACCAGTCGCCCTGCTCCAGCGCATGGCCCTTCGGGAATGGCGGCCGCAACTCCAACCCGAGCGAGCGCAGCACGCGATCGTCACGGTAGTAGCACTGCAATACCACACGAATCAGTGTCGCCGCAGCCGTGCCGCCGGTGGTGCGGAACTCTTTCGCGACCGCATCGCGCCGCGCCTGATCGAGTTGCGCGAGCCGCGTTCCCGCAAGCCGTGCAAGATGGTCGAGCGCCTCGCCGACACGCTGGGTGTCGCGGCCAAGCGTCGCCAGGATGTCGGCCTGGACGGCGCCGTCGTCGGCGCTGGGCACGCCATACTCGGCGCTTGCCGGTATCATCATCGCGCTGACGACGCGCAGATCGTCGCGCTGGGCCGGGGTGAGAGAGTTCTCGGCGGTCATTAATGCCTCAATCGAACAAATTGGCCAGGCGGCTCTTCATCTGGTCGGCGATGTAGAGCGCGACGGCCTGGATGGTGGAGGTCGGGTTGACGCCGCCGGAAGTGACGAACACGCTGCCGTCGACGATGAACAGATTCTTCACGTCATGCGAACGGCCCCATTCGTTCACCACCGAGCGCGCGGGATCGGTGCCCATCCGCGCCGTGCCGAGCAGATGCCAGCCGCCATATGGAATCGGACAGTTCACACAGATATCGGTGGCGCCCGCGGCTAACAGGATCTCCTTGCCGCGTGCGATGCCGTGTTCCAGCATTTTCGCGCTGTTCTCGCCGATGGTATAGTCGACCCGCGGCGCGGGAATGCCGTGGCTGTCCTTCAAGACGGGATCGAGCGTGACGCGGTTGTGCTCCTCCGGCAAATCCTCGCAGATCGCGGATGCTGCGAGCCGGTGACCGTTGAGCTTGCGGAAGACGCGATGATGATCCGAGCCCCAGGGCAGGATGCCCTTGGCCTCGCTCATGACGGCTTCAAACACAGGTCCTGCGCCGCGGCCGAACTGGATCGCGTAGCCGCGCACGAAATCGCGCGAGAGATCGGTCTCGTAAAATTCCTTGCTCCACAGGCAGGTCGGCGGCGCGCGGTTGCTGTCGGTCGGCTCCTCAACATAGCCGTACACCTGACCATAGGGGTGGAACATCAGGTTCTTGCCGACCAGGCCGGAGGAATTGGCAAGCCCGTCCGGAAAGCGATTGGAAGCAGAGTTGAGCAACAGCCGCGGCGTGCCGATGCCGTTGCAGGCGATGATGACGACTTCCGCCGGCTGAAACTGCTCGACGCCGTCCTTGTCATAATAGACGACGCCGGAGGCCATGCCGTGCTCGTTGGTCTTGATCTCGCGCACCCGGCAATGCGTGCGCAATTCGACGCCGGCGCGCAGCGCCGCCGGCCAATAGGTGATGTCGGTAGAAGCCTTGGCGCCCTGCGCGCAACCGGGGGTGCAATGGCCGAGATTGATGCAGCGCGCCCGCCCCTCGTAGTCCACCGTTGCCACCGTCGTGTCCGACGGCCACCAGTGCCAGCCGAGCTTGTTCATCGCTTTCGCGAGCAGCACCCCGGAGCGGCCGAGCGGCAGCGGCGGCATCGGCGGCTCGGTCGGCGGAAACGCGGGATCTCCCGATAGCCCGGAGACGCCCATCATGCGGTCGTTCTCGGCGAAGAACGGCGCCAACATTTCGTAATTGATCGGCCAATCGTCGGCGACACCGTCGAGCGTCTTGACGCGAAAGTCGGAAGGATGCAGGCGCGGGAAATGCGCCGTGTACATGATGGTCGAGCCGCCGACGCCGTTGAAATTCACCACCTTGATCGGTGAGTTGTCGTCGTTGATGGGGTAATCCTCAGGCCTGGCGCGGATGTTGGGGCTCGGCGAGTAGTCGCCATAGAAGCGCGCCTCCCAGTCGCGCCCGGTGCTTGGATATTCTGAGGGCTTCATCCAGCCGCCTTGATCGAGGCACAGGATATGCATTTTGGTCTCGGCGAGGGACCACGCAACGGCAGCGCCCGACGCGCCGGCACCGATGATGAGAACGTCAACGGGATCGTTCATTCCTATTCCTTCCGTCATTCCAGGGCGCGAGTGACACGAGCGAACCCGGAATCTCGAGATTCCGGGTTCGATGCTTTCGCATCGCCCCGGAATAACGAAACCACAATCCTAGTTCACAATCCGCACCGGCAGCGAGCGAATGCCGCGGATGAAGTTCGAATAAAGCCGCTGCGGTGGGCCCGCGATTTCGAAGCGAAGGTCGCGCTGCAAGATTTCCTCCCACAGAATTCTCAATTGCTGTTCGGCGAGCCGGTCGCCGACACAACGATGGATGCCGGCGCCGAACGAAAGATGCTGCCGCGGCTTTGTACGATCGACCACGAACTGATCGGCGCGCTCGATCTTGTCGTCGTCGCGGTTGCCGGAGATGTACCACATCACGATCTTGTCTCGGCGAGCGATCTCACGGCCGGCCAGTTCGACGTCGCGGCGCGCGGTGCGGCGCATGTGCAGCACCGGTGTCTGGTAGCGGATGATTTCGCTGACTAGGCTTGGGATCAATTCGCGCCGGCTGCGCACCAATTCGTGCTGATCGGGGTTTTCGACCAGCGCCAGCAACCCGCCGCTCATGGAATTGCGCGTGGTGTCGTTGCCGCCTACAATCAGAAGCCCGAGCGTCCCGATGAATTCGAGCGGCGGCATGTTGCGGGTCGCCTCCGAGTGCGCCAGCATCGAGATCAGATCGAAGGTCGGCGGCACATCGGCGCGCGCGCCCCACAATTTGCGGAAATATTCCGCCATCTTCTTCTGTTCCGCGAAGCGCTCCTCCTCCGAATGCACCACCGCGTCGGGCGAATTGACGTTGGCGATCGCGACATCCGACCACCAGGTAAGCTTCATGCGGTCTTCCCAGGGAAAATCGAACAGCGTCGCCAGCATCATGTTGGTCAGCTCGGTCGAGACCCGCTCGACCCAGTCGAACACCTCGTTGCGCGGCAGCGCATCGAGCACGTCGCAGGTGCGCCTGCGGATCAGGCCCTCAAGATTGACGAGATTCGACGGCGCCACGATCGGCGCCACCGTGCGGCGCTGCGCGGTATGGCCCGGCGGGTCCATCCGGATGAAATTCGGGCGCTGCAGTCCCTTGGGCTGATCCGCGATCTGGATGCCGCCAAGCTCCGAGCTCGACGAATAATTCTCATGGTCGAGCTCCACCGCAAAGATATCGTCGTAGCGTGTGACCGACCAATACGGGCCGAACGCCGACGCCTCGCAGTAATGCACGGGATCCTCGCGGCGCAATTCGGCGAACGGCTCCCGCCAAGCGTCGTCCTGATAGAGCCTGGGATCGCTGACATCGATCGAGTCAAGCCGACGTTGCCGCGCCTCCATTTGGGCCATCGTTCCGCTCCCGAATCTCTCCGTCGCCGTTTGGCCGGGCGATCGGCCGCTTGACGATAGGGTCAGATCAGGCCGCGAGTAAAGGCCGCGGCACGCAGCAGCAAACAACCCCGCAATCCCCGCGCGCATGGATACGGGATTTGTTCATCGCCGTTGGATCGGATAGCCTGCAAGATACAAAATCCGGGAGCAACGCCACGTGACTGGTCGGCGCGAAAGCCAGATCTCCGTTCTGGACTACGATGCCATCATCGTCGGCGCGGGCATGTCGGGCCTGTACCAGCTCTACCGGTTGCGTGAGCTCGGATTGCGGGTACGCGTGTTCGAGGCCGGGACCAATGTCGGCGGCACCTGGTACTGGAACCGCTATCCGGGTGCGCGTTTCGATTCCGAGAGCTACTCCTATGGCTACTCGTTCTCGAAAGAGCTGCTGGAGGAATGGGAGTGGTCGGAGCATTTTGCCGGCCAGCCGGAGACGCTGCGCTACCTCAACTACGTCGCCGACAAATTCGACCTGCGCCGCGATATCCAGCTTCAGAGCCGGGTCGTCGCCGCCATCTATGACCAAGATACCCCGAGCTGGACAATCACACTGGAGGATGGCAACCGCTTCCGCGCGCGCTTTCTGATCACCGCGATCGGCCCATTGTCGACCCCTACCCTGCCTCGCATCGAAGGACGCGATAGTTTTGAGGGGCAATCCTTTCATACCGCGCGATGGCCGCGCGAGCCGCTCGACTTCGCAGGCAAGCGCGTCGCCGTGATCGGCACCGGCGCGACCGGGGTGCAGACCATCCAGACCATTGCGGGAGAGGTCGGACATCTCACCGTGTTCCAGCGCACGCCGAACTGGTGCGCGCCGCTGCACAACGGCAAGATTGACGAAGACGCCCAGAAGAGGATCAAGGCCGGCTATTCCGAGATGTTTGCCCGATGCCAGGAGACTTTCGCCTGCTTCATTCACACACCCGATTCCCGCGGCGCCTTCGAGGTGTCGGATGAGGAACGCGAGGCCTTCTACGAAAAGCTCTATGCCGAGCGCGGCTTTGGCATCTGGCAGGGCAATTTCCGCGACATCCTGATCGACCGTAAGGCGAATGCGACGATCAGCGATTTCGTCGCCCGCAAGATTCGCGAGCGCGTCAAGGATCAGAAGGTCGCCGAAAAGCTCATTCCAAAGAACCACGGTTTCGGCACAAGGCGGTTGCCGCTCGAGACTTTCTATTACGAAGTCTACAACCGCGACAATGTCGAGCTGGTCGATATCGTGGAAACGCCGATCGAGCGGATCACCCCCAACGGGATCACGACCAGCACGCAGGAGTACGCGTTCGACATCATCATCTTCGCGACCGGATTCGACGCCATCACCGGCGCCTTCGACAAGATCGATTTCCGGGGCGTCGATGGCATTCGGCTCAAGGACAAATGGAAAAGCGGACCGCAGACCTATCTCGGCCTCATGGTCGATGGTTTTCCCAACATGATGATGCTGATGGGGCCGCACACGGCGCTTGGAAATATTCCGCGCAGCATCGAATACAGCGTCGACTGGGTGAGCGGCCTGATCCGTTTTGCTGGCGAGAACGGCTTCATGCGGCTCGAAGCAACCGAAGCAGGCGTGGCGTCCTGGACCGATCACGTGAAAGCGCTTGGAGCGGGTCTGTTGTCCAACGAAGTGAACTCGTGGATGACCGGGATCAACTCCAACGTCGAGGGTAAGCAGACCCGCATCGTCGCGCGCTATAGCGGCAGCGCTCCCGCCTACCGCGCCAGATGCGACGCGGTCGCGGCCAGCGGATATGACGAACTGATGCTGGCATAGCCGTGACATCAGGATATGCTGGAAAGTCGGGCATATGGTCCCAGAACATCCTGCGAGCACGCATGCGGTTACAAAAGCTGTTTTTTTCGATTTGGTGGTTTTTCGTCCTCGCAGTCATTCTATCGGCCGCCCCCGGCTACGCCGCGGGCGCGATCGTCAGGGATGGCGACACCATCCAGCTCGGTAGCGTGACCTACCGGCTCGACGGCATCGACGCCCCGGAGCTCGATCAGATCTGCATCGACGATCACGCAGATCCCTGGACCTGCGGCGTCGACGCGCGCGAGCAACTGACCAGGCTGATCGGCGGCCGGTCAGTGCATTGCGACGATCTGGGGACGGACAAGTCGCACAAGAACCGGCACATCGGCGTCTGCAGCGCGGATGGCGATACGGCGAGCCTGAACCAGCAACTCGTGCGTCTCGGCTTTGCCGTGAGCTTCGAGCCCGCGGCAAAGGTTCACGTCAAGGACGACGCAGCCGCCGCGAAGGACGCGCGCGCGGGACTCTGGAATGGCTGCTTCGTCGCCCCGCAGGAATTCCGCAGCGGCAAGAAGGATGGCGTCCTGCTCGGCGCTTCGTGCCGGGCCGACCGCGACAGCGAAATCCGCACCGTGCTGTTCCCCGACGATCTGACGATGCCGCCGCGTTGCAGCATCAAAGGAAAGTTGGCCGTGCGCGCACGCGTCACCGGCAATATCGGAATCTACCATTTGCAGGGTTGTCCCAGCTATCCGGCCATGACGAAGCCCGATCGCTGGTTCTGCTCCGAGGACGATGCCCAGGCTGCGGGCTTCCGCCGGGCCTATAATTGCCGGGCCGGCCGCAGCAAATGAGCTAGCCTTTGGTGAGAGTAGATTGAGTCAGACGCTGCACCTCTCCCCTTGTGGAAGAGGCCGAATCGCGTCGAAAGATGCGATTCGGGTGACGGGTTTGTCTCCGCGGATGAATATCCCTCATTTTTGTGCGCTGCGTTCGCGGCTCGAACCCTTCATCCGGCGCTTCGCGCCCCTTCTCCCACAAGGGGAGAAGGAACGGGCTTTGCTGCCTCGACCGCTTCAACAAAAATGAGCTAGCGCTGCATCTGCATGATCTGATCCACCGGCATCATGTTGTGATTGAGGTTCGCCATGATCCACAGCGAGCCGCCGATCACCAGGAACACGATCAGGAGGCCGAAGGCAAGCGCCAGGACGTTGTTGGCGTTATCGGGGCCTGTGGTGATGTGAAGGAAGAACACGAGGTGCACGCCCATCTGCGCGATCGCCAGCACGATGAGCGCAACGGGGATCGAGGGTTGCCAAACGAGATCGGTGCCCGCGATAAAGAACGACGTCGCGGTGAGCAGGACGGCAAGCCCGAGGCCGACGAGATAGCCGAGCAGGCGAAACTTGACGCTGATGACTTCCTCATCGCCGGGGGCCAGATCGGCTTGTTGAGGCAATCCGTGACTGTCGCTCATGCCGCACTCCCCAGGAGATAGACGACCGAGAATATCGCGACCCAGATGATGTCGAGCGCATGCCAGAACAGCGCGAAGCACAGAAAGCGGCGCAGGATATCGGCGCGAAAGCCCTTGGCAAACACTTGCGCCATCATGGTCAGGAGCCAGAGGGTGCCGGCCGAAACATGCAAGCCGTGGCATCCGACCAGCGCGAAAAAGGACGACAGGAAGGCGCTGCGCGAGGGCCCTGCGCCGCGCGCGATGAGATCGGCGAATTCACGAAATTCGATGACAAGGAAACCAAGCCCGAGCACGCAGGTCACGGCCATCGCGATCTGGAACCAGAGATGGCTGCGCACCTCGGCCGCGATGCTCGCCATGCCGCAGGCGAAGCTCGATAACAACAGGAAAGCGGTCTCGATCGCGACGTTCCTCAGGTTGAACAGCTCTGCACCGCTTGGGCCACCCGCCGTCTGCCCCGACAGCACGGCATAGGCTGCGAAGAAGCAAGAGAACATCACAATGTCGCTGAGCAGGAAGATCCAGAAACCGAAGCCAGTGATGATCCGCTTTGAAGCGGGACCTTGATGGACGGCGTCTTCGAGGCCGATCACATGCGCATCATGCCCGTGTACCACCGCTATCGACATCAGACATTCCCCGCAGCAGTGACGAGTTCGCGGCGCGCGGCAATGTTGGCGCGATCCAGCCGCGCGACCTCCTCGGTCGGAATCTCATACTCGTCATGGTCGCGCCAGGCGAACACCACAAAGGTCGCATAAGCGCCGATCAAAGCGACGATCACCATCCACCAGATGTGCCAGATCAGCGCAAAACCCATGAAGGTGGCGAAGAACGCGCAGACGAAGCCGGTCGGCGAATTGCGCGGCATCTCGATCGGTTGATAATCCACCTCTTTCGTGCCTTCCGTGCGCGCAAGCCGTTTCATCGCCCAGTAGGCGTCCGTGCCACTCACGTTGGGCATGACGGCGAAATTGAACGCCGGCGGCGGCGAGGCGGTGGCCCATTCCAGCGACCGGCCATCCCAGGGATCGCCAGTGAGGTCGCGCAGTTCCTCGCGATGGCGGATGCTGACGACGAGCTGGGTGACCTGGCAGATGATGCCAACCAGGATCAGGCCTGCGCCCACGCTCGCGATGTGCAGCCAGGGTGTCCACGCCGCCACGTCGTAATGCTGCATACGCCGGGTCATGCCGAGGAAGCCGACCGCATAGAGCGGAAAGAAGGCGACATAGAAGCCGATCAACCAGAACCAGAAGGCTGCAACGCCCCAGCCTTCCTGCAGGCGGAAGCCGAAGGCCTTCGGAAACCAGTAGGTGTAGCCGGCGAATGCGCCGAACAGCACGCCGCCGATGATGACGTTGTGGAAATGCGCGACCAGGAACAGACTGTTATGCAGCAAAAAGTCCGCCGGCGGCACCGCGACCAGAACGCCGGTGAGACCGCCGATGATGAAGGTCACCATGAAACCGATCGACCACATCATCGGCGTCGTAAAGCGGATGCGTCCGCCGAACATCGTGAACAGCCAGTTGTAGATCTTCACCCCGGTCGGGACCGCGATGATCATGCTGGCAATGCCGAAGATGGCGTTGACGTCGGGCCCCGCGCCCATGGTGAAGAAGTGATGCAGCCATACGGTGAACGAGATGACGCAGATCGCCATGGTGGCGAGCACCATGGAGCGATAGCCGAACAACGGCTTTCCCGAGAACGTCGAGACCACCTCGGAATAGACGCCGAACGCCGGCAGCACCAGGATGTAGACCTCGGGGTGCCCCCAGGCCCAGATCAGGTTCATGAACATCATCACGTTGCCGCCGCCCTCGTTGGTGAAGAAATGAAAGCCGAGGTAGCGGTCAAGGATCAGCATCGCCAGCGTCGCGGTCAGGATCGGAAACGCGGAGATGATCAGCAGGTTCGAGGCGAGCGTGGTCCAGCAGAATATCGGCATGCGCATATAGCTCATGCCCTTGGTGCGGATCTTCAGCACCGTCGTGACGAGGTTGATGCCGGCGACCAGCGTACCGATCCCGGAGATCTCGAGCGACCACGTGTAATAATCGACGCCGACGCCGGGCGAATAGGTCATTTCCGACAGCGGCGGATAGGGCAGCCAGCCGGTGCGCGCGAACTCGCCGACCACAAGCGAGACGTTGACGAGCAGCGCACCGGTTGCGGTCAACCAGAAGCCGACCGAGTTCAGCGTCGGAAACGCCACATCGCGCACGCCAAGCTGCAGCGGCACCACAAGATTCATCAGCCCTATGACGAACGGCATCGCGACAAAGAAGATCATGATGGTGCCGTGCGCCGAGAAGATCTGATTGTAATGCTCCGGCGGCAGAAAGCCGTTCGATTGGAAGGCGAGCGCCTGCTGCGCCCGCATCATGATGGCGTCGGCGAAGCCGCGCAGCAGCATCACACTGGCAAGCAACACGTACATCACGCCGATGCGCTTGTGATCGACGCTGGTGATCCACTCGCGCCAGAGATAGGGCAAATGGCCGGCGATCACCACCCAGGCCAGGACGGCCAGGATCACCACCAGCACCACCGCACCGGTGACGAGCGGAATCGGCTGGTCGAGGGGAATAGCCGCCAGGCTCAGCTTACCGAACATTGCCAGCTCCGGTATTTGCCGCTTCTTGCGGACCGGGACCCGGCGGAATCTTCTGGGTCGCGATCGCCATGAACAGTTCAGGGTCGTCGAGCCGATAGACCGTCTTGTCCTTTGGCACCGATTGCTTGAGCAGGTCCTGTCTGTAGCTGTCGCCGTTCAGGACACGATCGCTCTTGACCGTATTGGAGGCAAAGCTCGCAAAGTCCGGCGCGGAGACGACGTGAACGTCGAACAGCATGTCCGGGAAACCGTCGCCGCTGAAGTGAGCCGAAAGACCCTGATAATTGCCGACCTGGTCGGCGCGCAGCTCAAGCCGCGTCACCATGCCGTTCATGCTGTAGATCATGCTGCCGAGCTGCGGGATGAAGAAGACGTTCATCACGCTCGCGGAGGTGATCTGGAAATGCAGGGGAGCACCGACCGGCACGGTCAGCGTGTTGACGCTCGCGATCCGCTGGTCCGGATAGATGAACAGCCATTTCCAGTCGAGCGATACCACCTCGACGGTGACGCCCTGCCCTGTCCCGGCAACCGGCTTCGCGGGATCGAGTTGATGCGAGCCGATCCAGGCAACCCCGCCGAGCAGAATGATGGTCAGCGCCGGGATCGACCAGACCACGAGCTCGAGCCGGCCGGAATACTCCCAGTCGGGCCAGTGGAACGCGCGCCGGTTGGACTGACGGAAGTACCAGGCGAAGGCAAAAATCGCGGCGATGGTCGGCAGCACGATCGCAAGCATGATCGCGATCGAGTCGATCAGGATCTGCTTGTCTGCCGCCGCGATGGGGCCGTGGGGATCAAGAATGTTCATTGGCCAGCCATCCCGCTGCTCCAACTCGCCGGCCCAAAGAACGCACCGCAACAGGGACGGTTCCAGCACGGCCGTCCTTGACTATACCGCAGAAATCATGACCGCGTCACGAGAGCATCTCTGGTCTGTTGTTTGAGCATGGTCTCTTTAGAAAACCGGCACTCTCAAAAGTTGTAGTTCCAGCCGATCCATTCGCACAGGCCGCGGCCCATTACGTCTTCGAGGTTTTTGCCGGTAAGCCACGGCAATTCCTCGGTAAAGAAGGTCACGCACTGCCGGTAGCTGCACGGCATGCGTGTAATGTCGGTGCCCCAGAAGAAGCGTTTTGGCCCGAACGCATCGAAGATGCGGTGCAGCCCGCTCTGGATGTTGCGGAACGGATAATCTCGCGTCGAATAGTGCGGCGCGCCGGTCGCTTTCACTGCGACATTCGGCAGCTTCGCCAGCGCCGCCAGCTCGTCCAGATGGATGAACGCCTCGGCATCGCGGCCGTTGCGGTTGAGTCCGCAATGATCGACGATCATCTTCAGGCGTGGATGGCGCTCAGCGATGTCGCGAAATTTATTCAAAAAGATGCCACCCATCATGGCGATGGGCAGCCCCTCTTGCTCTACCGCCGGCCACAGCCATTCCAGCGCGCCGTCATGGAGCCATTTCTGGTGTTGCTCCGAAAGGAGCGGCCAGCGCAGACCCTTCATGCCCGGCTGGTTCCGCCAGCCGTGGATCAGCTTGCGGTTTTCGGGATTGTCGAGCGCGAACTGGCCGAGGACCGCGAAATGGCCGGGGTATTTTTTCGCCGCCTCGATCGCGAGCACGTTCGCATTGGGATCCCAGCTCAAGGGCGGATGAATGACGGCGGCATCGACGCCGGCCTCATCCATTTCCCTGAGCAATTCATCGGCGGTGAATTGCGAAACCTTGCGGTGCAGGCCGGAGGGCGGCACCACTATCTGCGACCAGATATGCACCTGCGCGTCGATGATCTTCACGGGCGTGCCTCCGGCTTTTTTGTTGTCGATCATGCACCAGCATCGAGCAGCCGGCAATGCGAGCACCTGCAATATGCCATGTCACGGAAAGATCGCCCGGCTAGCGGGAAGAACCGCCCTTCTTTCTTCGCGCAAGCATTGCTATCGTGCGCCAACAAAAGGAAGAACAAAATGCAGGGACCCGAGGAGGATGCCGGCCTGGCCGGCAAGGTCGCGCTGATCTCCGGCGGCGGCGCGGCCGGCGACGGCATCGGCAATGGCCGCGCGGCGGCGATCCTGCTGGCCCGCGCCGGCACCAAAGTGCTGGTGGCCGATCGGGACCTCGTATCGGCCGAACGCACGGTCGAGATGATCGCGGCCGAAGGCGGCACGGCGGCCGCCTTCGGCGGCGACGTCACCAATGAGGCGGATTGCAAGCGGCTGATCGAGGCCGCCGTCGATCGCTTCGACCGGCTCGACTTCCTCGACAACAATGTCGGCATCGGCAGCCGCGGCAGCGTGGTCGACGAGAAGCCGGAGCAATACCGGCGTGTGATGCAGATCAATGTCGAGAGCATGTTCCTGCTGTCGAAATACGCGATTCCGGCGATGATAAAGACCGCGAAAAGCGGCGCGATCGTCAACATCTCCTCGATCTCGGCGCTGCGGCCGCGCGGGCTCACCACCTACACCACGTCGAAAGCGGCGGTGATCGGCCTGACGCGGGCCATGGCGGTCGATCACGGGCGCGACCACATCCGCGTCAACTGCATCTGCCCGGGACCGATGTACACGCCGATGGTCTATGCCCGCGGCATGAGCGAGAGCGCCCGCGCCCAGCGCGCCAAAGCTTCGGTGCTGAAACTGGAAGGCACCGGCTGGGACGTCGGCCATGCCGTGAAATTCCTGCTCAGCGATCACGCCCGCTACATCACCGGCCAGGTGCTGGTGGTCGATGGCGGCGTCACCTTGCAGGCGCCGGAACGCGAGTCACAAGATAACTGACAAGAAAAGGAAACAACAACAATGGCCCGCCTGCCCTATCTCGAGCCCGACCAGGTCGCGCCCGAATATCGCGACATGCTCAAGCGCAACACCAACCTGCACAAGTTATTGGTCAATTCGCCCGACATGGCGCGCGCCTTCAGCGACATCGGCAGCTATATCCGCTTCAAGAGCAAGCTCGATCCGCGCCTGCGCGAGCTCGCGATCCTGCAGGTCGGCTGGCTGGAGAAATCGGAATACGAGTTCACCCATCACGTCAAGATCGGCAAGGAGTTCGGCGTCACCGACGAGGACATCCAGGCGATGATGGCCGAGACCGAAGGCAAATCGTCGAAGCTCGAGCCGCTGGCGAGAGCGATCCTGCGCGGCGCGCGCGAGATGGTGCGCGAGCTTGCGATGTCGGAACAGACCTTTGCCGAGATCAAGCAACAACTCTTCAACGAGCAGATGGTCGATCTCGTGCTCACCATCGCCTTCTACTGCGCCGTGGTGCGCGTGCTCGCCACCATGAAGATGGACAACGAGCCCTATTACAAAGAGGTGCTGCAGCAGTACCCGATCCCGGGAGTGAACTGACATGCGCCTGAAAGACAAGATCGCCATCGTCGTCGGCGCCGGCCAGAGCCCGGGTGAGGGCATGGGCAACGGCCGCGCCACCGCGCTGACCTTTGCGCGCGAAGGCGCGAAGGTATTGTGCGTTGATCACAACCTCGCCTCGGCCCAGGAGACGGTCGACATGATCACGGCCAAAGGTGGCACCGCCGCGGCCTGCACGGCCGATGTCACCAAGAATGCCGAGATCAAGGCGATGGTTGAAGATGCGATGAACCGTTGGGGCCGCATCGACATCCTGCACAACAATGTCGGCGTCAGCCTTTCGGGCGGCGATGCCGAGCTGCTCACGATCACCGAAGAAGCGTTCGACCGCTGCGTCGCGATCAACCTCAAGAGTTGCATTCTCGCCGCCAAGCACGTGATTCCGATCATGCGGCAGCAGAAAAGCGGCGCCATCGTCAACATCTCGTCGATGGCCGCGGTGACGACCTATCCGTACGTCGCCTACAAGGCGACCAAGACAGCGATGATCGCCTTCACCGAGCAGTTGGCCTACCAGAACGCCGAATACGGCATCCGCGCCAACGTCATCCTGCCGGGCCTGATGGACACTCCGATGGCGGTCGACACCCGCGCCCGCGAATTCGGCAAGAGCCGCGCCGAGGTCGCCGCCGAACGCGACAGCAAGGTGCCGCTGCGCAGGAAGATGGGCACCGGCTGGGACGTCGCCAACGCCGCGCTGTTCTTGGCCTCCGACGAAGCCAGTTTTATTACCGGGGTGACGCTGCCCGTCGACGGCGGGTCGAGCGTGCGGCGGGGATAGGCGACCTGTCCTACAGGCTCTGATGCGACGTTCCCTGAAAGCGCAAGTGCGCATCATGGATGCGCCCACGCCCACCACGTCATGGCGCGGAGCGTGAGCTCCGATCGCGGTAGGGACGCTCATTTCTGAGCGCCCCCCGCACAGAACCGTACAAGCGGTTTTCCCGCATACGGCTCCCACCTTGGGTGTTTAGCGGCGAAACTTGCCGTATGCGTTCCAACCCCTGTGACACGGTTGCCCGGTTCCGTGCCCGGTCCGTGCTGTGCTGGCCCACATTCCCCTCGGCCCCCCGCCCTTGGCTCCCCCAACTCCGCAGCGGATCGCTCCGCCTTGTTGGTCGGCTTCATAGCTACTACGGCGAGGCCTGACTTCTCACGCTCGTGCATCATCGGCTACGGCTCCTCACCTTCCCGATACGGGCCTTGGGGGACGATGTGTCCATCGGCCGAACGTGAGATCTCCCAGGTTCCGACGTGATCCTTTCGTGCGTGATGTGGTCTTCGACCACGGCAGAGCGTCAGTCCCTCGCATAACGGGACCGCACATGTTGCCTTCGACGTTGCTTACCGTCTCGGCCTCTGCGGAATTCTGGTGTTCGAGGCTCAATAGCACACCCCACACGATCACTGTGTACGCTTCGCACCCGCCGTCGCCGGCGACCATGCAACACTCGTTACCGGGCGCCCGCTACGGCTTACCCGGACCGGTCTCTCACCGGCGGGATCACGCCAGCTTGACCTGGCGCACAGGCAATCCATTCTTTCTTTCCGCGGGGGATGGATTGCTTCGCGAAGCCTGTCAACGGGCCGCGCTTTGCGCGGACCCGTTGGTTCGCAATGACGGCGGAGAAAAGCTTCTCCTGTGGGATCAACGCGGTTCCAGCACGCGTAACCAGGATGAGCGTGACCCGGATGAGCGAAGCGACATCCGGGGTTTTCACTTGCGTCAATCTCCGCATCTCGCCGTGCTCATGCGGGCTACTTGCTACACAGGCTTTGCGCCCTCGGCGTCGCGCTTTTGGAAGGCGGCTTCTCCGGCATCGGACACCTCGACCCACTTCCGGTCAGGCGAGGCCTCGGCGTCGTAGTTGTCGTGCCAGTTCCACCACTTGTACGGCGGGGTCTGGGGGTAACCCTCTGGCAAGTCCTCCCAAGTCTCCTGACGGCCGAGCGGCGTGATATCGAGGTAGCTCCAGGTGGTCCCGATCGCCTCGTCGCCTCGGCTGTTGACGAGGTAGGTGCGGAACACCCGCTCGCCGTCGCGGAAGAACACGTTGTGGCCGTGCCATTCATCGACGCCGAAGTCTTTATCGAAGCTGTCGGTGATCGTGTACCAGGGCATCTCCCAGCCCATCCGCGCCTTCAGGCGCGCAATGTCCGCCTGCGGCGCCCGCGAGGCGTAGGCAAGCGTGGTGTCGCGAGCGTTCAGATGGGCCAGGTGGGCGACCTGATCGGCGCCCAGGGAGCAGCCGCGGCAGGCGTGCTCGGGCCAGCCGAACACCCCGGGCTCGAAGAAGGCGCGATAGAGGACCAGCTGACGACAGCCATCGAACAAGTCGAGCAGACTCGCCTTGCCCTTGGGCCCCTCGAATACGTACGCCTTCTCGACGGCCATCCACGGCATCCGCCGGCGTTCGGCGGCCAGGGCGTCGCGAGCCCGCATCTGGGCCTTTTCCTTCGCCAGCATCTGCTGGCGCGCAGCCTCCCAGGCCTCGGGCGACACTATCGGAGGTGTGTTCATTCCGGGATGTGCTTTGTCTCTCGCTTTGTTCCTGTCCATATGTCTCTCCTGTTCCTAATCGTTCTTGAACTGCCAGCGGCCCGTTTCCTCTCCGGCCGCATGCTGGCGAACGGCCGCTACTGCCGCCCTCATGCGTAAGACCGGCCGCGCGGGCGCCCTTTTCGTCGGCTGGAAATCAGCTTGAGCCAAGGCGGTGAGTGGAAGATGCTCATGAGCAGGTACATCGCGGCCATTCCGGTCAGTGGCGACACATCATGCGCTGCCGAGCAAAGCAGATCCTTCGGGCTACCGATGACACCGGTCAGCAATGCCATGACCGCGAAGGTCGGTGCAGCAGCCAGGCGCAGATAATTGGATGCCCCGAGGATTGCCGATCCGCGACTGTCCCCGAAAATATTTGCCAACCACTCCTGGCGTATCCCGGTCCTTGGTGCAGTCATTTTCGTTGCTTCCTTCGCATATTGTTGGCCTTCTTCCTCAGCCCAGCCCAGGGCGCGAAACGTGCACTTCAGCCATCACGTCCTTGCGGTATCGTTCTGCCCAACGGCACATGCCACCGAGCGGGGCAACAAGCGTCCGCCGTAAGGGAGTATTCGACGGCAATTGCCTTCGACTGCATCACGCGCCTCGACACCAAGCCGTTCGATTCGAGTTGACGAAGATTTCGCGTCAGCATCCGTTGCGAGATGCGGCCGAGCCGTCGGCGCTGATGCCCGTGCCGGTATGGCCGCTCTCTTAGCGAAAACAAAATCTTCGGCGTCCACCTGCCAATGAAGATCGGGCGGACCATCTCCGATTGCGTCATCGATCTTGCCTCCATTCAAACCCGGTGAGGCACCGTTTCGAAATCGACCCCGCACGCCTTCCTCCAGCTCGACGTTGTGCCAGCTTGCCAGTTCTCGGCGACGAGGCGCAATTAGGAACACCGGTCCATGGGCGCTGTCGCGCCACTGTTTTGCTCTCGCGAGAAAAGCTAATCGCTCGGATCGAGCGGTGAGAGTTACAAGTGTGTCGTGATTTCGATCGCCCCTCAAAACGTCGGCCTGGGCTCTTTGAGATCGCAAAAAATATTTCGGTTCGCGATTCCCAAATCAAATCCATAGTTCTCGCCATCCCGTTCCACAGAGGGGCGTTTCGCGATCGTCACGGAGTTGGCTACGGGATGCGATGGATGCGGCGGCATCAAACGACGAATGATGCTGATCCGCCTTCGCTAAAGCTTCGGCGGGCTGATACCAAAACCGTCGAGTGGCTTTTTCGAAAGGTGTTTCGCGGACGGCGAAGGCGTGTGGTCCTGATGCCCCGACGCTGGCATCCAGGTCGCGGGTTTACCCGCGAACGGCGGTGGCAAAAGAGCCCGGTCACCGGGGAGCGCACGAAGTAAACCGTTAAAACCATTCGCGTGCGGGAATGCCGGGTGTTTCCGGTGCCTCGCGGTTTCTAACTCGTGCTCTCACTTTGCACACGAGGCTGCGGGTGCATTGGGCATCGGCATTCCTCACGCCCTCCGGGGAGAAGCAAATAGGCACAGCTTCGGGCGCAGCGCGCCGCGAGAGCGCGGATTTGTGTTTAAAATTCCCTCCACATCGTCGTCCCAGCGCAGGTGGGGATCCATACGCCGAGTCGTTTGTTTCTGACAAATGCTGTTCGACGACTTTCGCACAACAACTGCGGCCTGCGGTCATGGGCGACGGCGGAAGGCCGTCCCGCTGCCTACGTCTCTTCAGAACCCGCTGGATTGGCCAGCGGTCCTGCGCCGGTCTCTTCCGAACGTAACGTTTACGTGAACCGGCTGCCCGCGACGGCTTTGTGCCTGTGCGCATTCGTTTTTTTTAAAATCCGCGGTCGATCAGGAAAGATTCTTTGGCTCCCGACGGAATAGAAATCGCGGGTATGCGTCACTACCGGTGCAATCGATGGAGCAGACCGATGTTGCGATTTCTCAAACCAAGTCTCGGCAAGGCCGTCTTCGGGGCACGCATCCTGTTCGCTTTCGCCCTTCCCCCGCTGGCGTTCGCGCACGAGGCTCACCCCTCGACCCAAGCGGCGGCGGCGACATCCGACGAAAGCTCGTTCCTCAGGGAGAACGAGGCCGCGATGACCAAGATGATGAACGACATGGCGGCGAAACCGACCGGCGATATCGACCGCGACTTCGTCGCCATGATGGCCCCGCACCATCAGGGCGCGATCGACATGGCCGTCATCGAACTGCGCTACGGCAAGAACGAACAGCTGCGGCGCATCGCCCAAGAGATCATCGTCGATCAGCTGCAAGAGATCAACGCGATGAAGCTCGCGATCGGCGAGCCGGTCGCGCCTTCAGCGCCGGCGCCGACCCAGCCGCCAAAACAGAATCAACACGATGACGCGGACATGCACATGGATATGTCCGCCGGCATGAAGAAATAGGAGCCAACCATGAAGAAACGAATTTCCATCAGCCTTCTCCTTGCCGGCACCATGCTCGCGACATGCACCGGCGCGTGGGCGGGTCAGGCACCGGGCGCGGCATCCTCCGCCGACATTCCGATCAGCCATCACGACCGGGTCTACGCGGCCGAGCAATTCTCCAACACGGTCTCGGTCACCGACCCCGTCGACAACAAGTTGCTCGGCGTGATCAAGCTCGGCGATCCCCAGCCCGGCAATTTCAGCCCGCTCTACAAGGGGCAGGTGCTCGTCCACGGTATGGGATATTCGCCCGATCACCGCACGCTCGCGGTGGTCTCGATCGGATCGAATTCGGTGACCTTCATCGACACCGCGACCAATTCGGTGAAGCATGTCACCTATGTCGGCCGTTCGCCGCACGAAGCCTTCTTCACGCCCGATGGAAAGGAAGTCTGGGTCACCGTCCGCGGCGAGAACTACGTCGCCGTGCTCGATGCGAAGACCTATGCCGAAAAGACCCGCATCATCACGCCGAACGGACCGGGCATGCAGATCTTTTCCCCCGACGGCAAGTACGGCTACATCTGCTCGTCCTTCAATCCGGAGACCGACGTCGTCACCGTCGCCAACCACAAGATCATCGCCAAGGTTGCGCAGGAAAGCCCGTTCTGCCCGAATATCGCGGCGACGCCGGACGGCCAGCAGGTCTGGTTCACGCTCAAGGATGTCGGCAAGACCCAGGTGTTCAACGCCAAGCCGCCGTTCAACCTGATCAAGACGCTCGACACCGGTCCGATTACCAACCACGTCAATTTCGCGCGGACGGCGAAGGGGACCTTCGCCTACGTCACGGTCGGCGGCATCAACGAGGTCAAGGTATTCCGCACCGACGATTTTTCGCAGGTCGCCACCATCCCTGTTGGCAAGCTTCCGCACGGCGTCTGGCCGTCGGGAGACGGCTCCCGCATCTATGTCGGTCTCGAGAATGACGATGCACTGACGGCAATCGATACCGCGACCAACGCGGTGATCGCCAATATTCCGATCGGCCAGGCACCGCAGGCGATCGCCTATGTGCCGGGCGCTGCACCCAATCCGGACGACCGGCAAAACCTGCAAAGCCTCGGCATTGCCGGCCGCGTTGCCGAGCTCACGCTTAGGCCGAAAGCGGGTTCAAATGAAGCGAAGGCGCCGACCAGCGTCTCGATGTTCGATCAAGGCCTGATCCAGGTGCTGCAGGCGTCTGTGACTGGACTGGAGCCGAAGCAAAAATACGTGCTTGCCCTGGCGGACAAGCCGGACGGAAGCGGATCGTTGCAACCGCTAGCGGCTTTCATGACCAATCCAGCCGGATCGGCTATCGTGGATGCGGCGGGTCCGATCCGGCAGATCGTGCAGGCAAGCGAGGCTGCGCGGCGTTATCTGGTCATCGCCCCCGGTGACGCGGAGAAATTCGGCGAGGCAGTGCAGGTGCAGAGCCCATGAGGGTCGATCACGAGAGGTCGGGCCGGAGCGAGCAATGAACGACTTGCTGCATCAGGTCGAACCGTTGATTCCGGCGCTGCGCCGGTACGCCCGGGCGCTGCTCCGCAATCGGGCGGCGGCCGACGATCTGGTGCAGGACTGCCTGGAACGCGCGGTCAGCCGCTGGCACCAGCGGCGCGATGCCGATGCCCGCGCCTGGCTTTTCACCATTCTCCATAACCTCGCGATCAGTCAGTTTCGCTGCGCGGCCGCGCGCGGCAAGCATGTGACCATCGACGAGACCAATGAGGATAATTTTGGGCAGGATGCCGTGCAGGAGCAGAAGCTCGTCTATCAGGACGTTCTGAACAAGCTCGCGAAACTCCCGGAAGACCAGCGCGCCGTGCTGCTCCTGGTCGCGGTGGAAGATCTCTCCTATGCCGACGCCGCGAAAGTCCTCAATATACCGCTCGGCACGGTGATGTCCCGCCTGTCGCGGGCGCGCGAACGATTGCAGCAGGAGATCGAAGGTACAGGAGACAGCGCATCGAAGAACGTGGTGCCGTTACGGAGCGTCAGATGAACCATCGACCCATCACGGAGGATGATCTCCATGCTTATGTGGATCGTGTGCTCGAGCCGGAGCGGCAGGTCGAAGTCGCCAATTACCTCGAAAGCCATCCCGAAGTAGCCCGGCGCGTCGCTGCCTTTTCCGACCAACGCGAGCGCTTGCGCGCGGCGCTGGCGCCGATCGCGGACGAACCGTTACCGGCGGAGCTCAATCTGTCGCGGATCATCGAGAACCGCAGGCGGCGCCCTTCGCTAGTGTGGTGGGCGGTCGCCGCGATGCTGCTCGTGAGCATCAGCGGCGTTGCCGGCTGGGTCGCGCGCGGCTCGATGATGCAGGCTTCGCCCGGCGGACTGCTTGCGCTCGCCGAGGAAGCCGCGGATTCCTACAATGTCTATGCGCCGGACCATGTCCGGCCGGTCGAGATACGGGCCGCCGACAACGCCCAACTCGTCCAGTGGGTCTCGAGCCGGCTGCATCAGCCGGTGAACGTGCCGGATCTGACGACGGCGGGCTATCGGCTGATGGGAGGGCGTCTGGTCGCTACCTCGCACGGTCCGGCAGCCATGTTCATGTACGATGACGATCACGGCGAACGGCTGGTCGTGCTGACGCGCCCGATGAGCACGGATCAAAATGCGCCGATGCTTCCTCAGTCGAAGGGCGACGTCGCCGGCTTCGCCTGGGCCGACGGTGGCATGGGCTATAGCCTGGTCGGCCACTCGAGCGCGGAATCGCTGCGGCCGATCGCCAACGCAGTCCGCAAGCAGGCGCGTACGATTTGAGCTTACTATTCCGACTGTGCAATCCGGCTGTGTTTCGCACCATAGGCGAAATAGATCGCAAGCCCGATCACGAGCCAGACCGCGAGCCGCAGCCAGGTATCGATGGGCAGGCCGGACATCGGGAAGATCGAGGTCACCGCTCCCGCCGGCGCCACGATCCAGATCGCCGGCGTCCGGACCGGACGCTTCAGCCCGGGATCGGCGATGCGCAGCACCAGCGTGCCGACAGACACGACCGCGAACGCAAACAGCGTCCCGGTGCTGACGAGTTCGCCGACCAGGCCGATCGGCAGGAAGCCGGCAAGGACGGCCACGACCGCACCGGAGCCGACGGTCGAAACGTACGGGGTCTGGAAGCGCGGATGGATTTTCGCCGCGGCCCTCGGCAGCAAGCCGTCATGCGCGCCATAGCGCGGAAGATGCGGGGTTAGCCAAGCAGCGACACCAGGATCACCGAGGTCAGACCAAGCACGATCCCGAGCTTGATCAGCGGCGCCAGCCAGCCGATGCCGGCGGCGTCGATGCCGACCGCGAACGGATCCGGCACGCTCAATCTGTCGAACGGCACGATCCCCGTCAGCACGAAGCCGACGGCGACATACAGGATCGTACAAATCACGAGCGCGCCGAGGATACCGATAGGCAGGTCGCGGCCACGCGGCTTGGCTTCCTGGGCGGTGGCGGAGACCGCATCGAACCCGATACAGGCGAAAAATACCACCGCGGCGCCGCGGACCACGCCCGACCAGCCATAGATTCCGGTGCCGGCGTTGGGCGGAATCAACAGCCCGTCGGGATTGGCCGACGTCACCCAGTTCGTCGTCGAGAAGTGGAGGGCCGGCAAGAATGAGGAACAGGAAAATCACCGCCAGCTTAACCGCGACGATGACGTCGTTGAAGCGCGCGGACTCGCGGATGCCGATCACAGCAGCCAGGTGGCCGCAACGATCACCACAACCTCCGGCACGTTGAGAATGGCGCCGGTCGACGACCAGGCTTGCTAATCGGCGTCATAGCTGAGCGGCGCGGAGGCAAACTGCGCCGGTATGATCAGGCCGAAATCCCCAGCAAAGCTCACGACGTAGGCGGACCAGCCAATCGCGACCGTCGCCGCGCCGACGGCGTCTTCGAGGATCAGGCCCCAGCCGATGATCCAGGCCACCAGTTCGCCGAGCGTCGCGTAAGCATAGGTGGAGGCGCTGCCGCTGATCGGCACCGTCGAGGACATCTCGGCATAGCAGGGGCCGGCGAACGCGCAGGCGACCGCGCCCAACAGACACGACAGCGTCACGGCTGGACCTGCGTTCGCCGCGGCCGCATGCTAGGTGAGGATGAAAATGCCGGCGCCAATGATGCCGCCGACCCCGAGCGCGACCAGATTTAGCGCCGACAGCGACCGTTTCAATGGCCTCACCTCACCGCCGGTGTCGGCCTCGGCCGCTTCCTTCGCCAGTTCGTCCGTCGACTTCCGCGCCCAGATGTTTGCCAAAAAATGCACCTCCGAGAAGCATTGCTTGAGCATGATCTTTTTGGAAAACCGGTACCCACTTTTCCAGATCATGCTCTAAGTATAACCAAAGATATTTGAAATTTTAATCCGCGGCTATCGAGTGCTGGGCGTGCTTTGATTTTTGCGTGTGCCGGCGGATCAAAGGCCCAAGAATGTTGAGCTCGCCAAGCTATCCAAGTTGGGCGAGCTTCTGCGTTAGGTAACCGGAGATGACTGACTCTACCGCTATGCCCATCCACGTAGACGAAGGTCCGTCCCTCAATTCGGTATTGCCCTTTCCACCCGATTGCGAATGTGGTTTCGGTGTCCTCGATGTCGATCGGTTCGGGATCTCCATCGCGGGCCAGCCGCGCGGCCAAGTGATCGAGGGTATCGAGCAGCCACGCATCTCCGGTTTCGGTCGAGAAAAAAACCAGCTGGCCAACGGTGACGATGCGCTCGTCGTGCTCGGCAGCCCGACGTTGAATGTAGTGGACCTCATCGGCAAGCCGAAAGCTCTTGCCGTCCACCATACGTTTGCCCGGTCCCCGTTTGATCCTCTTTCGACCTGTCCCGCGTGTCGTGGTGCTGGCCATGGAACTCTTCACCCAGTTATTCGGCCACTTGCTGGCATTCGTTTATCACTGCTTCGACCGCATCGTCATTCACGGCTACCTGACGCGGCTCTCCCGGCCCGAGCACGTGGTCTATTTCTTTCACGAGGTCATTGGCGCCCCGGTGATCGCCAAGGAGATTTTAAGCGAGCGCACCAACCGCTACCAGAATTGGGTTGAGGCCTTCGCCCGCAATCGTCGCATTCCCATTGAATGGGCCGAGAAGGGCATTCGCAAGGAGGATTTTGTGCGCCGCTGGCAACGCCGAGTGGTGCGAAACAACGCCTACGGCGTTTATTTTATCTTCAAGAGCCTGGAGGTCGGGCCGACGTTCCGGATCACCGTGCCGAAATATCCCACCAAAGACCCCAATTACCGCATTGTCGCCAACCAACGCAGCCGCTTCACCCATTACTATTTCTACATTCACGATGAAGTGCTCGGTCCCTTCGTCATGTGCATGGGTTCGTTCTTCCCCTTCAAGGCAACATACTACCTCAACGGCCATAGCTTCATTGAACACCAGCTCACGCGTGCCGAGATCAGCTTCCGCAAAGATGACAACGCCTTTCTGGCGGTTGGCGACGTGGCAGCCCTGCAGGCCGCCGCCGACAAGCTCAGCCCCAAAATCATCCGCAACCGGCTCGACTACTGGACCTTCGTCCTCGGCCCGAAGTTCTCCGCCAAGGAGCGCAAGCTATCGCGCACCTATGCGATCAGTCAGGTCGAGTACTGCTTCAATTTTGTGTTCAAGCACAACTTTCCAATCCACAAGCTGTTCGAGCGAGGCTGTGAGCTTGGCTTGTGGCGATTGACCGCCCACAGGATCGCCGAGGTCTTCGGTACCCGCCTGCAGCGCAACCATCGGGGTAAGCTCTCGACCGTCATCGATCAGATCGAGCACGGTCATCACGTCTTCCGCGCCTACTTCCGCAATGCCGTTCTCAGGCAATATGAGAAGTTCTCGATGTTCTTGCGCAACGAACTCTGTTCCAACAACCTCTGCGACTTCGGTCTCAAGAAGGGGCTGGATCACCTGGATGAGGTCCGCCAGAGGTTTAAGACCATCATCAGCCGGTTCGCCAGTTTCCAGGCCCAGTGGCTCAACGTCCACACCGACTTTCCGCTGCTGCAGCGGATGGCGCTACCCGTGACGGTCGGCTCAGTCCGCCACCCCGGCATCAAAATCCACGACACCCGCATCATCCGCCTCCTTGAGGTCCTGTTGCACGCCGGCACTCATGTCGGCGGTTGGACGGCACGCGAAATCCACGAGGCCGTCCTCAGCACCTTCCACCTCTCCGCCGATGCTTACGGCCTCAACCAGCTTCGCTACGATCTGCGCAAACTCAAGGGGCACGGACTCCTGGAGCGCGACGGCACACGCTACGCCCACCTTCTTACCCCCAAGGGGGTTCAGGTCGCATTGCTCTTCCTGTTCTTCCACAAGCGCTTGTGCGGACCGCTCGCCAACAGTCGCTTCCACCACCGGCCAGACCCCCAACATCGGCCAGACAGCCGGCTCGAAGCCGCCTACCACCGCGCTGACAAAGCCATCGAAAAAGTCGTCGATCTCCTGGTCGCGGCCTGACCTCGCTGCCCATCACTCAGCAGCAAAGACCGCCGCCCCTAAGCGCAAGACGCCGCATCAGACCTTCATTTCTGCCCGAAAAATCGCAGGATTCTGGTCTTCTCAAACCTCCTGTCGACCTCAACCTTGACATCACACCCAACAACATTGTTGGACTCATCTTCTCAAGCTCTGGGAGAACAAGAATTTAGTGGCTAACCCGCCAGATCGTGCCGTTGCCGTCTTCCGAGACCAGCAACGCGCCGTCATGGGCGACGGCAACGCCGACCGGACGGCCCCAGACATTGCTGTCGTCAATGACGAACCCAGTCAAAAAGTCCTCGTACTCACCCGTCGGCACGCCGTCCTTCATGCGGATACGGACCACCTTATAGCCGGTTCGCTTCGACCTGTTCCACGAGCCGTGTTCGGCGGCAAAGGCGTCGCCGCGATATTCCACCGGAAAACTGCTTCCCTGGTAGAACGTCAGTCCGAGCGAGGCCGAATGCGCCTGCAGCAAAACATCGGGAATCGTGACCTTGTCCTTGATATCAGGACGTTCGCCGGCATGGCGGGGGTCCGGATGGTCGCCGATATAGAACCACGGCCAGCCGTAGAACGCGTTCTCGCGGACACTGGTAACATAGTCGGGCACGAGATCGTCACCGAGCCCGTCACGCTCGTTGGTGGAGCACCAGGGCGTGCCGGTCTGCGGCTGGATAGCGAGACCCACGCAGTTGCGGATGCCGGTCGCGAACAGTTTTTGGTTCTTGCCGTCGGGGTCGAACGCTAGCACCGCGGCGCGGCCGGTCTCATAGCCCCAGGCCGCGCCAGGCGGATGCTCGCCCGCCCACGCTTCGAGGCCGCCCGGCGGGCGTCCCATGCCCTCGCCATCGTTGCCGGCGGAGCCGACCGAGACCAGCATGCGCGCGTTGTCCGGCGTGAACACGATGTCGCGGGTCGTGTGCGCCCCACGTCGCGGCAGGCTCGCGACCACTGTTTCAGGCGGACCCAAAGCCTTGAGGTCTCCGGAATGATAGGGGAAGCGCACGACGCTGTCGGTATTGCCGACATAGACCCATTGTGGGTTGTCGCCATTGGGAAAGAACGCGATCCCGAACGGACGATTGAGGCCAGCCGCAAAGACCCCGTTGGTGTCCGGTTTCGAGGCGCCGTCGGCGGCGCGCAGAATCCGAATGCTCCCGTTGTACGTTTCCGCAACAAAGATGTCGCCGTTCGGCGCGACCCTGAGGATACGGGGACCGTTCAAGCCATCCGCAAACAATTCTATCCTGAACCCGGGCGGGACCTGCAGGTTGGCGTTCGCGGGCTTCGCGACGACACGCGAGACATTTGCGGCCGACGGCGTCGCGCCCGGTGCGGGCAGGTCCTTCGGCGTGATCAGGCGGATCGTGCCGGGCTTGTCGAGCCGCCAATCGCCGAAGGCGTGCGTACCCTCCCGCAATTGGGCTGTTGCCGCGCCACTCGAGGCTATCAGGAACAAAAGGCCGGAGATCATCGCCGCCGTTGAACGCATTGGCATCGTATCGTTACCTCGCATCTGCATCGCTTCACGCTTCACACCTCACAACAATAATAGTACCCGGCGGCAAATGTTCGCCCCTCTTGATCAATTTGCCTTTTGCCGGACGTGATCGCGAGGCGGTTCAAGCGGCACCGCCTGCCTCAAGGATGTGCACTGGCGGCGCGCAGAAGCGCTGGAAAATCAATACGATCGGTGCAACACATGACAGCGCGCGCCAGCGGCCGATGAAGTTGTTTTTGAACATCGTGGGGCATTGTCCCGACCATGATTGATGGAAGCGATAATGTGGGGATCGATACTGACGGAATGGGCCAGCCTGATCTTTCGCTGGCTGCACGTGGTGGCCGCGATCGGATGGATCGGCAGCTCGTTCTATTTCATCCACCTCGACCTTAGCCTGAAGCCGGGCCACGATCTGCCCCAGGGGGTTCAAGGCGAGGCGTGGCAGGTCCACGGCGGCGGCTTCTATCGCATTGTCAAATATTTGGTGGCGCCGGCGACCATGCCGGATGAGCTGACCTGGTTCAAATGGGAGGCCTATACGACCTGGCTGTCCGGCTTCGCGCTGATGGTCGTGGTCTATTATCTCGATGCCGAGCTGTTCCTGGTCGACAAGTCGGTGCTCGACCTGACGCCGCTGCAGGCCGGGCTGTTCAGTTTTGCCAGCCTCGCGCTGGCGTGGCTCTTGTACGAAGCCGCCTGCCGGACCGGGCTCGCCCGGCACGAGCTCGCCTTTGCCTGCGGAGGATATGTCTTCCTGGTCGCCCTGACCTACGCGTTCACCCATGTCTTGAGTGGGCGGGGCGCGTTCAACCAGATCGGCGCCATCATTGGGACCATCATGGTCGCCAACGTCTTCCTGGTGATCATCCCGAACCAGAAGAAGATCGTGGCGGCGCTGCTGGCCGGCCAATCTCCCGACCCGAAGCTCGGCAAGGCGGGCAAGGAACGGTCGGTCCACAACAACTACCTGACGCTGCCGGTGATCGTGCTGATGACCAGCAACCACTACCCGCTGTTGTTCGCTACCCGCTTCAATTGGGCGATCGTCGCCATCGTGCTGGCGCTCGGTCCGATCATCCGGCACTTCTTCAACGAGCGGCATGCCGGGCGCACATCGCCATGGTGGGTGTGGGGCACGGCCAGTCTCGGGATGATCGCGATCGGGTTGTTGTCTGCGGCCGGTCCGCGCGAGATCAAGACCGGGTCGCTTGCGGTCGAGCCGACCTTCGCCAATGTCCAGGAAATCATCCTGTCGCGATGCAGCATGTGCCATGCCGCCGAGCCGGTGTGGGACGGGATCATCATCGCGCCAAGGGGCATCCGGCTGGACGATGCGGAGCACATCCGGCGCAACGCCCGGCTGATCGGACGCAACGCCGGCTGGGCGAGCGCGATGCCGCCGGGCAATGTCACCGAAATGACCGGAGACGAGCGGGCCGTCGTCGCGGCCTGGGCTTCGACGCAGGACCGGTAGGCGTCCCGGTTACGAGAGCGCGCCGAGCACGCCGCGGGTGGCTTGGTCGATCTCTTCGACGTAACGGCGCCGTGCAAAGGACTCGGTCAAGAGACCGATCACCTTGCGGCTCTCCTCCGACTCCAGAACGGCGAGCACCTCGGCCTCGGCATCGTCGAAGATCTTCATCGCGGTCTTGACATTCATCTCAGGAAGCAGCGCAACATCGGTGTATTTGGCGAGCTCGACCACCTGGATCTCGTCCGCGATCGAATCGAGCTCGCCCAGAAACAGGTCCGGAAGCGCCACCAAGCCGCAATAATCGTCGCTGTTGTTGACCACGACCACCGCGGGCCGCGATCCCAGGACGAATTCACGCCGGCAGGCGGCAATCGTCGTTGTCCCCGGCACCTTGCCGACGTCGGTCCGCATCATGCGCTCGACCGTGAGATTGCGCAGCCAGCCGACGTCGTTGGCGCTGCGGATGGTTTCGCCGCGCAGGTGAAGCCGCCAGGTCGAGAACGAATGGCCGAACATGAAGCGGACGAAGATGCTGGTGACGATGCAGCCGGCCAGAACCACTGCCGTAACGTCGACGCTGCGCGTCATCTCCAGCACCAGGAACGACATTGTGAGCGGGCCGCCGACGATGGCGACCCCGAGGGTGGCCATGCCCGTCAGCATGGCAACCGTCGGATCGACGGCGAAACTGGGTCCCAACAGCAACAGCAGTGCCGCAAACAATTTTCCGAGCAGGCTTCCGACGAACAGCGACGCGAAGAACAGACCGCCGCGGAAGCCGGAGGCCAGCGAAATCAGGCACGCGATCAGCTTCAGCACGATCACAAGGGCGATAATGTCGGTTGCCATCTGCCGATGCAGGTCGAGCACCATCGCACCGTGGCCCGCGGCGAGCACCTGCGGCGTGATGATTGCCATCCCGCCGACGCAGACGCCGCCGATCACGGGCCTGAACCAGACCGGCACCCAGCTTTGCGCGAACAACCGCTCGAACAGCGCCGAACTGCGCATCACCAAAATGCCGATCATGCTGACGATCAGCGACAACCCGATGAGCGCCAGATACTGCTCGACGCCGACGGCATTGACGTGGGGCACTTCAAGCGAATAAGGCGCGCCGCCGAGCCATTGCGCGGTCAAGGCCGCCGACAGCGACGCGGCCAGGATCGGTGCCGCGCTGCCGACGGAATAGACGCCGACGATCAACTCGCAGGCGTAGAAGGCGCCGGTAATCGGGGCGCCGAACGCGGCGGCGATCGCGCCGGCCGCTCCGCAGCCGACGATCAGGCGCAGATCGTTGCGCCGCAGATGCAGAAGCTGTCCGAGCAGCGAGGCTGCGCCGGCACCGATCTGGGTGTAACCCGCTTCCAGACCGACCGACGCGCCGGCGCCGTTCGAAAGCAGGGTCTGGCCGCTCACCACGACGCTGTCGCGCAACGATAGGCGTCCGCCGCGCAATGCGTTGGCCTCGATCGGGTCGACCGCATTGGCGATTTTCCAGCGCCGGCGCAGCCATTCCATCACGCCGAGCACGAGCCCACCGAACGCCGGCGCAACCAACGCCGTGACCGGGTTGACATAAGCATTCGCGCTCAAACGGACGTCGATCGGAATGCCGAAGATCGTGACGTGCATGATCTGGGCGATCTCGCTCATCAGCGTCACGACCGCGCCGGCAATGACCCCGACCACCAGCGAAAGCGGAATCAAATAGAATTCATTGCTGCGCAGGAGCACCCTGAGCCGGGTCAAGACCCGGTTCGAACGGCTGCGGTCGATGATGTGGTTGACCCGCGAAACCACACGCCCGCCCTGTTTATCCGCGCTAGACATCGGCATGCCCATAGCCCGCCATCCTTCGGCGGACGAATTCGATCTCTGCCTTGGAAAGCAGCAGTGGTTTGCAGATCTGCAGGCGGCCAGGATATTGCTGCGCGGGCGAGGTGCCCTGATCGATGCCGAGCGCGTTCATCCGGCGGCCAGCATCGATGATGGCCTGCCGTTTCCCGCTTTCATCGCTGCTCGTCACGCGTGTTGGCTTCATCTTCGCGGCAGGCCGGGCCTGTGACTCGAAAATCCTTCAGGGCACATAATGACGCTACGACCAGCGGGTCAAGCTGCCTGTCCGGCCTCCCGCGCAGTGAAACGTTTCTGCGGCCCCGCGTGTGATGATGGCCGGGCGAGCCTAAGATTCCTTCAATTATGCCGCAGCCCGGGCGTTTAAGGCGGTAACCTAAATGAAGACTTTTTTGCTTGCGGGGACCGACATCGTCGGACCCCTGAGGCCTGATGCCGCACATCTGAAATCCGGAGAGTTACGGGGGCGGGCGCGTGCGAAAATAGGGCTAATAAGCCCGCGCGAAATCGCCCTCCTGCTTGATGTCGCTGACGACGGGAAAATGCGCGGTCCAGGGGTTGGCGCTGGCCTTGGTCAGTTCGCTGAGGCGTTCGAGAACGGCGACGCCGTCCTTTCGCAAGCTGGCAGCGACCGCGTTGCGATCCGGAAAATGCCGGCGCACCGCGTCGAGCCAGATGGTGCGGCCGGCCAGAAAGCCGCCGGCGCCGGCGGCATAGGCATAATCCAGCACGCGCTCGAATTTCTCCAGCGTGGCGCCGCCTGAGAGCAACACCGAAGGTATCCGGCGCGCCTCACAGATTCACCGATGGCGTCGATTTCGTGTTGCGCGGCCTGCGCCGCCGCGCTGGCGTCGCGCGGAAGCAGGCTGTTGGCGGCGAGCAGGCTTTCGAGCTTCAACAGGTCGACGCCATATTCAGCTTTCGCAAATTCGCGCACGCTCTCGATCACGAACTGTGGCAGCTTGCCCGGCGACTTCACGTAGTCGGCGGTGTGGTTGGCGCTGCCGCCGATAGGCCGAGCTCGCCATCGACGAGAACGCGGTATTCTTGCCTGTAGCGGCACAACAGCTCGATATTGGGGGCGAAATTGGCGATCGGGAAATAGAAGGTGCGGATCATGTAAAAATCCTTGCGCCGGAACACGTTGCCTTCCTCGATGGTCCAGGGCTCGGCGTTCTCGCCGACCAAGACCAGCGCCCCGCGCGGCAGCACGACCTCGATGCCGAGATTGCGTGCCGTATGCGCGCCCGAGCATTCGACAATCAACGCAAAGCGCTGTGAGGCGTCGCCGACGGGATGGGCCTTGGCGCCGAAGGATTGCGCGATGTTGAGGCGTGCGACGTTCGGATCGGCGACGCGGACCAAGGCGTGGCACTGGCCTGGGCCGAGGAAGGAATCCGGGTCAACGCGGTGGCACCGGGCTGTGTCGAGACCGCGATCAATGCGGCGGGCCGCACCGACAGCGCGCACTATCAGCGTATCGCCGACCGCTCCGCGTTCAAGCGCTGGGCAGCCGGAGGATATCGCGGGTGCCGTCGCCTTTCTCTGCATGCCAGCGTCGCAATATGCGACGGGGACGGTGGTCGCGTGGATGGCGGGTTTTTGGCGGGGTGAGGACGAAGCCATATGTTCTTGTCGAGGTGCTATCGATTGCTTCGCGGAGCCTGTCATCGGGCGCGCATTCGCGCGACCCGTTGGCTCGCCATGACGAGCCAATCAGCGGATCGCTATCCGATATCTCAGAATCTCTTTTGCCCCCGGCGCGATCTGCATGACGCCGGGCTTGTCGGAAAACTCGCCGTCAAAATCCGCCGGGCTGGCAAAGCCGCGCCACGGTTCGATGCACAGAAAAGGCGCGCCGCCGGGCTTCGACCAGATCCCGAGCTCGCGAAATTTTTCCCAGGAGATTTCCAGCGACGGGCCGTTGTCGGCCGCGTAGCGTACCGAGTGGCTTGAGGGCCCATCGAGAATCACCGCGTCGTCGTCGAACAGCCGTTCCGACGGCGCGAGCGTTTTGCCATGGATCGGTGTCGGCTCCGGCTTGGCGCGCAGCAGGCCGTCCTTCAATCGCCGGATCGGCGCAGGCTCGTCGTCGGGGAAGGTGAGCGTATAATTTTCCTTAGCCATTCCCGGAAGCAACGGCCAATTGAACGCCGGATGTCCGCCGATCGACGCCGGCAGCATCTCCCTGCCCGTGTTGGTGATTTCGAGCGTGATATCCAGATCGGCGCTTTGCACGGCATAAGTGACCGCCAGCCGGAACGCGAACGGAAAACGCGCGTGGGTCGCTGCGCTATCGCTCAGAACTAGCTCGCACGACGTCAGAGTGCGCTCCACCCAGTCGAACCGCTGATCCCTGGCGAAGCCGTGCTGGGTCATCGGGTAGGTCTTCCCCCGATGCCGCAATTGGTCGTTCTTCAGCCGGCCGACGATCGGAAACAGCAACGGCGCGTGGCGCGGCCATTGCGGGCCAGCCTGCCAGAGCAGTTCGAGCCCAGCTTCATTCCTCAGGGAACACAGTTCCGCGCCATGCGCGAGAATGGTAGCGGTGATCCCGTCCGCTTGAAGCGTATGGCTGTCGTCGCTCATGTCTCGCCTTTCCAGAACGCGGTCTGCAGCGGCAGTTGATGCCGGATCATGGCGACGCCGTCGACCACTTTAAGGCCACGGGAGGCTGCCGCATTCATGAACTCGGTCCGGCGCGCCGCGATAATATCGAATACTGCGCAGTCGTTGGCTAGTTTTGCGGGGTCCATCGGCAAGGCGTCGCTCGCGTGCAGTCCGAGCGAGGTCGCGTTGACGAGCAGGCCGGCATCGTCGAACTTTTCGTCGAAGCTGATCTCCAGCTCCGGGAAACGGCCACGGAGTTTTGACGCGAGCGCCGCAACCGGCTCGGCCGTTTCGTTGAGAATGCCGAGGCGCTTCAAACCTGCCGCGGCCAGTGCATGGCAGATCGCCCGCGCCGCCGGCGCCGATCACGACGCAGGGTCGCTTGGAATCGAACACGCTTTCCGCGCGCGCCGCATTCAAAAAGCCGCCGCCGTCGAAGGATTCGCCGACCAGCCGTCCGCCCGCTTTGATGCGGATGGTATTGACCACACCCTCGAATTCCGCGGCGGGCCCGACCGCGTCGCACAGCGCGAACGCCGCCGGCTTGTGCGGCATGGTGAGATTGAAACCGACCACGCTATCCGACCGCGCCAGCGTCCGGATGGTTTCCGCCAGATGCGCTGGCGCGACATCGAGCGGCACCATGTGCCAGTCGAGCCCATTCTCCCAAAAGTAGGGCGAATAGTAGCGCGGCGCGCCGACGTGACCTGCCGGATGGGCCAGGATAAAGACGAAGCGCGATGCCCCGGTCGGAAGCTGCATATTCATCCTTTCACGGCCCCCGCCGTCAGCCCGCTCACGAGATAGCGCCGCACCGCGAGCGAGAAAATCAGCACCGGTGCCATCACCAGCGATCCGCCGGCGGCGATCTTGCCCCATTCCCAGCCCTCATAGTTCATGAAATTGACGACGGCGACCGGGGCAGTGCGCGCATTGGTCCGGGTCAGGATCAACGCGAAGAAGAAATCGTTCCAGGCGTAGAGAAAGCACAGGATCGCGGTAGCAGCGATGCCGGGCGCTACCATCGGCAGCGCGATCCTGAGGGACACCGTGCGGATCGGCGCGCCGTCGACCAGCGCTGCTTCCTCCAGCGAGACCGGCACTGTTTCGAAGAAAGGCTGCATCATCCAGATCACCAGCGGCAGGTTGAAGCTGGTGTAGACCAGCACCAGCCCGATAATGGTATCGAGCAGGCCGATCCAGCGATAAAACAGAAAGAACGGAATGGTGAAGGCGATCGGCGGCGCCATCCGCGTCACCAGGATGGCGAAGCTCAGCGCCTGCCTGCCCCTTCCCGCCCATTTCGACAGCGCATACGCCGCGGGAACCCCGAGCAACAAGGCGAAGCCGGTCGAGAACGACGTGCTCAACAGGCTGTTGACGAACGATGCCGAGAACGCGCTCTGCCAGAGCGAGGTGTAGTTTTCGAGCGTCGGCTTGAAGATCAAGGGCGGCGGAAATTGCAGGATCAGGTCGTTGGACTTGAAGCTCATCTGCAGCAGCCACAGGAACGGCAGCAGCAGAACGAACAAGATCAGCGCGATTGCAAACTGACGCCCCCGTCCCGCGCGCCGGCCAGAACCGCCGCTCATGCCACAGCCTCCCGGGAGCGTCCCATCCAGACCAGGCCGAGACTGACGGCGGCGACCAAGAGCAGCATCACGACCGTCACCGCGCTGGAATAGCCGATCTCGTTGGTGTCGAAGGCGAGCAGATACGCATAGTAGTTCGTGACTTCGGTGACGCTGCCCGGTCCACCGCCAGTCAAGAGGAAGATCAATGGAAAGGCTTTCACGCTATCGATCAGATGGAACATCGCCGAAATCACAAGGATCGGCGTGATGAAGGGCAGCGTGACGTAGTAGAATATCTGGAAGCGGTTGGCGCCATCCACCAATGCAGCCTCCGAAAATTCCTCAGGAATCGTTTGCAGAGCGGCCAGCACCATCAGGAAGGTGTATGGCAGCCACTCCCAGGTGTCGGCGATGATGATGGCGATCAGTGCGAAATCGACGCTCGAGGTCAGCGACGGCATCGCCAGATGCAGCAGGCCCGCGGCGTAGTACAGCGGGCGCCCCAGAACGACAGCTTTGCCTGCACGAATAGCGAAACGCGGATCGCCCGGAAGCAAACGGTAATTCCGAAGCGGCGCGCTGAAGTCGGTCGCCGATCCCGGATTGACCAGTTGAAACGGCGTCAGGCTCACGGCCAACAGGTAAATCGCCGGCACGACCGCGATCAGAAACAGCACGATCAGGCTTGGCGCCAGCGCCCAGCGATTGAAGCTGCGGCGCTCGGCGTCGAGAAGTCCCGCTTCCTTCAAAGCGCGGTTCCAGCGCGGCGAAGGTTGGCCACCGCCTGCTCCTGCGCCGCGTTCATGGCGTCGCGGGGCGAGAGCTGACCGGTCACCGGCTGCTCGACCGCCTTGTTGACGACATCGCCGACGATCGGGAATTCCTTCACGGTCCGATAGGCCATATAGTTCTCGCCCTTGGCCGGCAATTCGAGCACCTCGAGATAGAGCGCGCCGAGGTCCTGGCCATTCACCGTGTTGCGCTTGCGATATTCCTCGCTTTGGATCACCGAGCGCCGGCAGATCGAGGAATGGCCGTGCTCTTTGACCAGCCGCATCGATATTTCAGGACTGAGCGCCCATTTGATGAACTCCCAGGCGGCCTCCTTGTTCTTGGCGTTCTTGGGAATGCCGAGGCCCTGGCTATTCGAGGCGGGATAATCATGCACAGGCCCGGCGGGCATGCGAACGACGCGGGAGGTATCCTTCACCTTGCTCTCCTCCGAGAGCAGGATCGGCGTCACCCACGAACTTGAATGGATGAAGATGTTGGAGCGCCCCGTGAGCAGCGACTGCCCTGGGCGCTGCCTCTTGGCAATGATCATCGCCGCAAGGGTTTTGCGGACTGCTCGCATAACCGCTTCTCCCACTCACGACGTTCGAGCTCGGGCACTTCGTGTTCCTCTTCCGGCCAGCCGATGCAGAGATAGGCGACAAAACTCCAATCCGATGGAAGATCGAGGGTCTTTTTGACGGCCTCGGGATCGAGGATCGATACCCAGCCGACCCCGAGCCCCTCGGCGCGCGCGGCGAGCCAGAGCGTCTGAATGGCGGCGACCACCGAATAGCGGATGGTTTCCGGCATGGTCTGGCGTCCGAGGCCGTGCCCGACGTCGGTTTTCTCGTCGGCGCAGACGACGAGGTGCACGGGCGCCTGCGCCAGCCCCTCGAGCTTGAGCCGCACATAGCGCGCCTGCCGCTCGCCGGCATAGCCGTTCAGTGCCGCCTCGTTCGCCTTGGCGAAATTCTCGCGGATCGCCGCGCGCAGCTCCGGTGTCTCGACCAGGACGAAGCGCCAGGGCTGGCTTAGCCCGACCGACGGCGCATGAACGGCGAGCGCGAGCAGTCGCTCGATCAAATGAGAATCGACTGGATCGCATCGAAAGCGGCGGACGTCCCGGCGCCAGCGCACCAGTTCCGCGAACTTTTCCTTAAACGCCGCGTCGAAACGCGGCGGCCCTTTTTCGATTTCGATCGTCATCTGGTCTCTAGTGCGGATGGCACGAATGAAGGTGCGGGCCCGGCGGGCTCTCGCCAGCACCCTAGCACAGGGGCTGGCGGGTGCTATCCCGGCGGAGACGCGCCGCCATCAGGCTTTGGACTTGCCCTGCGCCTCGAGATGCCGGCTGTAGCGCGACATGGCAAAGCAGAACGCAAAATAGATCAGTGCCACGAACACATAGACCTCGACGCTGAACGCCTGCCAGGCAGGATCGATGATGGCGGTCTTGGCTGTCGTCAGGAGGTCGAAGATGCCGATGATCAGCACCAGGCTGGTATCCTTGAAGAAGGCGATGAACGTATTCACCAGCGGCGGGATGACATGACGGATCGCCTGCGGCAGCACGATCAGGCGGTTCTTCTGCCAGTAGGACAGGCCGAGCGCTTCCGCTGCCTCATATTGCCCCCTCGGAACAGCCTGCAGGCCGCCGCGGATCACTTCCGCAAGATAGGCGCCGGCGTAGAGCACGATCGCGATCTGGGCCCGCAGCAATTTGTCGATGTTGACGCCGTCCGGCATGAACAGCGGAAACATCACGCTCGCCATGAACAACAGGCTGATCAGCGGCACGCCGCGGATCAGTTCGACATAAAGCACGCAGAGCGAGCGGATCGCGGGCAATTTGGAGCGGCGGCCGAGCGCCACGAGTATCCCGAGCGGAAAGCCGAAGGCGAGCCCGAAGGTCGCAAGAATCAGCGTCACCGGCAGCCCGCCCCAGCGATCCTGGGGAACAAAGGGCATCTCGAAAATGCCGCCCCACATCAACACGCCGATCAGAATCAGCGCCCCAGCCCATACGAGCACCAGCTCGCGCCGCCATAGACTACGCCGGCTCGATAGATAAAACAGCGCGATGAAGATCAGCGTCGCCGCCGCGGGCCGCCATTGCTGCTCGTAGGTATAGGTGCCGAACAGGATGAAGCGCAATTTCTCGGGAATCACGGCCCAGCAGGCGCCGAGCCCACGGACCGCGCGGCAGGCACTGGTGTCGCTGCCCGACACGCTCCAGACCGCATCCCAGATGCCCCATTGCACAAGGCCGAACAGCATTTTTGCGAGCAGCAGGATCAACAGCAGCGAAATGATCGACGAGGCGATCGACGAGAACAAGTTGGCGCGCAACCAGCGCAGCGCGCGGCCGCCCGCGCCCCGGTTCGAGCGCGACGGGAAGGAGCGCGGGCTTTGCGGCGCGTCGGTCACCGAGGCCATGGATCAGCGCTCCACCAGCGCGATGCGCGCATTGTACCAGTTCATGAACAGGCTGATGCCGAGGCTGATGGTCAGGAACACCAGCATGATCAGCGCGATCGCCTCGATGGCCTGGCCGGTCTGGTTCAGCGTCGTATTCGCAATCGACACGATGTCCTGATAGCCGATCGCGACCGCGAGCGAGGAGTTCTTGGTCAAGTTGAGATATTGGCTGGTCATCGGCGGAATGATGACGCGCAGCGCCTGCGGCAAGACGATGTGCTGCAGCACAAAGCTCCGGCGCAGGCCCAGCGCCAGCGCCGCGTCCCACTGTCCCCTGTGAACGGCCTGGATGCCACTGCGCACGATCTCGGCGATGAAGGCCGAGGTGTAGGTGACGACCGCGGTCAGAAGCGCAAAATATTCCGGCGACAATGTCGATCCGCCGACGAAATTGAAGCCGCGCAACTCCGGTTTCGTCACGCTCCACGACACGCCGAGGCCCCACGACACCAATGCGGGCAGCGCGATCACCAGCACCAGCACATGGGGCCAGATGTGACGCGTCCGCCCGTCCTGCATCTGCAGCGCAATCAAATGCCGCCGCAACACGTAGCATGCGGTCAGCCCGAGCGCCGCCGTGGCCAAGACCCAAAGCTGTCCCGCCTCGATCGGAATCGAAGGCAGCATCAGACCGCGATTTGAAAGGAAGACGCCGTCGATCGGATTCCATGCGGCGCGCGCGGCCGGCAGGCCCTGCATCAGCACGTACCAGAACAAGAGCTGCAGCAAGAGCGGAATGTCGCGCAGCACTTCGACATAGACCGCGGCCAGCCGGGACAACAGCCAGTTCGACGACAGCCGCGCGATGCCGATCAGGGTTCCGATTACCGTCGCCAGCACGATGCCGATCACGGCGACGCGGAGCGTGTTGACGATCCCGACCAGGAAGGCGCGGAGATAAGTATCCTTCGGACTATAGGGCAGCCAGGTGTCGACGATCGGCATCCCCGCCTCGCGGCCGAGAAAGGCAAATCCGGTCGAGATCCGGCGCACCGACAGATTGTGAATGGCGTTCGACCAGAGCCAGCCGACGACGGCGACCGCTAGTCCCACGACGACGATCTGCCAGATCAGTCCCTTGACCTTCTCGTCGCGCAGCGAGAAGCGCAACCGCTTCCGGGGACGGAGTTTTGGCGTGGATGTCGTCACAGCACAAGAATCCTAAAACTGAAAGCGATCTCGGCCATGCGCGGATGCGCGAGTTTCATATGTTGCACCGAAACGCAAGATATGCAACATTTGTTTCATGGCCGCACAGCCCTCGAAGTCCTCGCCCCTGAACGAGAAATCCTCGCCCCTGAACGAGTTGTGCAGCGCGCTACCGTCGCTGCCGATGCGGCTCAGGGAAGTCGGCCGCTTCGTCGCCGCCAACGACTATGACGCCACCACGCGCTCGATGCGGGAATTGGCCGCGGTCGCCGGCGCCGACCCCGCGTCCTTCACCCGGCTTGCGAAAGCGCTCGGCTATTCCGGTTGGGACGAATTGCGCGCGGCGCTGACGGAAGCGCGCCGGCCGGCGCAAGCCGCGCCGTTTTCGGGCCGCGCCAGGGATCGGCGCCGCGGTCCCAACTCCGACGTCGCGTTGATATCGGACAAGCTCGCGGCCGAAGCGGCGGGGTTCGCCCGCATCTCCCCAAGCGCCGTGGCTGGCGCCGCCAAGGCGCTCCGCGCCGCGCGGCGGATCTGGATCGCCGGCTTTCGAAGCTGCCACGGTGTCGCGGAACTTCTCAACTACGAGCTTCGGCTGTTCCGGCCCAACGAAGTGCAACTCGTCGGCGGCTGCGGCCCTGAGGATCTCGATCTCGGCGCCTTCCGCTCCGGTGAAGCGGTCGTGGTGATCGGCTTTGCCCCCTACTCGCGCGCCAGCGTGCTCTCCGCGCGCGCCGCCCAGCGCTCTGGGGCCATGCTGATCGCAATCGCGGACTCCGTCGTAGCGCCGATGGCCGCAGGCGCCGATCATCAGCTGCTGTTCGAGGCCGCTGCCTCACCTGGATTTTTCCCGAGCCTGACCGGCGCGATCGCAATCGCGCAGTCGCTCGCTGCCGCGACATTCCTGCTGGGCGGCGCCGGCGCCAAGAAGCGTCTGGAAGAGACCGAAGCTCGCCTCGCTGCGACCTCCCAATACGTAACAGAGAAAGGTTAGTTTCCATGAGCGCCCGCTTAAGCCGCGTGTTGCACCGAAGCCTGCGCGAAACGCCGCCGAAGGCGATCGGCGGCGAAGGCGTGTGGCTGATCGCCGAGGATGGCCGCCGGGTGCTCGATGCATCGGGGGGGGCCGCGGTTTCCTGCCTCGGGCATCAGCATCCGCGCGTTCTCGGAGCGATGGCGAAGCAGGCCTCAAAACTCGCCTATGCGCATACCGCCTTCTTCTCGTCCGAGCCCGCTGAGGCGCTGGCCGACCGTCTGGTCGGCGACGAGCCGGGGGGACTGGCTTACGCCTATTTCGTCAGCGGCGGCTCGGAAGCGATCGAAGCCTCCATCAAGCTGGCGCGGCAATATTTTGTCGAGCGTGGCGAGGCGCAGCGGCGCCACTTCATCGCCCGCCGTCAGAGCTATCACGGCAACACGCTCGGCGCCCTCGCCGCTGGCGGCAACGCCTGGCGGCGCGAGCCTTATGCGCCGTTGCTGTCGTCGGCCTTCAGCCATGTAACGCCGGCCTTCGCCTATCACGAAAAGCGCGACAGCGAATCCGAGAGCGATTTTGTCGCGCGGCTTGCGGCCGAGCTGGAGGCGGAATTCCAGCGCCTCGGTCCCGACATGGTGGCGGCCTTCATCGCCGAGCCGGTGGTGGGAGCCACCGCCGGATGCGTGCCGGCGCCGGAAGGTTATTTTCGTGCCGTGCGGGAGATCTGCGACCGGCATGGTGCGCTATTGATCCTCGACGAGGTGATGTGCGGCATGGGCCGCACTGGCACGACGCATGCGTGGCAACAGGAAGGCATTGCGCCCGACATCCAGGCGATCGCCAAGGGACTGGGCGGCGGCTATCAGCCGATCGGCGCGATGCTCGCCAGCGGAACCATCATCGATACCATCCGGCAGGGCTCTGGCGCCTTTCAGCACGGCCACACTTATCTCGCACACCCACTCGCCTGCGCGGCCGCGCTTGAAGTGCAGCGCGTGATCGACGACGAGAGGCTGCTCGACAATGTCAAGGAGCTTGGCCGATATCTCGAGCGGCGGCTCACCGAGCACTTCGGAAACCACCGCCATGTCGGCGATATCCGCGGGCGCGGCCTGTTCCAGGCCATCGAGCTGGTGGCGGATCGCGCAACCCGCGAGCCGTTCGATCCCGCCCTCAAGCTCCACCAGAAGATCAAGGCCGCCGCGTTCGCGGGCGGGCTTGCCTGCTATCCGGCCGGCGGCACCGTGGATGGCCGCAGCGGCGACCACGTTCTGCTCGCGCCGCCTTACATTTCCACCCAGGACGACATCGACATGATCGTCGAACGGCTCGGTGACGCCGTGGACCAGGCATTGCAAAGCATCAATCATTAGGGAGAGGAAAAAATGCAGAAGATCATCGCAGCTACCGCTTTACTGGCCATATCGATAACGGGCGCGTCGGCGGCGACGCTGGACGCGGTCAAGCAGCGCGGCACGCTGGTGTGCGGCGTCTCTACCGGATTCGCCGGGTTCTCGGCGCCGGACTCGCAAGGCAACTTCAAGGGCCTCGATGTCGACTATTGCCGCGCGCTGGCCGCCGGCGTGCTCGGCGATGCCGCCAAGGTGCGTTACGTGGCGCTCACGGCACAGAACCGTTTCACCGCCTTGCAGTCGGGCGAGATCGATGTGCTCTACCGCAATTCGACCGAGACTTTTCTGCGCGGCGTGACACTCGGGCTGCGGCAGGGGCCGATAAATTTCTATGACGGCCAGGGTTTTGTGGTGAAGCGCGACAGCGGCGTGAAGGACCTCAAAGGTCTGAACGGCGCCACCGTCTGCGTCGCGCAGGGCACGACCCATGAGGTGACGCTCGGCGACTATGGCCGCGCCAATAACATCGACTGGAAGCCGCTGGTGTTCGACCGCGTCGACACCATGTACCAGACCTTTTTCGGCGGACGTTGCGATGCCATGACCCAGGATGCCTCGGCGCTAGCCGGCGCGGTCGCGACCGCCGCGCCGAATGCCGCCGACTACGCCGTGCTGCCGCAGACCATCAGCAAGGAGCCGCTCGGGCCGTTCACCCGCAATGGTGACGAGGTGTGGACCGACATCATCGCTTGGCTGCACTACGGCCTGATCGAGGCGGAAGAATTGGGCGTGACGCAAGCCAATGCCGACGACATGGCGAAAAGCAGCACCTCGCCGGCGATCCAGCGCCTGCTCGGCAGTTCCGGCGAGCTCGGCTCGCGCTTAGGTCTCGACAACAAGTGGCTGCTGCAGGCGATCAAGGCCGGCGGCAATTACGCCGAGATCTTTGAGCGCAACGTCGGTCAGGCCAGCTCGCTCAAGCTGGAGCGTGGGCTCAACGCGAGCTGGACCAAGGGTGGCTTGATGTATGCTGTGCCGTTCAAGTAACAAGAGCTCGCGGTGGCGCGACGGAAAGCCGCCGCGCCACCGCGAGGCCGAAAAAAAATGCGCATCGCCCTGATCCACGCCCTGAAACACTCGATCGTGCCGATCGAGACGTCGTTCGCAAAACTTTGGCCGGAGGCGCGGCTGATGAATCTGCTCGACGACAGCCTGTCGGCGGATCTGGCGCGCGATGGCCGCTTGACCTCCGCCATGACCGAGCGTTTCCAGACGATCGGCCGCTATGTCGCCGGCACCGGCGCGGACGCGATGCTGTTCACCTGCTCGGCCTTCGGCCCCTGCATCGAGGCCGTGGCGCGCACGCACGTGCCGATGCCGGTGCTCAAGCCTAACGAGGCGATGATCGCGCAGGCGGTGAAAGGAGGCCGCAAGATCGGCCTGCTCTCGACCTTCCCACCGACGCTGGCTTCGATGCCGCGGGAGTTCCCGGCTTCTGTCGAGCTAGTACCAAAGCTCGCGGAAGGCGGCATGGCAGCGCTCGATCGCGGCGATCGCACCGAGCATGATCGCCTGGTTGTCGAGGCCGCAAAGGACCTGCGCGGCTGCGACGTCATTGCGCTCGCGCAATACAGCATGGCTCCCGCCGCGGCGCAGGTCGCCGAAGCCACGGGACGGCCGGTTCTCACCACGCCGGACAGCGCGGTCGCGAAGTTGAAGGAATTGCTCGCCGGATAGGCATGCGACGCAGGCTAGCGCCTCATGCTTGCAATTGCCCCGTCAGCTTTCCGTGAAAGGCGGTACTGCGCGGATCGAGGCCGGTGATCGCGACTTTGGCGCCGAGCTCGCGGTATTTGGTTTCGATCGAGTCCAAAGCGGCGACGCTTGACGCATCCCAGATCTGCGCGTGCGTGAGGTCGATCGTGACCGACGCCGGGTCGGCTCCATAGGAGAAGCGCTCGACGAGATCATTGCTGCTGCCGAAGAACAACGGACCATTGACGTCGTAGCGGACGGCTTGTCCGTCATCGCTGGTCAGGCGCTCGACCCGGATCACGTGCGCGACGCGACGCGCGAACAGAGCCATCGCCAGCAGCACGCCGGCGATGACGCCGAGCGCCAGATTGCCGGTCGCAACCGTGGTGCCCACCGTCAGCAGCATGACCAGCGTTTCCGGGATCGGCATGCGTTTGATCGTCGCCGGCTGGATCGAGTGCCAATTGATGGTCTTCAGCGCCACGATCATCATGACGGCGGCGAGCGCCACCATCGGTATCTCCGCCATCAGGTCGCTGAGCGCGGTCACCAGCACCAGCAGCACAAGTGCTGCGACCGCGGTCGAGACGCGCGTGCGCCCCTGCCCGATTTTGACGTTGACCACGGTCTGGCCGATCATCGCGCAGCCCGCAATCCCGCCATAAAAGCCGGCGGCAATGTTGGCGACGGCGAGCGCCCAGGACTCCCGTCCCTTGTGCGAGCGGGTGTCGGTCAATTCGTCGACGAGCTTGGCGGTCAGAAGCGTTTCCAATAATCCGACGAAGGCGACGCTCAGCGCCGTTGGCCACACGATCTGCAGCGTCTCCCAATTGAGCGCCACGGTGAACGGCGTGATCGACGGCAGGCCCGGCGCCATCGTGCCTTCGCCGCCGACATTCGGCACCGAGAGATGGCCGGCGATCACGATCGCGGTCACGGCAACGATTGCGATCAGCGGCGCCGGCACGGCCGTCGTGAGCCGCGGCGCCAGCAGCACGATCGCAACGGTCAGGGCAAACAGCGGATAAACCAGCAAGGGAACATGGACGACGTGGGCCACCTGGGCCCAGAAGATCAAGATGCCGAGCGCGTTGACGAAGCCGATCATCACCGAGCGCGGGACGAACCGCATCAGCCGCGCAAGCCCGGCGAGACCGAACACGATCTGCACGATGCCGGTGAGGATGATCGTCGGCAGGATGTAGCCCGTGCCATGCAATTTGACCATCGGCCCGATCACCAGCGCAATCGAGCCGGCGGCGGCCGTCACCATCGCTGGCCGGCCGCCGAGAACGGACATCACAAGGCCGAGCACGATGGAGGAGACCAGCGCGACTTTGGGGTCGACGCCGGAGACGAAGGAGAACGAGATCACTTCGGGCACGAGTGCCAGCGCGGTGACGATTCCGGCCAGCGTCTCGCGCGCCACGAGATTTGGCGCACGGAACACCGTGAGCACGGAGGGCGTATCTTCGAATTGCGATTGGGCGGTGATGGTATCGGTGATCAGCATTCTATTTCCGGTAAAATTACGCGCGCTCGAGCCGCGCCTTGCGATTGATCTTGATGGAACCCGCGCTATGGCCCGCCAGCGAGCGGCTTTCGCGCGACGCAACGAAAACCGATATGGCAGGTCGAGCTGTCGACGGTTTCGCCCTGTCGCGCGGCAGGCCGCGCGCGCAGGCAGTAATTAGGCGCGCACAGATGCGAGCCGCCCTTCACGACCCGCCGTTCAGCCGCGCCGCCTTCACTTGCATGGCAGCACGACGTCTTGGGCGCGTCGCTCAGTGAACCCCACAGGCTCGACGTCCACTCCCAGACATTGCCGACCATGTCGTGCAGGCCGAAAGCATTGGGCGGGAACGCATCGACGGGAGATGTGCCCGCGTATCCGTCCTCGGCAAGGTCTTCGTAGGGAAAGCGGCCCTGCCAGGTGTTGGATAAAAACCGCCCTTCGGGATTGGAGGCATCGCCCCAAGGGTGAGCCTTGCCTTCAAGTCCGCCGCGCGCGGCGAACTCCCATTCGGCCTCGGTCGGCAATTCCTTGCCGGCCCAGGCCGCATAAGCCAGCGCATCTTCGTAGGCGATATGAACGACCGGATGGCGGTCGCGCCCGGCAAGCGAGCTATGCGGTCCTTCGGGATGCCGCCAATTCGCGCCCGGCCGGTATTCCCACCAGGCGAGACTGTCGCGCAGGCTGACCGGCCGGTCCGGCTTCTTGAACACCAGCGAGCCCGGCACCAGCAATGCGGGATCGGCATCGGGATACATATCCCGGCTCGGGGCGCGCTCCGAATAAGTGACATATCCGGTCGCTGCGACGAACCCAGCAAATTCGGCATTGGTGACGGGGTATTTGTCCATCCAGAAGCCGTCGACGACGGCCGGACGCGCCGGCCGCTCTTCTCGATAGAAACTGTTCGAGCCCATCAGAAAATCGCCACCGGGGATCCAGATCATCGTTCCCCGCTGTCTAACATCGGAAACGGGGAACGCAACCGTTGAGCCGTCTGCACCGACTGCGCGTGGCGCGGATATGACCGGTGCAGACATGGCCTTGTTACCTCGCGTACTGCTTCGGCACAAAATCGAGCGCCGAGCCGGGCGGGATCAACTCTTCCTTCTTCACGCTCTCCTCGAAGTCGCGAACGATGCGGTGGGCGTGCTGCATCACCCACCAGCGCACGTAGCGCTGGTTGACGGCCTCGCGCTCCTTCGGGTCTTCCTGAAGATGGGTGATGCGGGCGAAGCCGAGCGGCAATTCCGGATCGTGGAAATGCTGCTGGCGCTTGAAGTTGATCTTGAAGTCCTTCCACTTCACCGCATGCAGTTCGTCCTTGAGCCAGACGATGCAGGACTCCCGGTTCGAGGTCTTCTGCTCGCCGAAGAAGAACGGGCTCTGGTCGACGCCGTCGATCAGTCGGTCCTTCGGCGGCTCGCAGCCGGTGAACTTCAATAACGTGGTGAACATGTCGGTGACATGGACCATCTCATTGCTCTCGGTGCCGGGCTGGATATGGCCGGGCCAGCGGATCAAGAGCGGCGTACGGATGCCGCCTTCGGCCGAGCTGAAATAGGAGCCGTCGAAGAAGCCGCCGGTGCCGCGGCCGGCGAGATGATCCTCGGCGCCGTTATCGCCGCACATCACGACGATGGTGTTGTCGCGCACGCCGAGCTGGTCGAGCTTGTCGAGCAGCACGCCGAAATCGTGGTCCAGCATTAACAGGCAGTCGCCCCAATCGCCGTTGGTGCTCTTGCCGGCGAATTCGTCGCGCGGGCTCATCGGAAAGTGCATCAGCGAGTGATTGAAGTAGCAGTAGAACGGCTTGTCCGCGGCGACCGATTTCTCCATGAATTTCAGCGCGCGCTTCTGATATTCAAGGTCGCAGGTCTTCTTGGTCTCCATGGTCAGCTGCTCGTCGAGCAGCGGCCAGGCGCCCTTGCCTTTGACCCCTTCATGCATGTGCGAAAAGCCGTCGCGCTCCGGCACGTAATGTGGGTCTTCGAGCCACATGCACTCGTCGTAAGTCCGCAACGGGCCGTACCATTCGTCAAAACCGTGGTCGGTCGGGAAGCGGCCGTCCTCGGCGCCGATGTGCCACTTGCCGTAGATCGCGCTCGCGTAACCAGCTTCCGACAGGATTTCCGCGATTGTGCGTTCCCAGTTGACGATGCCGCCGCCGTTGCCGCCGAGCGCGATCGTGTGGTTGCCGGACCGGATCGGGAAACGCCCGGTCATCAGCGCCGACCGGGTCGGCGTGCATTGGGGTTCGACCACGTAATGCGTCAGCTTCGCGCCTTCTTTCGCAAACCGGTCCATGCGGTTGGTGTCGGCGCCGCGCAGGATGCCACCGCCGTAACAACCAAGCTCTCCCATGCCGAGATTGTCGACATGGAAAAAGAGGATATTTGGTTTTTTAGCCATCAGATTAGCTCCTAATTCTTCAGCGCTCTTCGCGCTCCTTGATGACGCGCGTTCGCGTCATTTCCCTGCTTGTGGTCGCGAAGTGGCCGCACCGTTGCGGCCGCGCCCGGGTCAAAAGATGTTGCTCACGCCTTCCGGTCCGATTTTCATTCCGAAGCCGGTGAGGCCCCGGTCCTTGATCTCCGGCCCCATTGCCGCGAGAAATTCTTCACGGATCAGCCCCTTCAGCTCATGCACGAGGCGGATGAATTCCGGCGCGTCGGTCATTTCGGCGGAACGCGGGCGCCGCAGCGGCACCTTGATCTCCGCCTTGATGTGTCCGGGCCGCGCCGTCATCACGTAGATGCGGTCGGAGAGGAAGATCAACTCTTCGATGTCGTGGGTGATGAACAGCACCGAGATGCGGAACTGCTGCCAGATGTTGGTCAGTATCTCCTGCATCACGACGCGGGTCTGGGTATCCAGCGCGCCGAACGGCTCGTCCATCAAAAGCACTTGCGGGCTTGCCGCCAGCGCGCGCACGATGCCGATGCGCTGTTTCATGCCGCCGGAGAGCTGGTCGGGATAATGGTTCTCGAAGCTGGCCAGTCCGGCCAAATCGAGCAGCGTACGCGCCGTAACGCTGCGTTTGTGCGGGTCGACGCCCGCCATCTTCAGGCCGAACTCGACGTTCTTGCGAACCGAGAGCCACGGGAACAGCGAGTATTGCTGGAACACCACGCCGCGCTCCGAGCTCGGCCTGGTGATCTTCTTGCCGTCGAGCGTCGCTTCGCCGCTGGTCGGTTGCGCGAAACCCGCCACGATGTTGAGGATCGTCGATTTGCCGCAGCCCGAGGGGCCGATCAGCGAGACGAACTCGCCGGGCTTGACGTTCAGTTCCACATCGTTGACGGCGACAACCCTGCTACCGTCGGTGCCGTAGACCACACCCATATTGCGCACGTCGATATGGCCTTTGTCGGCTTCCATCATTTTTTGCTCCCAGGTGCGAAGGCGAGCCAGGGCATCATCAGCTTGCCGCAGAAGCGGATGATGCCGCTGCAGACGAGGCCAAGTACGCCGATCGTGATCATGCCGAGCACGATCGCTGGATAGTTCACCAGCGAGTAGGCCTCCCAGGTGAAGTAGCCGACGCCGAACTGGCCCGAGATCATCTCGGCCGCGATCAGCGAAACCCAGGCCACTCCCATACCGACCGCGAGCCCGGTGAAGATATGCGGCAGCGAGCCCGGCAGGATCACGTTCCAGAGCAAACGGAATTCGCCGGCGCCGAGGCAGCGGCCGGCGCGGATCAAGACCCCATCGAGCGAGTGGACCCCATGGGTGGTGTTCAACAAGATTGGAAAGAAGGCGCCGATGAAGGTGATGAAGACGATGCTCGCCTCGTTGTTCGGCCACAGCATGATCGACATCGGCACCCAGGCGATCGCCGGGATCGGACGCAGGATCTCGACCACCGGCATGAAGAAGTCGCCGACCCTGCGATACCTGCCGATCATCAGCCCGAGCGGCACGCCGATGGCGATGGCGATCGCAAAGCCGAGCAGGATGCGCCTGACACTGTAGCCGATGTTGACGAGAAACTTGGTCGAGAGCCCGACCTGAACCGCCTGCTGCATCACCTCTGAGGGCGTCGGGACGTTCTTGAAGCGAATGTAGAATTCGATTTTGTACTTCGTTCCGAGATACCAGACGACGAACATGGCGCCGACCGAGATGCAGGCGAGGACGAGAGCGGTGATCCGCTCCCGGGTGACTTGCTTCAGCAGTCCTCGAACTGCATCGCGTAGCGCTCGCGCGACATCGCACAGTGAAAGCGTAGGGACGGTCTCCGGCTCCGGCGGCGCCGGCTCGATCGAGGCGCCCGGCTTCGCAGCATCGGACGCGGCTTTGTCTGCCAGCGCTTGCGGCGCTGACGTCTCCGGCGCGGATGCCATGATCGTTTCAACCAGCTTGGGATCGACGCGGGCGCCCGAGATCGGGATAGCCGCGACTTTTGCATTCGCCATGGTGCCCATCGGTGCGCGACCTATTGTCCAAAGTTGATTGTGGCGAGCGCGTCGGCATAGGTCCCGAGCTTGCCATCGATTTTCGCGGCATAGGCCTCGGCGTCCTTCTTGAGCATGAACGGCACCACGTCCGGCTTCTTCTGGTCCTGCCCGATGGCGTAGAAGGCGGCGTCCGCAAACAGCTTGATCCCCAAGGTGTGATCGACGAGGTAAACCGCGTTGAGCTTCTTGCCCTGTCCGGTGAATTTCTTGACACCCATCAGGGTGCAGACCGGCGAGCTGAACGGGACGATGTCGCCGCCCTCGATCCAGATTTGACCGGCCTCCTTCGGATTATCGACCGGAGCGTTGCAGACCGGGTCTTCTCCCGTAACGTCATAACCGGTCGTCATCGCGAGTTGCTTGTCGTAATCGAGGCCGAGGTCCTTGTAGGCCTGTCGTACGTAAGTGTCGTTCACCCAGGCCTTGATGTTGAGGTCCTTGATCATGTTCAATTTCTTCAGCACCGCGTAGTTCGCGCCGACGGCATCGACCCAGGCCGGCTTGATGGTGGGGTCGAGCGTGTGAATGCCGCCGGGGCCGAGAAAGATGTAGACGACCTCCTTGTTGATCTTGGTCCACTCCTCGACCTTCTCGGCTCCGAGTTTGGGGTTCTTTCGCATCCAATCGTCGGCTTCCATCAGCGCTTCGATATAGGCGACCACAATCTCTGGATACTTTTCGCCGAAATCCTTGCGGACGACGACGCCGTGGAATGTCGGCGTCTTGGTCTCGGCGCCGTCATAAATCTTTCGAGCGAAGCCGCGGAAAGGGAGGAGCTCCGCGAATGGCACGAAATCCGCGTGCGCGTCGATGCGCTTTTCCTGCAAATTGGTGCTGCCGATTTCGGGCGACTGCGACACCAGATTCCAGAAATCAGGCGGCAGTCCTTTTTGCTCCAGGGCCCGCTGCATCATGCCGTGCGCGGCGGAGCCGAAGGGAACGGAGACGTTCTTGCCCTTGAGATCGGCAAGGTCGTAGTACGGCGAGTCTTTATGAACGACGATGCCGTTGCCGCTGCCTTGCGCGTTGTAGGCGATGATCGCGACCAGTTGCGTTTCGTTGCCGGTCGCCTGCCCAGTGGCGCCGTTCACCATCAAGGGATAATCGCCCATCATCCCGATCTGGATGTTGTTGGCCATCATGCCGTTGGTGATCGGCGGTCCCGACGTCGCGTTCTGCCAGGACAGCGCGTAGGTGACGTCCTTGTACCTGCCGGTTTTCGGCAAATGCCTTTCGAGAAGTCCGAGCTCCTTCAGCACGGCGCCGCCAGTTACCGTGTTGGTCGTGGTGTTCTGGATTCCGATTCCGATCTCGATTGTCTCGGCGCGCGAGAGAGCGGGCGCGAACATCAGCGCCGCGACGAAGCAAAGCGGCGCGGCTTTCGAAGCATGAGAGTGAAAACTTTGAACGTTCATCCGAGCAACCCTTCAACCTCGTGGTGTTAGGTCTCGGCACGAAGCACCGAAGCGCTCCGCGCTCGCCTGCACTGAAAGCTGCAATGTCCGAGCCAGATGACGTGGCTTTGCCGCGCGCCGGAGCGTTGTGCGGACCTCAGTCGATGCGTGACGGCGTTCGAACTTCACTTCACGAACTCCTCGACACGGCCTCATTGCCGTCGTCGAGAAAGTTCTGAACGCGAAAGGGCCGGCTTTGAACCGGGATCGCCGTCGGGGTGCAAATCCTTGCCGAAAAACCCTGACCTGCTCAACAAATGGTCATTTGCGACGGAACTTCTGATGATCCTTTAGGCGGAATGACGCCGGTATGATCATCCGTGACGGCCGCTGGCAGCTATCAAGCGTTGTCTCGGCTGTCGTCCTGGGCTTCGGCCTTGGTGGCCTTGCCGTCGCGCATCGAGGCGAGCGGGGCGGCGTCCTTGATCAGGATGTTGGTACCTTGCGCGTCCAACACGCCCATCTCGGCAAGGCGCTTGAGGCTCGTCGTCACCCACTGCCGGGTGACGCCGATCATGTGCGCGAGATCGGCATGCGTAAACGGCGCCGCAATCAACACGCCGCCGCGCTCTTCGACGCCATAGAGCTCGATCAGATGCAGCAGGAGATGCGCCAATCGCTCGGTCGGCGAACGCGTGCCGAGCATCTGCGCCAGCGACGAATAGCATCGGCCCTTGAAGCTCAATCCTTCGATGATCCCGATCGCCAGCGCCGGGATCTTCACGACCATCCGTCGCAGGACATCGCCGGGCACGTGAAGCACGCTGCTGTTGACCGCAGCCGCTCCCGACCAGACATGCACGCCCTTGCCGAACACGTCAGGCCCGCCGACGAAATTGCCCGGATGCCAGTAGGCCAGCGTGATCTCGCGTCCCGAGGGTCCCATGTAGAACACCCGGATGCGGCCACTCTCGACGAGGTAGATGCCGTCCTGCGGATTGCCCTGGCTGAACACCTGGGCACCGCGATAGAATACCTTGCGTTTGGAAGCGCCGACGACCTGATCGATTTCAGTTTGCGAGAGGCCTTGAAACAGCGGTGCCGGGCCTATCGCCCTCGCCTTCTCGTCGGGCATCAGCATGGCGCCGAAGCGCGCCTGGTCGGCCCAACCGAGATTGGCGCCCACCGTCCAGCTGTTGGCCTCGCGCCTGCCCGGCAATCAACTCTCCTAGCCCCTACGTCTGGCAATTCTATGCGATCGCTTCGCATGACGCGAATTGTTTAGCGTTAATTTTGGCGGGGTCCTCCGCGCTTCAGCCGGCGCGGTCCGGCACGGCAGCCTCCGCAAACGTCGCCATCTGGTTGTGAAGCGCACAAGCCAGCCGCAGAAGCGGCAAAGCAAAGGCCGCGCCGGATGCTTCGCCGAGTCTCAAATCGAGATCGAGCAGCGGGCGGGCCTCGAGTACCTCCAGAACCAGCCGATGCCCCTGCTCCGCCGACCGGTGCGAGAAAATGAGATACGGCCGGCAGGAGGGATTGAGACGCGTCGCCGCGAGCGCCGCGACCGACGCGATGAAGCCGTCGGCCAGGATCGGAATCCGGCGCTGCGCGGCGGCGATGACCGCACCGGAAATCGCGACAATCTCCAGGCCGCCGACGGCGCACAGGACCCGCTCCGGGGAAACATCGGGTGCGACGAGACCATGATGAACCAGCGCCGCATCAATCACGCGCGCCTTATGCGCGCGGCCCGAAGCGTCCAAACCCGTGCCGGCGCCCGTCATTGTTTCCGCACTGGTCTTCAATAGCGCCGCCGCGATCGCCGCGGCGGAGGTTGTGTTTCCAATTCCCATCTCGCCGAGAATAACAATGTCCGGCTCGGAAACCGTAGCGCGAGCGACCGCGCGCTGGCCGCATTCGAGCGCGAACGCGACTTCAGAGGCATTGAGCGCAGCCTCCTTGCTGAAATCGCGACTGCCACGGCGCGGCTTGTCGGCGACGACGCCCGCTATTGGTGCTTCCGCCAGCGAGCCGGCGTCGACGACTTCGAGGCGAGAGCCCAGTTCACGCGCCAGCACGGAAATCGCGGCGCCGCCCGCGGCAAAATTCGACATCATCGCGATCGTCACGGCTTGTGGATAGGCCGAAACGCCCTGCGCGGCGATGCCGTGATCGCCGGCGAAGATGATGATCGGTACCTGCGTAGCGCGCGGGCGCTCGGTGTGCTGCAGGCCGGCCAATTCGATCGCGAGCGTCTCGAGCCGGCCGAGCGATCCGGCCGGTTTTGTCAGCTCGCCTTGGCGGACGCGCGCCGCCTCGCGATGCTGAAGAGAGATGCCGGGACAGTCTTGAGTGACCCAATCGGGAAGCATGCCGTTTTGCCTTCAGTGATCGCCTAAACCGATATTCGTTTGATGATGTAACTATCCATGATCCAACCGTGCCGCTCGCGCGCGTCTTGCCGTGCAGCCGCGATCTTTCCACCCACCTCCGCAAGCGGTCCGGACAGGATCATTTGATCGGCCATGCCGAGATAGGCGCCCCACCAGATGTGAAGCCCGCTCGCGTCGAGCGACTGAAACGCCGCGCCACCGTCGAGCATGACGACAACCGTGTCAACGCCGGATGGCCAGCCGCCCTCGCGCAGCCGCCGTCCTGTCGTCACCAAAAAGGGCTCGCCGATCTCGTTGAGCGGGATCGCATGCGCGGCGCAGAGCGCCTGGATCGACGTGATCCCCGGAATCACCTCGATGTCAGGAGCCGGATCGAGTCTCCGCGCGATGCGGAGGCTTGAATCGTAAAGCGACGGGTCGCCCCAGATCAAAAGCGCCACGCGCCCTTCGGCGCCGAGATGGCTTGCGATCTCCCGCGACCACGCGGCGGCCACCGCATCGTGCCACGCATCGACACCGGCGCGGTAATCGTCGGAAGCGCCGTCGCGCCGCGGCAGATCGAACTCGACGATGTGCGTCCTGCCGTTGGTCAGGACAGAAGCGCAAATCGTCCGCCGCAACTCGGCAAGATCGGATTTCTCTCCGCCCTTGCGCGGGATCAGCACGAGATCGGCGGCATTGATCGCGCGGACGCCTGCGAACGTCAGTTGTGCGCGATCTCCACAACCGATACCGACCAGGGACAATGTAAGGGAGCCGGTCATGGCTCCTCCCTTGCCAGCGCGCCAAACAAAATTACAGCGGTCGCCGGCGCGCTTTCCTCCGCGAGTTGTTCGGCAAGTTTTTCGATCGTGGTGCGCATGAGCCGCTGGTCGGCATGGCCGACAGATTCGGCCAGTAGCGCCGGCGTGTCCGGCGCCATGCCGTACGCGATCAGTCGCGCCGCGAGCGCGGGAAAGGTCCGCTTGCCCATATAGACCGCGGTGATCGCATGCGGGTCCGCGAGCGCGGCCCAGTTGAGATCGTCGGGCAGTTCGCCCTTCACGTCGGCCCCGGTGACGAACTGGACGCGGCGCGCGGTGTGCCGGCGGGTGAGCGGAATCCCCGTCACGGCTGCAGCGGCGCAAGCCGAGGTCACGCCGGGGATGATCTCGTAGCCGATCCCCGCCGACCGCAACGCGTCGAGTTCTTCCTCGAGCCGGCCGAAGATGCCGGCATCTCCCGACTTCAACCGCACCACGGCCGCGCCGGTGGCGGCATAGTCGACCAGCAGCCGGCTGACATGTTCCTGCTTGGCCGAGGGCCGGCCAGCGCGCTTTCCCACCGAGACAAGTCGCGCGCCTTCGCGGGCGTGATCCAAAATGGCGCCCGAAGCAAGATCGTCATAGAGCACGACGTCGGCGGCGCGAAGCCGCGCCGCCGCTTTCAAGGTCAGAAGTTCGGGATCGCCCGGACCCGCCGACACAAAGGAAACGAAGCCGCTCACCGGTCCTCCGCAATCAGATGAAAGAATGTTCCGGTCGTGTGCCCGCGGCGTGAACCGGTTTCCGCAACATCCGCGCCGTTCGCATCGCGCACGCGCGCGAGCGCCGGATCGGGCTGGGACAGGATCGTCGCATAATGGAATTCATGTCCGCGCAGCCGCGCGCCGGTTTCATGTCCCGGCATGTCACCGGTGAGTTCTGCCAAGCGATAGCCGAGATGCATGCGGCGCGTCGCAAAACTTGTTTCCAGGCCAAGCAGCCCCATCATCTCGTGCCGCGTTCCCTGCGCGTCGACCAGCCCTTTGCCGAGCACCATGTACCCACCGCATTCGCCGTGCACGGGGCGCGTTTGTGCAAATGCCTCCAGTGTACGGCGGAAACGGTTGTTTGCCACGATCCGTCCGGCATGCAATTCCGGATAACCGCCGGGCAGCCAGCAGACGTCCGCGCTATCGTGCGGCGCCTCATCGGCCAATGGCGAAAACGGCATGATCTCGGCACCTACTGCGCGCCAGCCTTCGACGATGTGCGGATAGATGAAGGAAAAGGCCGCGTCGCGCGCGAGCGCAATGCGCTGCCCGGGCGGCGTCACGCGAGGCGCGGACTTCGCGCCCGCGGTCCATGTGCATTCGGCCAGTTGCAGCAACGCGTCGAGATCGACGCGTTCGGCGACGAGACGCGCGGCTTCGCCGATTATCTCGTCCAAATGCGAATGTTCGGCCGCCTGGACCAGGCCGAGATGCCGCTCCGGCAATTTGATCGGCGCATGCCGCGGCAACGAACCGAGGACCGAGATTCCAGCGCCTTCCATCGCGCGCCGCACTAGATCTTCGTGCCGGGCGCTGGCGACCCGATTGAGGACGACACCTGCGATCCGTACACCGGGACGAAAATCGCGAAGTCCGGCGGCGACGGCGGCCGCGGTCTGCGCCTGGCCGGAGGGATCGAGCATCAGCAGCACCGGCCAGCCCATCATTTCCGCGATGTCGGCGCTGGCGCCGGTGCCGGATATACCCGGCACAGCCACGCCGTCGAACAGGCCCATCGAGCCTTCCGCGAGCACCAGATCGGCATCGCGGCCCCGCGCGGCGAGCGCTTCGATGGTATCGCGCCGCATCGCCCAGCTATCGATATTGACGGACGTGCGCCCGGTCGCAGCGGTATGAAATGCCGGATCGATATAGTCCGGGCCGCTCTTGAAGCATTGCACGGCCAGGCCCCGGTCGCGATAGGCGCGCGCCAGCGCCAGCGTCAGCGTAGTCTTGCCCGAGCCGGACGCCGGAGCCGAGATGACAAGGCAGCGCGGCATTACGATGCCTCCGGAAAGCGCGGCGCGGCTCCGACCGGCCGGTAACGGCGATCATAATCGCCGGCATAGAGGCGGCTGTCGTTGAAATCGGCGGCATCCAGCGTTCGGCCGACCAGGATAATCGCGGTGCGCTCTAGCTCGGCGCCGATCGATGCGTCGAGTGTGCCGAGCGTCGCCCGCACGATGCGCTGATCGGGCCAGCTTGCGCGCCAGACCACCGCCGCGGGACAATCGGCGCCATAGTAAGGTGTCAGCTCGGTAATCACCTTTTCAAGCACATGCACCGAGAGATGGATGGCGAGCACCGCGCCGGTCGCGGCGAAAGCGGCAAGCGTCTCGTGCTCCGGCATCGCGCTGGCCCGGCCCGAGGTGCGCGTCAGCACGACGGATTGCGCAAGGCCGGGAAGCGTGAGCTCGGCCTCTAGCGCGGCTGCCGCCGCCGCGAACGAGGGCACGCCGGGCGTGACGGAATAAGGAATGCCGAGCGCGCGCAGGCGGCGCAGCTGCTCGCCCATCGCCGACCAGACCGAGAGATCGCCGGAGTGCAGCCGTGCCACGTCCTTGTTCTCGGCATGCGCAGCCGAAATTTCCGAGATGATCTCGTTAAGCGACAGCGACGCGGTGTTGACGATGCGCGCGCCCGGCGGGCAATGCGCAAGGATTTCCTGCGGCACGAGCGAACCGGCATAGAGGCAGACCGGACACGACGCGATCAGGTCGCGCCCGCGCAACGTGAGCAGATCGGGCGCGCCGGGGCCGGCGCCGATGAAATGCACCGTCATTCGCCCTCTCCTTCCGCAATCGCGGCCGTTGCAGTTCGGTCGCGCGAAACGACCCGCGTCGAAATGAGACGCGCGCGACGGCCGGCCGCAGCGAGCGCCGCGGCTTCTGCCAACGATCCGGTGCCACGCATCGCCGCGACGCGCACCGAATGGGTTGCCGTTTCGATACGCCCAAGAACTTCAGCCGGAACAGCCTTGACCGTCAGTCCTAATTCGTGCGCCAGCGAGACCAGCGCCGCCGCATCGGCCTTGTCGCTCGCAGTCGCCAGCGCGTCGAGACCGCCAGCACCACCCGCCGCGGCCAGCGCGTCGCGTAGTGATTCGACTTTGGCTTCGCTCTTGAATCCGAGGCCCGCGACCCTCATTTCGCCACGCTCCATTGCACAATTGGACGCACCGCTTGCCAGGATCGACGTCGGCCGAGAGGTGCGGCATGCGAAATCCCGATCCGCATCAACTCGCCGCCATGGCGGCTCTGGAGATTGGATAGCAGCGCCTCGGTTTCCAGCGTGACTGCATGCGCGACGATGCGCGTCCCCTCGGCGAGCTGCGACCAGACCGCGTCGAACATCGCGGCATCCAATCCGCCACCGATGAAGACTGCATCGGGCTGCTCGAGGCCGGTGAGCGCGGCCGGCGCGCTTCCAATCACGACTGTGATCCGGTGTGCAAGCCCGAAGGCTTCGGCATTCGTGCGAATATTGGCAGCGCGGTCCTCGCGCGCCTCGATCGCGATCGCTTTTCCACCGGCCAATGCCCACTCGATGGAAATCGAGCCGGAGCCGGCGCCGATATCCCATAATGTCTCGCCTGATCGCGGCGCCAGCGCCGACAGCGCAAGCGCGCGCATCGGCCGCTTGGTGATCTGGCCGTCGTGTACGAAGAGATCGTCGGCGTGGCCCGATGCGCGCGGCAATCCGGCTGCACCGTTGGCCTCCAGGGCAACTGCCAGCGGGCTCGCGGCCGAATCGTCGACAAACTGATCGGCCCGCCCTTCGGCGATGCGCTCGCCCGGGCCGCCGAGCGCCGACAACGTCCACCATCGCGACGCGCCCCAGCCGCGCGCGGTGAGCCAGCCGGCGAGATCGGTGGCAGCCTTGCCGTCGCGCACCAGGCATATGATGCGCGCGCGCCGCGCCAGCAGTGGCACCAGCCGTTCGAACGGCGCCGCATGAAGCCCGACGCAGACGACATCTTCCAGCCGCCAACCGAGCCGCGCCGCCGCGAGCGAGAAGGTGGAGAGCGCGGGATGCGCGATCCATTCGCCTGCCGACAAATGGAGTGCGAGGCTGCCGCCAACGCCATGCCAAAACGGATCGCCCGAGGCGAGTACCGCCGTCGGGCGGCCTCGGCGGGCAAGCACTTCCTTCACCTCAAACGGCACCGGCCATGGCCGGCCGCGCGCCCCGATGTCGGCGAGCCGCAGATGACGCTCGCCGCCGAACACGGTCTCGGCCCTGGCAAGCGCCTTTCGGCTTGCTTCCGACAGCCCGGCAAGGCCATCTTCGCCGATGCCGATAATGGTGAGCCAAGGACCCTTACAAGGATCAGCCACGATGCGCGCCCTCATTCTGGGCGGAACCAGCGACGCCAACGCGCTTGCGGCAGCGATCGCACGCGCGCGCGTCGACGCGATCTATTCCTATGCGGGACGGACGCAGTCTCCCGTGGCACAAATGCTGCCGACACGGCTCGGCGGCTTCGGCGGCACGAGTGGACTCGCGGCCTTCATCGCGCAGAAAAAGATCACGCATGTGATCGATGCCACCCATCCATTTGCGGCCGAGATGAGCCGCAACGCGGTTGCCGCGTGCGCAGCGACTGGCGCCGCGCTGATCGCGCTGGAGCGGACGCCGTGGACGCCAGTTGCCGACGACAAATGGATCGAAGTGCCCGATATCAGCGCCGCGGTCGCTGCCCTGCCCGCGACACGCGCCCGTGTGTTTCTTGCGATCGGCCGCCAGCATCTCGCGCCGTTCGGCGCGAAGCCGCAGCACGCCTACACCTTGAGATTCGTCGACGCGCCCGACGGACCGCCGCCTCTGCCCGACGCCGACATTATCATATCCCGCGGTCCCTTCACACTGGCCGGTGACCTCGAACTGATGCGCTCGCGCGGCATCGAATGGGTGGTTGCGCGCAATGCGGGCGGCAGCGGTGCTCGCGCCAAGATCGACGCCGCGCGCGAGCTTGGCCTGCCCGTCATCATGATCGCGCGGCCCGATTTGCCCGAGCGGCCGCGAGCGGAGAGCGTTGAAGAGGTGCTGGCGTGGCTCGGTCATGACGCGCGCCTCGGGGCATAGACCCAGCGGCCGACGCGACGGGTTGCCGAATTGCCGACGATGACCAGCGTTGCCATGTCCGCCATTTCGGGGCGGGCGTCCTGCAGCGACAACGTCTCGATGCGCTCCTTGGGTGTCGAGACGGCGTGCGCGAAGATGATAAGGCGATTGCCGCAGGTTGCCTCCTGCAGGATTTCCAGCGCGCGGGCAAAACCCTCCGGCCGGCTCGCCGAACGCGGATTGTACAGCGCGATCGCAAAGTCGGCTTCAGCGGCGAGCCGCAACCGCTTTTCGATCACCGGCCACGGCTTCAGATTGTCGGACAAGTTGATCGCGCAGAAGTCATGGCCAAGCGGCGCGCCGGCGCGCGCGGCTGCCGCCAACATTGCGGTGACGCCCGGCAGCACGCGGATCGGGAGGTTTTGCAACTCGGGCGCGGCTTCGAGGGCCTCGAACACCGCCGCAGCCATTGCGAACACGCCGGGATCGCCGGAGGACACGACAACGACGCTGCGTCCCTCGGCAGCAAGCCGCAGCGCCTCTTCCGCACGCTGCAATTCCATGCGGTTGTCGGACGGACGCAGCATCAATCCTTCGCGGGGCGGCACGCGTGCGACATAAGGCGCATAGCCAAGCACATCGGTCGCATCAGCCAGCGCAGCCGAAACTTCGGGCGTCACCAGCGCCGCGTCGCCGGGCCCGAGGCCCGCGATGGTAAGCCCGCCCGTCATTCGGCCGCCTCCTGCCGCCGGCCGCGGCCATGCACGAGAACGATCGCGAAATAGGGACAATCGGCGACATCAACCTCTTCAAGCCGTGCGACGCGCTCGCCCGGCATGGTGCCGTATTCGATCAGCCAGGCCTCGCCGAGCCGTCCAGCAGCCGCGAGCACGCGGCGAATTTTTCCGAGGTTACGGCCGGTCTTCATGATCACCAGCGCATCGGAGTTCTGGACGCGCCGTGCCAGCTCGGCCTCCGATAACGTGCCCATCAGCACCGTCATCACGTCGTCACCGAGCGCGATCGCCTGTCCCACGGCATTCCAGCATCCGGCCATTCCGGGAATGCCGGCGATGACGTCGATCTCGGCCCGGCCCTGCAGCCGTGTGTAGAGATGCATGAACGAGCCGTAGAAGAATGGATCGCCCTCGCAGAGCACGACGACGTCGCCCTCCCGCGCGAGCGCTTCGAGGCGATCGGCCCATTCGTCGTAGAAGCCCGCGAGCGCGCGCACATATTCCTCGCTGTCGAAAGCAAGCTCGGTCGTAACGGGATATTCCATCGGATATTCGCGAACGTTGTTCGCCAGCATACCCTCGACGATGCGCCGCGCCTGTCCCGGCCGTCCTTTCTTGCGGAAATACGCCACCAGCGTCGCCGCGCGGATTTCGCGATCGGCCCGCACGCTCATCAGGTCCGGATTTCCCGGTCCAAGACCGCAGCAGATGATCCGCCCCATCGCTATTCGCTCCTGCTTGCAAGCGCGTTGACGGCGGCAACCGTGATCGCTGAACCGCCGAGCCGCCCCGTAACCGTGAGCGCCGGCGCGGGCGCTGCCGCCATCAACGCGGCCTTCGCTTCGGCGGCGCCGACAAAGCCGACCGGGCAACCGATAATCGCCGACGGCCGCGGGCAGTTGTCGTCTTCGAGCATGTTGAGCAGATGGAACAGCGCGGTCGGCGCGTTGCCGATCGCGACGACCGCGCCGTCGAGATGAGGCCGCCAGAGTTCGAGCGCGGCCGCCGAGCGGGTGTTGCGCATGGATTGCGCCAGCGGCGGAACGGCGGGTTCACCGAGCGTGCAGATCACGGCGTTAGCGGCGGGAAGACGCGCGCGCGTGATACCCTCCGACACCATGCGCGCATCGCAGAGAATGGGGGCGCCGTCTTGCAGCGCCTTCCGCGCCTTCGACGCCATGCCGGGCGTGAAGCGGATGAACGCTTCAAGGCCGACCATGCCCGCGGCATGGATCATGCGCACGACCACCGGTTCTTCGTCGGGCGTGAAGCGCGCGAGGTCCGCCTCGGCACGGATGGTCGCGAAGGATTGACGATAGATCGCCGCGCCATCGGTCTCGTAAAGGTGCGGCATCAGGTGACTCCCAACAGCGCGCGCGGATCGGCGAGAATTTTTGTCGGGTCCAATCCTTTCGCGACGGGCGCGTCCTGTGCAGAGCCGTGGCGGATCAGATCAAATCCGTTGCCGGTTCCGACCAGCGTGATCGCGGAGGCGCGCGGATGGGCGCAGCCCTTGGCACAACCGGAAACATGAAGGCGAGTGCCTGCAGCAATGTAGGGTGCCAGCGCTCCTGCGAACTCGCGCGTTTCCACATGCGCCTGCGCGCAGCCAGGCGCGCCGGTGCAGGCCGCAACGCGCAGAACCGGATCGTCCGCCCGCGTCACGATGCCGTCGTGCTGCGGCATCTCGCGCAATCCTTCGACAAGGATCAGACGCCACGGCGTCAGGCGCAGACCCGGCGCGCGATCGGCAAGAAATTTCAGCGTCGCGCTTTGCATCTGCCCAAGGGCGAAACCGACCAGCGCGCCACCGCCCCGCAGTCCCGGATGCGGCGGAGAAATGCCCAGCGCGGGTTTCGCATTGCCAGCGAACGCGTCCGGCAGCTTGGCGCTACTTCGGATGTGAGCCGCCATGCGCCCTCGCCCGTCGTTCGCGCCGCCGGATGTCATGAACCATGTTGCGAGCGACAGCGCGATGTCGACGGCTTCCCCCCTCGCGACTTCACAACCTTGCTCCGAGCCGTCAGCGCGCACGATCAGATCGCCCGCCGCATCGCGCTCGATGCGGATATCGGCGGGCGCCTGCGCCAATACCCGCTCGGTGCCGCAATCGACCGCGAAGCCGAATTTTGCGGGCAGGCCGAGATGCCTTGTTGCCAGCGCCTGTTCAAGCTCTGCCGCGAGCAGCCGCGTGTCATCGCCTTCGGCCCAGAACGGCGCGACAAGGAGGTTGCGCTGGATTTCCGTTTTCACATCCACGTCGATCAGGCCGAGCTGTGCGAGTCCCGCGATCAACATCTCGTGGCTCTCCGCGCGGACGCCGCGGATTTGAAGGTTGGCCCGGCCGGTCAGGTCGATGAGGCCATTGCCACATTTTTCCGCGAGAGCCGCGATTCCCTCGGCCTGCTCAGCCGACAGCCTGCCGCCGCGCGGGCGGATGCGCACCACGAGGCCATCGCCCGACCGCATCGGGCGCAGCGCGCTGGGGCACCAGCCCTTGATCTCGAAGCGGTTCATGAGGCCTCCCGCAACGATGCGGCGATGGAATTGCGCCGCGTCACCCAGAGCGACGCCTCATGCAGACGTGCAAAGCAGTTCTCGATCGCCGCCAGCGCCGCCGGATTTTCGCGCGCGAGGAAGGCGCGGATATCGTCGTTGCCGAGCGTCGCATCGTAATAGAGATCGAACAGATGCGCCGGTACGGCATCGGCCAGATGAGCAAAGCTCGCCATGTGCTCCAGCGTCGCCGCGATTTCGGCCGCGCCGCGAAACCCGTGCCGCATCATCCCCGCGATCCATTGCGGATTGGCCGCGCGCGAGCGCACCACGCGGGAAATCTCTTCAGTCAACAATCGTGCGTGCGGCGTGCCCGGTCGTGTCGCATCCAGGTGATAGAGCGAAGTCAGCGGCGAACCGAGGCTCGCGGCAGCGGCCGCAACGCCGGCCTCGTGCGCGGGAAAGTCGGCGGCGAGCAAAAGATCGGTCTCGGGCAGGTCCTGGACATGCACGAAGGCCTCGGCGTCCGTGAGCCGCGCCTCGATCCCGGCACGGTCGGGCCTCATCTCGCCGTCAGTGCCGAACGACCATGACGACGCCGCCAGCCAAGCTTGCCCTGCCGCATCGCGCGCCGCACGGGTGAACGAGTTGCGCGTCACCGCGCCGCCGACGCCATAGTGCCCGGGGCGCGGACCGAACACGCGCGCGGCGCGATGGCGATAGGGATTTTCGTCGCCCTCCCAATCGTGCTTCGACAGCGCCTCCGAGGCCGCCTCGAATAATTGCGCAAGGCCCGTGAACACGTCGCGAAACAATCCCGATACCCGCAGCGTCACGTCGATGCGGGGCCTGCCGAGCGCGGCGGGCGCAATGATCTCGAATCCGGTGACGCGGCCGGAGGCCTGGTCCCAGCGCGGCTCGATGCCGGCAAGGTGCAGGGCCATCGCGAACTCCTCGCCAGCGGTCCGCATCGTCGCCGAACCCCAGAGATCGACGACTAGTCCTTTCGGCCAGTCGCCGTGATCCTGCAGATGGCGCCGAAGCAGTTCCTCGGCAAGCTTGATCCCTTGCGCGTGGGCGGCACGGGTCGGCACCGCGCGCGGATCGACCGCGAACAGATTGCGCCCCGTCGGCAGCACGTCGCTCCGTCCGCGATAGGGCGAGCCTGCCGGGCCCGGCGCGACGCGCCTGCCCGATAGCGCGTCGATCAGGGCACAGCGCTCCTCGACACCGCACGCGCCGCGACCGAAGACATGCAGGCCGTCGCCGAACTGGCTCTCTTTCAGGTCGCAGACAAAGCGGTCGATCCGCGGGATCGCTTCCGCAGGTGCGGCGGATGCAGGCAGGCCAAGATCGTGCTCCACGCCGGCGGCACGCGCTTCGTCGCGGATCGCGGCCACGAGACGCTGGCGCCGCGCCGGATCGAGGCCGTCGGCGGTCGAATATTCATCGAGCAATTGCTCGAGCCGAATGAGATTCTGCGGCAGCGCGCTTCTATTGAGCGGCGGCGGGAGATGACCGATCGTGACCGCGCCGATGCGCCGCTTGGCCTGCGCCGCTTCGCCGGGATCGTTGACGATGAAGGGATAGATCACAGGCCAACCGCCGGTCAGCGCTTCGGGCCAGCATGATTCCGACAGCGCCACGGATTTGCCGGGCAGCCATTCCAGCGTGCCGTGCGCGCCCATATGGATCATGGCATGCACGCCCTGGCTCTTTAGCCACAGATAGAACGCGACATAAGCGTGGCGAGGCGTGCGCGAGAGATCGTGATAGTCCGTCACGCGACTCAAAACGTCGCCGCGTTCCGGCTGAACGGCGACGATCGCCTTGCCGCGCCGGATCGCCGCGAAACGGAACGCACTATGATCAACGGACGGATCGTGTTCTGGCGCGCCCCAGGCATCGGCGAGGTTTTTCTGCAAGCCCGGAGCGAGATTTGATAGGGCGGCGCGGTAGTCGGCGATGCTCCAGGTCAACGTCCGCTCGCTCAGCGCTTTCCCAAGCCGATCGCCCTCCTCGACTTCGAAGCCGGCCGCAGAAAGATCGCTCAGCAAGGTTTCGACCGAGGCCAGCGCGTCCAACCCCACCGCATGCGCGATCTGGTGCGGGCGACCGGGATAGCTCGACAAGACGATGGCAAGGCGTTTTTCCGGCGTTGGCATGCTGGATAGCCGATGCCACGACGAAATGCGCTCGACCGCGGCGCTGACGCGCGCATCGTGCTGTTGGTGCGCGAGATGCGCGAACTGCAGATCGGGATCGCGCGCACCCTGCGACTTGAAGCTGACGACACCGGCGAAGATGCGTCCGTCGACTTCCGGCAACACCACATGCATCGCGAGATCGGCAGGGGAGAGACCGCGGAGCGAAGCCGCCCAATCCTCGCGGCGCGCAGTGGAGAGCGCGACCTGGAACACGGGACAGGATGCGGCGTCGAACGGTGTCGTTCCATCATCGCCGATCGCGGAAAACGCGGTCGCGTTGACGATTGCTTCCGGCGGCTGTTGCGCGAGATGGGCTCTCAACCAGTCGGCGGCGCCGGGCGCCTTCAACGAAGGCGCGAACGCACCATAGGCCTCAAAACCCTTTTGCCGCAAAGCGCCGATCAGCGCATCGACCGGCCCGGTATCAGCCGCCGCAAGATAGGAACGATAGAAGGTGACGAGCGCGCGCGGCCGCGCCTTAGACTCCGGCAATGCCGAAAACACGCCCTTCGCCGGATCGAAAAAGCCCATCTCGGGGACTTCCATATTTCCGAGCACGGGTCCCGCATAGAGGCCGGACGCCAGCGCAAGCTGGGCGATCGCCGCCTGTGCCGCCACAGCACCGCCGGTATCGCAAAGCACCTTCAATTGCCGGAGCGTCGAGCGCGGCAAGGTCGAGAGCGCGTCGAGACGGGCATCGTCGCGCCCGTCGGCGGGAAGCATGGCGAGCGCAATGCCGCGCTCGCGCGCGAGCTGGTGCACGGCAGCGACCCCGTAGGGCCAATAGGATTCGCCGCCGATCAAACGCACCAGTATTCCGCGCGCCCGCGAGAGCGTGCGCTCGACATAGGTATCGACCGAGAGCGGATGGCGAAGCGCGACCAGGTTGGCGAGCCGAAGCGACGGCAGGCTTGCGCGGCCTCTGCGCCAGCCGGCGGCGAATGCGGCGAGATCACTGTCGGAGAACGAGAGCACCACGAGATCGACCGGATCCTGCCCGAGATCGACGGGCGTCGCGGTCTCTTCCAGGCCGTGGCTCTCGCGGAAGATGACGTGCATCAAACTCCGAGTCCCGAAATCCCCAACCCTGCCTTGATGGCAGCCTCATTGATGTCACCATGCTCGCCGATCATGACCAGCTTCGATCGCCGCGGTGTCGTGCCCCACGGTTTGTCGAATTGGTGGCGCACGCGCTCGCCGACCGACTGCACCAAAAGCCGCATCGGCTTTCCCGCGACCGCCAGATATCCCTTGGCGCGCAGCACATTCTGTTCGCGCGCAAGCCGTCCGATCGAACGGACCAGCGCATCGATGTCGGTTATTTCCGGAAGCTCGACGACGACGGAGGCAAAATCGTCATGCTCGTGATCGTCCTCGCCGTCATGATGAGAGGGGCGCGCGGCAAGATCGTCCTCGGCTGCGGCGTTGAGGCCGAGGATAAGCTGCGGATCGATCGCGCCGTCGGTCACCGCCAACATCGGAACCGAGCGCGGCGTCTCGGCGGCAATCGCCCGCTTCGCCGCCGCAAGGCCCGCCTCGCCCGCAAGGTCGGCCTTGGTGAGAAGCACGATGTCAGCGCAGCAGATCTGATCCTCAAACACTTCCGACAGCGGCGTCTCGTGATCGACGCTCTGGTCGGCAGCACGCTGCGCTTCGACCGCGGCCGGATTCGGCGCGAAGCGGCCCGCAGCGACCGCTTCCACATCGGCAAGCGCGATGACGCCGTCGACCGTGATGCGCGAGCGGATTTCCGGCCAGTCGAACGCTTTCAACAGCGGTTTTGGTAGCGCGAGGCCGGAGGTTTCGATCAGGATGTGATCGGGGCAGACTTTTCGCGAGAGCAGGGTCTGCATGGTCGGAATGAAATCGTCGGCCACTGTGCAGCAGATGCAGCCATTGGCGAGCTCTACGATGTTCTCCTCGGGGCAATTGGCGTCCGCGCAGGACTTCAGGATTTCGCCATCGACGCCCTCGCTGCCGAACTCGTTGACCAGCACGGCGAGCTTCTTGCCGTTGGCGTTGGCCATCAGGTGCCGGATCAGCGTGGTCTTTCCCGATCCAAGAAAGCCGGTGATGACGGTGACGGGAATCTTGGCGAGCGACGTCATTCGGCGGCCTCCGGCAGGGCGATGATGGGGGGAATGCGGGCGAGCGATTGCTTGCGGAAAATCTCGGGGCGCGCGCGCCATGGAACGATGCCGTCGGGCGCCGCCGCGTAGGCAGCGGCACCGGCGACGACATCGCCAGCATTTGCATCCGACAACCGACCGTACACATAGGACCAGCGTCCGGGCGCGCTCAGCGCGACCGAGCAGCCCTGGCTGCAGGCGGACAGGCACTCGACCGGCACCAGATTGACACCCGCAGGCACGCCCGCTTCGAGGATGGCATCGCGCAGCCGCGATCCCGGCGTGGGCTGCCCCTCCTCGATCGATTGGCCGGCGCGGCAAGTGATGCAGACATGGAGCGTGACGGCCATCGACCTTCCCTTGTATTTTCGGCGGGAGGCGATGAGGCGGACGAACCGGCGTGACGGTTCGCTTCCCCGTCGCGGAACACCCCGTCCGCCGGTCTCAAACATCAATCCGCTGGCAGGTCTCCCGGCTTGCGGAGCAGGATTTCTCCTCCGATCCCCGCCTTCCCGATCCGTTCGGATCAGTGGCTATTGGGGATCTCTCCGGTCACGGTCGCGGGGGCGGCTGCATTTCAAGCTCAAGCATGAGGCTGAGCCCTATCGCATTCCCTCTTCGCCTGTCGTAGGACAGGAACCAACGGTTGACCCACCATTTGCCCAAGCTTGCAGCTTGTCAAGCCGAAGGAGTGCCCCAATGGTTCCCGAGCAGGATTTGGCTGAGGATGCCCGCCATGCCGTCAAGATGGCGAAGAAGAAAGCCGCGCGCGACCGGATGATGGCCGAGAAAAGCGGCGAGAAGGGATTGATCATCGTCCACACCGGCGCAGGCAAGGGAAAGTCCTCCTCCGCGTTCGGCATGATCGTGCGCTGTGTTGCGCATGGCTTTCCCTGCGCGGTGGTGCAGTTCATCAAGGGCGCCTGGGATACCGGCGAGCGGCGCCTTCTGACCTCGCATTTCGGCGAGCTGTGCCAGTTTCACGCCATGGGCGAAGGCTTTACCTGGGAGACGCAGGATCGCGCGCGCGACATCGCCGCCGCTCAGGCTGGATGGGAGAAGGCGAAAGAATTGATCGCCGATTCCAATCTGCGCATGGTCGTTCTCGACGAGATCAATATCGCGCTTCGCTACAACTATCTCGATATCAAGGAGGTCGTCGAATTCCTGCAGACTTCAAAACCGCCGATGACGCATGTCGTCTTGACCGGCCGCAATGCCAACCAGGAACTGATCGACGCCGCCGACCTTGTCACGGAGATGACGCTGGTGAAGCACCCGTTCCGGTCCGGCATCAAGGCCCAGCCCGGCGTCGAGTTCTAGCGCCTCGGATATTTAGATCGCATGGCGCGCGCATTGATGATTCAGGGAGCGGGCTCGGACGTGGGCAAGTCGCTCATCGTCGCGGGGCTCGCGCGCGCTTGGACGCGACGGGGCCATCGCGTGCGCCCGTTCAAGCCGCAGAACATGTCGAACAATGCGGCGGTGACGGTCGACGGCGGGGAGATCGGCCGCGCCCAGGCGCTGCAGGCGCTGGCGGCGGGCGTCGAGCCGCACACCGACATGAATCCGGTCCTGTTGAAACCGGAAACCGATGTGGGCGCGCAAGTGATCGTGCAGGGAAAACGTGTCGCGACCTTGCGCGCGCGCGACTACGCTGCGATGAAGCCGAAGCTGATGCCGGCGGTGCTCGAAAGTTTCGCGCGACTGAAGGCTGAGGCCGATCTCGTTCTGGTGGAAGGCGCAGGTGGTCCCGCCGAAGTCAATCTGCGCGAGAACGACATCGCCAACATGGGTTTTGCGCGGCGCGCCGACGTTCCCGTCGTCATCGTCGGCGACATCGATCGCGGCGGCGTGATCGCCCAGCTCGTCGGCATCAAGGCGGTGATCGATCCCGAGGATGCCGCGATGATCTCCGGCTTCATCATCAACAAATTCCGTGGCGATCTCTCGTTGTTCGACGACGGCTACGCCATGATCGCCGATCGCACATCCTGGCGGGGCTTTGGCGTATTGCCGTATTTCGAACGAGCACGAGAGCTTCCGGCGGAAGATGCGCTGGGGCTTTCGGACGCGCGCAAAGCAGGTCGCCACAAGATCGCCTTTCTCGCGCTGTCACGGATTGCGAATTTCGACGATCTCGATCCGTTGAAGCTCGAGCCCGATGTCGACCTCGTCATGGTCGCACCTGGCGAGGCGATCCCCGGAGATGCGACGCTCGTCATCCTTCCCGGCTCGAAATCGACCCGCGGCGACCTTGCTTTCCTGCGCGTGCAAGGTTGGGACATCGATATATCGGCGCATCATCGCCGCGGCGGGCATGTGCTCGGCGTCTGCGGCGGCTATCAGATGCTGGGACGCAGTGTCGCCGATCCGGAAGGTATCGAGGGGCCGGCGGGCGAGACGGAGGGACTCGCGCTTCTCGACGTCACGACGGTGATGACGGAGCAAAAGAGCCTTACGCGCGTCGAAGCCGTTCATGCCGAGACCAAGCAGGCCTTCGACGCCTACGAGATTCACATCGGACACACCGAGGGCGCAGATACCGCGCGTCCCTTTGCATTCGTCGACGGCGCGGCGGAAGGCGCGGTTTCCCAGGATGGACGCGTGTACGGAAGTTATCTTCACGGCCTGTTCGCGTCGGACGCGTTCCGCGGCGCATTCCTTGCGAGGCTGGGAATTCCGGCATCAGGCGAGCGCTATCGCAGCGGGGTAGAAAACGCCCTCGACGCGCTCGCCGATCACATCGAGACGCATCTCGATGTCGAGGGTCTGCTCGCGCTGGCGCGTTGATCTTTCTTTGTTTTGAGCATGATCTCGTCACAAACGCGTTCCGCGTTTGTCGCGAGGGAAAAACCGGTTCCCACTTTTCCGGATCATGCTCTAACGTGAAAGCGCGGCGGCAAGCCGCGTCCACTCGGTCTCGTCGCCCGGCAGGCCGAGCCGCAACCAGCCCGGCGCGCCCGGAAAGGTGCGGGACCAGATGAGGGCGCGGCCGAGTTGCGCCTGCACGGCGCCGGCGTCGCCGGTTTCGTAGAGTCTGAACAGCGGCGTGCCGCCGACGAACCCAAAATCCCTTGCCTGCACGAGTGCATCCAGCCGCAACGATTCCCGCACGAGACGCGCCGTGGTGGTGGTCGCCCAATCGCGATCGATAAGCGCGCGCCGTCCGATCGCAATCGCCGCACCGGAGACCGGCCACGGGCCTGCCATCGTTGCTAGCGCCGCGACGTCGGCTTCGCCGGCGAGCACGAAGCCCAGCCGCAGGCCGGCAAGGCCATAAAACTTTCCGAACGAGCGCAGGATCAACAGCCCCGACCGTCCCGCCTGCGAGGCCAGCGATATGCCGGGGACGGCATCGGCAAAGCTCTCGTCGACGACGAGGCGGTCGACGCGCGGCAACAGCGCCAGCAGTTTGGCAGGGTCGTGCTGTCGCCCGTCGGGATTGTTCGGATTGACGATAACAGCGAGATCGGCGCCGGCCAGTGCGTCGAGGTCGGCAACCTCTTCCGCCACCCAATCCGCGGCCCTGAAGATGGCGGCGTACTCATTATATGTGGGGCCAAGAATCCGCGCCCGGCCGCAGCGCGCAAGCCGGGGCAGCAACTGGATCGCTGCTTGCGCGCCGGCCACGGCAAGGACCGGCACGGTCGCTGCGTAGGCTTGGCGCGCCGCCTCGAGGAGGGCTTCGATGTCGGCGCGCGAAGGCAGCGCGGTCCAATGCCGCAGCCCGAGCTCCGGCACCGGATAGGGCCGCCGGTTGATGCCGGTGGACAGATCGATCCAGTTTTCCACGCGCCCGCCGAAGCGGTGCATCGCAACGTCAAGATTTCCGCCGTGATCCAACATCTCGCCTCTCTAACACGAAACTGAGCTGCTCAGGCCATGCCACAAACTCCTCTTGTTGGCGATGCCGCAGACAGGCTCAGGCAGCGAGCGGCTTGATCGTGACTGCATAGCCGAGGTCGGTCAAACGTTTGATCAAGCGCTTTTTCTGTCGATCAGTGGAACGTCGATCGAAGTGGTCGCGGCCGAGGTCCTTGTACATCGTGCCGTCTTTGAGCATGTGGTAGATCGCGGTAAGGATCGAGGCCGCGACGGCCATGATCGCCTTTTTGGGGCCACGACGGGCTTTGATGCGGTAGAATTGGGCCTGCAGATAACTGTCTTTCTTTTTTACCGCCGCCCAGGCGCACTGCACTAGCGTGGTTTTGAGCCAAGTGCCGCCCTTGCGCATCCGATTGGATCGTCGTTTGCCGGCACTCTCGTCGTTGCGCGGGCAAATGCAGGCCCACGAGAGGAGATGTTCGGCCGAAGGGAACCGGCTCATGTCGATCCCGACTTCGGAGACGATGACGTGAGCGCCGAGGTTCTTGACGCCAGGAACCGACGTTACGAGCTCGACTGCGGTGCGAAAGGGGCCAAGGTTCGCCTCCACTTGCGCGTCGAGCGTGGCCATGGCGGCATCAAGAGCGTCGATCTGATTGAGATGAAGACGAAGCAGGAAGCGATGGTGCTTCGTGACCCGGCCGCGAAGGGCCTCGCGCAGTTCCTCCGGTGATGCCTTCACCCGCCGATCGGCAAGGCCGGCCAGTTTGACCGGGTTGGTTTCCCCGGCAATCAGTGCCTCGAGCATGGCGCGGCCGCTCTTGCCCATCAAATCGGTAAGCACCGAGTCCAATTTGATGTTGGCGTCCTCGAGTGTCTTCTGCACCCGCAGCACATGGCTCGACTGTTCGCGAACCAATTGCTTGCGCGTGCGCAGCAGGCTGCGCATCTCCTGGGTCTGCGTATCCGGCACGAAGCTCGCTCGGATCAGACCGTGCGCCAACAGTTCGGCCAACCACATCGCATCGTTGACGTCGGTCTTGCGGCCGGGCACGTTCTTCACATGCGCGGCGTTTGCCAACACCAACACGAACTCCCCGTCATCCAAGATATGCCACACCGGCTTCCAATAGACGCCGGTCGCCTCCATTGCCACATGCGTGCAATCGTTTTCTGCCAGCCACTCCGACAAGCGCAAAAGATCCGCCGTGGTCGTTTGGAACGTACGAACTTCGGTCGTGACCTTGCCGTCAGCTACAAGGCGCAGGCAGGCCACCACCGTCTCTTTGTGAACGTCGAGACCGCAACAGCGTCGATGCAACAGTTCCATGTCTTCCTCCTGGGTTGCGTCGTCGGCGTGGGGCTCCCGTAAATAAGAACTCTAACACGCGTGCTCCGGGGCCGGTGACGGCCCGTGGCAACAGTCTGAGGTGCTCCAGGAACCCCGGGTCCAACTTAGAAGCGGGCTTATTCGCACCAAGGGAATACCGACCTCGGTGCCGACGACGCGGCCGCAGAATAGCAGAAGTTTCATGCGCTGAAGGTCCGGCAAGGCCCGGTGGGGAACTTAGAGGAAAGCCAGGATCACAAGAAGCCCCCCGAGCAGCATCATCGTGCGACGGTATAGCTTCAGTCCGCCGATAATGTCCGTCGCGGCGGGATCGCGGGCGCTCGCGTTCAGCCATGGTTCGTCGGCAAGGACACCATGATAACTGCGCGGCCCGCAGAGCCGTATGCCGAGCGCGCCTGCCATGGCGGCTTCCGGCCAGCCGGCATTGATCGAACGGTGCGCCCTCGCATCCCCAGCCATGCAGGCCATCGCTTCTTGCGGCCGCGCCGACAACAGCGCGAACAACAGCCCGGTCAGGCGCGCCGGGATGAAGTTTGAGAGATCGTCGATACGCGCGGCGGCCCAGCCGAACGATTCGTGGCGCGCGGTGCGATGGCCGATCATGGAATCGAGCGTGTTCACCGCCTTGTAGCCGACAATGCCGGGCAATCCGAACAGCGCGCCCCAGAACACCGGCGCCACGATGCCATCGGAAGTATTTTCCGCAAGGCTCTCGATCGCGGCGCGCGCAATGCCCGCCTCATCCAGTTGTGCGGGATCGCGACCGACGATCATCGAAACCGCCGTTCGCGCCGCGGCGATATCGCCCGCCTGCAAGGGACGCGCGACCGCGGCGACGTGGTCATGCAGCGAGCGCAGCGCGATGAACGGCCAGGCGAGGATACCGAGCAGGAACATGCCGCTCCATCCGAAGGCGAATGCGGTCTGCACGGCCCACCCCAGACCTGCTGCCAGCGCGATCACGGCCAGCGCGACGGCTACGCCGGCAGCGCGTCGCCGCCGGGGCGTATCCGCGGTCAGGTTCCAGCGGCGATCCAGCGCGTCGATCAATGTGCCGAGCCATATAACGGGATGACCGATGCGGGCGAACAAGCCGCCGGGCCAACCCAGCAGCGCGTCCAACGCAACCGCAACCGCCATCGCTGCTGCAAAACGCACGCACGACCTCCGTATCCATCATCCTGATGCGCAAGAATGCGGGTCGGGCGCAAGCCTGTTTCGCGATTTCCCCGTTTGTCATTGCATGGAATTGGTGATTACTGCGGGGCTCGGACCGGAGAATGCCATGGCGATAATCCTGATTACCGGTGGGGCCCGATCGGGAAAAAGCACACACGCGGAATCCCGCGTCCGAGCCTATGGGGGGCAGCCCGTCTACATCGCGACCGCCGAGGCGCTCGATTCCGAGATGAGCGAGCGGATCGCCAAGCACCGCGCGCGGCGCGGAAAGGACTGGCTGGAGCGAGAGGTTCCACTGGAGCTGGTCACAGCCCTGATCGAGACCGACGGCGCAGGTGCCCGGCTCGTCGATTGCCTGACGCTCTGGCTATCAAACCTGCTGCACGCCGAACGCGACTGGGCGACGGAGGCTTCCAAGCTTGCCGAAGCGCTCAGCCGCCAAAAGGGGCCGGTCGTGCTCGTCACCAATGAAGTCGGGCTCGGCATCGTGCCAGACAATGCTCTGGCGCGACAGTTCCGCGATGCCGCCGGTATCCTCAACCAGATGGTTGCTCGCGTCGCCAACGAGGTGGAATTCGTCGTCGCTGGTTTACCGATGCGGGTGAAATAGGCGATGGACGATTATCTCAAGACCCTGCAAGGTCTGCTCGCCGATCTCAGGATCGCGATCTCGCTCGCTACGCGCGTGCCGCTTGCACCCGCAGCGTCCGTCGGCGACGGCGATATCGCGCGTGCAAGCTGGGCGCTTCCGGTTGCAGGACTGGTAGTCGGCCTCACCGGCGCGATGGCCTACTGGCTTGCCTTCCGCGCACGCCTGCTGCCAGAACCCGCTGCCGCGCTGACGCTCGCAGTCACGCTTCTCCTCACGGGCGCCATGCACGAGGACGGGCTTGCCGACACCTTGGACGGTTTCGGCGGCGGCAAATCGCGCGAAGCGAAGCTTGCGATCATGCGCGACAGCCGGATCGGCACCTATGGCGGCTGCGCGCTTGGAATATCGCTTCTGCTCCGATGGAGCGCGCTGGCGGTCATCGCCGAGCCGCGCTGGGTCAGCATCGCGCTGATCGTCGCGCATGTTTCGGCGCGCGCAAGCCTGCCGGTGTTCATGCTGCTGGTTCCGCCGGCGCGATCGGACGGGCTTTCGACAAGCGCCGGACAACCGCCATCGACCAGCGTCGCCGTCGCGCTGGGGCTTGGGGCCATCTGCCTCCTGTTCGGCCTCGGGCCGACCGGCGCGATCACCGGATTGCTGATATTGCTATCGGCCGGGCTTTCGCTGGCATGGTTGGCGATAAAGCAGATCGGCGGCCAGACCGGTGATGTGCTGGGAACGTTTGAGCAAATCAGCGAGGCCGCAATTCTCTTGCTCGCGGCGTCGCTGTTCGCCAGTTGAAACTCCGCCGTCGCCTTTAACGTGCGACGGCGGAATTAGTTTGCCGAGCGCCGCTCACTGCTCGACAAACGCGCGCCGCAGCTGGTCTGTGATCGGCTCGAACAGATAATTCATCATCGTCCGGCTGCCCGTCTGCATGAAGACCTCGGCAGGCATCCCCGCGACCAGTTGCTGGCCGTTCAGCCGCCGGCGCTCCTCCTCGGGCAGCACAACCCTGACCGTGAAAAAGGCCGAGTGCGTATCCGCATCATGGCCGGTATCGGCCGACACATAGGACACCGTGCCCTTGAGCTGCGGCGTCGTACGCGAATTGAAGGCCGAGAAGCGGACGAACGCCTGCTGGCCGGTCTTCACATGGTCGATGTCGTTCGGCTGCACCCGCGCTTCAATCTGCAGATCATCCGAATCCGGGACGATTTCCATGACGGTTTCGCCCGCCTTTACCACGCCGCCAATCGTGTGGATAGAAAGCTGATTGACCACGCCGGAGGTCGGTGCATGGATTTCGATCCGGTCAAGCTGATCGCGCGCCGCGATACTGTGCTCGGAGAGTTCGGCCTCCTTGGCTTGCGCCTCGTTGAGGTCCTTCACGACTTCGGCACGAAAGTCCTGATCGATCCGAACGATCGAAAGCTGGGACGAGTCAATCTTCGATTTCGTCTCGGCGATGGAGGACGTCAATTGACCGCGCTCGCCATCGATTTGCGCGGATTCGCGCTGCAGCGTCGTGAGCCTTGTCAGCGGTACCAGGTGCTTGTCATACAAATCCTGGACGCCGGTGAGTTCGCCCTTGATCAGGTCCAGTTGCCTCGCCTTGGAATCGAGCTGCGACTCAAATCCCGAAATCTGCTGGTTGAGCTGACCGATCTGGCTTTGCAGCAGGTCCTTCTGGCTTTGGCGCGCGCCGGATCGAGCCTTGAAAAGCGACACTTCCGAGTCCAGCAGGCTCTTGATGTCGTCATTGCCCGAGCGGGCCGACAATTCGGCGGGAAATTGGATTTCGGCAAAGCCGTCACGCTCGGCAACCAGCCGAGCCATTCGTGCCCGCACTTCGTCGAGCTGCTTGCTCACCACCTGAAGGCTGGCTTGCGCCTGGGTGGCATCGAGGCGCACCAGAAGATCGCCGGCGCTTACCCGCGTGCCGTTTTGCACCTTGATGTCAGCAACAACCCCGCCGGTGGGATGCTGAATCTGCTTGACGTTGGATTGAACGACAAGATTGCCCGGCACCACGACGGCGCCCGCCAGCGGCATGAAGACGAACCAGCCGCCGCCCAACACGGCCGCAATAATGAGAACGCGAAGCCCGGCGCGCAATTCGTACTCGAACGCCCGTCCGACCCGCGACGTCATGTTTTCACCCTGCGCGTCAATCCCAGGGGCCGGTTCGCCGCCGTGCAAGAGGAAGCGCACGCCCGTGGTCAGACCGGTGCGACACCTTTCGATCACCTCTCCGATACGCGTTTCCGCCCGCGGCAACGCCGCATCGCGCGGACTGGGAAGCAACAACTGATGCAATTCGTCTGGTCCGCCCATTGACGGACCTAGCATTGTCGATCTGCGCATTGCCGGCAAGGACATCGCCGGTCCGCGCATTGCCGGTCCGGACATTGCGGGTCCGCGCGTTGCCGGTTCAGGCAATGTCGGTCCGCGCACTGCCGGTCCGGGCATTGCGAGTCCGCGCGTTGCCGGTTCAGGCAATGTCGGTCCGCGCACTGCCGGGCCGGGCATTGCGGGTCCGCGCGTTGGCGGTTCAGGCAATGTCGGTCCGCGCATTGCCGGTCCGGGCATTGTCGCTCTGCGCCTCGCCGGGTTCACCGGCGGAGGTTGGTCAGGAGCGATCGGCGGACTTTGTCGACGCGGTGGCGAGGTGGCGGGAGCACGGAGCGCGGGATCCTTGCGCCCGGGAGGGGGTGCAGACACCTTCGGCCTGAACGGCTGAAGACAGATGTCGATCGCCTGCTCGACCTTGCTCTTTCGCTTGCGGTTCTTCTGCGATCCGTTCCGCCGGCGCGGATCCCGTTCCAAGCCGTCGCGTGACGGACCGCGAGCCCGCGGCCTGTGCGAGGTTTCTCCGTCGAAAGCGTCCTGGAGGCGTTGCAGTTCGAGAATCAGGGCGGCGCCCTGCGGTCCCACCGCACCACCCTCATCCGCGTCGTCGATTCCATGCGGCGTGGATTCATCGAAATGTCGCGTTTCGCGTGGTCGTATCATGCCTTGACCCCCTGCACGACCGGCGCACGGCCGACCGCCTTCGCGTTCCCTATTGTCGGCTGCGCGACCGACTTCGCGCTCCCAATTGTCGGTTGCGCCATCGTCTTCGCGTTCGGTATCGACTGCGGCGCGGGCGCGGGCCGGCCTGCGGACCCACCAACGCGCGCAAAGATTTCCTGGCACGAACCGAATGCGATCGCTTTGCCCTCATAGAGCACCATCGCCATATTCAAGGCAGCCAGCGCGCTCGGGCGATGCGATATGACAATGACGATGCTCTTGTTGTTACGCATGATCTGAATGGCGCGGCAGAGTGCGTTCTCGCCGTCGGCATCGAGATTGGCGTTCGGCTCATCGAGCACGATCAGGAAGGGGTCGCCGAACACGGCGCGCGCCAAGCCAACTCGCTGGCGCTGCCCTGCCGAGAGCGACATGCCGCCCTGGCCGATCCGCGTCGAATATCCTTCCGGCAGGCGCAGAACGAGGTCGTGCACCCCCGCGATCTGCGCCGCCTTCAGGATCGAGTCGGAACTGGCGTGCTGGTCGAAGCGGCAGATGTTTTCCGCAACCGTACCGTCGAACAAAGCCACATCCTGAGGTAGGTAGCCGATGTGGCGCCCGAGATCCGCGTTGTCCCATTGGTCGATCGCGGCGCCGTCAAGCCGGACAACGCCGTGCTTGGCCGGCCATATCCCCACCAGCGCCTTCGAAAGCGAAGTTTTCCCCGACGCGCTCGCGCCCAGCAGCGCCAATCCGGTGCCTGCCTTCAGCGAAAACGAAATATCAGACACGATCGGTTTATCGGTGCCGGGTGCCGTGACGCAAAGACCCTGCACCGAGATTTCGCGGCACGGACGCGGCAGCGCCACCGGCGGCACCGCAGGTTTCGCCGTCACCTTGCAGATGTCGCGCAAGCGCGTAATGCCCTGGCGTGCGGCAACGAGTTGCTTCCACGTCCCGAGCGCGACTTCGATCGGCGCCAAGGCCCGGCCCATCAGGATCGACGAGGCGATCATGATACCGCCCGATGCCTTGTCGGCAACCACGAGATAGGCACCGATGCCCAGCATCCCCGACTGCAACACATAGCGCATTACCTTCGCACCAGATCCGAAATTGGCATACACGTCGGTGGCGCGAATGTTTTCACGCAGGTATCGCTCATTGACCTGCGACCAGCGTGCGCTGAATCGCTCGCTCATGCCGAGCGCGCGGATCACCTCGGCGTTGCGCTGCGTGGCGTCCGCCAGCACCTGGCGCTGCGCGCTGGTGTCACTCGCGGACTTGGCGGCGCCACGCGACATACGATCGGTCACCAGCGTCATCGCCACGATCGAAATGGTACCGAGCACCGCGGTGAAGCCGATCACCGGATGAAACAGAAACAGCCCGATGAGAAAAAGGGGAATCCAGGGCATGTCCAGGAACGCCGTCGGCCCCATGCTGGACATGAAGGCGCGGACGGTATCGAGATCGCGCAGCGGCTGCTGCATCAGCATGGGCCGCACGCCGCGCAGCGGCAGGGTCGCGAGCGCGTTATGGATGGAGTTCTGCAGACCGGCATCGAACAGAGTCGCGACCCGGCTCAGCATGCGGGCGCGCAAGGCGTCGAAATAGCCCTGCATCAGATAGGCAAACAGCACCATCAGCGAGAGGCCGAACAAGGTCGCGATGTTGCGGCTGGGAATCACCCGGTCATAGACCTGCAACATGTAGACCGAACCGGACAGCATCAAAATATTGATCACGCCACTGAAGACCGCGATACCGATCATTCGTCGCGCGCTCTCGCGCAGCCCATGCGATACCGGATCGTCGTTCGCCGTCGACGATGGTTGACTATGCGGACCGGCGGCAGAAAACAAATCCGCGCGATCCTGTACAATACTCATCCCGTATATCTCCCCGATGAGCCTACACCGCTGATCGAAAACCTGATTGGCAGCCGATACCGACCATTTTCCGGCAGGAATTGGACGGGCTTCGATTTCTTTAATCGGCTGGGGAATGAAATGTCGGAAGACGTGTTCTTTATCGCGTGGAACCGCGGCGCAAAATATTTGTGCAGCGCGTTGGGGCACCCCCTGCCGCGACGATTTCGATAGATGCACTCGACACTTGCGCCCGGTCGCGCGGGTGACTGAGACCGCGCGTCATAGAAACGTCCGGCTATCACCTTGCTTCTGCACTCATTGGCCGCCGTGTCGGCCGAAAGACGCCACGAAGCTAAACAATCTTTCACGCGCACTCGGTTATGCCGATCCGTTTTTGCGTTTTCTCAGCGAACCCAAGGAGAAACAATTCGCTTCACAAGCAGCGCAACACCGGCGCCGTCGTCATGACCAGCGAACGAATCCCGTTCCTGCTCGCGAGTTTGGTCGATCAGTTCAGTCAGCTGGGGAGTTTGCTGTCTGTACAACCGATCCGCAGCGGAGGGCATTCAAAATAAGGAGAAGACTTCCGTTCGCCGATTCCGGCGGGTCGGCATGTGGGGACAGGTAGTTTGTGTAACAGTCGAAATGGATCCTTGCGGGGGATCGCGTGGCCCAAACCAAATGGAATTGGCGCGCAACTCAATTCCGCACGTACTATTCGCGCTACTCGCGCGAGATCGGCACGCGTGCGCGATGCCGGTCGTTGTGATCGCCCCGGGCAAGGGGGCCGCAAGTGAGACGCCGCAAGACAGATTACGGTACCATCATCCTGCACTGGCTGCTCGTTAGCGCGACGGTCGTCGCCTTCGTCACGGGCCTGCGAATCGCGACCGAAACGCCGGACCGCACCTGGATCAACATGCTCGATTCCCTGTTGCCGCGCGCCAATGTCTGGGTGCCGCACATGGAGGCGGCGGTAGTCCTCGTCGTAGTCGCGGTGGCCTACGCGATCTACATGACCCGTTCGGGGTTGAGCCGCAGGGTGCAGCTCGACAAGGTTCGGCTGCGCGGGTTGTTCGGCCGGAAGACCGCGAGACTGGGTTCGCTCAGCGTGCTTCTGACATGGGGCTTCTTCATCGCCATGGCGCTGCTGATCGGCAGCGGCGGGCTGCTCTTTTTCGGATTGGCTGCGAACGACGACATCATGCTCGTGCATTGGTACGCAACCTGGGCAGTCACCGGCTTTGTCGGCGTCCACGTATTGGTTCACTTCAGCATCGGCGGATCGTCGCAGCTGCTCCGGATATTCCGGCCGCAACCGCTGCCGCCGCCGCCGCCGCGGCTCGATGCCGTCGAGCTCTTGACCATGCTGGTTGAGCGGTCGGGGCAGATGACCTCTGTGCAAAAAACGGCGCAACCCCATAACGCTACCAAAGCAACGCTGCAGCCGGCTCCGCCGTTTGCGGATGCCCCGTATGTTCGGCAGGAGGTGCGGCAAGAGGCCCGTCGGCCGGAGCCGCGTCGAGCGCCTGCAGCGCCACCACCGCCACAGTTCGGATCAGGGCCGCGGCGACCCGCTAAGAAAAGGAGAAACATGACACTGCAGTCCAATCCTCTCGTCGTCGCTGCGGCGGTAGCGATTACCGGCGCTTCTGCGATCGTCGCGGCGGATTGGTTCGTCCCCGATACCTTGCAAATTCACCGCATCGCCAACACCGATGCGCCCATCATTGACGGCGATACCTCTGATCCGGTCTGGCGAACCGCCCGGCCGTTCTCCGTGATGACCAACCAGGGTGGGAATCTCGACGGCAAAGGCGAATCCAGGATCGATATCCGCGCGGTGCACGACGACAGCTGGGCCTATTTCCTGTTCACATGGGAAGATCCCACGCGCTCGTTGAAGCAACTGCCGCTGATCAAGCAAGCCGACGGATGGCACGTGCTCCACAACGGCTACGAACGCGGCGACGAGCACGACTACAGCGAGGACAAGTTTTCCGTCCTGCTGACGACGATGGACGTCGACCTCGCGGGCGACCGCACCTTCCATGCGAGCCCTCAGCCTTTGCCTGACGCGCCCGCCACCATGACCGGCCGAGGCCTACATTACACGACGGCGGCGGGTGCTTATGCCGATGTGTGGGAGTGGAAGGCGACTAGCACCAGCCCCACCGGATGGATGGATGACGACCATTTCGGCCCGCCGGCGGATCCGACCCCGATGCAGGTACGCAATGTCGTGCCTTACCGCGGCGGCTTCGCACCGGACCCGGGCACAGCCAACTATTCCGAGAACTTCGTGTGGTCGCCCGACGCCGCCGTGGGCAATGACGGCAATCAGGTGGTCACGCCACGCCGGCTGCCGAAGGACCTCGCGGCGACCGTCGCAGCGATGGGGCAGATCTCGCTCGATCCCAATGTCGGCGAGAGCGACGGAGCGCGCTGGTTCATGACGGAAGCGGAATCGACGCCGTATGCGTCCGAGCTGGACAAGAGCATTCCCGTCGGCACGGTCATTCCGGGCGTCATCATCGCCGCCGGCGAATTCACCGGCGATCGTGCCGACGTCCGTTGCGCGGCCCGCTGGGCTTCCGGACACTGGGCGCTCGAGGTGGTCCGCCGCCTCGATACGCATAGTCAATACGACATAGCGCTGAAGACCGGCGTTTTCATGCGGGTCGCGGTGTTCGACCACAATCAGATCAGACATACACGGCACGTACGGCCAATTCGCGTAGAGGTAGAGTAATGAGTAAGGTTTGCAAGGTGACCCTGAACAAGGAGACGTTCCACGCTAATTGCGGTGATCTGCTGCTCGACGGCGCGATCATGCACGGCGTTGAGCTTCCCCATGACTGCCGAAGCGGCGTTTGCGGCACCTGCCGGGTACGCCTCGTCGACGGCAAGGTCTTCGGCGGCACCGAAGAGGGCAGCGACATGATCTACGCCTGCCAGGCGCGGGTCGTCTCGGATCTCAAGCTCGTGATTGAACCGGTGCCTGATCAGGTTTCGGTGTCGGCGCGCGTGGCGGATCTGGTCCGTCTGGCGCCGGACGTGGTTGGGGTTTGCCTCGAACTGCCGCGGCCGCTTCGCCACTTTCCCGGCCAGTATTGCAGGATGCAATTCCGCGGCTTCCCGGCGCGAAGTTACAGTCCGACCTTTCCCTTGCAAGGCGGCCCCGATCAACGCTTTCTGGATTTTCACATTCGGCGCCTGCCTCGCGGCCTGGTCTCGTCCGCGCTGGGTGACAAGATCCGGGTCGGACATCGGGTCAAACTAGACGGGCCGTTCGGCACCGCCTTTCTCAGGCCAAAACATCACGGACGCACGGTGCTGGTTGCCAGCGGCACCGGGTTCGCGCCGATGTGGGCAATCGCGGTCGCGGCGATCACGGAATGGCCGAAGCGCGAGCTGGTGTTCGTGGTCGCGGCCCGAACGCTGCAGTCATTTTATATGCACAGCGCATTGTGCCGGCTCGCGGCGTTCCCCAATGTCACCATCATCCCGGTCGTATCGCAACCGCAGAAGGTCTCGCCGGCGTTCCGAACCGGCCGGCCGACCGAGCACTTGCCGCCGCTGACGCCGGACGACGTGGTCTACACCTGCGGTGCACCGGCCATGACCGAGGCGGTTGCGCGTATCGCCAAAGCCGCAAGCGCCAGGTGCTACACCGATCCGTTCGTGCCCGATCACCAGCCGGGCCAACAGGGCAGCAGCCTGATCGCACGGGTCGCCGGCTGGCTCGACGGCTCGCGCAAGAGCCCGGAGCTGCGCGCGGCGTAGATGCGGATTTGACGCGGCAAGAGCCGGCTTCGATTTCGCGAATAGGCTCACCCGTCCGGCGTCATCCCGCAAGCTCGCTAACATCGGCCGCGGCCTTCCGGCGCGCGGCGGCGTAGAACGTTGCCCGCATCTCGCCCGCACCTATCTGGCGAAACGGCGCGGAAGGGTGTAGAGCGATCGACATGATCGCCGAAAATGTAAATCTCGTCAGCCATCCCCTGGTGCAACACAAGCTCTCGCTGATGCGCGAGCGAGACCGCTCGATCAAGGGCTTTCGCGAGCTTCTGAACGAGATCGGGATGCTGCTTTGCTATGAGGTCACCCGCGACCTGCCGCTTGAGCTGGTCGACATCGAGACGCCGCTTTCGCCGATGAAGGCGCCCAAGATCGCGGGCAAGAAGCTGACGTTTGCGCCGATCCTGCGGGCCGGCGTCGGTTTTCTCGACGGCATGCTGGCGCTGGTTCCATCGGCGCGGGTTGCGCATATCGGTCTTTATCGCGACCCCGAGACGCTGGAGGCGGTCGAGTATTTCTTCAAGGCGCCGCAGGATTTGTCGGATCGCACGGTGGTCATGATGGATCCCATGCTTGCGACTGGAAATTCGGCCTGCGCCGCCGCCACCCTTCTGAAGGCGCGCGGCGCCCGCGACATCCGGTTCGTCTGCCTGCTTGCGGCGCCCGAAGGCATCGCGCAATTCCGGAGAGAACATCCCGACGTCCCGATCTGGACCGCCGCCGTCGATGAGCGGCTGAACGATCACGGCTATATCCTGCCTGGCCTCGGCGACGCCGGCGACAGGATGTTCGGCACGAAGTGAGGCTTGCAGGCTTCCTTGCAGGCTTCCTTGCAGGCTCGGAGGGTGAAAGTCGTGAGCGGTGGTCCTCTGCGTGTTGGCTGCATCGGGATGGGATGGTGGTCCGACGTTCTGGCCGACGCCATCCAGCGGTCGGGCAGGCTTGAGATTGTCAGCTGCTTCACCCGCTCCGAGGAAAAACGCCAGGCGTTTGCGGCGAAATATCGCTGCCGGCCAGTCGCGAGCTACGAGACGATGCTGGCCGATCCCCAGGATCGAGGCGATCATCAACACCACGCCGAACGACGTGCATCTGGCGACCACGTCCGCCGCCGCCGCCGCCGGCAAGCACGTGTTCCTCGACAAACCGATCGCCAACACCATCTCGGACGGCCGCGCCCCCGGCGACAATCCGGATGTCGCGAGCCTAATCCTGGAGCACAACGACGGCGCGCTGTCGACGGTGAACGCGAGCTACGCCTCGGCGTCCGAGTATTATCTGATGAACATCTACGGCAAGGACGCCACCGCCTACTACGATTTGCACAACGGGCTCCGTCTTCTCAAGCGCGGCGAAAGCGAGCCCACAGCGATACGGTGTGCCAAGAACAACACCCTGGTCGAGGAGCTCGAGGAGTTTGCCGCCGCTGCGCGCGGAGGGGGACAGCACGAAGTCGGGGCGAGTACGCGACGAGATCGCTTGCGGTGGTGCGCGCCGGCATTCTCTCGGCGCGGGAGGGACGCCGGGTCGAGGTCGCGGAGATATTGGACAGTGACCGAAACGTGTGAGCGAGCAGCGGCGCGGACGCCAGCGCGTCGTGAAGTCAGCCACTGGCGGCTGGCGGCCATCGTCGTCGCCCTGGCAGTCGTTGCCGGCATCGCGCCGGCGCGCGCGCAAGCTTACCCGTCCCGAACGATCACCGTGGTCGTGCCGTTCCCTGCGGGCGGTGCCAGCGATGTGGTGGCGCGCATCGTCACCAACCAGATGTCCAAGATTCTCGAGCAATCCATCGTCATCGAGAATGTCGGCGGCGCCGGCGGCACCCTTGGCAGCGCGCGGGTAGCGGCCGCCCCACCCGACGGCTACACGCTGCTAGCGGCGGCGATGGGATCGCATGTCGCGGCTCCCGTGCTCACAACCAACATCAAGTACAATCCGCTTTCGGACTTCGTGCCGATCGGCATCACGGCCGATTCGCCGGCCGTCGTGATCGCGCGAAAGGATTTCCCCGCACAGGACTTGAAGGAATTCGTTGCCGTGCTCCGGCAACAGGGTGACGCTGTGAAACAGGCGCATGGCGGCATCGGTTCGTCCTCGCACATGGCCTGCCTTCTGTTCACGACCGAGATCGGCGCCAAGCCCACGCTCGTTCCCTATCGCGGGTCCGGTCCGGCCTTGAACGATCTGGACGGAGGCCACGTCGACTTCATGTGCGAGCAGTCGGTCAGCGTGGCGGACCAGGTTCTGGCGGGCTCGATCAAGGCCTACGCCGTCTCCGCGCCGGAGCGCCTGGCGATGCTGCCGAACGTGCCGACCGCCAGGGAGGCGGGCATCAACTATGACATGAGCATCTGGGCCGGACTGTTTGCGCCCAAGGGCGTCCCGCCCGAGGTGATCACCAGACTTGCCGATGCCCTCGACAAGGCGCTCGACGAGCCCAAAGTCCGCGACACGCTCGCCCGGCTCGGCGGCTCCGTACCAACCAAGGCCGAGCGTAGCCCGGCTGTATTCGACCGCTTTGTCCGCTCCGAAATTGCGCGCTGGGCACCCATTCTCACCGCGGTCAAAGCGGAGAAATAGTGGACGGGCGACGCTGTCCAGCTTCTCTGGAATACCCATACCTGCGGGAAGACCGCTTTTCAGGGCGCAGACCACGGCGTTATCATTGACCTGCAACCCCGGAGGCCACCGTGCTCACTGTCACGCGCGACATGATTCTGCCCACCACCATCACCGGCTCTTATCCGCGACCGCTTTGGTTTGACCGCAGCCTGGAGGGTCGCTCGTTCAAGTCCGCGCTCGGCGATTCCTTGTTCCGCGAACAGTATCTTGATGCGGTCGCCAGCATCATCGCCGAACAGGAAGCTGCAGGGCTCGATATCGTGACGGACGGCGACAGCCGCTTCGATCTGACCGTGGGCGGCAAGTCCTGGTTCTTCTATCCAATTGAACGTCTCGGCGGCGTCTGCGGCCACCGCGACATCTCGCGGGGCTGGATGTCGCGGCACGGTCTGCGGCCCGGGAAGATATTGTGGGAGGTGCAGGAAGCCTATCAACCCGGCATTGTGACCGAGAAATTGACGCGCGGTCCGCTGGAATACGCCGCGCTTTGGCAGGTCGCACAGCGCGTGACGGACCGGCCGGTGAAATTCGGCGCCATCTGCGCCCCCGCCCTCGCGTCGATGCTGTGGAACGAATTCTATGACGACGACAAGGCGATGATCCTCGACCTCTGCGACATCATGAACGCGGAACTCCGCGATATGGCCGCCGCGGGCTGCCCATTGATCCAGGTGGAGGAGCCGCCGCACCACATGCGCGCCCAGCAACCAGACTGCACCGATGCCGATCTCGAGTTCCTCACCGAGGCGTTCAATCGCCAGCTCACCGGGGTAAACGCCGAGATCTGGGTGCATACGTGCTGGGGCAATCCAAATCAGCAGCGCGTACATTGGAAGGTGCCGAGTTACGAACGCGCTCTGCCACATCTCTTGCAACTCAACTGTGACGTGTTGACGCTCGAATGCGCAAGCTCGGACGGGCAGGATCTGCATCTGTTCAAGCACATCAAGACCGACAAGAAGATCGGCATCGGCGTCGTCAACCATTGCAACACGGTGGTTGAACCGGCGGAGCACGTTGCGGCGCTGATCCGCAAGGCGCTGGAATATATCCCCGCAGACCAGCTCGTCATCTCTACCGATTGCGGCTTTGGCCGCGAGGGGCTGTCGCGGCGCATCGCGTTCTACAAGTGCGTGGCACTGGTCGAGGGTACCAATATCGTCCGCCGGGAGCTCGGGCTGCCGGAAGCGCGCGTGCGGGCGGCCGATCCGAAGCTGTGGTTCGCGGGGCGAGAACCCATCCGGTGAATTTCGTCTGAGACAATGAGAGATTGTCCGGGATCGGTGAGCCAGGCTGCTGCTGCTGCTGCTTCCGCTTCCGGAAAAGTGTAACCTATGTCGTCGGTACAAACTGGACTGCACCCCATGTGTGAGACACGAAATTGGTAACAGATCTCGGTGATCGAGACTTCAGGCGGGTGCCGGTTGAAAATGCTGCGGGGTAGCCCGAGAGGCGCTTCTTCGCATTGTTGGCATGATAGCCACTTGCTTGGCCGCGCTGAGCGGTCAACCCCCGAAGCCCGTAGGGGCGCGCCTTGGGCGCGCGGGGTTGACGGCGACAGCGCGCGCCGAGCCACAATGGCCCATGCCATGGATGCGCCTCGCGGGAGTTGGTACTGAGCGAGCATTTTCAATTCGCTGCTTTCAGGTGTTCGCACCCGCTGCGAACAGCCAATGTTGCTTCGTACTCGTCAGGCGATCGATAATCCAGCGCCGAATGCAGCCGCTGACGGTTGTAGATGGTTTCGATAAAGGCCCCGATGGCGCTTCGGGCCTGATTCAAATTGCGGTAGCTGCGCCCGTTGATCTCCTCCTGCTTCAGGGTCTTCATGAAGCTTTCGGCCTTGGCATTGTCGTAAGGATTGCCGACACGGCTCATACTGGGCTGGATATCGTGTGCCGCCAGGATTTCCGTGTATTCGCTGCAAGCGTATTGCACCCCACGATCGGAATGATGGATCAGACTGCCTCGCTTCGGCTGCCGTGCTGTGATGGCCATCACCAGAGCCGAAATCGCGAGTTCCGCTCGCAGATGCGTATCCAGCGCCCAGCCGACAACCTTGCGGCTGAATGCATCCAGGATGACGGCCAGGTAGCCAAACTCCTCTGCCAAATGCAGATACGTGATATCCGCCACCCAGAGCTGATCGAGGCCGTTGAGCATCATACCACGGGTCAGATTGGGAACGACGCACCAGGTGTGGCGCGAGTTGGTTGTCATGGGCACGAACGGGGTTTGGCGTAGACACAGAAGATTGTCCTCGCGCAGCAAGCGCAGAACCCGCTTGTGATTGGCTTGCCAGCCTTCACGCCGCAGGAGAGCGCCGATCCGTCGGTAGCCATAGTAGCGATGCTTAAGGGCCAAACGCTGAATCGCGTCCCGAAGGCCAGTCTCTTCCTGGCGGGGCGCCGATCGCTGCCCAATGCCGATAATAGCCGGATCGGCTGATGCCTCCGAGCTGGCACATGCGCTCGATTCCGATCTCGCCTTGCGACCGAGACGTCGTCATCGCTTGGATGACTTCGTAGATGCCGTCCCGCCAGGCACGCCGCTCCGCAGGCGTTGATCCCTGACTTGCCGCAAGGCTTGCTGAAAAAAATCGAGCTCGACTTGTTGCTGGCCGATCTTGCGTTCAAGCGCAGAAATTCGCCGTTGCTCCCGGGCCAGCTCCTCCAGTGAGGTTCGTCGAGCCTCCTTGTCGGGCTGTTTCTCTGCTGCTGGCCTCTCCTCGTGAGCCAACAGATCGGCGTTGGTCATACGACCGCGGCCACGCAAGGCTTTGCTGCCGCCCAGACGATACCGGTTATGCCATTGATAAATGCTCTTGCGAGAAACACCGAGCTGCCGGGCCAGATCGCTCACGTTCTCCCCCGCCTCCATCCGGCGCAACGCCTCGAGCTTAAATTCCCGACTGAATCGCCTTGGTTCGTTGGTGCTCAAATGGTCCTCCTCAGAAAGGAGAACTGTCACCATTTTTCTGTCCCAAGCTAGGGGTGCACTCCAAAACCGTAACCCATGTGTCCGGTACGGACCGGCTAAATGCTGGCTGGGGCGGGAGGATTCGAACCTCCGTATGGTGGAATCAAAATCCACTGCCTTACCACTTGGCGACGCCCCAACAGACTGTCCGGAAAGCGCGGGACGGTCGCCGCGCGCCCTTTCGGTGGCAACGTCGGTCTATAGAGAGAGTTGAGCTATTTCAACAGGCTAGAGGTGCGAATTTCACCTGAATTCACCCCGCGCTTTACCGCATCGGATGAAGCCTTTTCCATATCGGAAGAGTTGAGAGATGCCTGGTTTCGTGGGAAGACGGCAGTCGGACCACTCCTGCCCTGCGACGAGGCATTGCCATGACCTACCGCGCCCCGATCAACGACATGCTGCTTGCGCTCAACCACGGCGCGGGGCTCGAGGCCGCCCTCAAGGCCGGGTACTACGGCGATTTCGACGCCGACATTACCGCTGCGGTGCTCGAGGAGGCCGGCAAGTTCGCTTCCGACGTGCTGGCGCCGCTCAATCGGGTCGGCGACGAGCACGGCATCAAGCTCGACGACGGCAGGGTCACCACCGCGCCCGGCTGGCCGGACGCCTATCGGCGCTGGACGGCGGCGGGCTGGAACGCGGTGTCGGGCCCGGAAGCGTTCGGCGGCCAGGGCCTGCCGCTCGCGATCAATGCGGCCTGCACCGAAATCTGGAGCGCGTCGAACGTGGCCTTCGGCCTCTGCCCGCTCTTGACGCTCTCCGCGATCGAGGCGCTCGATGCCCATGGCAGCGACGAATTGAAAAAGATCTATCTGGAGAAGCTGGTGTCCGGCGAATGGACCGGGACCATGCAGCTCACCGAGCCGCAAGCCGGCTCCGACGTCGGTGCGCTGCGCACCAAGGCTGAGCCGGCGGGCGATGGCAGCTATCGCATCAAAGGCACAAAAATCTTCATCACCTACGGCGACCACGACATGACCGATAACATCGTGCATTTCGTGCTGGCGCGATTGCCCGATGCGCCCGCGGGCACCAAGGGGATTTCGCTGTTCCTGATTCCGAAATTCCTGGTCGACGCCGACGGCTCGCTCGGCGCGCGCAACGACATCTATGCCAGCGGCGTCGAGCACAAGCTCGGCATGCACGCCTCGCCCACCTGCACCATGACCATGGGCGATCATGGCGGCGCGATCGGCTATTTGATCGGCGAGGAAAACCACGGCATGCAGTGCATGTTCACGATGATGAACCAGGCCCGGCTCGGGGTCGGCCTCGAAGGCGTCGGCGTCGCCGACCGCGCCTACCAGCAGGCATTGGCCTACGCGCAAGAGCGGCGCCAGGGCCGCGCCGTGGGCAAGCAAGGCGACGGCTCGGATCCGATCTTCGTGCATCCCGACGTCAAGCGCATGCTGATGCAGATGCGCGCGATGACGGCTGCCGCGCGCACCATCTGTTACGCCACCGCTGTGGCGCTCGACATTTCCGGGCGCGCCAAGGACGCCCAGGTGCGCGCCGACGCCGCCGCGCGCGGCGCACTGTTGACGCCGATCGCAAAGGCGTTTTCCACCGACATCGGCAATGAAGTGGCCTATCTCGGCGTGCAGGTTCATGGCGGCATGGGCTTTATTGAGGAGACCGGCGCCGCGCAGCATTACCGCGACGCGCGCATCACCGCGATCTACGAGGGCACCAACGGCATCCAGGCGATCGACCTCGTCACGCGAAAGCTCGCCGCCAACGGTGGCGCGTCGGTCTGGGCGTTGCTCGACGAGCTCGGAAGCACCGTCAAGCGGGTTGAAGCGTTGAACGATCCCGCCTTCGGCACCACCGGCGCCAAGCTGCGCGATGCGCTGGCGTCGCTGGAGCGCGCCAGCCGCTGGCTGCTGGAACGCGTCACCTCGGCGCCGAATGACGCGCTCGCCGGCGCTACGCCTTATCTGCGGCTGTTCGGATCGGCGCTCGGCGGCTGCATGTTGGCCGCAGAAGCCCTCGCCGCCCGCAGCGCCGGCAACGCCGACCACGAGCGCTATGTCGCGCTGGCGCGCTTCTTCGCCGAAAATGTCTCGGTGCAGGCGCCAGCGCTGGAAAAGACGGTCACCGACAGCGCGGAAGCCGTGAACGGCGCGGACGCTGTGCTGTTGGCGTAACAATGATGGCCAAGGATAATTTGAAGGAATAGCTTGAAGGATAACTTGAAAAATCCCTTGCAAGCTTACCAGCAGGCGCCTGGGCCGCGGAAGCCCGGCTTCCTGTGGGGCGTCTCGACCTCGAGTTTTCAGGTCGAAGGCGCGGCGCACGTCGACGGGCGCGGCGACAGCATCTGGGACACCTATTGCCGCCAGCACGGCCGCGTCAAGAACGGCGACACCGGCGATGTCGCCTGCGATCACTATCACCGCTATGCCGAAGATGTCGCGCTGATGCGCGATCTGGGCATCGACGCTTACCGGTTTTCCATCTCGTGGCCGCGCATCCTGCCGAGGGGCCGCGGCGCGGCCAACGAACCGGGGCTGGCGTTTTATGACAGGCTGATCGATGAACTGCTTGCTGTCGGAATCGAGCCATGGATCTGTCTTTACCACTGGGATCTGCCACAGGCCCTCGGTGACCTCGGCGGCTGGCAGAACCGGGACATCGCCGGGTGGTTTGCCGATTATGCGGCGCTCGTCGCCCAGCGCTACGGCGATCGCGTAAAGCGATTTGCCACGTTCAACGAGCCCTGCGTCTTCACCCTGTTTGGATATGGTCTTGGCTGGAACGCGCCAGGGATCGGCGACGCGGCTGCGCTGCACAAGGCTATCCATCATGTCAATTTGAGCCACGGCGCGGCCGTCGATGTGCTGCGGGCCTCGGTGCGCGATGCTTCTATCGGTGCGATCCACAATCGGCAGCCGTGCTTTCCCTGCAGCACAAGTCCGGAGGATGCGGCTGCCGCGCAGCGCTTTTCGAAATACTGGAACGATGCGTTTCCCTACCCGCAGCACTTCGCCTGCTATCCTCCCGCCTTGGCTGACGCGATCGAGCCCTACCAGAAGCCGGGCGATATGGCGTTGATCGCCCGCACCGTCGACTGGTTCGGGTTGAACCATTATTCGCCGCATTTCATCAAGGCGGACGCGAACTTGCTTGGCGCCAGCTTTGGTACGCCACCGGACGGCGTGCCGCGAACCACGATGGGCTGGCCGATCATTCCCGCCGCCTTCCGCGATACCTTGCTCGATATCCATGACCGCTTCGGGTTGCCGATCTATGTATTGGAGAATGGAACCGCGGCCAACGATGAACCAGATCGCGTCGGGCGCGTTGAGGATACCGGGCGGATCGCCTATTTGCAGGCCTATGCCAACGCGATGCAGGAAGCGATGTCGGCGGGAGCGGATGTACGAGGCTACTTTGTTTGGTCACTGCTCGACAGTTTCGAATGGGCGTCGGGCTATTCACAGCGCTTCGGCCTTGTCTACGTCGACTTCGCCACGCAACGGCGGATTCCAAAAGCGTCGGCGCGGTGGTATTCTGATTTCATTGCGGCAAGGCGGAGACCGTCGGCTCTCGCAGCGGGCGGGGTTCCGGTGGGCACGATAGCGGCACAGGGATGACCGGCGGCCCGACGGCAACAAACGATCGAGTTCTCCTGGCCGACATCGGCGGCACCAACGCGCGTTTTGCGCTGATGGACCGCGGCGAAATCGGGCCGGTCGAACATCTGAAGGTCGCCGATTTTTCCAGCGCGACCGACGCGATCGCGGCTTTTCAAACCCGCCACGCCGCAGGCCAGCCGGCCGCGGCCGCCGTCCTCGGCGTCGCAGGACCGGTGCAGAACAACCGCTGCATCATCACCAACAGCCGATGGGTCATCGACGGCGATGAGTTGCAGAAGACGTTCGGTTTCAGGACCGCTCGTCTTCTCAACGATTTCGAAGCGCTGGCGTGGTCGCTGCCGGCGCTTCAGCCGTCCGATCTCTTCCCGGTCGGCGAGCAACGAGCGATCGCCGCTGCACCGATGCTTGCGATTGGACCTGGTACGGGCTTTGGCGCCGCCTGCTTTTATCCACGCGACACGCTGCCATTCGCCGTCGTCACCGAGGCCGGCCACGCGACGTTGCCGGCAACCTCGGAGCGCGAAGAGCAGGTCATCGGTCAACTGCGCCGGCGCCTTGGGCACGTCTCGATCGAACGGGCCCTGTCCGGATCCGGGCTCGAGAACCTCTATTCTGCGCTGGCCGCCGTCGATGGCGTGGCAGTGCCCGACCGCGATCCCCCCGCCATCACGACCGCCGCGCTTGAGGGCAGTTGCAGCATCAGCCGCGCCGCGCTCGACATGTTCTGTTCGTTGCTCGGCAGCGTCGCCGGGAATCTCGCGCTGACATTCCACGCCCAAGGCGGCGTCTTCATCGCGGGCGGCATCGTGCCCCGCTTCGCCGATCGCCTCGCGGAATTGAGCTTTCGGATGCAGTTTGAGAGCAAGGGTCGCTACCAATCCTATCTTCGGGACATTCCGATCCATATCATCATGAGCCCTGATGCCAGCTTCATCGGGCTCAAGACATTTTTCGAATTGCAAGCGCCAGCAAGCTAACCGATCCTGTCGCTCGGTTGCTTGCGGCTGTTTTGCGCGGTCGTAAACGGTCCCGGTCATCCGAGCGGCTTCAACCCCGCTTCGATCTCCTTGCGACGCGGCTCCAGGAACGGCGGCAGCGCCAACCGTTCGCCGAGCCTTTCCATCGGCTCGTCGGTCGCAAAGCCGGGGCCGTCGGTGGCGATCTCGAACAGGATGCCGTTCGGCTCGCGGAAATAGAGGCTGCGGAAATAGAACCGGTCGATCTCGCCGGAGTTGCGGATGCCCAATTCGTTCAGCCGCTGCGTCCACGCATGATATTGCGCCTCGTCGGGCGTGCGGAAGGCAACATGATGCACACCGCCGGCGCCCTGGCGGGCGAGCGGCTGATCCCTGGCCTCGACGACATGCAGCTCCGCGGCAGGTCCGCCCTCGCCCATTGCAAAGACCTGTGCTTGCCCGTCCGCCGCTGCGTACTCGCGCACCTGGTGCATGTTCATGACTCCGGTCAGCACGCGCGCGGTGCGCGCCAGATCGCGCACGCTGAGCTGGATAGGACCGAGGCCGCGAATTTGATGTTCTGGCGGCACCCCACTGCGCTCCCAGGGCGAGGGCGCACCAGTGCCGCCGTCGTCGATCAGCGCCAGCCGCTGGCCCTCGCCGTCCTCGACCGGCAGCGTGAGCCGGCGATCGATCTCGGCGACGTCGCCAACCACAGCACCCGCCTTTTTCAAGCGATCGCGCCAAAACCCAAAACTCTTCTCGCCGGCAATTCGCAAAGATGTGCGCGAAATGCTGTTGCTGCCGCGCCGCTCGGGCTCTGCTAGAAAATCAAAGAAGGTGAGATCGGTGCCGGGGTTGGCCTTGCCGTCGGCATAGAACAGATGATAGGCGCTGACGTCGTCCTGATTGACGGTCTTCTTCACCAGCCGCATCCCGAGCAGGCCGGTATAGAACGCCAGATTTTCGCGCGGTTTCGCGGAAATCGCGGTGAGATGATGGATTCCGGTCAGTTGCAACGGAACGTCCTCGCGCAGTGTTGGATGGCGGCTACAAGGCCGATGTAGGGTATCGCATGCGGCCTTGCCACTGGCAGCTACAGCATACTCTGACGTCGTCGCCCGGCTTGACCGGGCGATCCAGTATGCCGTGGCCTCTCGATTTCACGAACGCTTTCTCTGGAATGCTGGATCGCCCGCCTTCCCGGGCGATGACGGCCGGTGGGATATGGCGCGCTTGCGCTCCAAACGCGGTTCCGCATTCTCGCAGGCAGATAGCGCCCGAGCTGTTGTGCGAACCAGCCTCAAAATAAGAGGGCGCAGGGAAGACCTGGTGCCAGCTCGCACACGCGGCCCGTGTGCATTGGTAGAAAGCACACGGTAGTCACCACAGGTAGTGCCGGATCATCCGGCCCTCCCTGCACAACGGTTTTAACGGTTAGAGTAGGAGTGTGGCGCGGTGGACGTTAGGTCCGGCGTATCTGACCAGCGCGTATTGCGGAAACACCCCACCCCCCGGGAAGAGCGGGAGAGGGAGCGCACTTCCTTCGCTGCCACAAACTCGATGATGTCTAGTCGCGCGCTAAGGTCACTCGTTCAACGAACGCGGCGAGAGCGGGATGCGAAAGGTCTTGAAGCCTGCGGTCACAGGATACCCCTCCGCCACATTGGGAGATACCAGGGCCAAAACCGCGGCCGGCACCTCTCCATCGACTAGCCGATTGATCGCTGTCGTCTGCCCCTCGCTGAGTTGGACTTCCGGCGCCCCCGCCGCCACGATCGCGGTCCTGACAGTGCTATTGGACGCAGAGTACCTGTCGTCGATCGCAATCGTCTTGCCGGCGAGGTCGGATACCGACTTGATGTCCGGACGAACCATCAGAACGGCAACCAGACGATCCGTGTCATCGGCGGATGCGGATGCGGTCCTTTCGGTATTGCCATCTGCTTGCGAGCGATTGGAGCTGTCCTTGCGGCTCGCTTTGGTGTCTGGCGCAGGCGTCGTGCTAGCTGCCGTCACGCGCTCCGCGAGCACCCTGGCGGCCGCTGCCTGTGCCTCGATCATTTTGGTATCGGCATTGGCAGTGCCGGCGGCGGGATGCGGCTCCCCGACGTTGGCAGACGACGCGTTGGCATCCGCCGCGGCGCTGCGCGCGGGCTCAGGCCGCGTCTGCGGTAAAGCGGGCGGGAGCGGGACGCGAGGCGCCGCAGCCTCGGCTTTCGCCGCAGGCCTGGTCGGCTTCGCCGTCTTGTCGGCGAGGCGCGCTCGGTGGCGGACATGGGCGAACGACGACCCTTCGGTCTTCCGCGCGCTTGTGGACTTGGCGTGCATCGCCGCGGAGTTGATCCTGGCAGACCCGAGCTTGGTTGGCGGGCCAGGCCTCCGCTCGAGGCAGGCGAAACGGTTCGTGTCGGCGCAGAGGCCAGTACTGACCAGCGGCGACGGCGGCGGTTGACGGCTACAGCCGGCCAAGGTCATGGCCAGCGCGGCAATGAGAAGCGTTCTCAAGCGATCCCCCTACGAGGCTGAGTTCCGCCCGCAATTCTTGCTGCGTGATGATGTGCGCGCTGGTTTGGCTATCCTTTGTGCAGATGTCTTAAGCGCGCATTAAACTTCGCGCGCTTGCCCCAAGAAGCGCCGGCATGGTTAATGGCCGCGCTCACGCGTTTTCCAGCGAAAGCCTGCCCCACGCACCTGGATGGCGGTCCCGCCAAGAAGACGCGTCAAGACAAAAAGCCAGAGCCTCCGTTCCGATTCAACGGGACGGAGGCTCTGGGCGATGCCGCGGAAATGCTGAGGAATCTTGCCGACCGCTCGAGCCGAGCCGCACTATGTCTGACTATGTCTGACGAAAGAACGAGTTCCCGGTGGTGGAGGCGCTCATTGCCGGCTCAACTGATTGGCCGCCACCTCGCGGCACGGATGGCGCTGTCCGTCGAAGGACAAGTAGGTGCCGGCTGCCGCGTTGTAGGAGCGAAAGTGCGTGCAGCCGCGGGGACCGATGCCGCGCTCGGCGTGCTTTGGCAACAGAGCTGTCGGTTGACCCGTTAGCTTCGCCGGCACCGCGCCGTCCGGTTGCCTTGCGGCCGTCTTCTCTTCCACCCCGAGATGCTTGTCTTCCGCGGGCGCAGGCTTCTCCTGTGCGGCGGCCGGCTTCTCTTCCGCAGTAGCGGGTTTGTCTGCGCCGGCGGCGGCAGGATCCTGATTGGCGGCCTTTTGTTGTTCGATAAAATCCTTGCACTGAAACGCGAAGACGATTTGTCCGGAAACGGTCACGCCGATCGGCATGCATCCGCCGGGTGGCGGCGGCTGCTTCGCCGAGGCTGCGTCTACATCGGGCTTCGGCGCGGCCGCACCGGTCGTCTGAGCCAGCGCCGCGCTGCCTAGCAGCGTGACAAGCAAACAACCCAACGCCGCACGCGCGGCAGACCCGACTTGGACTGCAACCGAAGGTTTCATCGAATTACTCATACTGTATTACTCATCAAGGCGACGAAATGAATTTCAGCACCCCTTCTTGACGAGCTCATGGCGCGATCAGGACTGCCCGAAGGTAGTGATGCGGCCGACCAATGGCGTTGGAGAAAGATCTCTGCGGAAGCCGTCCGGAAATACCGGCAGCGCAATCACGGCGACGCATGGGCGTCGCAACATACCCGCTGGGGTTGAAACGGTGCGAGCGTCGAGGTTTCGTGAAATCGTCGCGCCGGCGCTCTACGATACAGCCATGAAACACATACTTTATCAGGCGCTGGCGGCCCTTACGCTGGTCGGCGCAGCGGGACCGTCGCCGTATGCTTTCGCCGACAACGCGACGCCGGTCGAACTGCGGATCCTCGCGATCAACGATTTTCACGGTAACCTGCGGCCGCCGGCCGGCCGGATCAGGATCGCCGATCCCGACGACAAGATCAGGAAGGTCGCGGTCCCGGCCGGCGGGTCCGAGACGATGGCGAGCTTGGTCAAGGAGCTCCGCGCAGGCCACGCCAACACGATCTTTGTCGCGGCCGGCGACCTGATCGGGGCGAGCCCGTTCCTGTCGGCGATGTTTCACGACGAGCCGACGATTGAATCGCTGTCGATGATGGGGCTTGCGATTTCCTCGGTCGGCAATCACGAGTTCGACAAGGGCAAGGACGAGCTGTTGCGGATGCAGAACGGCGGCTGCCATCCGACCGACAAATGCCGGGGACCGCACCCCTTCCCCGGCGCCAAATTCCACTACCTCTCAGCCTCCACCATCGACAAGGCTACCGGCAAGACGCTGTTTCCACCCTACGAGATCAGGGAGTTCGACGGCATTCCGGTCGCCTTCATCGGCCTGACGCTAACGGGCACGCCCGAGATCATTTCGCCGACCAGTGCCGCCGGCCTCGAATTCCGCGGCGAGGCCGATACGGTGAATGCGCTGATCCCGGAATTGAAGGCGCGCGGCGTCGAGGCCATCGTGGTGTTGATCCACGAAGGCGGTTTTCCTACCGGCGACTACAACGAGTGTCCGGGCATCTCCGGGCCGATCGTCGAGATCGTGAAAAAGTTCGATCGCGCGGTCGACGTGGTGATCTCCGGCCATACCCATCAGGCCTATGTCTGCGAGATCGACGGCCGGCTCGTCACCTCCGGCGACAAGTTCGGCACCCTCGTCACCGCGATCGACCTGAAGCTCGATCCCGCCACGCGCGACGTGGTCAGCGCCAAGGCCGACAACGTCATCGTCCGGATCGGCGCCTACGCCAAAGACCCGGAGCAGACCGCGCTGCTCGAGGCTTACGAGAAGGTCGCAGCCCCCATCGCCAACCGCCCGGCGGGCGTGATCACCGCGACGCTGTCGCGCGTCCCCAACGATGCCGGAGAGAGCGCGCTCGGCGATGTGATTGCCGATGCGCAACTGGCGGCGACCCGGAGCGACGCCAATGGCGGCGCGGTGGCAGCCTTCACCAATCCGGGCGGCATCCGTACCGATATCGTCAAGAAGGCCGAGGGCGCTGCGAGCTTTGCCGACATCTTCGCCAGCCAGCCGTTCCGCAACCAACTGGTGACGTTGACGCTGACCGGCGCAGAGATCAAGACGATGCTCGAGCAGCAGTGGCTCGATCCGAAACGGCCGCGGATCCTGCAGGTCTCGAAAGGGTTTTCTTATGCCTGGGACAGCGCAAAGCCTTTCGGCGAGCGCGTCATCGCCGAGCGCATGATGCTGAACGGCGCGCGCATCGAGGCAGCCACAAGCTACCGCGTCACCGTCAACAATTATCTCGCGCTCGGCGGCGACGGCTTTACGGTGCTGAAAGAGGGAACCGCGCAGCAGTTCGGCATCTTCGACGACGAGGCCTTGTTCGCCTATTTCCAGGCGAACAGCCCGATCGCCTCTAGCGCGGCTGACCGCATCGCGCGGACCAACTGAGGCGAATGGCGGAACCGGATCGGGCCGCAACCGCCTCTTGCAGCCCTTTCCGGGCGGCCCGCAACACCCTAGATTAGCGGCTTCAGATTAGCGGCTTCGCGCAAACCGCGCTTGCCTCGTGCCAGGGTACTCGATGACCACGCTTGTTCTGACCCACGCAGCCTGCCTCGACCACGTCACGCCTCCGGGACATCCCGAATGCGCCGAGCGGTTGCGCACGGTCAATCAGGTGCTTTCGGAGGCACGCTTCGAATCGCTTGTGCGCGGCGAGGCGCCGAAAGGCAACCTCGACCTGGTCACGCTCTGTCACAACGAGCACTACGTGACCGAGCTGCGCCATATCGCACCGACCAGCGGCATGGTCTATGTCGACGGTGACACCTCGATGTCGCCGGGCACCTGGGAAGCGGTGATGCGCGGCGTCGGCGGCGCGGTTGCGGCGACCGACGCGGTGATGTCGGGCAGCCATCAGAATGCGTTCGTCGCGGTGCGCCCGCCGGGCCACCATGCCGAGATCAACAAGCCGATGGGGTTCTGCTTCTTCGACAACGTCGCCATCGCCGCGCGCCACGCGCAGCGCAAATACGGCATCGGCCGAGCCGCGATCGTCGATTTCGACGTCCATCACGGCAACGGCACACAGGATATTTTCTGGGCCGATCCGACCGTGATGTATTGCTCGACCCACCAGATGCCGTTGTTCCCCGGCACCGGCTCAAGCGGCGAGCGCGGCGAGCACGATACCATCGTCAACGCCCCGCTGGCTGCCGAAGACGGCAGCGCCAAATTCCGCGCCGCGTTTGAGAACGTGATCCTGCCGCAGCTCGCAAAATTCTCGCCCGAGCTGATCGTGATCTCCGCCGGCTTCGACGCGCACTTCCGCGATCCGCTGGCGTCCCTCAACCTTCGCGCCGAAGACTTCACCTGGGTCACGCGCAAGCTGATGGATGTCGCGGACACCTCCGCGAGCGGCCGAATTGTTTCGGTGCTCGAGGGCGGCTATGATCTGCAAGGCTTGAAGGAATCAGTTGCGGCGCATGTCACCGCGCTAATGGGCGCCTAAACGCGCCCAATCTCGCCACAATCCGTCCGCACTGATGTCTAGAGTTATGTCGCTAGAGTTTGCGGGCCGCGAATGCGACCATTGTTCAGGAAGGTAGTATGGCTGAAAACATCCAGGTCGAAGTCAGGAAGCTGACCTTCGAGCGCGCGATCGAGGAGCTTGAATTGATCGTCAAGCGGCTCGAGGACGGCAAGGTGCCGCTGGAGGAATCGGTCGCCATCTACGAGCGGGGCGAGGCTTTGAAACGGCGCTGCGAGGAATTGCTGCGGCAGGCGGAGGCGCGGGTCGAGAAGATCACCACCGACGCCGCTGGCCAGGCCAACGGCGTCGAGCCTTTGGATGTTCAGTAAGGCCTGGGATGTTCAGTAAGGCCGGGGATGTTCAGTAAGGCCGGGGATGTTCAGTAAGGCCGGGGATGTTCAGTAAACCCCCGTCCCGCTAGCTCTTGAATAGCTCACCAATAGCTCTTGGGTCTGCCCGGACGCACCGGGACAATTCATCACACTGGACGAATTTCGTGCCGACGCCCTCGACCCGGCGCTGAAATAGCTCTTGGCGCCCTACGCGGCCTGCTATAGTCCCGTCCAGAAAACGTCAAATTGGCGGCATGGGGGATCAGCAGTCAGTGCGCGTTCAGCACCGCCATATCATTTACGTCCAGGGATACGATCCGCGCGGGCTCGCGCAATACTACCGCATGTTCCGGACCGAGCTGCGCAAATTTGCCCGGCTTTACGACCTTTCTGCTACCCTCGGCCGGCCGCAAAGCTCGTCCAATGACGAGATCGCATCCTGGACCATCGATACCAAGACCGACGACTGGCACACCCACACAGCTTACGATTTCCTGCGTTTTGAAGACTTCATCCAGCACGACCTCGCTTCGCCGATCTGGCGCACGGTCGCTCACGCGGTGTGGATTTATTGGCGACTGGTGTTCGGCGGAACCATCGGACGATTCTGGCGGGCGAACTGGCGGTTCGCGACCTTCGTCACCTATCCGCATCTGGTGCTGCTGTGCGAAGCACTGTGCGCCGCGGGATTTGCGTTTGTCTTCGAAAAAGGGCTCGCCGCGATCGGCATTCCCGACCTGCTCAGCATTCCGGCCGCGACCGCCCTATTCTTTGCCCTGCTCGGCGCCGCGCTGAAATACACCGAAAACCAAACCTACCTGCTCTATCTGTTGTGCGACACGATCTGGACCTGGGAATTCTCGCACCGCAAGCGACCGGAATGGGATGAGCGCATCGACCGCTTTGCGCAATATCTCTGTGACGTCGCCCGCACCAGCGACGCCGAGGAGATCGTCGTGGTCGGCCACAGTTCAGGTTCGTTCCTAGGCACCGAAATCGTGGCCCGTGCCCTGAAACTCGACCCCTCGCTCGGCAAGTACGGCCCGCGCATCGTGCTGCTGACGCTCGGCGGCAACTATCCGATCGTCGGATTTCACAGGGTTTCGCAGGATTTCCGCGAGCATTTGCGGCAGTTGGCAATTGAGTCTTCGATCGACTGGATCGACTGCCAGGCCCGCAAGGACGTGATGAACTTCTTCCAGCTCGACCCGATCGCGAGCCACGGCATCAACCCCGGCAGCCTGCGGCACAACCCCGCGATCGTGCCGGTGAGGTTCCGCGAGATCATCCTGCCCGAACACTATAACCTGTTCCGCTGGCAATTCTTCCGCGTCCATTTCCAGTTCGTGATGGCCAACGAGCGGCCGCATGCCTATGACTTTTTCATGATCGTCTGTGGCCCGGTTCCGCTGCGCGAGCGCATGGCTACTCCGGAAGTCGCGCTCGCGATCGTGGCCAGCGATGCCGCGGCCAGGGAACGGGCCTGGAAAAGCCTGGAATCGGCGTCCGTGCCCCGAGAAAATGCCGTCGATTTGGGCGCCATGGAACCATCCGCGCGGCGCAGCGGTTAAGCCTAACTTGTCACAGTCGCCTACCAATCGCCTCCCTTGGGGCGTCAGCGGGTTGGCTTTGGCGGCTGCTTTGGTGTAATGCTTCAACGACTATGGGGTTTTGCAAGCGATCCGCCGTTGTTGCTCGGTAGGTCTAAGCATTTGCAAAAGCTAACAAAAATGGCTGAGACGGGTGAAGTCGCAAAACGTGACATACATCACATTGACCAATTCCGAGCGCATCTAGGCTTTGAATTGAGACGCTCGCCCACGCGACAAACACCGGGCCGTCTTACCGGCAGTCTTGGCCTCGCTGCGTTGATACTGTGCAACCCATCTCGTGCCGGGGCCTTGGTTCGGGCATGCAAAATTGGAATAACACCGTGACCGTATTTAGTAAGACGCCGCTGCTCGACACCATCCGTACGCCGGAAGATCTGCGCCGGCTCAAACTGGAACAACTGAGGCAAGTTGCCGACGAGCTGCGCCAGGAAACCATCGACGCCGTGTCGGTGACCGGCGGGCATTTCGGCGCCGGTCTCGGCGTGGTCGAACTGACCACCGCGATCCATTACATCTTCGATACCCCGCGCGACCGCCTGATCTGGGACGTCGGCCATCAGGCCTACCCGCATAAGATCCTTACCGGCCGTCGGGATCGTATTCGCACGCTGCGCACCGGCGGCGGCCTGTCCGGCTTCACCAAGCGGACCGAGAGCGACTACGATCCGTTCGGCGCCGCCCACTCCTCGACCTCGATCTCCGCCGGCCTCGGCATGGCGGTGGCGCGGGATCTCTCCGGCGGCAAGAACAACGTGATCTCGGTGATCGGCGACGGCGCGATGAGTGCCGGCATGGCCTATGAGGCCATGAACAACGCCGGAGCGATGAACTCCCGCCTGATCGTCATCCTCAACGACAACGACATGTCGATTGCCCCGCCGGTCGGGGCGATGTCGGCCTATTTGTCACGGCTCTATTCAGGCAAGACCTACCGCACACTGCGTGAAGCGGCAAAACAAATCAACCAGCGTCTGCCGAAGGTGCTGGCCAACCGCGCCAACCGCGTCGAAGAATATTCCCGCGCCTTCATGATGGACGGCGGCACGTTGTTCGAGGAGCTCGGCTTCTATTATGTCGGCCCGATCGACGGCCATAACCTCGACCATCTGTTGCCGGTCCTGAAGAACGTGCGCGACATGGAGGAGGGTCCGATCCTGGTCCATGTCGTGACCCAGAAGGGCAAAGGCTATCCGCCGGCGGAGGCTTCCGCCGACAAATACCATGCGGTGGTCAAGTTCGACGTCGCCACCGGCGCGCAGAGTAAGTCCAAGCCGAACGCGCCCTCCTATCAGAACGTGTTCGGCCAGAGCCTGGTCAAGGAAGCGCAAAAGGACGACAAGATCGTCGGCATCACCGCGGCAATGCCGTCCGGCACTGGCATCGACATCTTCAACAAGGCGTTTCCGGCGCGCACCTTCGACGTCGGCATTGCCGAGCAGCACGCGGTCACCTTCGCGGCGGGGCTGGCGACCGAAGGCTTCAAGCCGTTCTGTGCGATCTATTCGACCTTCCTGCAGCGCGGCTATGACCAGGTCGTCCACGACGTGGCGATCCAGAGCCTGCCGGTTCGCTTCGCGATCGACCGCGCCGGCCTGGTCGGCGCCGACGGCGCCACCCACGCCGGCTCGTTCGACAACGCCTATCTCGGCTGCCTACCCAATTTCGTCATCATGGCGGCTTCCGACGAGGCCGAGCTCGTGCACATGGTCGCAACCCAGGTTGCGATCAACGACCGCCCTAGCGCGTTGCGCTATCCGCGCGGCGAGGGCCGCGGCATCGACATGCCTGAAGTCGGCATTCCGCTCGAGATCGGAAAGGGCCGCATCGTCCGTGAAGGCAGCAAGATCGCGCTGCTCTCGTTCGGCACCAGGTTGGCCGAATGCGAGAAGGCCGCCGACGAACTGGCGGCACATGGACTGTCCACCACCATCGCGGATGCGCGCTTCATGAAGCCGCTCGACGTCGACATGATCCTGAAACTCGCCCGCGAGCACGAGATCCTGCTCACCATCGAGGAAGGCTCGATCGGCGGCTTCGGCTCGCATGTGCTGCAAATGCTGGCCGAGCACGGCATGCTCGACAGCGGTATGCTGCGGGTGCGCTCGATGATCCTGCCCGACGTGTTCCTCGACCACGATGCGCCGAACGCGATGTACGCCCGGGCCGGCCTCAACTCCAAGGGCATCGTCGCAAAAGTGTTCGAGGCGCTCGGCAAGGACTTCAAGACTGAGGCGGTCAAGCTCGCCTGACGCTTCTGTTTTGACGCGTTTTCTTGTCCCACGGGCGGGCTTTGCTTGAAAACGCTTCTATTGGGCGCGCGATGAAAATCTATCTGGCAGGCCCCGATGTGTTCCTGCCAGACGCGGTCGATATCGGAAGACGCAAGGTCGAAATCTGCGCGCGTCACGGCGTGAGCGGGCTTTATCCGCTCGACAACTCGGTCGATCTGTCGGCTGGCGACGCCTCGCTCAACATCTTCAAGGGTAACGCGGCGATGATGGATGCGGCCGATGCTGTTATCGCCAACCTCACCCCGTTTCGAGGACCCAGCGCCGACGCCGGCACGGTCTACGAGCTCGGCTACATGGCAGGACGGGCCAAGCTCTGTCTCGGCTATTCCAACGAACCTTCCGTCTATGCCGACCGGGTCCGCCGGTCCGACGAAGTCGTTTCCCGCGACGGGCGGCTGATCGACGCACAGGGGCTGACCGTTGAGGATTTCGGCTTAACCGATAATCTGATGATGATTCACGCGCTCGATATTCACGGTTGCGCGCTGGTGATGCCTCCCCACGCGCCCGCCGATATGTGGCATGATCTGACCGCGTTCGAGACCTGCGTGCGGCTCGCGGCGAAACGGCTTGGCGTCAACAGGACAATTGGCTTCAGCTAACGAGACTTTTCGACTAACAAAACGTCTCAGCCAACAAGACCTTTCAGCCAAGACCTTTCGGCTAACGAGACTTCTCAACTAACCAGACTTTTCAGCCAACGAGACCTTTCAGGAACCAGGACTTCGGGCTCACAACATGACCTCTTCCCGCAAGCGTGCAGATGTTGTGCTGGTCGAACGCGGGATGTTCGAGAGCCGGGCCCGCGCGCGCGCCGCTATCGAGGCCGGCCTCGTCGTCGCCAACGACAAGCCGGTCGCAAAACCGTCCGAGACGATCCCCAGTGACGCCGTTCTGCAGGCGCAGCCCGCGCACCCCTACGTCTCCCGCGGCGGCGTCAAGCTGGCGGGCGCGCTGGAGCATTACCCAATCGACGTCGAGGGCCATATCTGTCTCGACGTCGGCGCATCAACCGGCGGGTTCACCGAGGTCCTGCTCGCCAACGGCGCTGCCATCGTGTTCGCGGTTGACGTCGGGCACGGGCAACTGCATTCCTCGCTGCGGGACCATCCCAACATCGTTTCGATGGAACGTACCGATATCCGCACTTTCGAGGGCGAGCGGCTGCCAGCCCGGCCCGACATCGTCGTCATCGATGTCAGCTTCATCTCGCTGAAGGCCGTGCTGCCGGTTGCGCTGTCGCTCGCGGCCGCACCGATGCATCTGCTCGCTTTGATCAAGCCGCAATTCGAGGCGCAGGGGAAACATGCCAAGGGCGGCATCATCCGCGATGAGGCCGTTCATAAGCAGGTTTGCGACGACATCGCGGCGTTCGCGGCCTCGCTCGGATGCACCGACATCTCCGTGTTTCCGTGCGCCATCAAGGGCGGCGACGGCAATACCGAATTTTTCCTCGGTGCGCGACGTGGTTGAACGCCTCGCCATCGACCATGTCGGCCACCGCGGCGACGGCGTGGCGTTTGCGGACGGCGAGGCCATCTATGTGCCCTACACGCTCGGCGGCGAGACGGCGGAGGTTGCTCCGGTGCCGGGCCATCCCGATCGGCGCCGACTGCTCGCGGTCGAGCATGCAAGCCCGGAGCGCATCGCGCCGTTTTGCCCGCATTTCGGCGTTTGCGGCGGCTGCGCGACCCAGCATTGGGAGATGGAGCGCTACCGCGCCTGGAAACACCAGCTCGTCGTCGAGACGCTCTCGCAGGCAAAGCTCGCCTGCGAGGTGTCGCCGCTGATCGATGCCCATGGCCTCGGCCGGCGGCGGATCACGTTGCACGCCAGGATGGGTACCCATGAGGTGCTCAAGGTCGGCTTCGCCGCGGTCAATTCACATGACGTCATTCCGGTCGATCGCTGTCCGATCCTCGACCCCGGTCTGAACGGCGCGCTCGATGCGGCCTGGGCGCTCGCCGAGCCCCTGATCTCGACCGGAAAGCCGCTCGATATCCAGATCACCGCCACCAATAGCGGCCTCGATGTCGATGTGCGCGGCTCCGGTCCGCTTGCTGCCGCGATGATCACGACGCTGTCACGCATCTGCGAACAGCATCGCCTGGCGCGGCTGACGCGGCACGGCGAACTGGTGTTGATGCGCAGCCCCCCGGTGGTCTCGATCGGCACGGCGCACGTAACGCTGCCGCCGGGTTCATTCCTGCAGGCAACCGTTGCCGGCGAGGAGACGCTGGCGATGCTGGTTGCGGAAGCCTGCAGGCGCGCCAAAAACATCGCCGATCTGTTTTGCGGGGTCGGGCCGTTCGCTTTGCGGCTTGCGGCAAAAGCGCGGATCGCGGCGTTCGACAGCGATACGAGCGCGGTCGCCGCCCTGCAGAAGGCCGCGACGGCGACATCGGGGCTGAAGCCGGTCAAGGCCGAGACGCGCGACCTGTTCCGCCGTCCGCTCGTCGCGCAGGAATTGCGCGACTTTGATGCAACTGTGTTCGACCCGCCGCGGCAGGGTGCGCAGGCGCAGGCCCTGCAACTTGCGGCGAGCAAGGTCGGCGTCGTGGTCGCGATCTCCTGCAATGTCGCGACCTTTGCCCGCGACGCGCGGATTCTAGTCGATGGCGGCTATCGGCTTGAGAAAGTCATACCGGTCGACCAGTTTCGGTATACACCGCATGTTGAACTGGTGGCGCGGTTTGCGCGCTGACCAAAGCGCGATGGCTATCGCGCTTTGGCTTATGTTTGAGCATGATCTATTCGGAAAACCGGTGCCCACTTTTCCGGATCATGCTCTAAGCGCGATGGCCATCGCGCTTTAGCTTTTTGTTTGAGCATGATCTATTCGGAAAACCGGCGCCCATTTTTCCGGATCATGCTCTAAAGGGGTGGACAATGCCGTCCGATCCGCTTCTCGAACGCATCGTGCCTGCGCTTGCCGACATAGGCGGCATCGAAGCCGTCGTGCTCGGCGGATCGCGCGCGCGGGGAACGGCGCACGAGACCTCCGATTATGATATCGGGCTGTATTTTTCGGCTGACAAGCCGCTCGACACCGATCGGCTGCTTCAGCTCGCCAAGACCATGGTCGACAATCCCAACGCGGCTGCGGTAACGCCGGTCGGCGGATGGGGGCCATGGATCGTCGGCGGCGGGTGGCATTCCATCGCAGGCCAAAAGGTCGATCTGCTGTACAGGTGCGTCGACGACGTCGCGCGGGTGATCGAAGCGTGCAGGAGCGGCCGCATCGGCATGGATTACCAGCCGGGGCATCCGCACGGATTCTGCTCGGCGATATGGATGGGCGAGATTGCGCTTTGTCAGCCGCTGCACGACCCGCGAGGAATGATCGCGCGACTGAAGGTAATGGCTTCGCCCTACCCGAAGCCGTTACGCGAGGCGCTGATCCGTCGCTTCCAATGGGAAATCATGTTCAGCATCGAAAATGCCGAACTTGCCGTCTCGCGCGAGGAACAGACGCATATCGCCGGCTGCGCCTATCGGGCGCTGGCCTGCATCGCCCAAGTGCTGTTCGCGCTCAACGAACGCTACTTGATCAACGAAAAGGGCGCGTTGCGGGAAGCCGCGGGATTTCGGCTGACGATCCCGGACCTGGCTCTGCGGAGCGCCGATGTCTGGGAATTGATCGGAAACAACGAGCCTGAACCCGCGCTCGCGATTCTGCACGCGGTTGATCAGGAATTGCGGTTGCTGACGGACGCGCGCGCAGATAGCGCGTGAAGCGACACATTTTTGGTCGATGGCGGCTACAGGTTCGCGAAAGTCCGTTAAACCTCCGTTTCTGCGGCGTGACTCACCAGAGTTAAAGGACTCACACGCAGTAGCAAGGAGGCGGTCATGGACATCAATTCCGACAAACTGAATGCCTTTATGGGAAAGATGGTGGGTGACTTCGGCGCGGCCCTCAATGCATCGCTGATGCTGATCGGCGACAAGCTCGGTCTCTACAAGACGCTCGCCGCGAAAGGACCGATGAACTCTGCGGAACTTGCGAAGGCCACTGGCACAGCCGAGCGCTATGTTCGCGAATGGCTGGCGACGCAGGCCGCATCCGGCTACATCGAATACGATGCAACGAGAGAAAAATTCTCGATGCTACCCGAGCAGGCGCTGGCGCTCGCCAATGAAGACAGCCCTGTTTTCATGGGCGCGATCGGCAATCTGGTCGCGGCAACCTTTCTTGACGAACCCAAGATCTCCGAAGCGTTCGCGACCGGCAAGGGCGTCGGCTGGAACCGGCGCAGTGAGTGCCTATTCTACGGCACGGCGCGGTTCTTCCGCACTGGTTACAAACATCATCTGGTGCTGGAATGGCTGCCAGCGCTTGACGGCGTGGTCGAGAAATTGAAGCGCGGCGCCAAAGTCGCCGACGTCGGCTGCGGACACGGCGTGTCGACGCGGCTGATGGCGGAAGCATTTCCAAACTCCCGATTCTTTGGCTTCGACTATCACGAAAACTCGATCGAGACGGCGCGAAAGGCGGCGAAGGAGGCCGGGCTTGGCGAGCGCGTGCGCTTCGACGTCCGCTCCGCCAAGAACTATCCGGCGGAAGGATATGACCTCGTCTGCTTCTTCGATTGTCTGCACGACATGGGCGATCCCGTCGGCGCCATCAAACATGTGCGCGAGACGATGGCGGACGACGGTACTTGCATGCTTATCGAGCCCTTCGCTAACGACCGCCTGGAAGACAATCTCAACCCGGTCGGACGTGTCTACTACGCCGCTTCGACCATGATCTGCACACCCGCATCGCTCGATCAGGAGGTCGGCCTCGCGCTCGGCGCGCAGGCCGGCGAGGCACGGCTTCGCGAAGTCGCCCGCCAGGGTGGCCTCACGCGCTTCCGCCGCGCGGCGGAAACGCCGTTCAATCTGATTTTGGAAGCGCGCACCTAGAGCGCGATGGGATTAGTTTGAATCACCATCGTGCTTCTAGGTTTTTGATTGAGCATGATCTCCGCGCAAACGCGTTCCGCGTTTGTCGTGAGGGAAAACTGGTATCCACTTTTCCGGATCATGCTCTGAACCTTGCGGCCGTTGGGGCAGCTCACCTGCCCCAGCGGTCCTGCCAGATTTTCTCGCCGATCATGCACGACACCCGCGGTTCCTTCTCCTTCTCGGCGGCCGGCACGAGGGGGCGCGCGGGCTCGCGGCCTGCGACTTCCTGCAGAAGCTTGGTGCGGATCGCTTCCTTGAACTTCTCGCGATCCTTGATCGGCACCACGAACGAGCCGGGGCCGCCGATCACGCAGTCTTCGTAATACCAATCGAGGTTGTCGATATCCATGGTCGAATAGGAGGGCTCCTTCACCATGATCGGCAGGCCGTTGATGACGATGCCTTTCGAAAGCGCTTGGTCGCGCGCGCCGGTGACCGGCGAGCCGTTGTTGTTGGGACCGTCGCCGGAAATATCGATCACGCGGCGCAGGCCGTGATAGGGATCCTCGTCGAACAGCGGCATCGCGAAATAGATCGCGCCCGAGATCGAGGTGCGCGAGGCGCGCCGGATCGGCGTCTTCATGATCTCGTTGGCGACGGCATCGGCGGATTCCGGTCCGTCGATCAGCCGCCATGGGATGATGATCTTCTGGTCGTTGGACGCCGCCCATTCGAAATAGGTCACGGACACCTTGCCGTTCGGTCCGGTCTTGAGAGCCTGCAGAAATTCCTTGGAGACGATCGCCTGCGCGTAGCCTTCGCGCTGGACTGCGAGTTCGTCCATGTCCATGGAATAGGAGACGTCGACGGCGAGAATCAACTCGACATCGACCGCTGTCGCAGGGTCCTTGTCGGCCAGTTGCCCATTCGCTCTCGGGCCAGGTGCGGCCAGACCCGTGATGTTGCCGCCAGCCAACGCGCCCGCCACAAGCACGGCCCCGATCGAGACAAACCAGCGCATCAGCGGCCCTCCATCGAATGACAGGATCGTGACACGCAAATGCGGCGGCGCAAAGCTGGAACATGCATTGTCATTCACATTCAAGTTAGCCAAGTCCTGTTAGCCAAGTCCTGTTAGCCAAGTCCTTGCAAGCTTGCTTGATCCTTGCCTTGAATTGGCGTGGGACCGTGGTCCGGCCACCTTTGGCTTGCATGCGGCGCTTTCCAACGAGGGGGACGGGATGGTTCGGATCAGTGTCGTCGTTGCTGTGCTGCTGTTCGCAGCCTCGCGTCCCGCCACGGCGGAATCGCCGGTGGAGCGCGCTCTCTATCTCGTCAGCACCATCATGGCCTGCGGCAATTGCCATACGCCGCGCGATGCCGACGGCCGGCCGATCGCCGACAAGGCGCTCTCGGGCGACTTGACGTTCACGACGCTGGCTTTCGTCGCCACCGCGCCGAACATCACCGGCGATGTCGAAACCGGGATCGGGGGCTGGAGCGACGCCGAGATCAAACGTGCCCTGGTTGAGGGAATGCGGCCCGATCACGGCCGCCTCGCCGGCGTGCCGCTGGCGGCGATCATGCCGGCAGGCTTCTACAAGGTGCTGCTGCCGAACGATCTCGACGCCATCGTTGCCTATCTTCGCACCATCAAGCCGGTCCGCAACAAGGTTCCCGCACCCGTCTACAAGACGGCGGTGCGCCGCGATCCCTATCCGGATGCGGAGGCGGGCTTCGACGAGACGACGTTTGCCGATCCGGTCAAGCGCGGCGCCTATCTCGCCGCCATCGGCCATTGCATGGAGTGCCATTCCACGTGGTGGCGCGGCGTCTCGGATTTCACCACCGGATTGGGCCGGGGCGGCCGGCCCTTCCCGCCGCGCGAGGGGACGCCTGAGGGAACGCCGCCCAGCATCGCCGCCAACAACACCTCGCATCCGACCGCCGGCATCGGCGCCTGGACCGATCCGGAAATCGCTCGCGCGATCACGCTGGGAACCTCGCGCCACGGCCGAGCACTCAAGCCGCCGATGGTTTCGGCTTTTACGCAGGGCTAAAGGATGGCGATCTCGCGGCGATCATCGCTTACTTGCGTACGGTGCCGCCGCTGCAATGATGCCATGGCAAAACAGACGTTCCACCGATTGCCCCGAAATTGTACCCTGCCGTCGCCAACGTGCGAACTTCGTCTGCAAAATTCGTCTGTAAGTATCAGGGGATGCCGACGCAATGACTGATGCCGTCACCAAGCCGAAAACCAAGGTGCGGACCAAGACCGAACGGCCGCGCCTGCACAAGGTCATTCTGGTCAACGACGATTTCACGCCCCGCGAATTCGTCGTGATGATCCTGAAGGGCGAATTTCGCATGACCGAGGATCAGGCCTACAAGGTCATGATCACCGCGCACAAGCTCGGCGTCTGCGTCGTCGCCGTCTTCACCAAGGACGTCGCCGAAACCAAGGCAACGCGCGCCACCGACGCCGGCCGTGCCAAGGGTTACCCCTTGTTGTTCACGACCGAACCGGAGGAATGATGCTGCCCGCGCGAGGCACCCTCGCAGCGATGCCGCTATTGTGCTCGACCACGGCAATTGGCAACGACCGCCGGCTTCGAGGCGGGCGGAGTCTATGCGCGTTTCGATCCCATCGTCAGCCGGTTTAATCAATCCGGCGAACTGTTCCGGATCGAGGGCCATTGCCAGTCCTACTGCATGCTACTCCTCAGCATCCGCAATGTCTGCGTCGGCCGCAGCGCTACGTTGTTGTTTCATGCAAGTCATGAGCGGCAATGTCTCGCCCTCCAACACCCAGCACATGCCGAACGCCTACAATCCGGGAGTTCGCGAATCCGTCACCTCGTACCATCACATGGATAGGCTCGCTTCCATAGGATCTCGGGCCTGATATGACCCAAAAATTCGGCTACAAGGCATGCCCGAGGCGCTAGGGCCGCTCGACTGCCGTGGATTCAGGTCGGCTTGGATCTCCAAGCCGCAATCAAACGAACTCTACTTGCAAACGAACTCTACTTGATCGTGACAGTGATTTTCTCTGAAATGAGCGGCGGGTTGAACGGGTAGTGCTTGGCATCGCCCAACACGAGTTGAAGCGTGTGCTTGCCGGGTGCCAACTCGAGACGTGCCTCGGTTTGACCCGCCCCGAAATGAAGATGATTCTTGTCTTGTGGAATCGGCTCATTGAGATCGAGCGGTTCATTCACATCAACTAGCAGATGATGATGGCCGCTGTTCTGAAAATCTTCGCCCGCGTGGGTGATACCCATGTTTCGCAGACCGAAACGACACCAGAACCCGCCTTTGATCGTTGCGCCGTTCTGCGGCCAAATGAAATACAGAAGCGCATCCTTGGGCGCAGACTTTCCTTGGGCGTAGGCAGCGCACGACACAGATGCCAGCGCCGCGGCTAGCACAATAAGCCGGACGATCCTCATGACATGCTCCTCTGAAACCTTTCAAGGAGAGAGAGCGACGCGAAATCCGTGTGTTGGATATCGAACGTTGGTGTCGTAGTTGTCGCGGTTCGCCGGACGTACGTAACGCGCGTCATTCTTCCAGGACCCCGACCGGATGACATGCGACGTGCAGTCGCCCTCGATCCATGGTGAACCGTCCGATGGGGCGCCCTGGTAGTTCTTGTGCCAGCAATCCTCTACCCATTGGTCGACGCCGCCACCCATATCAAACAGCCCAAACGGATTTGGCTTGAAACTGCCGATCTTGGTTGGTTCTTCGGCAGCTGCAACGTCAGCGCAATTCTTGCAATTGGCCATGCCGGGTTGAAGCTGGTCGCCCCACCAGTACCTTGTTAATGTTCCGCCACGGGCGGCATATTCCCATTCGGCTTCGCTCGGAAGCCGATATGCCTTGCGCGTCGCGCCCGCGAGCCAGGCAACAAACTGTTTGGCATCGCTCCAGCTTACGTTGGTGATGGGCGCGTCGTCCCGGCCGGTTGCCACGAACGCACATGCCTTCGCTGCCGCGCATTCGTTCCATTCGCGAACGGAAATCGGATAGCGACTGATGGCAAACGGTTGGATAGTGACCTGGTGAACCGGCTTCTCCGTGATGTCGTCATTGCTGCCCATGATGGAGCTGCCGCCTCGAAGCATGTTCATTTCCGGCTCTCGGATTGCCGGGGCCGGCTGTGTTGAAGACTTGCCTGGAGACGCGGACTGAGGTTGCGATGCTGCTTGTTTCGCGGCTGGAGCGACCGAAGCAGCGGGCTGAGTTTGGCGCGCCGCTTCCTGAGTAGTGGGCGCCGCCGGAGGCGAAGATTGAGGTAGTTGCGCTGATTGTTTGCCAAGGAGTGGCCGCGATATCTGAACGCTCGGCGTCTCCGGCGATACCGGGGTTGACGCTTGATTTCGCGCTTTTCCAAACGGCTGGGGAAGCAGATGCCAAAGCGCGCTGCCCGCAATCGCCAGCAAAATAAAGCTCAGCAAGAAAATCAGAATGGTCTCACGCCGCCTTCGGGCTTTATTGAACGCGCCCGGGTCCGGAAGCACCCGGTAGACCCTGACCGGATCGGTGATGTTCTTGACTTTGCGATCTCCGAGCGACTCATATCCGCAGACCAGTTTGTGCTTGATCTGCTCGTAAATACCGCCCGAAATGTAAACCTCGCCGGGATCGGCAATGCTTTCAAGGCGTGAAGCAATGTTGACGCCATCCCCATAAACATCATCCTCTTCGATGATAACGTCGCCCAAGTTGACACCGATCCGGTACTCGATCCAAAGATCCTTCGACAGCGATGTATTGCGTCCAAGAATGTTTTGCTGGATGACGATGCCGCACCGCACCGCTTCGACGGGGCTGTCAAAAATCGCAACAAAACCATCGCCGGTGGTTTTGACGAGTCTTCCGTGGTGTTCTGCAATGCTGGGCTCGATGAGGTCGCGCTGGATTCGCATCACGCGCCCATGCGTACCCTCTTCATCGAGCTCCATGAGGCGGCTGTAGCCCGAGATATCGCCAACAACGATCGCGGCAAGACGACGCGGAGCCACGCCGCGCGGCGCCCCACTATTCCTGCCGGAATTGATATCGCGAACTTTCTCGCGCATGGCGTTACTCTACGCCGCTTGAAACCAACTTCTTCTGGTCTGCTCGAATTGGAGTGGTTCGACCGGATTCGGCAGAGAAATTTCATTGAGCGCGCACATCGACGCGCGACAAACTAGTCAAATTCAACGCATACCAATGAGTGTCAGATGCTGCCAGAAGGTTCACTCGATCGATTTCGGAACCACGCCGTCGATGCCACAATCGAAAAGACGTTGCGTTGATGTTGACTGACCCAGCCAGCATCCGGAACATGTCAACTATCCTGACGTTCGCGGACCGCCGAAATTCCGGAACCAAACCGTTCGGGAACACCCGCGGGCTCGGCACGCAATCATGCACAGCGCATCGGCCAAACCGCTATTCCCGCCATGGGCTGCGCGCTATCTGAGTCCAGGACTTAGACTGCAGCCTCGTCGCTCAAGCCGAAGACCCGTTGCGCCTTCGAGAACCCGGCGATCGGAAATTCGCCCAAATCGGTCCAGCCGCCGGCCGATACGCCGGCGAAGGCGGCCGAGGCGATGACCGTGCGATGCAAGCGGCTCGCGATTTTTTCCAGCCGCGCCGCGAGGTTGACGGCGGGGCCGATGCAGGTGAAGTCGAGCCGGCTCAAGCCACCGATATTGCCGAACAGGATGCCGCCGATGTGCAGCGCCACGCCGAAACGGAAGCGTTCGACCGCTTCCCCGCTCGGATAGCGCATCGCATCGACATTGGCGCGGGCCTCGTGCGCGGCCTCCAGCACCCGTCCGCAGACCTCCCGGAGATTGCCGCCGTCGCGGGCGATCGGGAACACCGCAAGCAGCCCGTCGCCCATGAATTTAAGGATCTCGCCGCCATGCTTGCGGATCGCCGGCACCTGGCAATCGAAATACTGGTTGAGAATATCGACCACGATTTCAGGCGGCAGCCGGTCCGACAGCGTGGTGAAGCCGCGCAAGTCCGACAGCCAGATCGCGGCCTGCATGGTTTCCGCGTGTCCGCGCCGGATTTGGCCGGCGAGAATCCGCTCGCCGGCGCGGTTACCGACATAGGTGTCGAGCAGGGTCGCCGCGGTGCGGCGCATGGCGTGGATTTCGCCCAACCGGGCGAACGGCGGCATGATCGACCGCAACGCGGCCAGTTGCTCGTCGGTGAATCCACCCGGCGCCTTCGTGGTCCAGCTCGATCCGTGAATGCTGCCGTCGGTGAAGTGAAGCGGCAGCGCGATGTAGTCGGTCACGCCTCCGGCGCGCATGTCTTCAAGCAGCGGAAACCGCCTGCTCTCGGGATCGTCGAGACGATACCTCACCTCGTGTCCGTTGCTGTAAAGGATGGCCAGCGGGTTGCGGGTAAATTCGTCCGACTCGAACACGTCGAAATTGGCGGTGCCGACGACCACCTCGGCGCCCGGCCGCCACACGAAGCTGCGGCCTAACATGTCGGGATGCAGCGTCTGCACGAAGGCGGCAACACGCCAGAGCGGCACGCCGGCATCAACCAGGCGCTCGCAGGTCTGCGATAACAGCGCCGTCGGCGTTGGCGCCGACCGCGCGCCGTCCATCAGCCAATCGGTCAGCTTCCGAAGCTCTGGCGCGTTCATGACCGAGCCATTAACGGACCAAGTTCCCGCGCCGTCAAGTGAGCACAAAGGCTTTGCGACGCGCTTTTCGGATCAAACTATCGCTGATCCGCCCCGCATCCAAATTAAAGGATTGCTTCGATGCCCTTGCGCCGGATGACATCAAGCGACACCAGCGCTGGGCCGCTGGGGCTTTTTGCGCCTCGTTCAAGCTGCAACACGTAGCCAACCGTCAGATTGAGAAGATACGCAAACACGGCCTGACTGAGATTGACCTTCTCGCGAAGCGCTTTTATTTCCGGTCCCGTGAGCTTGACCGAAACGGTCGGAGGCAGAGCAGCCCCGAGGTGGCGCATCGTAATCTTGTCGCGAGCCGCCTTTGGCAAGAGGCCGATGGCATGCATGTCCCGCGCGGTCTCCAGCAACTCCCGAGTCAATCGGCTATCGCCATTTTTAGGTTTGGCTTTTTTAGCTTTCGTTACCATGGTGGACCTTGATTAAAATTCCCTCTTTCGGAGCCTGTGCGATTTTTCATCATTGGCCTTTAGGAACGTCGCAGCGATCTCTCGCAGAGTCTTTAGTTCGGCATCCTCGATATTCTCGCGTTCATTCTTGGCGAAGCCGAACAGGAAGACGGAGCGATGAGAGCCAAAACCAATCAACAAGCGAAACCCAGATCAAACCGCGCATTGCTCGGTCGATGGCCGCCACGAGGCCGGCATCCGCTATGCCATTCTGCCGCACGAATTTCGCAAGCGTTCTGGTCTTGAAAACACGCACAAGTAACTTCTATGGTTCAATATACTATAGTTCAAAGTACTATATTCGAGAGGGGACGACGCGCAATCTACCGCCCGACCTGCCCGCGGTGCCGTAAAAAATGATCCGCCAGCACGCAGGCCATCATGGCCTCGCCGACCGGCACGGCGCGGATGCCGACGCAGGGATCGTGGCGGCCCTTAGTCATGATCTCGGTCTCGGCGCCCTTGCGGTCGACGGTCTTGCGCGGGGAGAGGATCGACGAGGTAGGCTTGACGGCGAAGCGCGCGACTACCGGCTGGCCGGTCGAGATGCCGCCCAGAATGCCGCCGGCGTGGTTGGACAGAAAGCGCGTGCCGTTGTTGCCGGTTCGCATCTCGTCGGCGTTTTCCTCGCCGGTGAATTCGGCGGCGCCAAAGCCTGCGCCGATCTCGACGCCCTTCACCGCGTTGATGCTCATCATCGCTGCGGCGAGATCGGCGTCGAGCTTGGCGTAGATCGGAGCACCGAGTCCCGGCGCCACTCCCTCGGCGACGACCTCGATCACCGCACCGATCGAAGAGCCCTTCTTTCGGATCCCGTCGAGATAGTCCTCGAAGAACGCGGCCTTGTCCTTGTCGGGGCAGAAGAACGGGTTGCGCGCGATCTCGTCCCAGTCCCATTTGTCGCGATCGATCCGGTGCGGACCCATCTGCACCAGCGCGCCGCGCACCTTGACGTCGGGCAGGATCTTCCGCGCGATCGCGCCGGCCGCGACCCGCATCGCGGTCTCGCGCGCCGACGAGCGGCCGCCGCCGCGATAGTCGCGCAGGCCGTATTTGGCCTCGTAGGTGAAGTCGGCGTGGCCAGGGCGAAACTTGTCCTTGATGTCGGAATAGTCTTTTGAGCGCTGATCGGTGTTCTCGATCAATAGCGCGATCGGCGTGCCCGTCGTCACCTGGACGCCGGTCTCCGGATGCGCCATCACGCCGGAGAGAATCTTTACCGTGTCCGGCTCCTGGCGCTGGGTGGTGAAGCGCGACTGGCCGGGGCGGCGGCGATCGAGATCGCGCTGGATCTCTTCGGCCGTTAGCGGAATCAGCGGCGGGCAGCCGTCGACCATGCAGCCGATCGCAACCCCGTGGCTTTCGCCGAAGGTCGTGACCCGGAACATGTGGCCGAAGGTGTTGAAGGACATTTCTTGGACTTAAGGGCCGCTCGATCGCGGAATGTGGTAACGCCGCCGGCCGATCGGGTCAAATATGGCCCGGCCTTAACTATATTTGGTCAAGCCGCCATCGCTGAACACGTAGACTGCACCCTGCTCGATCAGGAGATCGGCGGCGCTCAGCGGGGTCTCAAGACCCAGCGCCACCATCAGCGCCCGTGCGGTGCCGCCATGCGCGACCGCGACGGTGTCGACGCGAAGCTTCTCGTACCAGTCGCTCACCCTCGCCTGCACCGCGGCGTAGCTCTCGCCGCCCGGCGCCGACACGTTCCATTTGTCGGCCAGGCGGCGAGCGAACCGTTCGGGGTCGCGCGCCTGCGCCTGCGCCAGCGTCGAACCTTCCCACTCCCCGTAAGCGATCTCGCGCAGCCGATCATCAATCGTATAGTCATGAGGCGGCTGGTTCAGCGTGCAGCGCACCAGTTCCATGGTCGCGCGCGCCCGCCCCAAGGGGCTTGCGACAAACGGCAGCGAAAGCTTGTCGCGCCCGTTGCATGCGAACAAGCCGGCCAGGACGCCACCGACGTGAGCCGCCTGGCTGCGGCCGAGGTCGTTCAGCGGGACGTCCTGCGTGCCCTGCAGCCTGCCGATCGCATTCCACTCGGTCTCACCGTGGCGGATGTAGTACAGGGTCGGCATGTCCTACTCCGTCATTGCCGGGCATAGCCGTCCGAAGGACGGCGTCGCTTCCGCTCGCCCATGCCCGGCAATCCATCCGTCAAACGTTTTTTCAAGGAGATGGATGCGCGGATCAAGTCCGCGCATGACGAGGGCTGCAAGTCGTCAGTCCTTCGCCAGCGAGATATCCGGCGCGTCCGGCCGCTTCATGCCGAGGACGTGATAGCCGGAATCGACGTGGTGGACCTCGCCGGTGACGCCGCGCGCAAGGTCGGACAAGAAATAGAGCGCGCTGTCGCCGACCTCCTCGATGGTGACGTTACGACGCATCGGCGAGTTGATTTCGTTCCACTTCAGGAGATAGCGGGAATCGGCGATGCCGGCGAACGCCAGCGTCTTGATCGGGCCTGCCGAGATCGCGTTGACACGGATGTTCTTTTCGCCGAGATCGGCGGCGAGATAGCGCACGCTCGCCTCCAGCGCCGCCTTGGCGACGCCCATGACGTTGTAGTGCGGCATCCATTTCTCGGCGCCGTAATAGGTCAAGGTTAGGATCGAGCCGCCGTCGATCAGAAGTTTTTCGGCGCGCTGCGCGACCGCGGTCAACGAGTAGCAGCTGATCAGCATGGTTTTGGAGAAATTGTCCGCCGTCGTCTCCAGATAGCGGCCGTCGAGCTGATCCTTGTCGGAGAAGGCGATCGCGTGCACCACGAAATCGATTCGGCCCCACTTCTCCTTTACGACATCGAACGCCGCGTCGATGGTGGCGGCGTCGGTGACGTCGCAATGGCCGAGCAGGAGGGCGTCGAGCTCCTTCGCCAGCGGCTCGACCCGCTTCTTCAACGCGTCGCCCTGCCAGGTCAGTGCGATCTCGGCGCCCGCCGCGCGGCACGCTTTCGCAATCCCCCAGGCGATCGAGCGGTTGTTGGCGACGCCGAGAATAACCCCGCGCTTGCCCTGCATCAGACCTGAAGTTTGCACCATCCGCGTGTCCACCGAGCTTGATCAAGTTTTTGGGTACACCAGCCCTCTGCCCCGGTACAGCCCAAATCGGCGCCCGCTCGAGATAGGTTTGAGCCGTCCGTTAGCTTCCGGAATAGTCACATCATTTAGGTGTTATGCTGGTTGAGGCGTTCGCGCCTTGCGATTCCAGCCACCACAACCTTGAGTCCGAGCCGCAATGAGCGCGTTTCGTCAGAGTGTCGAAGCCATGATTCCTGCCCTGCGCCGCTATGCCCGCGCGCTCGCGCGCGACGCCGATATCGCCGACGATCTGGTGCAGGACACGCTCGTGCGCGCCTTGCGCTCGGAGCGGCTGTTTCTCGGCGGCGATGTCAGGAGCTGGCTTTATACGATCCTGACCAACCTCAACAAGAACCGGCGACGCTCGCTGGCGCGGCGGCCGCAATTCATACCGCTTCTGGAAAACAATCCCGACGCCAGCGGCACCGAGGCCGAAGGCCGCGACATCGCGCGTGCGCTGGCGACGCTGGTCGAGGAGCAACGCGCCGTGCTGTTGCTGGTGATGCTCGAAGGATTGAGCTACCGCGAGGTCGCCGACATCCAGGGCGTGCCGATCGGGACCGTGATGTCGCGCCTTGCGCGTGCCCGCGCCCATGTCAAAGCCGTGCTGGAGGGTGAACGACCGGCGCTGCGGCGGGTGAAATGATGGCACGCGCTGTGCACAAAAAGACGCATATGAATGCGACAATTGAGGCGACCTCGCGCACGTGTCCCCAATCCTCGCCGTGCTGGAGGTATGTCGCTGCCGGCGGGCGAACCTTTTCGAACCAACAACAGACAGTGAAGAGCAGGCAGAGACGACAAACATGACCGACCCTAAGATTCCCGTCACCGAGGACGAGCTCCACGCCTATGTGGACAATGAGCTGCCGGGGGAGCGGCGCGGCGACGTCGAGGCATGGCTCGCGGCCCACCCTGATGATGCCGAGCGGGTGCAGTCGTGGCGCACGATGGCGGAGGCGCTGCATGCGCGTTACGACGCGGTCGCCAACGAACCGGTGCCGAAGCGGCTGGAGATCGAGCGGCTGGAGCAACAGCCGCGCAAATGGCTCTATGGCATGATTGCGGCGACGCTGTTCGCCTTCGTGGCCGGCGGCGGCGCCGGCTGGGTGGCGCACGGCGCGGCGGTGTCGCCCTCGATGTTCAAGAGCTTTACGGTGGATGCGCTGGATGCGCACCGGCTCTATGTCGTCGAGGTTCGCCACCCGGTCGAGGTTCCCGGCGACGAGCGCGCGCATCTGCAGGCCTGGCTGACCAAGCGTTGCGGCTGGGACGTCCACGCGCCGGAGCTCGATGAGACCGGATTGAAGCTCGTCGGCGGGAGGCTCTTGCCCGGCCCGACCGGCCCCGCGTCATTCCTGATGTACGAAAGCGCGTCCGGCGAGCGTTTCACCATCTATACGGCGAAGGCGTCCATCGAGACGACGCAGATGCGCTACGCCACCCAAGACAATGACGGCGCGCTGTTTTGGGCTGATCATGGCGTGGGTTACGTGGTGAGCGGCTCCAGCGACCGCGACCGGCTGACCGAAGTCGCGCGTTTGGTGTATGATCAGGCAGAAAAAAGCGGTGGTTGAGTAAAAAACCTCGACGGGTGAAAGGGTCACGCGCCGTGTCCCAATTCGGTCATCGAAAATCTGGAATCAAGTCATGGGTACGTCTCATTATCGTACCGGATGGTCACGAAAAAATGAGAAGCGTTCGATCCGCCGATCGACGCAAGCGGCCTCAAGTTGGGGTTTTGTACCGCGCTGGTCCCCCTCTTGAGGCCGCACCTTTTTCTTCGGGAAATACGCCCGAACCAGCCCAAGTACGCCCGAAATCTCGGCTGGTTTCAGCTCAGCCGAGATCGTTGCGCGGATTGTAGGGGTGTCCCTCGCGCCACTTCTGCATCAACGCCTCCAGTTCGGAGTCGTTCCCGTCCGGTAGCATGATACGGGCGGTGACGAACAGGTCGCCGCTTGCACCGGAACCTTTCGGCAGACCCTTGCCCTTCAGCCGAAACGTCCGCCCGCTCGAGGTGTTCTTCGGGATCGACAACTCGACCGCGCTGCCAAGCGTCGGCACCCGCACCTTGCCGCCCAGCACAGCTTCATACAGCGTGATCGGCAGATCGATCCGCAAGTCCTGGCCTTCGACCTTGAAGAAGGGGTGCGGGGCAATATTGACCGTGATCAGGAGATCACCGGGAGGATGGCCTGGCGCGGTCTCGCCCTGCCCCTTCAGGCGGATCTGTTGACCTGCGGTAACGCCGGCCGGAATCTTGACGTTGAGCTCCTTGCCCGTCGGCAGCCGGACGCGCTTCTCCGCGCCTTTGACCGCCTCCTCCAGCGAAACCATCATGGCGACGGAGAGATCGAGGTCGAGTCCGATGCCGCCGGTATCAAATTCGAAATGGCTGCTGCCGCCCGGACCCGCGCCCGGCCGTGTGCCACCGCGGGCCGCGCCGCCGAACATGCTGTTGAGGATGTCCTCAAACCCGCCGGCGCCGGCGCCGCTAAATCCGCCCGGGCCTGTGCCGCCGCCAGAACGGAAGTTATAGGTCTCGAACCCGCCCGGACCGGCACGGCCGCCCGCAGCCCCGCCGCCGGGGAAACCTTGAAAGCGCGGCTTGCCCTCGGCGTCGATCTCACCGCGATCAAACGCCTTGCGCTTCTCCTCATCGCCGAGAATCTCGTTGGCGGAGTTAATCTCGGAAAAGCGCGACGCCGCCTTCGGATCGTTCGCGTTCGAATCGGGGTGATGCTTCTTGGCGAGCTTACGATAGGCGCTCTTGATGGCCGCAGCGCTCGCGCTCCGCGGCACCCCCAAGACCTCATAGGGGTCGCGCATCCGTCACGTCTCCTTCAGGAAAAATCGAACTATAAACTATGGGCTGCTCGCCCGCTTTGCATTTTATCTGGGGTTTACGTTGCATTTTTGCAACGGGATTAGCCCTGTCGCCACGGCTTCAGCGTGTGAATTTCCCAGCGACCCTGGCCGCCTTTGCAGGCGGCGCCCTGCAGCCAGCTTTCGGTCTTGCCGTTAACGTAGCTTGCCAGAAAATCCCGGCAAGTGCGCCCATCTTCCGCGGAATAGGCCTCCGCCAGCGGGGTCACCGACCCGCGCGCGCCGGTCTCGGGGTTTTCCCAGGGCTGGCTGGAATCCTTGTCCCCTTTGGTCAGCACGTCGGAGGCGGCATTACGGGCGTGAGCCAAATCGCTCTCGGTCGGTTGCGGCGTCCGCGGCACGCCGAGCGAGCCGGTCAAATCCTTGTCGCCCATCATGGCAAAAGGCCCACCCGAATGCGACATGCTGCAGCCAGAGGCCGCAAGCGCGATCAGAATCACTACAAGCGCAGCTCCCCGAGAGCCGATCGCCGATAGGCCAACGCGTCCCCATGCCCTATATAGGGCGGGACCACATTGGCGCTGCACGCTTCCAGGTGCGGGCGGACGCAACTCGGACTCCGGATCATGACCGACACGATCTCCATCAAACACCAGGCACCCTTAACATCCGGTGATTTCTCCGCAGCCGAGGAACCGTTTGCACTGTTCGCTGAATGGTTTGCCGAGGCCGTGACGGCAGAACCCAACGATCCCAATGCGATGGCGCTGGCGACCGTCGATGAAACCGGCCTGCCCGACGTGCGAATGGTGCTGATGAAGGGCTATAACGCCGACGGCTTTGTGTTCTACAGCCACATCGCGAGCCAAAAAGGCCGCGAGCTAGCCACAAATCCTAAGGCGGCGTTACTTTTCCACTGGAAGTCGCTGCGTCGGCAAGTCCGCATCCGTGGGCTCGTGTCGCCCGTGACCGAAAAAGAGGCCGACGCCTATTTCGCCACCCGGCCGAAGCAGGCCCAGATCGGTGCCTGGGCGTCGAGACAGTCGCAGCCGCTGGAAAGCCGGTTTGCCTTCGAGCAGGCGATTGCCAAGGTCGCCGCCAAATATGTGATTAGCGACGTGCCTCGCCCGCCGGGCTGGAGCGGCTGGCGCATCGCGCCGCAACGCTTCGAGTTCTGGCACGACCGCCCATTCCGCCTGCACGACCGCGTGGAATTTTCCCGCGAGGCGCCAAATCAACCCTGGTCCAAGACGCGGCTCTATCCCTGACCGGAGCGAAGGAACGACATGCCGAGTTCATCCAACCTGCCGCGGCGAACGATGCTTCTGACCGGAGCCAGCCGCGGCATCGGCCATGCCACCGTGATCCGCTTTTCCTCCGCCGGCTGGCGTGTCCTCACCTGCTCGCGGCATCCGTTCCCGGAAGAATGCCCGTGGGGCGCGGGGCCTGAGGATCACATCCAGGTCGACCTCGCCGACCCCGAGGACACCGCGCGCGCGATCGACGAGATCCGCGAACGGCTCGACGCCGGCGAGCTGCATGCACTGGTCAACAACGCCGCGATCTCGCCGAAAGGCGAAGGCGGCAAGCGACTGGGCAGCGTCGACACCGATCTCGAGACCTGGAACCACGTGTTCCGGGTCAATTTCTTTGCGCCGATCATGATGGCGCGCGGACTGATCAACGAACTGAAGGCGGTGAAGGGTTCGGTCGTCAACGTCACCTCGATCGCGGGCTCGCGGGTGCACCCGTTCGCCGGCGCGGCGTATGCGACGTCGAAGGCGGCGCTCGCCGCGCTGACGCGCGAGATGGCAAGCGATTTCGGCCGCATCGGGGTGCGCGTCAACTCAATCGCGCCGGGCGAAATCGACACCTCGATCCTCTCGCCGGGCACCGAGAAGATCGTCGAGCAGCAGATCCCGATGCATCGGCTCGGCACCCCGGACGAGGTGGCCAAGATCATCTACGTGCTGTGCACGGAGACGAGTTCGTATGTGAACGGCGCCGAGATCCACATCAACGGCGGGCAACATGTGTGATGTTTCCTCCGTCGTCCTGGCGAACGCCGGACCCATAACCACAGTCCGTTGTTGTAGGCAGGACAGCGGCTCCAGCTTCGCTCGGCTCTAACATTTGTGGTTATGGGTCCTGGCTTTCGCCAGGACGACATCGAGAGTGTTGCGACCGCCAGCTTCAATTTCAAACAGCCCAACGGCGCTGGAGCCATCGCTCCAGCGCCGCCCGTGCTGATCCTCGGATCAATCGTGATGGTGGTGATGGTGGTGATGATGATGATGCCGGTGGGGCATCCTGACGATGATGCGCGGCCGATAAGCGTGATGATGGTGATGGTGGTGGTGATGGTGATATTGCGCGAGCCGGATGTTTCCGTCCCTCGACGCCGCAGGCTGCTGCTCGTCGAGCGCCTGCAGCAGCGCGCTCGCATTCGCGATCGGCTGCAACAGGTCGGCATAGGAATTGGCCTGTAACGCGTCAGTCGGGACTGGCGCTGGCGCGGCCTGCGCAGCACCCATCGTTCCGAGCGCTGCCACCGCTCCCAAAAGTCCGGCTATCTTCTTTTCCAAAGTATCCTCCTATGCCCATCGCCCCGCGAGCAAACTTCCAGTTCCAGGAATGGTTCCAGCGAGAAGCGGCCGACAGTGTTGCCTCTTTCGTCGCCCCCGCCGAGTGCGCAATTGCGCACGAGGTCGGGGGCCCATAACCACAGGCGGTTATTGTGGGCAGGACAGCGCCCCCAGCCGCATACAACGCAGACATTCGTGGTTATGGATCCCGGGTCGCGCTCGCGATGCTCGCTTACCCGGGACGACACCGAGATTGCGGCGGCTTCCAGATTCAATTTTCAAAGAACAAGACACACGCCCCGCACACTCATGCCGAGTGCGCGCTTCGGGCCGCCCGGCAAGAAAACGTGATCCACGCCAGCTGGTAACGATCGCAACGGCGCAATACGGTGGTTCTGCCATCGGGCGCGGCACTCGCAGCGACCCGCTTTGCGTCGCGGCTTCCAGCGCTCGCGCGACCCGGCATAGCTCCAACAGATGAAAGGATCACCCGCCCACCATGGGACGCTTTGCTACTACGGTTACGCTGTACGAAGAGTTGCGGACACCCTATCCGCCCGCCTTCTTTCGCGAGGTGGCGCAGCAGCTCGCGCTTACGAAGGCGCACGCCCTCATCGACCTTGGCACCGGGCCCGGGCTCCTGGCGCTCGGGTTTGCGCCTTATGTCGGGCGCATTGTCGGCGTCGATCCGGAGCCGGCGATGCTTGCCGCGGCGAAGAAAGCGGCGGAGCGCGCGGGGCAGGATCTCACGCTGATCGCGGGCAAGGCGGAGGACCTACCGGACGACATCGGACCCTTCGACGTCGTGACCATCGGCCGGGCGCTACACTGGATGGATCGCGGCTTGACGCTTGAACGGCTCGAGCGGCTGGTGGCGCCCGATGGAGTGATCCTCGTCTGTTCGTCGGTCTCCGCCGGGGAAGGACGCAACCCGTGGCTCGAGGACTACAACGCGGCGCGGCGCGCCTGGTCGAACGAGAGCCTGTGGTCGGACTCGGGCAGCGCCGGGCGAACCCATCGGGACCTGGCGGGATTCTTTCGCGGCACGCGGTTTCAAGCGGCCGAGTTGATCAAGGTCGAGACCACCGACGAGGTCAGCCTGCACAACCTGGCGCGCCGCGTGATGACGTTCTCGTCGTCCTCGCCCGGCGTGCTCGGAGACCGAGCGGAGGCGATGGTGCGCGACGTGGAGCAGCGGCTGTTTCCCTTCAGCCGCGAGGGTTTTATCGGCGAGGTGGTGGTGGCGATGGCGCAGGTGGTGAGGCGGAAGTCGTAGGTGGGTTAGCGAAGCCTAACCCACCACCGCATTTTCCTTGAACGGTGGATTACGCCTCTTAATCCACCCCACGAACTTCCGTCGCCGTCATTGCAAACTTGCGACGAAACAATCCATTGTTTCTTTCGGCGGCGCGATGGATCGTCGTCGCGGAGCCTGTCATCGGGCGCGCGTTCGCGCGACCCGTTGGCTCCTCGCAATGACGATGCAGCGCCAACCATCAAATCACATCCCGTTCAAATCAACCCGCGCAGGATCTGGGCGGCCTGCCAGCGCAACTGCGCTTGGTCGATATTGAACGTGCTGGAGCATTCCTCTTCGCTCTCGCCTTCCGAAAGTACCGCGCCACAATGCCGGCAGAACCGCGCCGAGATCGCCAGCGCCCTGCCGCCGCCATTGCGTTCCCGATAGCTCGCGAGATCGACGACGTTGCGGGGTGACGTTATTGGTTTCTCAACCATGGCTGCCCTCTTGCCACAGCGCGACAGCTCCACATGGACCACGGTCGCGCTTTAGCTTATTGTTGAGCATGACCCGTTTTCGGCATTCTTCCGGATCGCGCTCGTGAGCACGCGTTATCGCAGAAAATTTTAGATCAAACGTTCAGCGCACCGCTCAAATTTTACCGGAGAAATTGACAGAGCACCTTACGAAAAAAAATGGCCCCGGTTAAGGGGCCATTTTCCATTAGTCGTCCCAGTGATGGTAACGCCTGATGACTACTCGATCGCCGTCACGGTACCACCCGTGATGCCACCCGCGGTCATGTTCGTAGAACTCGGCACGAGGACCGCGATAGTCATGATCGCGATAGTAATAGTCAGGGCCACCGCCGAAGCGGAAGCTGAAACCCTCGGCGCTCGCGACTGTAGGCGCCGCAACCGCGATGGTCGCCAACGCTGCGATGACGCATGAAACCTTCCTCATATCGCTTCTCCTATCGTTGTGCGCCCGGAGAAAACGAATGGGACATCGCGTCGTTCCTGGAACTGCATAGGAACTTTCTTGAATGGATATTCAGCTGGATTGCCTATTGGAAACGATCGCTGCGAGGTATGCCGCGAACGTCTTGAGACAATCACGAGTCCGATGCGAAGTGCACAGCCCAATCCGAAGCGCATTGCTTGCGCTTGGTCTCCGTCATTCCGGGGCAGTGCGAAGCATCGAACTACGATGCGCAATTGCGCATCTGAGGTCTGGTGCTCGCGCACCATCCCAAAATGACGGCACTTCCCTCACAGCCACTTCTTCCACTTGAAGATGAGATACGGCACCACGGCGGCGGCGAGCATCGCGACCAGCGCCAGGGGATAGCCGTGGGTCCAGTCCAGCTCCGGCATGTCCTTGAAGTTCATGCCGTAGATCGAGGCAATCAAAGTCGGCGGCATCAACACCACCGCCATCACCGAGAACAGTTTGATAATGTTGTTCTGCTCGAGATTGACGACGCCGAGCAGGGCATCGAGCACGAAGGTGATCTTGCTCGCGAGATAGGAGGCGTGGTCGGTCAGCGAAGCCACATCGCGCTGCTGGGTCTTGAGCTGCTCGCGCATGTCCTTCGACCACTTCACGCCTTCCATCACCGCCGACAAGAAGGTCACGACGCGGCCGATCGAGACCAGGCTCTCGCGCACTTTCGAGGTCAGGTCGCCCTCACGGCCGATCTCGATCAGGATTTTCGAATATCGCCTGGCGTTGCCGGGACGCTCGCTCGCCGGCTCGAAGATGTCGTGCGAGACCTGGTCGACGTCGGCGCCGACGCGCTCCAGGATGTCGGCGCAGCGATCGATCACTGCGTCGAGCAGCTCCATCAGCACCATCTCGCCGGTGATGCCGGCGGCGCAGGAGCGCGCCAGCTTGTTCTCGACCAGCGCGAACGGTTTTGGCTGGTCGTAGCGCACGGTGACCAGGCGATGGCCGGTCAGGATGAAGGTCACCGCCGTGGTCTTCGGCGTGTCGGTGTCGGACTGGCACATCAGCGTCGCCGTCATGTAGCGCGCGCCGTTCTCGATATAGAGGCGGCTGGAGATCTCGATCTCTTGCATGTCCTCCCGGGTCGGGATCGCGATGCCCGCGAGCCGCTCGACCGCCCTGTCCTCGGCCTGGGTCGGATTGACGAGGTCGACCCACACCGCGCTCTCCGGCAGCGCGGCGAGATCTTCGACGGTGACTTTCCTCAAGGAGGACTCGGAGGGAACAAATACCGAATACATGCAGGACTCCGCTTGTATCGACCTCACCCGGTAGCAACTGGCTCGGTTCCGGCAAACGCCGATCGCGGCCGGTTTAACGAACTGTTGGCATTTGTGGCGAGGGAACGGTGCGAGGATGACACGGATTCGGCGTTCCGGTGCAGGGCCGCCCCAAAAATCAGCCGGGAACCGCGATCTGTGCTGCAGAAAAGCCACAGGTAGGGTCCCGCAGCGCGGGAGGGGAGTCTAAGCTCTGGAATAATGACCAATATCGGCGATAATGCCAATTAACGGAATCGTCGCGTTCGGGGCGCAATATCAGCGCGCGCACGCTAGGATCGGAACTACGAAATGTCTTGGCTCGAAATGTCTTGGCTCGAAATGTCTTGGCTCAAGGTGTCTTCCCTGAAAGTGTCTTCACCGAAAGTGCCGTCGCTCCCGGTGAAACTAGCGATCCTGGCTGCCGGCCTGATGCTGTCGGGCTGCATGCAGGCCACGACCTATGAGGCGACCAATACGACCAGCTTCAAACCGCGCGACAAGGAGTATCTGGCCAAGATCCGGTACACCAACACGCCGGTCGCCGAGCCCTTCCGCCGCGCCATTGTGGAATATCACCGCAAGGAAGCGCCGGGCTCGATCGTGGTCGATTCCGACAATCACTATCTGTATTACGTTCTCGATAGCGGCAAGGCGATCCGATACGGCATCACCGTCGGCGAAGAGGCCATGGCGTGGTCGGGCATCGCCAAGGTCGGCGCCATGACCGAGTGGCCGCCGTGGCACCCGACTAAGGGCGAGATCGAACGGCTGGGCGTGCCGACCTTCGTGCCGCCGGGACCGGACAATCCGATGGGCTCGCGCGCGATGTATCTTTATTCGAACGGCAAGGACACGCTGTTCCGGATTCACGGCACCAACCAGCCGGAATATATCGGTGCATCGATCTCTTCGGGTTGCATCCGCCTGACCAACGAGGACGCGATCGACCTGTATAACCGGGTCAAGGTCGGCACCATCGTAGTGGTGCTGGAGCCGCACCATGGCGACTCCCCGTACAATTCGCAGATGGCGCTGCAAGGCGGCGGCAATTTCCTGATGCAGTAACGGGCCGATCGAGCGAGCTAATATCAAAAGCGCCGGGTTTTACCGGCGCTTTTTTGTTGCGGGCTTTTTGGTCTGAGGCGCGGTGGTGGCCGACGTGGTCTCTTTGGCCGCCGGCTTGGCGGGATCCGGCTTTGCCGCGGCCGGCCTCTCGGCATCGGACTTATCCGCATCATCCTTGTCCGTATCCTTGCCCGCGACCTTGCGCGGCGGCGCCTCAACGGGCCGCCCGGCCGGCAACAGCGGTGCGACCTTGGGCAGCGGGTCCAGCACATCCCACTGGCAGATCTTGTAGTTGTTGTGGCGCGGCATCAGGTCGAGATGGATGTGCTCCTCGTGATACCAGTCGGAGTCCGGACCCAGCACGGTCATGAATCGCGCGCAGACCGAATGCAGCACGTTCTCCCTTAAAGCCCGCGGCACAGTGCGATCGGTCAGCACGATCTCTTGGCCGTTGGCCAGCCTTATCGCGCCCACGTCGAGCGCGTTGGCATGGCCGTGTTCGGAGAGCGGCGCGCCGGGCACGCCGTTGAAGCCCCGGCACTCATAGCTACCGAGTATGTCGAGGCCACCCGGTTCGCTGCCAAGCTGAGCTGCCAGCGGCACGATGTCGGTGCGGACCCAGTCCGCGATCGCAGACGCCATCGGGCAGCGCAAGGTCGCCGGCGGGTTGACCGACACCCGCTTCCTGTCAGGCAGCACGATTGCTTCCAGCCGCACCAGGTCCTCGCCGCCGCAGGCTCCGGGCCCATGGATGTCGGGAATCGAGGGCGCGATCGCGATCTCTTCCGTCAGCGCCTGCCGGCATGCCGACGGCGGTGGGGGCGCGGCCGCGGCCGGCTTTTCGCGTTCGGTGGGCGAAACGTTGGCCACCGCCGGTTTTTCTGGTTCCGCCGGCTTGACCTGCATTTCTGGCTCCGCCGGACGCGGCCGAGGCAGCGGCACTGGCGCCTGGTGCGGCGGCACCCGCGCCTGACGCACCGGTCGCCACACGCGGACCCGGCCGCCGCCGAACAGCTCGCCAAAGCTGTCCTGACCGGAAAAGCTTTGGCCCGATTTCCGCGCGGCCTCGGCCGGCAGGGCCAGTGTGCAAAATACCGCCAACGCGGCCAGCACGGTAACCATCGCCGCGCGGGGGCGCGGCAGCTCGTCACAAGGCCATTTGCGGCGCGAGTTCCCCGCGCTAAAGTTCATGACAAGCCTCAAGGCTACCCGCGACCAGCGATAACATATCCAGGAGGAACGTTCGCATGCTTGGCTTGATGCAAGATTGGCCCCTGCTCTGTCACCGCATTATCGAGCACGCCGCAGCGATCCATGGCACGCAGGAGGTCGTGACGCGATCGGTCGAAGGCCCGATCCATCGCACCAATTACCGGCAAATCCACGACCGCGCGCTGAAAGTCTCGCAGTTGCTCGAGCGCGACGGTATCAAGCTCGGCGACCGCGTCGCCACCATCGCCTGGAACACCTGGCGCCATCTCGAATGCTGGTACGGCATCATGGGCATCGGCGCGATCTGCCATACCGTCAATCCGCGGCTGTTCCCCGACCAGATCGCCTGGATCGTCAACCATGCGCAGGATCGCATCGTGATGACCGACATCACCTTCGTGCCAATACTGGAGAAGATCGCCGACAAAATGCCGAGCGTCGAGCGCTTCGTGGTGCTGACCGACAAGGCGCACATGCCGCAGACCAAGCTGAAGAACGCGGTCGCCTACGAAGAATGGATCGGCGAGGCCGACGGCGATTTCAGGTGGAAGACGTTTGACGAAAATACCGCAGCCGCGATGTGCTACACCTCGGGCACCACGGGCGATCCCAAGGGCGTCTTGTATTCGCACCGCTCCAACGTGCTGCATGCGCTGATGGCCAACAGCGGCAATTCACTCGGCGCCGGCGCCGGCGATACCATGTTGCCGGTGGTGCCGCTGTTCCATGCCAACAGCTGGGGCATTGCGTTCTCGGCGCCCTCGATGGGCACCAAGCTGGTATTCCCCGGCGCCAAGCTCGACGGCGCCTCGGTCTTCGAGCTCCTGGAAGCCGAGAAGGTGACGCATACCGCCGGCGTGCCGACGGTTTGGCTGATGCTGCTCAACCACATGGCCGCCAACAACCTGAAACTGCCGCACCTGCGATTTGTGGTCTGCGGCGGCTCGGCGATGCCGCGCTCGATGATCAAATCGTTCGTCGACTTGGGCGTGACGACGCGCCATGCCTGGGGCATGACCGAGATGAGCCCGATCGGCACCTTGGCCGCGCTGAAGCCGCCGTTCGCCGAACTCAAAGGCGAGGAAAGGCTCGACATCCTGCAGACCCAGGGTTTTCCGCCGTTCGGCGTGCAGATGAAGATCACCGACGATGCCGGCAACGACCTGCCGTGGGACGGCAAGACGTTCGGCCGACTGAAGGTCGCCGGCCCCGCGGTCTCAAAAGCCTATTTCCGCGTTGACAGCAACATCCTCGACGACGACGGCTATTTCGACACCGGCGACGTCGCGACCATCGACCAGCACGGCTACATGCGCATCACCGATCGCTCCAAGGACGTGATCAAGTCGGGTGGCGAGTGGATTTCCTCGATCGATCTCGAGAATCTCGCGGTCGGACATCCCGCGGTCGCGGAAGCCGCCGTGATCGGCTGCTATCACCCGAAATGGGACGAGCGTCCGCTCCTGATCGTGCAACTCAAGGCTGGGCAAAGCGTGACGCGCGAGGACATCCTGCGCTTCATGGACGGCAAGATCGCCAAATGGTGGATGCCCGACGACATCGTCTTCGTCGATGCCATTCCACATACCGCAACCGGCAAGATCCTGAAGACCGCGCTGCGCGATCAGTTCAAGAGTTATCACTTTCCGAACGCGGCGGCGTAGGGAACCGAATCAAGCGCCGCCCCCGCCTCTTTCCTTGCGGCAGGAGGCGGTTTTGCTTGGAAAGAGCCCTTTTCTTGAGCAATCGCCGCGGTTAACGGGCCGGAGAGCGACGAAAGGCCAATAGGAACCGGCGCGTCGGCTTCCTAACTTGCCGCGACTTTCTTAAGGTGCGAAATAAAGGAAACATCCAGAATGAGAAAATCAATCGCGCTACGCACGTTGCCGTGGCTGCTATTTGCTTCGATGACGGCAGTCGCGCACGCGGCCGAAAACAAGGTGGTGATCGGCGATATCGACGACATGTCCGGACTCTATGCCGACGTGATCGGACCGGGCGGCATCGAGGCCGCCAAGATGGCGATCGAGGATTTCGGCGGCAGCGTGCTCGGCAACAAGATCGAACTGATGACGGCGGATCATCAGAACAAGCCCGACCTCGGCGCGCAAAAATTCCGCGAATGGGCCGACCGCAACGACCTGACCATGGTGCTTGGCGGATCCAACACCGGCGTCTCGATCGCAATGGCGACGATCGCCAAGGAAAAGAAGACGCCGTTCTTCGCGATCGGCGCTGCCGGCGCATCGCTGACCGGCAAGGACTGCACGCCCTACACCGTGCATTACGCCTATGACACCACCGCGCTCGGCAACGGCACCGCCAAGACCATGGTCGCCCAGGGCGGCAAGACCTGGTTCTTCCTCACCGCCGATTACGCGTTCGGCACGCAGTTGCAGGAAGCCGCCTCCAAGGTGGTGGAGGCCAATGGCGGCAAGGTGATCGGCGCGGTGCGCGTGCCGCTGTCGACGTCGGACTTCTCGAGCTACCTGTTGCAGGCCCAGAACTCCGGCGCCCAGGTGCTGGGGCTTGCCAACGCCGGCAACGACTTCACCAACTCGATCAAGGCGGCCGACGAATTCGGCATCGCCAGGACGATGAAGCCCGCCGCCCTGCTCGCCTTCATCAGCGACATCCACAGCCTGGGCCTGAAGACCGCCCAGGGCCTCTATCTCACCACCGGCTGGTACTGGGACCTCAACGACAAGACCCGGGCGTTCGCCAAGCGCTATTTCGAGAAGACCAAGCGCGAGCCGACCATGAACCAGGCGGCCTACTACTCGGCCACCACGACCTATCTCAACGCGGTCAAGGCAGCAGGCACCACCGATCCGGACAAGGTGATGGCGGAACTACACAAGGTGAAGATCGACGACATGTTCACCGACAACGGCAAGATCCGCGCCGACGGCCTGATGGAACATGCGATGTACATCATGCAGGTGAAAAAGCCCGAGGAATCGAAATATCCCTGGGACTACTATCGCCTGGTGCAGACCATGTCGGGCGAGGAGGCGTTCGGCAAGCTCGCCAACTCCGCCTGCCCGCTCGCGGCGACGCATTAGTCCAATATGATCCGGCGCGCGCTGTCACCCGCAGCGCGCGTCACCCTCCCTGATTCCCAAATCACCACAGAAATGCCGGCATAAACCGCTTCACCCGCACCGGAAGGCGCGCCAGATCGCCGCGCGCGCCACGCCGCCACGATGCTTTTCGGATCATCACGCAGGTATGAATGCGATGACGCGACCAGAGATTGAAGCAATCAGCCCATTTTTCATCGTCAGCAAGGTCGATCAAACGATCGCATTTTACCGCGACAAGCTCGGTTTCGAGACGCAGTACCGGGAGCCGGACCAGGAGCCCTTCTTCGCCATCGTCGCCCGCGACGGCGCGCACCTCTTCGTCAAGTCTGGCGAAGCCGCCCCGCAGCCGAACCCCACGCGCGATCCCGCGATCAAGTGGGATGCCTACCTCTATGTGCCCGATCCGGATGCCCTGGCCGCCGAATTCGAAGGTCGCGGCGCACCATTCCATAAGCCGCTGATGATTACGACCGAACGTCTGCGCGGCTTCGAGATCAGCGATCCGGACGGCTACGTGCTGTTTTTCGGCAGGCCCGAAACAGACTGAAGGGTGCCTGTTTTCAGGACAAACCGCTTCACAGCGCACCGGAAAATGCGCTAGGTCACCTGCGCGCCCGGTTACCGGCTTAAGCCCGGCGGCGACCAGATTTACCATCGGAACAGCACAGGGATGGCCCGCAGGTTTTCCGCTCCCTATCAGTCGGAGCCCATGTCCAGCCTCGCCAACTGGGCGCGCAATCTTGCGGTCTTCTCGGTGGTCGCCGTCCTGGTCTCGATCCTGATCGTCCGCTTCGGCTTTCTGGAAATGAAGCCAGCGCTGGCGACGTTCTTTGGCGCGCTGGCCTGTGCCGGACTTTCGATCCTGGTCGGGTTCGCTGCCTTCGTCGCGATCTGGCAGAACGGAACCCGCGGCATGAGCCGCATCCTGCTGGCCTTCCTGATCGACGCGCTGGTGCTCGCCTATCCCGCCTATCTCGGCCTGCAATATCGCCGGCTGCCGCCGATCCACGACATCACCACCGACCCGATCGACCCGCCGCGCTTCGAGGCCCTGGCGCGCTTGCGCACCGGCGAAGACACCAACACGGCCGTCTACGCCGGACTCTATTCCGCCGAGCAGCAGCGCAAGGCCTATCCGGACATCGAGCCGGTGGATATCCAGGTCCCGGTGCAACGCGCCTACGAGATCACGCTGCAACTGGTCCAGAAGCGCAAATGGCTTGTCATCGACGAGCGCCCACCGCAACCACCACTGCGGCCCGGCCGTATCGAGGCGGTGGCGCGGACGCCGATCATGGGATTCCGCGAAGACGTCTCGATCCGCGTCGTGCCCGATGGCGATGACGCCCGCGTCGATATCCGCTCCGCCTCGCGCTATTTCGAGAGCGACCTCGGCTCTAACGCCGCGCGCGTCACCAAGCTCGCCGACGACATCACTGCCGCCGCCGAAACCGATAGTCTCAGGCCGGCCAAAAAGGCGCCGCCGCCGAAGCTGCCGGCGAGGACGGTGAAGAAGTGAAGTGGTGAGTAACGAATGGCGAGTAGCGAATAGCCCAGGCTTGTGGCCATTCGCTACTCACAATTCACCATTCTGTCCGTCCCGTCGCAACGGCGCGCACGAATGTGAAGCGCGAAGCGAGTTCAGATGAGGAGGTTTAGCCAATGCGCATCGATCCGGTTTTTCTTTTCGACCTCGATGGCACGCTGGTCGACAGCGTCTATCAACACGTGCTCGCCTGGAAGTCGGCGCTTGACGCCGAGAACATCGAACTTTCCGTCTGGCGCATCCACCGCAAGATCGGCATGAGCGGAGGTCTCTTCACCAACCAACTGTTACGCGAAACCGGCTGCGACATCGATCCGGTACGCATCGAGCGGCTGCGGCGGGGCCACGCCGAAGCTTACCAGCGCCACGCCGTTGCTATTCGTCCCCTGCCCGGCGCGCGCGAATTGCTCGATTTCCTCACCCAAGCCAACATCCAATGGGCGATCGCGACCAGCGGACGGATGGAAACGGCCGCCGTCAACCTTGCCGCGCTCGGCGTCGATCCAACCAAAACCCCCGTCGTGACGCGCGACGAGGTGAGATATGCCAAGCCGGACCCGGATTTGTTCTTGGCAGCGGCGGCTCGGCTCAACGCACCGATCGAGAGGTCGATCGTGGTCGGCGACAGTATCTGGGACATGCTTGCAGCCACGCGTTGCCGGGCGCTGGGGGTGGGACTGCTCAGCGGCGGCTATGGTCCGGATGAGTTGCGGCAATCCGGCGCCATCCGCGTTTACGAAGACCCGGCTGACCTCTTGAGCCATATCGACGAGGTCGGCGGGCGACGATAGGTCCGATCCATCGCGCCGCCGCGCTCCCTCGCCCCGTTCTTCAGGCTGTGTGAAAAGTTGCTTGAGGCGCCGCCTCGCTCCCCGCCCGACTTCGCTGCGCCGGACGACCCGCAAAAGGGCGGGGAGAGTTAATTAAGGGGCAGCCGCCATCCGATACGTCCCGCCGATCACCGGATCGCCGTCGGTTGCGACGATGCCGTGCGCGACGAGATCCTCCAGATGCGCCAGCACGGAATAGCCGGCCGCGGTCGTGAGCCTGGGATCGATGCCGATATAGATCGCGCGCACCAAAGCCGGGATATCGGCTTCGCCCTTACCGAGGCGATGCAGGATCGAGGCCTCGCGCGCCTGGCGGTGGCGGATCAGGAAGCGGACGTAGCGCGGCCCTTCCGGGATCTCCGGCCCGTGGCCGGAAAAGTACAGCTCCTCGCTGCGCGCCGCCAGCCGCTCCAGCGAGGCCATGTAGTCGACCATCGATCCGTCCGGAGGCGCCACGATCGAGGTCGACCAGCCCATGACGTGATCGCCAACGAAGCACAGGTTGCGATCGGGCCAGGCGAAGGCCAGATGATTGGCGGTGTGGCCGGGGGTCGCCACGGCTTCCAGCCGAAAACCGTCGCCCTCGATCGTCTCGCCGTGGGCAACCTTGACGTCGGGCGCGAAGTCGCGGTCGGCGCCGGACTCCGGATTGTGCTTCTCGCTCTCATAGCGCGGCCGCGACGCGCGGTGCGGTCCCTCGGCATAGACGGTCGCCCCGGTCGCGGCCTTGATCCGCGCGGTGTTGGGTGAGTGATCGCGGTGGGTATGCGTGACCAGGATATGCGTGACGGTCTCGCCGCGTACGGCGTCGAACAACGCCTGCGCATGGGCCTCGTTGTCGGGGCCGGGATCGATGATCGCGACCTTGCCCTGGCCTACGATGTAGCTGACCGTGCCGGTGAAGGTGAACGGGCTCGGATTGTCGCAGAGAATCCGGCGCACGCCGGGCCGGACCTGCTCGACGATGCCGGGTTTTAGCGGGAAGTTGCGGTTGAACGGAATGTCGTCGTTGTCGGCCATGAAATTTACTCTGACGTCATTCCGGGACAGTCCGAAGGACTGGACCCGGAATGTCGATGAGATGGAATGATACCGCGCGAGATTCCGGGTTCGATGCTTCGCATCGCCCCGGAATGACGGCAAAGAGACTCACGAAAACGCCTGGATGCCGGTGATGGCGCGGCCGAGGATCAGGGCGTGGACGTCGTGGGTGCCTTCATAGGTGTTGACGGTTTCCAGGTTCGATAGATGGCGCATCACGTGGTACTCGATCTGGATGCCGTTGCCGCCGTGCATGTCGCGGGCCATGCGCGCGATGTCGAGCGCCTTGCCGCAATTGTTCCGCTTGACGATCGAGATCATCTCCGGGGCCATCTTGCCCTCGTCCATGAGACGGCCGACCCGAAGCGAGGCCTGCAGGCCCAACGCGATCTCGGTCTGCATGTCAGCGAGCTTCTTCTGCACCAGTTGGGTCGCAGCCAAAGGCCGGTTGAACTGCTTGCGATCGAGCGTATACTGCCGCGCGCGGTGCATACAGTCTTCCGCGGCCCCCATCGCGCCCCAGGAAATGCCGTAGCGGGCGCGGTTGAGGCAACCGAACGGCCCCTTCAATCCGGAGACGTTCGGCAGTAGCGCACTCTCAGGCACCACCACACCGTCCATCACGACCTCGCCGGTCACGGAAGCGCGCAGCGACAGCTTGCCGCCGATCTTCGGCGCCGAAAGGCCCTTCATGCCTTTTTCCAGGATGAAGCCGCGGATCTGGTTGTTGTGCTCGGCCGACTTCGCCCAAATCACGAACACGTCGGCGATCGGCGCGTTGGATATCCACATCTTGGTGCCGGTCAGCCGGTAGCCGTCGGAAACCTTCTCGGCCCGGGTCTTCATGCCGCCGGGATCGGAGCCGGCATCGGGTTCAGTCAGGCCGAAGCAGCCGACCCATTCGCCGGTGGCAAGCTTGGGCAGGTATTTCTTGCGCTGGTTCTCGTCGCCATAGGCGTAGATCGGGTGCATCACCAGCGAGGACTGCACCGAATTCATCGAGCGATAGCCGGAATCGACGCGCTCGATCTCGCGCGCCACCAGGCCATAGGCGACATAGCTGGCGTTGGCGCAGCCGTATTCTTCCGGCAGCGTGATACCGATCAGGCCGAGCTCGCCCATCTCGTGAAAGATGTCGCGATCGACCTTCTCTTCCAGGTACGCCTTGGTGACACGCGGCAACAGCTTGTCCTGGGCATAGGCGCGCGCGGTATCGCGCACCATGCGCTCGTCTTCGGTGAGCTGCTCGTCGAGCACGAACGGATCGTCCCACTGGAAATTGACCGGGGACGGCTTTTCCTTGGCCTGAGGGCGCATGCTCATGAAAAATCCTTTCGTATTGTCTTCCGCCGATTGGCTCACAAGTTAAATCGTCATCGAACGAAGCGCAATTGCATTAGGAATGTCTCTTCAGCAACGTCATTCCGGGGCGCATCGAAGATGCGAACCCGGAATGACAGCGCCTAGCCTTCAAGGCGTTCGTTGCCGACGATCTCGATGCCGAAACCGGACAGTCCCTTATAGTCGTGCACCGACGAAGTCAGGTTGACGATGGAAGTGACGCCGAGATCGCGCAGGATTTGCGCGCCCACGCCAACTTCGCGCCATTGACGGTTGCGGTCGGCCTCCGCCGTCTTCGGTTCGCCCACCGGCTCGACCGGCACGCCGGCAGCGCCGTCGCGCAAATAGACCAAAACGCCGCGGCCGGCCTTCTTGAATTGCTGAAGCACGATGAGCATGCGCGCGTGACCGGTGAAGAGGTCCTTGACGATGTTCGGCTTGTGCAAACGCGTCAGCACGTTCTTGCCGTCGCCGATGCCGTTGTAAACGAACGCGACATGCGCGATTTCGTCGAACGGCGAACGGTAGGCGTAACCCTGCAGCGGACCGATCGGGCTTTCGGTGACGAAGGTCGAGACCCGCTCGATCAGCTTTTCGCGGGCCTGGCGATAGGCGATCAGGTCGGCGATGGTGACATGCTTAATGCCATGGGCGGCCGCAAAGCCGGAAACCTGCGCGCCCTTCATCACTGTGCCGTCGTCGTTCATCAACTCGCTGATGACACCGACCGGTGGCAGGCCGGACAGCTTGCAGAGATCGACCGCAGCCTCGGTATGGCCGGAGCGCAGGAGCACGCCGCCATCGCGCGCGATCAGCGGGAAGATATGGCCGGGCCGGGCAAAATCGTTGGCGCCCGCGTTCGGGTTGGCGAGCGCCCGACAGCACGACGCCCGCTCTTCCGCCGAGATGCCGGTGCCGCCGTCGGGCTTGTAGTCGATCGAAACCGTAAAGGCCGTGGTGTGGTTGGATTCGTTATGCGCGACCATCGGGTCGAGCCGCAGCCGGCGCGCGTCCTCGGTGGTGAGTGGCGCGCAGACGATGCCAGAGGTATGGCGGATGATGAACGCCATCTTGTCGGCGGTGCAGTGCGAGGCCGCGACGATCAGATCGCCCTCGCCCTCGCGATCGTCGTCGTCGGTGACGACGACCAATTCGCCCTTGGCAAAGGCCTGCAGAACTTCCTGGATCGTATCTGCCATGCTTGCAAAGTCTCTCGTTTTGGTGCGCCCGCTCTGACTTATTGAGCATGATCTCCGCGCAAACGCTTCGCGTTTGTCGCAGGGAAGACCGGCACCCACTTTTCCGGTTCATGCTCTAGCCGGGTTCTTTAGTCCGCGCCAGCGCCAATACGCAGGGCAGAACGGCCCTGATGTCGTAAGCCGTACCCGAGCGGGACAATCGCTTCATACTTGTTTAAGATCGTCATCAACCAACAACAAGGGAGACGCCCCTCATGACCGCCACGCGTTTCGATTTTGCCCCGCTCTTGCCGGCGGGGCTGCCCCCACCCGCGGCGAAATGGACGGGGCTAGCGACATACAGTTTCGTCGGCGGCAACAACGATCCCGAACAGGTCCCGGTGGACGGCCTGATCGACGCCGTCAACACGGTCTTGAAGCGGGAGGGCAAGACGCTTGCGACCTATGGCCTCGCCCACGGGCCGCAGGGTTACCGCGCTTTACGCGAATTTCTCACCGCGAAATTAAGGCGCGACGCCGGCATCGCCGCTACAGCCGACGACATTTTGATCGTCTCCGGCTCGCTGCAGGCGCTCGACCTCGTCAACCAGACGCTTCTGGCGCGCGGCGATACCGTGATCGTCGAGCAGGAAACCTACCAGGGCGCGCTGAACCGGCTGAGCAGGCTCGGCGTCAACGCGATCGGCATTCCGCTGGACCGCGAGGGGATGCGCATGGATGCGCTTTCCTCCACGCTTGCCGATCTCAAGCGGCGCGGTATCCAGGCGAAATATATCTACACCATCCCGACGGTGCAGAACCCGACCGGCACCATCATGCCGGAGCGCCGCCGCGCCGAATTGTTGCGGCTCGCCCAAGAATACGGCGTGCCGATCTTCGAGGACGACTGCTACGCCGACCTGATCTGGGAGGGAAAACGCCCGCCCGCGATCCATGCCATGGCCAGGAATGGCGGCGTGATCCACATCGGCTCGTTCTCCAAATCGATCGCGCCGGCGCTGCGCGTCGGCTTCATCGTCGCGCCCTGGGACATGCTGTCGCGGATGCTGGCGCTGAAGACGGACGCCGGAAGCGGCGCGCTTGAGCAGATGGTGCTGGCGGAATATTGCGCGCCGCATTTTTCGTCCCATGTGCCGAAGCTGACGCGGGGCCTGCGCCTGAAGCTCGATGCGCTGATGGAAGCGCTCAACGAACAGTTCGGCACCGCAGCGGAATTCGAGGCGCCCGAGGGCGGCATCTTCCTCTGGGTCAAGCTGCCGGACAATGTCGATACACTGAAACTCTACCAGGCCGCGCTTGCCGCCGGCGTCTCGATCAATCCGGGGCCGGAATGGTCGACCGACAAGACCTATTCCAGGAGCCGCTTAAGGCTGTGCTTCGCGAGCCCGTCAGAGCAGCAGATCCGCGAGGGGGTCGCCGTGCTCGCCGACGTGTGCCGGAAAGAGTTTGGCGTGCCGATCCGAATCGCGAATGTCGAGGCCCGCACCGGTACACCAAACCAAGTTTGATTTCACGAGATTGCCCGCGATCGCGCATAGCCCATTACCAACAGGACTTTCCAATGGCGGGAGCCGATTCCCAGCACCGATTGGGCATTGCCCTTGTGGTCGCCGCCGCCGTGGCCTGGAGCACGGCCGCGTTTTTCACGCGGCTACTGCCTTTCAATTCCTGGACGATATTGTTCTGGCGAGGGCTGTTCGGCGGCGGTCTGATCGCGGCCATCCTGGTGCTGACGCAAGGCAGCACCAGGATGCGAGATTTGGTTCGGATGGGAAGGAGCGGTTGGCTTGTCGCCTCCCTGTCGACACTGGGCATGGTATGTTTCATTCCAGCCCTGCAGCTCACCAGTGTGTCGAATGTGGCGATCATCATCGCGACCGGACCATTCGTCGCCGCCGCATTCGCCTGGATATGGCTTCGGGAAGCCGCCCGCTGGCAAACCATGCTGGCCAGCGTAGTGGCTCTCAGCGGGGTTGCGATCATCGTCGGCAACATACGCGCCAGTTCCGATATCCTCGGGATCGCACTGGCTTGCCTGATGACGGTTGCGATCGCCGCGATGACAGTCGCCGTCCGACGGCACAAGAACACGCCGATGGTGGCGTCTGCAGCGATGTCGAACCTCTTGGGCAGTATCGTCAGCCTTCCCTTCGCCCACGGAATAGCCAGTGTGACGGCAGCCGACCTGATCATCCTGGCGATGTTCGGATTCTTCCAGGTCGCGTTGGGCCTATCCCTGTTTATCCTCGGCTCGCGTCTGTTGCCGTCTGGACAGGCCACCCTGATCGGGACGCTGGAAACACCCCTGATGCCCTTTTGGATCTGGCTGGCGTTCCAGGAGGTTCCTGCTTCGCGGGCACTTGTCGGCGGCGCCCTGGTGATGGGGGCGGTGATCGCCGACATCGTGAGCGACAGCGGCGCGCGGCCTCGCTAGCGCGAGAAGCTGACGATCTCGACCCAGTTCGGGTTCTTGCCGACGGGATATTCCTTCAGCTTTGAGAGCTTGCCGGTCGCCTTGTCAATCGCATAGCTCGTCATGCTGTTGGACTGTTGCCCGACCGACAACAGATAACGGCCGCTCGGATCGATGTTGAAGGCGCGCGGCTGCTTTTCGGTCGGATAGGAATCGATCGGTGTCAGCAACCCCGTCTTGGGATCGACGCGAAATGCCGCTAGCGTGCTGCTGGTGCGTTCGGAGGCGTAGAGAAATTTGCCGTCCGGCGTGAGGTGGATGTCCGCCGCCCACGGCTTGCCCTCAAACCCCTTCGGCAGGGCGGTGGTGACCTGAACTTCCTTCTTCAGCGTGCCGGTCTTGGCATCCCACGGGAAAACGTAGACCGACGCGTCGAGTTCATCGACCAGGTAGACGAACTTCCTGCTCGGCGAGAACACCAGATGGCGCGCACCCGCCTTGGACTTGATGCTGACACTCGGTGGATCGTTGGGCGCGAGTTTTCCGGTTTTGGCGTCGAATTTTTCCTGATAGACGAGGTCGCCGCCGAGGCTGGTGTGCAGCACGTAGCGGTTCGACGGATCGGCCAGGATGCAGTGCGCATTCGGGTCTGTCGGCACGATCTGCTGTGCCGGCTGCACCACGCCATCAGGCCCGATCGGATTGACCGCGACCTTGTTGCCGCCATAGGAGGCGCTGAAGAGAAACTTCCCGCTCCGGTCGGTTGAGATATAGGCCATGGAATCAGCCAGCGGACCGGGGCCCACCGCCGTCAGTTTGCCGGTCTTGGCGTCGATGGCGAAGGTCACCACGGAATAGGGCTCGTTGCGCAAGCCGGCATAGAGACGCTTCCTATCGGGGCTGACCGCAAGCGGCAGCGAGCTGCCGGGTTTGGCGGGGCCCGGCACCGCCATGGTTTCGACCGGCGTCAGATCGCCGTTCGATTTCAATTCCAGGATGGTGATGTCCTGGCTATCGGCATTTCCGACATAGACAAACGTGGCGGCACCCGCGACCGACATGAAAGATCCTGCTCCCAAAAAAGCCGCGATGACCCACGTCAGATTAACGCACCTTCGCATAGTGTCTCCCGCCTTGGATTAGTTGAGTGGTTGCCGAGGGATTTGAAGTGCGGTCTATCTCACCGCGAACGGCGATTGATAAGGCCTGCCGAACGGCACGCCGTTGATCACGGTCTGCACCGGCTTCAGATAGGCCTTGCCGTCGCGCATATTGTTGCGGGTGTCGACGAATGTCACCGGGCCTTCCACCAATTCCATGATCGAGACGTCGCCAGGGGCCCCTAACTGCAGCGTGCCGATCTTCGGCGCGCGGTTGATGATCTTTGCCGGCGCTATCGTCGCCATCGCCACCACCTGCTCCAGCGTAAAGCCCATCGCCATGAACTTGCTCATGACGTTGGGCAGGAACGGCACGCTCGGCGAGTTACCGGAAAAGACATGGATGTCGGAGGAGATCGTGTCCGGCGTGCAGCCGCCCGGGATCGCCACCTCCGCCACCGTGAAATCGAAACTGCCGCCGCCATGGGCGACATCGAAGATGACGCCGCGCTGCTTGGCGGAAACCGCCGCCGGCAACAGCTTGCCGTCCTGCACGATGTTGGTGAAGACGCCCGACATGTTCGGCGCGCCGGAATAGCAGTGCGTCAGCACGTCGCCAGGGCGCAAGATATCGAGAATATCCGTCATCAATCCCTTGGTCTCGACGCCGCCGATATGGACCATCATCTTCGCCGGCCAGCCGCACATCTCGCAGGCCTGGATGCCGCGCTTGAGCGGCTCGATGCCGTGCTTGAAAATCACGTTTTCCGACATCCGCACCTTGACGCCAATCAGGAAGTCCGGATTTTCGGCAAGCGCCATCGCGCAGGCCTCGACCTGCGCATTGTCGATGTTGTAGAGCTCAGCGACGGGGAACGCCGACAAGCCGTTATTGGCGATATGGACGAAGGCGTACATCCGTGCCCGCGTCTGCGCGACGATGAAGCGGCGCAACGCGGCGAGATTGTTGACGCCGGCATCGCCCGCCGAGACCACAGTCGTGGTGCCCTGAAACTGGACCAATTCGTCGGCGGGAATGCCGATCGCCGAACCATAGGGGTAGACGTGGCAATGCAGATCGACGAGGCCCGGCAGCACCAGCTTGCCCGTGGCGTCGATGGTCTTGGTTGCCTGCGCCGCCGGAATTTCCGCGTCGAGTGCCTCCACCACGCCCCAGCGAATGCCGACGTCGCGCTTGCCGCGCAGCGACTGGCTGGGATCGAGCACCTCGCCGCCCTTGATCAACAGGTCGAACTTGTCGTTCGGGCCCATGGCGGCAATGGCGTTTCTCGATAGCGCCGCGGCGGCAGCCGATCCCGTCAAAGAAAGGAAATGGCGGCGTGACAATGCGGTCATTCTTGGCGCTCCCTCTCATATGATTTTTTATGGGTGGATGATGCGCTCGCCCCACGCTTTCCGCAAGCAGCGGCGGACATTCGCCCTGCATTTCGCCGGCCGCATCGAGATGCTAGGCTGCCCCGCCAACAAGGAGATCGTGCTTGCAACAGGCGAACGGACATTTCAGCCGGCTGGCGCTGGCCTTTGTGCTTTTGGTCACGCTCGTCGCTCAGGCGTGCGCGGAAACCATCGCGGAGACCGCGAGCAAATGGGGCCTGATCGGCCCGTGGTCGCTCGATTGCTCGCTGCCGCCGGACCGCAACAAGGGCACGGTGCTCGCCTATGAGACGACACCGGAGGACGGCGTCGTGCACCGGCGCAACTTCGGCGGCACGACGGACGAAAACCCTGTCGTCTCGGCCACGGTCTCGCCCGACGGCATGCTAAATCTGCGCGTGTCCTTCCCCGCGCTCAAACAGACCCGCGAATACGGACTGATGCTGCAGCCGGACGGCACCCTACGCGCGATGTATAATCGCAACGAGAAGAGGCAATACACCATCAAGGACGGCAAGTTCACCATCGGCGGCAAGCCGACGCCGTCGTTTCACAAATGCAAGCCGCCGGCCTCGTGACCGAAACTTGGTTCACCTCTCCCGCTTGTGGGGCGAGGTGAAGCTAGCACACTGTCGTTCCGGCGCAGGCCGGGACCCATACGCCGTAGCGGATGTGTTGAAAGCCGTTCGACGGCTTTCGCGCAACAACTCCGGCTTGTGGTTATGGGTCCCGGCCTTCGCCGGGACGACGGCGGAGCACTCCTCCCTCGCCCCGCTCTTCTTCGCGGGACGAGGGAGAAGTAAAAAGCTAATCCCACGCCGGCGCGAAGCCGGGATTCACAAAACGCTTGTCCTTCGGCAGCGCCGCGATCGCCTTGCGGTCTTCGTCGTCGAGCTTGACCTTCAGCGCGTCGAGATTGGCCTTCTGGCTCTCGGCGCGCGAGGCTTTTGGGATCGCGGCGACGCCGTCCTGGTCGAGCAGCCATTTCAGCGCGACTTGGGCGGCGCTGGCGCCGTGCTTGTTGCCGATCGCAAGCAGCGTCGCGTCGGACGCGGCGCGGCCTTGCGCCAGCGGGCAATAGGCCACCAGCGGGATCGACCTGGCATCGAGATATTTCTTCACCTTGGTCTGGTCGAGCATCACGTGATATTCGATCTGGTTGCAAGCGATCGGCGCCCTGATGTCCTCGACCACGGTCTTCAATAGCGCGATATTGAAATTGGCGACCCCGATGGCGCGGGTGCGGCCCTCCTGCTTCAGCTTCATCAATGTCTCGAACATCGCCGGCAGGTTCATGTTTGGCGACGGCCAGTGCACCAGATAGAGGTCCACATGGTCGAGCCTGAGCTTCTTCAGGCTGGTGTCGAATGCGCGCCGCATCGCATCCGGCGCCAGGTTCTCGTTCCAGACCTTGGTCGTGACATGCAGGTCCTCGCGCGCCACGCCTGAGGCTGCAATCGCAGCTCCGATCGCGTCCTCGTTGGCATACATTTCCGCGGTGTCGATGTGGCGATAACCGAGAGCGAGCGCGCTTTCCACCGCGGCGCGGCAGACATCGCCCTGCATGCGATAGGTGCCGAGCCCGAGCCGCGGCAAGCTGATGCCCTGAGTTTGTAGAATTTCCATAATCACTCCTTGAAGAATTTGGGTCCGCTGGACCAACGACGACGACGCAGCGGCGGGACGATCGCTGATAGCCTGCCCGCAACGCCCCGTTCAAATCAAGATCGGGGTCAGCCGCGGGACGACGCACCTACTCCCTCCAGATGCAGATGCCGCCGAAGCGGGGGGTGCAAGGCCACGTCCGGATCGGCGGATCCCAGGCCAGCGCAGTGCGCGGGTTGGCGCGCCGGCGCGCCACCTTGGTTCGCATCGGCCCGCGTTGCGCCGCAGCGCCGACACGGACGACGTTGCGGGGACGCGGCGCGCTAATTCTTTCGAGCGCGACTTTCGTCGGCTGCGGGATTAGCGCGGCCGCCGCCTGCGCGGTTGCAGCGGTCTGATCGGAGTTGCCCTTGCGCCGCCGCGCGAATTGGGTTGGTGGCCCGAGCGGGGTCGGCGAGAGCTCGGCCCTGGAAAGGTCGAGATTGAAGAACTGGTCGGGACGGTACCCGGCCGCCAGCGCGACGCTGCCCGCCAGCAGTGCGGCGCCGAGCATCGCGGGAAAAACGTTCTTCAGGACCATTCCGGGCCTCCTGATTCGGGCCTCTGAAAGATTCAACGGGAAAGGTTGGCCTTTATTGGGGTGGCGACTGCTGCGATTAAAGAAGGGTATCGCGGTGCTGATTGCTGCGAGACGCTATTGCACTCTTTAGTTGTGGTTATGATCAAGTCGCAGCAACGATGGCTCGAGGCCAATGAACTGCCCTCGATCGCGATCGCCGTGGCTGGCGCTCCGGTCGCGATGTCATGTTTGGTGTTTCGGCGGCTACCTGCTGGTAACGCGCTGAAGCCGACCCGCCTACTGCTTCCAGTTGCAGATGCCGCCGGACTTGCACGGCCAGGCCTGGTGGATGTGCGTATCCATGGCTTGCGCGATGAGTGGGTTGCGGTGTGCCAGCCTGGTTCGCGCCGCACCGCGTGGCTTCTCGGCTGCGACCCTCGGATGCACCACGCTTACTCTTTCGACAGCAGCTTTCTTCGCCTGCGGGCTCAGCGCGCCAGACGCCGGCGCAGCTTCAGCGGCGTGGTCGGACTTGGCCTCGACCGGAACCCGCCCGAATTGCGCAGGTGGCCCAAGCGGGTTCGGCGAGAGCACGGCCTTGGAAAGATCGAGGGTCAGGAACTCATCTGCACGGTACTCGGCCGCCATAGCGCCGCTGCCAGCAAGCAGCGCGACACCAAGGAGCGCGGGAACAACGTTTTTCAGGACCACCTTGGCCTGCTAAGACACTCCTTCACTTAGGTGGTGGCGCGCGTGATTGAAGGCGGCAATTACCGTCAAGGTTACTGCGCGCCGTTGTCGCACCTTGTGCCTTTAAGCGAAAGTTTCACCCAAATTTTCAGGACCCGCCGCCCGACAACGACTTCACCAGGCGATACAGATACTCGTCGCCCTCGTAGAACGATTTGATCGGGACCCGCTCATCCTTGCCGTGCGCTCGGATGTCGTTGATGTCGTTGGCCATACCGGAATGGCCGTAGGTCGGGATGCCGGCGTTGCGCAAGTAGCTGCCGTCAGTTGCACCCGTGCTCATGATCGGCACCACCACGGCGGTGGGCCAGAACTCGTGGCTCAGCTTTTCGATCGCGCCACCGATTTCCTCGTTCAGCTTCGACGGCTCGCTCAACACCGCCTGGTCGATCTGGGTGACCGCGATCTGGTCGTCGGCGAGCACGCGCTCGAGCGTCGCCTTGACCCCGTCGACGGGTTCGCCGGGCATGATGCGGCAATTGACCTTCGCGGTTGCGAGCTGCGGCAGCGCGTTCACGGCGTGGCCGCCCTGCAGCATGGTCGCCACGCAGGTGGTGCGGAACTGGGCGTTGTAGCCCGGGTTGGCGGAGAGCCGCGCCAGCGCGGCCGGGTCGGGTTTGTCCGACAGCACGGCGTGGATGTCCGCCGCCGTGTTTTCGTTTTCGAACTGCGCGATCTTCTCGAAATAGGCGCGCGTGGTGTCGTTCAGATGCAGCGGAAAATCGAAGCTCGAGAGCCGCACCAGCCCCGCCGCCAGATGGTAGATCGAATTGTCCTTGCGCGGCACCGAAGAATGCCCGCCGCTATTTTTGACCTCGAGCTGAAAGCTCACCGAGACCTTCTCGCTGGTCTGGACGCTGTTGCGGATCGCCTTGCCGTCCTTCAAGCCCAAACCGCCGCCCTCGTTCAACGCGAACTCGGCATCGATCAGGTCGCGGTGGTTCTTCAAAAGCCACTGGATGCCGAGGCCGTCGCGATCGAGGATTTCCTCATCAGTCTCCAGCGCCACGATGACGTCGCGATCGGGCTTGTAGCCCTCCTGCTTGTAGCGGATCAGGTTGGTGACGAAGGACGCCGCCATGTACTTGTCGTCGCTGGAGCCGCGCGCGTAGTAATAGCCGTCCTTCTCGGTCAGCTTGAACGGATCGACCGACCAGTCCTCGCGAAGGGCCGGCACCACGTCGAGATGGGCGACCAGAAGAATTGGCTTGCGCGCGCCGCTGCCATGCAGCCGTGCCACCATATTGCCCTTGTGGGGCGCGGGCGAGAAGGCGTGGACATCGTCATCCGAGAAGCCCGCAGCCTTGAGCCGGGCCGCCAGCGCCTGCGCGGCGCGGTCGGTATCGCCGGTCGCGGTCGTGGTGTCGATTTCGACCAATTCCTTGTAGATGTCGTGCGCGAGCTGCTGGTTCGCCGTCAATCCCTCGGCGGCGGCGCTCCCGAGCCCAACAAGTGTCGCGACAAGGGCGGTCGAGAGCAGGATCGAACGGCGTTTCCACGACGCGAGGTTTCGGCTCCGGATTCTTCGATACATTCTGCTCTCCGACAGGATTGGTGCTGATTGCCTCAATTGAGGCAGGCGCAGCCCACTTTGACAAGGTGCCATGGTCATCCGCTGCCGCAGCCCACCCAGTCTAATTTTGCGTGCCGGCCGCGTTGATCCGGCGGGCGCCCTTCACGTCGCTGGCGGTCACCGCGTCCTGGTAGTTGTTGCCGAAATGCGTCCGCAGATAGTTCACGACCGCCGCGATCTGGCCGTCGCTCATCAAGTCGCCGAACGGCGGCATCGCGCGCCTTCCGTTGACGACGAGATAGATCGGATAGCTGCTCGCTTCGAGATTTTGATTGCCGGCCAGGGACGGATAGGATCCCGCGCCCGTGGCGCCGGCGGCGTCCACCATGTGGCAGCCCTGGCAGACATTGACGAACAATTCCTCCCCGCTCAGCTCGACGAATCGATAACCTGAGCTGAAGGTGCGGTTGCCGGCGGGCAGCGAACTATCCTGCGCGAAGGCAGCCGCGACCTGCGCTAACAGCGCGACCAGGGCTATGGAGACGGCTTTTCCGCGCGATTGCAACCCGGCCTTAACCTCTCGCCTGCGGATCAGCATCACGTCCTCACCACACGCCCGTGCAGGCGCGTAATCGCATCGAGCGCGGACAGGATCGCGCCCTCCTGCCACGCCGGTAGTGCGGACGCATGCTCGCCGGCCAACACGATCCGCCCGTCGATCTGGCACAGATTGCGGTAGTGCTGCGCGCGCGCCTCCTCCGACCAGTCGCCACTGCAGCCCAGCGTAAACGGCACCCGATGCCAGGCCACCGCCACGCCGTTCTCGAATTCGGACCGGTATTGCGGATGAATCGCGGCACCGAAATCGACGGCGTGCGCCACGCGCTCGGCCGGCGTCATCGCGGTGAACTCGAAGGCGTTGGCGCCATCGAACAGATAGGCTCCGAGCAGCACGCCGCGCCCGGTCCGGTTGAAACCCGTGTTGGGATAGGCGATCTGGCGGATCGGCAAATCGGTATAGCTGATGCCGCCATAGATGGCGTCGTCTTCCTCCCAGAAGCGGCGCTTGAACTGCAGACCGACCTTGACCGCCGCGGCATAGGGAACCGCGTCGATCGCCGACTTCGTGGCCGTGCCGACATCGACCGGCAATTGGCTCAGGATCGACAGGGGTATCGTGCACACGCACCAATCCGCCGTCGCCTGGCGCGAGGTCGCCGGATCTGTTGTATCCACGAAGCTGACGGTAACGCCGCGGTCGTCCTGCTGGACTTGCGTGACCTTGGCATTGTACCGGATGACGTCGCCGAGCTCTTTTGCAAACGCCTTGCCGATCATGTCCATGCCGCCCACGGGCTGAAACATCGTAGTCTGGAAATTGTAGCTCGCGAAATTCCGCAAGTAGCGCCACAGGCGGGATTTCAGGATGTCCGACAACGCGGCGGGATCGCCGGCCGTCGGCGCAGCAGAAAGCCCGCCACCGGGGGCGTTCTCATAGCCGCGGAATTCGGCCGAGATCAGGTTGGATTCGTAGCTATAATTGCGATCGAGCGCGCCCCACGACCGCAGCGCCTCCAACAGGATTTCCTGATCCTCTCTTGAAACCGCCTCGTCGAGCTTGCCTTGCCTGGTCGCTTTCGCGAGCAGTTCGGAAACCTGGCCCTGAAAATCCGCCCTCACCGCGCGGATTCGCTGCGGCGCGCCCTCGAACGCCTGCGAGGCATGCAGGAACGCATTATGATTGAGCTGGATGAAGGGTTCGAGCGCCACATTGAGGCGCTTGCAATAGTCGAGCAGCGCGCGATGGTGATAGGGAATGCGCCACGGCCCCGGATTGATGTAGAGGCCTTGCTCGAATTCGCAGGTTTGCGTGAAGCCTCCGAGTTCGGTAAAGCTGTCGCCGCCACGCAAGGTCCAGTTGCGGCCGCCGGCACGGTTGTTGAACTCCAGCACTTGAACCTCGTAGCCGGCCTTGCGCAGTTCGAGCGCTGCCGTCATGCCGGCAAGTCCGGCCCCCAGAATGAGGACGGAAGCACCCTTTGGATCGCCTTCCAGCCTGATCGGCCCCTGATAAGGGGATTCCGACGCGAACCCGAGGCTCGTCATCGCGTGGTACATCGCGGCACTACCGGCCATCGCCCCGATCAGCGATAGCAGGTCGCGCCGTCTGACAACTGCAGGTTCGCTTCCCATGTCGACCGATATTCGCCCGCCAAAGCTTGAGGCCGTCAAAGGAACCGGCTGGCCCTGCCCTGTCAAGAAACCGCGCAGCACTTCGCTGCGCACCACACGCGTTCTTGATCTCTCGGTCGGACGCTACCGATCCTGCGCGCCACGAAGCGGCTTAAGATACCGCAGCTTATGATTTCGCGCACTTATGGTTTCGCAGACTTATGGTTTCGCAGACTTGCCGCTTCGCGTCAGCGCCGCGGCGGCGCGGGCGCGCGCCTCGATCTTCGACCAGGCGCCGGCCTTAATGTCGGAAGCGGGCGCCACCCACGAGCCGCCGACCGCGACGACCCTGGGATGCGCGAGCCATTGCGCGGCATCAGCTTCACCAATGCCGCCGGTCGGGCAGAAACGAACATTCGGGAACGGTCCGCCAAGCGCATTCAGCGTCGCGAGCCCGCCGGCGGGAACGGCCGGAAAGAATTTGACGAGGTCATAGCCGCGCGTGACGCAGGCGATGAGATCGGAGGCGGTCTGGATGCCGGGCACGAACGGCAGATTGCCGGAAGCGGCCGCGTGCAACAGCTCGATCGAGAGGCCCGGACTGATGGCGAAAGCGGCGCCCAAGCCTTCCGCGCGCTGGAGATCGTCCGGCTTCAGCACCGTGCCGATGCCGACGACGGCTTCCTTCACCTCCGCGATAATGGCGCGCGCCGCCTCGACCGCAGCGGGCGTGCGCAACGTGATCTCGACCACCGGCAATCCGCCGGCGACCAGCGCGCGCGCCAGCGGCACCGCGGCCGACGCATCCTCGATGGTGATCACCGGCACCACCGGCGCCAGCGCGAACAAGGCATCACACCGCGCCCGCAATGTTTCCAAACTCATGATCCCGCTCCCGTGGCGATGACGCCGTTCGGCATGGCCTCGCGCGGTATCACCGCGCCCGGCGATAGGATGACGGCGCCCGCCAAAATATGGCCAGCGCGCGCGGCCTCGATCGGCGATGTGCCGCCGATCCTGGCGGCCATATAGCCGGCATTGAAGGAATCGCCGGCCGCCGTGGTGTCGACCGGCTGAACCACGGAAGGCGGCGGCACCTCCGCGCAACCGTCTTGCGCATGGATCAAGCAGCCGAGCCCACCGCGCTTGACCACGATTTCAAGAATCCCGGCAGAGCGCAGGCGGGCGACACAGGCTTGTGCATCGGCATCGCCAAACAGCACCTGCTCGTCTTCCAGCGTCGGCAGCGCCAGATCAATGAGCGGCAGGATGTCGTTGAAGGTACGCCGCGCGGCTGCCGCATCGCTCCAGCCGCGCCGGCGATAATTGCCGTCGAAGGCGACCTTGCCGCCGCGGCGGCGCGCGGCGGTCAGGAGCTCGCGCAAACGCGCTTTGCCGCTCTCGCCATAGAGCGACAGGCTGATGCCGGAGAAATAAAGCCAGTCGAAGCGCGACAGCCGCTCCAGTGTGGCGTCGTCGGCACGGTCGAAGAACTCGCGGGCCGGCGCGCGGTCGCGCCAATAGAGAAAGCTGCGTTCGCCGCGCGCGTCGCGCTCGATCATGTAGAGGCCCGGCACGCGGCCGCTCACGCGCAGCACCTCGTCGGTCGCAATGCCCTCGGCGCGCCACGCCGCAAGCATCGCCTCGCTCAGCGCATCGTCGCCGAGCGCCGTGACGTAAGACGTATCGATGCCGAGCCGCGACAGATAGAGCGCGGTGTTGAGCGTGTCCCCGCCAAAACCGCGCGTGAACAGGCCGTCGCCTGCAGCGGAAAACTCAATCATGCACTCGCCGATCGAGGCAACTCTCATGGAGATCTTCCGCGCAGGGCCATCAGCCATTCAAAACGTCAACTGGACCTTCATCGATTTCGACCGGTCGCTCGCCAGCTCGAACGCATCGACCGCCTGCTCGAACGGCAAGGAGGCCGTGATCAGCGGCTTGACGTCAAGCCTGCCCTCGCCCATCAGCCGCAGCGCCAATTCGAATTCCGGATCGAAGCGGAAGGTGCCGCGCAATTGCAGCTCCTTGGCCACGATGCTGTTAATCGGCAGCGTCATCTCGCCGCCGAGGCCGAGCTGCACGATCACGGCGCCGGGGCGCAGCAGATCGAGCGCGAGCCGCAGCGCGGCCTGATTGCCGGAGGCCTCGAACAGCACATCGAAGGTGCCCTTGCCCGCACGCCAGGGATCGAGCGCTGCAACTTCCGTCGCAACATTGACGGTACGGCTCGCGCGCAAGGCGCGCGCAACCTTTAGCGGCGCATCCGCGACATCGGTCGCGACGATTTCGGCCGCGCCCGCGTATCGCGCCACCAGCACGGTCAAGGCGCCGATCGGACCGCAACCGGTCACCAGCACCCGCTTGCCCATCAGCGGTCCCGCCTGGTTGGCCGCGTGCAGGCACACCGCGAGCGGCTCGGCCATCGCGGCCTCGGCGAGGGACAGCTTTTCAGCGATCGGGATCGCCTGCGACGCGTCAACGGTGACGTGCTCGCGGAAACCGCCCTGCACATGGGGCATGCGCATCGCGCTGCCCATGAAGCGCATGTCGAGACACTGGTTGCGCATGCCCTCGCGACAATGGATGCAAACGCCGCAGGGACGGCTCGGGTTGACCGCCACGCGCGTGCCCGGCGCAAGCTGCGAAACGCCGGCACCAACGGCGGCAACGACGCCGGAGATTTCGTGTCCAAGCGCCATCGGCTGTTGAATCCGCACAGTGCCGAAGCCGCCATGGTGATAATAATGCAGGTCGGAGCCGCAGATGCCGCCAGCCGCGATCTTGACCCGCACTTCGCCGGCGTCGGGCGCCGGATCAGGAAAACCGTCGATCCGCAGGTCCTTTGGGGCGTGAATAACGACTGCGCGCATGGATCTATTCTCCCGTTGGGTTGAGGGCCGCGGCGCGATCACATCGCCGCCAGCATGCCACCGTCGACGTAAATGATCTGCCCGTTGACGTAATCGGAGGCCGAGGACGCGAGGAAGATCGCCGCGCCCACCAGTTCGTCCGGGCGCCCCCACCGCTTGGATGGGATGCGCGACATCAGCCAGGCGTTAAAATCCTGATTGTCCATCAGCGCCTGGTTCATGTCGGTCAGCATGTAGCCGGGTCCGATGGCGTTGGCCTGAATGCCGCTCGCCGCCCATTCGACCGCCATCGATCGCGTCAGGTTCTTGATACCGCCCTTCGCCGCCGTGTAGGGCCCGACCGTCGGCCGCGCCAATTCGCTCGCGAGCGAACCGATATTGACGATCTTGCCGCGCTTGCGGGCGATCATGCGCTTCGCCGCCTCGCGGGCGATCACGAAGGCTGAGGTGAGATTGGTCTCGATCACCTTGCGCCATTCGGCGGTGGTGAATTCGACCAGGGGTTTGCGCACCTGGATGCCGGCATTGTTGACGAGAATGTCGATCGCGACTCCTTGCGCGTCGAAGCGCTCGAAGGTTTTCACGACCGCCGCTTCGTCGGTGACGTCGAACGCTGCGCCATCAGCGGCATGTCCCGCGGACCGGAACTGCGCGACCGCGGCCTCGACGCGAGAAGGGTCGATGCCGTTGACGATCAGCCGCGCGCCGGCTTTCGCCATGCCTTCCGCGATGGCGCGGCCGAGGCCGCGCGAGGAACCCGTCACGAGCGCGGTGCGGCCGGAGAGATCGAACAAACCCAGCGTCATCGGAAGCCCTCACGCATTGGTGCGGCGCACGGTGAGATCGGATCGGTCAAACACCGCCGGCAACAGATCGACGCCGAGGCCAGGCCCTTCCATCGGATAGACAAATCCATCCTTGATCACCGGCATGGTGGTGACAAGCTCGTTGTACCAGCCCTTGTAGAACGCCCGCACCAATTCCTGGATTAGCGTGTTGGGCTGGCTGAACGACATGTGGATCGCGGCGATGAAGCCAACGGGGCCGATGCAATCGTGCGGCGCAAACGGCCGATGATAGGTCTCGGCCATCGCCGCGATCTTGCGGCCTTCCGTCAATCCTCCGGTCCAGCACAGATCGGCCATCACCACATGCATGGCATCGCGGTCGAGCATGTCCTTGTAGGGATAGCGTGAGCCGAGCGTTTCGCTGGCGCAGACCCAAATGTCCGTCGAACGTGCATATTCGGCGAGCGCCTGCGACGAGTTCATGCGGATCGGGTCTTCGTACCAGGTCGGCTTATACGCCTCGAGCACGCGCGCGATCTGCTTCGCCGCAGGCAGGTTCCAGAGCGAATGGAACTCGACCATGATCTCGATTCTGTCGCCGACGGCTTTGCGAATCTTTTCGAACGGCTCGACCGCGTTCTTCATCTGCTCCGCCGTGATGAAAAGGCCGTGGTTCTCCTGCGCCGCCGGATCGAACGGCCAGATCTTCATCGCGGAAATGCCGCTCTCGAGCAGGCTTTCGGCGAGCGCGTCGGCCCGCTTCATGAAGCCGTCGAGGTCTTCGTAGGGGCCTGCGGCTTCGCCCGCGTTCCAGTTGGAGACGGGGCGGATATTGGTGGAGCGAACATATTTGGTGCCGGCGCAGGTATTGTAGATGCGCTGCTTGTCGCGGCAGAGGCCGCCGAGCATCTGGTGCACCGGCTGGCCGCAAACCTTGCCGAACAGGTCCCACAGCGCGATGTCGATGGCGGATGCCGCGCGATATTCGACACCGGTCGAGGATTGCGCCATCGGCAGATTGAGGAGGTCGCGGTGGATCGCCTCGATCCGCAGGGGGTCGCGGCCGATCAGGCGGCCGGCAAAGGTATCGTGGATCTGCGCTTCTACCGCGCCCGCGCCATAGAACGTCTCGCCGAGGCCAATGATGCCTGCATCCGTATGCAGGCGGACCCATAAGACGTTGGCGAATTCGTCGGTGCGCAATGTCTCGATTGACGTGATCTTCACGGTCGGCCTCCTCCCTGCTGGCTGGTTTTTGGCTTGCTTTTTCGGCGGCGCGCGGGTGCGGTCTCGCAGCGATCTTGTAGTAATCTTGGCCCCGCGCTCGACGTCTCATTATACATTCTCTTGTAATATATCACAATATGTTTTAACGGGAGACAGGCCTGCGCGACAGACGCGGGTGGTGGGAAACCCGAGGGAAATACAGATGGCGCGGCGCAAAAGCGCTCTCGAGCTCGTGCGATCGGACAAAGGCGGTGCTGGCCCAAGGCGCAACCGGATCAATTTGTTCGAGCTCGCCTATCAGCGCATCGAAGACCTCCTCGTCGCCTGCAAGCTGAAGCCCGGGCGCTTTCTCAACCTGCAGGAACTGCAGGAACTGACCGGGTTCGGCCGCACCCCGGTGCACAGCGCCGTCAACCAACTCGCCGCCGACACGCTGATCATCATTCGCCCCCGCCACGGCCTGCAGATCGCGCCGATCGATCTCGCCCGGGAGCGCATGCTGTTGGGCTTGCGGCGCGACATGGAGCGCTTCGTCATTCGGCTAGCGGCCGAGCGCGCCAATCTTTCGCATCGCAACCAGGCGCTCCATATCGAGCGTGCGCTGCGCGAGCGTCGCGAGACGCTTTCAATCGACGAATTCAACCGCCTCGACCGCCGCATCGACGCGCTGATCCTGCTCTCCGCCGGCGAACCCTTGCTGGCCCACACCATGCGGCCGCTGCACACGATCTATCGCCGCATCGGCTTCATCTACCATCGACTGCTCCCCGGACATTCCGATCTGAGCGGCACCATCGACAGCCATCTTGCCATCCTCAACGCCGTCGCCAACCGCCGCGTCGACCGCGCGGTCGAAGCCAGCGACGGGCTGATCGATTTCATGGACCAGATGTTCGAGGAGATGGAGACCGGCATCGACCCAGGGCTTTTGGACTGCAGCATCGAACCTTTGCCCGGCAGCTAGATTGTATCGATAAACAAACAGGTGACGAAACAACATGACAACCGCAGTCCTGCCGCAGCAGGCGGCCATCGAAAGCGCCGTTCGCTACCTGGTCAAGAACTACAGCCCCAAGGGAAACCGGGTCGGCTGGCTGATGATGGCCTCGATCCTGGTCGAGGCCTGGGACCTCTATTCCATCGCCTTCGTGCTGATCTTCATCCGCGAGCAGTATAACCCCGATCCGCTGATGCTGGGGCTAGCCGCCGCCGGCACGCAGGGCGGCGCGCTGATCGGCGCCTTGATCGGCGGCTGGCTCTCCGACAAAATCGGCCGTCGCGTGATGTTCCTGGTGACGATGATGATGTTCATCGTTCTGGCGCTGGCGCAGGCTTTTGTACCAAATGTCGCCTGGCTGATCGTGATCCGCTTCCTGCTCGGCGTGCCGCTCGGCAGCGATATCTCGACCGGCTATACCTACATCATGGAATCTATGGCCAAGGGCGATCGCGAGGTCATGGGCAATCGCTGGCAATTCATGTTTGCCATCGGCGAGGTGCTGACCCTGGCCGTGATCGCGATCTTCCTGATCGCCGACATCAACCACGAGACGCTATGGCGCGTTACGCTCGGCCTCGGCGCGGTGCCGGCGCTGATCATCCTGATCATGCGCCACGACGTGCCGGAGACCGCGGTGTGGCTGGTCCAGCAAGGACGCTTCCGCGAGGCCAAGCAGGTCGCACAGCAGATGTACAACGACCGGCTCGACATGCTGCCGGACGTGGACGCCGTGGTGCCGAAGCCGCGGCCCTCCGCCTTCCTTGCCGATCTGCGCAAGGATCCGATCCGCTGGCGAGCGACAATTTACGGCTGGATTGCCTGCTTCGCACAGGCGAGCGAGTTCTCGACCTTCGCCTTCTATCTTCCGGTGCTGTTTGCGATGGTCGGGGTCTCGACCTTGCTCGGCAACAACCTCGTGACCATGGCGCTGTTTTGTCTCGCAGCGGTTTCGGGGTGGGTCGGGCCGCTGCTGACCCCAAAAATTGGCCACCGCGGCATCGGCATCGCCGGTTTCGGCATCGTGCTGGTGTCGCTTTTGATCGCCGCCGCCGCGCTTTACACCGATCACAAATATGTTTTGCCGTTCGCCGCGGCCGGCATGCTGTGGGGCCATTATTGGAGCGCCTCGAACTGCATGACGATCCCGACAATGGTCGCAAAACCGCAATACCGGGGCACGGCGAGCGGCTTCGCCTACATGTTCGTCAAGCTGCCGTCGTTCCTGGCGATCTTCCTGTTTCCCTCGCTGTTCGCGGCGATCGGCCAGGCCAACGCCACGCTATTCGTGGCGATCTTCCCCCTGATCGGCCTGTTGGCTGCGATCTTCATCCTGCCGGAAGTCTACGGCTACGAACAGGATTGACGGCGACCGCGGTCGGAAAAAACAAGGCCAGGATTGATCCTGGCCTATTCGTAGCGACATCATCGGTCTCACGCCGCGCCGTTGCGGCCGTCCAGATTTTGACTTGTCGAGATTCCGACTTCGGTCTTTTTTGACTTGGAGCTGGCTGACAATCTGCAATTGTCTTGCCGTAGTTGTCTTCCAAAGGGTAGCCTAAACTCATCGATGGTGCCGGAAGGGCGATTAAAATGAATGTCGAAAGCGAGGTTGCGCGCGATGCGGCGGTCGGTTCGATTGATGTTATCCCAACCGGCGCGGCGCTTGGCGCCGTGGTGCGGGGCGTCGACCTCACATCGCTCGACGACCGGCAATTTGCGGCGTTGAAACGCGCCTGGCACCAGCATCAGGTTATCCTGGTCCGCGGCCAGACCCTCAGCGACCAGGATCTCGTCGCATTCAGCCGCAGATTCGGCGATCTCGATTGGGCCCCCGTGCAGGAAACCGGCCGCCGCTTCGTCGAAGGCCTCCCCGAGATTTATATCGTGTCGAATGTGAAGCTGAACGGCGAACCGATCGGCAGCCTCGGTGCCGGCGAAGCGGTTTGGCATACCGACATGTCCTATCTCGACATGCCGCCGATGGCGAGCACGCTCTACGCGCTCGAGGTGCCACCGAGCGGCGGCAACACGTCTTTCTGCAGCATGTACGCGATCTACGAAGCGCTGCCTGCCGAGTTGAAGCGCCGGATCGCCGGTCTGAAGATCAAGCACGACGGCACTTACAATAGCGGCGGGTTCTTGCGCCAGGGTGTGACCGCAACCGACGATCCCAGGACCTCCCCGGGCGCAGTCCATCCCCTCGTCTGCACCCATCCCGACACCGGACGCCAGCTGCTTTATCTCGGCCGGCGGCGCAACGCCTATCTGGTGGGGCTCGAATTGGCGGAGTCCGAGGCCTTGCTTGACGAGCTGTGGCGGTTCGTCGAGCGTCCGGAATTCAAATGGGAGCACGTCTGGCGGGTCGGCGATCTCGTGATGTGGGACAATCGCTGCACCATGCATCGGCGCGATCCGTTCGACGACGCGACGCGGCGGATCATGCACCGCACGCAGATCAAGGGCGCCGCGAGTCCTGTTTGATGCGCAAGCTCGGTGCATCCAACAGAGTTCTCTTGATCCTGTGCCTGATGTACCTGATCCTCTATGTGGACCGGGTCAATATCTCCACCGCCGCGCCGCTGATCAAGGGCGAGCTCGGTTTGAGCAATACCCAGCTTGGTCTGGTCTTTTCGGCGTTCGCCTATCCGTACGCGTTGTTTCAACTGATCGGCGGCTATTTCGGCGACAAATTCGGGGCGCGCCTGACGCTCTCCGTCAGCGGCCTGATCGTTTGCATCGCTACCGCCGCGACCGGAGCGGTCGGAGGCCTCATCAGCCTGTTCGGCGCGCGGCTCGCTCTCGGCGTCGGCGAAGGCGCGGCCTTTCCGACCGCGACGCGCGCCATGGCGGTGTGGACGCCGGAGCGAAATTGGGGCTTTGCCCAGGGCATCACCCACTCCTTCGCGCGGCTCGGCAACGCTCTGACGCCGCCTCTGATCGCGTTGCTGGTGGAGCTGGTCTCGTGGCGCGGCTCGTTTGTCGCGCTGGCGTTGTTGAGCCTCGCCTGGGTTTTGGCGTGGTCGTGGTATTTCCGCGATGCTCCGGCAACGCCGCCGCTTACGCCTGAGGAATTTGGGGCGCTCTCAGCCCGCAGCCGAACCAGCGCCGACGCGCCGGTGCCGTGGCTCAAATTATTTCGCCGCATGCTGCCGGTAACCGCGGTCGATTTTTGCTACGGCTGGACGCTCTGGCTGTTCCTGAGCTGGATCCCTTCGTTCTTCTACCAGAACTACCACCAGGACTTGAGCAAGTCGGCATACTATTCGGCCGGCGTATTTCTCGCCGGCGTGGTCGGAGATACGCTGGGCGGGGTGGCGAGCGACCATATCCTGCGCCGGACCGGCGACAGGGTCGCGGCGCGCCGCAACGTCATTGCGAGCGGAATGACCGGCGGCTTCGTGCTCATGATTCCGGTCATGCTTGTTGATGACGTCAACCTCGCCGCGCTCTCGCTGGCCGGGGCTTTCTTTTTTGTCGAGCTGGTGGTCGCGCCGATCTGGGCCGTGCCGATGGACATTGCGCCCAGATATTCCGGATCGGCCAGCGGCATGATGAATTTCGGCTTCGGCGTCGCCGGCATCATCTCGCCCTTGGTGTTCGGCTATCTGATCGATCGCACCGGCAGCTGGACGTTGCCGTTCGCCGGCTCGATCTGCCTGTTGTTGCTTGGCGCCGGCCTGTCATTCAGGATGCACCCGGACCGACCCTTCGAACCGTCGCGCGCGGTGCCGTTGCCTGCGTGAACCGTGGAAGACACGGCGAGGGCCGGATTCGCATCCGGCCCTCGCCCAACTTTCTCGTCAAACGCACGCCGCGGGCGCGGCCCGTGCTGCGAGCCTAACCCTTGGCGAAGGGCACCGCGACGTACCGCGTCGTATCCGCGGTCTTCACCTGCATCAGCACGCTCTTCTTGCCGTCGGCTTTGGCTTGCACCAGCGCCGAGCGGACATCGCCGGCGTTGGACACCGCGTTGCCGCCGACGTTGAGGATGACGTCGCCGGTCTTCAGGCCGTGCTCGGCCGCAGGACCGTCGGGATCGACGGCCATAACCACGGCGCCCTTGTCGCCCGCACCGTCAACTTCACGCGCCGGCGCGACGTTGAGACCAAGATGCGGCGTGCCCGCGGTCTCCTCCGACTGGTCGCTCTTGCCGGCATTGGCCTGATGCTCGTTCGGCATTTCGCCGAGGTTCAGGGCCACCTGCTTGGTTTCGCCCTTGTGCAGCACATCGAGCTTCACCGAGGTGCTAGGTGCCATCATGCTGATGGTGCGGGCGAGATCGCGGGAGTCCTTGACCGGTGTGCCGTTGACGGCGGTGATGACGTCACCCGCCTCGATGCCCGCCTTGGCTGCTGGGCTGCCGTCCTGCGGATTGTCGACCATCGCGCCCATAGCCTGCTTCATGCCGAGGCTGTCGGCGATGTCGGCCGTCACCGGCTGCACCTGGACGCCAAGCCAGCCGCGCGTGATGTGGCCCTTTTCCTTGAGCTGGGCGACGACGAGTTTTGCGGTGGAAGCCGGTATGTCGAAGCCGATGCCGACCGAGCCGCCTGACGGCGAGAAAATCGCGGTGTTGACGCCGATCACATTGCCGTTGGTGTCGAACGCCGGCCCACCGGAATTGCCCTTGTTGATGGGCGCGTCGATCTGGACGTAGTCGTCATAGGGCCCGGCGCCGATGTCGCGTCCGCGCGCCGAGACGATGCCGGCCGTGACCGTGCCGCCGAGGCCGAACGGATTGCCGACGGCGACCACCCAGTCACCGATCCGCGGCGCCTGGTCGGCGAATGTCACGAACGGAAAGTCGTTCTTGCCGTCGACCTTGATCAGCGCCAGGTCGGTCTTCGGATCGGTGCCGACCACCTTCGCGGTGTAGATCGTGCCGTCGTCAGTCGTGATCTGCACCGATTTGGCGTGGTCGACCACGTGATTGTTGGTCACCGCATAGCCGTCGGCGGAGACGAAGAAGCCTGAACCCTCGCCGGTGATAATCTGGTGCTGCGGCATCTCTTGACCGTTGAAGCGGAATTGCCGCCCGAAGAACTGCTCGAACGGCGTACCCTTGAAGGGCGAACCCTCGTCGGAATCCATCCGCTCGTTGTCACGCTGGACCACGGCCGCATTGGCATCGCCGTCGATCTTCACACGCACCGAGATCACAGCGGGCTTGACCTTGGCGACGAGGTCGGCAAATCCCGCCGTGCTCGGACCGGCCTCGGCCGCATGCGCCGCGTTCGTCCATCCCGGCAGATTGAGCGGAAGATAGCCGGCGGGTCCGGCGGCGAGAACCGCCAGGCTGAGGCCGGCGGCGGAAGCGAGCAGCGCCAATCGCCGCGGCCTGAGAATCTTTCTGGGGGTGAGGTTTGGGGGTGTCGGTTGGTCGTGCATGGGAAGCGTCTCCAATTTTGCAGGCAGAAAGCCCTTGCCCCAAAATGGCGAAGCCACCTTACGAGGTCCCGTCCGCTGGATTAATGTTCTGCAAGAACGCTGCGACCAACCACCGCGGCCGTTCGTCTAATAAGCGAGCCGCGTTTGAAGCCGCGATGCGCCGACGAGCTCTCGGAACGTGACAGTTCCTTAATGAGAAAATTCTGGCGAAGCACCCTCGCCTTCACCGCACGCGCTGATCCCCGGCATGAACTTTTTTGTCGGCGCTCCGACTGCGAGAGGATTCCTTTCGATATCGCATCCGCCGCTTCGCGCAAAACTTGAGGATCAGCGGCAATGGCAGGATCGATTTTGCTGAAAACGAGTGTGTTACCGAGACCGCACAGTGCCACAAAATCCAATCCTTTCCGAATGTTAATGCGACAATCCTCCACGGAAAAGTTCAAATTCTCTGTCTTCCCGAATGTCCCAAAGGCAGCCGAACAGGTAGACTAGGCCGATGACGAAGACCGCCCCAACACGCTGTTCGATGGCAGGTTCATGGACCAACCACTAAGACCCCCGACGCAAAGTCCACCAATCGCGCCTTCCAAACCGGCGAAACCGAAGTCGCGCGGCGGCGGCGTCCTGACGTTGCTTATTGTCGCGGCTCTGATCGCCGGCGTGGTCTGGTGGACCAAGCACCAGGCCGCGCCAGAGCCGGCCGGCGGCGGCAGAAACGGCCGCAATGCCCCACCGATGTCGATCGTTCCGGAGACGGTCGCCAAGGGCGATATCAACATCACTCTCAACGCACTCGGCACGGTTACCTCGCTGGCGACCGTCACCGTGCGGAGCCAGATCAGCGGCTACTTGATCAAGATCGATTTCAAGGAAGGCGATGAGGTCAAGAAAGGCGACCTGATCGCCGAAATCAATTCGCGGCCCTATGAAGCGACGCTGGCCCAGGCCAAAGGTCAGCTTGCGCGCGACGAAGCGCAGCTGAAGGGCGCGCAGGTCGATCTGACGCGCTATCAAGGGCTGGCGGCCCAGAATGCGGTGCCGCACCAGACGCTGGACACCCAGATCGCGCTGGTCGGCCAGGACCAGGGCACGGTCGAAGCCGACCGCGCCGCGGTCCAGTCGGCCCAGGTGAACCTGAATTATTGCCGGATCCTGGCGCCGAACGATGGTCGCGTCGGATTGCGCCAGGTCGATCAAGGCAACTATGTCACCCCGGGCGATACCAACGGCATTGTCGTGATCACGCAGCTCAAGCCGATCAGCGTGCTGTTCACGGTGCCCGAGGACAATCTGCAGGCGATTTCCAAGCGTCTGCAGGAGGGTGCGGTGCTGCCCGCGACCGCTTTGGACCGCGCCGGCGCCACCAAGATCGCCGACGGCACGCTGCAGACCTTCGACAGCCAGATCGATCCCACCACCGGCACGATCAAGCTGCGCGCGATATTCCCCAACGAGACGGAGACGCTGTTTCCAAACCAGTTCGTCAACATCCGCCTGCTCTTGGATACGCATAAGGACGTGACGACGATGCCGACCGCGGGCGTCCAGCGCGGCCAGCCCGGCACCTTCGTCTATCTCGTCAATGCCGACAGCACCGTCTCGGTCCGCCCGGTCAAGCTGGGCGTGACCGATGGCGACCGCGTCGAGGTGCTCTCGGGCCTCGCGCAGGGCGATCGCATCGTGGTCGACGGCGCCGACAAGCTGCGCGACGGCGCCAAGATCAACGTCCGTGCGGCCGCTGATACCAACGCGCCGGCCGGCGCAGCCAAGGCGCCGGACCAGAGTGGCGGAGCGGACAAATCCGGCGGCGACGATAAGAAACGGCGCTCCCAAGGCGGACAACAGCAATGAACCCGTCGCAGCCGTTCATCGTACGGCCCGTGGCAACCACCTTGCTGATGATCGCCATCATGCTGTCGGGTATGCTGGCGTTCCGCTTCCTCCCCGTCGCAGCGCTACCCGAGGTGGACTACCCGACCATCCAGGTCCAGACCTTCTATCCCGGCGCCAGCCCTGACGTGATGACCTCCTCGATCACCGCGCCGCTGGAGGTGCAGTTCGGCCAGATGCCGAACCTCAACCAGATGAGCTCAGTGAGTTCGGCCGGCGCATCGGTCATCACCCTGCAATTCGGCTTGAGCATTTCGCTCGACGTCGCCGAACAGGAGGTGCAGGCCGCGATCAACGCCGCCGGCAACCTGCTTCCCTCCGACCTGCCGGCGCCGCCGATCTACGCCAAGGTGAACCCGGCGGACGCGCCGATCCTCACCCTCGGCCTGACCTCGAAAACCATGCCGCTGACGCAGGTCGAGGACTTCGTCGATACCCGCCTGGCGCAGAAGATCTCGCAGCTCGCGGGCGTCGGCCTCGTCAGCATCAGCGGCGGCCAGCGGCCGGCGGTGCGCATCCGCGCCGACATCCGCAAGCTCGCCGCCTACGGGCTCAACATCGACGATCTGCGCACCACGCTCGGCAACGCCAACGTCAACACGCCGAAGGGAAACTTCGACGGGACGATGCGCGCCTACACCATCAACGCCAACGATCAGATCCGCAACGCCAGCGACTACCAGTCGCTGATCGTGGCCTACAAGAACGGCTCGCCGGTCCGGCTCAGCGACGTCGGCGACGTCATCGACGGCGCCCAGAACGATAAGCTAGGCGCCTGGATGAACGAGACGCCGGCGATCATCTTGAACATCCAGCGCCAGCCCGGCGCCAACGTCATCTCCGTAGTCGAGGGAATCAAGAAGCTACTGCCGCAACTGCAGGCGACGCTGCCGGCGGCGATCGACCTTGCCATCCTGACCGACCGGACCGTCACCATCCGCGCCTCGGTGCAGGACGTGGAATATGAGCTGTCGCTCGCCGTGATCCTGGTGGTCCTGGTGATCTTCGTGTTCCTGCGCTCGACCCGCGCCACGCTGATCCCGAGCCTCTCGGTGCCGCTGTCGCTGGTCGGCACCTTGGGGGCGATGTACCTGTTCGGCTTCAGCCTCAACAACCTTTCCCTGATGGCGCTGACGATCGCTACCGGCTTCGTCGTCGACGACGCCATCGTCGTGATCGAGAATATCTCCCGCTATATCGAGGAGGGCGAAAGTCCGCTTGAGGCCGCGCTGCACGGCTCCGCGCAGATCGGCTTCACCATCATCTCGCTGACAGTATCGCTGATCGCCGTCTTGATCCCGCTGTTGTTCATGGGCGACGTCGTCGGCCGGCTGTTCCGCGAATTCGCGATCACGCTGGCGGTGACCATCCTGATCTCCGCGGTGGTCTCGCTGACGCTGGTGCCGATGGCCTGCGCCAAGCTGCTCAAGCCGGAGACTTCCGCGCATGAGAACGCATTCCAGCGCTATAGTCGCGAAGGTTTCGACAAAGTCATCGAAATCTACGCCCACATGCTGAACTGGGTGCTCGACCGCCAGACCTTCGTGCTGCTGATTGCGCTCGCGACGTTCGGGCTCACCGCCTGGCTCTACATCGTCATCCCCAAAGGGTTCTTTCCGCTGCAGGACACCGGCGTCATCCAGGCGATTTCCGAGGCGCCGCAGTCGGTGTCTTACGCCGCGATGGCCGAGCGACAGCAAGAGCTTGCCAGCATCATCCTTAAGGATCCCGACGTCGACAGCCTGTCCTCGTTCATCGGCGTCGACGGCACCAATACCACGCTCAACAGCGGCAGGCTGCTGATCAACCTGAAGCCCTATGACGAGCGCAAGTCCGACATATCCGCCATCATGCAGCGGTTGAAGAACGCGACGGGCTCGCTGACCGGGATCACGCTCTATATGCAGCCGGTCCAGGACCTGACCATCGAGGGCACCGTCAGCCGGACGCAATACCAATTCATCCTGCAGGACGCCGACCCGGCCGAGCTCGCCGTGTGGACGCCGAAGCTGGTCGATAAACTGAGGACTAACCCGCTGTTCGGCGACGTTGCCAGCGATATCTCGGCGCTGGGGCTCTCGATTTTCGTGCAGATCGACCGCGACCAGGCCGCCCGCTTCGGCATCACGCCCGCGACCATCGACAACGCGCTCTACGATTCCTACGGCCAGCGCATCGTCTCGACCATCTTCACCAACTCCAATCAGTACCGCGTCATCCTTGAAGCCGACCCGGCCTTGCAAAACTCGCTGAAGTCGCTGTCGGACATCTACTTGCCGTCCTCGGTCGGCTCTACCCCGGTTCCGCTCGCGACAATGGCCAAGATGCGTGAGGAAACCGCGCCGCTGCAGATTTCGCATCTCGGGCAGTTTCCCTCGGCCACCATATCCTTCAACCTGGCACCTGGCGCTTCCCTCGGCGAGGCGGTGACCGCGATCAAACAGGCCCAGATCGATATCCAGCAGCCGCTCGGGGTGATCACCAGTTTCCAGGGCGCGGCGCTGGCGTTCCAGTCGTCACTGTCGAACCAGCTTTTCCTGATCCTGGCCGCGATCGTCACCGTCTATATCGTGCTGGGCGTGCTCTATGAGAGCTTCATACACCCGGTCACCATCCTCTCGACGCTGCCGTCCGCCGGCATCGGCGCGCTGCTGGCGCTGATGGTGGCCGGTGACGACCTAACCATCGTCGCCATTATCGGCATCATCCTGTTGATCGGCATCGTCAAGAAGAACGCGATCATGATGATCGACTTTGCGCTCGACGCCGAACGCAACGAAGGCAAGTCGCCGCGCGAGGCGATCTATCAGGCGTGTCTGTTGCGGTTTCGCCCCATCATCATGACGACGATGGCCGCGGTGCTCGGCGCCTTGCCGTTGATGCTCGGAACCGGCGCCGGTTCGGAGTTGCGCCATCCGCTCGGCATCTCGATCGTCGGCGGCCTCCTGGTCAGCCAGATGCTGACGCTGTTCACGACGCCGGTGATCTATCTCTGGTTCGATCGTCTCGCCATCCGCTTTGCCGGGCGGCCCGACAGCGTCGGCCAGGCGAGCGGGTCGCACTGAGCCATGGAGCCGTCAACCCCCTTCATTCGCCGGCCGGTCGCAACGACCTTGCTGACCTTCGGGCTCGCGGCGGCCGGGGCGGTGGCATTCTTCAAGCTGCCGGTCTCCCCGCTGCCGCAGGTGGATTTCCCGACCATTTCGGTCCAGGCCACCCTGCCCGGCGCCAGCCCGCAGGATGTCGCCACCACGGTGGCAAGCCCGCTCGAACGTCATCTTGGGCAGATCGCCGACGTCACCGAGATGACGTCGTCGAGCACGGTGGGCTCGACCCGCATTACGCTGCAGTTCGGCCTCAACCGAGACATCGACGGCGCGGCGCGCGACGTGCAGGCCGCCATCAACGCCGCGCGCGCCGATCTGCCGACCAGCCTGCGCAGCAATCCGACCTATAAAAAGGTCAATCCCGCCGACGCGCCGATCCTTGTCCTTACGCTGACCTCCGACACGCTGACCCGCGGCGATCTCTACGACGCGGCGTCCACCGTGCTGGCGCAGAAACTGTCGCAGGTCGAGGGCATCGGCGAAGTCGGCGTCAGCGGCAGCTCGCTGCCCGCGGTCCGGGTCGATCTGATCCCGCAGGCGATCTACAAATACGGCATCGGTCTTGAGGACGTGCGCGCCGCCCTCGCTAGCGCCAATGCGCACAGCCCGAAGGGCGGCATCGACGTCGGCGACCAGCGCTATCAGATCTACGCCAACGACCAGGCCAACAAGGCGGAGGATTACAAATCCCTGATCGTTGCCTACCGCAACGGCGCCGCGGTCCATCTATCCGACGTCGGCGAGGTCACCGACGGGGTCGAGAACCTGCGCAACGCCGGGCTCGCCAACGGCAAGCCGGCGGTCCTGATCATCCTCTACCGGCAGCCCGGCGCCAACATCATCTCGACCGTCGACCTGGTCAAGGCGCTGATGCCGCAGCTCCGCGCCTCGATCTCGCCAGCGATCGATATCGCGCTCGGAGTCGACCGTTCGACCACCATTCGCACCTCGCTCCGCGACGTCGAGCGCTCGCTGATCATCGCGGTGATGCTGGTGATCGTCGTCGTGTTCGCGTTCCTGCGGAACGTGCGGGCGACCTTCATCCCGGTCGTCGCGGTCTCGGTGTCGCTGGTCTCAACCTTCGGCGCCATGTATCTGATCGGCTACAGCCTCGACAATCTGTCGCTGATGGCGTTGACGGTCGCGACCGGCTTCGTCGTCGACGACGCCATCGTCGTACTGGAAAACGTCACCCGCTACATCGAGGAAGGGCTGTCGCCGCTGGAGGCGGCGCTGAAGGGCGCCAACGAAGTCGGCTTCACCGTGCTCTCCATGAGCATCTCGCTGATCGCGGTGTTTATCCCGATCCTTTTGATGGGCGGCATCGTCGGTCGACTGTTCCGCGAATTCGCGATGACAATCTCGATATCGATCCTGATCTCGCTGGCGATTTCGCTCGCAACCACGCCGATGATGTGCGCGGTGCTGCTGCGGCCTGAAACCGGCGAAGGGCATGGCAGGCTCTATCGGGTGAGCGAGCGCTTCTTCGATGCGATGCTGGGTTTCTATCGGAGAACTCTGACCAGCGCGCTCGAGCACCCGCGATCGGTAATGATAATCCTCGCCGCGGTGCTTGGCCTGAACTTTTATTTGTACGGGGTCATCCCGAAGGGCTTCTTCCCACAGCAGGATACCGGACGAATCATCGGCAGTATCCAGGCCGACCAGAGCATCTCGTTCCAGCTCATGCAGCAGAAGCTCGCGCAGTTCGTCAACATCATCAAGAAGGACCCCGCGGTCGACACCGTCGTCGGCTTCACCGGCGGCGGCCAGACCAATGGCGGCTTCATGTTCATGTCGCTGGTGCCGCTCAGCGAGCGCCACCTCTCAGCCGACGGCGTGATCGCCCGGCTCCGGCGGGAGATGGCGGTCGTTCCCGGAGCGACCCTGTTCCTGCAGGCCGTGCAGGATATCCGGGTCGGCGGCCGGGCCTCCAACGCGCAATATCAATTCACGCTGCAGGCGCCCACCCTTGAAGAATTGCAAGAATGGGCGCCGAAGATCGCCGCCGCGCTGCAGCGCGAGCCTGACGTTCTCGCCGACGTCAACAGCGACCAGCAGAGCAAGGGGTTGGAGTCCGATCTGGTGATCGACCGCGACGCCGCGGCCCAGCTCGGCGTCACCGTCAGCCAGATCGACAACACGCTGTACGATGCGTTCGGCCAGCGCCAGGTCTCGACCATCTACGTCGCCCGCAACCAATACCACGTCATCATGGAGGTAGCGCCGCGCTACTGGCAGAACCCGGAAACGCTGAAGGACGTCTATGTCTCTACCTCCGGCGGCTCCGTCGGCGGCTCGCAGGCGACCAACGCGGTGGCGGGAACGGTGGTGAGCTCGGCGAATTCGACCGCGGCGGCGGCCGCCAACGCGCAAGCGGCGCGCAATCTCGCCACCAACTCGATCGGCGCCACCGGCAAGGGCGTCGCTTCGACCGGGTCCGCTGTGAGCACCAAGCAGGAAACCATGATTCCGCTGTCTGCGGTCGCGCGCTTCACCCAGGGCGCAACCCCGCTGGCGGTCAATCACCAGGGGCTGCTGGTCGCCACCACCATCTCGTTCAACCTGCCGCCCAACGTCTCGTTAAGCACGGCGGTCGCCACCATCGATGCCACCATGAACCGGATCGGCGTGCCTGCCACCATCCGCGGCAGTTTCCAGGGCACGGCGAAAGCGTTCCAGGATTCACTCAACAACCAGCCCTTCCTGGTTCTTGCAGCCCTGATCACGATCTACATCGTGCTCGGCGTGCTCTATGAGAGCTACGTCCACCCGCTGACGATTCTTTCCACGCTACCGTCCGCCGGCGTCGGCGCGCTGCTGGCGCTGATGGCGTTCAATACGGAATTCAGCATCATGGCGCTGATCGGCGTCATCCTCCTGATCGGCATCGTCAAGAAGAACGCCATCATGATGATCGATTTCGCGCTCGACGCCGAGCGAAGGCGCGGGCTGAGCCCGTTGGACGCAATCCGCGAAGCCTGCCTGCTTCGCTTCCGCCCGATCATGATGACGACCATGGCCGCCATGCTTGGCGCGGTTCCGCTTGCCGTCGGCGTCGGCGACGGCGGCGAGCTCAGGCAGCCGCTCGGCATCGCGATCGTCGGCGGCCTGATCCTCAGCCAGGTACTGACACTTTATTCGACACCTGTGATCTATTTGTATCTGGACAGGTTCCGCCTGTGGAGCCAACGTCTTAGCGGCAACGCGGCATCCCATACGCCCGGGCCTTCACTGCAACCGGGCGAGTAAATGCCAACCATCGCGTCCGTTCCGATCCTTCGGCACATCCGGAAGCTTGCCCGCGTCGCGCGCGCAGCGCGAGCGATACCGGCCGGCAAACGGCGCGCCGTTTTTGCGGCTTTGGCGCTCGCGCTGAGCCCCGGTCTGTCGGGCTGCATCCTCGGATCGGAGCGGCCCGAACTCAATCTCGATATCCCCCCAGCCTATCGCGAAGCATCCAAGGGTGCACCCGACGACGCCGTTCCGATGCTCGACTGGTGGCGCGGCTTCCGCTCCTACGAACTGACCGAGCTGATGGACGCGGCGCAAATCTACAATCTCGACATCGCGGTCGCGATCGCGCAGATCGTGCAGGCCGATGCGCAGGTCGGCATATCCGGCGCTCCGCTGTTGCCCTCGGTGTCGGGAAACGCGAGTGCGGAACAACAACACGTCGGATCAAACAGCGCCAGCAGCACTATCTTCGGCGGCGCCGGCGGCGGCTCTTCAACGTTCTCGACCTTCAGCACGGGGTTGACCGCGAGCTATATTCTGGATTTCTGGGGAAAGAATCGCGCTACGCTTGCGGCCTCCGAAGATAACGCAACCGCGTCGCGGTATAACCGCGAGGTGGTCACGCTGACGACCATGGCGACGGTGGCTAATACCTATTTCACGGTTCTCGCGGCCCAGGACCAGATCCGCGTCACGCGCCAGGATCTGGCGGCGGCCGAACGAATTCTTACCCTCATCAAGAGCCAGTTCAACGGCGGCACTGCATCGCAGCTCGACCTGTCGCAGCAGGAAGCGCTGGTCGCGACCCAGCGCGCCGCAATTCCGCCGCTGCAAGTCACGTTGAACCAGAATATCGCAGCCCTTGCCCTGCTGGTCGCGCGAGCGCCGGCGAACTTCACCGTGCACGGCGGATCGACCAACCAGATCGTGGTGCCGCGCGTCACCCCGGGACTGCCTTCGGAACTGCTCTATCAGCGGCCGGACATCCGCCAGGCCGAGGCCCAGCTCGCAGCTTCCAACTTCAGCGTCGAAGCCGCGCGCGCCGCGTTCTTTCCGCAAATTCAGTTGACGGGCACCACGGGCTTCCAGAGCGCCGCGCTGGCCTCCCTGTTTACGCCGGGCGCATGGTTCTACACGCTCACAGCCAGCTTGACCCAGCCGATCTTTGACGGCTTCCTGCTGGAGAGCCAATTGAAGCAGGCGAAGGGCGTGCAGCTGCAAGACCTGCAGGTCTATCGCAAGGCGGTGCTCTCCGCCTTCGCCGATGTCGAGAAGGCACTGATCGCCTTGCAACAGTTTACCTTGCAGGAGCGCCTGCAACGCGACGCGGTTACTGCCTCGCAAAAGGCCTTTGATGTCGCCGAGACGCAGTTGCGCGGCGGAACGGTCAATCTCATCACCGTTCTGCAGACGCAGCAGACGCTGTTCACGGCAGAAAACACCCTGGTAACGGTCCGGCTGAACAAGCTGTTGGCGGCGAGCAGCCTGTTCCAAGCGCTTGGTGGCGGCTGGACGCCAGGCGGCACGCTGGTGTCACTGCAGCAAAGCAATGAGGGCGAAATTGAGCGGCGCTGACGACAGGTTGGGTGCATGGAGCGGCGGGTTGAGAAAGCGCGCCTTCAACGCGACGGCTACTGTACTAGCGCTCGCGGGCGTGGCGCTCACGCCGGCATTGGCGCAGCAAGCGCCCGCCGTCGCGCCGCCGCCCAACAGCGTGCCGCTGACCTTCGGCATGAACGCCGACCAGGCGTCGGCGGTGCTGGGCGTCCCCCTGCAGTACGTTCGCGGCCGTCCCGGCGACGAGCTGTTGCTCGCGCTGCCCAATGTCAAAGGCGGCGCCCTGTCGAGCCGCAGCGACGGCCTCTATCTGCAGTTTCGGCGCGGACGGTTGACGGGCTGGAAGGGCGATTGGGGAACGATCAGGCCTTAATGGCAGGCCTTAATGCCAGATCTTGATGCGAAGGGCGGCGCTACCATGATCAGATTTGCAATTTTGCTCGCGAACGTTCTGGCGTCGGTCGCCGCCACGTCGGCGCTTGCGCAGGATTATGGGCCGCGCCAGTTGCGCTACGGCAACACCAGCGGTTGGTCCTTCGATGCCCGGAACGACGACCGCGACGTCCCGACCAACGGCTTCTTCCCCGGCAACTTCGCCGCCAATCCGCTCTACGCATCGATCGGCGCCGCAGGCTTCCTCGAAAGCAACCCGTGGCGTTCGGCACAGCCCTATCCTTCGCAGGTCGTCATCGGTACGGCGCCCTATAAGGCCGCTTGCGCGCAGCGCTACCGCTCCTACGATCCAGCGTCCGGCACGTACCTCGGCCGGGATGGTGTGCGCCATCGCTGCTAGCGCCGCGCAAACATTTCGGCTGGCCCAAGTAGACGCTTGTTCATGTAGGGGAACAACCGAGTGGCACTGAAAAACATCATCGGCATCGATCGCGCCGTGGTCGTGGTGAAGGATCTCGGGGCCTTTAGCCGGTCCGCACGATAAACGGAACCAGCATTTGTCAGCCACCGACATGGCGGAGAGATATCGACCATGAACGATCTATTGGTCTCGTTCCTTGTGTTTGCCTTGATATTTGGCGGCGCTCTGCTCGGTGCCGTCGTTCGCCCCTTGTTGTCGGAACAGCATCTGCATCGGGACTCCCGGGACGTTGTAAGAATGACAACGGGCCTGATTGGCACATTAGCGGCACTCGTGCTGGGCCTGCTGATTGCGTCCGCCAACATCACGTTCGATCTGAAGACCAATCGGGTCAGACACTGACCGCGACCGTCATCCTGCTGGACGATCTGCTCATCAGATGGTCCGGAAGCAACTCCGGTCCGCAACCTGCTGCGGCAGGGCATTCGGCCGCTTGCCAATCGCATCTGGCATGAGGAAGAGGTTCCGGCCGGCAGGCCGGTTCGGTTCGAGTTCGAGCGCCGAGTTGTTGGCATTCGAGAACGAACTGGAACGCCTGTCGCCGAAATAATGATACCGGCTTGGCGCCCAAACCGATCGAGGTGAAGCTCGATCCGAGCATCGATATGAAGACGCCGCCGAAGGCGCAGGTCGATACCATGCCTATGCCGCAGAGCTTCTCAAGCTCGAACCGCCACTCTTCCGATCAGCGGATCATCGCTCGGATGAAACTGATCGGCATCGAGCCCGGCAAGAGTTTTGATACCAGCAAGGTCGATGCCATCACGAGGAAGGCGATCGAGGACTCGCCGGCGGCGGCGCAGAAGCTCATGGAATAGAAACTCCCGACGCTCACCCGCGTCGTTAATCATTGGTCGATGAATACCGACACCATGGGCGTGTATGGTAACTACTATCTCAAGCGTGCGATGATCGCGCAGGTCGGCCTCGGCGCGAACTTGCCGGAGGATGCGATCTATCCGCTCAACCTTGCCGACGACAGCGGCGCCAACAAGTACACGATCCATTTCGACAAGGGTACCATGCCGCCGGTCAACGCCTTCTGGTCGCTCACGCTCTACGACCGCGAGGGGTTCCAGGTAGCGAACAGGCTCAATCGCTTTGCGGTGAGCAGTTGGATGCCGTTCAATTCGGATGGCGCCCTCGACCTTTATTTGCAGAACGAGACTCCTGGAACGAACAAGGAGGTCAACTGGCTTCCGGCACCGAAAGGGCCATTCAATCTGACGATGCGGCTCTACGGACCGAAGTCCGACGCCCTCACCGGCAGATGGAGCCCGCCTCCGATCACAAGGATTCAGCGTGTGTCGAGCTTGACGGCTCAATGAAGGTGACGCAAGGGCCGGCGTCGTCAGTAGCTTGCCGCCATGAGCTTTAGGCTAGGATAAAGCCGATCGATTGCCACGAGATCGCAGCGCAGCTGCTCGATGATCCAATCCCTGATCTCAACCACCACCGGCCGGACCGGCCGGTCTTGCGGATGCACCAGTTCGCAAACCCGCTGGGTCGTCGTGAGCGTTTCCGAGGCAGGGACGAGCGCGCCGATCAACATCCAATGGGACGTGACGGTGAACCAGCCGAGCGCGATTCCCTGGCCAAGAAGTGCTGCCTGCACCACCACCGCATAATCCGAAAAGGTCAGTGTCTTGGCCGGACCGCGCCGCCGGTTCAGGAAGGAGGGATATAGCGCGGCCCAGTCGCCGGGACTATCGGCAAGCCTGATGATGGTGTTCGCGTCACTCGCGTCTTCCACCTCAGCATCCCGATAGCTGGGGCTGCAGATCGGCAGCATGACTTCCTTCATCACCAGCGCGCCGTTCGGTGCGGGATCGTATCGATCGCGAAACCTCATGCCGAGATCGACATTCTCCACCGGCCCGCGCAACGAGCCGGCGATCAACTGGAAGCGCAGATCGACCTTCGGGAACTGCCGCCGCAGCTTGTCGATGCGAGGCATCAGCCAGTGTGTGGTGAACGCCGATGAGACCGAGAGCGTGACCGTTTCACTGCCCTTCCGGCGCTGTTCGAGCTCGATCAATCCGCTTTCGATGCTGCGGAATCCATCGAGCACACGCTGATAGAGCAGCTCGCCTTCTTCGGTCAGAACCGCGCGACCGGCGGTCCGGTCGAACAGCCGAACGCCCAGATGCTCTTCGAACTGCCCCAGCATCCGGCTTACCGCAGGCTGGGTGACATTCAGTTCGGCTGCCGCCGCCGTAAAGCTGCCGTTACGCGCCGCCGCATCGAAGACGAACAGCGCATTGCTGGAGGGCAGCATCCGGCGGAGCTCTGGCATAACCTCACCTTATGCCCCCGGTGAGAATTTGGCAATTGCCCGCTCCCGGCAACTCTGATTGCATTGACAGATGAGCCCTGCCTACAGCGGGCCTATATTGAAAGTACCGCGCGGTGCGGATAGCGTTACCAATTGCTCCCCACTGCCCGTCTATAAAATAAGATCATGCCGGCTCAACTGTCGCTGCTGCAAGGCGGGCGATACCGATGGCGCGCAGCGACGCGCCCCATCGGCAGACTTAACGGGGTGGATCGTTGGACAAGGGCGGAGAGAGCGTCGACATCAGGTCCGCGAGCAAGAATTATGACGCGGTCCGCGCGCTCGATAACGTCACGCTCAAGGTGGCGCCGCGCGAGTTCGTCTCGTTGCTCGGGCCGTCGGGGTCCGGAAAGACCACGCTGCTCGGCATCCTCGGCGGCTTCATCCAACCCTCGTCCGGCTCGATCCATTTCGGCGACCGCGACGTCACCTTCGTGCCGCCGCACAAGCGCGACATCGGCGTCGTGTTCCAGAATTACGCGCTGTTCCCGCACATGAATGTCGGCGAGAACGTAGCCTTCCCGCTGCGCGCGCGGCGGCTGCCGAAGGCGAGCTGGCCGGAAACAGTGCGCGCCGCACTCGCCATGGTCGGCCTCTCGGGCTACGAGCAGCGCCACATCTCGCAGCTCTCCGGCGGCCAGCGTCAACGCGTCGCGCTGGCGCGCGCCATGATCTTCGAACCGCGCCTGATCCTGATGGACGAGCCGCTTTCGGCGCTCGACAAGCAGCTGCGGGAAGCGATGCAGATCGAGCTGCGCGAGCTGCACCGGCGGATCGGCGCGACCATCATCTACGTCACCCACGACCAGCGCGAGGCGCTGACGATGAGCGACCGCGTCGCCATCCTGAAGGACGGACGTCTAGTCCAGATCGACGCTCCGGAGCGGCTGCACGACCACCCAGCGGATTCCTTTGTCGCGAGCTTCATCGGCGAGGCGAGCCTGCTGCCGGTCCGGCGCATCGACGCCTCAAGCGTCGCGCTTGGTCCGATCGTTCTGCGCACCGCCCGCACCGTGCCGACTGCCGAGGCCCTGATGCTCGCGATGCATAGCGAGAAGCTCCTGATCGACGGCGACGGTGCCGACGCGGCCTGCAATCGCCTGACCGGCAAGGTCACCGATGTCGTGTATCAGGGCGAAAGCCTGCGCATCTTCTTGAGCCTGCCTGACGGCACCAGCCTCAGCCTTCGCCAGCCGAGCCACTACACGGCTGCGCGCCGGATACCGCCAATCGGCGGCGAGTTGACCGTCAGGCTGCATCCCGAAGACACCATCGTCGTGCCGGAGGCCAAGTCAACCACAGCTCGCGAAACCAGATCCTGAGAAAGCAAGGCGCGCGAATGAGTTCAGTTCACCGAAATCCAAAACCAGCAGCAGAGATGATAATGCCCTACGATAGCTTCAAGGTTCTCACCTTCGACGTCGTCGGTACCTTGATCGATTTCGAGACCGGCGTGCTCGACGCCGTGCGCAGGATCGGCGGAGGCCAGGCGGCCGAGCTCAGCGATCAGGCGATCTTCGCGTCGTACAAGCGCGGGCGCGACGCTCATCCGGAGCGATCGAGCGAGGCGATGTTTTATGTCTACTGCTCCCTCGCCAAGGAATTGGGCTTGCCGGCCGACGATGCAGCCTGCGACGCCTTCCAGCTTGCGGTGCTGCGCTGGCAGCCGTTTTCGGACTCGGTCGAGGCGCTGAAGCGCTTGCGCAGGAAATTCCGGCTGGTCGCGATGACCAACGCCGATCGCGTCGCGCTGTCATGCTACGCGCATGCGCTCTGCGATCCCTTCGACGATACCGTCTGCGCCGATGAGACCGGCGTCGCCAAGCCAAGTCCCGAATTCTTCGCCTACAACAAGGGACGGCAGGCGGCCTTCGGCTACAAGCAGTCAGACATCCTGCACGTGGCGCAGAGCCAGTATCACGACATCGGAATCGCGCGAGCGCTTGGCTATAAGGTCTGCTGGATCGAGCGCCGCCAAGGCCAAGCGGATTTTGGCGGAACGCCGGAAGTGCGGGAGCTGACCAAGCCCGATTTCCATTTCGCCTCGATGAAGGCGTTCGCCGACGCTGCGGTCGGAAGCTGAACGGAGGCGCGGCAATGGCGCAGGCCTGTACCCGGATGGCACCAGCCGATTCGCTCTGGGCAAGCACGGCTGCGCCCTTGCGCACCTTTCCGTCTTTATCGGGCGAGATTCATGCCGACGTCGTCATTATCGGTGCGGGTTACACCGGGCTCTCGGCGGCCCATCATGTCGCCAGAAGCGGACTGGCGCCGGTCGTCGTCGAGGCCAATCATCCCGGTTGGGGGGCGAGCGGCCGCAACGGCGGCGTCATCACCGCAAAATTCCGGCAATCGTTCAGCGACATCGACGTCGCGCATGGCCGCGGCATGGCCAAGCGCATGTACGAGATTGCGCATGAATCGGTGGAGATCGTAGAGGAGCTGGTTTCCGAATTCGGTATCACCGCCGCGCGGCTGAGGCGGAATGGGCAGATCAAGGCTGCGCACAATGTGCCGACGTTCGAAGCGGCGGTCGCCGAGGCGGAATGGATGAAGCGCGAAATGGGCGATTCGGATGTCCGCATTCTCGATATCTATCAGGTGTATGAGGAGACCGGCTCCAAGGCGTTTGTCGGCGGCGTTCTCAATCAGGGTTCCGGCGGCATCCATCCCTTGAACTACCTGCGGGGCCTCGCCGAAGGCCTGGCGCAGCGCGGTATCGCGATCTTCCAGGAAACCCCTGCTATCGGAATATCGCGGGACAACGGTTTTGTCGTCGTCGAGACGCCCCAAGGCGCGGTTTGGGCGAAGCAGGTGATTGTCGCCACCAACGCCTATTCCGATCTGACGCCGGCGACGCGCCGTCTGCAGCAAACCCTGGTGCCGTTCCGCAGCGCGATCATCGCGACGGAAAGGTTGCCCCGGGCGATTGCCGGCCGCCTGATGCCTGCGGAGCGGACTTACACCGAAACCAAGCGGATGATGCGGTGGTTTCGCATGGTCGATGATCGCCTCGTCTTGGGCGGCCGTGGCGCCTTCGGCAAGCAGGATTCGAACGCGGCGTTTGCGGCGCTGCGTCGGGCGATGGTCGGCATCTTCCCGGAGCTTGAAGGGACCGCGCTGGACTTTCGCTGGTCCGGTCTTGTCGGCATGACGCTTGATGCCATGCCCCACATCGGCCGGCTCGACGAGCGGACGTTGTTTGCGATGGGTTACAACGGTGCGGGCGTGGCGATGTCGAGCTTGATGGGCCGTTATCTTGCGGCATTGGTCCGCGGTGAGACGCCCGACCTTGGCCTGCTCGATGCGAGCCGTCTCAAAACCATACCTCTTTATCCGTTGCGCGAACCGGCCGTCCGCATGGTGGCCGGATGGTATCAATTTCTGGATGCGATCGGGCGATAGAGCATGATCCGGAAAAGTGGGCATCGGTTTTCCGAACGGATCATGCTCAAACATAAACTAGATTCATTGCAGGCCCGGTCATAACGAGAGAGGAATGGAGATGACGATTGCTTCTCACTCAGGTCTCGCCCGGCGCGCGCGATACGGCGCCTGGCTCGGCGTCGTCGTGGCGCTGTCGAGCCTTCCGGCGCAGGCCTCCGACCAGATCACCTTCGTCTCCCAGGGTGGCGCCTACCAGAAAGCGCAAACGGTTGCGATCCTCGACCCCGCCGCCAAGAAGCTCGATATCACCGTCAACCAGGACAGCATTCCCGATGCCTGGCCGGCGATCAAGACGCAGGTCGCCAGCGGCAAGCCAACCTGGGACGTCGTCGACGTGCCGACCGGCTATTGCCTGCGCGGCGGCGAACAGGGCCTGATCGAAAAGCTCGACTTCGCAAAATTGCCGAACGCGGCGGCGATGCCGGAGAACTATCGCAGCCCCTATTCGGTGGCCTACGAATTCTATTCGAGCGTGCTCGCCTATAGCCAGACCAAGTACCCTGCAGGCGCAGCACCCGATGGCTGGGCCGATTTCTGGGACGTGAAGAAATTCCCGGGTCGCCGCGCGCTGCGCAACCACCCGCTGGCGACGCTGGAAGCGGCGCTGATGGCCGATGGCGTCGCGCCCGACAAGCTCTATCCGCTCGACGTCGATCGCGCCTTCAAGAAGCTCGAGCAGATAAAGCCTTACATCACGGTGTGGTGGACCTCGGGCGCGCAATCCGCGCAGCTGTTGAACGACGGCGAAGTCGACATGGTGATGGCCTGGAACGGCCGCGTCAGCGCGCTGGCCGGCGAAGGGGCCAAGGTCGGCTTCACCTATAATCAGGGCATCCTGCAGAACACCTCGCTGTGCATCCTCAAGGACGCTCCCAATCTGCCAACCGCCGTGCGCTTTCTCAACGAGGCGGTCGATCCGGTGAACCAGGCCAACCTGCCGCTGCATATCGACTATGGTCCGGCGAACCCGAAAGCCTTCGATACCGGCGTGATCAAGCCGGAACGCGTCGCTCAACTGCCGAGCGCCCCGGAAAACGCACGCAAGCAGGCGCTGATGTCCTATGCCTGGTGGTCGTCGCCGGCCGGCGAAGCGGCTGAGAAACGCTGGGTCGCCTTCATTCAGAAATAAGGTAAGCCCTCACAGTAAACTCAGCATGATCCGGAAAGGTGGGAACCGGTTTTCCGAAAAGATCATGCGCAAGTAAACGGCTCCGCGGCCGGCACAGGACCATGGCGTTGAACGGCACCGTCAAGGACATCTCATTGCGGCATCAGCGCCGCGAACAGGGCTTGATGCTGGCACTGGCGTTGCCGGCGCTGCTGGTGATCCTGTTGCTCATCGTGCTTCCGGTAGGGTGGCTCGCCTGGCAGTCGATCTACCACGATGGATTCTCGCTGGAGAATTACCGCCGCATCGTCAGCGAAGACATCTACTGGCGAAGTTTTGCGCTCACTTTCGAGCTCAGTCTCCTGGTGACGGTGCTGGCACTCCTGCTCGGCTACCCCATCGCCTACGCCGCCAGCGCCGCGCCGAAGGGCTGGAGCATCGTCATCCTTGCCCTGGTTGTGCTGCCGTTTTGGACCAGCGTGCTGGTGCGCGCCTATGCGTGGCTGGCGCTATTGCAGCGAACCGGCGTAATCAACCACCTGCTGCAGGATCTCGGCCTCATCGGCGAGCCGCTGGCGCTGGTGCACAATACCTTCGGTATCGTCGTAGCCACCTTGCACATCCTGCTGCCGTTCATGGTGCTGCCGCTCTATGCTACCATGCAGAAAATTCCGCGCGACCTCTTACAGGCGGGCGCCAGCCTCGGTGGCAGCCCCTCGCACACGTTCTGGCGGATATTTTTGCCGCTGTCGCTGCCCGGCGTCCTCGCAGGCAGCACCCTCGTCTTCGTGCTCAGTCTCGGCTTCTACATCACGCCGGAGCTGCTCGGCGGCGGCCGCACCATCATGGTATCGATGCTGGTGAGCCGCAACGTCGAGCTCTACAACCAATGGGGCGCGGCAAGCGCGGTTGGCGTGGTGCTCTTGCTCGGCGTCGCCATCATCTTCCTCGTCGTCAGCCGTTTCATTCCGCTCGATCGCGTGTTGGGGCAAAAATGAAGAGTTTCTCGCCCGGCCGCTTCCTCTTCGTCGCGTTCTGCGTGCTGGTGCTGCTCTATTTGATCCTGCCGATCGTGATCATCGTACCGATGTCGTTGTCGAGCGCCCGCTTCCTAACCTTCCCGCCGCCATCGCTGTCGCTGCGCTGGTATCGGGACTATCTCGACGATCCCTCGTGGATGCGGGCGACGCGGGTGACGCTGACCGTCGCGCTCTTGACCGTAGCAATTGCAACGCCGCTCGGCGTGGCCGCGGCGTATGCGATCAGCCAGTCGAAACTCAGGATCATGCGCGCGATCCACATTACGCTGCTGTTGCCGCTGGTGGTTCCGATCATCATCACCGCCGTCGGGATCTTCTTCGTCTATGCCAAGATCGGACTGGTGGCGACCATGACCGGGCTGGTGCTTGCCAACGTCATGCTCGGCCTGCCCTATGTCGTCATCTCGGTCGTGGCGGGATTGCAGAGTTTTGATGCTACGCAAGAGATGGTGGCGCGCAGCCTCGGGATGAACCGGCTGCGCAGCTTTTTCGCGGTGACATTACCGCAGATCAAGACCAGCGTGATCGCGGGCGGCATTTTCGCCTTCATCTCGGCCATCGATGAAACGATCGTCGCCCTGTTCATTTCCGGCGGCCAGTATCAACCGCTGACCAAGCGGATGTTCACGGCGCTACGCGACGAGATCGATCCGACCATTGCCGCGATCAGCACATTGATGACCGCGGTCTCCTTCATGCTGGTCCTGCTGGTGAGCTCCCGGCAGAAGAAAGGCGCTTGACCGGAAGCCGCTTCGGCTTTCTTCCCCTAGAGCCTCCGAAAATCGGAACCGAGACACTAGGTTTTTGTTTTGAGGCGTTTTCTTTACGCGAACTGGCGACCACTTCGCTCGAAAACGCTCCGGTTATTCGGCTGCCACGGTCTCCTTGAAAAGCTCGACCTTGCCGGTTGCATTGTCGGTCACCGCAAAGACCTCGTAGAACTCGATCTGCGGCTGCATGCCGTAGCGCTGCACGATGCCGTCGAGCCACGGCCCGGTGTAGAACGCCTTGGCGTCCTCGATGCGCTCCCACTGGTAGACACCGCCCGCCCAGCCGCTTCCGCTCCAGATGAAGTGTTTGCTGATCAGCCCCTTCGCCTCGAGGAAGCCGGGGGCAATCTTGTGAAAGTGCTCGCGGCACGCGGCGTAGTCGATGTGCGGCGGCAGTTTGTATCGTACGGTTGCGGTAATCATGCGGTGTCTCCTCGGACATAAGAAATCCCGATTACTCGTGATGCCACCCCGAAAGTGACGGCAGGAGCGGACGTCATGCCTTTTCGGCGATAGCGTATACCGCTAATTCAACAGCCCAAAATCAAATTGGAGCAGCGCCACTCGCCACGCGGTTCGCCCCAGGGCGCCGTGATATACATTGACCCGGAACCGGGGGTTGCAAACGAACTGGGGCTTTATCGTCTCTTTCGTGCTGGTGGTTCTTGGGATCGTCGGCGTCTTTATCGATATCCCGTTCGTCAGCGATTACGCCTATTGGTTCGTCATCGCCGGCTATGTCATCCTCGCCGGCTCGAGGTTCTGAAGGCGCATTGGCGGCAACTGGATTTTTGTATTTTTTGCGCGGGGCATCATCGCCCCCGGCCCGATCGATCGGATTTTGGGGGCCCCGCTGCCCCGGGGCACGATGCGCAAGGTGGGCCGTGTCGCTCGCTGCGCTTGGGGAGGCGGCCCAGGGGATTGCTTATTTATCAGGCTCCTCCAATTCCCTCGCCCACATCATGTTCTGCGTCCGCGAGATCGCCACCGAACAATAACCCCGCTCCTTCTTATCGGGGTCCTCCCAGAACCAGTGCATGCAGCCCTGTCCGATGCAGAAATCTCCACGATAACGCAGTTCGCGTGCGTACCAGGGAAAGAACTTCCACAAGAAGCGCCATCTGGCCCAGTCCCGATATGTCCACCGCCCACGCTTGCCGACCTGCATGACGCACATCCGCATCCGGGCTTCACTATGTGGCAACATTCCGCGCATGTCGAAAAACCTCCCGTTCTGCACAACGCACCCGCTTCCCTCGGTGCGGCATCTTCCGCGATCGCGGCTAACCAATACAACCTTTTTTTGTATTTTTTGCGAGGGGCAGTATTGGCCGCGATCGACGCCACGATTTTTGGCCCCGGCCCTCCCCTCGGCCGATCTCAGGGACTGGCGTGGAGGCCTGGGCTATTGCAGCGCCCGCCAGATCGTGGCCTCGCCGCAATCGTACTCGCGGGCCAGGGCGGCCATGGTCTCCCCGGCAGAGTAGCGTTCGGCGATCTTACGGCGTTGGCCAGCGTCTAGCGCCGAGGGCCTGCCGAACTTCGTGCCCTTGCGCTTGGCGCGGGCGATGCCTGCTTCGCAGCGAGAGCGAATAAGCCCGCGTTCAAACTCGCTTATCCCCGACATGATGGCGATGATTAGTCGGCCCACGTCGGTCGTCGTGTCGCACCATGCTTCTCCGAGGGAGATGAAGCCCGCGCCTTGGGCGGCGAGATCGCCCAAGATGTTGTGAAGGTCCCGGCTGGATCGAGCGAGGCGATCTAGCTTGCAGACGACGACAACATCGCCGGGAAGGAGAGCCTTCATGAGCTTGGCGAACTCGGGGCGGCCCTCGCGGGATTTGCCGGAGGCTTTCTCGCTGTAGATGCGAGAGCAGCCTGCGGCCTTGAGCGTCTCGACTTGTGCGGTGTAGTCTTGGGTCCCGGATGAGACCCGCGCATAGCCATATCGCATCGCCATTCCCCCGAGTTTTGAAAGTGGTACTTTCGGAAGATAATTCATGTGGCCCTGCAAGGGCAAATGAAAGCCGGGGTCAGGCCTTCCCCTTCCCCTTCGGCTTCCGCTCAACAGCCTCTAGCGCCTGTTCGATCAGCTGACGCAGGGCAATGCTGCGATTGGGAAGGCCGGGCAGATCACGGCGATAGGCATCGAGGCGGGCAAGAAGCTCGCCTGGGATCACAAGGTTAACTCTTTTCACAGTGGCCGAAAGGCGAGGAGGCAAGGGTCGTTCCGACATTGGGGATGATTCCTTTCTTTAGCATTGGGTTGCGCTGTGAGGCCATCTAGGGCATCGTATGTGAATGGCATTATCACACGATGGAGGAAGGCGCGATGCTCAAACCGGGAATGCGGGGAATGCTCAAGGCAGCGGCTGTCTGGCTATGACCAGCGCCCTGACCGATGACGAACTCGGAATGAAGTGGTGGAATGAGCTCAGCGAACGCGAGCGAGCGCACTGGGCCTCGGCCGCAGGGAGTGGCAGGGCGAAGGATGCTTGGGAGTTGTGGAAGGCCGGGCCCCTAGCGACCGGGGCGGATGATCCCCTCGCCGACGCCCATGCCGCGCTCTTGCGGGCCATCGCTGAGTTGAGGGCCCTTGGGATCACGGTGCCGATAGCGTTGCATCAAGCCGTGCATGCACTGACCTATGCGAGGGCAGGCGGTGACCAAGCCCCAACGTCAACGGATTGCGAGGGCCGCAGCCATCTTGGCAATCGCCAACGGGCCGAAAGCGGCAGCCGACATTTGCGATCAAGCGACCGATGGCAAAGCCTGGGATCGATGGCGTGCTGTTAGACGTTGGCGTGGGGAGCCTGAGGCCCCAGCGGGACGCGAAGAGCGCTAACGCAGCCCTTAGCGTTGCAATCTACCGCCCTGCGGGTCGATTTGCGAAGTTCTGGAGGGATTAGCGTTAGCTACACAATGCTCTTTGAGCTGCTGGCGCTCGCAATCCATCTTTTCAAGAATACGTTGGCAGGACAATTTGGCTTCGCGGCGACGCTCACCGAGCCGAACCCTCGTGTATTTTCTGAGTAACACGACCAATCCCCACTCTTTGCTAAGCCCCCACTTTGCGGCCACTGCTTTGCACAACTGGCGGCGATCTTCACCACCGTACTACTACTGTATGGAACCGGCCGAATTAATTATTGACCTCCCCAATCCGCTCGGCTTCGCCATCGATCACCAATGGTTCACCACGTGCGATTTTGAGCGCACGTTCTATCGCGGTGCCCAGCGTCCCAAAGGGCTTGGCCCTTGGCCAGCGCGCCCACTGCCCGGATCGTTATGCCTGCGGTCGCCATCGGTCGCCTCTCTAGCTACCACCTAGCAACCTCCATAACGCAAACTCGGGCGGAGCCCAAGGGGAGCTTGTCGTCACCGAAGGCTGATTTCATTGGGCTTCTTGTGGCTATGTCGGTTGGGGCGCAGCCCTGTCGGCGACTGCGCTCTGACAGCAGATCAGGAGATCGGCGTCGTCGACCATGACGGCGCTGAGATGGGTGTGAGGGTCAAGCGTGCCGCCAACGATCGTGCTTAGCCCGACGATCTCTCGCACGCGAACAAGAAGGTCACCCTCGCAATCATCGTAGCCGTCGGCGATCATGGCGCCGTGCAGGCCGAGCAGGACCATATCGACGGGCAGCGCCGCTCGCAGATCCGCGAGCAGTTGGTCCCGCAGACCCTCGTAGGCCGCGCGGGTGACTGTTCCATTCGGCACGGCGGCGGCCACCAGGCCCTCGATCAGTGTCCAGCCACGCGCCGGGCCGACCTCCCTGGCAGCCCGAGCGGGCTACCGTGCATCTGCATCGCGTCGGGGTGCTCGATAGTATGCCCGCTCGTGAAAGCTCGACAGGCCGGTCGGCATCGGGGCGAAGGTATTCGTCTCGGTGGCGAGAGCGGCGGAGAATACGCGCATGGAAGTTGCTGTGCTCCAGTATTCAGTGAGGTGCCGCATCGCCCGCGCTGTTGCCACGACGGAGCGCCGCACGGAAGAGTTGCGCGACATCGCTGGGAAGATTGGGCATGGCAAACATCAATGCGCTGGCTTCGCAATCTACCGTGACATTACCGCAGATCAAGGCCAGCGTGATCGCAGGCGGATTTTTGCCTTTATCCCGCGGTCGATGAAGCGATTGTAGCCCTGGTGATTGCCAGCGGCCTGTTTCAACCGCCGACCATTCGCCCGCGTCCACCTGCTGTTTTTTCGGGAGCGGGTGCCGCAAGCTCAATTGAGGTTCTATAATGGATCTTGAAGGAGACGGCTTCATCGGTGGGACCCGACGGTCAGTCGCCAAAAAGAACCGTCGATTCAAGGGAGGCGCAGCATGCTGAAATCGATCGACCCAATCCTGAATGCGGACGTCCTTTATGCGTTGCGGGCCATGGGCCATGGCGACGACCTCGTCATCTGCGATACGAATTTCCCGGCCGATGCGGTAGCCCGTCAAACCGTGCTGGGGCGGCTCTTGCGGATCGACAACGTGACGGCTGGCCGGGCGGCGCGCGCCATCCTTTCAGTCCTGCCGCTCGATTCCTTTGTCGACAAGCCCGTTCTGCGAATGGAAACCGTCGGCAAGCCCGACGAGGTTCCACCCGTACAGATCGAGGTGCAGCGTGAGATCGACGCCGCGCAGGGCGGCCCTTTGTCGATGGGCTCGATCGAGCGAATGGCGTTCTATGAACTCGCGAAGAGATCCTATTGCGTGATCCAGACCGGCGAACGGCGCTTCTACGGCTGCTTCGTGTTCAAGAAGGGAGTCATAGGACCCGACGCGGCCTAACCTTGTCTCGATCAATCCGCTGCTTTGAACATGATCTCGGCGGGTCGCGTCCGCCCGCCGATTCGTTGACAACGATCAAGGCTGGCGCATACTCGAAAAGGCCTCAGTCACCCCTGTCCGGATTGCCCCCAGCGAGAGCGGAGCACACATGAGTCCTGTCCCCAGAATAGCGGTGCTCAGGCGACTGAAACTTAGCATCAAAAAAATCAGGGAGGTTTCGCGGTGAAACAGCAAGATTACGATCAGCATCTCCGAATGCGACCGAACCGGCGCACGGTCCTCAAGGGCGCCGCCAGCGCGGCGGCCCTCGGCTCGGCCGGCGCTCTCGGTGCGTTCTCCGAGCATGCGCTGGCGCAGGATAATCTGCGGGCGCGGATGTTACAAATTCCGGGTGTGGGCAAAGGCGCTCCGACCGATGCCGATTGGCAGAGGGTCGGCGAGCTCTGCCTTGGCCCGACCAAGGCGAACGTCAAGGTGGGCGAATTCAAGGGTGTCGAACTCTCCTTCATGGGATTGAACAACCAGAACCTGCACAACCTGCTGTTCCGCGGATTCCTGAAGCCATGGGAGGCCTACACGGGAGCGAAGATTTCCTGGATCGATCTCGCTCAGGCCGACTACAACCCGCGACTGCAACAGGCGATCGCGACCAGCACCGTTGACTTCGACATCCTGGAAATGGGCGCCCCGTTCGAGGGCGATGTCTGCGGCAAGGGCCTGGCGTCGGAGATGCCGGACTGGGTCAAGAAACAGATCGATATCGACGATTATGTGGACTACCTGAAGCCGCCGGTTGGGACCTGGAACGGCAAGACCTATCGGGTCACCATCGACGGTGACTGCCACAACTTCAACTACCGGACTGACTATTTCTCCGACCCCAATCTGGCCAAGGCCTGGAAGGACGCCGGCAACCAGAGCGAATGGGGCGTGCCAAAAACCTGGCAGCAGGTCCAGGCCGTGACCAAGTTCCTCAAGGGCAAGAAGATCAAGGGCCAGAACGCGTACGGCTATCTCGATGCGCCCAAGCCATGGGGCGGATTCGGCTTCTATTTCCTCGGTAGCCGCGCCACGGCTTATGCCAAACATCCGGACGACAAGGCTTGGCTGTTCGATGTGGACACGATGAAGCCGCGCATCAGCAATCCGGCATGGGTTCGCGCCATTCAGGATGTCATCGATGCTCTGCCGTCGGAGCCGGCCGATCAGCTCAACGCCGATCCGAACACCACTGGCTTCCAGCAGTTCCTGGCCGGCATCGGCGCGATGATCCCCTGGTGGGGCGATATCGGACAGGTGGCGAAAGCGAGCGACACCTCCGTGATCGGCGACGTCGTCGGGTTCGACATCCTGCCCGGATCGGACGACGTCTACAATTCCAAGACAAGCAAATGGGACAAGCTCGCGAGCGGGCCCAACCATGCTCCCAACTGCGCCTATCTCGGTTGGGGCGTCTACGTCATGGCGAGGGTCGCCGGCGACGAACGCAAGCACAAGGCGGCGTGGAGCGCGGCTGCGCATCTCGGAGGCAAGGACCTGTCGCTGTGGACCGTGATGTATCCATCCGGCTTCCAGGTTCACCGCACCAGCCACTCCAACATCGACGAATGGGTGGCAGCGGGCTACGACAGAAACTACATCACGTCTTATCTCAATTCGCAGTTCGGCTCCTACAATCACCCGAACCGTGCGGTCGAGCCGCGCATTCCCGGCATTTTCCAGTACTACAGCATCGCGGAAGACGAGCTCACCAAGATCTTCGCCGGCCAGTACGACGCGCAGACCGGCGCCAACAACATCGCCGCCGCGTGGGAAAAACTGACCGACCAGATCGGTCGCGAGAAGCAGATCGCGCTCTACAAGGCGTCGCTCGGCGTGTAGTTTCCGCTAGTCCCGGCTGGCGCCGCTCGCGGCGCCAGCCGGGGTCCTTCCCCAAATCGGCAGAGTGCGATCTTGATGCAGGATTCATCATCGGTGGCGGATGGCCCGCATCGCAAGCTCGCATCGCAGCGCATCCCTTTAAGCCGGAAGAACGCAGGACAAGCGCTGATTGCCCTTGTCTCGCTGGGTTCCTTGCTCGTGATCGTCATCCAGATTCTGCACTCAAGCGGAGCCATCGCGGCAGGCTTCGCCGATTGGCGCCCGATCCTCTATGCCTATCTGGTCTGGGCCACCGCGTTGGGTGTCGGGCAAGTCATGATCCGCGGCGAACGCGGTCTGCGAGCGCTATTTCTGCTGCCGGCAGTCCTGTTCACCGTTGCGGTGGTGATTTTTCCGACGCTGTTCGGGATTTACATTGCTTCGCTGGATTGGAACCTCAGCTCATTCGAGGGCCCGCACTTTAACGGCTTCAACAATCTCATTGGATTGTTTCACGATAACTACTACTGGAACGCGCTTGGCAACATGGTCTTCTATGCGGTTGCAGTGCTTGGCGAATATGCGGTTGCGTTTGGACTGGCGCTATTGCTCAACGCCGAGATACGCGGACGAAAATTCTTTCGCGTCGTTTTCCTGCTGCCGCTGATGCTCAGTCCCGTCGCGGTGAGCTGGATGATCGGCAAGTCGCTGATGGAGTACCGCTTTGGCCCGGCGGCAACGCTGGCGCGCAATCTGGGCTGGGACAATCCGGCGTTCTTCGCGCACCCCTGGATCGCGCGCTTGAGCATCGAGGCGATGGATGCCTGGGTGTCCATCCCCTTTATCATGATCATGTTGCTCGCCGGGCTGCAGGCGATGCCCAAGGAGGTGCAGGAAGCAGCCAAGGTCGACGGCGCGAGTGGGTGGCAGTCGTTCTGGCACGTGACGTTCCCTCTGATGCTGCCGGTGAGCGTCACCGTCCTCATCATCCGGATCATTTTCAAGTTGAAGCTTGCCGACATCGTGATCAACGTGACCGCGGGAGGACCCGGCGGCGCCACCGACACGGTGTCGAGCTTCATTTACCGCGTGTACCGCGATCGATCGAATGTCGGATACGGCACGGCGCTCGCGATGTTCTATCTTCTGATGATTATCGTGTTGCTGACCGTGTTGCTGCGCCTGTCCAGCCGCTGGACCCAGAAAGTTGCGTAAGCCCGCAGGTCGAAACTGTCTTATAACAGGAGTTGCTTGATTGGCCATATTGACGTCGGCGTCGCAACCGGTCCGCAAGTCTCGCGCTGCGTCTCGGCCCACCCGGATCTTGAGCCGTGTGCTGATCTATTGCGCATTGGTGTTTTGGGCGTTTGTCTGCCTGTTTCCGATCTATTGGACGGTCACGACCTCCTTCAAGTCGGCGCTCGACGTGACGCAAGGTCACCTGCTTCCCTGGTTGGACTTTCAGCCTGATTGGAAAGGATGGCGCTCGCTCGGCCTGTCGCCGGATTCGATCCTGGGAACCTCGAACCCGCGCGACGAGTTCTTAAGCCGGTTCGAGAACAGCATTATCACCTCGGTCGGCGCGTCTGTCCTGGCGCTCGTGCTCGGATCGCTGGCGGCTTACGGGTTGAGCCGTTTCCGATACAAATTCGCATGGATGCGCAACGACGACATCCTGTTCTTCTTCATGTCGCAGTTGATCCTGCCGCCCGTCGTGCTGGCTTTGCCGTTCCTGGTTCTCTACAAGGCACTGTCGCTGCTTGACACCAGATTGGGCTTGATCCTGCTCTACACCTTGACGGTGCTTCCGATCGTCATCTGGATCATGCGCGATCAATTCAACTCGATCCCGGTCGAGCTCGATGAAGCCGCCTTCGTCGACGGCCTGTCGGTTTGGGGCGCATTCGTTCGTATCGTGTTGCCGCTCGCGGTTCCCGGAATGGCGGCCGCATTCATTCTCTCGCTCGTATTGTGCTGGAACGAGTATTTTTTCGCGGCACTGCTGACGAGTACCGATGCGAAAACCCTGCCCGTCATGGTGGCCAGCCAAACCGGCTCGCAGGGCATCAACTGGTGGTCGATGGCGGCACTATCTACCGCTGCGATCGCCCCGCTCGTGATTGTCGGAATTTTCCTTGAGCGCTACATTGTCAGCGGCTTGACCACGGGCGCGGGCAAGTAGGATCGTTGTCAACTTGTCCGTCGCCCTCGGCTCGCGAGATAGACGCGCGCCGCGTTGCCGCCGAAGATATCCGCCTTTTCGTCCGATGATAGATCAACTAGCAAGGTTTCGGCGGCAGCGAACCATTTTTCATAACCCCCGCCAGATTGACCACCGGCCAGTCGCTTCCCCACAGCATGCGCTGCGGCCCGAAGCACGTAACAACATGATCCACCGCCGGCGTAGATCCGCGATCTGCCAGTCCGGCGCGGCCTCCGTCAACGGCCCCGACAGTTTGCAGACGATGTTCGGATGTTCGGCGAGCAAGGCGATGTCGCATTGCCAAGTCGCGATTTCGCCGGTCGCAAGCCGTGGCTTGCCGCGATGATCGAGCTCGAACTCCAGGTCAAGATGGTGGTCGACCACGTGCAACAGTCGCGGCAAATGGCGCGGCAGCACTAGCGCGTCGAACACCAGGCCGTTGCGGGCCATCGCCGCCAGCAGGGGCGCCAATGCCGGGCTTAGCAGCCAATCGTCATCGGCGATGTCCTGCACCATCGGCCGCAGCCCCACCAACAGCTTCGCGCGGCGAGCGCCTCGAAGCGCGCGACGCCGTCGGCTGCATCGAAATCCGCCCAGCCGACCACTCCCTGCACCACACATGCATGTTCGGCGATATCGAGCAGAAACATGGTCTCGGCTTCGGTCGGCGCGGCCTGCACCAGGATCGTTCCCTCGATCCCCGCGGCGGCAAGATGCGGCGCCAGGTCCGAGAGCCCAAAGTCACGATAGATCGGCGCCAGCTCTGGCGCCAGCCAGCCATAATCGCCCCGGCGAGGGTCCACAGATGATGATGCGCATCAATCCACATCAGCCGGCCATCGATGGCGGAACGGGCGCATCCGCATCGAGCAGATACTGAGCCTTCAGATCGGTCCAAAGCGCTGATGGCACCTTGCTTGCGAGCGCAGCCACGTTGCGCTCGACTTCTAGCGGGTTTTGCGCCCCTAGCACGACGCTGACTACGGCGGGGTGACCAAGGGCGAAATGCAGCGCCGCGGTCGGCAAGGCAACGCCATGGGCGTCACAGACGCGTTGAATCTTTGCCACCTTTTCCAGGATGTGCGGTGGCGCATCCTGATAATTGTATTTGGCGCCGGGAACGGCGCCGGTTGCCAGGATGCCTGAATTGAAGACGCCGCCGAGCATGACACCAATTCCCTGTTGCTGCGCCAGCGGCAGGAAGTGCGCCAGCGCCGGTTGCTCCAAGAGCGAGTAGCGCCCGGCGAGCAACATGGTGTCGAACGATCCCGCTTGCGCGAAACGCACGCACATCTCGGCCTCGTTCACGCCGATCCCGATGCCCGCGACCACACCCTCCCCGCGAAGCCGGTCGAGCGCCACGTAGGCCCCGGTCATGGCTTCGCGAAACCGGTCCTCGATCGCATCGGCGCCGTGGGTCCAGACATCGACATCGTGGATCAGCAGCAGGTCGAGCCGGTCGGTGCCCAACCGCAACAGCGACTGTTCCACCGAACGCATGGTGCCGTCATAAGAATAGTCGACCACTGCGCGGTGCGGCTGCCCACCGACAAAGCCGGAACCGCTGGCTCTCCCGTGAAACGGGTCCATCCAGCGCCCCACCTTGGTGCAGACCACGATGTCCTGGCGCGGCACCCGCCTGAGCGCCGTCCCGCAGCGATGTTCGGACAGGCCGTGTCCATAGAGCGGGGACGTGTCGAGCAGGTTGATGCCGAGCTCGAATGCCCGCTCTACCGCGGCAATAGCTGTGCCGTCGTCCAGCTGTGCGAAGAGATCACCAAGCGGCGCGGTTCCGAACCCCAGAACCGAAACCTCAAGCCCCGTCCGTCCAAGCACACGGCGCGGCACTGCGGAGAATGGAATCATGTCGGACGATTTCCTCCACCAGGGGGATTGCGGTTTTGGGAGCGCGCGGTCATCGGTTATGACGCGCGGCCTTATCGACGGTTGACTCGGGAACGACCGGCGATCAGGAAAAAAATATAGCGATTTCTGATCGGAATGGTAGGGATTTGAACCTGCGAACCCTCCGTCCCGAACGGATTGGCTTGATTTTACGCCGTATTTTATCCCCGAGCGGTCCGATCCGAGAAGCTTGCTGTGGCGGTGCAGTCCTTCAGACACCACCACTGTCCACGAGTGCTGGCGCCCAGCAATTTGTCTACCTGCGGTTATTGCGTCCAACCCTGCCTGTGCCCGCGTGCATGTCTACCGACGGTGGTCGCTGCCATCGCATCGTGGACGCCAATTGCTCCGTGGGATTCAGCATGCGAGCCATACTGGCCGGATCCGGCGTGCAATACGTCGCCATCGGGATGGTAAAAACCGTATACGCCAGGCTCCTGGACAGCTCCCTGCGCCCACGCGAACGTTGCGTTGACCAACGATAGAGATGCGACGGCCGCAACAAGCATAGATTTCTTCATTGTCAAAATTCCTCTCCGTGAAGGCGTTGTATCGTTTGTGGTCTCCGTGACCGTTTCCGGGTCAGGCCACCTCGTCGTGTATGGCCTGCCAATTGCCCGTTCGTAGCCGCTCCTCATGACGGTAGCTCCTGGCCGGCCTGCTCCCGGACGATGTATTCGGCGTACCAGTCCGGCCAGTTCGCATCATGTCCACCGGTCCGCTTCTCGTGCTCGCCATGCGCGACTGCCGCACGCCGGAGCGCGGTCGCTAGCTCCGTCGACGAGGTGAAAGTCGTGTCACCGTCCACGCGTCCGGGCAATCGCGTCGTGACCTCCTGGAACAGCCAGCCGTTGCCGTCCGGATCGCTGAACGAGGCGAATGAGCGATAGGTGCGATGCTCGGGATCCGGGCCGCTGACCCGACGCCGCCCAAACAGATAGGGCTCGTCCGGACCGGTGTACACGCCGCCGGCGTCGTGGAACGCCTCGCTCACCTTCACGCCGCGAGAAAGCAGATCGTTGCGGGCGGCCTCGATGTCGGAGACGATCAGGTACAGTCCCTGGGCGGAGCCGGGCGCCGCCGCGGTGAGGTTCTTGCCGAAGATCACCGAGGCGCCGGAGCCAGGCGGCGTGAACTGGATCACGCGGTAGTCGTCGCCGGAGGCGAAGTCAGCGTCGAGCCTCCAACCCAGGCCGTCGTAAAAGCGCTTAGCGCGATCGACGTCCGAAATTGGGATGACGACGACCTCGAGCTTCATGTCGACCGTCCGTGTCGTAACCATAGTGGATCTCCGTGGCTCAGTTACACTGTGCTGACCGCGCTTGGCGCTCCGCCCGCCGTTTGCAGTAGCTAGAAACTGGCGCAAAGGCCGGGAGATTGCCCGTTATGTGTTGTTAGAGGCTGTTAGCCGTCGCGAGGCGCAGCTATTCCTGCTGCGTGGGAAATGGCTTGCGAGCGCGAGGACGTGACAGCTTGCCGTGGTGCGGAACCTGTCATTTGACCTAAAATGCAGGCCAAAGCGGTGAGCTACGAATGGTGACGCCGGCCGCGCAGACCAAGGACTTGCGCTCGTACCCGACCGCTCTTTATTCCATCCCGGTCACTGGACGAGTTGCTGGTCGCCGTCGATGTCGAACGTCGCGCCGGTGAGTGCTGTATTGGTCATGATGTGAACGGCTAGCGCCGCGACGTCAGCCGGTCCCTCGACGCGCCGGATGGGCAGCGTCGCGCGGAGTTCGTCGCGCCGCTTGTCGAGGTCGTCGCCGAGGATGGATGCCGAGAGGCGTGTGTCGACGACGCCTGCGGCGATCAGGTTGACGCGGATCGGCGCGAGATCGAGCGCAACGTTGGCGATGAGCGTGGCGAACGCGACTGTCGAGGCGATTCCGAGGCCAGCTCATGGGCGGCGTGCGCCCGTGCCGCCCATGAATACCAGGGACCCGGGCGGCCTGACCTTGTCGGCGGCGTCACGTGCGATCCCGAGCGCGAGCTACAGGTGCTCGGTGAGGCCGCGTCGCGCCTCCTCGGGCGACACTTCGAGAGGAGGCCCGTAGTGGGGAGCGCCGGCGGTGACTATCACGTGGTCAATCGGGGTTGGGATATCCTGGAAAAACGACCGCAGGGAGGCTGGATCGTTCGCGTCGAAAGCTGCGGTACGCTGCGCGTCCAGCTCGAGCGCTGCTTGCTTGAGGCGCTCGGGATTGCGCCCTGCGAGGATAACGCTGGCGCCTTCAGCGCGGGCTCGCCGGGCGGTTTCTAGGGCGCTGCCGCCGATGACGACGACGATCTGGCCGAGAAGTTCCGGTCTGCGGTGGATGGATGCAGCAGTGGTTGCGGTGGTCATGATTCCTCCAGTGGCGATTTCAGGGAAGTAGCAGGCGCGCGCCAACAAACGAGGCGTTGATGCCGCCGCCTCCCTCCCGCAGTAGGCGACGGATACCGAGCTTGCGACCGAGGACGTCGAACATCGCTGGCAGGTCAATCCCAGGATCCTTCGCGAGGATGTAGCAGATGCCATCGCTTGCCAGCTATCGCACTTCCGCCGCATCATGCGCATAGAGCCAGCCGATATTGGCGATCGAGCGGTCGCCGGACGTGGCCATCGCCTCGTCGCGGGCGCGTTGCGCGTCGCCGTCGGGCAGATGGAAGCGGGTGCGGTTGGCGGCACTCGCCTGCTGCAGCTTTGTGGCGCGCGGCTTGCGTACCGCCTCGTAGCGCGCCAACGCGCCCGCGATGTTGTCAGGCATGGCCTTGAGCAGCGCCGCGAGCGCGGCGCCGTCCTCGATCGATTGCGCGGCGCCCTGCGCCATCATCGGCAGCATGGGATGGCAGGCATCGCCCAGAAGCGTGACGCGACCGGCGCTCCAGCACGGCAGCTCGGCGCGGTCGTGCAGCGCCCAGACGAAGGTTTCGGGAAAGGCTCTGATCAGGCCGCGTACCGTCGGATGCCAACCCGCATAGCGCTCGAACACGTCGGACACTTCGCCTTTGTCGGTCCAGGACTCCCGTGTCCAATCGCCGTGCTCGACGACGCAGATCACGTTCATCATCCGCCCACCCGAGACCCAGTAGTGCACGACATGACCGCCCGGTCCCATCCAGTTGTGCGAAGCAATCTCGATGTCAAGATGCCTGACGCGCTCGGCCGGCACCAGCCCGCGCCATGCGACGCAGCCTGTGAAGCGCGGCTTCTCGGGACCGAAGACGAGACCGCGCACGCGCGAATGGATGCCGTCGGCGCCGACCATGAGATCCGCTTCCGCTGTCGCGCCGTTCTCGAACCGCGCGATCACGCGCTCACCCGTCTGCTCCAGCCCTATGAGCTTGTGGCCGACATGCAAACGCTCTTGCGGCAGCGCGTCGGCCAGCAGGTTGACCAGATCGGCGCGATGGAAGTGGTAGTACGGTGCGCCGAAGGTCGCCTCGACCTCGGGCCCCAGCGGTGCGTGCTGCAAGGTGCGTCCATCGTCCCAGCGCCGCTGATGCACCGCGCGCGGCCGCACGCCGATGGCGTCCATCGCCGCCTTGAGGCCCAGCCGATGCAGGAGCCGTGAGGCGTTGGGGCTAATCTGGATGCCTGCGCCGATTTCGGCGACGTGCGGCGCCTGCTCATAGACATGGACGTCGAGCCCCGTCTTCAGGAGCTGCAGCGTCGCCGAGACCCCGCCGATCCCGCCGCCAATGACTGCGACTCTCATGGGAACTCTTTTTTTGGACCGCGAGCCTCCGGCTCGCTCATGAAAGCGCAGGATGCGTGTGGTCCGGAAGAGCAAGAGCGCCACCGGAGGGGCGCGGTCCCTTGAGTCCGTACATGCATTTTCAAACTCCCGATGCCGTGGTCCTCAGCGCATAAGGACGACGACGCAGACGGAAAGTGTCCGGCGTGTTCAACTGAGCTGCCGGTTCGAGGATGCGGCGCTCTTCAGCACGGCACATCAGAAACATAAGCGATGCGACGTGAAGCAGTAGCGAGTATTAAGGCGGAAGCCACTCGTGAAGCTGACGCGGCTGCTCTACGATGTCAAACGCCGCCCGGTGCAGCACCTGACCGTTCACACCTCGCCCGAGCGCAGCCGCCTGTTGATGGACGTGTCGATCGAGCCGTGAATACGCTCGCATCCGGACCGGTCTTCCACGATCTCGGGCGGAGCCGTCGAAATCATGATGCGGGCTTTGGGCGGACCGAGCCGTTCGGCACGAGCCGCAGCTACTTGCGTCCTCGGCGTGAGCGGCTCTGCCGCGCGGCCGGGCGGGCATTGCGAGCAGCGCCGCCAAACCGCTCGCGGTTGAACGCGACCGCCCCCGAGCCTGCAACGACCTCGACATCTTCCAGGCGCAACGGCTTGCCGCTCGCCGCAAGCAGCTTTGGATGTTCAATCGCACGTCCGGCCACACGGTCACGAAAAATGACTTGAGGTCCCTCAGGTTCGGCCAGCCAGTCGTCCCCCCATCTCTTCAAGGCGAGATAGGCCGGAAAGAAATCGAGTCCCTTTTCGGTGAGGACATATTCGTAGCGCGTGGAATGTTCGGGCAGCGGCGCGCGTTTCATGATGCCGGCATCAACGAAACGCTTCAGCCGGTTGCTCAGGATATTGGGAGCCACGCCGATGTAATATTCGAATTCGTCGAATCGCTTCGTGCCGTAATAAGCCTCGCGCAGGATCAAGATCGACCAGCGGTCGCCGACGACCGCCATCGCTCGCGCCATGGAACATCGCGCGTTGGCGAGACGGCCGCCCTTCCCATTCGAAACTGGTTTCTTTCCACTCATGCCGCGTTCATATAAGCGGAACCGGCACCTACCTGTCCAGCACCCAAGGCCCGATCAGGCCGCCTGCCCCGGCCGCGATGGCGGCTCGACCGCGGCTTTTGACTCCTGCGCGCGCGGGTGCGTGACGAGAACACCGGCATCCGACAGCCGCTGCAACTCCGCCTCCCCGATGCCGAGTTCGCCGAAGACTTCGCGATTGTGTTCTCCCTGGAAAGCCGGCGTCCCGACCGGCGTTAATTGTTCGTTGGAGAAACGCCACGGCCGGCCAGGCAACCGATATTCGCCGCCATTGCGGTCCGGCACGCGTTGCACCGCGCCCCAATAGTCGCTCCATTCGGACGCCGCCAATTCCTTCAACGAGCGGATTTCGCCCATGGCGATCTTGGCCTCGTCAAACTGGGCGTCCAGCGTCGCCATGTCCGGAAAGGTCAGGATCCAGGACTGGATGATCTGGTGCAGCGCGCCGAAATTCAGGCGCCGCGCCGCAGCGCTGGCGAAGCGCGGATCGTCGAGCAGATCGGCGCGGCGCATCGCGCGCAACCACGACGGAAAGGTGCGGCTGCCGACGATGCTGGTGGCGACGGTGAAGACCTCTCCCTGCGGCCCCGTGAAGAAGGAGCAATCGGTCGCGCCGAGTATGGCTGGCTCTGCGCCGATGTCCTCGTCCGACAGATCTACATGCGCGCGTTCGTTCACGGCGAGCAGCGTCGCCGCCATCGCGACGTCGATGTATTGCCCGCGGCCGGATTTTTGGCGGCTGTTGACCGCGGAAAGGATCGCGATCACCGCCTGCAGTCCCGTATAGACATCGGCATGCGACAGGCTGTCGGTCCGCGGTTCGGCCAGCGCGTCGCCATAGTGACGAATGCTGTTCTCGGTGAATCCTGCCTCCGCCTGCACCGTTGGCGCATAGGCCATGCGGCTGCGCCACGGCCCGCTTTGGCCATAGCCGGTAATGGAGGCATAGATCAGGCGCGGATTGCGCTTTGCCAGTGTCGCATAATCGAGACCGAAGAAGCCGAGCGTGCCGGCACGGAAATTTTCCACGACGATGTCCGCCGTGTCGCACAGCTTCAGCACCAGTTCATAGGCGCCCTGCAAATTGAGGTTGATGCTAACGTTGCGTTTTCCGGCATTCTGCTGCGCATAGTATCCCGACATGCCGTCGGTCGAGGGAAAGGCAAAGCGCGAAACGTCCGGGCTCGGCGGCTCGATCTTGATGACCTCGGCGCCCAGATCCTGCAGGGTTCGCGCACACAGAGGTCCGGCGAGCACACGGGAAAAATCGATCACGCGGAGTCCATCGAGGGGGCCACTCATCGTCATCGCCCAGCGAACTTGGCAAGACCCGGACCATTCTTGCGGAACGACGCAAGACCCGTCTTCAGATCTTCCGATGCCCAGATCGGGGCTTGCACCTTCGCCATCGCCGCGTCGGCTGCATCGACGCCCTCGTTGACCGCGATATGAACAAGCTCCTTGGTCGCCGCATGGGCCAGTGTCGGACCCTGGGCGAATTCATCCGCGAGGGACAATGTCGTGGCCTGCAGGGACTCTTCGGGCACGGTCAGATTGATCAGGCCCCACTTCTCCAGCGTCGGCGCATCATAGCGTCGCGCCAGCATCGACATTTCCTTGGCCCGTGCCGTCCCGATCCGCTGCACCTGGCGCTGGATGCCGCCAAGCAGGGGATGCAGCCCAAGAGTTGCCTCCACGGAGCCGATCTTCGCCGACGACGCCGCGATGATGTAATCGCAGGACAGCGCAAGTTCGAGCCCCCCGCCGAGGCAAACGCCGTGAACGCTCGCGATCAGCGGGACCGGCAACAGCTCCATGAAGCGCAGGAACTCAACGCCGTTGAGCCGGCGGCCTTCACTGCTCTGATCGACCTCGCCGGCCGCGACCCGCTTGTCGAAGATGTCGAGATCGGCGCCGGCCGAGAAATGCCGCAAGCCGCTCCGGATCACGATGGCGCGGCTGCCCGCGTCGCGCGCGGCCTCGATCTCGCTCACGATCGCATTCATGAGCTTCGGCCCCAGCAGATTGTAGGGCCGATAGACCATGGTCAGGATGACGACACTGCCGCGGTGCTCCCGCGACACCAATACGTCTTCGGACAAGCAAACCTCCCCTTTTTTTCGCGACTGACTTTCTTCTTCTGATGAGAGACTATCCTATGACTTTCATTTTGCAAGTCATTAAGATGAAAGCTTTGCCGGCACTTCGAGTGCGATTTCCGCTTGAGTTATATTTTATTCGTCATATAATGCATGACCGCCATTGCCGAGCCGGCTGGTCGCAAAACAAGACGCCAAGACCAGCCTCGCGCGCAGTCGCCTGCGCAACAGAGCGCAATCCGAACTTCGCCCTGGCGAAAGCCACATAGCCGACGCCCCCGCGCAAAGACGCGGTCGCGCCGGTAAAGAAGATGTTGCCCTTGCCGCGCGGCAGCATCAGCTTCGCCGGCCTCACGCTCCGGCGAGGAAGCCCGAGTAGCAGGCCATTTCCCAGACCTTGCGGAACACGCGTACGGTCGTGTCCAGAATCGGAAAATTGACGTTGGCACCGATATTGAAGATGCAGACTTCCAGTGGCGCGTGCTTGTCCGCATCGCCGAGGAAAGAGATGATTTCTTCCTCCTTGCGCGCATCGAGCGAGCGCGCGTGGATTTCACTCCCCGCCCCTTCGGTCGCCTTCACCAGCGGCTCGAGCTTGGCGCCGCTTCGCCTGCCGGCGAAAACGGTAAATCCTTCCGAAGCGAATTTCTTGGCGATTTCGCCGCCGATGTAGTCACCGGCGCCGATCACGGCCACGGTTGCGTTTCCCTTGGACAAGTCTGTCTCCCTCTTGAACCGCGCTTGCCCGCCTAGTTGAGCGCTGGTGCTTAAGGATCTTTCCGGTCGATGTCGCCGGCAATGCATCAAGCAGGATGATCTCCGATGGTCGGTTGTAGGCAGCCAACTGACGCTCGAGGAAATCCGCCAGGTCGGCGGCGCCGGTCTTGGATCCCCGGATCAACTGGACGAAGGCCACGACTTCCTCGTTGCCCTCCACCGGGCGGCCGACCACCGCCGACTGCACGACGTCCTTGTGCGCGTTCAGGACCGCCTCGACCTCCGCCGGATACACGTCGAACCCGGAGCGAATGATCATCTCCTGCGCCCGACGATGTAGAGGCAATCGCCGTCGAAACGCGCGAGATCGCCGGTGTTGAACCAGCCTTCGCTGTCGATTACCTTGGCCGTCAGATCCGGCGCGCGATAGTTGCCGCGCGTGACATTCCGCCCGCGCACGTGCAGCTCGCCGACTTCGCCGTTGCCGAGAGGCAGGCCGTCGAGCGTCCTGACGCGCGCCTCCACGCCTGGCACGGCGTCCCGACCGCGTTGACCGCATGAGGCCATCGAAGCGCAGCCCGGAAATTCCAGACTAACATTCGGTAATGCCGTATCTATTGGAGAGCGGCAGGCCGAATTCGGCCTCGACCCGGGACTTCAGCGCGAGCTCGAGCGGCGCTCCAGCAACCGCGATCAGCCGCAGCGAGCCACGATCAAGTTGCTTCATGCCCGACAGCGCCTTTTATTCCAGCAGGCGCTGGTAGATCGCAGGCACGCCATTGAGGACCGTGACGCCCTCTTTGGCGATGGCCTTCGCCAGCGCCGCCGGATCATATTTGCCAGCGAAGCGCACGGTTCCGCCGACCATCAGCGTCGTGGCCAGTAGCGAAATTCCGACGATGTGCGAAATCGGAAGCACCACATAGACTTTGTCTCGCGCATCGAGCTTACGAAAATGCGCCGTGGTCATGGCGCTGATCAAGAGGTTCTCGTGCGAAAGCATCACGCCTTTCGGCGTACCGGTCGTACCCGACGTATAGATCAGGACGGCGATCTGCCTGGACGGGTCCTCTTCCACGGGCTCGGCATTCGTGTTCGCGTTCAGCGCGCTGACGCCGATTTCCCTGAGCGGGCCGATCTGGCGCGTTGCTGCCCCGAGGCGCGCGGCGTGCGCGGCTGCTTGCTTTGAAACCGCCGTCGCAAAGAACATCAGCCGCGCGCTGCTGTGATCACGAATTTGATCGATCTCTCGGGGACCAGGCGCGGATTGGCCACGATCGCCCAGGCATCGAGCCGGCTAGCAGCAAGCAACAGCCCCGCCAGGGCAATGCAGTTCTCGCTGACGACCATCATGCGATCGCCAGCCCTTACCCCAAACGAGGAGAGCTCGCGGGCAATGTCGCGCACATGACGGTCGAGGTCGCGATAGCTCCACGCCGTGCCGTCCTCTGCGAGCGCGACGTGATCGGGGGTTTCGGCCACATGCCGCTCCACGACCGCGTGAAGGCGGCGCGGCAGGGAGGCGGCGATCTCATCGGCCCCGATCGCCTGCGAGACTTCCGCCACAGCTGACCTCCCTGGAAAGATGTCGACAGCCGCGGCGGCTCATCGCTTGGATGCCAAACGTTCTACTTTAGAACTATTCAAGCACTATTCCGGAGACGCCGGCCCCGGGTAGGCAAAAGACGAAAAATATCCTCCATAGACCAACACGCGGAAAGAAATCTCTATTTACAACAATCACCGGGCACCTTATCAATAAAGTACTAAAATAGAACTTACTGGAGTTGAAATGACCAAGAGCCGCGGCGTAGCGATCCTTGTCGGTGCAGGCGACGCGATCGGGGCAGCTGTCGCGCGCCGCTTCGCGAAAGGCGGCTATGCCGTCTGCATTTGCCGCCGCGAGGCCGCCAAGTCACAAGGCCTCGTTGCCGAACTGAGGGCCGATGGTCACGAGATTCATGCCTTCAGCGTCGATGCGCGTCAGGAGGCCGAGGTCCAGGAACTCTTCTCCCGCATTGAAAAGGAGATCGGACCGATCGAGGTCTGCCTGTTCAACGCCGGCTCCAACGTCAACAAGCTGCTGCTCGACACCACCGAAAAGCTGTTCTTCAAGGCGTGGGAGCTAGCCTGCTACGCCGGTTTCCTGGTCGGCCGCGAGGCCGCGCGGGTGATGGTTCCGCGCGGACGTGGCACGATCCTCTTTACCGGCGCCACCGCCAGCCTGCGCGGCGGCAAGGGTTTTGCCGCCTTCGCGGCAGCAAAATTCGGTCTGCGTGCCGTCGCGCAGGCGATGGCCCGCGAGCTGGGACCGAAGAACATCCACGTCGTGCATCTGATCATCGATGCGGCCGTCGACAGCGACGCCATTCACGCCCGCCTGAAAGCGGCGAGCGGCGTCGAGGCCAAGGACATCGCCCCCGATAGTCTCACCAAGACAAGTTCAATCGCCGAGGCCTACTGGTTCGCGCATCAGCAAGCCAAGGACGGCTGGACTCACGAGCTCGATCTTCGACCCGCCGTGGAGAAATGGTGAGATGCCCGGCACTCCCGATCTGACCCTGTGGGGAGTGGGCACCAGTCGCACGATCCGGCCGCATTGGGCCATGCATGAGCTCAACCTGTCCTACAAGACCAGGCCGATCGGCCCGAGGACCGGCGAGACCAAGACGCCTGAATACACCCGGCTCAACCCGCGCCAGAAGGTTCCGCTGCTGCAGGACGGCGATTTCTGCATCGGCGAAAGTGCGGCGATCGTCGCCTATCTGTCGCAGACCTATTCGAGTCCGGAACGCGCGCTCGTCCCGCAACGGCAGCGCGACTACGCCGCCTGGCTCGAATGGTGCTTCTTCATCGTGACCGAGCTCGAACTCGACCAGCCTCTACGTGATGCGCCGGCACAGCGCCGATGCGCTAGGGCCAATCTATGGGATCGCGCCCGATGTCGTTGCCAAAGCGGGCGAATATTTCCGCGAACAGCTGCGGCATGTGGAGACGGCACTGCGTGATGGCCGGACCTACCTGATGGGCGACCGTTTCACCAGCGCGGACATCCTGCTCACGACCTGCCTCGACTGGGCGATCGCCTATGGCGTCGGGATTTGCGACAACGCGCATCCCTATCGCGATCGCATTCGCCAGCGGCGCGCCTATCAGCTCGGCACACAAGCCAACCGGCCGCTAGCGCCGATCACGCCGACGCCGTCCAAGGCCTGAACGTCCGACAAGGCGCAGACCACAAGTCCCGCGTCATCGAACGCGAGTGCTTTAGCTTGCCAGCCGAACCGCCTTGTCCTCGACCATCTTGTTGATGGCGCGCTCGTCATAGCCGAGCTCGACCAGCACTTCACGCGAATGCTCACCGATGCCAGGAGCTGGTCCCGCGATCGCTGACTCGTTTAGCTTGAAGCGCGCGGCTGGTTTCGGCTGTCGCACCTTTCCGACGCCGGGCTGATCGATCTCGGCGATCAGGCCACGCGCGACCACTTGCTCGTTGTGAATGATTTCCGAGCGGCGCAGGATCGGCGCACAGGGTACATCGGCTGCGTCCAGACGCTCCAGCCATTCGGCGGTGCCATGCTGACTGATATATTCCTGCATCTTGTTGATGCGGGCCGTCGCATTGACGCTGCGGCCACCCGGCGTAGCGAAACGAGGATCCTTGGCAAGCTCGGGATCGCCGCTGGCCCGGCAGAATCCCTGCCACTCCGAATCCGAAATGGTGCCGCAAGTGATGTATCCGTCGCTGGTCTTGAACACGAGATCGGGCCGATCATTGGGATCGGTCGCCTTTGCTTCGGCGCCGACCACCGTGTATTGCATCATGCCTTCCGGCCACAGATATGAGATCATCGTATCCAGCATCGCGACCTGAATGTGATCGCCCTGCCCGGTCTTCTCCCTGGCGTAGAGCGCGGCCGCGACCGCCTGTGCGGTCATCAGGGCGGTGGTCTTGTCGCAAACGATGGTGCGGATCATCTGCGGCCGATTGGTCACCGGCTGCGATTGGATGTCGGCAAAGCCGGACAGGCCCTGAATGATCGGATCGTAAACCCGCTTCTTGACGTAGGGACCCGTGTCGCCGACGCCACTGATCGAAACATAGATCAGCCGCGGATGACGCCGGCGTAATTCCTCCACGCCGAGCCCCAGCCGCTCCATCGCACCGGGGCGGAAATTCTGTACCAGGACGTCCGCCTTGCCCACCAGCTTCGCCAGAACCTCGCGACCGGCTTCGCTCTTGACATCGATGGCGAGCGAACGCTTGCCGCGATTGGAAGAGATGAACAGCGCCGAGAATTCGCCCTTCTTGTCGATCGACGCCCGGCTACGGCGGGTGATGTCGCCACCGATCGGTTCGATCTTGAGAACGTCGGCGCCCTGGTCCGCCAGGAACATGGTCGCGAATGGACCGGACACCACGCCCGTCAGATCCAGCACGCTGACGCCTTTGAGTGGACCCGGCATAACACTCTCCCTGTCTTTTCCGTTGTGGCTTGATGGTCTGCTGTGGCTTGATGGCCTGAGGCTGAGCTCTCAACCGGCCTTCGCCATCTTACCCTTCTGCTCCACAATCAATTCTTCGACGTCGCGGAGCTGGTCCTTGCCGAAGAACATCTCCTCGCCGACAAAGAAGGTCGGAGACCCGAAGGCGCCGCGCGCGACGGCGTCATTGGTCAGCTCGATCAGCCGTTTCTTGACGTCGTCCTGTTGCGCTCGCGCCATCAGACGATCGACGTCGATGCCAGAGGATTTGAAAGCCGACTTGAAAACCTCGACGTCATCCATCTTCTTCGGCTCCTCCCACATGTGGTGATAGGCGGCGCGAAAATACGGCTCGAACACACCCTCAAACTGGGCTGCCAGGACGCCGCGCATCAGCATCAGGGTGTTGACCGGGAAAAACGGGTTTTGGCGGAATTTCGTGATGTTGTGGCGACGGATGAAGCGTTGGGTCTCCAACGCCTGATATTCCGGCTTGTTCTTGATGCCGCGCAGCGAGTCGTTCGGCGACATGTTGCCGGTCGCCTTGTAGATCCCGCCGAGCAGGACCGGCACATAGTCGAATTTCATACCGGTTCGCCGCTCGATCGACGGGATCAGATACTCCGCCAGATAGGCATTGGGACTGCCGAAATCGAACTGAAATTCCACCTTTAGGGGCTTTGCCACCGGCCTCTCCTGGCGAGCGTGGGTCACGTTGGTCGGGCGAAGCTGAGGCCGCGCCAGATCCTGCTTTTGTTACAGTTCTAAAATTGAACTGTCAATTCCAATTGGGCCAATCGAGCCTTAGACTACGCTATCAATTCCAGCTGATATAGTTGTTTCGTCATTAGTACCTATTTAGAATGTTGTGGCCGTGCCGCCCGACCGATGGGCGTCCGCGCGGCGAGGTGGAGACAGGGATATAGGGATGAAGTGGGATGCCTTAGAGGAAGAGCCGTGCTCGGTGGCCCGGACGATCGGCGTGATCGGCGACCGTTGGACGCTTCTGATCCTGCGCGAGTGCTTTCTGCGCACCCGGCGCTTTGAAGGATTTCAATCGGCGCTCGGCATCACCCGCCACCTGCTCGCGGAACGGCTAAAGAAGCTGGTCAGGACGGGCATCCTGCGCCGAATTCCCTATCAGGAATCGCCGAAGCGCCACGAATATATCCTTACCCAAAAGGGACTTGATCTCTATCCGATCATGATGGCGATCGTGCATTGGGGCGATACGCATATGGTCGATGAGCGCGGGCGGCCTCTGCTGCACGAACATCGCAAATGCGGCAAGGTGTTCAATCCTGTGATGGTCTGTTCCGAGTGCGGCGAACCGCTGATGGCCAAGGAGGTCGTGACGAAGCCGGGTCCTGGCGCCCGTCCGTCTGCAGCAAAGAGCGCTGCCGAGCGAAACGCCAAGGCGGCTTCGCGCACGGACGCGGCCTGAGCTCATTCTGCAAATTCGGCGAGCGCACCCGCATCTCGCGCATGATCGAATCGACAGCGAGCGTCTCGAATTTCGCACCCGACAGCGCCGAAGACGACGTCACCGGGAATCCACCACTTCGCAATCCTGACGGTAGTCATGGCAGTGAATGGGACGATCGACGGCCCGTGAGACGATTTCGGCGTCGGCGTGATAGCGATCCGCCGCAAACGCTACTCGCCGCGTGCTATTCTCGGAGGTCGGCCAAAATAAGCTCATAGGTCCGGAGCGACGACTTGTGATGCTTGATCATGTCCCGCGTCACATCGCGCCAGGGGCCGTTCCCCTCACGCTCCCAATCGTCAGCTTTCCAGCCTCAAGGGGGGCAGGATCCTCGTGGATGCGCTTGATTTTCTCCTCGACGTCCTTGGCGCAAGCCTTGAGACCGATGAGCATGGCGGCAGTGCCTCATTGCCCATTTCATTGCGCACGAAAATCACCGAAAGTAAGTACTTGAAGGGAAAGTACTTGAAAGGATGGCGAGTGGCAGGATTCGAAACTGCGACCCCTGCGTCCCGAACCCGGTTATCGGGCCGCATCGCGCTGAAAAGTCTGGCGTTTTGGTCTCATCTGACCGCAAGTATTTGCGTTCGTTCCTGACGTAGCCGGGGTAATCCCGGGGTTGGCGCCGCATATCGAATATAGGCTTCGATCAAAGATTTTCGGTCGGTTGCGGGGACACGCAACACCCGATTCTTGCGATTGGTCGAAAGGTATATGCTGGATGCCGTGACCAGGGCGCTCGAACGAGATCAAAAAAGACAATGGGGGCGCTGCGTTTTCTTGATCTGGTTGCGCTCCCCTGGGCGGACATTCTCGACAAGACCGTCAATCTATTTAAACGCTAAACGTCGCTTGACGTCACCGACAATCAATTCGTCAAGCAGGGTCAACCTCTGATCCATATCGATCCCCGGCAGTATCAGATTGACCGGGAACAGGCCGAGGGCGCACTGGCGACCGCGAAAGCGCAATATCGCGGGCAGCAATTTGGTCTGGAGATCGCCCAAAAGAACTTTCCGGCCCAACTAGAGCAGGCCAAAGCCCAACTCGAGAACGCGCAGGCCCGTCGCGCCAAGGCGCAGGCGGATTTCGACCGCCAGAAGAGCCTGCCGAAGGCCGCGACGTCACAGCAGGACGTCGATGCCGCCGAAGCAGCCTTAAAGCAGGCCGAAGCGCAGGTGGCGCTTGCCGAAGCGCAAGTGATACAGAACTCGCCCGTACCTCAGCGCATCAACGAAACCGAAGCGCAGGTAGGCCAACTCAAAGGCCAGGTCGAACAGGCGCAGGCAAAGCTCGATCAGGCCGCACTGAACCTGTCCTGGACCGTGGTCACCGCTCCCCAGGACGGCTGGATCACAAAACGCAACGTGGAAAAAGGCAACTACGTCGCCCCGGGCCAGCAGATCTTCTCGATCGTCGCACCGGAAGTTTGGATCACCGCCAACTTCAAGGAGAGCCAGCTCGCCGATATGCGGTCCGGACAACACGTCGCGATCAGTGTCGATGCCTATCCGAACCTCCATTTGGAAGGGCATGTCGATAGCATCCAGCTCGGTTCGGGATCAAAGTTCACAGCATTTCCGCCGGAAAATGCCACAGGCAATTTCGTCAAGATCGTGCAGCGGGTACCGGTCAAGATCGTGATCGACAAGGGGCTCGACCCCAACCTTCCCTTGCCGCTTGGGATTTCGGTCGAACCGGCGGTAACTGTGCGATGAGTGAAGCGTCCGGCCGCCCCGAAGAGGAATGGAAGCCTGCCTATAATCCGTGGCTGATCGCGGTCGTCGTGACGCTGGCCGCTTTCATGGAAATCCTCGACACCACGATCGTCAATGTCGCGCTTCCCCACATCGCCGGCAGCCTCTCGGCCAGCAACGACGAAGCAACCTGGTCGCTGACGTCCTACCTCGTCGCCAATGGCATCGTGCTGACGATCTCGGGATGGCTGAGCGACCTGTTCGGCCGCAAGCGCTATTTCATCATCTGCATCGTGATGTTCACGGTCTGCTCGTTTCTGTGCGGGACCGCGCAAAGTCTCGCACAGATCATCATCTTCCGCCTGATGCAGGGGTTTTTTGGCGGTGGGCTGCAGCCGAACCAGCAATCGATTATCCTCGACACCTTCCCGCCTGCAAGGCGCGCTGCCGCCTTCGGCGTAACCGCGATTGCAACCATCGTCGCGCCCGTGCTCGGCCCGACATTGGGCGGTTACATCACCGACCAGGCCTCGTGGCGCTGGATTTTCTTCCTGAATGTTCCGGTCGGCGCGATCGCCACCTTCTTCGTTTCGGTGCTGGTCGAAGATCCTCCGTGGGAGAAGAACCGCAGGAGCCGCGGCATCGACTACATCGGACTGGCCCTGATCACGCTCGGCCTTGGTTGCCTGCAGATCATGATGGATCGCGGCGAGGACGCCGACTGGTTCCAGTCTGACTTCATTCGCCTGATGGCGCTGTTGGCATTCCTGGGGATATCGGGCGCAATCGGCTGGCTCTTGATCGCGAAGAAGCCGATCGTAGACCTATCGGTCTTCAAGGACAGAAATTTCTCGGGCGGCTGTGTAATGATCGCGGCGACGGGTGGCATCCTCTACGCGAGCGCAGTGTTGATCCCGCAATTCGCGCAGACGGTATTGATGTACACCGCGACCTGGGCCGGACTGATCCTCTCCCCCGGTGGCATCGCTGTCATTCTCCTGATCCCGATCGTCGGCCGCCTGATGACGAAGGTTCAAACGCGCTACATCATCGCGGCCGGATTCACCATCATGGGGTGCGCGCTGATCTATTCGAGCACGCTGTCACCTAACGTTGACTTCAAGACCATGGTCTTCATGCGGACGTTCCAGACCGCGGGGCTTGCCTTTCTTTTCGTGCCGATCAGCACCGTGGCCTATCTGACGCTGCCGCGCGAGCTCAATGGCGACGGCGCGGCGCTGTTTGCAATGTTCCGGAACGTCTTCGGATCGATCGGAATCTCCCTTTCGACCGCCGAAGTCACGCAGCGGTCGCAGGTTCATCAGAGCTATCTGTCGCAATGGGCAAGTCCGTTCCACCAGCCCTACCAGGCGCTGGTCGCGCAATATGAACAGGCGCTGCGGGCGATGGGCCGGGCCAGCGCTGTGGTACACGACATCGCGGTCGGCCGCGTCTATCAGGTGTTCAGGACGCAGGCGGCCGTGCTTGGGTATGCCGACGTCTTCTTCTATTGCGCGATCATCGCATTCGCCGTCGTTCCGTTCTGCTTCCTGTTGTCGCCGAAGACAGGAGGCATGCGAGCCGGAGGGGGCCATTAGATGCCGCAACGCCATCGCCGCCGCTTGGCGGCGTTCGCCATTGCGCTTCCGATCCTTGGAGGTTTCCTCGGAGGTTGCACGCTGGGCCCCGACTTCGTCGAGCCCAATCCCCATCTGCCGGATAACGCCGCATTCTCCGGACAAGCCGTATCGGCCGCCCACCTTCCGGCGCCCACCGATCCGAACTGGTGGACTGTGTTTAGCGATCCCATCCTCACCAACCTCGAAAGCCGGATCGCTGACGCCAATCTCGACGTGCGGACGGCCACGATCCGGATCGCGGAAAGCCGTTATCAGCGCGGGGTTACGGCATCAGCAGAATTCCCGAGCATCAACGGCGACGCCAAATATCAGCGCGAACTCTACAGCAAGAACGGCATCATCAGTTTGATCGGCCCCCTACTCGGCCCGGCCGGCACGAGCGGGATCAATATCCAGCCGATCAACGAATACACGGTTGGCCTCGACATGTCTTGGGAGCTCGACCTCTGGGGCCGCGTTCGCCGGCAGATCGAATCCGCGGATGCGCAGGTCAATCAGGCGGAAGACAACCGGCGTGACGCGCTGGTATCGAGTCTCGCCGAGCTCGCGCGCGACTATATCCAGCTTCGCGGCACGCAGGAGCAGATCAGGATCGCTGAAAACAACGTGAAGGTCGACCGCGAAGTGCTGCAGCTCGCGCAACAGCTTCAACAGAAGGGCGTGCGCAGCGGCCTGGATGCCGAGAACGCCGCGGCCCAGGTCGAGGGTATCAGGGCGCAACTGCCAAGCCTGCAGCAGCAGGAGATTCAATACCTCAACGCCATCGCGCTGTTGCTCGACCTGCCGCCGACCGCGCTCAACGCCGAGCTTTCTCCGAGGCACGCGATTCCAAGATCGCCGCCTCGCGTCCCCCTCGGGATTCCCTCCGAGCTCGCGCGTCGGCGACCGGACATCCGCGCGGCCGAGGATCAGTTGCATGCGGCCACCGCCAATATCGGCGTGGCCATTGCCTCGTTCTATCCGAAATTCCAGCTCAACGGCACGGTTGAGCTGGATTCGCTGCAATTCAACAATCTGTTCAAATCCAGTTCGCTGCAATACATGGCCGGCCCCAGCGTGACGCTGCCGATCTTCGACGCCGGCCGGCTCAAAAGCACGCTCGAGCTCAATGAGGCACAACAGGTCGAATCCGCGCTCTCCTACCACAAGACGGTGCTGCAGGCCTGGCACGAGGTTGTTAACGCTATCGCAGCGCACCGGCTCGAGCAGGTGCGCCGGGCCCGGCTACGAGGCCAACTCGACCACACGCGCGCAGCGCTCGATCTCTCACGCTCGCGCTATAATGACGGCGTCACGGATTTCCTGTCGGTGTTAGATGCCGAGCGCAGCCTTCTGCAAAACGAGCAGCAATACGCGACTAGCACGACCAACGTGTCGCTGGATCTCATCACGCTGTTCAAGGCGCTCGGCGGCGGCTGGGAGCAGACCTTTCCGGATCGTCCCGAACCGCTGGTGGCCCAGGCTCGCCAATAACGGTCAGCGTTGGTCCTGCCGCAGCAGGCCGGTACCCTTGATTTCAGCAAGGTGGTCCCGCCGAAGCCCAAGAGGGTCCGCCCCCGTCCAGTATAATACCGCTATATAGAAGTACCTTTTGCCAGGAGAGTCGACATAAACCCCGTTAAGCATGGCCCGCTCGGAGCCGCCTGGAGTCGTCGGCGCATCCGCAGCTACTAGTGGAAACATTCCCGGCAGTCGAGGAATTGTCCAACTCGCCGGAACCGCGATGACCTGCAATGTAGACGCGCTTAAAAGCGCAGCGTTGCAAAGCCATACCTTACTGTCGGCGCTGGTTCGGCATGAGCAGACCGTTTACATGCAGGCGAGCCAATCGGCCGCCTGCATGGCTGCACATAATGGCGAGGGCGACATCCCGAGTTTGTTGGCGGCTGCACGGCGAGGATGGCGATCATCGTCCCATGTTGTAGGCGAGAACAAGGAGGCTCATCTCCGTCCACACCCTTTCGATCGTGCGCGTCAGAAAGTGAGTAGCGCGCATCCGAACGGATGTTCCGCGGTCTGGGCGTCGGATGCGCAAGTCGGCGCGCGGTCCAGGCGTTCCCGCATGGCGTCGAGGAAGGCTTCATGCTCCCACATTTGATGCGCCGCTCTTCTGCTCGGCCCTTTCCTGCCTCCGTCATCCAACGCTACGGGCGCAGGGCAGGCAGCCTCTTCAGAGGACTAACCGGCGATCGGTTGCTGGGGTAAGTCGCACCATGTCGGGCGTCGGATGGTGGGAACGTGGACGGGATGTGATAATTTGCGGTTGTCCAGTCAAGGCGGCCTTTTCAATCGCGATTAGTGCGCGCAGGTCCGCCAACCCCTCGTCGCCATCCGCCTCGGGCGGCGTTCCCGCTTTGATGCAATCTGAAAAGTACGCCACCTGCGCGCCAAAATGGTCGATTTGCGGAAACTGAGTTTCCGAGACCCCGCCGTCGCCACGCAGGCGTAGTTTTGTCGCGGTCTCGAACCTGAAGCCGGGGTCGAGTTCAAGATCGCCCGACGTTCCGACGACGCGGTAATTGTCGACAGCGGCCGCCCCGAAGCTGGCGACGAATTGGGCGAGACCGCCTGAGGGGAAACGCAGCAAGGCTGCAACGGACCCTTCCACTTCGCGAAACCGCGGGTCTTCGGTCGGTCGGTGTGCCATCGCCATCGCCTCAATCGGCTCTTCCGCAAAGACGTGACGAGCCGCATTGATGCAATAGACCCCGACGTCCTGGAGCGGCCCACCCCAACTCGTAGCCTTCAGTCGGTGATTTTCTGACGCTGTCTGGAAACTGAAAACCGATTGAAAGACAAGCGGTCGACCGATTGCGCCGTTGCGGATATGTTCGAGGACCGCGACGGTTCCCGGCTCGTTGTGGAGCCGGTACGCGGTCATCAGAAACACGCCGGCTTCACGCGCTGCAGCGATCATGGCGACAGCTTCATCTTCGCTCGTGGCAAGTGGTTTCTCGACCAAGACGTGCTTGCCGGCTCGGGCCGCCCGAATAGCATAGTTCGCATGCAGATGGTTCGGCAGAGCAATGTACACCGCGTCGACTTCAGGGCTTGTCAGAAGAGCATCGTAGCCGTCGTAGCTTACGATCTGGCCGACACCATAGAAGTCCGCCAACTGTGCAGCCTTGTCCAGATCGCCAGTCACGATCGCGATAACCCGTGAGTTTGCAGACTGTGCGACTCCCGGCAGGAACGCTTGTTGCGAAATCCAGCCTGCGCCAACGACGGCGTACTTAATCATCATTTCCTCTCCCAAGGTCCGCCGTTGGATAGCGTGCGACGCTGGTCGATTTCCGTCCAGCCTCGTTCGCTCGATCCCCGTCAGTCATACAGCGGGGGGCGTGGTCCATATTTCAGGGTCGCCGCACGACTTCCGGCAAGAGTCTCAGCGATTTGCTCTGCGATGGCTGAGGCGACATAGCCGTCCCACGCGCTCGCCCCAACCGAATTTCCGGTTTTCACGGCGCGGACCCAATCGGCCATCTGCCTGCGGTACGCGTCCTGGAACCTCGGCACCCAATTGTCCGGATACGAATGACCGCCAGCTCTATCTCTGTTCCACAGCGTAAGCGACGGGCGAGCCAGAGCTACCGTGCCTTGCCGACCGACCAACTCGGCATGGACATGGTAGCCGTAGGTGGCGTTCACGAAAACCTCGGTCGAAATGATCTCGTTTTTATCGGTTTCCATCGTGATCATCAGGGGCTCGCCGCCGGGCCCCGACGCCACGTGCGCGGAAACGATCTCCGATCCCAGAAGCCAACGGCTGATGTCGATCTCGTGGACGAACGAATTCGTTAGGGCCATCTGACCTGTGAACCAGTCCGGCGCACGAACGTTTCGGTGCACGTTGTGCAGCAACACGGTTCCGCCCACGCCACCGGCGTCTTTGACGCGCTTGATCTCCTGATAGCCGGGGTCAAATCGGCGCATATATCCGACCTGGATTAGCCGGCGACCCAAAGCGACCTCCGCCTGCACCACGTTCAGGGCTTCCGCCGCCGATGACGCAAGCGGCTTTTCGCACAGAACCGGTTTTCTGGCCTGAATGCAGGAGAGTGTGAGCGCCGCATGAGTGGCATCGGGAGATGCGATGACTATGGCGTCGACCTGAGCCGACGTGATCAACGAACGAGGATCCGAAAAGACGGCTGTTCCAGAGGCTACAGCCTGCGCCCGGGCGGCCTCGGCGTCAAAGACCCCCGCCAGATGAGCGCCGGGAGTCTCTCGGAGTATTCGAGCATGTTCGGCGCCCATTACACCTGTACCGATAACTCCGACTCCGATACTCATTTCACCTCCCCGTCTGATTTCGCACGAAGTGAAACCGCCCAAATAAGGCGATCTAAGCTGCTTCTCCACAACGGCGCAGCATCTCACGATCTTGTCATGAGCGCCAGAGTTGGCGCGAAGTCATACGTGCAGATCATCCACCGTAACGCGTCTGCTTCCACCGATGCCCGATTCAACGAAAGCACGACGATAAGCCCGTTAGAAGAACTGGATGTAGAAGTGCTTTTTGCTCATAACCTAATCGAGCATGTTGGACACGCCACCAATGACCCCACAGATCGGTCCCATGGCACACAATAGTTTAATTGCATCATAGTAATGGTCGCGGACGACCTCTGTGATGTAACCAATCGTCATCGACGTCGATGATCATCCGACGATCGCGTCATCGTGCTGCGGCCAAAGTGGCCTGTCGGCCCTTTGTCGGAATGACGCGAGACATCAAAGGGATCTACAGCGAACCTTAAGCTGCGATCCTCGCAGATGAATTGCTCTTGGAGGCGTCGGGTGTCCGCTACATCGCATCGCAAAACCCACTATTGCAGAAACCCTGCTTTTTTATCGGCGAGCTGCTTAAGTCGGGATACCAGGGACTGTGTGCGCAATAATCGCCTCCGATTCGGCCACGTCGATGAAGAGGTCTGCTGCCATTGGAGCGATTTTGGAAATACATTTGAGGTGCGTGGAAAATCAAAGCGGGCGACGTGGCGGAACTGGTAGACGCAAGGGACTTAAAATTCCGTGCGGCTACTGAGAGCAGAGCAAAACGGTCATTTTGGATTTTTAGAAAACGCCAGCCACTTTTCTCGCCGAACCTGCCCGAACAAATTGTGATTTGGAAAACACTTCCAGCCCTGAATTCCTGAAAACGTCTCGTGCAGCAGGAGATATGCGTGGCCCATGTTGATGCCGGTGCCCAATGTTGTTGGCGATCCGGGCAATCAGAACCAAAGTTGCAAACACCAGCAACAACTGTGGCTGTTTGTGGAGGTGGCCGGCGGGTCGGGATCGTCCTGCGACCCCTGCCTCCCGAACGTAAATAGCAAACGGAATGATCAATAAAAACAATGAAGTCTGCCCGCGATTGACCACCTTTGTCACTGTTTGTTCATGGAATTCGGTGGTCAATCGGTGGTCAGCTTGGCTTTAGTGGTTGGCCTTGCGGCCAGAACCGAAGTCATTCAGACAGCGTGATCCCATGCGCAGAAAAAGGGCGGTGGCGCGATCCGCCGCCCCGTTGCTGATCAGTCGTAGAGCACCGCGGCGATCTTCGGATCGTCGATGTTGGTCTTGTCGTAATAATAGAAGCCGGTGTCGATCACCTTCGGCAGCTTCTCGCCCTTGAGCGCCTTGACGGCCTCCTCGACGGTGCACCTGCCTATGCCGATCGGGTTCTGGGTGATAGCGCCGTACATTGCGCCGGAGCGGATCGCGTCCTTCTGCTCCTTGCCGGAATCGTAACCGATGATGACGACCTTTTTGCCGCTTTCCTTCACACCGATCGCGACGCCCTCGGCCGAGCCTTCATTGGCGCCGAAGATACCCTTCAGGTTCGGATGAGCCTGCAACATGGTCTTGGCGATTTCCGCCGACTTCAGGTGATCGCCCTGGCCATATTGGACATCAACGACCTTGATGTTCGGATGCTTGGCCTTCATCTTGTTTAGGAAGCCGTCGCGGCGATCGATGCCGGTACGGCTGGTCTGGTCGTGCACGACGACCCCGACCTCGCCCGCATCGCCGATCGCCTCGGCCATCTTGTCGGCGGCGAGTCCCGCGGCGACCAGATTGTCGGTGGTGCAGGTGGTCAGCGGAATGTCGCTGTCGACGCCGGAGTCGAAGGCGACGACCGGGATCTTCGCATCTTGCGCCTTCTTCAACAGCGGGATGGCTGCCTTAGAATCGAGCGCGGCGAAGCCGATCGCGCTCGGCTTCTTGGCGAGCGCGGCCGAGAGCATGTCGATCTGCTTGTCGACCATGGCCTCCGTTTCCGGTCCCTCGAAGGTGATCTTGACGTTGGCCTGCTTGGCCGCCTGCTCGGCGCCAAGCTTCACGGCTTGCCAGAACTGGTGCTGAAAGCCCTTGGAGATCAGCGGGATGTAGGTTTCATCGGCGCGCGCGGGTGCCAAGGCGCCCGTCGTGAGCATGGCGCCAAGGGCCGCGCCAAAAAGCAGCTTGTGAGTCATGCGTTATCCTCCTCGGTCCCAACCATTCGGTTGGTCTCCTTTGCGCCGAATGGATCCGCATCCGGCTACGGTCCTTAAGGCCCGCGCATCGCACGAGCCCGAAAAACGTCTGTCACGTCCGCCTACGTCGCAGCATGTCGGTATAGACGGCCAGGATGATGATGATACCGGTGACGGCGAACTGCCATTCCTGCGCGACCGACATGATGCGCAAGCCGTTGGTGAGCACGCTCATGATGAAGGCACCGATGATGGTGCCGAGTATCGTGCCGGCGCCTCCGGACAGCGAGGTGCCGCCGATCACGACCGCCGCGATCGCATCGAGCTCATAGCCTTGCCCGAGCGCGGGCTGGGCCGAGTTGATGCGGGATGCCAGCAAGAGACCGGCCAGGCCGCAGATGCCACCGCCGAGGCTATAGATCGCGATCTTCCAGCGGTCGACATTGACGCCGGAGAGCCGCACCGCCTCCTCGTTGCTGCCGATGGCGAACGTATAGCGGCCGAGCGCGGTGCGGTTGAGCACGATGGAGGCAAGGATTGCGATGATGAACAGGATCATCGCAGCGTTCGGGATCGGCAAGCTGGGAAAGAGCTCGCCGAGCACAAAGTCCTGGGAGATCGAGGTGAAGCCGGGCGTGTCGTTAAAATAGATCGGCTTGTCGCGGGAAATGACCAGCGACAGCCCCTTGAGCAGCAGCATCATGCCGAGCGTCGCAATGAACGGCGGGATCTTGGCCTTGGCAACCAGCGTGCCGGAGACCGCGCCGCACAGCGCCCCGGTCGCGAGCGCTGCGATCAGGCCGGTCCACAACGGAAATCCCCAGAAGGTCAGCACGACGCCGGCGATCACGGCACAAAAGGTCATCAGCGTGCCTACCGACAGATCGATGCCGGCGGTGATGATGACGAAGGTCGAAGCGATCGCGAGAACCCCGTTGACCGCGGTCGCCTGCAGGATGTTGATCATGTTGTCGGCCTGCATGAAGGCCGGCGAGGCGATGCTGAAATAGACCAAGAGCAGCACGAGGCTTGCGAAGGCGAGCAGCTTCTGCAGCGCGGCTGGCGCGAGCAAGGCGCCCTGGCGCGGCGCGGCGGCGGAGGATTTTTGCGTGGTCGTCGCTTCGGTCATTGTCAGGCGGCCTTTGCCGTTTCGCGTTGCGTGGCGAGTTCCATGATCCGCTCCTGCGTCGCCTGCTCCGGCGCCAGCTCTCCGGTAATGCGGCCTTCGCACATGACCACGATGCGATCACTCATACGCAGGATCTCCGGGAGCTCCGAGGAAATCATCACGATCGCCTTGCCTTGGTCGGCGAGCGTTCTGAGCAGCTTGTAGATCTCACTCTTGGCGCCAACGTCGATGCCGCGCGTCGGTTCGTCGAAGAACAGGATATCGCAATCACGGTCGAGCCATTTCGCGATCACGACCTTCTGCTGGTTGCCGCCCGACAGCAGCCGCACTTTCTGCGCCGCCGACGGCGTGCGGATGTTGAGCAGACGGATGAATTTCTCCGTCGCCTGGCGCATCGGTTGGCTCTTGAGAAAGCCGACGAACGACAGATAGCGCGACAGGTTCGACATCACGACATTGGCTTCGACGTCCATGCCGAGCGCGAGCCCGAAGCGCTTGCGGTCCTCGGAGAGATAGCCGACGCCTGCGGCAACCGCGTGCTCGGGGGTGCGGATCGCGCGCTTCTTGCCGTGCACATAGACCTCTCCCGATTGCGGCCGGTCGGCGCCGAACACGGCGCGCGCGACCTCGGTGCGGCCGGCCCCCATCAGCCCGGCAAATCCTAGAATCTCGCCGCGGCGTACCGAGAAGCTCACGTCGCGAACCAGCGGACCGCACTCGAGATGGCGGACGTCGAGTGCGACCTCGCCGGGCTGGCTCGTGCCGACCACGCGCTCGTCGCTGATGGTGCGGCCGACCATCATGCCGATGATTGTCGCCATGCTGGTGCTCGCGGCATCGACGGTGCCGACATATTCGCCATCGCGGAGCACGGTGACGCGGTCGGCGATCTGCTTCAATTCGTCCATTTTGTGCGAGATATAGATGATACCGACGCCGCGGCTCTTCAGCTCGCGGATCATCTTGAACAGCTCCGCGATTTCGGCGTTGTTGAGCGCTGCGGTGGGCTCGTCCATGATGAGGACGCGGGAATTGAACGACAGCGCCTTGGCGATCTCGACCATCTGCTGCTTCGCGACGGTGAGACCGCTAACGACGGCGCGCGGATCGATATTGAGATTGAGATGGGCGAGCAGCGCCGCGGCGTCGTGGTTGAGCTTGTCGTCGTCGAGCAAAAGACCGAGCGCGCGCTTCGGCTCGCGGCCGATGAAGATGTTCTGCGCAACGGTCAGGTGGTTCATCAGCTGCAGTTCCTGATGAATGATGCCGATGCCGGCGTGCTGCGCCTCGCGCGGGCCGGCGAAATCAACGCTTGCGTCGTTGTAGCGGATCTCACCGGAATCCTTGCGATAGATGCCGGCAACAATCTTCATCAGCGTCGACTTGCCCGCGCCGTTCTCACCCATCAAGGCATGGACCTCGCCGGGCATCAGCTCGAATCGAACGCCCGCGAGCGCGCGCACGCCGGGGAACGACTTGCTGATGTCCTTGGCTTCAACGAGCAGCATCGCGCGCCTCGACGACGGTTGTGAGGGGGCAGGCTCGATTTGACGCCCGCGCCACCGAGAGTTGAAAGGCTAGCGTTGCCGCCGCGGAGATCGAACCGAGCGCGGCCCTGCCGCGTCCAGGACGGCCACCGACTGGAGCCGTCGCGGCGAACTGGAATAGCGGTGTCGGCGAGTCATTCCATGCGCGCCTCCCTTTGACCATACGCGCAGCTGTTGGCCTATCTATTTGACCAATGATTTCTATTAGCAAATAGTATATTCACTAATGGAAATAGCAATACTTAGTGCCGTGTCGTGGCCAAAAAAGGAACGCGAGGCAGGAGGACGTGAGGTGGCGCGGCCGACCGGACCAGACAAGCGACAGTATCGTGCAGAGGCCCCCGCCGATCAATATCGCGCACCGGCACTCGACAAGGGACTCGATATTCTTGAACTGCTCTCAAACGCGCCAGCCGGGCTCACCCGCGCCGAGATGGTCCGCGAACTAGGCCGCAGCCAAAGCGAGATCTACCGGATGCTGGAGCGCCTGGTAGCGCGCCATTATGTGCTACGCTCGCTCGAGGGCGATCGTTATTCGCTGAGTTACAAACTGTTCGCACAGGGCGCGCGGCATCCGCCGTTGAAACGCCTCCTTGCACCAGCGTTGCCGCTGATGAATCGGTTCTCGGAGCGGGCGCGGCAATCGTGCCACCTTGGCGTCTACGACCGCGGAGATCTGACAATCGTCGCGCAGGTCGACAGTCCCGACAACTGGGGCCTGACGATCAGACTTGGCGCGCATATCGATTTGTTGAAAACAGGCTCCGGACGCGTGATGCTTGCGTTCCAAGACGAGGCGGCGCGCGCGGCGATGCTGCGCGAACATACGGGGCACGTCGGCGAAACGGTGACGCCGCCGACCTTCGCGTCCACCCTGAGCGAGATCCGCGCACGCGGCTACTGGCAGGGCGAAAGCCTGCAGGCCCGCGGCGTGGTGGATATTTCCGCGCCCGTTCTCGGTCCCGAAGGCGCGCTGGCGGTACTGACCTGCCCGTTCGTGCAACGGCAGGACACCGAGCTCGCGCCCAGCCTGCACGATGTGATGAAGGCCCTGCGCGGGATGGCGCTGGGTCTCAGCGTGTCATAGCCTAAGCGATCGAACTGCGATGGGTTGGCGAAGCTGAATCAGGAGATGGAAGCCGACCGATGTATTCAGCTTGGAAGTCTCGAATTTCTGTAATGTTTTCAGGGGCAATTAGACAATTCGCAGCCATTTTGTGCGTAGAGATCCTCACAGAATTTCTCTTTGTCTGAATGGCGTTCGGCCTATGTGAGGAACTCGTCCAAGATCCATCAGGTTCGCGTTGGCTTCGGGGAATGAAATAGCTCTTCGACGGACTGTTTCGGGTCCTCGATCCGAGAGCGATCCTTGCGATCGTTCTTCTGTGCTTCGAGCTTCTGCAGGAAGCGGAAACGGGGCGATCGGGTCGCGTGCCCGGATCGGCCTCGCTTGGTCATACCGAAACCCTTTTGGCCGCCATGCGTCATTTGATCACTAACGAAAGCTGTGCGCTAATTTCTCGCACCGGAAAGGCCGCCACGGGGTCAAGCTTCATGCGGTTCGCCGAAACTGCTATCAAGTGAGAAAGGATGGCCTTTCGTCAAGAGGCGCGAGGTAAGACGGTCAGTCTGCGAGAACAAAATGTCGCAGTTCGGCGGCCTGCTACCCAACATGTAGGAACCCTTCGGGAGGCGTCGGGGCTTCGAGTCAGGGTCCGCCACACTGTGAGACTCCTTCATCGATGAACTCCATGGTGCATTCACTACCAAATTGGAATGATGATCGCCATCTTTGGGAATCCTCGTGCCAAGATGAAGAGGTCAGCTTCTTGCCGCGAACACGCGAAAGTTAGCACGCGTGGCTGAAACAGGACGCTGCTCTTTGGGCAATACTCGCCGGGTAGAAATTGCCGACGACTAGAGTTGAGCTTAAACGGTGAAGCCAGCAACACGGAGGGCGACTGCGCCGTGACGCATGCCGCCCGACGGTTGGTGCGGCTGGGTCCTCAAAATCCCGCAGGCGGACATGATCGATATGGCGGGGAACCTACCGGTTCGGCGTAGGCGCTGCGACGCCCTCCGATTGAAATCCGAATGCGGGTTCTGTGAGACGCTCAAGGCAGGTGAACCGTGAGTTTATTCGATCTCATTGAAGCTACTCTTAAGACGAGCTCACATTTAAAATTTATTGTTCAGCTTTTTTGCTCCGTTTGCGCTACCGAGCTCTGTTCATTCGGCGGTTGCGAGGCGATCAGCTTCCTTATCTTTTTGGCACGCTTCTTGGCGAGAGCTGCCGCTGCTATCTCTTCGATGGTCTTGACGACAGCCGGGATCGGCTTGCCGAAGCGCTTGACATAAAGGGCTGCGATGAAGTCCGGCAGCGGCCGCTTCCACGGCTCCTGGTGGTGATTGGCGAGCTTGCCGAACTTTTTTGGGTTCAGCCCGAGCTCACGGGCCATCTGCACATGCGCATGCGACAGGCTAAATCGCTGTCGAGCCTCGATCCATGGCCTCAAGCTTATTGGAATCGGCGCCTGTTTCTTCGCCATCGTCCGTCACCCGAGTGCCTCAAACGCCAAAGCTTGTCCGTTGCCTACGGAGAGTCAAGACGTTGAGACGGGGCGGTTCTCATTTCAGCATTTTGACTACGGCGGCCTTGGCGGGGGTTGCTCGAAGGTGAGGGTGGTGAGGAGGTCGCGCCAGGAGGCGAAGACGAGAAAGATGGTGATCGACCGCAGGTGGTTGAAGAAGGTGGTGCGAGTGCCGGCCTTTTCGCGGGCCCTCGCCCACAGGTCATCGGTCAGCTCGGCGAAATTTCAAATATCTTTGGTTATTTCTAGGAGAGGTATCGTTTCCATAGGATTTTTAGATGGATATTGGACCCTTGTTCTCGCCCTTCATCATGTCCACCTCGACGGTCGGCAGCTTCACGCCCTTTTCGGCCAAGAAAATGCGCACTCGTCTCGTATTGGTGCCGGCCTTTAGGTCGTAAAGTCTCATTACGGCTCTCCTCAATTTCCCGGGAGCATGAACTATTTGGCGATCGTACGGTTCACGGGATCTGCTACGCGTTCGGGATGGAGTGTGGAGTCAATTGACGCACCATCTTCCCATAGACGAAGGGGAGCATGGTTCATTGGCCCGTCCGCGGCTAAATAGGTAAGCTCGCCTGTCGGGGATGTGTGCGCAATTTTGCGCTCACCACGTTTCGCCGAAGGGCCGCAATTCCACATTGAACGACCACGCGCTGCGATCTTGGTGCACGACATGCCAAATCTCTTCCGCGATTGCCATGGGCTTAACAAAGAATTCGTCGGGCCTGTCCTTGAAGCGCTCTCTCGTCCAAGCGAGGTCGATCACCGCATCGACAACTAGGTAGGCGACATGCACCCCTTTCGGACCCAACTCGCGCGCGATCGCCTCGGCCAGAATACGTTGCGCGGCCTTCGTGGGAGCGAAGCCCGCGAACGATGGCTTCCCGCGCAACGCGGACGTGTTGCCTGTCACAACGATGGCGCCGGTCTTCGAATCTATCATTGCGGGCGAAAATCGCCGGGCCAGATATAACAACCCCATCGTATTGACCTGAAAATTCCTGTTCAGAATCGATGGATCAATTTCGCGAAACGTTCCAAACGCACCGCCCACCGCATTGTGGATCACCACGCTGGGACTTCCCAGGTCGCGCTCGATCTGAGACGCCACGCGATCTATTTGGGCGGGATCGGAGACGTCACAGGGGTAACCCTTTGCAGTGACGAGCTTCCTTTCCAAGGCGACCAGACGTGCCTCGTTCCGCGCCAGAAGAGCGACGCGGTATCCCCCTTCCGTAAATCGTTTGGCAAGTGCGGATCCGGTGCCTGGCCCGACGCCGGAGATCAGGCAGATGGGTGCGTTCATGAGGATACCTCGATCAAACAGTCGCTTTAGCCATTGGCCGTCACTGAAACACCTTGGGCCGCTGCCGACAATTTTCGGAGATAGGGTTCGATATCCGGCTTGAAGTTCGGATGTTCGGCCAATCGCGCGAAATGCGCCATCGCGAGCGGATAGTCTGCATGCACGTTCCGACAGGATCTTGCTCAAGCCACGGTCGTTCAATTGCTGTACGCGCTGGCGCCCGTTCATGAACAGAACAAGCTCGGTCTCAAAGCATATACCAGCCAACCTGATATCATCCCCGACCGGCGAACTGTGACGCGGCAACAATGCACATTCGATTGCGCCCGCATAGATCGCAAATGTTTCCTTGGTCCTTGCGTGGATTGCTTCGTTTACCGCTCCATCCAATAGAGAGAGTAGGTAGATCTGGCTGTCCAGGGCAAATATGAGACTCACATTGACTAAGATGTCGATCCTGGACGCCTCCTAGGGACCGCGCCTATATAGCGGAAACCGTTTCTCGCCCAGGCGAGCAACCGCTCGCGCATAATGCTGTTCGACTCGAAGATGCCGATTTGCCCTCCCGGGCAAACCCTGCTGGAGCATTGCCAAAAGGTTGCGTTCGAGAAACGCATCCGACTTGAAAAGCTGGGCACCGGTCATACCGACCCGTCCTGTTCGCGCGAAGGATGATAAGGCGCGCTGCTCGTCCTCGTTCAAAGGACGAGCATCATCGTCCCAAAGCGAATTCCTCAACTCTTTGCCGGATGCACCTCTGACCTCGATCTCGACGCCGCAGAATCGCGCCGCGATAGTCGCTTTCCAAACCCTTGGGTTTGGCAGGCAAGAGAAAATACGAAGGTCGGCCATAGCGGTTGGTGCTCCCAGTGCACGATCCGGACGACTTATCCTGCGGCCATCTTCGAGAAATCCGGCTTGCGACGCCCGGCAAACGCCGCGAACGCTTCGCGCGCCTCGGCGGTCTGCAAGCGCTCGCGGAACAACCCGCTCTCCCGGCTGATTTGAGCAGCGATCCTGTCCATATCACGCATCAACGCCTTGGTTTGACTGAGAGAGCCGGCCGGCCGTTTGGTCAGAGCTTCGGCAGCCTCCCGAGCCTTGGCACGCAAATCCGCGGATGGCACCACGGCATTAGCCAACCCGCAGGCCAAGGCGGTCGCTGCATCAAGAGGCTCTCCCAGCGCAAACATGGCATAAGCGCGGACGTGCCCGATCCGCGCAGGCAACAGCCAACTCGATGCCGCTTCCGGCACCAGCGCCAGGTTGACGAACGGCGTCATCAGCTTCGCGGTGTCGGTAAGAAAGACAAGGTCGCAATGGAGCAACATCGTGGTGCCGAGGCCGACAGCGTTACCTTGCACGGCGGCCACGAGCGGACAGGTGGCTTTGCCGAGATTACGGATGAATCGAAACGCCTGGCTCTCGCCTGTGTCCTTGCCGTTGGCTTGGGCGCTGAAATCGACGAGGTCGTTTCCGGCCGTGAAGCTGTCGCCGTCTCCTTGAAATAACACCACTCGCACGGCTGGATCCTTCTCCGCGCGCTCCAGCCCATCCGACATGGCGCTATACATGGCGTTAGTCAGGGCGTTCTTCTTGTCAACGCGGGAAAGCGTCAACGTCATGATGCCGTTAGCTATCTCGGTCTTGACGTGTTCAGTCATGATCGCTCCTCGTCCTTGGTTACTGCCACACTCCACATGACCTATTGCCCGCTGAATACGGGTTTGCGTTTGTCGATGAAGGCACGCACCGCTTCCTTGTGATCGCCTGTCCGAGCGGATCGAACCATGTTCTCCGCTTCCTGATCCATCGAACCCAGAAAGTCTGACGTGACGGCATGGTCAAGATTGTCCTTCATATAGGCTAGTGCGATTGACGGGCCGTCAGCCAGAGACCTTGCAAGCACAAAGGCGGTCTCGCGAAGCTCGGCGTCAGATACAACGCGATTGACGAGACCTAACGCTTCGCAACGGCGTACGTCGATACGCTCCGACATGAACATCAGTTCGCGCGCCCGCGACGTGCCCACAAGCCGCGTCAGCAACCACGCGATGCCGTAGTCCCCGGTCAGCCCGATGCGAGAATACCCGGTGGTCATGATTGCGGATTCGGAGGCAATGCGGATGTCGCAAGCAAGTGCGAGCGCAAGCCCTGCGCCTGCCGCAGGTCCCGGCAGCGCTGCAATCGTCGGCTTCCTCACCGCCACGAGCACACCCGTCAAGGTACGTTGTTTCGTTCGCAGATCCGCGACACTTTCTTCAAACGCCACCTCGGCCTTCGTTGAATTGCCGCCCATGCCCTTGACATCGCCGCCTGCGCAAAAGGCGTTCCCCGCCCCGGTGATCAGCAGCGCTCCGATCTTCGGATCGTCTCCGCACTGTTTGATCATGCGCCGCAGCGCTGGGGTCAGTCGGTCGGAAAGTGCGTTGCGCGCCTCTGGACGGTTGAGAGTGATGAGCGCGACGCGGTCCCGGATTTCGCACAGCAGCTCGCTCGTGCCGGTATCAACTTCGATCCGATCTTCTACCATTTGAAGTTCTCCCGTCTTGACCCCCGTCGAGATGCCGGCTCGCCGATTGCGAAGCCGTTACTTTCCGATCGATTGCATGAATTCGCGGTCCTCCGCGGAAAGCGCAGCCGTCCAGGCCGGTTCGTCGCCCGCTTCGGGCAACAAGTGACCGAATTCGATCATTTGCCGCGGCGGCAATTCCGCCACATACACCCAGACCGAGCGGCTGCTTTCCGCTTTTGCCGCGCTTCCGACCGCCTTTGCCATCAAAGCGATCATTCGCGACTTGTCCACGGCGGCGCGTCCGCTTCGGATATGGCCGTGGACGAAGAGCTGGTCGTACTTAAGCGGCGCCGCTCCGATGAAGTAGTCGTCGGGCCTCACCTCCTGGAAGATGACCTGGGCAAAAAAGCTGGGGGCGCCGGTGACCTCGCAATGGACGCGCGTGATCTCGCCGGCAATTTTGCGCTTTTGTTCGGCCGTAAGCCGGCCCTCCAGAGTCGTGCAGAAATAGGTTGGCATCGTCTTCCACCTCGGACTTGGCGTTGAAGCGAATGACTTTAGGCGACCTTCCGGGTAGCTATGCTTTCGGCGTCCAGGAATCCCGTCAGCCGGGCCCGAATGATGCGCTCAGCGTCCACCATGATGCGATCGATCAGCTCTTTGACGGTCGGGATGTCATGGATGAGGCCGACCACCATGCCGCAGCTCCAGGCGCCGGCATCCATGTCGCCATCGATCATCACCTTGGGATAGACACCGGCGACCTCGTCATGGATATCTTCGATCTTGAGCTTGGAGCCTCTCTCGCGCTCGATGTCCAAGAGACGTTCGACCCCGGCATTCTTGAGCACGCGTTCAGTGTTCCGGAGCGCGCGCATGACGAGGCGCGTGTCCAGCTCGGACGCCGCAACAATCGCTTTCTTCACGTTGTCATGCACCGGCGCTTCCTTGGTCGCGATGAAGCGTGTACCCATGTTCATGCCGGCCGCTCCCATGGCAAGGGCTGCGACAAGACTGCGCGCGTCGGCCATGCCGCCGGACGCCACGAACGGAATTTCCAGCTCCTCCGCGGCACGGGGAAGCAGGATCATGTTGGGCATGTCGTCTTCGCCGGGATGGCCGCCGCATTCGAAGCCATCGACGCTGACCGCGTCGCAGCCAATCTGCTCGGCCTTTAGCGAATGCCGAACCGACGTGCACTTATGGATGACTTTGATGCCAACCGCTTTTAACGCCGGCATGTACTGCTCGGGGCTGCGCCCGGCGGTTTCGACGATCTTGATCCCGCCTTCCCTGATGGCGGCGATGTATTCCGGATAAGGCGGCGCGTTAAACGTCGGGAGAAATGTCAGGTTCACACCAAACGGCTTGTTCGTCATGTCGCGGCAGCGCGCGATCTCCTTGGCCAGTAACTCCGGCGTCCTTTGCGTCAGACCAGTGATGATGCCGAGCCCACCGGCATTCGACACCGCGGCCGCGAGCTCGGCAAATCCGACATAGTGCATTCCGCCCTGGACGATCGGATGTTCGATTCCGAACATCTCAGTGATGGCTGTCTTCACGCGTACCTCCTGCTTTCCTGTCGAGCTGCATTCAATGGACGATTTCGAGCAGGCCTGCGGCGCCCATGCCGCCACCGACGCACATCGTGACAACCGCGTATTTCGCCTTGCGCCGGCGGCCCTCGATCAGGGCGTGGCCCGTCAGACGCGCTCCGGTCATGCCATAGGGATGACCAACCGCGATCGAACCGCCGTTCACGTTGAGCTTTTCCGGATCGATGCCGAGCTTGTCGCGGCAATAGATCACTTGCACCGCGAACGCCTCGTTCAGCTCCCAGAGATCGATATCGTGGATGGTCAAGCCATGTCGTTTGAGAAGCCGCGGTACGGCGTAGACCGGACCGACCCCCATCTCGTCCGGCTCGCAGCCCGCCGAGACAAACCCGCGAAAGATACCAAGCGGCTTGAGACCCTTCTGCGCGGCGAGCTTGTCGCTCATGATGACCGCGGCACTGGCTCCGTCCGAAAGCTGGCTCGCATTGCCGCCGGTGATGGTAAAGCCCGGTCCCTTGGCGGGCTTGACGGCTCCGAGACCTTCGGCGGTGGTATCGGGACGCGGCCCTTCGTCGGTCGAAAGCGTGACCTGCTTGTAGGATACTACGCCGCTTGCCTTGTCGGTGACCGCCATCGTGGTTTTGATCGGAGCTAGCTCGTCGTTGAAGCGGCCGCCCTGCTGGGCCGATGCCGTTCGCCGCTGGCTCTCCAGGCTATATTCGTCCTGTCGCTCCCGGGAGATGTCGTACCGCTTGGCTACGATTTCGGCGGTATCCAGCATCGCGATGTAGGCGTCGCCCTTGATAGCGAGCAGTTCCGGATCGACGGCATGAAACGTGTTCATCTGGTTGTTCTGCACTAGGCTGATGGATTCACCGCCGCCGCCGATGGCAACTTCGACGCCGTCAAGGATCACGGAGCGCGCAGCGAGCGCAATCGCCTGAAGGCCGGACGCGCATTGGCGATCGATGGTCGTTCCCGCCACGGTCACCGGCAGTCCCGCACGCAACAGCGCTTTACGCGCAATGTTCGTGCCGGTGCTCCCCTGTTGCATGGCGCAACCCATTACAACATCTTCCACCTCGGCGGCCTCGATTTTCGCCCGCGACAGCGCTGCGGAGATGGCATGGCCCAACAAGGTCGCCCCTTCGGTATTATTGAGCGCACCCTTGTAGGCCTTGCCGATGGGCGTACGGGCCGTCGAGACGATTACAGCGTCAGTCATTTTTTCACCTCTCGTTGCACGCGACATCGGATGTCACATCTTGAACACTCTAACTCCGCGCATAGCGCATCAGATGGTAAGTCGGATCACCGAACTGGATGTTGATGGAGGCGATCCGTTTGAAGTAATGGCCGACGTTCAATTCGTCGCTCATGCCCATGCCCCCGTGAAGCTGGATAGCCTGCTCAGCGATGAAACGCGCGGCATAGCCGACCTTCGATTTAGCGCCGGACGCCAGTTTTGAACCATGCGGCTCCCCGGTCGCGAGACTCAAATTCAAATGCTGAGTGAGCGAGGTCGCCTCTTCGAGAGCGATGAACATATCGACCATGCGGTGCTGCAGTACCTGAAACGTACCGAGCGCGACACCGAACTGCTTGCGCGTCTTCGCGTATTCGAGCGTCACCGAGTTCAGCTCGCTCATTGCACCGACGGCTTCGGCGCAGAGTGCTGCGATAGCGCGGTCGCGGCACGCCTCCAGCGCGGCCACTCCTTCACCTTCCGTTCCTAGCACCTGGCTGGCCGGGACTTCCACGTTCATCAACGTGATTTCGGCGGCACGCCGGCCATCGATCGTCTTGAAGCTTTGCAAGTGCAGGTTGGCAGATCGCCGATCAACTACAAAGAGGCTCACGCCGCTGCGATCGCGTGGCTCGCCTGATGTCCTCGCCGAGACGATCAACTTGTCCGCCCATGGCGCGCCGATCACGGTGGTCTTGGTGCCGTTCAGAACATAGACTTCACCCTGGCGCCGAGCGGTCGTGGCGACGTTGTTGAAATCATAGCGCGAACGTCCCTCCGCCCAGGCCAAAGCCCATATGGATTCACCCGCCATGATTTGCGGCAGAAACACCTTGCGCTGCGTCTGCGATCCGATGTCTTCGATCAGGCCGCCTGCGAGAACGACGGTTTCCAAGAACGGCTCGACGACTAGATTACGGCCGAATTCCCGCATGACGATCATCGTCGCAAGCGGACCGCCGCCGAGACCGCCGGAACTTTCTTGGAATGGTGCCGCGCATAGGCCGAGTTCGGCAAAGGCACTCCAGTGCTTTCTGCTCCACCCTTCGTCAGTCGCCACGATCTTGCGGCGCGCGTCGAAGTCGTAGTGATCGCGCAGCAGCCGCTGAAGGCTGCCGCGGAGCAATTCCTGTTCTTCCGTTAACTGAATATCCATCGGATGCCTCGTGTGACGCCGTTAAAGACCCAGCACCGCTTTTGCGATGATGTTGCGCTGGATCTCGTTCGATCCGCCGTAAATGCTGAGCTTGCGTGAATTCAGGTATTTCTCGGAGGCGGTGTGGCCGTAGTCCGGGCCCGGCATGAAATGATTGGCGCTTATCGGATGCTCGCGAATCGCAAGACCATAGTTGCCGATGGCCTGGTGTGTCAGATCGGTGATGCGCTGGAAGATCTCGGTGCCGCGGATCTTGAACAGCGAAGCTACCGCTCCGGGGTCGATTCCACGGGACATCTGCGCAACGATGCGAAGCTCAGTTGCCTCCAGCGCAAGAACGTCGAGTTCGACGCGCGCGATCTCCCCGATGAACTCGCTAAAGGCCGGATCGTCAGCGGAGATCTCAGACTTTACGATCTGCTTGAGACGGTTCAGGTAACGCGTCGAACGGCCAATGCTGGCCATGCTGGTGCGCTCGTTGCCGAGCAGAAACTTCGCATAGGCCCAGCCTTTGTTTTCCTCTCCGATAAGGTTATCGGCCGGGACACGCACGTCTTCGAGAAAGACGTCGTTCACCTCGTGCGAGCCGTCGATGGTGATGATGGGACGCACGGTGACGCCGGGCGATTTCATGTCGATCAGCAGGAACGAAATGCCGGTCTGCGCTTTCGCAGCGGGATCGGTGCGCACCAGGCAAAAGATCCAGTCGGCATGTTGCGCCAGCGTGGTCCAAGTCTTGTGACCGTTGACGATGTAATGGTTACCGTCCCGCACCGCCTTGGTGCGGATCGACGCAAGGTCGGAGCCCGAACCCGGTTCGGAATAACCCTGGCACCACCAGTCCTTGCCCGAGAGAATTCGCGGCAAAAACTTCTTCTTCTGCGCCTCATCGCCGAATGTGTAGATCACCGGGCCAACCATGGTGACGCCGAATGCAAGAGGGGGGAGCGTTCCGGCGCGCGAGGTCTCTTGCTCAAAGATGAAACGTTCCGTGATCGACCAACCGGGCCCGCCGTATTCTTTCGGCCACAGCGGCGCGATCCATCCCTTCTTGTGGAGGATGCGGTGCCAGAGCAGCATCTGCTGCTTGGTCAGGTCGGTTTCCGGGTTGGGGACGCGCATTTCATGCGGATAATTCTCCGCGATGAAGGCACGCACCCCATCGCGAAACGCGGCGTCCTCCCTGGAAAGGCTCAGCTCCATCACCGCACTCCCGCTACCACTTCTCGCCGAAGGGCCGGATTTCATGCTCGAAGGTCCAGGCGTCGCGCGGCTGTTGATAGAGTTGCCAGTAAGCCTCTGCGACAGCGGCCGGACGCATCAGGCGATTAGGATCGAGGTTTTCGATCGCTTGCGCGCCTTCGCGGCTCGCAATCAACTGCCGCACCCATTGAGTATCGACACTAGAATCGATCACGAGATGGGCGACATGGATGTTTTTGGGGCCAAGCTCGCGCGCGGCCGACTGTGCAACCGCCCGCAATCCGAACTTTGCGCTCGCAAACGCGGCGAAACCAGAGCCGCCACGCATGCTTGCCGTCGCGCCCGTGAAGAAGATGTTGCCCTTGCCGCGGGGAAGCATCAAACGGGCGGCCTCCCGGCCGGCAAGAAAACCGGAATAGCAGGCCATTTCCCACACCTTGCGGAAAACCCGTTCGGTCGTGTCGACGATCGGAAAATTCACGTTGGCGCCGATGTTGAAGACGCAAACCTCCAACGGGGCGTGCTTGTCAGCATCGCCCAGGAAGGACACCACCTCGCCCTCCTTTCGCGCGTCGAGCGTCCGCCCAAACACCTCCCCGCCCGCCGTCTCGATTTCCTTGACCAGCGGAGCAAGCTTCTCTCCTTGACGGCGTCCGACAAAAACCGTGAAACCTTCGGACGCAAATTTCTTGGCGATCTCTCCGCCGATAAAGTCACCGGCGCCGACGACGGCTACGGTCGCGTTTCGCTTTTCCAAGGGTTTCTCCCGGTTAGGCTAATCTTGCCTATTCCAATTTGCACCGGCGATCGCCGGGTCGATTCTCCTCGCAGCTACGCGCCGTGCAGGGACTCAGCGAGCTTGTGCTTGAGGATCTTGCCGGTCGACGTTGCCGGCAGGGCATCGAGCACGATGATTTTCGACGGCCGCTTGTAGGAGGTAAGTTGCGGATTGACGAAAGCCATCAGGTCGGCCGACTTCACCGATGAGCCCCGCATCAGCTGCACGAAGGCGACGACTTCCTCGTTGCCATCGACGGCGCGGCCTACCACCGCAGACTGCACGACATGCTCGTGCGAATTGAGCACCGCTTCGACCTCAGCCGGATAGACGTTGAATCCCGAGCGGATGATCATTTCCTTAGTGCGGCCGACGATATAGAGACAATCGCCGTCAAAGCGCGCGAGATCGCCGGTATTGAACCAGCCCTCGCTGTCGATGACCCTGGCCGTCAGATCGGGTGCACGATAATAGCCGCGCATGACGTTGCGCCCGCGGACGTGAAGCTCGCCGATTTCACCTCTCGCCAGCGGGATGCCGTCAACTGTCCTGACGCGGGCTTCGACCCCTGGCAGCAACGTTCCGACGGCTTGATCGGGGCGCGGCGCATCGAATCGTACGCCGGATATCCCTGGTGAGCATTCGGTAATGCCGTAGCCGTTCGAAAGCGGCAGATCGAACTCGTGCTCGACGCGCGACTTCAGGTCGAGGTCAAGCGGAGCGCCGGCAACTGCGATCAGGCGCAGCGATCCACGATCGAAACGCTTGAGACCTGCCGCGGTCTTGTATTCCAGCAGGCGCTGATAGGTCGCGGGCACGCCGTTGAGGATGGTGATTCCCTCTTTGGCGATGGCCTTGGCCAGCGCCGCCGGATCGTATTTGCTGACCAGGCGGACCGTCGCGCCGACCATCAGGGTCATGATCAGGAGCGAGATGCCGACGATATGCGAGATCGGCAGCACGACATACACCTTGTCACTCGCCTCCATCTTTCGAAAATGCGCCGTGGTCTTCGCGCTGATCAAAAGGTTTTCGTGGCTGAGCATCACGCCCTTCGGCGTGCCGGTGGTTCCCGAGGTGTAGATCAGCACCGCGACCTGCTTCGCCAGGTCTCTTTCAACGGGTTCAGCGACCGCGCCTTCGTTCAGCGGACCGACGCCGATCTGTTTCAGCGATCCCAGCCGCCGGCTCTCGGCGCCGTAACGCAATGCGTGAGCCGCGGCTTCCTTCGAAACCTCGGAAGTAAACAACATCCGGCGCGCGCCGCTATGATCGCGGATCTGATTTAGTTCGCGCGGCGATAATCGCGGATTGGCGACAATCGCCCACGCATCGATCCTGCTCGCCGCCAGCAGCAGGGCGGCAAGCGCGATGCAATTCTCGCTGACAATGATCATCCGATCGCCCGCTCTGACGCCGAGCGAGCCAAGAACGGTGGCTGCCTCTTTGACCGACCGATCGAGCTCGCGATAGGTCCACGACGCGCCGTCTTCGAGCAGGGCAACGCGGTCGGGAAATTCAGCAACGTAGCTGTCCGCGACCTGGTGGATGCGGTTCGGCAGCCCGGCGACGATCTTGTCAAGATCGATCGTTTCCAACAATTTCGCCACGGCCAACCTCCCGACACGCATCCAACGCCCTTCACCTTGTCATCTGTCGATGATAACGTTCTTTTTTAGAACTCGTCAATCTCTATTCTGGGCTGAGCGCTCACTGGTTGGTGAGGAACCGTCACAAGTCGCTTACTGGCTGGGTTCGGCTGGCAATTCGATTTACAACCTCTCCCTGGGTCCGTTTAGTATTTACGTTCTAAATAGGAACTTATAGGACCGAAGATGACGGAAGACCGGGACAGTCGGGGCGGGAGATGCCATCGGCGCAGCAGTCGCCCGGCGTTTCGCCAAGGGCAGCTACACGGTCTGTATCTGCAGGCGCGACGCGGCCAAGTCGCCGGCGCCGGTCGACGAACTCAAGGCTGCGGGCCTTGGCGCGCATGCGTTCAGCGTCGATGCCCGTCAGGAAGCCGAGGTTCAGAAATTATTCGCCGACGTCGAAAACAACATCGGACCGATTGAGGTCTGCCCGTTCAACGCCCGATCGAACGTCAACAAGCCGCTACTGGATACCACCGAAAAGTTGTTCTTCGAGGCTTGGGAACTGGCGTGCTTCGCGGGATTCCTTGGTTGGCCGCGAACATGCCTTCGAACTGAGCCGCGACGGCACCTCGCATCAGCATCAACGTATTGACCGGAAAAACGGATTGGTCCGGAATTTCGTGATGTTGCGGCGGCGAATAAAGCGCCGGGTCTCCAGCGCCTCATATTCCGGCTTGTTCTTGATGCCGCGAAGCGACTCGGCCGGAGACAGGTTGTTGGTCGCCTCGTAGATGCCGCCGAGCAGGACCGATGCATATTCGAACTTCACGCCAGTGCGGCGTTCGATCGCTGGCAGCACGAGCTCCGCCAGATAGGCGTTCGGGCTGTCGAAATCGAACTAAAATTCAACCTCCAGGGGACTCATCACCAGCCTCTCGTTGGGAGCGCGTTACGGTCAGGTGTCAACAGTCAACCACAGCCCTGCCTTAGCTATAAATTGTTCATACGGTTCTAGACCTGAACTGTAAATTGGTGTCCGTTTTGGGTAGTTTTTGTCGCAATACGAACGGTTACTTGGGTGATTGTTTCACCTTGAGTACCTATTTAGAATGGTAGCGACGACCGAGGTTTCGTTAGAACCGCGGCATCGACCGCCCGGACCGAGTGGAGATTAAGAATGAAGTGGGATGCCCTCGAGGAAGAGCCGTGTTCGCTGGCCCGAACCATTGGTGTGATTGGCGATCGCTGGTCCCTTCTGATCCTGCGCGAATGCTTCCTGCGCACGCGGCAATTCGAGGGATTTCAGTCAGCGCTTGGAATCACCCGTCACCTGCTTGCGGAGAGATTAAAAAAGCTGGTCCGGCAGGGCGTCTTGCGCCGCATACCCTACCAGGAGTCGCCCAAACGGCACGAGTACATCCTGACCCAGAAGGGCCTCGATCTCTATCCGGTAATGATGGCGCTTGTGCATTGGGGCGACACCCATATGGTCGACGAACGCGGGCGGCCTCTGCTGCATGAGCATCGCAAGTGCGGCAAGATGTTCGATCCGGTGATGGTTTGCTCCGAATGTGGAGAGCCGCTTTTGCCCAAGGAAGTCCATACCCATCCCGGTCCCGGCGCTCGCCCAGCTTCGGCACCACTTCCGGCCGAACAGCCCGCCAAAACAAAGAAGTCAAAGGAAGCGGCCTGAGGGCTTCCAGGGTCGCGTTTTCGTGCCTCACGGCAAAACGATGGGCTTGCTGCACCGCTCGATCACAAAGCACCGCTGCCGTACGCTCCCTCCTCGGACGAAATGCCTTCCAGCGCTCTGTCGTCGCCAAGCGACCGTGCCGATGACGAATAATGTCCTGCGAAGCGATGGCGCAACTCCATCTTTTGAATTTTTCCGGTTGCACCGTAGCTGAGAGCATCGATGAAAACGATATCGTCGGGCATCCACCATTTTGCGATCCTGTCTTCAAGATGCGCAGAGATCGATTGCTTCGTCACGCCGCCGGCGGCCACAACGACAAGCAACGGCCGTTCCTCCCATGTCGGATGTGGAATACCGATCACCGCCGCTTCGACCACGCCCCGGCATCCCATCGCCAGGTTTTCGATATCGATCGAACTGATCCATTCACCGCCTGACTTGATGACATCCTTCGCGCGGTCGGTGAGCCGGATGTCATTGTCGCTCCCCATGGTAGCGAGGTCCCCGGTATTGAACCAACCGTCTTCCAATAACGGCTTTTCCTCACCGTAGTAGCCGCTGATGATCCAGGGACCCCGCACCATGAAACGGCCAATGGACTTGCCGTCGCGTGCCATCTCGTTGCCTTGCTCGTCGGCAATCTTTACATCGACGCCGTAGACCGGCTGACCTTGTCCAGTCTTGCGCTGGAGTCGATCCTGCGGCGACAAGCTCATGGTGTGTCGCGACGGCTGGGGTGACGTACCGCACGGACTCGTTTCGGTCATGCCCCAGACGTGTTTGACGGACACGCCGAGACGCTCAAAGCCCTCAATCAGACTTGGCGCCGGCGCCGACCCGGCGATGACAATTCGCTGCAGCGTCCCGGCGCCCCGCCCCTGCGCTTGGAAATGATGCAACAGTTTTGAGTACAGTGTCGGCACACCGGCCGCGACGGTGACGCCCTCGGTCTCAACAAGCTCGGCGATGCTTGCGGCATCCAACTTTGGTCCGGGCAGCACCAGCTTCGCACCGACCATTGGGGCCGCATGCGTAAAGCCCCATGCGCCATTGGCATGAAACATCGGAGTCATCGGCAAAATTGTGTCCACTGCGGTAAAGCCCAGGGAATACGCACCGCTGATGGAGAGGCAGTGCAGCATGTCGGACCGGTGCGAGTACAGCACTCCTTTCGGACTGCCGGTCGTACCCGACGTATAGAACAGCGACGAAGCCGAGAGTTCGTCAAACACCGGCCACCGAAAATTCTCGTCGCCGCAATCGAGGAAGTCCTCGTAGCACTGAATATTCGGGATGCTCGTTTCCGGCATCGCCGTTCTGTCGACCATCAGCACAAGGAGCCGAACGGTGGTGAGTTCCGGTGCAAGTTTCTCAACGATAGGCAGAAAGGAACTCTCGAAGAACAGCACTTTATCTTCAGCATGATTTGCGATGTAAGAGATCTGCCCCTGAATCAGCCGCGGATTGATTGCATGCCAAATTGCTCCAAGGCCGGTGACGCCATGCTCAATCTCGAAGTGCCGATAGTTGTTCCATGCAAGCGTGGCAACTCGGTCACTTTGCCCAACACCTCGGCGCTGCAGGGCATCAGCCAGCTTACGCGTACGCCGCGCCGCGTCCTTATAGGTATATCGATGAATAGGACCCTCGACGGTGCGAGACACAATCTCAGTGTTGCTGTGAAACCGATCAGCGTGTAGCAAAAGCGATGACAGCAACAGCGGCTGGTTTTGCATCAAGCCTCTCACAACTCTCTCTCCCTCAGGGTTTAAGACTGTGCTCGGAGACGCCGTCCCATGGACGCGCGGCACTCCTGTTGAACGTTAGCTACTTGGTTGGAAGGCCTTGCGTTATTCGGACTTGATGTCGAGTACTTCGCCGATCTGCTCCCAGTTAGTGCCGCTCCAGCGCTGCAGTTGAAGTTGCGTCCAGATCATGTTGTTGGTCGCGCTGGTGTTGATCGAGATGCCGGGCATGGCAGTCGGCAGCACGAGATCCTTCAGGCTTTTTGCCTTCACGGGATGGATCATTGTCGCATTGCTTCAGGATCTGCTCGAGGATCATGCCTTGCTGATAGCCGGTCAGATAGTTGGTGTCCCCGATATCCGATCCCGCCTGATACTTCGCAAAGAAGACGCGATAGGCCTTCATGCCTGCGTCGTCATTCCATTTCGAATCGGTCGGGTCCTTGATGAACGTCCCCACGATCACGCCCATAGCATTGTCAAAGCCGGCTGGCTTGAGAGTTGCCGACACCGAACTCGACGGGAAATTGACGAAAAGCGTTGGCTTCCATCCAATCTCGGCTACCTTGCGAATAGCCGAGCTGAAAATTTTGGCGTGCCGGCGACCAAAAAGCGCTTCCGCCCCAGAGCTTTTCAGACTCACAACCTGCGAGTCGATGGTCGGGTCGCTGATTTCGTAGGCTGCCGTTACCACCCTCTTGTCGAAATCGCTCTTGAGGAATGCCTTGAAAGCGTTGACGTAATCCTTGCCGAGATCATCGTTCTGATAAAGAATCGCGTACTTTGCGTTCGGCAACGCCCTGCTCAGATACTTGACGTAGATCTTTCCTTCGGTGTCAAAGCTGACCAAGCCCGTCGTCGTCAGCGGAAAATCCGCGTCGCTGGTAAACTTGTTCGAACCACTGATAATCGAAATGGTTGAAACGCCATTTAGGACTAGGTATTTCGCCGACGCAGTATTCCCTGGAGTGCCAAGCTGGCTAAAGATGAACGCGACCTCTTCGCTTTCGACAAGCTTGCGGACGTGCTCCACCGCTTTCGGCGGGCTGTAGGCGTCGTCCATGGCAATGTAGTTGATCTTGCGGCCATTGATACCGCCGCGCTCGTTGATCGACTGCACGTAGGCAAGAACCCCCTCGCCGACGAGCCCAATCGATGACGCCGGGCCGCTGAACGGAAAAACGCCGCCAATCTTGATTTCGGTCGCCGTGACGCCTGGGGCATCCGCCGCGAACGACGGTGTGGACAGCGCGAGCACCAGCGTGCAAGCAAGTTTTAACTTCTCAAACAAGACTTCCTCCCTAGCTGGAAAACGTGGTCTGCCCCCTAATGCGCGTAGGGTCGGCACGCCACGGCCGTTGCGGACTGCGGAATAGACTACAGTTCTTTTTTTAAACTCGTCAAGCGTTTCGAGAATCGAGGGTTTGTCGCCCGCTTCGCAATCTGCCGTTCACTTTGGAAAACAACCTATTCCGGCCACGGTATTTGCACGGCCTCGACATAGTTATGTCGATTAAATAAGGGCATTTTGCATAATTCGTAGACTTGGTGACGCCAGTGCCCGCTCGCGCGGAAGGTAGGCTTCAGTCGTGGAAACGAGAAGTCTGCCCTGGGTGATGCAACACCAACATTCGTTTATGGAACTTATCCAGTGGCGCGCGGGCGCAACAGGTTTGCTGTGCGCCCTGAGCTCCGCCTGCGCACCTTTTGGAGACGCGATCGAGGGTGATCCGCATTTCACCGCGAGCGGGAACGCCGCCAGATTGACGACGAATTGCTCGTTGGCGCGAACTCGAGATATTTCATGTCGGAGCGGTCTCGTTCCACGTAAGCCCGTAGGGCTCGTGGCAGCATAAGGGCCCGCCTGCGCTGGATCTGCGTCGAACCGCGATGCAGTTGTGACCATTGAGCAGCCACTAGGGGTTGGCGAACCCAAAAGCTCGGTCAGGCCAATTGGCTTCTGCGACAGGATCTCCATAGTCGCTGTACGGCCCGTCACAAGGGTCTCATCGGCCGGGATACGATCGAGCGAAACACGTACTGGCACGCGCCGCGCCAGCCGCACCCAGTTAAATGTCGGGTTGACGTCCGCAAAGCAGTGTTGCCCCCTGGGCGCGATCGCGGCCTTCCATACCGGCAGCGATGCTCTCCACATGCCCCTAAGCGGGACGGCACTGCCCATCAGGCGGATGGCGACCCGATCACCAACGTGAATGCGCGGCAGTTTGGTTTCCTCGAAATGGCCATCCACATGCAGGGTATCGGTATTGACCAAAGCCATGACTCCCTCCTGCCGTGACGTAGGTCCCGGGGTGCAGATCCATATTGGAAATCTTACCGTTAACCGAGGCATAAACCACGCAGCGATCGAGATGGAGCTGGGCCACGGCCCGGTCGGCGACGGCTTGATCATAGGCGGCCTTGGCTTGTAGCTCGGTGGCCCCTGAAACCGCATCGGTCGTAAGCGCGCGATAGCGCTTCAAATCGCTTACCGCCTGATCGAGCAAGGCATGACGGCCGGCGACGACGGCGTCGGCCTGCTGCAGCGTCAGCGCAAAGCGTGCGCGGTCGATACGAAAAAGGACATCGCTACGACGCACCTGTTGATTGTCCCGCACCATGACTTTTAGGTAGCGCTCGCTCAACTGATTCATGATTTAGCTCCAGCTTTAGGCGACGGTTTCGAGCGGGCCATGAATCCGCTACTTGTTCTCGATCAGCTTGACGATCGCATGCAGCAGTCGGTTGGCGGGCGTCGCGACGCCCAGCGCTTCGCCCCGCCGTACGATCAAGCCGTTCAGATGATCGATCTCACTGCGCTTGCCGCGCGCCCCGCAATCTTCTTCACAGGCGCGATGCTTCCGCGACAATTGCGTCGCGTGTCTCCGCTTTGATTTCGCGTAACTGCCGCCTATTTTTTTCCAACTTGGGCCTTGCCTGTTTACATGACGTACATCATGTCATGAAACGAGGTCTATCATTTAAATTCGAGGTATGGAGGCGCTTATGGCGAGCTTACACAGGAGTTTCCCGCCGTCGCTCTGGGAACGCATCGTCCTTTGGGCAACTGCCATCGCGGAAGCGGGCGAGATGGACGCTTTTGGCTATCTTGATGGCCGCATCGCTCACTTAGAGAGGCGGATTGCAACGCTCGAAAGCAGCGATCGCGGCGCGTCATCGCCAAAGGCGCAAGGCGATTGAGCCGTGGCAATGCCAGCCATCCTGTAGCCGGAGCCGCCAGAACAACCGGGGCTGCTGTCGTCATCAACCACCAGCCGCCAGCGTCCCTTGCGGCAGTTCGTGGAGGTGCGCGACATCGGCGCGGGAGGTTTGGCGGATTCGATTCCGCGCTCACATGTCGCGCTGCGCATGAGGCATGCCGCAGTCCGATCCTCATTGAATATCAAGCGTACCTTGGCAAGCTAGACGCGTGGTTCGAATGCGTCGTCGATTGAGCTTGGGGACTAAGCACATCACTTGATTTGGCAACCCCGCAAGCCCACCGTGATCCCCGCCCTTGCCGCACCGATCGGTCAGCCAGGTTGCGGAAATTGAACCATAATCCTTTATCCTAACACTGCCGGCTTGCCGGTCTCCTTAGTTTGGATTCTCGGCCATTGAGCGGAAATAGTGTTCGGCGTGCTGGAAGTAATTCTCCGCCACGATCCGGTCCCCGGCCAGAGCTTCGGCGTGGGCGAGGGCGAGATAGCGTTCATAGTTTCTTCGAGCGTTTTGAGCGTTCCTCGCCTGGGGGCGGGGGAACCCGGAGGGTTCATTTCTCTGCTTGGGTTGAGATCTTCGCGACATGGCGTTCGTCATAGCCTTCGCATTTGGGCGCGGCTGCACCGCCGCAGGTTTAAGTTCCGAAATGTATTTCATATTGGTCCGTATGCCGCTCCGGCCGGCAGAAGCCGGACGACATTCATTCGAGGAATTGTCGAGTTGGGCACCGCGGTGAGGGCAGCGATCAAGCTTTGATGGGAGCAGGAAGTTGGGTTCGGCACTCGGTCAACAACCAGCAGAGCTGGCCGAACGGATCCAGATCGACTGAACTTACATGGGAGGGCAAGGTGGCGATTTCAAGTTGCTGGCTCAACCTTTCCTTGGCTCGGCGTCTCAACCTTCCCTGTCATATAGATCGTGTCGCCCGCATCGGTGATGCTTGGCGTACCGGCTTGAGGTAACCAGTCAACGACACTGCAGTTCTTCGTCAAAATTCAGAACAACGTAAAATGCGGGCGCCGCTTTCGTGGCATGAGATGTTTCAAAGGTACCAGACTCAGACGTCGCAACGCCTCCTTCGAGGTCGTTGCAACCGGGTTTTCGGCGGCAACTGCAAAAGGTCTGGACGGCGCCTTTTGACATTCACGCAGCGTCTTTTGCTGCCTTGAGCGGGCGTGCCCTGACGATGTTACGAGCAGGTTTGGCCTTGAACATCATTGGTTCGCCGTTGAAGGGGTTCGTACCTTTGCGCGCTTTGGTAGCGGGCTTCTTAATGACGACGAACTTCGCAAAACCTGGGACTAGGAAGACGCCGTTTTTCTTCAGCTCCTTATAGCCGATGGCCGCCATCGTCTCCATGACGCCCTTTACATCCTTCTTTGCTACTTCGTTCTCCGCAGCGATTTTCTCGATCAGCTGCGACTTTGTCATCTGCACTGCCATTTTTGTCTCCTGTATGTTGGTTCGCGCCACGACACTATCGCGGACCTAAGAGGTTTAAGAATTCACTCTCTGCACAATTTTTGGGACTCACCTGTGTCCAAACAGCCCACCCATCATGCCGCCGATCAGGCCACCTGGACCGCGACCGCTGCGGTGATGGTGAGCACCACCCCCGTCGCGCCGACGGGGCGGATTGTCATCATCGAATTTGTCGCTGGGGCTGGAGCTGGCGTGCGCCGCCGAGACGCTTTCGGTCAGCAGCGCCTCATGCTGCAGCGTGTTGAGGAAGCCGGTCTTGGGATAGCCGCGTGCCCCCTGCCAGCGCGTGATGGCGGCGCGCGTCGACTCGTCGAACTTTCCGGTGCCCTTGGTGTCGAAGCCGAGTCCCGTCAGCCGGCGCTGCACGTCGCGACGCTTTTCCTTGTCGAGGCCGATCTGATCTTCGGTTTCCTGAGTTGCCTCGTCGGTAAAGGTCGCCGGATCGACGGATGCCAACAGGTCGCGGTTGATCGTGCTCAGACCGCCTTTGGCGACATCCGCACTGATGAGAATTCCGAGGACTGACAATGCAAGGATCAAGACACGCATAGCCTATTCTTCCCTCATCCGTCCAAAAACACTCCCGTGAAACCCGGACTCCCGGCGGGGTCTAGATCATGGGGTCAATTGGTTTCGTAGCAGGGCAACTGTTACCTGGATCACTTGTTCCGGAGTGCGCGTCGATTGCTACACCGCATTGCACTAAACGATGGCAGTCGTGGCGGCGATGGCGGACGTGTCGCGCGCCGATATAAAAGTCTTAAGTCGAGCGGCTTGTCGTCGGCAATTGAGGGCTGTTCTTCCAATGAACAAATGTCCCCGCCGCCCAAGTCCTCTTCAGACGGTGGCTGCGCTCGTCGCTTCGGTGGTGGTACCTGCCTCTTTGCTGGCGCTTTCTTGCCCTTGACCATCAAGGCTCTCCCCGAAAAATGTCAGTCATCATATGGTTCGGCGACACTGCTTCTTATCTGCCGCATGGTCGCCGGCGGGACGCCACGGTTTCAGTATCGTGGCCTGCGCGCGGCGTTGTCTGCGCGCCCAAACATGTCAGCGACTGCGTGGACCCTACAGGGCCCCGTTCGCCAACTCACGATGAAGTTCGCCTGAGATTTGGGATGCCCAGGCAAGGCCGCCAGCAGCCGGCATCAAAGCCGAAGATTGCCACACCCCACCTTACGTTGGCGCTTGCAATTCGCCCCGTAGCCAGCCTGCGGTTTCAAAGGATTTCATCGGATCGACGAGCTCGGCCACGCGCCGATGAACGTGATCTCAAGCGGGGCATTCGAATGTTCGGATGTCAAGCCCGAGGGACCGGGGTGATCAGCGCCAGCATTGTTGGTGTTTGGCACTTTGGACATGGTGGCCTTAGAAACGCGATCATGGTGCTCGCCTTGAAGGAGGCGGGAGCGTTACAGAATTCTGAGTCACCGATAGATGCCGTGATGGGCGCGGTGATGCAGTTCCCTTGGGACCAGTGCCATCTCCGGCGCTGTTCAATTCTGCTCATTTTCGAAAAGTTAAACAAATTATGCCACCGCTAAAATCAAACTAGGCCGCTAAGGGTTCGAAACAGGCCAGCGCCGTGCACCCCTGGCTGGCCAAAGCTCCGCGTTCGCCGTCGCTCCGGTCTCAAGGCCTAGACTTAGACTAAACGCGCGTTATCGCAAAAGTCCGCCTCGGACTCAGTAGATGAAAGAGGCCGCCGGGCAAGGCGGGGCCCGAGACAAGGACTCCCAGGCCCTAACAAAAACCGCAACAGGTCCACCTTCGGGACCGCTCGGTAGATGCTCTCATAAAAGTTAGTCCTCGGGTCGCTGGCCATATTGATTTTGCGCAATGTTCCGCCAACTGAAGCGGGTGCTCGCAATTCGCTCCAGAACCAACGCGCTGATTTAAGGGATTTCGTGGGGTCAAGAAGCTCGACCACGCGCTGATGAACGTGAGCGGAAGCAGGGCATGGTGCTCGCAGAACGAACACGCTTCGCCCTTGGATCAGGCGGGAGCGGCTACAGAACTGTCAGTCACCGGTAGATGCCGACAAGGGGTGGGACATGCGTTCACATCCGCTGGCTGACATGCCGGTCAATGCAGCTCAACTTTCGAAATTCTTAACAGGGAAAATTACGTCAGCGCTTGTGCCACCTTCTGCAACGGGTCGGGGGCGTGTCTCACGATTAGCCCGACAATCAAAGCGCTCGTTCACGAAGCTTAGAGTGGCTTCAATTGCCTCTTGCCAAAGATCATCTGACGCCGCGTGGTTCTCTTGGAGGCTACGCAATAGCTTGGTCACTGCAGCGAGCGAAGCGCTCCCAAGCTTGTCTGTAGAACCTTGCTTGCGCATCAAGTTTAAAAATGGCGTCAGCGCTTCGGCTGCCTCAGCGGGCGGAAGACGTCGCGCACCATGAAGTATCTGAAGGACCTCGGACGCCTTTTGTGTAATGCCGTCGCTCATGCCCGTCCGTTCACCGGTCACCGGCCCGTTGCCGAAACTCGCACCAAGAGACCGCCCGATTTCTTGCAGTCGAGGCGCGTTGGCTCTGTTGGACGCCGCCGCGTCTAATTATCACCAATGACCTCTACGGCGACCCCAGTATCCGCCGCCGCCAAACAAGAGTACCAAAACAACGATAATGAGGATCAATTCCATAAGAAGCCTCCTTTGAAGGTGATGACTTCGAATAGGGAACGACCTGCCGTGGGCTAAGTTCCACCCCGCGGGCGAAACAATGAATAGAGGGATAGCGCCACTCTTCAATCAAAATGCCTCTCAGTAGTTTCCGAGCCTATCCAACAAATTGGCCTGCCCCCATGACTACCGCCGAGGAGCAGCAGGGCTGACGCTTGGAGCTTTCCCTAAACACGCCAGGCTTCCGGAAAGCTCCGCGCGCGGTTGCTTTCCATCCTGCCTACTTGTGGCGTCCGACAAAATGAACGAGTTCTCGAAGATATCACTGCCCGGCGTTCGTGGCTCAAAACTGCTGAACGATCATGTCCGAACTCACGGAACCGCGTTCACGGTCGAGGAACGCCGCCAGAACGGGCTTGAGGGCCTGCTGCCTCCCGCCGTCGAAACAATGCAACGGCAGTCTGAGCGCGTCGGGCAGCAGCTCGATACCAAGCTGACCGACCTTGACCGCTATATCTACTTGATCGAATTGGCCGATCGGAACGAGACGCTGTTCTATCACGTCGTCATGCCCGCTTCATCCCGGTACCCTACGATCCGACCATCGCAGAGGCCTGCTTGAAGTTCGGCCATATCTATCGTCGTGCGCGCGGCATGTATATCACACGCGCCCTGAACGGCCGGATAGCGAAAGTCCTTGCCAATTGGCCGGTCGCGGACGTAGGCGCCATTTGCGTTTCGACCGGTGGCCGCATACTCGGCCTCGGCGATATCGGGACCAACGGCATGGGCATCCCGATCGGCAAACTCCAACTCTATGCGGCTTGCGCCGCAGTCCCGCCGAAGGGGCTGCTGCCGGTGCTGTGCGACATTGGCACGACAAACGCGGCGCTGCGGGCGGACCCGCTCTACCTTGGCATTCGTGACACGCCGCCGGCGGAGCACGAGCTGGACGAGTTGGTTGAAGAATTCGTGCAGGCCGTGCAGACCCTGTACCCGAACTGCCTGCTCCACTTCGAGGATTGGAAAGGCACGGATGCCATTCGTATCCTCGCGCGCTACAAAGACAAAATACTCTGCCACGATGACGACATCCAAGGTACCGGGGCCATCGTGCTGGCAGGCCTGACGACCGCGCTCGAGATCCTGAATTCGCTGATCGTCGCGCAGCGCGTCCTGTTCCTTGGTGCGGGCTCCGCCGCGATCGGCAATCACCTCGCTCATTATGTCCGCCATGCAGATGAAAGGACTGATTAAAGCGGAGGCGTTCGAGCAAATCATGATGTTCGACACCCAAGGCGTGGTGGTAACGGAACGGCCTAGCCTGGCTGCCGAGAAGGTGCCGTTCGCGGACAAGCTTCCGGCTAGCAAGAAATTCAACCATCTCTCGGCGCCACGGCGGCGGACAATTGACAGCGATGCTGAGGCCCCGCACTCGCGCGCTCGACAACGATAGTTCTGCCGCTAGCTCGTAGCTGAGCAAAAGTGCTCAACCGGCATCGTCTGGTTCAGCGCCGGTATCCAGGTCGCTTCGCTTTCAAAGCATCGTCAAAGGCGCTATTGTGCGTCGGGACCATTTGCGACCTGGAAATCGGGTTACCTCTAATCTGATCGATCGCGTCTCGGGCCCGGAGACACCGTGGCAAAGCACCCGGCAAAAGCGAAACTACCGTTCAATTCCGCGATGTTCTTAAAGACGGAGGGCGAGGGCCGGACAATCGCGAAATATCGAAAAAGCCAGCAGGTCTTTTCTCAAGACAGTTCTTCGGACTCAGTATTTTATGTCATAAAAGGCAAGGTCAAGATCATCGTCCTTTCCGAACAGGGCAAGGAGGCGGTGATCGCCGTCCTCGGTCCGGACGAGTTTTTCGGCGAGGGCTGTCTCACCGGACAAGTACGGCGGCTGTCGACGGCGTCGGCGATGACGGAATGCGAGATCATGCGGGTCAGCAAGCCAGCGATGTTGGCCGTTCTGCGTGAGGAGCCGCAATTTTCCGAGCTGTTTGTCGCGCATGTGCTGGCGCGCACTATCCGTGTCGAAGCAGACCTTATCGACCAACTGTTCAATTCTAGCGAGAAGCGGCTGGCGCGTGCTTTACTGCTATTGGCGAACTTCGGAAACGACGGTAAACCGCAGAAGGTCATCGCCAAGGTGAGCCAGGAAACGCTCGCGGAAATGGTTGGTACGACCCGCTCGCGCGTCAGCCATTTCATGAACAAATTCCGTAAAATGGGTTTCATCGACTACAATGGCCATCTTGAGATTCACAGCTCGCTGCTGAACGTCGTGCTGCACGATCAACCGCATATTTCAGGCGTTAGTTCAGTGACCGGCAAGCCTGATCCGAAGGTTAAGTAATCCTCAGGTCAGTCACGCCCTGCCGTGATTTTGCACCGCCGTCGAGGGCGGCTTCAGGAACGCATCAAATCGCTCCTTGACGATGGCGTAACACTCACACGACGCTCTCTCCAGACCCGCGCGATCGAGCACCTGGATCGCGCCCCTGTGGTAGCTGATGAGGCCGGCCGCCTGCATCGACTGCGCCGCAAGCGTTACCGATTTACGGTTGGCGCCCAGGATCTGCGACAGGAATTCATGCGTATAGGGAAGCGCCTCGCCTTCCGCACGGTCGTGCATCATTAGGAGCCATCGGCACATTCGCTCTTCCGTCGAATGCATCGAATTGCACGCGACCGTCTGCTGCACCTGGGACAGCAGCGTCTCCGAGTAGCTCACGAAGAGATTGCGTACGTGTTCGCTGACCTCGAATTCGTGTTGCAGCAGTTCGATCGGGCAGCGGACGGTATGGCCCTCAAGTTGCACGATACACCGATTGAAGGAAACCCGGCTGTACATGGCGGCAAATAGGCCGAAAGCGCCTTCGCGTCCGATATTGGCTGTCTCGATGGCCGCACCACTCTCGAGCACAGTCAGCAGGGATAGTACGGACCCTCGGGGAAAATAAGCGTGCTTGAGCAGACCGCCAGCATCGCAAACCATCGCGCCGAGTTTAAACACGACGGGCTCAAGATGAGGATCGATTCGTTCGCGGCTGGCAGGTGCCAGCACGTCGAGCAGCTGATTAGTTCGCAGGTCATGATCCGTTTGCGGTTTGGACATTGCGTTCTGCCAGCCGCCCATTTGAATTGGTCGCAGCCCAAGGACGGGCGAGCACCGGCCGGACACAAGCGGTGTGATAACGAGCCCAACCGCTCTATTGAGCGCATTCTCCGTGGCAAGTCTGAGCAAAACAGCTCATGGTCGTCCCGGAGTATTGCTGGTCAGGTTTGCCATCGATGTTCCGGTCGAATCGACCAGCAAATGCAACTGGGCGATCACGGCCTCACCGCAATATGGCTTTCCGAGAAAGATGCCGTTCGATGGCAAATCGGATGGTCCCAGCCGAAGCTGGCCCGAAGCGACGAGGATCTTTATCGGCGGCCAGCGATCGCGCACCTTATGAGCCAACTTCAGTCCGTCCATGCTTCCGGGCATGTTGATATCCGTGAACAACACGGCGATATCCGAACGAGCCTCCAACAGGGCAACGGCTTCGTCGGCATCGCCAGCTTCCAGCGCTACGAAACCTGCCTCCTCGACGAATTCGACGGCCAACTCGCGCAAAAGAAGCTCATCCTCTACGATTAAAACGACGGCCGGAGCCGTCGCCGATACCCGATCAAGCATTTTGCTTATCCTAGATTATCCAGGCTCGTGGGATTCCGATCCGCCTGGTCAGACCAATACTTCGCCATCCGAACGCAATGCGCCTGCAGGTCGGGATCCAGGGTATCGCGAGACAGCTGAATAAAGTCTGATGCCAGGCGCAGGCACTCCAGAACACGCGTCAGCTCTCTGTCGGCATCGGACACGACATGCCTCCTGGGCAGAGGTCGTGGTCGCACACTTCAGTGTTCCCTGTCGGTGGTCCACACCACCAAGCGGCACCAATAGTTGCTGCTGTGAGCCATTCTGCTCAGACGCAAGCCTGGAACGGTGGCAACATCGCCGGCAAATGGTTCAGGCATCGGGAAATCGTGGCCAAAGAACAACGGGTTTTGGCAGAATCGCTTCTTAGCGCCCTCCCGGTTTTGCTTGTTTCGGCAATTCACTCGATGCGCGGCCGCCAGGACAGATCGTCAGACCATACATAAACAATGATGGCTGCCAGGCACAATGCGGACCCCAAACACCAGCGAATGATGAATTCGCCTCCGGTCGCACCGTTTAGCAGCGGGCGCAGATCGGTCTTGATCTTCGCTATTCATCAATCGGTCTCCGTCCTGCCGCAAAAACGGCTCGTTTCGGAATCCCTGCAGCCTGCAGTGAATGTGTGTGGCGCGCAAACATCGAAAGTCAAGATTGAGTAGTTTCCAAGTCTATCCCAGCCGGATCATTAGAACGTAGTGTCGGCGCGAAGATCAGCGTTGAAAAACCCACCTGCCAAGTTGCAGCCGTGTCATGCCATCCTGAGGCGATGACCCGGCGCCACCATCAAGCGTACCCTTCGAGGAGAATTCCAATGGAAAATACCGACACAGTCGTTGCCGTCTACGTCACCCCTGCTCGCCGTATTCTTAGCCGGTTGGTTGCGCTGCATCCAACCCATCCGCGATCGCGGATAGCGAGGCGATTTTCATGAGCCTAAAGGGAAAGTGACAATTGTCGTGTGAGTTTCGACTTTCGATGAACCAAGGGTGCTGGTCGGATGTGTGGTTCGGCACTAGATTGAGAATGACCTTCAGATTGCTCGCATGCGCCGCAGCGACCAGCGTACCGAAATCGTCCAGATTGCCAGATATCGGGTGGACGCCCAGATAGTTGGAGATATCATAGCCAAAGTCGGCCATGGGCGACAGACAATTCGGCGACAGCCAAACCGCATCGACTCCGAGATCGAGCAGATAGGGCATAGGATTGATGATTCCCGGGAGATCGCCGATTCCGTCACCGTTCGAGTCCTGAAACGACCTTGGATAAATTTGGTAGAGAATTCCCTTTCGCCACCAAGAAATCGCTGCATGATTCATGTCGATAGCGCGCCCTGATCGTTGGTACAATAACGTGTTGGCTTCGTAGATTTCGTATGCAATTCGGATCGGGACAACTTGCCGCTCGCCTGCTCCTCTTCCAACTAGACCCAGCTTATTCGCTTCAAAAAATTGCGCCTATTTTCACGGAACGATACGGAGCAATGGGCCTTACCTATTCAGAGCTCGAACCGGACAAAGGGAAGTCGATGAATATTCTACCCGTTGATCGCGCGCTGATCATATATGGCGCTCTTGCAGACCGTTCCGAGACCAAGGGTGCCCGTGAACGGCTTTCCGAGCATCTAATGAAAATCTACATCGGGGGTGAAAAAGACGAACACCGCTTGACGGTGGAGGGGCTGTCTTACCTTCGCAACCTGAATCAGGAAATCAACTCCAGAAACTAGAGAACCGCGCTCTCGTTCGGTCTTTTTTTCGAGCAGAATCTGTCTCCTATATTAGTGACTGATTAGTAAATTCAAGCTCCTAGTTGTCGCCCTGATGGCGGCAGCTCCAAATTCCTTGAGAGTGAGCTATATTGGCCAGCGAGTCCCGATCTGAAACGTCATGCTGGGTTATCACTGCCCCATCCCGGCAGCTATCGGGGACTGAGAGAGTTTTGCGTTCCCGCCTCATCTAAGGGAAGCGTCATGCTCAATCGTTCCGTTCCCTCGTTTTTCATGGCAAAGCTACCAGCGAGCGCCCGTTTTGCGCGGACTGTGAGGCTCCTATGATCCTCTCTTGTCTTGAGCCGGATAAAGCCAGGCTTCGATCTGCGCACGTACGCTTGCCTTATGTGCGCCGCGACCGAAAGCATCGTAGGGAAATCACACTGTTCCAAAAATGCAGATTAAGAAAGAATGAGAACACCCGGAACAATACATCGCTGGAGAAACTTGGCAATGTAATAGCGCGCGAGATTTTTCGAGAACCTAATGGATAACTTTGCAAACGCTTCTTTCGCACCCGATTTGATTGCAGTTATGCAGGATGCACTAGAGGGTGCGGTTTCGAAGCTGCCTCATCCGGTTAGCTCGAACCATATCAAGTCAATCGCAGAAGCCATACTTCGAAGCGCCAATGAAGGCGAGCGAGATCCGAACACTCTGCAAACAATGGCGCTTTTGGAACTTCAAATTTCGCCTAGAAAATAGATTCGAGCGAATATTACATCTTCACCTCTAGCCCTAGCTCTTAGGCCGCCGATCGCTTCAATCGCCAACCTCAATAAGCTTGACGTCCTTCTGGTATCCGCGGATTTTTTTACCGTCGCTTCCTTTTTTGACTTTCGTCTTGGCCTCTTCAATCAGGCGGTCGGGGCTCCGCTCAACTTCATCGCAAAGCGTCTTCATAACTTTGTCGCGCGTCTTTTTGCTTTTGAGCGCGTATCCGTGGACCCATATCTTCAGCTCGTCTTTACCTGCGTGGTACTCGTGTTCTATTTTTGGGTTCTTTGACATAGTCTCTCCCGTCAACGCGTCAGCCGAGCGCGTCCTTTGGTTGCCATGACACTCTCACTCAGATTTTCGGCGCTAGACCGGCCCGATCGAACACTGGCGTTTTTTCGACGTCATCCGGCGTGGCACCAGAAGTCGTGTCTTCTGCCGCGTGCCGCAATGCTTCAGTGGTAGAATCCAGGCCGTCAACCGTCTCGTTGGCCTGGCTGCCGGAGTCGCGCGGTCGTGCAGGTATCCGTTCGCCTGTTTCATCTGTATTTGGGTCGCTATTGCTCTGTGGCATGGTTGCCTTCCTTGAATAAACCAATCCGCTCGTTCGCATTCCGTTCCGCAGGCCAATGTCCGTTTCTTGCAATCTTGGCAATGCGCCGCCAGTTCCGGTACTGATCAAGCCGCTTACTCAACTCTGCGGGTTTTGCTTTTGCGGGGCGCGGCAGCTGTTGACGATGCCTTTCAAGTCGGTGCTTTTGGACGCGGCCGATGCGACCGGCGGGACAAATCTAGTGGCCCACCGCGGCTCAAACTTTCTTTGAAGGTGAAGAGGAATAGCGCTCATAGCCAAAGCTCCGCGTTCGTTGTCGCCCCGGTTTCACGGCCTCAACGCGCGTGGTCGCTTAAGTGTCCGGCTCAGAGTACCAGCGGCCTTCCTAGACTCGCGCGGGGCATCGAGCGCGCGGAGCATGCCTGGGTTTCTAAACCGGCGCTCGCAGCCCGAAAGATATCCACTTCATCGAATGGGCTTCGCTGACGTCCATATCGACGTGATCGCAATTGACGCCCTAAAACGTGCGTAACTCGAATCCGATGCGGGAGGGCTTGATGCGCATCAGGACCATTGGTCCCGGACATTTGGGACAGGACGGGGCTGAATTGCCGTGCGGCGTGCGTCGAACAAGACTGCTGACGATGACATGATGCTCACCTGAACTGAGGCGGGAGCGTTACAGAACTCTCAGTCACCGATCGATGCCGTGATGGGATGGTGATGAAGTTACCCTGGGCCACTGCCAATCTCGGCGCTGTTCCATTTTGCTCACTTTCAAAAGCTGACGAATTAGGACACCCGGAAAAGCACAACGCCACCAAGCCCAATAATGCTGGGTGGCGTTGGATTAGATCCGGACAGCGCAATCCCCCGGTAATTGCTAAAACAGCAAATATGCACTGCGGTCGTCTGTTCAAAATTGCTCACTTTCAAATTAGGCCACTGGTATTTTGCAACTAGGCCACTGTGCTCGGAAACAGGCCAGTACCCACCGTCCAATGGCGGCCGGACACCCGCGATGTGAAATTTGGCTAGTGAGCAAAAGTGACCAGCGCGCCGCTGTTGGATGTGGTCGGCTGCAACGGAAGCCGCAGCCATTCATGGTTTCCCTTCAAGACCCAGATGGCCTCGGTGCCCCGCCCCCGCGCTGGGGCCGTTTCTTGACATTCGATCACTTCGTCAGCGCAGTCGAGCAGCGAGTGTGGAACGGTAAGATCTTTAGGCCACACCGCATTTACAAGCCGGCTTTCTGTGCGCGCGGGAACGTAAACTGATCCTGTCGGTTAGCTCTCAGGAACTTGATCTTGCGGAGTGTGCGCCATGGACAACGATCGAATTGCCGGCTCGACGACGGACTTCCCCGATGAGCTCAAGGGCGCCATAGGCGATATCGCCGGCGACGCAAAGACCGAGGCAACAGGCCGCGTCCGCGAGGCGACAGGCACAGCACAGCACCTGTACGGCCAGGCCAAGGATGCAGCGCGCGAAGCTACGGATGCCGCCGCCAGCTACGCCAAAAACGCTTATGAGAACAGCGGCGATACTTTCCGTGACGGCTCGCAAGCGATTGCGAAGAAGGTGCAGGACAATCCCCTCAGTTCGATGTTGATCGCGGGCGCGATCGGCTTTGCGTTGGCGCTATTGATGACGCGCCCGCCGCGCCGCCCGCCGCAGCGCTGGCGGTAACGGTTAGGATGGCCATATCGGAACAAGTCACGCTTTGATTGATTGGCTGTTTGTTGGTTTGGAGATTAAATCGTGAGTGATGACATCCCGCTGGCCCCGTTCGCCTACGAAGGCTTGGATCCCGTTCCAGAACCGAAATCCGCCATCGCGGAAGTCTCCGAAGTTGTGAAAGGGACAGTCCATCGAGTTAGCGGCGCGATAGAAGCGGGTCGAAAGCCCGGGATGCCGTTGAACATCTTGAGTAACATCGCGCGCGAAGCGCCTCTTGGTTCGCTGTTAGTCGCGTTCCTATTGGGAGTTGCCATCGCGCGCCGCCGATGATGGTTTGGGGGGCGCGCTAACCGCACCGGGGTAAACAGATCCGCAGACTGCTCGGCGGATGCTTAGAGCGGTTGCCGGAATACCCGCCTGTAATGTCCGAGAAGGGTCCCAGGAACAGACTCATGCACCGCAGCAACTCGCAGCTTTATTCGATCACCTCGTCGGCGGGCAACTAACAATCCGCCCAGGTTTGGCTGGGCGGGATCGTCTGGACTGGAAAACACAGGATGCTTCAGCCGCGCTTGGCGGCCGTGACGTAGCCAAAGAAAGCCGGCATCACGCAGCACCAACGCTGTGTCCGAAACCGTCACATCAGCGGAAGTGACCGCTTTTATCCAATCACCTCATCGATGGGCGAAGCCTGGGCATCACCGTGCTGCCTGCTTCCCTTCGACAAAGTTGACCTCAACGCCCTTCCTGACTGATTTCGCCAATCGCTCCACGTCCCAGTTCGTCATTCTGACGCAGCCGTGCGACTCGGATTTGCTGACCCGGGAGGGTTCAGCCGTTCCATGAATGCCGTAGCCGTTCTCAGAAAGGCCTATCCACATTGTGCCGACCGGGTTGTTGGGACCTGCGTTGATCGTAAAGGGCTTCGTCGACTCAACACCCTTGAATTTGTATTTTGGGTCATATCGATAGGTCGGATTCGGCTCGATCGAAACAACCTTTAAGGTGCCTGATGGTGTGGGTTTCTCCTCACTGCCAATGCTGGCCGGATAAAACGCGACAAGAGTTCCATCCTGCGCGAGGGTTCTCACTGTCTCTCGACCCTTGTCGACTTCGATGCGTGAGACCTTGCTCGATTGTTTGTCGGCTGAGAGACCAGCCACGTTGATCTTGTCGCCGACGCGATCGAACTTGTTTCCCGGGTTGATCTCGGCCAGCAGATCCTCACTCATGTGGAAGTGTTCGCCCAGCGCCTCCCTCGAGCTCGTATAGTCCAACCTTTTTAGTGACTTCTTGTCCTCCAATTTGGACGGCAGCTTGTCGATGAATGGTCCCCTCACGTCCCGGTCTGTCAGGGCGTATTCGACGATGACCGGATCACCTGAGCCTTGCTGAAGCTTCGACCATATCTCCGGGGTAAGAACCTTGCTGGACGGAAGACCGTTCGCTTCCGCGAAGGCCCGAAGTGCTTTCTCGAGGTTATCGCCGAACCTGCCGTCGATCTCGCCCGGAGAAAACCGAGCTCGATCAAGCAACACCTGAACCTTGGCCGCGAGAGGGCTGATCCGATCCTCGGATGAGAGCTTTCCGGTAAAGGTAGCCGTGTTGATTACATCGGGCTTAAGCTCAGCCGCAGCTGCTGGAAGCTGAAGGAGGGCTGTCAATTCGAGCGCTACGATCCACTGTTTCATTATGCCTCTGGCTGGCGATCTATATGTCGCACTCCTGACAAGGCCTTAACGGTTTGCTGAGTTCCATCACCACGGAAAGATATACCGAATATCCCGGCATCTGACGGGCGGCGATCAAGCCTACGTGGACCGGTGCTACGCGGGGCGCGTCCCCGGTGGTGATCACCCAATCCGAAGTGCTTTTGCGATGGGAGATAAGCCGTGAGACAATGAGATCAGTATCGGGCAACGATTATGATTGCTACGACAATAAATGCCGCAATCAGCGAAAGGACGCGATTAAGCGTTTTCGATCCGGGCTTTGTGACGGTGTCGGACGGAGGCATGGCCTGAGCCGGCGTCTGTAGTTCGCCAGCGAACCAGCCAACAGCTCCGGACTTCATTGGATCTAACGCTATGACGATTTTCTCGACGCGACCGCATTTGGAGCAGTCGAACGTGCGAACCTCGAATCCGGTAGGGCCCGGCAAGGTGCTCGCAAGCATCATGCGCGTTCCGCATTTCGCGCAGCGGAGTCTCTGAATCGCGAGCAGCGGGATTGCGGCTGGGTAATCGGTCATTGCATTCCACCTTTAGGTCAGGCGGGAGCGCAAAACTCTCAGTCATCGGGGGCGGTGACGGAACCAACGTGATCTCCAAGGTCCAGAGCTGCTGGTCAATATTGCTCATATTCAGAAAATTAATTGTTTGGCAAAACTGGCCGGCCACGTCTGTCCCGGACCAAAACTGACCAGAAGCGATGTCCGCGCCGAGTCCGTTTTAGCCCTTATCGGCGGACATGCGTTGAACGGCACGGCACGGCAGTTTCGTGCCGATACTGTTGCAAAAGTCTTTTTGCGGGACGGGACTCAAATTCTCCGGGCCGTAGGCGCGACGATTGAAAAATGAGGTGGGGGACCACGCCGCCATGCGCCAAACTCCCAGGCGATTCCAGTACCGGGTTTGAGGCCGCATTGATCGGCAATTGTCGCTTGTTTCGCTCTTTGGCGGAAAATTAGCCGCAGCGCCGTTGGGACTTTTGCAACACTATCTGCCACAAGCGGCAAATAGCAGCTCATTCGATCATCTCGCAAGCAGCGTCGACGGAATCTCAACGCGAAGCGCATTTGATGGTGATGGAAAAAGTACACGCGATGTTTGAGGCTAGTGCAAGCCTTATGGCTGGCGGCACGGCAAGCAGCGTAATTGATCGGTACCGGGAACACGTCGCCGCAAACGCGAAGCGACTATCACGGTAAATCTTGCACGACGTGGCTGGAACAAGTCGGGCCGCGCCGGTGATTTACGCCGGAACGCATCGCTGACACCATGCAACCATCAACCTTGCATTAACGATTGCGCCGCGTGACACGGGCAGCATGCGCCAGAGTTCCGAGATCATCATATGAACACACGAGCACCGCCTAACGAGCAAACGGGAACTGCTGTATTGGAGCAACCATGGGCGGCGCGCACCGTTGGTTCATTGTTAAACAAACAAGGAAAACTCTAAAATGTCGAATTCAGACCAGAACAACTCAAATCAGAATTTTGCGCACCAACTCAATGACAAAGAAGAAGTCAATACAGCGACCGCGTCAGCCAACACCTTCCCAAGCGGCTTTCAGGCGATTTTCATTGCTTTTGGTAACTACACCACGAAATCGTTTGAAGACACAAAGTCGTTTGTTGAGAAGCTCTCGGGCGTGAAATCGTTCGATAAGGCGATTGAAATTCAAACCGAATTCGCGAAGACGGCTTACGAGACGTTCGCAACCGAGTCACAGAAGATTGGCGCATTGTACGGTGATCTTGCCAAGCAATCCTACAAGCCACTCAGCGGCTTTGTTGCAATGATGACCCCGACAAATCGATAAGTCCTATCCCCCGTCGCCCCGCGATGTCAGAGCAAAATTGCCCTGCTCATTGCGGGACTTTTTCCAATAATCACTCAATTCGCTTCCCGAGCAACTGAGAGCTTTGCGCTCGCGCCTCCTACAAGGAGCACCATGTCTAATCTTAATCCGTTTTTCCAAGATCTGTCCTTTAATCCAGAGGAGGTAACTGCCGTGAACCAGGCATACGACCTGGCATGTCAGACGCTTCAGAATATCGGTCAGCTAGAAGTGGATCGCGAAATCATTGCCAGGGGAATTTTGCAGGCCGCAGAGAGCGGCGAGCGGGACGCGAACAAATTATGCGAGCGTGCCATCCATGGATTGACCGCGCTCGACTATCGGCAGCATGGCAGCTAAAACAAACACCGAACCAACTGGTTCAGGTGCGAAGACGGAGACACAACGTCGGACGCAATTAGAGAAAGCCCCGCTAACCAGCGGGGCTTTGGTTTATTGGGAATCTGGTCATCGAGCAACCGGTCGGCTAGGCTTTGCTGGTTGGATCATTCCGCTCTATCTCGGGCTTTTCATGCAAAACGGCGTTTAACAGCGAATTATGAACCTCTATCTTTCCGTTGTAGCTGATGAGTCCAAGTTTGCGGAATTTGTTCATGAAGAAGCTCACGCGGGATCGGGTCGTTCCGATCATCTCAGCCAATGTTTCCTGGCTGATATCCAATAGAATAGGCTGAGGTACGCCTTCCGTTCCGAAATGCGCGAGCAGAAGAAGAAGGCGGGCGAGCCGCTTCTCGCTGGAATTAAAAAGCTGGTCGATCAAATCCTCTTCAACTCGGCTGTTCCGTGTCAGGAGATACGCCATGAACAGCTCGGAAAATTTCGGCTCGGAACGAAGGGCGGCGATCATCACTTCCTTGGTGATTGAGGTGATCGAACATTCTTCCATCGCCGTCGTGGTCGCAATGCGCAATGGATGGCCATTGAGGCAGCCCTCGCCAAAGAACTGGCCCGGTTCTAAAATTCCGACTACCGCTTCCTTACCCTGCTCCGACAGGACAGTGAGCTTGACCCTGCCCTTTTGAATGTAAAAAACCGTATCCGCCGGGTCTCCTTGCTCGAAGACGCGTTGATTCTTCTTAATTTTCAAGATCGTTTTGCCCGCCCCTACCCTGGCGAGAAAAGCCTTGGGATCGAACTCGTTTTTGGCTGGCTTCCCCACAGGAGCCTCCTTAGCCCCGATGAACGGCCGCGCCTCGTATTATAGCGGTTCCAACGCTGAAATGAAGAGCTGCATAGGTGTCGAGCTAATGAAGGGAATTTGACAGGCTAGAGGGGGTCCCGCAGGGGAGCACCGTCCTCGCCCGGATCGATGATGCCATCTACGCGTCGCAACTGGCCCGGGCCAAGGCACAGGTCGAGCCAACACTGCCAATCTTGCCGCGCAACTCGACGCCCAGCATTCGCGTATCGACCAGGCCAACAAACAGACTGCCGAAGCGCAGGCGGCGCTTGCGCCCAGCAGGAAAACACCCGGTATCTCGAGCTCGTGAAGACCGGCGCGGGCACCGAGCAGCGGGCCCAGCAAGCGGCCTCGGACCTGACGCAAAGGCAGGCCGCGTTTGCTGGCGCGCAGGCAAACGCAATTACCGCTCAAAAGCAGCTTCTCATCCTGCAGACACAACGCAGTGCTGCTAACCTCTCATATTCGATCATCACCGCACCGGTCGCCGGGCGGGTCACCAAGCTCTCGGGTGCGAAAGGCACATACCTCCAGTGGGCAGAGCATCACGATGTTCGTGCCCCAGGAGGTTTGGGTCACGGCGAACTTCAAGGAGACCCGGCTTGACATGATGCGCGCCGGGCGACCGGTTGACATCGCCGTTGACGCTTTTCCGGATCGGGCATTCCGCGGACACGTCGACAGCATCCAGGCCGGTAGCGGTACTGCATTCAGCCTTCTCCCGGCCGAGAACGCGACTGGCAACTACATCAAGGTCGTTCAACGCACTCCGGTGAAAATTGCCTTTGATGAGATGCCCGACGTTCAACTTGGCCCAGTCCGCTGATGGCAGATGCTGTTGCAAGAGTCTTTTTGCATCGACCAACACAAATTTTCCGGCCTCTACGGGCGGCGATCGAATAATAATTTGATGGACTACCTAATCTGCGATGAACTCACAGACGACTTCGGTGGCGGCCCGGATGCGACATTCGGTCGGCGATTGCGGCTCGTCTGGTCTATTTGCGAGAAATTGATGGCACGGCATTTTAGGAGTTTTGAACCGGTATCGGCACCTATCCGCCATTAGCCGATGGCCGAATGTCCGCTTCGCGCCAATGGGCGACATCGCAGGCTTGTCCTGATCTGGACGAGTCCGCCAACTAAGGCCGCCTTAGGATGACGATTTGCGCGATACTACAAACGATAATTACGACGGTTGCCGCTGCAAGATGGTGAAGTTTTCGGTCACCGGTCACCTTACGTTGGCGCGCGCAATTCGCCCCGGAACCAACCCGCTGTTTCGCGAGATTTCATCGGATCGACCAGCGCGACCACGCACTGATAAATGTGATCGCAAGCACGGCATTCGATGTTCGGATGTCAAAGCCCGGCCGGCCGGGGGTGATCCCTGCCAGCGTTGCTGTTGCTTTGCACTTTGGACATGGTGGCCTGTAAAACGTGATCATGATGCTTCGCCTTGGATCAGGCGGGAGCGTTACAGAACTCTCAGTCACCGGCAGATGCCGTTATGGGACGGTGATGGGGAGTAGCCTTCCACGCTTGTCTCCTCGACATCTGGTCAACACAGACCACCTTTCGAAATAGTTAATGCGGGCCACGCGCACGACCGGGACGCGCATAGGAACAGACCGGTAACCTAGAACCTTTCCTGAACTTCTCAGGTAGCCGCCCGCAACTATAGAATTCTGCTTAAAATGTCGAGCCAACGCGCCTTGCCCTTCGCTCGATCAGGCGGCTTGCTGGCATCTACAGCAGCGTTCCCCGCAGGATCATGGAGGCGACGGTGAAATAGATCACCAATCCCGTGACGTCGACGAGGGTCGCGACGAATGGTGCCGAAGCGCTGGCCGGATCGAACCCGATCCGTTGCAGGATGAACGGGAGCATTGATCCGGTCAGCGAACCGAACATGACGATGCCGACCAGGGCGACGGCGACCGTCAGCGCGATCAGCATCCAATGCTCGCCGTAGTCGTAGAAGCCCAGATACTGCCAGAGCGAAATGCGGACGATGCCGACGAGGCCCAGCATCGCCCCGAGAGCCAGCCCATTCGGGATTTCCCGCAGCGCGACGCGCCACCAGTCCTTGATCACAAGTTCGCGCAATGCCAATGCACGTATTAGAAGGGATGTGGCCTGCGATCCGGAATTGCCTCCCGAACTCATGATCAACGGGATGAACAGCGTCAGCACGATCGCCTTCTCAAGCTCGCCTTCATAGCCTTGCATCGCCGATGCCGTCAGCATTTCGGACAGGAACAGCGCGCACAACCAGCCGCCGCGCTTCTTCATCATCTGCCAGAAGCCGATTTCCATGTACGGCTCGTTGATGGCCGCCATGCCGCCGAACTTCTGAACATCCTCGGTGCTTTCCTGCACGATGGCGTCGATGACGTCGTCCACCGTGACGATCCCAATGACGCGACCGTGATCGACGATCGGCACCGCAAGAAGGTCGTACTTCGAGATCAGGCGCGCGACATCTTCCCGGTCCATGAGGGGAGTCGCGCTGATCAGACGACCTGGACGGGCTACCGAGAGCACCGATGCTTGCGGATCTCCCGTGATGAGCCGGCGAAGCGTGATTGTCTTGACCAGCTGCTTGCTGAGCGGATCCAGCACGTAGATCGCGTAGACGGTTTCCCGGCTGCTTTCGACATGACGGATATAGTCGAGTGTCTGCTGGACGGTGTAGGTCGAGGGAACGCTGGCGAATTCCGTCGTCATGATCGACCCCGCGGTGTCCTTCGGATATTCCAGCAGGCGGCGGATATTGACCCTGGTCTCGGGGTCCAGCAGATCGAGCAGCTCGGAGCAGTGCGGCTCTTTGACCTGGTGGAAGATGTCGGCGACACGGTCGGCCGACACGCCGGCAAGCAGCTTTGCGGCCGCTTCCCGCGGCATCAGCGTGATGAGTTCCGGTTCGCGTTCCAGCCCCGGCTGGTCGAGGACTTCAATGGCGCGATCGGGCGGCAGATGAAGCAGAACCGCGACGGCGAGTTCCGGAGGCATGTCGTTGAGGGCTTCGACGATATCGGGCGCACGCTCGTCGATCATGCTTGTGGCGAGTAACGCCGGATCGACCATGTTGTCGACCTTCGCCGCCGCATCCTGAACGCCAAGGTCGGTCATGATTTACATCTCCGTGCAAAACAGCACGGATATCACTTCCGATCAACCTCGATAAGCAGGCAATTTCAGAGCCCGCTGGCACTTCGCAAAAAGTGCCAGCAACGGAAGTCGTCTTTATTGCGCTTTTGCATTCGACGCCGTTTGAAAATGACGTGTCGGCTATCGCCGTTTGGCTAGAAGCGGAGCAAAGGTGCCGTTATGATCCAGCCCCCTCGTCAATCACCATCGACTACCCCAGCCGGTACCACCTCGCACAAGCCTTATGATAAGCAGCAGCACAACGGCCCCGATCGTTGCATTGACGATTGCGCTGACGATGCCGACTGAATGCCCAGCTTTGGTAACAACCAACTTCCGATAAAGGCACCGACAATTCCGATAATCAGATCGCCGATAAGTCCAAACCCGGCTCCACGAACGAGCTGGCCAGCCAGCCCGCAATAACCCCAACTATAAGAACAACGAGAAGACTTTCACCTGACATGTTCATAGCGAAACTCCTCGAGTGTTAATGCTGTGAGAATTTGTAATGAGAGAGCCGCTCCACTCCGGCCCTTATCCTATGGTCCGCGATGAACAGCACCAAAAAGGAGAGAGATCCAACAACGGCAAGAACGGTCCAAGAGGTCCACTTCACATCCGGTACTCCTCTGGTGCCAATCCACCAAAGGCTTTCATTTGGTGTAGTGCGACACCCATGCGCCCGTATTCTGGGAGAGCGAGCCGCTGCCGATGTTCGCCCACACGCCGCTCGCGAAGAGCAGCAGGGAGACACTTACTACAAGCACTTGCATCATTTTGAAGCTCCATGTCGGACTCACAATGTCCATGTACCCGAAATGTTCCCCGCGCTCAGGTCACGTTCAGGAGCGATTGTTCCTCGAAAGGAGACTGCAGTCTCATTCATTGTCTTTGCAGAGCGCCGCTTCACGCTGCACGAATTGACGGGCGTCTAATCACTGTGCGCAGTCTCGCTCTCTTACAAACAGGCGCGACCGTACAGTTGAGCGCGCGGCGTCGCGTCGACCTGTTCAAGAGGCAAAGGCCACGTATTCGACGGGGATTTTGATGGTCCAAACCGTGCCGTGCTCGGAGTTGACCACCACGCTTTCGTGCACCTGTTCGACAAGTCGTCGCACCAGCGCAAGACCATGCCATTTGCCTTCGGCTTAGCCAGGAAGCCCGTGCCGTCGTCGCTGATGGTCATGGTCGCGATGTCGGCGTTGCCATCGGCGCGGCGCACCGACACGATGATTGAACCTCTCTCGCCGCCAGGGATGGCATAGTCATAGCTGTTGGGCCGTGACGACGATGCCGAGCGCCGTCACCACATCGAGCTCGCTGTCGCAAGTAAGCGTACCGCTGCCGTCCGGCGTCGCTTGAATCTCCGCGAGATTGAGGCACAGCGATTTTACATAGCCGCCGAAATCGGTCGTTCGCGTCATCTCATTTCCGAGCAGGCGGTCGTACACCTGTACCAGGGTCGAAACCCGGCGCGAGATCGCCTTGATGCCGCGTTGCCCGGCCGTGTCCGGCGTGTCATCCAATTGTTTGCTCAGCCCGTAAACCAGCTCCAGATTATTGCGGACCCGGTGCTGCAGCTCCTCGGCCAGCACCTTCTTCTGTTCCAGCAGCCGGTCCTTCTCCTCGACAAGGACTTTCATCCGACGTCTCCCGGTGCTTGCGCCGGGGCTCTTTATTTGGTTCCAGGTAGGGCAGTTCCCAACGCGTCTTGCCGATCTCGGAGACCGGCGCGTCGGCAAGGGCTTTAGCGAACTCCTGGCGGATAAAGCGATCCTGCGCGTCGGCCTCCCAGTACACATCAAAGGAGAATTGGACGAGGGTTCGAAAGCGCTCCTCGCTCTCCCGCAGCGTTCTGACCATCTCAGGGAGGACTCGAGCAGGATGTGGCATGGTCGACCTCGTCGCTGAAGAACGACGACCTAATCGACTTTATTCTTGCGGCAGGTGGCCTGGCCGTCGCGCGTCCCCAAGGCCTTGGCAAAGGGGGCGTCGAGCCCCCGGCCGCAGAGTTCCGTGGCACGCTGAAGAATGGTTTGGAAGTCACGTGTCTCAGGGCCGCACAGCTGAACTCATAGCGCCCGCGGCACCGCCGGTGCCCCACCTCTCGCGATTTCGTGCCTTGGCGCTTTTTGGACGCCGGCCGCAAGAGCGCGTGGATAGTGTCGTCAACCAGGCGTCCAAAAACCAGCACAATACGGGACTCGCCGATCTAATTTCGCCGCGTTTCCGGCATCACCAGCCAGATCATGGTTAGGCCTGTCGCGGCTACCGCCGCAAGCCCCATAAAGGCAACGCCGCTGCCGAATTTGTCGCTAACGTAGCCCGCGAGCACGGTACTAAGCGACGCACCGATGCCGGTCGCGGTGCCGACGATGCCCTGCGCTAGATTGAAGTGGCCGCTTCCGTAAGCAATGTCGGCAACGACCAGCGGCACCATCACGCTGAAGACGGCCGCGGTGATGCCGTCGAACGCCTGCACCGCGACCAGAAGATAGGGATCTTTCACGGTCGCGAACAGCACGCCGCGAATGGCCAGCGCGGCAAATGCCACTAGCATTAGCGGCCGTCGCCCCCATGCCTGCGCCTTGCGTCCGACCGACGGAGACATCAGCGCGACGATGGCCTGCGGAACGATTATGCAGGCGGCGATCAAGACCGGCGCCCACTGGCTTGACCTTGTCGTCACCACGCCGGCCATCAGCGGCAGCATCGCGGCGTTGGCGAGTTGCAGCAGCGTCACGCTCAAGGCAAAGATCAGGAGCGGACGCTGACGCATCAGACTGAGAACGCTGGTTGCTTTGGCATCGGGCACCTTGCGCGCCACCGCACCGTGCGCTCGCTGCGGATCAATTTCACGCTCGCGGATGCGCGCGAGCGCAAGCAAGGTCGGAATTGCCAGGATGAAGGTGACGAGAAACACCGAGCGGCTCGACACCAGATACCCGGCGGTGCCCATCACGGCCGCGGCGACGCCGTTTCCGAGCGACGCGTAGCGGGCGTTGCGCCCCAGTCGCTCGCCCATCGCCAGCGGCCCGACCAGACCGAGGCTGATCGCGGCGATTGCCGGACCGAGCACGCAGCTGGCGGCCGCGTGCAGCGTCGCCGCCATCACGACCACCGGAAAAATCGGCCATGCCGCATAAGCGAACGCGGCCGCGCCGATCGTCGCGACCGCAAGGCCCGCCACCAGCCGCTCGGAGCGGGCGGCATCGATGATCGCTCCGCCGGGCATCTGCCCGATCAGCCCGACCACGCCGCCGATCGACAGCACCAGACCGATCTGGACCTGGGTCCATTTCTGCGTCGTCAGATAGACCGCAATGAACGGACCGAAGCCGGTCTGCACATCCGCGAGAAAAAAGATGAACCAGTCGAGGCCGCGCAGGCTCTGGCGCGAAGGCATCGGGGCCGTGCTCCGCGCCATCGATTCCGATGACGGCACCGGATCATCTCCGTGGCCAGTCGCCCGGCCACGGCGGGCATCAATCGGGTCGGTCGACGGTTTGGGCGAGCGCGCGAACAGATTGTTTCTCCGAAAATCGTCAGGGGTTGAATTGCAACGGCTGCAGGCTGCCGGATGCGCCGAGTACCACGATCGGCGTATCCTCCTTGTATTCAGGCGCCGCCGTCACTTGATCCTTTGTCAGTCCAAGCGTGATGCTGTCGCTCTTGTTGGCGATGCGCCCGAAATGCAGCGCGTTCAAGTCGACGACGATTTTTCGGCTGCCGACGCCGAGAAAGCCGCCGAAATCGATGACGGCTGCGCGCACGACGCCGGCGCGATCGACGATCACGTCGACGATCCGCCCCATGTCCTCGTCCGTCGGGCTGCGGACATCGCGGCCGAACACGCCGTGTGCATCCGCCGCCCTGATGATGGTGACGGAGGGTGTCGGCACGGCCTCTTTCGGCGCGGCTGCGGGGGCCGCATTTGGCTGCGGCGCGCTTTGATCTACAGGCCGCGCATCATCGGCTGCCAGCGATGTCGCAGCCGCGAATGTTACAAAAGCGATTGCAAGGAACGCAAGCAGACGTTTTGCGCGCATATGGCCTCCCGAAATCCTGATCGATGGGACATAGGTTACGGATGCCCGGCGGGCAGCCCGGAACGGATTTACGGAACCTGACGGGCCCCTATACCAATCGGGATCCGCGCACAAAGTTCGAATTTCGCACGTGTCAGCGTCTCATGGACGCCGACCACAGCGTCTTGCGCGTTCAATGCGAGAGAATAATGGACACCTGAATCTGGCCACGCGTCCGCAACACCTCCAGTGACACCTCCTCGCCGTGGCGGTGAATACAGAGGTCGACCCTGGAAGGCCCGAGCTTAAGATCGCGCAGCACAACTTCGTTGAGAAACGCTGGCAGGCGCGGATTGCGCAGCCGGATTTCGCCGCGCCCTGCGTCGAATTCGAGCCCGAGCGATGCTTCCAGAAGCGTGAACGGCGTTGCGCTCGCCCAGGCCTGCGGTGCGCAGGCCACCGGATAGAGCGTCGGCTCGCGTCGTTGCTCGCGCCGGAAGCCGCAGAACAATTCGGGCAGCCGCCGCAAATCCATATAGGCGGCAGCGTCGAACAGGCCTCGTACACTTGTTCGACTGAATGTTTGAGGCCGTAGCGCGCGAGCCCCAGCGCCATCAGCGCGTTGTCGTGCGGCCAGATCGACCCGTTATGATAGGACATCGGATTGTAACGTGCTTCACCGCGCGCCACGGTGCGGATGCCCCAACCGGTGAAAAAATGCGGGCGCATCAGATCGGCGGCGACCAGGCGGGCACGATCGGCGAGCACCATGCCGCTGAATAACAATTGTCTGGCGTTCGACGTGCGCGCCCGGCACGGCTCCTTGGCGCCGTCGAGCGCGAGCGCGCAAGTGCCGAGGTCATCGCACCAGAATGCTTCTTCAAAGCGTTCGGCGAGAAGCTTGGCCTCAGCCTCGAGCTGATACGCCATCTCGCTATTGCCAAGACGCGCCGCGCAACGGGCCGCGAGGCGCTTGCCGGCATAGACATAGCCCTGCACTTCGGCGAGTGCGATGTAACCTTCGGCCAAACGGCCATCGGCGTGGAAGATCGCGTCATAAGAAATCCTTCCAGCCCTGATTGGCGAGATCCCGTTCGGAGGCACGCCGGTACTCGACGAATCCGTCCCGGTCGGGATCGCCTGCCCCGTCGATCCAGCCCAGCGCCGCCTCGATCGAAGGCCACAATTCGGCGAGCGTCTCCTCGTCGCCGGTGCGCTCGACATAGAGTCCTACCAGCAGCACGAACAGCGGCGTCGCATCGACGCTGTCGTAATATTGCGCAAACGGCACCTCGCGCAGCGAGGCCATCTCACCACCGCGCATCTCGTGCAGGATCTTTCCGGGCTCGGCGTCCGCGAGCGGATCGATCGTCCTGGCTTGGTAAAATGCGAGCCGCCTCAGCACGCCGCGCGCGACGCGGGGATCGATCCACAGCATCTGCAGCGCGGTGATGATCCCGTCGCGGCCGAAGGTTGTCGAGTACCAGGGAATGCCCGCGTAGGGATAGCGTCCCTGCGGCGTCTCCGTCATCAGCATGTCGAGGTCGGCCATCGACTGGCACAGCACCTCGTTGAAGATATTGTTCGAGGTCTCGATGCTGGCGGCGCCCGCGCTGGAGCGGCGCATCTCCCGGCGATGCGCCAATAATCCGCGGAAGAACCGCGCCGGTTTCAGCGTGGCCGGCTTGTTGCAGGATGCCGCGACGAACAGGGAGCTGCACTGCTTCGGCGCCAGCTCGAGATGATAGGTCGCGGCATTCACCGCAAGGCGCGTCGGCCGCGGATCGAAATGCAGCGCCGTGGTGCGGGTCTCGCCGTCGAGCCCGCTATATTCGAAAGCAACGTCGGCGGGCCCGCGCAGCTTGCTCGAGCCAATACCGCGGAGCGGACGCTTTTCGCCGCGCACCTAGAACAAATCCGCAAAATCATTGTCGAACAGCAAGGTCACATCGAAGCTCGCCGGCCGGTCGCCATGGTTCTGCAGGCTGATCCGCTGGTAGGCCGTTCCGTGCCACAGAAAGATGGTACGGACGATGTGCAGCATGTCCCCTTGCAACACGACCCGGCCATTGCGAAAGATATCGGGATTGGTGAGATCGACCGCCAACGCAGAATTGTCGTCGCGCAGGTTGGAGCCAAGCAGCAGCGGCTGGACGTCTTCAAGCACAAGTTCGAGGCGCGCGAGATAGCGGGTGTCGGCGTTGAACAGACCGTCCGGTCCGCCGGCCGACGCACCGATGTCACCATGGCTGTCGAGCACAATGAAGGTGTCGTCATGCTTGAGCGAACGCCGCGGTCTTGCCGCCGGTCCGGTCATCGGGATGTAGAACGGCGATTCCAGGACCACTTCGGCCTCACGAATCGTCGTTTGGATCACAGCTTCGATTGCCATCGGGTGCCCTTGGCCGGTTGCCTGCTGCGCATTCCGCGCGACCGTACGCAACTCAGCGCGATCCCTGACGCGCCTCAGGCCGCATGCGCTGCAAGGCGGCTCATCTCCCGCGCCACCATTTCCCGATACGGACCCCTGCCCTGCATGAGACGGCCGGGCGGACCATCTTCGATGATCCGCCCGGCCTGCAGCATAATCACGCGGTCGAAATTACGCAGCGTCGCAAGACGATGCGCGATGGCGATCACTGTACGCCCGCGCATCAAGCGCGCAAGCGCTTCACGGATAGCCTCTTCCGACTCGCTGTCAAGCGCCGCGGTGGCCTCGTCGAGCAGCAGGATCGGCGCGTCCTTCAGGAACGCGCGCGCAATGGCAATGCGCTGCCGCTGGCCGCCGGAAAACTTGACCCCGCGATCCCCGACCATGGTCGCAAGCCCCTGTGGCAATGTCTCCACGAAGTCGCAGCGCGCCGCGATCGCTGCGCGCAGCACCTCGTCGTCAGTCGCGGTTGGCCGTCCGTAGCGGATGTTTTCCATGATCGATCGATGGAACAGCGAGATGTCCTGCGGCACCACCGAAATCGCCTCGCGAAGGCTCTCTTGGGTGACCCGGAAGATGTTCTGGCCATCAATGGAGATGTGGCCCTGATTCACGTCGTAAAATCTCTGCAGCAGGACAAACACAGTGGATTTCCCGCCGCCGGACTGCCCAACCAGCCCAACCCTTTGGCCGGCATTGAGGCGGAGGCTGAACTTGTCGAATATCTGCAGGCCCCCAGGATAACGGAAGGACACCTTGTTGAAGACGATCGCCGCCCCCGCCTTCACCAGCGGCTCGGCCTCCGGATGGTCGCGCAGTTCGTGCGGAAGTAACAGGGTGGCAATAGCTTCGGTCAACCGGGCGACATGCTGGGTCACATCGACCAGCGCCACGGCAAGATCGCGCGTGGCGCTCAAAATAGAAAGCCCTAACGTACAGACCAGCACGACGTCGCCGGTGGTGGCGCCGCCGCGCTGCCAGAGTGCGATAACCCAGGCCAGCAACCCGATCGTCAGCGCTACCGTAATCGCGGCGTGGGCGATTCGCAGCTTTTCGAGATAACGGAGGCTGCGTCCTCGCGCCGTCAATTCCCGGTTGACGGTGGCGTCAAATCGATTGTGCTCGAAGCTGAGGCCGCAAAACGCACGCACCAGCGGCATGTTGTTGATGACATCGACCATCTCCCCGTCGACGGCGGCGGCCTTGTTGGCGAAATCGTCGTGCAAAGGCTTGCCGGCGGCCGCCAGGTGAAACATCGCAACTACGATCGCACCGGCGACGACGATCAATCCACCTGCCATCAGCGGACTCACGGTGCCTATCAACGCAATTGCTGCGACAGTCGCGATGCATGGCGGCAGCACGTTCCAGACGAACATATTTTCAACGGTGAAGATGGCATTGGATGTAGCAGTAATGCGGCTGGTCAGCATTCCCGGCAGCCGGTCGGAGAAATAGCTCGGCGCGTGGCCAGTAAGATGTCGAAAAATGTCGCGACGCAAATCTCCGGTCACTCCCACAAATGTGAAGCTCGCGGTCCAGCTCGCGATCCGCCACAGAAAATTATCCGCTGTTATCAGCGAAATGAGTAAAACGAATCCCACCCATACAACGCCCGCGCGGGTCGGTCCAGCTGACAAACCATCGACCAGATACTTCACCCCATATTGCGTGCCTACCGAACAAGCAACCGCAGTAACAACCGATGTGAAGATGATTACATGCGATGCAAGGCGCTGGCGGAGATAGTGCAGCATGAACAGAAGCGGACGATTGGCGTATCCTGAAAGATTGTCCATGTGGCTGCAAATCTGTTGGAGGAGAAGGAAGACCTTAGCCGGATACGTTCCGTTCGATCGAATGGATACTTCTCGGGGGCTCCCATCCGCACTGCCATCACTGCGCAACAGTTTTGCAGTTTCAACCTGGGAGAAAAGATCTGAGCGGCTGTAGTGGGCTTTAGCAAGACTATCGTGTGGAAGAGGTGCGAACACAAAGGGAACTTCGCAGATGCGAGAACGTTCCCAATGCTCGCTGCTGACAACCACGACACAGGGCTTTTGTTCATCCACGACAACGTCGGGAGACGAATAAATGCGCATTGCGCAGGTTGCTCCACTGACGGAGGCTGTACCCCCAAGTTGTACGGCGGCACCGAACGGGTGGTGCACTGGTTGACCGAGGAATTGGTAGCGCTGGGAAACGACGTCACTCTGTTCGCCAGTGGTGATTCCCAGACCTCGGCGAAACTTGACGCGACATGGCCGAAGGCACTGCGCCTCGACGGATCGGTCCGCGATTCCAACGCGTTACACATGGTGATGCTGGAGCGCGTACTACAAAAATGCGATGATGAAGAGTTCGAATTTCTGCATTTCCGTCTCGACTACTATCCGTTCTCGCTGTTTTCCCGGCAGCTGACCCCATTCCTTGCCACGCTGCACGGCAGGCACGACTTGCCCGAGCATCAGCCGGTCTTCACCATCCCGGTTATTTCGATTTCGAATGCGGAGCGGCGTCCGGTACCGCGAGCCAACTGGGTTCGCACTATCCACCACGGGGTGCCGGAAAAGTTACTGACTCCGCGGCCAGTGACCCCTTCTTATCTGGCTGTGCTGGGCCGGATCGCGCCGGAAAAGGGGTCGATCGCGCCATCAAAATCGCCGTACGATCCGGCATCCCGCTTAAGATCGCGGCAAAAGTCGATCGGGCCGATCGGGACTATTACGACGAAATCATTCGCCCGCTGATGGACCACCCGCTCGTCGATTACATCGGCGAAATCGGAGATCATGAAAAAATCGGACTTCCTCAGTGGCGCGATCGGGCTGCTCGTTCCCATCGACTGGCTGGAGCCGTTCGGCATCGTCATGATTGAAGCGATGGCGTGGGCACCCCCTGTCATCGCGTACAATCGCGGGCTCCGTTCCCGAGATCATGGATGAGGGCTTGACCGGCTTCGTCGAGGATGAAACCAGCGCCGTCTCCGCGGTCGGCCGCCTCTCTCAATTCAACCGCGACACGATCCGAAAGCAATTCGAGGCGCGGTTCACCGCACGGCGCATGGCGCTCGATTATCTCGCCGCCTATCGCAGCCTGATGAAGGCCGGCGGAGCCGCGTATCAAGCTGGAGAGCAGCGCTGAATAACGCGTACCTTACATCGCTTTCAGCCAGCCTGCGCGGGAACCAGACGTCACTCGACCATAAAATCCTCCCAAAGTTCCATTGGGTCGCCTTCTGAACATAAAGCCGGAGCAGATTGACCCCATCATCGCCTGCTGTTGGCTGTTATCGGTGACAGAGAGTCCTGCATGCTCCCGCCTAATCAAGGAGCGTCGGCTATGTCACACTATAAAGCTTATCTTATCGCCCGTGACGGCCATCACATTAAGGCTGTCGACCTCGAGTGCGTCGACGACGACGCGGCAAAGAAACGCGCTGAGCAAATGACCGATGTTAGTAATGTCGAGCTGTGGGAGCACGCCCGCAGAATTGCTAAGTTTGGCAGCAAATCTGAATGAATGACCCCCAACCTAGGATTCCTAGCCGTCGGTTTGCCCGTCGCCGAAGCCTTCCACAAGGAAACCAGAACATTTCTTGACCCGCTGCTCCGACGAATGTCCGTTCTGGGTCGATACTGTTGGAAAAAGTCTTTTCTGGCTGCCGAACGAAATTTTTCAGGACTGCTGATGCGCATCGCACGCCGCTACATGAGGGACCATAACGTCTTTCACAAGAACGACCACGGACCTTCGTATCGCCCCTAGCTATAGCTAGCATTGCAGCGGTAGAAACGCCTAAACATCGGCTTTCGCTAGATTTTGGGAGCCCTCAAATTTCGACTTTTTCAACAGTATCCGGTCAAAGCCGGACGTCGGACCGGGCAATCGGGAAGTCCGCTTTACCCCCAATAAACGGACATCATCAGACCGCCCTAGTATGTTGCTTGGATAGTATCAATACGAGACGGCGCTTGCGCAAGCAACTCAACGTAACCAAAGCATCACAGCAAAGCGCCAAGCTGGCGCTGGATTCCGAGATCGGCGGCGTCAACACTACGGTGACGCAGATCGAGGCGCAACTTCGAGACCCCGGCTTAAACGTGTGCGTCTCCTTCGAAAAACTCCTTGCTTCGGTGAAGTGTTTCACCATTTACCGCGATTGACTTGTATCGAAGCTATGACCGAACTTAGGCGCGCAAGCCCCTAGTTTCAACTGTGGGGTGAGCGCCTCTTTT
>CAWGJM010000058.1:0-64137 GCA_963822795.1 uncultured Alphaproteobacteria bacterium
GGGCAGGTGGGTGCGGCGGTGCGCGGCGGCGGCGCAGATCTGGGCCGCGTCCTCGGTCCCGTCGAGCAGCTCGGCGTAGCGGCCGGTCAACGCGGTCAGGGCCGCGCTCGAGCGCGCCGAGACCGGCAGCACGGCCAGGGCGAGGGCGCCTGCGGCAGCGGCGGGGCCTCGGGTCGGGTGCCCTCGCCGAGGATGACGTGGGCGTTGGTCCCGCCGAACCCGAACGAGCTGACCCCGGCGAGGGCGTCGCGCGGCCAGGGCCATGGGCGCGGCGGGGACCGAGGCGCGTCCCGTCGACGTGGATGTCCGGGTTCAGCCGTCGAGGTGGAGGTTGCGCGGGATCTCGCGGCGCTCGAGCACGGCGACGCCTTGATCAGCCCGGCGATGCCGGCCGCCGCCTCCAGGTGGCCGATGTTGGTCTTCACCGAGCCGACGGCGCAGCGGGTCCGCTCGGCCGTGCGTCGGCCCGAACGACCTCGGCCAGCGGCCCGATCTCGATCGGGTCGCCGAGCGGCGTGCCGGTGCCGTGGGCCTCGACGTAATGCGACGTCGGCCGGCGCGACGCCGCGTTGGCCAGCGCGGCGCGCATCAGCTGCGCTCTGCGCGCCGCGGTTGGGAGCGGTGAGGCCGTCGCTCGCGGCCGTCCTGGTTGACCGCGGTGCCGCGGATCCGCGCCAGCACGGCGTCGCCGTCGCGCTCGGCGTCGCTGAGCCGCTTGAGCACGACCACGCCGCAGCCCTCGCCGCGGACGATAGCCGTCGGCGCTCGCGTCGAACGTCTTGCAGCGGCCGTCGGGCGACAGCGGCCAGCACTGCCGGTGAGCAGCAGGACTGATGTAGCGGCGAGAGGATGACGCTCGACGCCGCCGACGAGCGCGAGGTCGCACTCGCCGGCCGCGCAGGCCGCCGGCACGCGAGGTGCACGGCGACCAGCGACGAGGAGCAGGCGGTGTCGACCGCCAGGCTCGGCCCGTGCAGGTCGAGCAGGTAGGACATCCGGTTCGCGGCGATGCTGAGCGCCGCGCCGGGCGCGGTGTAGGCGGTGGCCTCGGCGCTCGGTCGGCGAGCTGGCGGGCCAGTAGTCGCTGACGCAGATGCCGACGAACACGCCGGTGACGGCGCCGCGCAGCTCGGCGGCCGTGAGGCCCGGCGTCCTCGAGCGCCTCCCACGCGACCTCGAGCAGGAGCCGCTGCTGCGGGTCAGTGCTGGTCGGCCTCGACGGGCGAGATCCCGAAGAAGTCCGCGTCGAAGCCGTCGACGTCGTCGAGCTTCCGCCCCACTCGCCGTCGACCGGCCGCAGCGCGACCGGCTCGCGGCGCCCATCGGGGGGCGTGGTCATCGGGACCACGGCGTCGCGCTCGTCGCTGAGCAGCGCCCACAGGCCGTCGAGATCGTGTACGTCGCCCGGGAGGCGGACGCCGGCGCCGAGCACGGCGATCGGCTGCCGGTCCCGGGCCTCCATGGCCTCCAGGGCGGCGCGGGTCTGGCGCAGCTGGCGCAGGGCGTCCTGCAGTACCGCGCGCGTGTCGGTGGTCATCGGCGTTCCTCCAGTGCGCGGATCTCTTCCTGCAACAGCTCGGCCAGCTCGGCCTCGTCCAGTGCGTCGAGCGCGTCGCTGTCGTCGGTGGGCGGCTCGTTGTCGGCCGGTGCGTCGCGTTCGAGGCGCTCGAGCAGCGCGCCGGCGAGCGCCTCGGGGGTGGGATGGGCGTAGATCAGCGCCGCGGACAGGCGCAGGTCGAGCGCCCGTTCGAGGCGGCCGCGCAGCTCGATCGCCATCAGCGAGTCGAACCCGAGCTCCTGGAACGGCGTCTCGGGGGTGAGCTGGGAGGGCGCCACGCGCAGGATCTGCGCGGCCTGCTCGATCAGCATGCGACCGATCGCGTGGCGGCGCTCGCCGGTGGAGGCCAGCGCCAGCAGCTCGTCCCGCAGGGCGCCGCCCGCGTCCTCCTCGGGCGTGGCCAGATGAGCGAACAGCCTGCGCGCCGACGGGCTGAGACCGTGGCGAAGGAGCTCGTCGAAGTCGAACTCGGCGGCCACGAGCTGGCGCTGCGGGCTCACCGCGGCCTCGGCGATCAGCGCCACCGCGACCGCGGGTCCAGCGGCGGCACCCCGCGTGCGGCCAGCCGCTCGAAGCCGGGGCTGGTCAGCGCCAGCCCGGAGCCCGCCACCGGCCCGAACGCGACGCTCACGCCGGGCAGTCCCGCCGCGGCTCTGTGGAGCGCCAGGGTGTCGAGGAAGCAGTTGGCCGCCGCGTAGGCGGCCTGGCCGGGCGAGCCGATGACCCCGGCCAACGACGACACCAGCAGGAACAGCTCGACCGGCTGGCCGGCGGTGAGCCGATGGAGGTGCCACGCCCCGCGCGCCTTGCCCGCTAGCGCGCGCCGCAGGGCGTGGTCGTCGAGGTCGTCGATGCGCGCATCCGCGAGCACGCCGGCGGCGTGGATGACACCGGCGATCGGCCGGGGGCCGGCGGCCCGCAGCGCCGCGCCGAGCTGCTCTGCATCGGCCACGTCAGCGGCCGCGACGCGGATGTCGGCACGGGTGCGCAGGGCGGCGAGCGCGTCGCGGGCGGACGCGTCGGGCGCACTGCGCCCGATCAACAGCAGGTGGCGGGCGCCGCGCTCCACGAGCCAGCGCGCGAGCCGCAGCCCGAGCATCCCGAGCCCGCCGGTGATGACGTAGGTGGCGTCGCCGCGCGCGACGAACGCGGCGGGCGTCCGCGTGGTCGGCTGCAGGCGGGCGGCCCGCAGCTCGCCCTCGCGCACCGCCACGTGCTCGCCGGCCTCGGCGGCCCGGATCGCGCGCACAGCCGCGTCGAGCCCGTCCGCATCGACGTCCACGAGCCGGCAATCGAGGTCGGGCCGCTCGTGTTCGAGCACGCGGGCGATCCCCCACAGCGTCGCCCCGATCAGCCCGGCCGGCAGCGCTGACCGCTCGCCTGGGTGCCGGCGGTGACGAACACGAGCCGCGGCGCGTTCGCTTCCCGCGCGAGCGAGAGGGCCGCGGCCGCCGTCGTCTCGAGCGCGTCGTCGCCGGGCGCGCCCGCGTCCGCGCCGCGGGCGTCGATGATGCCGTCGATCTGGCCGGCGAACGCTTCGCTCGTGGGCGCCGCGGCGACGACGCAGTGGTCGCCGGCGGCCTCCAGGCGTGCGGCGAGCGACTGCGCGACCGCGCCGCCGAGCACGAGCCAGCGCGTGCCCGCGGGCGTGGGTGCGGTGGGCTCCACCGGCTCCCAGCGCAGCTCGTACAACTTGGCGGTGCGGTCGGCGTGCGCCGGGAGCAGTGCGACCGTGAAGTCGCGGGCCATCCAGCGCGTGGCGCCGCGGTCGTCGAGGACGCGGAGGTCGGCGACGACGCGGCCCTCGCCGAACGCGCGCAGACGCACGTGGCAGTGGCCCGCCTCCAGCGGCGTGTCGTGCTCGCTGACCCACACCTCGCCCGCGCCGGCCGGCAGCGGCAGGACACCCGCCGCGCGCTCCAGCACGATCGCCGCGAGCGTGTGCAGGCAGGCGTCGAGCAGCGCGGGGTGCAGGGCGGCGCGGCGATCCAGACCGTCGGGGAGGCGGATCGTGCCCAGCGCCTCGTCCCCGGCGACGCGCACCGAGTGCAGGCCGCGGAAGCGCGGGCCGTAGTCCAGCCCGGCCTCCGCCAGCTGCGCGTACAGCGCGTCGCCGTCGAGCTCGCGCGGGCAGCGGCGCGCGATCGCGTCGACCGCGTCCGCGTTCGCCGGGGCGGCCTCGCCGGACGCCCGCAGCGTGCCCACGGCGTGGGTCTGCGGCGCCGCGGTGTCCGTGAACGAGTCGATCGCAAAGCGCGTGTCGCCGTCCACCCGCAGCGTCAGCTGCAGGCGCCGCTCACCGGCGTCCGCGAGCTCGCACGGGCGGCGCAGCTCCACGTCCGCGAGCGACACCGCGCCGCCCCCGAGCGCGTCCTTGGCCGCCTCGGCCGCGGCCGTGAGCCAGTAGGCGCCCGGCACGATCGCCGTGCCTTCGACGCGGTGGTCCTCGATCTCGGGGGCGGAGCCGCAGCTCCCGGACCGTGAGGCCGGCGTCGGCGCTGGCCGCCACGCGCTCGCCGAGGATGCGCCCGGGAGGGGTCGACGCGGACGGGCGCCCCGCCGAACGGGTGGAGAGCAGCGGGAAGTGCCGGTGCGTCCAGCCGTGGGGCGGGGAGCTCGGCGTGTGCCGCCCCGCCGGGGTACAGCGCCGCCCAGCCGCTCGAGCCGTGCGCCGAGCACGTGCAGCTCGCCGGCGGCGGTGAGCAGGCCGCGCAGCTCGTCCTCGTCGCGGCGAAGGGACGGCAGGACGCTGCAGGTGCGCGCGGCGGCCTCCACGCCGTCGGCGATCGAGCGCGCGAGCACGGGGTGCGGGGCGATCTCGAGGAACACCGACGTGCGGTCCTCCAGCAGCCGCTCGACGACGGGCGCGAACAGGACGGTCTGGCGCAGGTTGCGTTCCCAGTAGGCGGGGCCGAGCTCGGCCCCGTCGATGGCGCGCCGGTGACCGTCGAGTACAGCGGTGTGTGCGCCGGTCCGGGGACGATCCCGCGCAGCGCCTCCCGCAGGCGCGGCTGCAAGGGCTCGACGCCGGCGCTGTGGGCGGCGAAGTCGACGGCGATCCGGCGCGCGAAGACGCCCCGGTCGCGCAGCTCCTCGACGGCCGCGTCCAGCGCGGCCGGCGGGCCCGTCAGCACGGTCGCGCGCGGCCCGTTGGCGGCGGCGACGTCCAGCGCGCCGTCGTACGCCCGCGCCACCTCGCGCGCCTCGCGCAGGTCGAGCTCGACGAGCGCCAGGCCGCCGTGGCCGGAGAGCTCGGTGAGCAGCCGGCTGCGCTCACAGACCAGCAGCGCGGCGTCCTCGATGCTCAGCGCCCCGCTCACGTGCGCGGCCGCGATCTCGCCCATGCTGTGCCCGACGACGGCGTCGGGCACGATGCCCCGCACCGCGCGCCAGGCGTCGGCCAGCGCCACCTGGAAGGCGAACAGCGCGGGCTGGACCTCGCCGGTCCCCTGCGCGGTCAGCCCGTGCTCGTCGCTCCACAGCGAACGGCCGAGATGGCGCTCGAGGGCGTCTTGCAGCGCAGCATCGCCTCCCGGAAGGCGGGCACGGTCGCGGCGAGCCGCCGGCCCATGCCCTCGCACTGCGACCCCTGGCCGCCGAAGACGAAACAGGTCCGCACGGGGCGCCGCGCCGCCGTCCGCGGTCCGCACAGCCACTGGGCATGCTCACCGCGCGCCAATGCGCCGGCACCGGCGGCGAGCTCGTGCACGTCAGCGGCCACGATCGCCGCCCGCTGCAGGTGGTGGTCGGTGCGCAGCGCCGCGGCCGCCGCGAGCGCGGCGAAGTCCTCGCCGGCCTGCCCTGCGAGCGCCTCGGCACGCCGCGCCAGGGCGGGGGCGGAGCGCGCGGAGAGCGGCACGAGGCGCGGGCACGAGCCGGACGGTTCGGGCCGGTCCGGCGCGGGCGCCCCAGCGACCACGAGATGCGAATTGGTGCCGCCGAACCCGAACGAGCTCACGCCACCGAGCCGGCGGACGCCCGGCTCGCCCCACGGCTCGAGCCGATCCTGGACGGTCACCGGCAGCCGGTCGAGCCGGAGCATGGGGTTGGGCGACTCGAAGTGGACGGTCGGAGCCGCTCCCCGTGGTGGAGCGAGAGCGCGAGCTTGATCAGCCCCGTCACACCCGCAGCCGCCTCGAGATGACCGACGTTGGACTTGGCCGAGCCGATCCGCAGCGGCGGCGCGGGTGGACGGCCCTGACCGAGGACGGCGGCGAGCGCCGAGACCTCGATCGGATCGCCGACCGCGGTCCCGGTGCCATGGGCCTCGACATAGTCGACCGCGGCGGGATCGCACCCGCGCGGGCGTACGCCTGCGCGAGCACGGCCTCCTGGGCCGGCCGGTTCGGGGCCGTCAACCCGTTCGAGCGGCCGTCCTGGTTGACGGCGCCACCGAGGATCGCCGCGTAGACGCGATCGCCGTCCGCGAGCGCGCGCGAGAGCGGCTTGAGGACCACGACACCGCCCCTCGCTGCGGACGTAGCCGTTGGCGCGGGCGTCGAACGGCTTGCAGCGGCCGTCGGGCGCCATCAGCCCGCCCTGGCTGAAGGCGAGCCCGATCGTCGGGCTGGCGACCAGGTTGACGCCGCCGGCGAGCGCCAGGTCGGCCTCGCCGCCGCGATCGCCTGGCAGGCGAGGTGCACCGCCACCAGCGAGGACGAGCACGCCGTGTCGACGACCAGGCTCGGGCCCTGGAGGTTAAGCACGTAGGAGATGCGGTTGGCGACGATGCCGAGCCCGCTGCCGGTCGCGTCGTAGGCCGCCAGGTGACCGTCGCAGGACCCGGAGCGCGGCGCCGTGGTCGTCGGTCGAGACGCCCATCATCACCGCCGTGCCCGAGCCCGCCAGCGACGCGCTGGGAATTCCAGCGTCCTCGAGCGCCTCCCAGGCGACCTCGAGCGCGAGCCTCGACCGGAATCGATCCGCTCGGTCCAAAGATGCTGGATGCCAAATTGCCTGCCAGAAACGGCCCCCAATATTCAACGACATTGGCCTGATATCCAGCCTTCAATTCCACCTGCTTGTTCAGGAAGGTCTGATAATAGCTGAGTGTCGCGAGGCTTGAAGCGTTCGGACCGCCGGGCTCCCAAGTGTCAAAATTGTAAATTCCGCCAACTACGATCTGCCCATCGGAAATTCCGTATCTGCTGAGGTCGTAAGTCATCTGCATCACGTTATTCGCGAAGAAGGTTGGCTTCTGACCGTTATAGACCTGCTGGCCGAACGTAGTCCGTTCTGCGGGCAGCATGTTGTCGAAAAAGTTGTTGCTGCTGTAGCCGATGTATCCGATCCCGAGCGCTGCGAGACCTGATCGAATGCCGGCGAAATCAGGATCGATGGTATCCTGCGGACCGGGCAACGCTATGGTGAGCCCCTTGATCTGAAGGGACCCGAAATCCGGCGTTAACGCGGCTGGCGGCGCCGAATTTGGAGAAGCGAATGCTGTATTTTCCGCCAATTCCCCCGCATGACACGTCGCCCGCAAAAGGAACGCCGCCCAAATCGATAGTGTGATCGCCTTCAACATGGTCGGGGCTCATCGGAACGCAACCAGAATTCAGCGTGGCAACAATCGTATCCAGACTGATGCATTTGATAGTCGGCTGGTTCCGCCTCCCGCGGAATTGGAGCGCTTTCGTAAGCCACTTCGTCTAACGTAACCGGCGTGAGCCCCCCGCCTGGGCATCGCGCGACCGAGCTGCGATACATCCTGATAGGTAGAGCCCCTCGTGAGTCAGCTAATGCATGTTAAACGAAACGCGCCGGGCTTTTGAACCTACCTACCCTAGCAGGACGGCATCCTACTAGGGTAGGTAGTTGCGGTTTTTTGTTTTTGCGCCATGACTGGCGCCCTGGGCAACAAACAGGGGTTTGGCATGACCAGTCCAGCAATTGGAAGGCTTAACGCGTCTGCATCCGTCGACAATGCGATGGAGATCATCGCCGAAGACGGCGCTGTGGTCCTGAGCGGCCTGTTAAACGACGCCGATTACCAGACGCTTCGTGCTGAGCTCGATCCTGAATTCGCCCAGGCGGATTTCTGTAAGGGTCTATTTTATGGCGAGAGCACAAAACGCATTCACTCCCTCACGCGCAAATCGCAAGCCATACGCACGATGATCATGCTGCCGAAGGTGGTCGAGATCATGCAGCGGCTCCTTGGGCCGAACTGCGATCGCATTCAACTGAACCTGACGCAAGGCATTCAGATCTGGCCTGGCGAGAAAGCCCAGGTTGTTCATCGCGATGACTCGATGTTTCCGGTCAAGCATAAACCGTTCGAGTTCATGATCAACGCGATGTGGGCCTACAGTCCCTTTACCAGGGATAACGGCGCGACGATCGTTGTTCCAGGCAGTCACAAATGGGATCCGGACCGGATGCCGACAGAACAAGAGATAACACAAGCGGAAATGGAGCCCGGCGAAGTGCTAATCTATCTCGGATCGCTCATCCATGCCGGCGGGCAAAACCGGAGCGAGCTGCCACGAACGGGCATTGCTTTGAGCTACTGCCTTGGCTGGCTGCGGCAGTCAGAGAACCAATATTTTTCGGCGCCGCCGGAGATCGCCCGGTATTTTGGCTCTGAGCTTCAACAAATGCTAGGCTACAGCGTGCAACGGCCGAATCTGGGCATGTACGAAGGCGCCGAGCCGAACATTCTCTTCGGCGAACAACGGGAAAAAATCATCACACGAGACTGGTTGACGCCTGATCAGGATGAGCAGTTGAAGCGCTATCATGCCGGCGAAAACCTCCTCACGGCGTAGGAGGATCGAAGCCTTCACTGATGACCGAACTTAGGCGCGCAAGCCCCTAGTTTCAACTATGGGGTGAGCGCCTCTTTGCTATTAGACATCAGCCAGGTATATAATAGGCTGTGGCGGACTTCAGATCGAACAGGAACGTTCTCTTCTCGTGCAAATACCACGTGGTGTTTTGCCCGAAATACCGTAAGCCAGTTCTTAATCCGCCTATCGACGCCAAACTTAAGAAACTAATTCGGCAAGTATGCGACGAGACGCAATCGGCGCTGATTGAAATGGAAGTCGTGCCAGACCACGTCCATCTGCTTGTCGGCTGCGATCCGCAATACGGCATCCACCGGCTGGTGAAGGGCATCAAGGGCCGGTCTTCGCGTGTTCTCCGTCAGCAGTTCCGGGTGCTGCGCAGGCGCATTCCAACATTATGGACGAACAGTTATTTTGTGTCTTCGGTCGGCGGCACTCCCCTCGCGCTCATCAAGCAATACATTGAAAATCAGAAGAGGGTCTGATGGAAAAGCCTCAAATGATTTCAATTGCCGGTCTTAAGGCGCGAGGATGGACACAAGCCCTCATCACGCTCCTTGGGGAACCGGATGTGGTAGGGCGCAATTCTCATTATGCGAAATCAGCGCCTATGCGCCTCTACGACACCGCAAGAGTAGCTTCCTTCGAGGTGTCGTCAGAGTTTCTTGCTGCAAAAGCGAAAGCTGCTCGGCGTCAGTGCGGAGCAAAGACTGCCGTGGAGACAAAGCGCGCGGCACTGATGCAGCAGGTTCTGGAAATGCACGTTTCTGTTGAAACGCGCCCGGAACATTGGGTGAGACGTGCGACGATTGAAGCGTATAACGAACGGCACTGGGATGGAGACGGGGCGGCGGAAGATGCACCCGCCAAGTTTCTCGAACGCATCACCGTAAACTTCATCCGGCATAATCTAACAGCGTACGACAGGGCATTAGAGGAAGTCGCTGGTCGGGTTGGCATCGCCTCTGCGGTACAAATCGAGCAAAGATTTACTCAGCCATAGGAGAGCCATAGGAGAGAGCTATCCGGCTTTAGCAGATGAATGCAGTCGGCAATTGATGCGTAGAGGACTGTGATGCCGCGCGTTAAAACCCTGTCCTTCGTCGCCGAGTTCCCGCTTCAGACGACTGCGGCGGATGAGAAGACATTGGATACGCGGCTGAACGCGGCCCGGCACCTCTATAATGCCTGTTTGCAGGAGTGCCTTCGCCGCCTCGATCTGATGAAGCAATCGAAGGCATGGCAAGCCGCACGCGCCATGCCTGCGACAGTGGACAAGCGTCACAACAAAGCGCGCTCGCAAGCGTTCGGGGCCGAACTGGAGCGGTTCGGCTTCACCTCGCGCGAGATTGAAAAGCATGCGCTCTCCTGCCGCAATGCCTGCTGGATCGGCGATCACCTCGGCAGCCACGACACGCAAACCACGAGTTTGCGCGCGTTCCGGGCAGCCGAGCAGTATGCGTTTGGCAAGCGCGGCCGCCCACGGTTCAAATCGTTAAACCGGCTGAACAGCATCGAGGGCAAAGCGGACGCTGTGATCCGCTACCGCGCCGAGCCTGTTCCGGCCGTGCACTACAGCGGCCTTGTGCTGCCGCTTATGCTCGATCCAAAGGACAAACGCGATTGGCAAAGAGAAGCGCTCGCGGCCAGGACCAAGTATGTCCGCATTATCCGGCGCGAGATCAAGGGCCGCGTTCGCTGGTTTTGCCAGTTGGTGCAAGAGGGCTTGCCGCCCGCTACGCACACCACCAAGGACGGTACTGTCGGACTCGACATCGGGCCGTCCAGCATCGCGGCGGTATCAAGCGACGACGCTATTTTGGAGCAGTTATGCCCGAGCGTTGTCGAACCGTGGAACGACTGCCGGCGGATCCAGCGCGCGATGGACCGCTCGCGACGTGCAACCAACCTGGACAACTTCGATGCCAAAGGGCGCGCGATCAAGGGTAAGAGAAGGTGGAACAGGTCGCAGCGCTATCAGGCGCTTGCCGCTTCGAAACGCGAGCGCGATCGAGTATTGGCTGCCGAGCGCAAGCGATCGCATGGCGAGTTGGCGAACCGCATTCTCGGTCAAGGGACAACCATCAAAACAGAGGAGTTGAGCTACAAGTCATTTCAGAAGAACTACGGTCGCAGCGTGAAAGTGCGTGCGCCAGGAATGTTGATCTCGATGCTTCAGCGCAAGGCTGCAAGTGCTGGCGGTGGAGTGATTGAGATCAAAACCCGGCATACACGGTTGAGCCAGTTCGATCATACCACGGGCGAATACATCAAGAAGCCGCTCTCGCAGCGGGTTCATGTGTTCGGCGATGGCAGGACAGAGCCGGTTCAACGTGATCTCTACAGCGCGTTTCTTGCGACATGCTGCGATACGAATTTGCTCGACATTCCCCAAGTCAAGATCGCTTGGGCCAGTGCGGAACCGCTCCTGAGGACGGCGATGTCGAGTGTACTTCAACCTGCAAGCGGGAAGGGCTTTGCCCAACCCCACGTCCGTAATGGCGTTAGAGCGGGTCGCCGGATCAAGAGTGTTGGGCCGGCCGTCGAGGCCGGGGATGATGTAGCGCCTCTGCAAACAGAGACCGCGAGAGCCCCGGAAAGACTGCCTTCTGCCTCTCTCAGAACCCCCTGGCTTTAGCCATGGGGAGGTTCAGATGAAGACTGTTCCAGCGGGCGGGCTATTGCCGGAGGATTCCTTTCATAGGACGAATGGCCAGAGCGCCGTCCTTCCGTCTTTCAAATCAACAATCAAAGAATTTTTCGACTGCTCGTGGTAGCCGCCCCGTGTACCTGGGACCCGAATGTAATCGAGAGCACCTAAGTGGCACTCATCCCAACCCGTGCAGGTCGTCCATTCCCTCTTCCCGCGCTTTCAGCCAGTCTACGACGCTGTCGGGAACAACGAAAAGATCTATCATGTCGCCTTGACGCAGTTCGGCGCGGTCTGCGATCGGCAATCGACGCGGGAGAAGATTGGTGACCGGTATGAGCTTCCACGTCTGCGGTGATCAGCGCGCGCGAGCGTAGCGGGTCGGCATCCAGTACTGGCGCATGGCCTCGACGACGTCCGGAATGTCGGCATGGGCGTTGCGCAGGAATTCCTCGGTCTCGCGGCATTTCCTTGGTGGTCCAAGCAGTGGACGCCCTTGCTCGTCGACGCAATGCAGCAGGATGGGCAGGAGCAAGCCGTGGTGTATGCTGCTGATGTCGAGCAGCGGGGCCCAGGCGGATAGTCGCAACCGCATGGCGGCATGGAATCCCTGGCACCACGGCCGCGCATCAACGTCGCCATTCGGCTTGCGGCCATGGACCGGCGCAAACCGACGTGGTGCAGTGGAAAGAACATTACTGATGTCGTTGTGGCGCAGCGCGACGGCCGAAATCGCGGCGAACTCCGGCGTGCCGCCATGGTTGAATGCGTCGGCGTCGATGGCGAGAAGCGGACGGATCCAGTCGAGTGGACTCATCGACACCGGCCCGGCTACGATCGCGGCGACGTAGCCCTCGAGCATGGGAAGACTCCTGGCGAGGGGATGCTGCTCGGCGCGAGCCTGCAGCCAAGGCTCAAGTTCGTTGAGCGGCATCGCGGCTGCCGCCATCGATGATGAAGATGATGATGATGATGAACGACGGCGCCGGCTCATGCGGCCACCCTTGCGCTGAGCTCGCGGGCCGCCTTCCAGTTCCAGGCGAGCAGCTCGTGCAGCTGATGGCTCCTGGTTCGCCCGGAGACGATGCACTCCAGCACGTCAGTCAGATAGGCCTGCGGATCGAGTTCGTGGAGCTTTGCCGTATTGACCAGCGACCCAAGAATTGCCCAGCTCTCGGCGCCCCCCTCGCTGACGCTGAACAATGAGTTCCGCCTTCCCATTGCAATCGGGCGCATCGAACGCTCGACGCTGTTCGAATCCACCTCGACGCGGCCATCGCGCAGAAACAACGTCAGTCCGTCCCGGTGATTGAGCGTATAGTTGATGGCCTCCGTCAGCTTCGATTGGGAGAACAGCTGGTCGAGCATCGAGGTCAGTCGCGCCTTCAGCACCTCCATCAGCGGTGCGGTTCTGGTGCGGCGGGCCGTAAGCCGCTGTTCGGCGCTCGAGCCGCGGATCTCGGCCTCGATGGCGTAGACCGCTTGCAGGCGCTCGATCACTTCGTGAGCGAACGGCGACTGCATCGTCTTGTACACCTCGACGAATTTGCGTCGGGCATGGGCGAGACAAAAGGCCAGCTGGATCTCGCCGCCATGACCGCGGGCAAGCGCTTTGTAGGCGGCATAGCCATCCACCTGCAGAATGCCCGAGAAGCCAGCCAATTGCCCGGCGATCTCCTTGGTGCCGCGGCCATCGGCAAACACATAGGCGACCGCCGGTGGCGATGGGCCGCCCCATGGCCGATCATCCATCGCATGTGCCCAGAACTGGCAGATACGGGTGCGATGTCGTCCGGGATCGAGCACCGGCATCGGCGTCTCGTCGCAAAACAGCCGCGGCGAAGCCTGGATCGTCCGCAGCTGAAGCTCATAAAGGCGCTTGAGCCACCATGCCGCACGCTTCACCAAGCCGGCGAGCGTCGCGCGGTCGAGATGAATGCCCTGATCGGCCAGGATCTGCACTTGGCGGTACAACGGCAGATACCAGGCGAACTTCGAGACCACCACGTGAGCCACGAGTGCCGTCGAGGCCATTCCGCCCTCAACCAAACGCGGCAGCACCTTCGCCTGCACCACGCCATCGGTGCAGCCGCGGCAGGCGTATTTGGGACGAATCGTGCGCAGTACCCGCAGGATCGCCGGGATCACGTCCAGCACCTCGCTCACATCCTCGCCCATTCTGTGCAGAGGGCCCTGGCAGCACGGGCACGCTGTCGTGTCCGGCTCGAGCACCTGCTCGCAGCGCGGCAAATGCTTGGGCAGCGCGCCGATGTTGCGTCTTGCCTTCTTGCGCGGCTTCCCAGCCGGCTTCGCCGCAGGTAGATCGTCGTTGGCTGGCGCAGGTGGTGTGACGCCGGTCGCGAGATCGTCCAGTTCGAGCGCGAGCTGCTCGGCCACGATCGCTGCCAGCCGCTCCGAGCGCTTGCCGAAGATCATCTCCTCCAGCGTCTGCATCGCCACACGCAGCTTCTCGTTCTCGGCGTCAAGCGCGAGCACCATCTCGGTCAGAGCCGCCGCGTCGGTCGGAAGAGCTTCGGGGCGAATCGCCATGACCGAAAGATATATCCACGCATCGCAGGCTCCAGCAAAATCTTCGCCTCTCAGCCGACAACGCTCGGCTGCTTCACAGGCTTGGGCGACACACGCGTCCACTCGAGCCCGTCAAGCAGCATCGCGAGTTGCGTCGCACTCAGATGCACCACACCATCGCGGATCGGCGGCCGGGTGAAGCGCCCTTGGTGCAACCACTTCGTCACCAACACCATGCCGCTGCCGTCCCATGCCAGAAGCTTCACTCTGTCCGCGCGCTTGCTGCGGAACACAAAGACGTTGCCGCAGTACGAGTTCGAACGCAGCGCTTCGCTCACCAGCGCCGACAGCGTGTGTACCGACTTGCGAAAGTCGACTGGCTGGGCCGCAAGCACCACTTTGAGGTCAGACCGTAGTGCAATCAACGGATGCCCCGAAGCGCCGATAGCACCGTCGAAAGCGTCGCCAGCTCCACTCCGGGCTCGACCCGAATGCGTGCCCCTCCCACCTCGATCTCGATCACCCCACCAAGCTTGCCTGGGGGCGATGCCATCTGCGGCGGTACCTCATGCGCGGACGCTAAGCGGTCCGGCTCGTCTGCCGTCGCCGGACCGCTCTCGGAAGCGATCCGGACCGGCACGAAGCCTGGCGCCTGGAAGCCTGCTGCCATCGCGAACTTGTGCCGCCACACCGTGAGCAGCCCACGGACAACGCCATGGCGCCGAGCGACCTCGGAAATGTTGGCCCCTTCCTCGAAGCTCTCCGCCACGATCCGGGCCTTCTCTTCCGCCGTCCAGTGCCGTCGTCGACGCTGCCCCGTGATCACCTCGATCCGACGATAGGAGCCGCCTTTCTGCCTGGCATCAAGCATGGCTTCATGCATGGCATCTGCCATAGTCCACCTCCAAAAAACGGTTCATGTGTATCGCAGCTCATTCGCGCGATGCCCAGGTGGAGGGCTCTTGCCGGTTACCGTCTAACCGATGCATGGCTCTGCATCGCTGCGAGCTTGCTCAGCTTTACGCTCCCGCGCGCCCATCGCCCCCTCGCGCCGCGGCGGGCTACGGGTTGGTTGAGCTAATGTCCCATGCCCGTTGGGACAATGGCCCTAAGGGCAATAGTTCCGAGAACCGCACCTATCGTAGGTTCAGGTAATAAATCGACCCTGAGGCAGGGGCGCCAATGATCAGTCAGACCGAGCTCAATTCGCGAATTCGGCTATGCAGACAGCTCGCAAAACGTGAGCCCGCCAACCGAGCCCTCTGGATGGCTGAGGCGGGAACCTGGTCGCGTCTGTCGAAAGAGAAAATTCGCGGCGGCGCGAGGACAAAAATCGGTTCGGGCATCTTGGCTAGTTGGTGGGCGTGGTCGGCACGATGTCTATCAGGTACGGCGGCGGCAAGAGTTGCATGCATGAAAGCACCGCGGAAACATGAGCATTATCGGCCGCCCCGCTAAGACGACGGCAGGTACTATCGCTGCCAGTAGGACCTCTGCATCGGATAAGGAGAAAGAGGCGGCATTTCGAGCGGCCTTTTTTCGATTCCAAGGGAGCGCGTCACCAGATTCTGTTGCAGACCAATCCCGACCGCTGCGCCACCAGGAGCGCAAGTCGCGCGTCACTATGCACTCTTGTGTGCGCTATGCTGCCTCGTTCGTCGCTTTTGGGATCGGATGATCTGCGAACCCTGGGGCTGCATCAGCTTCTCGAGAAACGGTCTAGCTCAGGTAGGTCCAATGTGACAGCCACCAGACCGGCCTGCTTCTGTTCGAGCCTCCGCTGCCCTTCCATTCAGCCGAACTAAAGCGTAGTATTGTCTTGACACCCAGGACGGCTTCGTCCTGATCGGCGGTTGCATGTTGCTGAGCGTACTGCTCATCGAAACGACGTATCTCTATTCACGGCTTGCCAGCGCGATCATCTTGCAACGACGCGAACGCGCCAACCGGGGTTTTGAGCGTGGAGGCTGTCACGGCCGCTATCGCCCATGAGCTGAGGACGCCCTTGGGAGCTATCGCGCTTAATGCCAGCACAGCCCTCAGCCAGCTGCGCTCGAACCCTCCCGAACTGGAGGAAATGGACCAGATTCTTACTGAGATAGAGACCGAAAGCCTTCGCGCAGGTGCAATCATTTCGAGCATCCGCGAACTGTCGAAAAACACAACCGATCGAAGTGCGTGGACGCGCATCGAAGATGTCGCTCGGGTAGTGCTAAGATTGCTGCAACACGATCTTCAAATCAACGAAGTATCCGTCGCGACAGAGTTTCAAGACAACCTTCCCGATGTACATCTAGATGGCACGCAGCTCCAGCAAGTACTTTTGAATCTCGTCAAGAACGCTATCGACGCTATGCGCTCGGTAGCTCCTGAAACACGGCGTTTGCGGCTCACGACGGGCTTCGACGGTCACTCGACCGTATTGCTGTCGGTGCAAGACTCCGGACCCGGGATTCCTCTCGAGCATCGAGAGCGCATCTTCGATCCGTTCTTCACGACAAAGTCCAGCGGTATGAGATTGGGGCTCGCTATCTGTTCTACGGTGGTCGAAAACCACGAAGGCAGATTGCGGCTCGTCAAGTCGGACTCCGAGGGCTCGATTTTTGAGCTCGCACTGCCAGTCCGGGGCAGCCGCTCGGCTGAGTAGGCACATGTCGGCGCGCAACAACAAGTCTTCGCCGGTGACGACGTCCCAACGACATCATCTCCCTGCCTCCTAAATCAGCATACTGCACCTTGCGGCAGGGATGGCGCGGGAGCGGCGGCGCCGCCGGATCACCATCACGCCATATCCCGCGGGGGAGCAGCTACAATTCAAAGTGCCCGTGTTGATCTAAATCAACGAGCGGAGGCGACGCTCGGCGGACGCTTCTAGTTCAATCTAATCTGGAGAGCAGTCATGTCACGTCGAACGATCATCTCGTCTGTTGCATCCGTTCTTATCGGCATCGCGTGTATTGCGACGATTTCAACTGATGCCCTCGCATATCGTGCTGGCGTTGGCCGCGCGGGCGTGGGCCGCGCTGGCGTTTATCACGGCGGCGCATACCGTGGCGGCGTTTACCGTGGCGCAGCCGTACGCCGTGGAGTGGCGGTAGGCGTCGGCGCTGCTGCGGTCGGCGCTGCTGCCGCCGGAGCTTACGGAAGCTATTACAACACGCCGCGTTGCGGATACCAGCCCTACCCACCTTGCTACTAGAACTGTCGAGAGCCCAGTCTCCCTAAGAAACCGGGCGGCTGCAAACATTGATAGCGCACGGCCTGTCTCCCGGCAAGGACCGGCCTACGCGTGCGAGAGCATGATCCGGAAAAGTGCGAAGCGATTTTCCCTCACGACAAACCCGGAACGCGTTTGCGCGGAGATCATGTTCAAACAAAGAGATGAGATCCATGATCCGATTCAACCTAGTCGGATCATGATCTAGTGCATGGAAAGTTACCTCTGCCCTGGTGGTAGCTGCCGATTTACGACTGGGACCGGCTTCTACATTGGCGGCGATAGTGGCGTCGCTACCAACTAAATGCCGGCCCGCGACGCTTCGTGAGAATCCGCAAACAGCCACGATGGCGACGCTCGACCGGCACGTTCACTCGAGCGTGATCTCGATGCTGCTCAGATTGGCCGAAAACTCCACGCCCGCCTTTGCACCCTCGAGCGTGATGATCACCCCCTTGTCATTCTTTAACTGCACGCGTCCGATGCCGCCGGCCAAGGCGACGCCTCCGCCAACAGAGGTATAGGTGCCGGCGAAGTCGTTCAACCTGGTCAAATATGCGGCCCGCCCGAACAGGCGATTGGTTGACGCGCCAATCGTAAGGCCCAGGCTCAAGCCCGAAACCCTGAACGGATAGTCGCGGCCGTCGAAGGTCAATACCCCATGCCCTGCACCAGCCCCCGCAACCAAACCCGCCTTTGTAAATGAGACGCGGAGAAATCCGGTCTTTGCATGAGAGGGGTAGACAGGAATAGAAAATGCAACCAGCGACAGCAGAGCAAGTTGGATCAAATACCGGCACATAGCTTCAACTCCTTTCAACAACCAAGCCGAGTTCCGACTGGTGTCGGGCGCGCCCACGCCGACATACTATTTGCTTCCGGCGCCAGAAAACGCGGATTCGATCACATCTCCGATCGGTTGCCATGTGCGGCCATCGAACTGGACCAGGCGGACTTGTTTGATCGGCCTATAGTCTTCCGAGCTCGTGCTGATCGTCACGCCAGGCAATGCGACGGAAGCCTGGTAGGCTCTCAGCGACGTCGCCTGCCGCATGACATTTTCCCGGGACAGGTCATCACCGCATTGTTTGAGCACCTGAGCCAAGGTCTCCGCTGCCGCATAACCATATACGGCGGCGCTGTCGTCCTTGTCACCGCCGGGATAGTATTTATCCATAAACGACGACCACTCCCTCATGGCGGGATCATCCTTCCATGCCGGATCGTTGGCATCCTTCAAGAAAGAGGTTGAGATCGCACCTGCGGAATTTTCGAGACCAGCCGGCCTTAGCGCGGTGGCAATCGAGGCAGCCGCATCGTCCAGAACAAACAGCGGATGCCAATTGAACTCCGCTGTCCGCCGTATCACCTTGGCAGCGACATCCGGTGCGCCTGCAAGAACAAAAATCGTGGCGCCCGATTGCTTCAGGATGGAAACGTGGGTGTCGATCGCCACATCTGAAATCTCGAAGGCGATATCGACGATGATCATGCGGGCCAAATCGCCGAGTCCTTCCTCGAATCCCTTGAATAGATCTCGCCCGAACTGATCGTTCTGCCAAAGCACCACGATCTTGCGTTCCGGATAGAAGGCCTGGATGTAGTTGGCGTAGACGCGTCCCTCGGCACGGAACGACGGTTGCCACCCCATGGTCCAGGGAAATGCCTTGGGGTTGCTCAACGCCTCGTCGCCTGAAGCAACGAAGAGCTGGGGAATTTTTCTCTCGTTCAGGAAGCTCTGCACGGCGAGGTTCCCAGGCGTTCCGAAGGACCCGAACATCAACAGGACATTGTCCCTCTCGACCAGCGCGCGGGTCAGGTCGAGCGCCGTTGTGGGATCGGAATTGTCGTCATAGGAAATGAAGCGCACTTTGCGGCCGTTTATTCCGCCGCGGTCGTTGATCATGTCAAAAAACGCCGCCTCGGTCTTCCCGATCGCGGCGTATGCCGCTAGCGCCCCTGTATAGGGCATGAGATTGCCGATGCGGATTTCGGTGTCGCTCGCTGATTGCTCTGGACGTTGCTGAGAGATCGCCCCCAAGAATAACAGTGCGACCATGGCAGCGAGCAGGATTCGGCTTGGCTGGTTCATTCTCGATGCCTCGCTGTGTCAACCTTCTTCCAATCTTGATCGGGGTCGAACGAAAGCGCCAACAGAAGTCTCCCGCAACGGAACATGCTTGCCTCGAACAACGCCGGATGATCAAGCCCAGAACCGGAGTGGGACGGTAGCTTTGATAAAGATCAAGGCTGCTCATTTGGAACTGTCGTCTCCGGCCGAAGCTGGCTGCGCGGCTCAAGCGGAAACCTTGCCGCTTTGCTGCGCGGCCAGAATGGCCCGGCGGTCGTGTATCAGGTTCTCCAGGCGATGAGCGGCGACGTTCAGGGTGGTGACATCAAGTGCATTTTCGTCACCCGACATCGCCCTGGTGCGCTGGGACTGAAGAACCCGGTCGATCTCACGTTCAATATCACGCAGCTCCAATTCCTTCTCGGTTGTTCGTATCCGGCGTCCCAGGGCATAGAGAGTGTCCAACGCCGCTTCTTTGGTTGGGGGCCCGCCCGCCCGAACGAACTTCCAGGCCGCTGCCAGCACCGAGACGAGGCCGCCCAATATCATCGGCGTCAGAAAGATCGCGTTTCCCCATTTGTCCAGAAAGCTTTGCTGGGTGCTGTTGTAGTAGGCTGCAGCTCCCGGGTGCACTGGAAGATACGCGTCAGCATCCGTGTCGGGAGCCGTCACCTGCGCTAGGATCGGCAACTCGCCCAGGAGATCCCTGCGCGCGTTCATCAACGCCTGCGTCAGGTCGGCCACCAGATCATTGTCAAGTTTCTTTCTGGCAACCACGTAAAATGAAACCCTAAGCGTCGTCAGATCGTCACTGGGCACAGGCGGGGAGCCCCGCAACGTACCCTTCGGCACGTCGAAACTTTCGTAGGCGCGTTCCTTCTCGGCGATGGCGCCGGCAGATTCGATCGGAATAAGGACCGGAGCGGTCTTTGCATTCTGGTTGAACAGGCCGCGCACCAGCGACAAATATTTCTCGGCCAGCGGCACGACAACGAGCATGGCGCGCACTTGCCTGGATTCGAGGGCTCGCCGCGCATCAGGCGGCGCAATGTCCTTGAAGGTGACGCCGGCCCGGCCCAGATCGTATTCATCTGTCAGGACCTGTACGATTTTCTGGTTGGTCTCGCCTCCGATCACCCCGACGACGGAACGTTTCAGATCCGTGATTTCGGTCGTCGAGGATCCCGGCGGGGCGATCAACAGGGCAACGGCATGAGCGACGACGATGACCGCCTGCGCCTGCGACAAATCGCCGACGTCGCCTCGCACCACTGCAAGGTCGGCCTTTCCCGACGAAAAAGCGTTCGCGGCCTCGAGTGCACTTGATGTGTCGACGACACTGAGCCGCACCGGCGCTTTCATTGAGACAAGCCGGCCAGCAATCGCCGATATGATCCGTGCCGCTTCGCCGTCCGATGAGCCGACGGCAATTGTCAATGCCGTTGGCCGGGAATACCAGCGATACGCAAAGGCAGCCGAACCCGCGAGCAGAATGACGACCCCAGCGACTAGGACCACCCGAAGCCATCTCGGCATTCCGATCGAATCCATTTTGTCGCTCATTCGGGGGGGCATTTGCGGTCCCGAGCTTAGATTACACGACCTTCTTCCGCGAACACGCCCAGCCGACCACCGAGGTGGGCTCGTGACGGAACGTTGTTGGAACTCTCGCGCGCCTGAACGCGAGCGAACCCGGATCGCAGAGCGTAGGCGGACCCAATTGTAAGCACCGTTGATCTAGCTCAAGCCTGAAATGAGAGAGCACCGAAAGTTGCAGTTGGGTGCCGTCTTCGCTCATGAGCTTGGCGCAGCTACTCGATCAATGCGGGCGTTCGCCGGGAGAAGAACCCAAAACAAATGACGCGCGGCCCCCCACTCATCAGGAGGAATGTCATGCTTCGCTATGCGCTCATCGTTCTCGCGGCCTTTGTGCTGGTTTGCGCAAGCTTGGTTCCCGATGACGCGCAAGCTCGTCGTGGTGGTGGCGGTGGCTACCGTGGTGGCGGGTTCCATGGCGGTGGTGCCCGCGTCACACACGTCAGAGGCGCTACCGTTCAGCCCGGACGTATCGGCGTTGCCGGACGCGGCTACGGATACCGACCGATACCTGGTCGTCCGGTCGCACGCGCGGCGGTGCGGAGAGGGGCCTATCGCACTGCGTATCGCGGGGCTTGGCGCGGAGCGGCCTACGGCGCCGTAGCGCTCGGTGCTGCAGCCGCCGGTGCCGCCTACTACGGCGGCTACAACAACAACAACGGCTGCTACCGCGATTCCTACGGCTATTGGATCTGCCCAAATCAGTATTGAAGCGCCACGGGGCGGCGGCCCGTCGTCGGGACCTGCCGCCGGCCGCTTCATCCGAGTCGTTTTGGCCGAAGTCATGGAAACTCTAACGCAACATCCTTTGTTGACATTCGTGGCCGTTTTTATGGCGTTGTGGCTCGCCTCGGTCGCGGGCGCGTGGCTCCACAGGCGCAATCCAAAAGCCGAAGAGGAGGAGCATGAGGATCTCGGCATCATCCTTGGAGCCACCCTGACGCTGCTCGCACTGATCATCGGTTTCAGCGTTTCCATGGCCAGCACCCGCTACGACCAGCGCAAAAATCTCGAGGAGGCCGAAGCCAACGCGATTGGGACCGAAATGCTGCGTTCCGATCTTCTGCCGCCGGCGGATGCTGCAAAGCTCCGCGAGCTCCTTGGTGCCTATCTCGACCAGCGCATCCTGTTCTACATCAACCAGGATGGCAGCCGGCAAGCGCAGATCGATCAGGCGACGAGCCAGCTGCAGATCAATCTATGGGCTGCCGTTCGCGAAGCGGCTAGCGCACAGCCAACTCCAGTTATGGCGCTTGTGATCGCCGGCATGAACGACGTGATCAATTCGCAGGGCTATGCACAGGCGGCGTTCTGGAACCGGATTCCCCGCGCTGTGTGGTGGCTCATGGCGACCATCGCACTCAGCTCCAACCTGCTGTTCGGCTATCGAGCGCGGGATTGCAAGGCTGCAAGAAAGCTTGCGCTCGTGCTGCCGTTTGTCGTCTCGACGGCCTTCCTCTTGATCGCCGACATCGACGCTCCACGGCATGGCCTCATCAAGGTCGGTGCGCAGAATTTGGAAAGTTTGGCGAAGTCACTTGGGCGTTGAAGTCGTCACGGCGCCTCGACGCCACTATCGTCGACGAGCCAGCGTCGTACTGACGACAGACGTTAGACCCGTTTACGCGCACGGATGCAGGCTGGCAGCCGCAGGACTACGCCGGCGCCGCCCACGACCGCCGAGCTTGTTGTGAATGGACCGAAGAGGCGGGCTCAAAAGCCGCCTCTTTCGTCCTGTCGCGATCGCAGTTCTATTGGCAGCGATACATCAAGCCGTTTTTTTGCCTTTTACCAAAGTGCCAGGTGTGCAGCCAATCGCGTTGCGAGCGGCGTAGTCATCCCATCCGCTATAGCCGTACCAGGGGCCATCCTGGTAGTAGGCCCTCACGGCGTACCAATGGTGACCATCGTTAGCGCTGGCTGCATATGGGGCGCCGCCACAGTACGCCGCCCTGGCTCCCAACGCTCCGCGCCTGTAGTAGGGATCACCACTGTAGTAACCTGTGTCTGTGTCGTAGGAGCTTCCTCCCCATCCCCAGTTGGGTGATGTGGCCGCAACTGTGGCAGCCGTGCCGACCGCTGCGGCGCCTGCGCCAATTGCACCTGCGCCGTAAACAGCCCGCCGCGTATGTCGACGCGCAACACCCGCAACACTCACCGGAGTTAGCGGGCGACCCACCCGCGCCTGGGCGCTCTCGACTGATAGCGAGACGTCGCCTTGCTCGGACCAGCCGAAGGAGAGCAGCAGCGCCGCGCACGTAATGTCGAGGCTGGAATAACAACCGTTGTCAGACTTTTCTGCTTCATGGCTTTTCTTCGTTACCTGCTTGCCCCATTTCGCCGGTGGCGCGCCTTTGCGATAGATCAAGAGCTTCCCGAACGTCACGACGCAGTCAGCAGTTTCGGCAGATATCCACCGACGATGAAGCGCAGCGCGCCGATATACAGAGAGACTGACCCGCCGGGAGCACTCATCGCTCCAGCCCCCTTTGTGCACATTGCGCACCGAGCCGCCCGATACACAAGGCGCGGCCGGCAGCCAGCGGCTATCAGCTCTGCGGCCTTGCGTGGGTTTCAAACCGGCACCGCCTCGAAACGCCGACGGCTTGAAAGCATCAGTGCTAGCAGGTCATCCCGGTTGCACACCTGCGGACGGCGCGGCGGGCGTGACGAACGGTGGTTCTTGCCACGCACACACCGTTAATCCGCGTCCTACCGACGCCGCAGGCAAGAGCGACTTGCGTGATCATGCCGTCCGACTGAGAAATCGGCGCAGGTGTCATAGCTTGCGTCGACGTTGCAACCGCTAGGGCGAAGCCAGCAACAGCAATCAACCTAATCATTCTGCTCCTCCGTTAACCGCCCTGTCCCTCGGACCTGTCACAGAACTGGGATGGTGCGGCGCTCATGTTCAAGCAACGCCCCATTAAGACTTCGGGCGCCAGTCGCTCGAAGGCTTGAGATATATCAAGGTCCATACGACAGCTTCGAAAACAGAGCGCCCGTCAGCGGCCGACGGGCGGGCGGTAGCGATCGCTGCCGATTCCGCCCCACCCTGGTCGGTGTTGCTTGATCCAAATCAAAATGTCAGAGGCGCCCGCGATCCATCTCGGTCAGTCGGTGCGCCGAATCCGTCATAGTCAAAGGTAGAGACGACGCGTCGTATGGCGCGCTAATCATCATTTGGCTTTGGACCCGGAAGCTGCGGCAACGACCAGGAGGCTTTGCTGCCATGCAGGTCGCGAGAGCTGAGGGTTTTGGCTCAATACCGAGCGCCACAGGCGGGATCGCCCGACTGGCATGCGCTCGTTTGGACGAGATGGGGAAGGACCCCACGGTCGTCCTGTCGAAGGCGGGATTGACGGCGCAGGAGGCTCGGGATCCAGTCATCCGGCTGGAAGTGCCAACCCAAATCAAGCTCCTGGAACTAGCCGCCGAGGAGCTGCAGGACGAATTGCTGGGCTTTCACCTGGCGCGCAGCTTCGATCTCCGCGAGATCGGTCTGGTTTACTATGTGGCAGCGTCGTCGGAGCAGCTTGCGGATGCACTTCGAAACGCCGAGCGATACAGTCAGATCATGAATGAAGGCGTTCGCCTGCGTTTCAGCCTGCAGGATCAAGCGGCGACGATCGCGCTTGACTACGTCAACGTCGATCGCCATGCCGAACGGCACCAGATCGAGTTCTGGCTGGTGACGCTGGTTCGTATCTGCCGCCAGGTTACGGACACCCGTTTGGCACCTTCGCGGCTGAAGATGAAACATTTCCGAAACGGGACGCCTGCGGAATTCAGAGCATTCTTCGGCAGTAATGTCGAATTTGGTGCTGATGGCGATGCGATCTCCTTTCCGGCGCCGTTTGCGGGGCTTCCCGTTGTGGGACGCGACGAATACCTCAACAAGCTTTTGCGGCGGTACGCGGAGGAGGCGCTGGCGCAGAAGCCCCGAACGCGCCCCACGGTGCGCTCGAGGGTGGAGGAAATTCTGCCGAAGTTGCTGCCGCACGGCAGAGCCGTGGCATCGGAAGTTGCGCGACAGCTCGGATTGAGCTCGCGAACCTTATCGCGCAAGCTCGGCGAGGAGGGTACATCTTTCGCGGAAATCCTGGATCAGCTGCGGGCCGCGCTCGCCAAGTGCTATCTCGACGATCTGACGTTGCCTGTGTCCGAAATTGCATGGCTCCTTGGCTATCGCGAGGTCAGCTCGCTGACCCATGCTTTCAAACGATGGACCGGCATGACTCCCCGACGGTTTCGTTCCGGCCGGCCCGGATCGACTTGAGCGGAAGTTCATTCCGGCGGTCTGGAACAAACCGCCATTCGTGCCAACCCTCGAAGAGCAGCGAACACGGGCGGGCGGCGTAATGTCGCAAAACTTTGGCCGACGATCACAAGACGGAGGTGCCCGCGGTTGCTAGGCGTGGAGCTCTCGTAGAGTCGGCGAATCCGCTCTCAGGCTGGACCTGTTATGAATCGAGTAGATTTTCTGTTCGTCATTTCCGTGGTGTGGCTTTTGGTCCTGTGCGGCGCCGCAGCCTGGTTGCTGCTCGCGAGCTACTAGAGCCTTTTCCGTTCCGATTGAATCGGAACGGACGCTCTAGCTTTTTGTTGTGACGCGTTTTCTTTGTGCGAACCGGGGTCCGCTTCGCTGGAAAACGCTCTAGTGCCCCCCAAATACCAACGCCTTGAGCGGCAAAAAGATTGCCTGCATGCGAAGGACCAGCGCGTGCACGAGAGCCACCGTATCGACGATGTGCAGATAGACCTTCTTCAGAGAACCGATGTCCTTCGATTCAAGCTCTTCGTGGTGGTTGGAATAGACATTTGCGATGCAGCTACTTCCCGGCGGAACGTCGTTTAATCCGCCTTCGTAGAGCGGCTCCAGAAACGCCAAGACAGTACCGGGCGGGCCGATCTTTTGCATCTCGGTGAGCAGGTTTGATCCGGTAATCTGCCCGGCGGCGATCACACTCTGTACCTTGGTGACGACGAGAGGGATGATAGTCATTGGTTTGCTGATACAAGTCGCCTCGGCTATCATGCCGACCTCAAGCACCTGCGCTTCGATCTGATTGAAGCCAGCAAAAAGCCTATTCTCGCCCGCGCCCTCCGGGATGAGGATGCCGGCTGCCCTGGTGACCGGCGCCGGCTGGACGATATCTCCGACCCGTAACACGAACTGGTCGACCCGTCCGTCAACACCGGCATAAGTGGTCATCTTGTCCAGTTCTACCTGAGCTTCGGCAAGCCCCGCTTCCGCACTTGCCCTCTGCGCAGGCAAGACGGTCGTGATCTTGGTTTGCGCCAACTCCTTGGCGGCCGCCGCGGCATCAACAGTCCCCTGCCGTGTTGCCACGAGTGTCTGAAGCTTTTCAATCTCGCGCGCCGCAACAATGTCCGCATTGCGCTGCTGCAGCGTTGACTTGGTTCGCAGTTCGTCCTGCGCCTGTTCGAGCGCTCCCTTTGCTTCCTGAAGCTTGCCCTCGCTGGTCAAGACGTCGGCTTTTGCCGTCGCCATCGACGCGTCCACCTCGACCACCTGAAGGCGAGCCCGCTCAAGCGCAGCTTCCTGTCTCGTGCTGTCCATCTTGAACAGAGGGTCTCCCTTTTTTACCTTCTGATTGTAGTCGACGTAGACCTCAGTTACCCGACCACCGACTTCGGGAAAAAGCGAAATGGTCCGGAACAGAGAGGTCGCATTGGCTGACGATGGATGATTGTAAAGCACCACCGTAATCAGGAGGACGGTCAGTATCAGGCAAAGCGTGATACCCCAGCGAAGCTCATACCAGACCGAGAACAACGTGATTTCGCGGCCGAGGCGCTTGCCCTGCACAAAGCGACGGAACAGAAAATCCGGAAGCAGCGTCAGCATGGAGCACAGCATGAGCTCAAGCATGAACGGCCTCCTTCTGCGGACGGGGTTGACCAGCGGTCGCGGCCTCCGGCGAAGCGGAAGCTGGAAGGTCTTCTGGCTTGTCGCCAACTTCCTGCCCGGACATGGTCTCCACTGACCTTGCGATGCGGTTTACCGGGGTCAGGAAGTCCGGAATATCGATGAAGGCAAGCACGATCGCTATAAACCAGAAGAGGTGCTCGTGCGTAAGCAGCGCGAGCAGGCAGAGCAAGGCGATGAGGTCGAGCAGAATCTTTTTCGACTTGTGCGCCATCCGCTCCGGCAGCGAGTGGATAGTAAGGAACACCACACCCGTAAGAATGATGCATGCAACCACAAACACCAACGTAACGTTGAAGAGCACGTCGGTGTCGCCCGGCGCCGTGATAAAGAACGGCACATGCGTTGTCGCGATCGGATTAGGTGACGCTGTCAAAGGCAAGCTCCTTCCATTTGGCGAGGCACCGCTGCAGCCTCCTACATGGATCAATCCCCGCTTGCGTACCCGGCATTCGGCTACCTGCGAATCAACTTCAATCAGATCGAACAGCGGTAGTAGCTGATCTCCATATCCATGATGCCCGGAAACACCCGCGATATCTTGTTTGGCTCAAGCACCTTCAGACTGAATTGGACGTTGGAAAGCATGATGTCGGTCGCACAGCCCGCGATGATATTCACGATCTGGCCGTCCTCCTTCCTCGACTTGATCTTGCAACTGGCAAACTTGCCCCTGAGGCGGTCGGCCTCGACAATGAAGCCGCCCCCATACTGCTCGGACAGAGCGGTAAACCCGACCTGGTTCGACCGCCCCTTCCTGACGAACACCTGGCTGCATTGATCCGCATTTGTAGCCCATGCACCGGAGAGATCAAGGGCATGTGCCGATTCGACAAGCGCCAGGCCTGCCACCGCAGGGATTGCCCATTTGAATAACCGGTTCATACCCCTCTCCATGGGTTCCGCTTGGTCGAGCGCCGACAGGCCGCTGTTGCAAGCAGACGCACAATCCGGCTTGCGCGCTTGATCTGGATCAAAGGGGTGATTCCGCAGCGGCCGCTAGCTGCCAACCAGGCGAGACGGTCATTGAGGAAGGATCAGCCATGCCCGATAAAATCGACGATCTGATCCCCACGGCAAGGGAAATCCAGAAGCGAGCCGCCATCAAGGAAGCCGAAAAGGCCGATGAAGATGCGCGCAGGCTTGCCGCCGGCGAGGCGGAAAAGCGTGTATTGATCGAAAGGCTGAGCAAGCCTTCGGGCCTGAGCGAGGATGAAAAAGTCAGGCTGGCTTCGAGCGTGATCCAGCGGGCCGTGCGAAACGGCCTGACCGAGGTTCAGGTCTACCGATTTCCCCACTCGCTGTGCACCGACAATGGCCGGGCCATCAATCAGCAGGAGCCGGGTTGGGAGAAGACGCTAACCGGAATAGCTCAGGAGATCTATCAGCTCTGGTTCGACTACCTGAAGCCGCGCGGTTATCGCATCCGATATCAGGTCGTGGATTTTCCGGGCGGCGTGCCGGGGGATATCGGCATTGTCATTGCCTGGGGCGACTAGTCGCCGTCCCGATACGCTGAAAATGATGGAGCTGAAGAGGGACGCAGTGGCTAAAGACGGACACGCCTCCTCCAGAATGAAGCGGAAGGCCTACGAGGAAGAACTGGAAAAGCTCCAGACCGAGCTGTGCCATCTCCAGGAATGGGTGAAGGAAAGGAAGCTCAGGGTCATCGTCCTGTTTGAAGGCAGGGACGCAGCGGGCAAGGGAGGGACAATCAAAGCGATCACCGAAAAGGTAAGTCCCCGCGTGTTCCGGGTCGTCGCACTTCCCGCTCCTTCGGACCGGGAGAAGACGCAGATGTTCCTGCAGCGCTACATGGAACATTTCCCCTCCGGAGGGGAAGTGGTGATCTTCGACCGCAGCTGGTACAACCGCGCCGGCGTCGAATATGTCATGGGCTTCTGCACATCCGACGAACATCGGCGCTTCCTGACGCTCTGCCCGCAAATCGAAAAATACGTCGTGGACGGCGGCATCATCCTGATCAAGCTCTGGCTCGAGGTCGGGATGGATGAGCAGGAGCGAAGGTTCAAGGCCAGGATCGACGATCCGGTCCGGCAATGGAAACTAAGCCCGATGGATATTGAGTCCTATCGGCGGTGGTATGATTATTCGCGTGCGCGCGACCTGATGCTAAAGGCGACGAGCTCCCAGCACGCGCCATGGCACATCATCCGCTCCGACGACAAGCGCCGGGCGCGGCTGAACTGCATTGCCCATCTATTGAAGTTGATTCCGCACAAGCGCATATCGCGTGATCGGGTTCGGCTGCCAAGGCGCTCAGACAAGGGACGCTACAACGATCAAGCCGCCCTGCGAGGAATGAAATTCGTCGCAGAGCGGTATTGAAAGGCCCAGCCGGGGGGTTGTCCTTGGCAGGGGTGTCGTTCGGCGAGTGTCCTGATCTCAGCTACGCTCAATCACTCGAGTGCGATTTGCACGCCGCCTACGGCAGCGGACAGCTCGACGCCAACCTTGACTCCATGGAGCTGCAGGATCACGCCTTTTTCGTTCTGCAGTTGCACGCCGCCGGCACCGGCAGCCAGCGCGCCGCCCGCGCCGATCGCACTGTAGTTGCCAGCGATGTCGCCGGGACTGTGCATGTTCAAGGCGCGCCCAACCAGGTCAGTGGTTGAGGCTCCGATCGTGGCGCCGAAGCTCATTCCGGAAACCCTGAATGGGTAGTGATTGCCGCGGAACGTGAGCACACCACGGCCGCCGCCCACGCCGATGATCAACCCTCCCTTGGTGAACACGACGCGAACGGCGCCAGTCTCCGCTTGCGCGGCCGTTGCCAGACCCGACACCAGCAGCCCCGCCAATGCCAGCTGAATAATCCGTGTTGCACACTTTCTCATACTGTTCTCCCCTGGGTGATTCCATTTCCTGGGCGACTGCCCCGTTCCTGGACTTATAGTAATTCGCGTCCGTTCCTTCGTTCACTTCGCGGGAACGAGGTTCGATGCCTCATACATATCTCTGTAGCCACGGGCGATCAAGCGAACGCCTCGCCCGATTTCCTCATACGCTTCGTCGGGCAGATTCGCCAGGGACACGCGAAGCGACCAATTCGGTGCTTCGAAACCGCCGCCGTTCAGGAGAACGATTCCGTACGCTTCGGCAAGGCGAAAGGCCAGATCGAGCGGATGGACGTGTTTCTTCAGGTATTCAACCGCTTCGTCGCCGATATTCTTCCGCGCCCAGAACTCGAAATCGATCAGGCCGTAATAGGCGTCGTAGTTCGGGTTCGGGCTGAGCTCAAGCGCCATGCTGTCGATCAGGGCCTTGAAGCGCCGGTGCACGATGTCCATGCAGGCCTTCTGGTAATCCTTCTTTTCGTCCATCAATTCGTAGAGCGAGAACATCGTCATCATCACCTGCTGCGGCAGCGAAAGCCCGGCGGTGTGGTTGAGGCCGATGTCGCGACTGTCGGCTACGATGCGGTCAATGAATTTGAATTTTCGCGGTTCAAGCGTGATTGGGCCGTAGCGCTTGTCAAGCGCCTTCACGTGCTGGTCCGGCAATTTGGCTATCATGTTGTCGAAAATGTTGTTCTCGTGGATGGCGATGACGCCAAGTCTCCATCCGGTGCAGCCGAAATACTTGGAGTAGGAATAGACGCCGATCGTGTTGTACGGAAGCTCGCCGAGCAGGGAGCGGAAATCGTCGACGAATGTTCCGTAGACGTCATCCGTCAGCAACATCAGATCGGGGCGCTTGGTCTTAACGAGCTTCACGATCATGGCGATCGTCTCCCTGCTCATCCCCATGCCACTGGGATTACCGGGATTGACGATGAAGAATGCCTTGATTTTCGGGTCTTCCAGCTTCTTGATTTCCTCCTCCGTATATTGGAAGCGGTTCTCTTGCGGCGCTCTGATTGGTACCATCTTCAGATCGTAATCCTCGAGGTGCGTCATCTCGAGGTAGGGCGTGAAGATCGGCGTGCCGAGCGCGATCGAGTCGCCGGGAAACAGCAATCGGTTGGCCTTCAGCGATTTGAAGATGTAGCACATCGCGGCGGTGCCGCCTTCGACCGCGTAAAGGTCGAACTTGCCGGAAGGGCGCGGCTTTCCGCACATCGCCCACATTAAATACTCGTGCACGATGCGCTCGTTGTGGACCAGCATGCGATCGGGCACCGGATAACGGTCGCCAATGATCGAATCGACGAGCTCGTGGACGAATGCATCGGGATCGAACCCGAAAGTCTTGATCGCGAACTTCACCATAGAGGGCAGAAAGTCTGCACCGGGCATATCCATGTGCTTCGCGAGCCATGCGTCGAGGCGAGCCGCGATGCCTTTGGCCTGTGGCATGCCACCGATCCCAGGAGATTCCTCCATCGTCCGTTTGCTTTCGGTGATGGCAAACTGGCCGAGCAGGAAGAAACCTTCGCGCGGCGTGGTGGCGACCCAATTCGGATTGCCGCGGCCAGCGTCCAGGAACGCGGATTGAGCCGTCTTCGACGTGGCTTTGGCAAGGTTGATCAGCTCGTTCTTGATCTCGAATGGGCCCAAAGCCTCGAATTTCTTTAGCGTCATAATGTCGGCCATGACTTTTTCCTCTTTTTTTCGAGATTCTATCGACAGGGTGGTCGTAAGGGGGAAGTTGCTGAGCACGGCCTTACCGGCACATGCTCACCGGGATTTCTCGCCGCTAGGTCATCAGCATCACCAAGACCATGCCCCAGACGGTCAGGAGCGTGTTGCCGACCGCGTAGGTTACGGTGTAACCGAGGCCGGGAATCTGGCTCTTGGCACGGTCATTGATCATGCCGAGCGAGGCTGTTGTGGTGCGTGCACCAGAGCAAGCACCCAGCACAATGGCGTCGTCGAACTTGAACAGGTACTTGCCCACGTACATCGCCAGTATCAGCGGCACAGTCGTGACCACGACGCCCCAGAGAAACAGGCTGAATCCGAGCTGTTGCAGCCCGGCGACAAAGCCTGGCCCGGACGAGATGCCGACCACCGCGATGAACACGTTCAGGCCGACGGAGTTCATGAACCAGACAGTGGACGACGGGATCCGCCCGAAGGTCGGTCTGACAGAACGCAACCATCCGAAGAAAAGGCCGGCGATCAATACGCCGCCGGAGGTGGAGAGCGTAAGCGGGACGCTGCCGACCTTGTAGACCAGCGCACCGAGCAGCGCACCGATCGTGATCGCCCCACCAATGAATGCCACGTCCGCCACGTCGGTGGCCCGGTCCGGATAACCCAGCATCTTGGTCCCCGCCGCTACGTCTTGGGTGCGCCCGACCAGGGTAACGATATCGCCCCGCTGCAACTGCGTGTCCGCCAAAATCGGAATATTGGTTGCGGTCGCGCCACGGACGATCCTTCGCAGGAACACGCCACGCGCTCCCGGCAGGTCTGCCAATTGAGCCAACGTTTTTCCGTCGACGTCTTTGTTAGTCACATAAACGTCGACGCCTTCGATCGGCACAGCCAGCAGTTCCCGATCATTAACTTCATCGGCAACAGCACCAAGGAGACTTACCAACACTTCGCGACGGCCGGCCACGGCCACGATGTCCCCGGCGTGGATCACAGTGTCTCCCGTCGCATCGAGTATCTTCCCGTCCCGCCGAATACTTTGAACGAACACACGCTGGTCTGGAATCAGCGCCTCGGCTTCTAGTGGCGTCTTGCCGACAACAGGCCCACGTTCGTTCACGCGAAACGCGCGCAACTCAAATTGGTGCCAGGCCGTGCCCGGTCCGCCGGCTTCCTTCTTGCCACCGTGCTTCTCCTCATACCGCTTGCACGCCGCCTCAAGGTCGATGCCAAGGAGCGCCGGACCAATCAGCGCCAGAACAATGGCGGACCCGACGGTGCCAAAAATATACGTGACGGCGTAGGCCACCGGCATCGCATCCAATAATTTCTTGGCTTCGTCTGGCGGCAGACCGAGGCGGTTGATCGCATCGGTCGCCAGGCCCATTGACGCGGAGATCGTCTGCGATCCGGCATAGAGTCCCGCAGCCGAGCCGACGCTATAGCCCGCGAGCCTTGCGCCCCCATAGGCTGCTCCCAGGCAGAAGAGGCACACCACCACGGCAAACAACGCCTGCGGAATTCCGTCCTGCGCGATGCCGCGCACGAATTGTGGTCCAACGCCGTACCCGATCGCGAACAGGAACATCAGGAAGAAGACCGGCTTGAGAGGACTGCCAATCGTGATCCCAAGCTGACCGATAATCACCGCCGCAATCAGGGTCGCGGTTACCGCTCCCAGACCAAGGCCCTTGTAGGTGAACGAGCCGAAGTAATACCCGAGGCCCAGGGACAGGAAGATGGCTATCTCCGGATAGCTGCGAAGCGTCTGCACGAACCAATCAATCATGATGTCATCCTCCCCATTCCAATTCCGTTATTCCGCGGCGGCTTTGATCCCATGTGTCCGCGAATGGCTGTCGCCTAGCTTTGCCAACGCCTCCGGACGCACGAGCTTCAGGCCCTCGGTGGCGTCGTAGCCATGGATCTCCTTCACATCGAGCTTGCGCATGAAGTCGATGGTTTCCTGGGTGATGACCTGTCCGGGCACCATGATCGGGAAGCCGGGTGGATAGGGAATGACGAAGTTCGCCGAGACCAGGTCAGGGCCGTTCTTCAAGCGGCGGTCGATCTCCGGATCGTTCAGGCGGATGTGCTCGCATCCGGCTTCATCGTAGGCCGCATAGAAGCCGGTGCGAATGTCGCCTTCGTTGGTCCTGTCTCCGGCATCGCCGCGGAAGCTGTCATGGAAGTGCGAGAAGTTCGGCAGATCAGGCACGTCCGTCATCAGACTCTTTACGCGCGCGGCGAACGCCGTCTTGGCGTTGACGCCGCCATGGCTCAGATCACGCTCGATCTCGCCACTGATCTCGGCCAGCACACGGATCAGATGGGCGACGTCGCTGCGGGTATTGTTGATGTTGGACTGGATCAGCACGGAATTGCGCGAGGTCTTGTTGACCTGGATTCCGTAGCGGCTGGCGAGAATGCCCTTGAACTGCGTGCCGTCGAAGGCGGCGGTGCCGCACACCAGCGTCAGACGCGTCGGATCGAGGCAGAACTCGTCTTCCTTCAGACTGTGCAGGACCTGTCCCCAGTTGACGCCTTTCGCCAGATAATCCGTGAAGCCGCTGGCGCGGTAATCCGCCGGCACCATCTTGTCCGCGCCGAGCACGCTGAAATATTTCGAGATCAGCGGATTGGCGGCGACCGCCCTGCGGATCGCAAACGCGATCTCGATGGCGTTGGCGACCAGGCCATAGCCTTCCAGCTCCATCTGCCGGCGCGCGACGTCGAGGCTCCCGATCAGCTGCTGGTTGGGACTGGTCGAGGCGTGGGTGAACACGGCCTCCTTGAACTGCTGTTCGACCGTGTGGAATTCCACGTCCTTGACGAACAGCATCGAGCCCTGCCGGAGCGCCGACATCGACTTGTGGGTGGAATTGGTCTGGTAGACGCGCAGACGGATCTGCCGCGGATCGGGCAACAGCCTCGCGTTCAGCAAGGTCTCGTCGGACGGATTGTCGCCGAGCGCGGCGCGATGCTTCTCGTAAGTCTCGATCGATTTGGGATCGTGCATCCACGCCTCGATGTCGTTGGCCGCGCCCATCGCGGTGCGCGGACGCAAGAACGGCGAGAAGCGCGCAAAGCCGAACCAGGCTTCATCCCAGAGGAAGATCAGGTCGGGCTTGATCGCCAGACATTCCTCCATCACCCGGCGGGTGTTGTAGATGTGGCCGTCGAAGGTGCAGTTGGTCAGGTCCACCATTTTGACCCGGTGCAGCCGGTTGTCGGCCTTCAGGTTCAACAGCGCCTGCTTGATGGTCTTGAGCGGCACCGCGCCATACATCGAATATTCCGTCATCGGGAAGGCTTCGACATACAGCGGCTGCGCACCCGCCAGCACCATTCCGTAGTGATGCGATTTGTGGCAGTTGCGGTCGACGATCACGATATCGCCTGGACCGATCAGCGCCTGCACCGCCATCTTGTTGGACGTCGACGTGCCATTGGTGACAAAGAAGACGCGGTCAGCCCCGAAGGCGCGCGCCGCCTTTTCCTGGGCGTTCTTGATGTTGCCGGTCGGTTCCAGCAGGCTGTCGAGACCTCCCGTGGTCGCGCTGCTCTCGGCGAGAAAGAGGTTTGGACCGTAGAATTCGCCCATGTCGCGAATCCAGTCAGACCTGAAGATGGACTTGCCACGGGCGATGGGGAGCGCGTGGAACGTTCCGATCGGGCGCTGCGCGTATTTCTTGAGATTGTCGAAGAACGGCGTTTCGAAGCGATCCTGAATACCTTCCAGGATGGCAAGATGCAGCTCGAGCAGCTCTTCCACCGAGTAGAAGATGCGGCGAAGGACATCGGCCTCGGGATTGCCGGCCAACTCCTCCACGTTCCGGTTGGAAACCATATAGACGTCGAGCTCGGGGCGAACGCGCTTCAACGTGCGCGCCAGCGCCAATGCCGAGTCGGACGTTTCCTGGCTGTCCATCGATGCCATCACGGAGCGCAACACCGGCGCGTTGTGCCGGGAGTGCTGCGCAAAGCCTTCGTTGACGATCACGGCGGCAAGGTCAGGATTGAGCATCGCGGCACAGAACGCATCCTCGAAGCTGCCGGCAAAGACCGGCTCATAGATGAAAGCATCCACCGAGCGACGCAGCTTCCGCCACTCGGCGGCAAGGTTGGACCAGTTGGTAGCGGGGATGCCGGTCACGATCAGGGTTTCGAAATACGGCCGCCGCGACCTGGTCTCGCCAAATCCAGGCGGCACCAGATCCGGCATTTCAGCGTCGGCCTCGGCATCCCAATCGCCGGCATGCTGGCGGAACGAGCGCGTCTGCAGCGATTGCGTGATGCGCATGGCCAGCGCGAGCGTGCCTGCCGCATCGCCCGCGGCCGCGCGCTCGGTCAGGGCCGCCATCAGGTGGAGACCGGGATAGGCATGATATTCTTCGGTGATTGCGAGCTGGGAAAGTTTTTCCTCGAAGCCGGCGCGGTCTCCCGATCCGCTTGACCACGCTTTCGCCGCCTCGACCAATCCGCGCCATTCGTCCGCGCGCGCGCCGGGGCCGGAGAAAAACTGATCGATCCGACGTTCCTGAGCTTGCTGCGCCATTGCGGTTCTCCCAACCTGCGATCTGCGGTAGGACAAACCTAGTCAGCTGCGCTCGGATCGACGCTTGATTTAAATCAAGCCTCCACGCCCACGACGGCCGCTACTCGTTGGCGGCCTTCAATTCGCAAAACGACAACACGATCACGAGCAGTGTCACGGGAACGGCGAGACTATAGGCGCGTGTCAGTTCCGTCATGACCGCACCGATCGCGGCTCCTACGCCGAAAGCGACGCACATCGCACCGAACACATGGGGCCGGCGAAACGGCCTCGCCTCCGAGCTTCCGGCGAAGGCGGCGAACAGGCCTTCGATGGTGTAGCGAAAATTGCTCGTCGCCATCACGGAGCTGTAGCTCCATCCCTCCACCTTCGGGAAGCTCGCCGTCTGAAAGGCGGCTCGAAGGAAAGGCCAAGCGTGCCCGCGACTTGCGGCAGCCTGTTAGGCAGGATCGCGATAACGAACAGGAACACGATCTCAGTCAGAACGCTGATCTCTGGGGCCTTTTGCGGCGCAGATTTTCGCAACCACGACGCCGTGATCACGCCGATCACAAACGCGAGCAGCGCAGGCACATAGTGGAGCGCTTTGGCCCATTCTCCACCGATCAGATAGACCCAGAGAAACACCAGATTGGCAGTCTGTGCATTGGCGAAGACCCGATGAACGATCCAGGTATAGGCATCGAGATATCCACCGGTCAGCGCCAGCAGGCTGGCGATCAGCAGCGCCTCCTCGCGGGGAAAAGACGCGGCGGCGGCTTGCGGGATCGACACGATAAAATTCCGTTCGGCGATGGTTGGGAGAGGAAACACAGACACATCGCCGAGACGATGATTCCGGCGGAAGATGCCGGCTTGACCTGAATCAATGGACTTGAATGGGGGCGATCCGACCCTGCCCATATCTGGGCTTGAGGATCGCGCCATGGACGCAATCAAATGGATCATTTCGACTGCGCCGGAGATTTTCCTGCTTCTCGCAATCGCACTTGGAACGTTCTTTGGGCGGCTCCAGTTCAAGGGATTTTCGGTAGGCGCTACAGCCTGCACGCTGGTCGTGGCCGTGCTGCTGGGACTACTCGGAACCTTCGTGATCCCGCCACTGTTCAAGTCGATCTTCTTCAGCCTGTTCGTCTTCACGATCGGGTATAAATCGGGACCTGAATTCTTTGCTTCGCTGAGCCTCCGCACGCTGTCACAGGTGGGCGTCGCCCTGGTTGTCACCACCACCGGCCTGGCCCTGGTTCTCGTTTTCGCCTTTGCCTTTCATCTGGATTCCGGCACGGCTGCCGGTCTTGCGTCCGGCAGCCTCACCCAATCATCCATGATCGGGACGGCGACGGGCGCGCTGGCACAACTCGGACTTGCCGACGATGTCTTGCGACAGCAGCAAGCCAATATCGCGGCGGGTTATGCCGTCACCTACATCCTTGGTTACATCCTGACGCTGCTGTTTGTGCCCTTTGCCGCGCCCTGGCTGATGGGCGTTGACCTCAAGGAAGAAGCCTCCAAGCTGGAGGCGGCTCTCTCCGGAGGCAAGGCCCGCAAGGCGGGATACCTGGGTTACCAGAAATTCAAGGCGCGGGCCTATCGGGTCGTCGCCGCCGCCGGGCAGACGGTCGGCACAATCGAAGACCGCATCGGCCATCGCGTCGTCTTCGGACGCATTGTCCGCCACGGCAGCGACGTCGAATCTGAAACGGCAAACGGTCCTCGAAAGCGGGGATGAGGTCGTTCTCGCCGGACCAGCATCGGCCCTCATCAAGGCCGGTACTTCGATCGGCCCCGAGATCGAAGGCGCGGAGGTGCTGCGGGAGATCTCGGGCGACGCACTTGGCGTCCTCGTCACCAATAATGAGCTGCACGGCTGCACACTGAGCGAAATCGTCGATCGGGTCGGCGATGCCGCGCGCGGCGTTTTTCTTCGCGATCTCGCGCGCAGAGGACAGGAGGTCCCGCTTACTCCTGAAACCACGGTCTATGTCGGCGACGTCATGACATTGGTCGGTGCGACGCACGATGTCGAGCGCGCCGCGGCAAAGGTCGGCCAGGTGCTGCGTTATGGTGATCGGACCGATGTGGCCTTCCTCGCGGCGGGAATTGCGGCAGGCCTGCTGATAGGATTGCTTAGTTTGAAAGTCGGGTCTTTCGCTGTGACGCTGGGCGGTGCCGGCGGCACCCTGCTCGTGGGACTGATCTGCGGCTGGCTGCATGCGCGCCGGCCGACCGCCGGAAGCTTCCCGCCGGCTGCGCAGCAGACGCTAAGCGACATCGGCCTCGGTGGATTCATCGCGGCCATCGGGCTCGCAAACGGCCCAGCAGCGATTGCGGCCATTCAATCCCACGGCCTGCTGCTTCTCTCTTTGGGCATCGTCGTTACCCTCGTTCCGCTGACGGTCGCGACCATTGTAGCGTACCGGATCCTGCACATGAACCCGATCATCATCTGTGGCGCGCTCGCCGGCGCGATGACGGTGGATGCCGCCATCACCGGATGCTGCGAACGCGCGGACAGTCAGACGCCTGTGCTCGGGGTTGCCGTGCCCTATGCGGTCGGCAATGTGCTCCTGACGATCCTCGGCCCCGTCATCGTGACGCTTACCTATGCCGGATAACGCCGTGACCGGCGTTTCATTGATCCAAATCAACGTCCCCGGCTGCCGCCGGGAAAGTCTTTCAATTCATGACAGCCATAGCGGCTGCGGCAAACTACCGGAGCAACGCGCCATGCTTCGACATCTGCTGCGTGTTCTTGTCTTCTACCTATTCGTTATTCTGGTGTTGGCCGTCGCGGCCTTCGCTGACGACCAACCTGCAACTAACATTCAGGAGGAGGTGTGGGCGATCCCTGTCACGCTGCCCACGATCGCTTACGTGGTCCGCCCCGTAGGCAAGGGCCCGTTTCCGTTGGTGGTCATGAATCACGGCGTATCGCTCAATCCGCAAGAGCGCAGCTTCTTCCCCCTCGTTGAATTTCGTGACGCTGCAATGTGGTTCGCACGCAAGGGCTACATGGTCGTTGCACCGACGGGTTCGGGATACGGCGCCGCGGCTCTCGATGTTGCTGAGCGCGGATTATACGGAGCGTTCTATTCCAAGATCGGCAGCTGCGATAACCCGAACTTCAGGGACGCGGGCCTCGCCGTCGCCCTGCTCGACAAGTGGATCATCGACTACATGGCCGATCAGAAGGTGATCGTGCCGGACAACGTCGTCGTCGTCGTCGGACAATCCGCCGGCGGCTGGGCGGCGATCGCGTTGTCGAGCCGCAACCTGCCCTCGGTCAGGGCCATCATTACGTTTGCGGCGGGACGTGGCGGACACGTCGGCGGCAAGCCAAACAATAATTGCGCGCCCGACAAATTGGTTGAGGCGACAGGTGAGTTCGGACGCACAGCGCGTGTCCCGATGCTCTGGATCTACACGGAGAACGACACGTTTTTTGGACCAGCCTTATCCAGGAAAATGCATGAGGCGTACGCCGGCGCAGGCGGTAGTGCCGAATATCACATGCTTCCGCCGTTCGGAAGCGACGGGCACTTCCTGATCGATTCAGCCGACGCCATCCCATTGTGGGCGCCCTTGGTGAGCCAGTTCCTTGATAAGCGCCAATAACGGCAAAGAGCCATGATGGAGCAGGACATGATCGAGCAGCCCTTTCACCGATTTCGCTCTTCATCAATCTCTTCCTTGCCGGTGCTGCTGGTTCTGATGCTGTGTAGCAGCCTGGGGCCAAGCTACGGACAGCAGCCGTCACCAACCAGCGGCTCTCAAACGAACGAGAAGCCTCCCGGCCAGGAGTTCGCGCCACGCGGCCAGCGCATGGCGAGAGAGATCAAGTATTCCGATTGGCGCAAGTTCTGCTTCAAGACGCCCGGAACGAACATGGTCTGCCGCACGACCATCAGCGGCACCTTCGAAACAGGGCAATCCGCCGTCCGCATCGACCTGATCGAACGCGAGGGCGAAGGAGCGGCGCGCCTGCAGTTGTTCCTGCCGGTCGGCCTCTACCTGCAGGCCGGTGTCAAAATCACCGCCGATCAGGGAACGCCGCATCTAGTCCCCTACGTCTGGTGTCTGACCAATACCTGCATCGCCGCCGATCGCGTCGATGCGAAACTGATTAAGGAAATGGAGTCGGGACAAAAACTCCTGCTGGAGGTCGTCGATTCCAGCGTCCTGACGGTGAGCACCTCAGTTCCGCTCAACCAGTTCGCGGCGGTTCGACAGGCACCTCCGACGCAGGTCTTTGAACAAGCCATCGACGAGTGACCCAAGCCCGGACGCATAGCGAACGCGCAAAGATCTAAGCCCGGCCGGCCGAAGCCCTATCAAGTGGTTCGATCAGCGACTTCGCCGAGAACGGCTTGGTCAGGTACGCAAGACATCCGGACTCCGTTGCCGCCATGCGAACGGTATCGTTATCGCTCGCCGTGATGTAAATCACCGGAACAGAAATTCCCGCTGCTGTCAGCCCCCGCCTCACCTCGATCCCGGACTCATCGTTTAAGTTGATGTCCAGAATGATGCAAAGTGCCCCGTCGAAATCGTCGTGATTTCGAAACGCCTCCGCCGACTGGAACAGCACGCTGTCATAGCCATGTTCCCTCAGCAACCTTTTCACGCCTTTCAACGTGCCAGGGTCGTCATCCACGACAAAAACGATGTTTCGGTTTGGCACGATCAATTCCTGTTCGCTCTGGTAGGAATATGACCCAGGAGCACACTGCAAAAAAATAGCCGAATTGGCTGATCAACCTCTGCCAATTCTAAAACATACTAGGTTTGTCCGGAATCGCATCGATAACACTGGATACGCTTCGCGCATCGCTTTTCCAAGTGTCCTAAGGGACAATAGGCGTTCGGCGATCCAGAGAAAGTCATTTCACGTTGACTTACTCGGTCATCCCGGAGGATGAGGCATCCAGTATACCAACCCGTTCGGCAAGCGAGACAAGTTCAGCCAGAGATTGAACCTGCATCTTCTCCATCACCCGATGGCGATGAGCCTTGATGGTGCGCTCGGTCGCGCCGAGCTCATGGGCGACACGCTTGTTTGTCTTGCCCCGAACGACAAGCTCGAAAACCTGGCGCTCGCGCGGCGTTAGTGAAGCGATATGTGCGCGAACCATGTCGAGCTTGCTCTTTGTATCGCGCATTGCTTCATGATGCGCCATTGCCCGCTGGATGGTACGAAGCAATTGATCAGACGATACCGGCTTGGTCAGGAAATCATCCGCTCCGGCCTTGATGGCCTGCACGGTGGTCGGGACGTCTGCATAGCCTGTGAGAAACACAATGGGGAGCGTCGAGCCGAGTTCGCCCAAACGGCCTTGCAGCTCCGGACCGCTCAAACCCGGTATCCGGACATCGAGAAGGATGCAGCCGGGACCGCGTTGATCCGGGAAACGGTCCAGCAAATGCTGGGCCGACGGATATGTCGCAACTTCGTAGCCCGCTTTCTTCAAACGGCGTTCGATGGCCGTTCGGAAGGAAGCATCATCGTCAACTACATGTACAACACCCGGCACAAGCGTGTCTCCTAGGTTAGACATAACGGCAACGAAAGACGAAACACAGCACCTCCACCGGCTACGTTCTCTGCCCAGATCCGTCCCTTGTGGGCCTGCACGATCGTGCGCGCAATAGAGAGCCCGATGCCCATGCCTTGCTCCTTGGTTGTAAAGAACGGGTCAAACACCTCGTTGAGCCGGTTAGGAGGAATTCCTGGACCAGAGTCGGAGATCGAAATGACTGCCGACGATCCTCCGTTCATTTCGGTTCGCCCGACGACCGTCCGGCCGTTGGGCATTGCCGCCATTGCATCCATGCTGTTCACCATCAGGTTCAGGATAACCTGCTGCAGCTGGACGGGATCGCCCTTCACGCGCAGTGCTTCAGGCGATGCCTGCAGATAGAGTGCGATGTCGCGAGCCGAGGCTTGCACCGAAAGAAATTCGAATACTTCGCGCATGGTGTCGTTGAGATCGATGTCCTTTGTCTCGAAGGGCGTCCGTTTCAGGAAACTGCGCATGCGATGGATGACTTCGCTGGCGCGCAGATCATCTCGCCTTATATCGGCTAGAATTTCCTTGATTTCGCTCAAGTCGGGCGACGTAGAGTCCAGTATCAATTCCGCCGTCTCGGCGTTCGTCAGGATGGCGCCCAGGGGCTGGTTAAGCTCGTGCGCGATCGAGGATGACAATTCTCCGGCCGTCGCCTGCCGGTTCGCGTGTGCCAGCTCTGTCATTCGATGCCGGGATTCAAACTCTGCATCGCTCCGCTTCTTCCGCTCGTGCAGCAGGATCGAAATCAACGCGGCCTGGATCAGAAACGCGGCAGCAACAGATATGCTCTGCCATCCATAGTTTTCCCACAGGCTGCGCTCGCGAAAGCGGATTTCACTGCCCGCAGGCAGGTTGGAGACGTTCCAGCGCCGCATCTGCTGCCAATTGAAGATCGGCTTCACCGCCTCCGTCACCCTTGCGGAGATGCTCGATGGCGGCTCTCCGTTCATGATCCGAAGCGCCAGCGAGGCGGCGTCTGCCCCAATCAGGCCGGGGACGAGGACAAAACCACCGATGCCGCCCGGCTCAAGAAATGTCTCCGCGGCTACGATGATCGGCCGGTTTGCCCTCTCAGCGATGAGCTTCAGCGCGGTGGCAGGTGGATAAAAGGTGCCTTCGCCGTCGGAATACACGGCCGAATAGACAATAACGCTGCGCCCGGGCAGCGCCTCGACCCGCTTCCGCGTCTCCGCCATCGTCGCGCCCATGATTTCGATGACTTTCAGCCCGGCAGCCGCGGCGGGGATTTCCTGCTTCCAGTTCCTGAAAACAACCTGACGATCCCAGCGCTCGCCGACGAAGACGACGCTGTCGAGGTCGGGCACCACTGCACGTGCCGCCTTGATCGAGTCGGCGAGTGCGAGCTTGACGATGCCGCCGGTCACATCCGGCGGCAGTTTCAGACGCGCGAAATCCATCTCGTCGACCAGTGCAAAGACAACGGGTACTCCCGGCCACAATTCTTCGCGCCAGCGCAGCACGAGTTCGAGGGTCGACATGCCGACGGCGACCACAACGCCAATCGGCCTGTCACGATACTTCTCCTTCAGTTGCTGCTTCAGACTTTCCTCGTAGGATGCACCGTTGAAGCGGCTCAAGTCGAGATTTTCTGAGTAAAGCGTGGTGTGAAATCGGGAATCGGCGTTCACGACCGAGCACAGACCGGTGAATATTTGGTAGTAAAATGGTCCCCTCGATTCTGACTGATCGAGGACCAAAATCGATCGCGCGCGCATCTCCGCTGCCGGTAAATGAACCGACACCAGCACCGCAGTCAGGCAGACAATCAGCCCGGTGATGCGAAGGATCATGACACGCGGATCTCGACCCAAACTAACATCCGATTGTGTCAATAAGATCATACACCCCTACGCGAACTATAGGGCAACCAAAATTGTCGCACCGGCAAATTTGCCCCTAAGGACAATGGCCCTTCCGACAATGGCCATTAGGACAATGGCCCTCAAGCCAATAGTCGACACCCCAGGTTGCGTCGTAAACCAACGAGGTGAGATATTGGGGGTGGGAGCCCCCGAACCGCTTAGATTTCAATCCCTTAAGGAAGCGAACGGATTTGAGCAAACAGGGAGATATCCATGCTTGTCAATATCAACGCCGCTTCGGCTGGCAGGCAGAGCGCCCTAGGTGAGCTGGGGGAACTTTCCCGGGCACGGGTCATTTTAAGCGAATTTAAGTACAATAGAGGCGGAGAAATCTACGGCGAGGCGGAGCCGGCGGACTACATCTACCAGGTCGTGGAAGGTGCGGTTCGCAGCTACAAGCTCCTGTCCGATGGCCGCCGCCAAATCGGGGCTTTCCATCTGGTTGGCGACATCTTTGGCCTCGAAAACGGTTCCACCCATCGATTTACCACGGAGGCAATTGTCGACACGACCGTGCGCCTGATGAAGCGGCGCAGCCTGGAGCACGTCGCGGAAACCGACGTGGTCGTCGCGCTTGACCTCTTGAATATGACGACCAGCAACCTGCAGCATGCCGAAGACCACATGCTGCTCCTGGGGCGCAAGACGTCGCTCGAACGCGTCGCTGCTTTCCTGCTCGAGATGGATCGCCGCCTGACGGCGGCTGGCGTCATGGCGCTTCCGATGAGTCGTCGGGATATCGCCGATTACCTGGGCTTGACCCTCGAAACCGTATCGCGCGCGCTTTCATGCCTTCACGGCAAAGGAATCCTCGGCTTCCTGGGGCCAACCCAGCGCCAGATCGTATTGCTGGACCGACTGCGATTGGCCGAACTGGACCTTTGACCGCGACGATCGATTGTTATCCGCAATATCTCAAAGCGGACCTCGGGCTGACGTTCCAGAGATACCCCCGAACCAGGCGCCGAAATATCCGGCATAGAGGGCTGGCAGCTCGAGATTCATCGAATGTCCAATTCCGGGCACGATGACCAGCCGGCAGTTCGGCATCGCGTTCGCCATGGTCCGGAGATCGGCTGCAGGTATCCAGCCGTCCTTCTCACCCCAAAGCACCAGATGAGGATGGCTGATTTCCGGCATGCGACGTTGCAGCTCGCCGCTCTCCCGTTCCAGGTTTAGATGAAAGGGCGTGCCGAGCCAGATGCCCTCCGCCACGCCAAACGTCTGTTCCAGCAATCGTTCGTAGAAGGCTTGAAACTCGCCGATGCCTTCGCGAAATCGCGGCATGGTATTTGGAGCAAGGCTCTCCGGCACAAACAATGTGACCGCGGCCGTGGCCATGACGGCACGCGTGACCTCGCGGCTGAGCATCATCGCGCGAAAGAGACCAATCTGGTCCGCGTTGAAGGACATTCCGAGCGGAGTAACCGGATCGAGCGCCAATACCCTTCCGAAGCGTTTTGGCTGCATCAGAAGCATTCGGGCCGCGATGATCCCGCCGGTGGAATGGGTCGCCAGGTGGCAGAACGGAATCCTCAGCGCATCGAGCGCGGCCAGCATATCGAGCGCGTGCTGCTGCATTGAATAGTTGGCATAGTTGGGTGCGGGCGTGGGACGATCGCTCTCCCCGCACCCACGCCAGTCGATCCCGATCACCCGGATGCCACTCGGAAACAACGGTGCAGCGAGTTCGATCCAGTCCTTGCTGGCGAGATTGCCGTGGATGAAGACGACGGTGATGTCGCCCTTCCCCCATTCTCGCCAGCCGAGTTGGACTTCGCCGGCAAGCACCAACGGCATGCGACACCTACTTGTTCAGGCCGGCCGTCGGCGACGGACCAGGCGGTGTGGGCGCCACGGGCAGCGCGGATGCCACGGCCCCATGGATCATGCGGTCGGTACCAAGCGGAGAGCTGGTGTCGACCGTTCCCTTGGTGACGAAGTCGACCACATCAACCGGATATTCCACAGGGTTGTCGGTGTGGATGAAATGTCCGGTGTTCGGATAGATCTTCAGGATCGGCCGGTTACCCGCATTGGTCATCCGCGTCATGAACGGGGTGATGATATCGCGGCCGAGATCCGTCATGCCATTGAACGCGGTTCCCGGGATGAACGGCTCCTGGTCTCCGAACGCCAGGAAGATCGGGTCCTTGATCTGCGTGAGACGGTCGTAGAGATTGTTCGGATCGTCCTTCTGCAGCTCCGCGACCATCGCATAGATGTCGAAGATGAAGACGTTAGCCCACTGTTCGAGCTCCTTCGGGTTGCCCTTGGTGAGGCCGACACGCTGCTCGGTGTGGAAGCGGGCATACTCGCTGTCATTCATGAAGTAGCCGCTCTTGGCCTGCGACACGACGCCCGTCTGCGGATCGCGCTTCTTGAAGTAGAAGAAGTCGCGGATGTTCTGCTCCGGCCGCGCGATTTCCGCAGCGAGGATACCCGTCTGGTCCCACGTCTGCTTCCACTTGTCGAAATCGCGCGCGAAGGAGTTGTCGAACAGACGCGCGGTCTTGCCCGGCGCGATCGTCACCTCGCGCGGGTACTCTTCCAGTCCGGCGGGAGCTTCGAGCGCGAGACCCTGCACCGCGTCGGGCCAGGTCAGGGCGTAACCCAGCACAAGCTGTCCGCCGAGCGAATGACCCAGATAAAACCCGCGCTTGACCCCGAGCTGGTTGACCACGAGGTCGTGCACGACGTCGCGCATGTCCTGCATGGTCCGCGCCGGGCTCTTGTCGAGATTCCCGGGTCCGGACATGCCGTAGTGTGGCAGATCGGGCGCGATCACGCGCAGCCCGCTGCGCAGCGCGTACTGCATGATGTTGCCGTAATGGCCGGCGAACGCACCCTTGCCATGAATGATGACGAGCACCTTCGGATCCTTGGCGGTGCCGGCATATTCGTCCATGTAACCGATCTGCCAGGAGGTGCCGTGGCCGTCCTTCGCGGTGGCGTATTTCACCGGATAAGGATAGGTGACGTAATCCTTCCAGAACGACTTGTTCGGATCGATATTCGCAGCCACGCCTGGCACGCGATAGTTCTTGTCGACGAACTGCTGCGCCCTGTCGAGGCTCGCGACGTCATCCATGAACGCGACGAATTTTGGATCGTTCTTTCGGTGATTGATAATCGAGAACACGCCGTAATGCGCGACGGGGCTCTCTTCGGCGATCAAATCGGCTCCCGGAATTCTGTCTACGGCGCGTTCGGCAAGCTTGAAGTTCAGCCACTGGTCATTGGTGATATGCATCACCATCGTGCGGGATCGAATGCGCCAGAGGTCTGCATTGATGTTGTATGTTTCGCCGACACGATTACGCATGACGAGGTCGACCGCGTCGTATAGCTTGGCGCGCTTGGCCACGCTGCTGCCGGCCTTCTCGTTCGGCGGATCCCAGTAGAACACCTCAGGCTGTACGGAATTGAAGCTCTGCGTGGTGCGGAAGGCGAAGTCATAACCAGTAAGCCCCAGCACCGACCAGCCGAACGCGACGCCCGGACCCGGATGCTTTTCCTTCGGCAGATTGTAATAGTCGCCGTCGGTCGCCTGCCAGACCGGATCGGACTGGATCGCCGCCGTCATCAACTGGAATGTCCAGTTGCCGACTGGATCCTCGGCGTCCGATTGCGTCGTACCGCCGATCGGCATCAGCGCGCTGACGAATTCCGGATGCATCACACCCCAGACATAGGTCTGTGTGCCACCCATTGAGACACCGGTAGCGAGCGCAACATGCGCGATCTTCAAATGGTCGCGCAGCATGCGGTAGTTCGCCTGCACCATGTCGAAATAGCTGTATTGCGGAAACTTGATCCCGAGACCATCGGATGGTTTGCTCTCACCCCAGGTGCCGAGCGGATCAACCATGACGACGTAGTAGCGGTCGGTATCGATCGGGCGGCCCGGCCCGATGATGGGGTCCTTCCCCGACAGCGCCGTGCCCTTCACCCATTGCTCATACATGTCGGTGGAATTGCCGGAATAATATGAACTGATGATCACGGCGTTGGTGATTTCGCCCGCGGCGTTGCGCCGTGGCGTGCCGACCGCGATATAGGCGGTCCGTAGCTTGCCGGCACCGAGCGACTCCAGCGTCTTTCCGCCCTCGCCGCCAAATTCCCAGCTCGAAGGATTGCCAAGGTCGTAGCGTCCGCCCAGGCGGAAATCGGAAATCTCATAATATTGCTTCAGCCCATCGTGCTGTTCTTGCGATGATCGACGGGTCAGGGACTCCGCTGCCGCGAGCGAAGTGACGAACAGCAACAGTATGAAGCTAACGACGAGGCGTTTCATGGCGTCTCTCCCGAGAAGGCCAGCTTTTCGGCCAGTCTGCTCAAAGCTAGGAACGCCGCCCGAGGGACCCTTGATTTATCTCAAGGGTCCTGAGGCCAATGCGGACATCCAAATGATGCGACCTCGTTGGGTGCTGCCATGCCGTTCCTTACCCTCGGCTCCTATCGGATACGTTACGAATTGGACGGTCCGGAAGATCGGCCGGCCTATGTGCTCGTCAACGGATTGACGCAGTACGCTGAGCTGTGGGGAGCCTATCGGGATGCGCTGGTCACCCGAGGATTTCGCGTTGCGACATTCGATCTGCTCGGCCAGGGCGCATCCGACAAGCCAGGCCTGTTCATCAGCCGGGACGATCAGGTCGCAGCGCTCGCACTGCTGATCGACCAGCTTGGCAACACCCCAATTTTCCTGGGCGGCATCAGCTTCGGCGGCTTGATCGCGCTGCAATATGCGATCGCGCATGAGGATCGGCTCGCAGGTCTCGTCGCCATGAGTACTTTCGCCGAGCTCTCGCCTCAGCTGCTGCTGATTGGTAACGCACTGCGCACCGGTCTCATCCTGGGCGGGACCAGCTATCTGCAGGACCTGCTGTTGCCGATGAACCTGTCTGACGCATGGCTTGGGCCACAGCTCGGCAATCTCGAAGCCGTCAAACGTCAGGGCTGGCTCACCAATGATATCTATGCCCTGCAGAACCTGATGGAGTCATTCCTCGATTTCGAACCGCTGACGCCGCGGCTTTCGTCGATCAGCATCCCGACGATGATCCTGAATGGTGAATTCGATTTTCTGACCCCGCGTGCGCTGCACGAAACCTTGCGTATTCACATTCCCGACAGCGCCCTCATCATCATTCCGCGTGCGTACCACGCCTTCACCCTCGAAAAGCCAGCGCTGACGGCTGACCTGCTTTCCAGCTTCGCCGAGGATGTTCTGGCAAAACGATGGAAGGGCAATCAATCGATCTGGATCGCCCCTGAACAAGCAGGAGATCCGCTTGTGCCCTTTCCGCCCGGTCAGGATCACCTCCGCGCCATTCCAGCTCATGGGGGATTGGGATGAGAATGTTGCTTGGTCCGCTGGACGCGACAGGCCGGGTGCCACCCCGGCAGCAGACGCGCGTCGCAGCATTTCTGGTGTCGTGCCACGGCGCGATGGCGAGACAGCTCGCGATCGCCTTGGCCTGGCAGGTGAAAGCAAACTGGCACACCGAATTGAACGCGCAATTCTACCGGGAAGCCGAAATCTTCTCGCTGTTGCTCCGGGCGACCGCTTGGGAGCCCGATCCGGAATTGCTGTTTCTGCTTCCTTCGTGGGAAGCAGCCTGGCTGCCAAGGCCGCCCGCAGGTGTCGCGGATCGGGCGATGGGATTAACGATCGATATCGCAGCACTCGGCCACGCCCTGCATTCCGTGATACGGCCGGCGGCGTTGCTGCCGGTGGAAGCGCCGGCGCAGGATCCGTTTGCGCTCTCTTTACGAAAAATCGAGTTCGAAAGCGGCCGCGTGATGCAGGGGCAAATCCTGTTCTTGAAGAGCAGCGAGCTGCTTCCGCTTCGCGACGCAGTGAACGCTGCGGTCGAAAGCCGCCACCTCCAGGTCCGCAGGCTGTGGGACGAGATGCTCGCCGGCATCGGCATGGAACGCAGGGAAGCTCAGGGAATGACGAGCCCGGCGGCAGCAGCGACGACCAGGCGAGGACCTTGATGCAGATCAATGGTCCATCTTCCGAGCTCCAGTTTCAATGGCGAACGTCAAATCGGATGACGATCGGAGCCTCCCATGAAAGCCGTTTCTGCGGAAGAAGCCGTTGCCATGATTCCCAATGGCGCGACCGTCATGATCGGCGGATTCATGGGAGTTGGTACGCCGGAACGCTTGCTGGACGAACTGGTCAGGCAAAGGAAATCCGAACTCTCCATCATCAGCAACGACGCCGCCGTTCCCGGCAAAGGTGTTGGGAAGTTATTTGACGCGTCGCTGGTCTCGACGCTGACGACGAGTTACATCGGGCTCAATCCGAACGTACAGAAACAGATGATGGCCAACCAAGTGGCGGTCAACCTGGTGCCTCAGGGCACGTTCGTCGAGCGCATTCGGGCGGGCGGCTGCGGCCTGGGAGGCGTGCTGACGCCGACAGGCGTCGGGACCATCGTCGAGGAAGGCAAGCGAAAGATCGAACTCGACGGCAAGAGTTTCTTGCTGGAGACCGCGCTTCGCTCGGATTTTGCGCTGATCCATGCTTTTCTCGCCGACTACCTCGGCAATCTCACCTACGCGCTGACGGCGCGCAACTTCAATCCGGTCATGGCAATGGCGGCCGATACCGTCATCGTCACCGCGGAGCACATTGTTCCGGTCGGCGTCATTGCGCCCGACCATGTCGTGACGCCTGCGCCGCTCGTGGATTTTCTCATCGCCAACGGGTGAATCATGGATGCTCAATCGATCATTGCGCGACGCGTGGCGCTCGAACTTCGCACAGGCAACCTGGTCAATCTCGGAATTGGGATTCCGACCCTGGTCGCGAACTACGTTCCGCCCGACCTCAAGGTATTCTTCCAGTCGGAAAACGGATTGATCGGCACGGGACCGATTCCCGAGCAAGGCATGGCCCATCCCCTGCTCACCGACGCCGGCGGCCGGCCGATCAGTGCGCTACCCGGCGCATCCACCTTCGACAGCGCGATGTCGTTCGGATTGATCCGAGGCGGGCATGTGGACCTGACCGTTCTCGGCGGGCTTCAGGTCGACGCTGAAGGACGGCTCGCGAACTGGATGATCCCGGGCAAGATGGTTCCGGGGATGGGTGGCGCGATGGATCTGGTGACCGGCGCCAAGCGCGTCATCGTCGCCATGCAGCACGCCGCGAAAGGAAAGTCGAAGATCGTGCAGAAATGCGCGCTGCCACTGACCTCTTCGCGACCGGTGGATCTGGTTGTTACCGATATGGCCGTCATCGGCTTTGCCGGCGGAAGGATAACGCTGCGGGAAACCGCACCGGGCGTCACTGTCGCGGAGGTTATCGCCGTGACGGAGGCTGATCTGTTCATTCCAGCCAACGTTCCTGAAATGAAGATCTGACAAGACACAGAGTTTACGTGTAGGGCTCGACATGCGCATCTTCAGTGAATTCAGCGAATTCAAGGCTGCGGTTGGCACCGAGATCGGCGTCAGCGAATGGGTCGAGATCACCCAGGATCGCATCAACCGTTTTGCGGAGGCGACCTGCGACGAGCAATGGATCCATGTCGACCAAGACCGAGCAAAACAAGAGCTGCCCGGCGGCAAGACCATCGCTCACGGCCTTTTATCACTCAGCCTCGCGCCGATGTTCATTCGCTCCGTGATGGGCCTCAAAGGCTTGCGAAACACGCTTAACTATGGCGCCGATCGGATTCGCTACCTCTCCCCTGTCCCGGCGGGCTCACGGATCAGGGGGCGCATCAGCATCGCGGAAGCCGAGGACGTCCCGCCCGATGGCTTGAAGGTCAATTATCACATGGTGATCGAGATCGAAGGCGGTCAGCGCCCGGCCTGCGTCGCCGATCTAATTGCGCTCCACTACCGCTGAGGGTTCCCTCTTCTACCTGACGCCACGCTAGAGCGTGACGAATAATTCAAAGGCATAAGCAAACATCCGCTTTGGCGCGCACATTCCGCACTCGAGCCGGACATGGCGCAAGGTCCGAAAGGACTCACGAAAGATGAGGTATACTTGGTACGTTACTTTTGAGGTGCATAAACGCGGCACAACGCTGAAAAGGCGAAGCCCGCGAGCGACCAAGACATTTGAGACTGAAGCGGAAGCCAAGGACTTCGCCCGAGCGAAATTCAACGAGGGACTGATCGTCTACGCCGGCACAATTATTCCTCATAAACCAAGACGGACGATTCCATCGAGCGACATCCCCGCTTGGCTCGACGACGAGCGCGAACAACAGGATCAGGACGACGCTCAAGGGTCGGACAGGAAGGAGCCGGGCTAATCGCATAGCCTGCTCGCGTCTCATCAGACATGACGGCATGATCGGGCTTTCGAGAACCCCAATATCGCACCTGCACGCCTTGCGTGCCGTTCCAGTAACGTTGTCCTGTCGTCGGCAGATTTCTCCCGACACCGAGCCAATGCTCGCGTCGGGCGCCTCGCCGGTGCGCGGCGCGCGCGAAGACGCTTCCAGAACGAGATGGGATGCGGAGAGTTTCTACACTCGCGGAGAACGCGAAGCTATCGGCGGCGCTCGATAAGGTCAACCCAGCTTCCCTAAATAACATATATAAATCAACGCGTTATATGTACGATACGATTTTTGGTTGCGTGTTGCCATTTTGGTACGGTGGTTTTTGCATTGCGCGCTTAGGATTTAGCGAAATATTGCTTCACGTGAAAAACGACTGAGTTGGAGGAAGTAGTAGGATGAAGAAGTTGTTGTTGGGGACAGTTGGTTTGGTTGCATTGGGTATGTCCGCTCCAGCCTCGGCTGCCGATATGGCGGTGAAGGCGCCACCACCTCCGGTGGTGGCTCCGATCTACAACTGGGGCGGCTTCTACATCGGCGGCAATGGCGGCTGGGGTGAGAGCCACAATTGTTTGAACTTCATTCCGGTAGGTGGCGTAGTCATTCCTGGCGGCTGCAGCGATCGGTCTGGAGGCCTGATCGGCGGACAGCTCGGCTACCGTTGGCAAACCGGCGGGTTCGTTTTCGGCCTGGAAGGTCAGGGCGATTGGGCGGATCTCAGCAGCTCGCGCGTCAGCCTGATCAATCCGGCGTTCACGACACGCACGAGAGTTGATGGCTTGGGTCTTTTGACCGGCCAAATCGGTTATGCCTGGAACGCGGCGCTGTTCTACGTGAAAGGCGGCGCGGCGGTGACAGGCAATAGTTTCGACATTCTTACCACGGTTGGAAACGTGAGTGTGGCTTCCGCTAGCTCGACCCGCTGGGGCGGGGCCGTGGGTGTCGGAGGCGAGTACGGCTTCACACCGAACTGGTCGGTCGGTCTGGAATACGACCACCTGTTCATGGGCAACTCGAACAATTCGTTCTCCGTCGCGAACCCCATCGTTGCTGGTGCGGTTAATCGCATCAGCCAGGACGTGGATATGGTCACCATACGCTTCAATTACCGCTTTGGCTGGGGCAACCCGGTCGTCGCCCGTTACTGATTGCATACTCCCGAGCGAACTTGAGCCCCGGTCTCGACCGGGGCTTTTTATTGAGCAGATATTTCAGGGATTCCAGAACCTCGGTCATTGGTCCGGAACTCGTTCAAGCTCTACAGGCGCGCTGGTTAACCTCCCCACCAGGTGCTGTTTCTGAACCAACCAAATTGCGGTTGCCGCGCCCCCAGGAAAGGCTGCGGCACGGTGTGCCTCCTTGCAATCTTGTCCTTGCGTTGCAGTTTCGGTTCTCCTTTCCTGGGATTGGACGGTTGTGGCTGCTTGGCATCGGATGGTTGCATCTGCGCAAATGCCTGCCGCTCTCTCGCCTTGACAGAGACATCGGTGGCCGCCGCCGGGGGTGGGATGCTGGCCTCATTGCTTGCGATCCGTGAAGGAATGATCGTAGGAAGGCTGGTGTCGAAAACAATGCGCTCCGGCCATTTCCGCTCGGAATGAATGCGGATGACCAGCAAATCGGCGTTTGCTCTCTCCGCGGCCGGGGGTTTCGGGAGATATGCATCCAGAACAAGCAGCAGAGCGAGCAACACTCCGCCAACGTAGAAAAAATACCGCGCGAGAGGCATTCGTTACTCCATCGATCCCCCTTGGCGAACACCCATATCGGATGAGTGCGACCCGGCTCCGCACGCGCTCCTTGCGTCCAATTGATCTTCCTGGGTCGGAGCTTCCAGATGCGCTCCCAGAGCGAACCGCAGCCCCCTGGACGCCAATCGGCAGCGCACTTGCGAGGCTGGCGATAGGCCCAGCGGCCCGGTTGATACAGATCAAGGGAACTCGTTCATTGTGCCACGGCTCGCTATTTCAGAGTGGCCACCGCGACGCATAAGTGACATTGTGCTGGACTGGCTGTCATGTCAGTCGCGGGGCCGCACTACTTTGGCCACCAGCGTTTCTCTCCTGCTTCCGCCTCGTCGCCGCCCGCCATCAGCGTCATCCGCAACACCTCGAAAATAACGGCCGTCGACCAGCCGAACAGCAGCACGCCGTTCATCGCAGTCATTGGCCCGAGCAGATGCCAGCGTTCGACCGGCGTCACATCGCCATAGCCGAGAGTCGTGTAGTTCACAAAGGCGAAATAGAGGAGGTCGGTGCCGGCAGGTGCAGCATTTACGATCGCGTAAATCAATGACCAGACGAGTACCTCGGCAAGGTGCGCAATCATCAAGACCGTCACGGTCGCGATCATGACGGCGATCAGTCGAAGCGTTTGATGTGACGTTGCCAATTCATCCGCGATGCGCGTCACCTTGATGACGACCACCATCACCACCGCGTGGATTGCAATGTTGCAGACGCTGGCGCTGGCGCCTACGAGATATTGCCGCAACATACAGGTGCCTCCGGCGCCGGGACCGTAGCCTACGTCCTAGATCATGATCCGATTAGGTTGAATTGGATCATGATCTTATCTCTCTGTTTGAGCATGATATCCACGCAAGCGCGTTCCGCGTTTGTTAGCTAAGGGAAAACCGCTTCGCGCTTTGCGCTAACGCGGCCCTTCGGGTCCGGATCACGCTCTAGTCGATAATGTGATACCCCCCGTCGATATACGTGACGCCGCCGGTAATAAGCTTAGCCCCGTCGAGCGCCAGAAATGCCGTCGCCGCACCGACGTCGTCGATGCTCACGAGGCTCCGAGCCGGAGCCTTGGCCTGCGCCTTGTCCATCAACTCGTCGAATTCGGGAATACCGGAAGCCGCGCGCGTTGCCAGCGGCCCCGGCGAAATCGCGTGAACCCGGATGCCCTTGGGGCCGAGCTCGGCCGCGATGTACCGAACAGCAGCTTCCAGCGCAGCCTTCGCAACGCCCATGACGTTATAGTTCTGCACCACCATCTGACTGCCATAATAGGTCATGGTGAAGAGCGTACCGCCGTTCTTCATCAATGGCTCCGCGAGATGCGCCATGTGCATGAACGACCAGCATGACACGTCCATTGTCTTGAGAAAGCCTTCGCGCTGCACATCAACCACCCGCCCGTGCAGCGCCTCCTTCGGAGAGAACGCGATCGAGTGGAGCAGGAAATCGAGCCGGCCCCACTCCTTCTCGATACGCTCGAACACCTGCTCGGTTTGCCCTTCGATGTTCACATCCAGCGGCATGAAGATCGGCGCCTCGAGCTCCTTCGCCAGCGGTTCGACGTGCTTCCTCGCGCGTTCATTGAGGTAGGTTACCGCAAGCTCCGCGCCCAGCGCCCTGAACGACTTCGCACACCCCCAAGCGATCGACTGATCGTTTGCGATGCCGACAATGAGACCCTTTCGTCCCTTCAGCGCAACCTTGGTTTCCGGAAATACTGGGATGGTCATGACGTCCTCTCACGTTTGAAGGTCGGCGACGAATTGCGGCTCCACAGCAGCGACAACGTGTGCTGTGCAATCATCAACTCTTCATCGGTCGGAACGATGTAGACGGGGATGCGGCTATCGGCCCGCGATATAAGGAGCGAGTGCCTGGCATTTTCGGTCGCGTCGAGGGACACGCCGAGCCACTCGAGCCGCTCGGCAATTCGCGCGCGAATGCTGGCCGAATTTTCCCCGATACCTGCGGTAAACACGAACGCATCGACGCCTTGCAACGCGGCCGCCAGCATCCCGGCATATAAGGCCGCCCTGTAGACAAAATAGTTGACCGCGAATGCCGCGCACGGGTCGCTGGAGGTTTGAAGCTCCCGCATGTCGTTGCTCACGCCCGATAATCCCTTCAGTCCGCAGTCGCGATAGAGAAAGTCCTGCACCTCGGCAGGCGACATGCCCTTTGCGGTCATGAGATAGAGAATGACGCCGGGATCGATCTGGCCGGTCCGCGTTCCCATGGGAAGTCCATCGAGCGCGGTAAATCCCATCGTGCTCTCCACGCTCCGGCCTCCGTGAATAGCGCACATCGAGGCGCCACTGCCCAGATGAGCCACGATGACACGCGCCGTGGCGATCTCAGGCGCGACGTTCGGCAAGGTCTTCGCAATGTACTCGTAGGAAAGTCCATGGAATCCGTAACGGCGCACGCCTTCATCGTGAAGCGGGCGGGGGATGGCGTAGTGATCCGCCAGTTCGTCGTGGTCGCGGTGGAACGCAGTGTCGAAGCAAGCGACCTGAGGCAGCGATGGGAAATTAGCAAGAAGCGAACGGATCGGCGCCAGATTGTGGGGTTGATGAAGCGGCGCAAGCGCCGCAAAGCGCTCCAGACGCGCAACCACGCCGTGGTCGATCACGACGGGGCGGTCGTAATCGGGACCGCCATGGACGACCCGATGTCCGACAGCGAGTGGGCTGAGTTGAAGTTCATCCCGCAACCAAGCGCTTGCGACCAGCATCGCAGCCGGAACGTCCGCAATGCTCTCGATCGGATAGGCACGGTCGGCCAACGTATCGCCATTCGGTCCGGTGGCGCGCAAGCGGGGACGGCTTCCAATGCCGTCCATCTGGCCCTTGACTTCGCGCCGCAGCCTCCCGTCCCCATCCAGCGCGAACGCCTGGAACTTCACGCTTGAGGAGCCGGCGTTGACGACCAGGATCGTGTCCATAGCGGTCACCCGGCGGCTATCTGCGCGCGACGCCTGCGCGCGTCAGCGTAAAGGGTCGCAACCGCGCAGGACGCCATGCGGGCTCTCGGGCTATCCGATCGGGAAGTCAACACGATCGGAACGCGCGCCCCGAGGACAATGCCGGCCCCGTCAGCCTTGGCCAAATAGGCAAGATTTTTCGCGAGCATGTTCCCCGATTCAAGATCCGGTACCACCAGTATCTGGGCCCGGCCCGCGACCTCGGATCTTATCCCCTTGATCCTCGCTGATTCCGGGTCGATCGCGTTGTCAAATGCGAGCGGCCCATCGAGTAGCCCGCCCGTGATCTGCCCGCGATCCGCCATCTTGCACAGTGCGGCCGCCTCAATGGTGGAGGGTATCTTGGAGGTGACCGTCTCGACGGCCGAGAGGATGGCGACCCTGGGCAAGGTGCCAAAGCCTGCCAGCGTATAGAGATCAATCGCATTCTGCACGATGTCGCGCTTGGCATCGAGGTCAGGAAAAATGTTGATTGCGGCGTCTGTGATAAAGATCGTCTCGCGGTAAGTCGGGACATCCATCACGAACACATGACTGACGCGTCGCTCCGTGCGCAGCCCGCCGGTCTTTGCCGTGACACTTCGCATGAGCTCGTCGGTGTGCAGGCTGCCTTTCATCAGCATTTCGCCCCTGGCCGCGTGAATCAGCTCGACGGCCTTTGCCGCGGCGGCCTCGCTATGAGCGGCGTCGATCAATTCAAACCTGCTGATATCAATATTGTGCTTGAGCGCCGCAGCCTTGATCTTCGCCGATGGCCCGACAAGTATCGGCTTGATGATGCCGGCTGCCGCGGCGTCGGCCACGCCACGCAGCGAACTTTCGTCGCACGGATGCACAACGATGGTCGCCGCCGCTTGGATCGCTTTCGCTTGTGCGATGAGACGATCGTACTTAACGCCGGGCTTGGCTTCGCCCGCTTCCATGGATGCAGCGCTCATGATGCACTCCCAATCATCTCAACAAGGCCTATGACGCTTTCGCGTGCGGTTCGGCCGCCAATCCAAACAGCTGTGTCACTTGCTCAAGTCGCCTTGCGGTTTCGCCGGATATTGCTGCGCTCGCAGACAGCACGCCGCGGATCGCAGCCAGCCCCTCGCGACGTTCGTCTTCGCTTGGCGGCAGCAGTTTTGGGATAGCAGCGAGACTTGCCTCGGGCTCCAGCAGCAACATGAAGAACTGCTCGCGCACGATCGTCTTGAACTGCGCCAGCGTCAGTCGCGAACTGGCGTCACCCGCGCGAGCGCGCCGCAATGCCTCCAGGCTCCGCTCATCAACCAATCCCCGGGCCATGCCGACGTAAAGCAGGCCCCGAATGACGCATTCCCTGAGGCCGCCGACGCCAATCTGCGACTTCAGCTCCGCGATACGCGCCTCCAGACGCTTGCGGTGCTCGGGCGACATCGCAGGCTTGGGCGACACGTCCGCATCCGGCTTGATTCCGACGGCCGCCTGCAGCGCGGGCGACCCATAGATGCCGAGAAAAAGCGTCTCGCTGAGCGCTTCCTGCGTGTCACGCCATTTGTCGAGAACATTGACGATGTTCTTCGAGACGGTCTCCTGGAAGGCAAGGAATGGATTGTCCTGTGCCGCCGGCTTGCGGTGCTCGCGAATGTTGTCAGCCGCCTCGACAACGGCCTTCGTCGCCGCATTGTCACTGCCGAAGGCTTCGTACGACACCCGGAGCGGATGCCATTTACGCGTCCAGTCCGCCATTTGCGGAGTAACTGCGGCGCGAACCCATGGCTGCACGAAATTCCGGTAGTTGGCGAGGTTGATCTCGGATACTCGCGCGGCAGTCGCAAACCGCCGCTCATCCTCGGCCGTATTGCCGCCCATGGCCCTGACATCCTCAAGCGTGCGCTGCTCGCAACGCATGATCCATTGACCGCCCGCGAGCTCCGCATTCGCGGTATCGGCGGATTTGACTTCGAAGGTTGCCTCGTAAAGCCCGGGCGGGAGCACATCGATCAGGTCGATGTTGCTGGAGAATTCGCTGTGCTCTTTCTTGGCAACGCCGCCGGAGACGAATATTCCGAGGTGCCCAACCGTTTCGTGAACGGTATAGACGATGGTTTGGCCGTACGCCCGGATCTCGTCGACGTCGCTGTAGAGATCGAGAATCCAACCGAGTGCCTGCTGCGGCGGCGTGATGTTGTCACCCTTTGAACAGAATACGACGATCGGAGAGCTGATCTTCCGAAGATCAACGACCTGGCCATCGGATGTCTTGATGCGCCCCGCGGCGAGATTATTGCCGACGAACAGCTGATCGACGATGAACTGGATCTCCTCGGCATTCAGGTTGACATGTCCGCCCCACCAGCGCTCGAATTCGAGATAACGATCCGCCTCGGCGTCAACCTTCGAGTAGACATTGTACTGCTTGGTCCATAGCGTGTTCGAGGGATTCATGTTCTCGAAGTTTTGCACAAGCCAGGCGCCGTCGAACTTGCCGCCGCCGAGATCGCTGGTCAGCGCGGTCAGCCAGCTTCCTCCCAGCAGGCCGCCCGAATAGCGCATCGGATACTTGCCGCGCACGCCGGCCCAGTAGGAAAGCGGAGCACCGGCGATGATGATCGGACCGAACAATTCCGGCCGCAGCGAAGCCAGCATCATGACGGCCCAGCCGGCTTGGCAGTTGCCGATCACGCACGGTTTGCCGTCCGCATCCGGATGCAAAGCAATAACCTTCTCAATGAAAATAGCTTCGGCTCGCGCAATGTCCTCGATCGTCTGGCCTGGCATCGGTTCAGGGAGGAAGCCGATGAAATAACAGGGATGACCGGCCTTCATGGCAACGCCGATTTCACTGTCGGCCTTGAAGCCGCCGATTCCCGGTCCGTGCCCCGCACGGGGATCGACCACGACGAATGGACGCCGCTTCAAATCGATTTCCACTCCGCTGGGCGGAGCGACGCGCACCAGTGCATAGTTCACTGGCTGCTTGAAATTTCTTCCATCGAGGATCAGTTCGACGGCGTAGTTGAGGACATGAGGCGCGGTTTCGGCGAGATGTTCGCGGTATTGCACGCCGCGTTGGCGCATGACGTCGAGGAACAGCACGCTGCGCTGCCCGGTGTCCACCAGATATTCGAAGGCAGATGCGAAGAGCCCGGGAAGCGCATCGCCCGTGATTGTCGGCTTGTCGGTTGACGTGCTCACATCTCTCACTCCTTGCGACCCCCGGCTGTTACGATTGCGCTGCGTCCGAGGCGAGCTTTGATATAGGTCAAGGCAGGGTTTCTCCTGCGTTCGCCAACTTTGAAGGGGCACCGACGTCCGCGCGTCGGAACTGCGCTGAAGCATAGAGCGATTTAAACAAGGTCACACCGGAAGAAGAGCGCCAGTTGTCGAACTAAGCCTGGCCCTCGGCGGCAACCTTCTCCGCCTCAGCCGAGGCGGCGCTGGCTTGCCCCTCACGAAATCCAGGCAGCCGTAAGTTCCCAGGCCACCGCGAGGACGATGGGTCCGATGAACAGGCCGACGATGCCATGTGCAATCGTTCCGCCCAGCAAACCTATGAAGATCACCAGCGCGGGTGTGCTCAGACCGCGCCCCATCAACATCGGCTTCAAGACATTGTCGGCCAGCCCCACGACCAGCAGATAGATCGTGATCAGGAGCGCGGCCATGAAATCCTTGGTCGCCCATATCCAGATGATCACGGGAAGAAGAACGATCGCCGACCCGATCTGCATGATCGCAAGAACCAGCACGGCGAAAGCCAGCACGCCGGCACTAGCCACGCCGGCAAGCTTCAATCCTATCCCTACCAGCAGCGATTGAACGATCGCGATGCCGATCACCCCCTGAGATACCGTACGTATCGTTGCCCCCGCCAGCGCAACAAAATCCTGACCGCGCTGCAGCTGGAGGCGATCCTGGATGCTTCTGATCGCCGCCACCAGCCGTGGCCCTGACGGGAACAGAAAGCCGGCGAGCAGCACCGCGGCAATAAATTTAAGTGTACCGACACTGGCGCTGCCAGCGAATGCAAGTACCGGCCCGGCCAGTGGCTTCAGATGCGGCGCGATCTCGCTCAGAGCCGCCCTAAGGTTGGTCGAGGCGTGATCCCATAAAGCGTGAAGCTGCGTGCCGACAATTGGCCAATCCTTGACACTGTCGGGAGGAGAAGGAACGATCAAGCTGCCGGAGTTGAGCTGTCCGGCGAAACTTTGCAAGCTTTCTATCAGACCCAGTCCGAGCCAGGTCGCCGGGCCGATGACAATCGCGAGGTTCACTGACGTTATGATCGCTGCTGCCAGCTTCGGCCGACCGCCAAGATGGACCGACAGCCAGTTGAACGCCGGATACAAGGCGACGGCGAGCACCACGCTCCAAGCGAATATCGGAATGAACGGGCTAACCAGCACGAACGACCAATAGAGCAGGAAGGCCAGCAGCCCAAGGCGGATCATCAGCTGGATGACCTCTTCACCCGATCGGATCTCGCGTAACACTCGCGTTGGCATTTTCACCACATCCACGCGGTTGGCGGGGCGACGATTGCCCGCACTTCACCGGAACCCGGTGATTGGCCGTCAATTCTGACGCGACATTCGACCTTATCGATAGCCCCCGAACCGTTGGCTTGATCCAGATCAAGCCCCGGCTACGGGTCCGCTGCTCCCTGCCATGAACGCTCCCAGAGCGATCGTCACCCTGTTTCGATGGGAGACCTGTCGATCATGCCGAAGGCTGCCGACTATTCCGCCAAGGAGCGTCTTCGCGACGGGCGCACGATCGAAATAGGCGCTCTTCGACCGGATGATCGGGAGGACATGCTCGCGGCGATCGGCCGCACCAGTCCTCAATCGCTCCGACGCCGCTTTTTCGGGCCAAAGCGCGGCTTTTCAGAAACCGAGCTCGCTTTTCTTCATGAATATCGATTTCGACAATCATGTCGCGCTCATCGCACAAATCGATGAAGATGGACGGCCTTCGATTGTCGGAGGTGGACGCTACATCGTTGTCGAGGCTGGCCGGGCCGAAATCGCCTTTGTCGTGGTGGACGCGTATCAGGGACAGGGGATCGGATCGGCTCTCATGCTTCATCTGTCTCACCTGGCGCGCGACGCAGGATTGAAGGGACTGATCGCGGAGGTCTTGCCCGAGAACACCGCGATGTTGAAAGTGTTCAGCAAATTCGGCTTCCGACCAGGACCAAACGAGAGCCTAGGGTCGTCCACCTGGCCAAGCCGCTTACTTGAGTTGATAGCCTCGCACCCGATTCTTTTCGTGCCGAACGAGAGCTTAATCTTTCCGTCCTTCAACTTTTAACGGCAAATGATGTCCGGTGGCACATGATAAGAAATCCAGGTTTCGCCGTCGCCGCGATCACGATTTCCCTTTTGCTCTTGTGGTTGGTGATCTTCTTTGGCTCAGCAAGTTAGGCCAGCCTTGGCATTTACCACTGTACAATTTCGGCTCGCACGCCACTCCCAATGCAGCAGCGTCCTCGTCATCACCGGCAAGCGCCTGCAGCCCGGCTCGCTCGAGGCTCGACCATCTCTCCGCCTCCGCTAGCCAGACATACCTTCTAACTGGCCCAACTATCAGTAAGCGACGGCCTGGGGTAGCGCGCGCGACCTGTCATTTCATCCTCCCCTGCCAAGGGATGGATTGCGCTTCTCAACTAACAACGCTGACACGACGGGCATTCATGCATCCGAGCTGGCGCGTTTGAAGGCGTCCCACGCCGCTTGATTGGCCCGATCGAAGGCCGCACGCGATTCCGCCAGGGCGGCACTTAAGGCGGTCCAGGATCCCGCCCCGGCTTTCGTCAGTTTCTGAAAATTTGCTTCCGCCGCAGATGCGGCCAGCTTCATCTGTGCCACAGTGGCTTCCATCTTTGCGCGACGGTCAGCGGTCAACTCAGAGGAAGCAGCCTGAATCTTCTCGGCTGCTTCGCGCCATGATTTCATTTGCGCGGCGGCGATCTCCTGGAAAGTTGTTTGCTGCTGCTTGAACTGGGGAACGAAGTCGCTGACGTATTTCTTGATAGTGGACTGAAAGTGGTTCCAGTCAGATTCCATCTTCGCCTTCGCCTCGCTCCAGGCGGCCTCACCCGCCTCGTTCCGCCGCTGCATGTTGACCAGAAACGCATCGCGTTGCTTATGCAGGTCCGCAATCAACTGGTCGGCGACACCCCGCGACTGAGCAGTGAGCTCGCTGGTCTTACCCTCCAGCGAAGTCACGACTGCATCCATCTCGTCCATTCGCTCTTTCGCCCAGCTCAGATAAAAATGCACGCTACTGGCCATCGTCGCCTCCTCGCTATTACCGAGATTACTCTTGCCATCACGCCTCCGATCCCCGTTGATAGAGGTCTAAGGAGTTGCGGCGCCAAACGGACATATCTGGCATACTCAGGAGCTCAGTCACGCCCGGAAGGCTCCTCATACCCGTCGCTTTGCCGACGCCGTGACCGAGACTTGAGGGCGAGCGGCGTTACGCTTCAGCGGCTTGTTTTGTCGAGGTAACGATAGGCGTCGGCGAGTAGCATGGTTGATCTAGATCAATGAACTTCAAGGCCCGATCGCGAGGTCGCGGCGGCCCATGCTCAAAAGACCAATGGTCCTTCGGACAGTGTTCTTAAGGACGAACGTGCTTTGATGCATTTGAGAAGAAGCACAGCCGATAGCATCGTCAGGAGAGACGACCCAAGAGACCCCCAGACCTATCGTCAATTTGGTGACTGCCGGATCGTCAGGCTCCAAGCTTACATCTCCACACTCGCTGGGCAAAAACGGCAGGTGGCGCGGCAAAGGTCAATATCGACCACCGCCCCAGTAGCGCCCGCCGACGCCACCGATACACGGCCCCGCCATCCGGGATATGCGGCGCATCCTTTCTGATGTCATGTCCTCGAAAGCGCGCGGGCGATCGTTTTCCGGATGTGCGTCGCGACGAGAGGAGGGATAGCGATCCTCCCGCGCCGCGCCATAGTTCGCTACCGACCTTGAAGGGGGTGCCCCCTTCGCGTCGCGAGGCGGCGTTGAAACCGGTGGACCCGCGCGGGCTGTCGATGGAGCTACGGGAGCCGCCGGGGACGGTGCGAGATCAGCCGATGCATTTGCGGCAGGAGTGGGCGCGGTTGTGCGGGGAGCCGAAGCAGCGGCAGGAGCAGCCGACGGGGTCGCGAATGGCGGCGACGGGGCCGCGGCCGGAGGAGAGGAGATTGGAGCGGGGGACGTCGGCGGCACCGTCGCCTCCTTGGATTGCGGCAAGATATTTTTATTGACGAAAGAATCTACCGACGACATCGCCGCGCTGTGGCGGATAGCGGCAATGCCATCGGAATTTCCCAAAACGTGCTCGCCGATGGCAAGAAAGCCCTGCAAGGCGTAGAGCAGCAAAATGGCGATGAGCGCGATCGCGAGCGACAGCATGCGACGTCGCAGGGGAAAGAAAACAATCTTCCTGACAAGAGCGAGCGCCCTCCGCCACGCGGAATTGCCCGGCTCGCTCGCCGTCCGCTGCAGCGGCTCGCTCTGCTGCACCGGATCCTCGTATCCGGGCGCAGGTCTGCCGGTAAGTTCGATTGCTTCGGCAATTTGACGAAAGCTCTGACCTTCTCTCCGGAGCGCGCTGCCTGCGTCGCGGAATGCCGCGTCTCCGAGCATGCCGGGCTGATCCATCCGTTTGATGTTGGCTACGATCCTGCACCGCAGCAGCAATCGACGCTGCTCGATCAGCTCGGCCATTTTCGAGAAGCTCAGCCCGGCGTCGCCGAGGATCTGCGCGGCGCGGTCTTTGGCAGCCAGGGCCACGGTCAGGATCCTCCGCGTCCATTTGCTCCATGGCCTGCTTCAGGAGTGCCATGTCATCGATCATCGCAATACCGTTCCGGCGACAGTCGCATCAAGGGCGCGCAGCTCGTTCTCCGTCGCCCGATGGCGCAGCGAGCCGTTGCGCTCGAACGTTTCCGACTTTTGCCGGCGTTGCGGGAACCGGGCCGAGGCCGTCAGTCGCAGCAGTATCAACACTCTCAAAACTGCGCGGCCAACCTGCGACGCTCGGGGTTAGCGGTCGTCACGCCCGGGCTTGTGGCTTCCTATAGACACCAGAAGGCCGTTGCGTGGTTACCGCTCCACCGAGGCGAGAGCTCCGCAAGCGAAAACGACGGTGGCCATAAACGCGCGCTTAACGTTCAC
>CAWGJM010000059.1:0-234392 GCA_963822795.1 uncultured Alphaproteobacteria bacterium
ATCAGTGTCACATAGGCATAGATGCCCTGGCCCTTGATGTCGTGGGGATAGCCGACCACGGCGGCTTCCGAGACCTTTTCATGCGCGACCAGCGAACTCTCCACTTCCGCAGTGCCCATGCGGTGGCCGGAGACGTTGATCACATCGTCGACACGTCCGGTGATCCAGTAATAGCCGTCGGCGTCGCGCCGGCAGCCGTCGCCCGTGAATCCTTGCCCTTGTAGGTCGAGAAATAGGTCTGCTCGAAGCGGGCGTGGTCGCCATAGACGGTGCGCATCTGGCCCGGCCAGCCGGGCAATGCAGAGATTGCCGGAGATCTCGCCTTCCAGCACCTTGCCGTCGGCATCGACGATTTCCGGCACCACGCCGAAGAATGGCGTCGTCGCCGAACCGGGTTTCAGCTTGGTGGCGCCGGGCAGCGGCGTGATCAGGATGCCGCCGGTCTCGGTCTGCCACCAGGTATCGACGATCGGGCAGCGATCGTCGCCGACGACGCGGTAGTACCACTCCCAGGGCTTCCGGATTGATCGGCTCGCCGACCGAGCCGAGCAGCCGCAGGCTCTTGCGCGAGGTCTTCTTCGCCGGCTGATTCGTCGCCGGACTGCGTCAGCACGCGAGTACGCGGTCGGCGCGGTGTAGAAGATGTTGACCTTGTGCTTGTCGATGACGTTCCAGAACCGCGAACTGTTGTCGGGATAGTTCGGCACACCCTCGAACATCAGGCGTGGTCGCGCCCGTCGGCAGGCAGCCCATAGAGAATGTAGCTGTGGCCAGTGACCCAGCCGACGTCGGCGGTGCACCAGTAGATATCGCCATCGTGATAATCGAATACGTATTGGTGCGTCATCGACGCGAACACCAGATAGCCGCCGGTGGTGTGCAGCACGCCCTTGGGCTGGCCGGTCGAGCCCGACGTATAAAGAATGAACAGCGGGTCCTCCGCATGCATGTGCTCGCACGGGCACTCCGTCGTCACCATCCGCGCCGCGTCGTGGTACCAGAGATCGCGTGACGGATTCATTGTCGACCTTGGAGCCGGTGCGCTTGACGACGACGACCCAATCGACGCCTTCGACCTTGGCGAGCGCGGCATCGACATTGGCTTTCAGCGGCACCTTCTTGCCGCCGCGCAGGCCTTCATCGGCGGTGATAGCCACCTTGGATTTGCAGTCGCCGATGCGCTGGGCAAGGCTGTCGGGCGAGAAGCCTGCGAACACCACCAAGTGAATGGCGCCGATCCGCGCGCAGGCCAGGATCGCGTAGGCGGCTTCGGGGATGATCGGCAGATAGTCGATCGTGACCCGGTCGCCCTTCTTGACGTTGCGGGTGCGCAGGATGTTTGGCCGTCCTGCAGACTTCGTCGTGCAACTGCCGATAGGTGATGTGTTGGGATTGCGAGGGATCGTCGCACTCCCAGATGATCGCGGTCTGGTCGCCGCGGGTGTGCAGATGGCGGTCGATGCAGTTCCAAGCGGCGTTCAAGACGCCGTCCTCGAACCATTTGATCGAGATGTTGCCGGGCGCGAATGACCAATTTTCGATTTTGGTGGGGGCCTTCATCCAGTCGAGGCGCTTGGCTTGCCCGGCCCAGAAGCCGTTCGGGTCCGAGATCGAACGGGTATACATCTGCTTTGTACTTGGCTTGGTCGATCCAGGCCCGCTTCGCCCATTCGGCCGGCACGTCGTTTAAATTTTGTCGGAGCATCTTACCTCCACCCATGCGGCCAGTGAACGCGGCGCTGAAGACCCGTCTTCGTTATTAACGCGATTGTGCGTCAGCCGCCGGGCGTCGACAAGCGGAACAAATAAGACCTTGGGTGGGGACACGACCATGCGATGGATCAAGCAACGGCGAGGGCTGGGCTTTTTGGCCCGGCTCTCGGCGATCAATTTCGGGTTTGAGGTTCTGCAGTTTGAGGTTTTGCCCTGACCTGAAATCAACGTTAGCGCTCGAATGGCTCCCATGAACGGTATTTAGGGACCTCCCTGCCGGCTTTTCGGATTCGTAAAGAACATCGTTAGCCCCCTAAATGGGCCTGCCAGGGCCGAGCGGCCCGTCCCGGAACCAACGCCAAACGGCCGGCATTAACGGACTGGATCAGGAGCAAGGCGTCTAAGGTCATGACGGATCAGCAGAATCTCGAGGCTGCGCGGCGTGCTTCCGCTGATCCTGCCGTGGCTCTAGCCAAGGCGCTCGGGCAATGGCCCCCGGCAAAGCCCAAAACCGTCTCGAAAACGACCGTCCATAAGGCGTCCTCGGTGAATCGCTGCCCGGGACCACGGCCTCAAGCGTCGGCGTCCGGACGAGCTGGGCTATCGCGCCGCATCTCCAGCGTGGCAAGGGTCTGTTCTTTTTCCGTGCCAACGGCTCGCATATCCGCGACGCGCGGATCATCCGCCGCCTGCATGCGATGGCGGTGCCGCCGGCCTACCGGCACGTGCGCTATTCGCCCGACCCCAATTCGCACCTGCAGGCGGTCGGCCGCGATGCCGCCGGCCGGCTGCGGTGCGCTGTCACGCCGATTGGGAAAACGTGCGCGAGCAGCGCAAGGCGCACCGGCTGGCGCAACTGGTCGGCGCCCTGCCGAAAATCCGCCGCAACGTCTCGATGCATCTTTCCGGCGACGAGCCGAGCCGCGAATTCGCGCTGTCCGCCGTGATCGAGCTGATCGCGCGCACCGCGATCCGTCCCGGCAACAAGACCTATGCGCGGCTGAACGGCACCCGCGGCGCCACCACGCTGCTGAAATCCAATGTCACCCTGGAAGGCGATAGCGTCGTGCTCACCTTCAAGGCCAAAGGCGGCAAAGCGGTACGCAAGGAATGCGACGCCGCGAAGCTGGTGCGCGCGGTTGGCATTTTACGCAGCGTTCCCGGCAAGCGCATGTTCCAGTACCGCGATGGCTCCGGCACCGTGCGCGCGGTCTCGACCACGCAGGTGAACGCGTTCCTGCGCGAGATCGCCGGCATCAAGATTTCGCTGAAGGATTTCCGCACCCTGATGGCCTCCGCGGTGGTGCTGAAATCGCTGTCGCGGATTTCGCCGGCGGCGAGCGCCCGCGGCCGCAAGAAGCAGGTGCTGGAAGCCGTGCGCGCCGCCGCCGACCATCTCTCCAACACACCGGCGATCTGCCGCAAGAGCTACGTCCACGACACCATCGTCACCGCGTTTGAGGACGGCATCCTCGAACGTTTTGCTGCGACCATGAAAGGCTACCGCTCGCAATCTAAGCGCCGACTGCTGGCGCAGGTGGTGATGGCGGCGGCGGTGTGAAGCCGGGCGACGTCCAATTCAAATTTCAAAGAGCGACGCGCGAAGCGTTTCCAGTCACCTCGCCCCGCTCTTGCGGGAAGAGGTCGAAATTTGCACAGCGAATTTCGGGTGAGGGGCTGAGCACGGTCTGTGGAGAGAACCCCTTTCCCCGCTGTTCAGGATGTGTGAAAAGTCCATCGTCGCAGGTAGGGTCATGTTTGGCAGGATGGTTCACCTAACGGGTGGCTCGCGGGAGCAATTGGCGCTGATTTCTGACAACGTTGAACGAGGCGGTCAGCGCGGATCATCCAATTCGGGTGATCGATGGGTGCGTCGACAGGCTAGACTTGAAGAAAATGGGGTTTTCCAGGGTGGTGGCCGAGGAGATGGGACGGCCATCTTATCTACCGGGTGAGCTGTTGAGCTTTACATCTACGGGTACGTAAATCGGGTTCGATCCAGCCGCGCGCTGGAACGCCGGCAATGGAAACATTCAGAGCCCGCCCATCTTGCACACCATCTTCCATTCCTCCGCCGTCACCGGCTGCGCCGACAGGCGCGAATATTTCACCAGCGCCATTTGAGCGAGCTTCTTGTCCGCCTTGATCGCGGCCATGGTGACCGGCGTCGGCAACGGCTTCTCCGCTTTGATATCGACGCAGACGAACTTGCCGGTCTTGTCGGTCGGATCGGGATAGGCCTCCTTGATCACCTCGGCGATGCCGACGATCTCCTTGCCTTCGTTGGAGTGATAGAAGAAGGCACGGTCGCCTTCTTCATGTTCCGCCAATTCTGCCGCGCCGTGAAATTGCGCACGCCGGTCCAGGCCTCGCCTTTGGCACCCTTGGCGACCTGCTGATCCCACGACCAGGCCGACGGTTCGGATTTCACCAGCCAGTACGCCATGTCACTCCTCCGCCTTGAACGGGCGCGTCAACAGACTTTCGATCGCGGCATCGATACTCATCGCGTCGCTCAAGATCGCCGTCACCGCCTTTGATACCGGCATATCGACATTTTGCGAAGCCGCCAGCTCAATCAGGACCGGCGCCGTGAACTCGCCTTCGGCGAGTTTTCCGATCGGCGGCGTCTCGCCGCGGCCAAGCGCCAAGCCCAGGGCGAAATTGCGCGACTGCGGGCTGAGCAGGTCAGGATCAGGTCACCGAGGCCGGAAAGCCCCGCCATGGTCTCAGCGCGCGCCGCAGGCGCGGCCAAGCGGGTGAGTTCGGAGAACCCGCGGGTGGTCAGCGCGGCCTGCGCCGACGCGCCGAGTTTCTTCCCGACCACGATGCCGGCCGCGATCGCCAGCACGTTCTTGGCCGCGCCGCCGATCTCGACGCCGCGGACGTCGGTGGTCTGGTAGGGCCGGAACGTCGGCGAACCCAGCGCCTGCACCAGGGCGCTTGCAATTCCTTCGTCCTGTGCCGCCAGCGTCACCGCGGTCGGAAGACCGCGCGCGACATCGTCGGCAAAGCTCGGGCCCGACAGGATCGCGGGCGTTGCTTGGGGGGCGGCTTCTGCGATCACCTCGGTCATGAATTTGTGGGTGCCGCGCTCGATGCCCTTGGCGCAGGCGACCACGGGCGTTGCCTTGCGAAGAAACGAAGCAAGATGGGTGACGGCGCCGCGCAAATGCTGGGCGGGGGTGGCGACCAGGAGGACGTCGGCGCGGCGGCGAGCAAGGTCGCTGGTCACGGCGATGCCCACGGCCAATGCGACGCCTGGCAGTTTCGGGTTTTCACGCGCGCTTGCGATGTGAGCGGCATGCGCGGGATCGCGCGCGTAAAGCGTAACCTCGCGCCCGGCCCGCGCGGCAACGCCGGCGAGTGCCGTCCCCCAGGCACCGGCGCCGATGATCGTGACTGAGTGAAGGACGGCGTCGCCCGGCCCCGGACATTGGCTCCCTCGGCCCGTCTTGCGGGGAGAGGGTGGGGTCCCTCGCAGCGGGGCGAGCTAGACGGGCTCGCGGCGTCACTATTCAGTTTCTCGGCCCGACTCGGTGCGCACCCCTCGCCCCGCTCTTTGCGGGGGGGGGTACGGTCATCGGCCCTCTCCGCGGACTCCGCCCGTGGAGAGAGCCCCTCACCCGGATTTTTCGCTTACGCGTAAAATCCAGCCACTCCCGGCGAGCGGCGGGGAGAGGCTAGAGACGGACTTACGGCATGATCCTTTTCCATCGGACAATCCTCAACCCCATCTGAGTCCCGCACGCGTTTCGCAAATCCCTTGGGCCCATGACATGGCGTCGGCGGCCGCGGCGCGGGGCACGGCGTCCATTCGCGTCCGCTCAGGCCGAGCGCCAAGCGCTCGGCGCCGGCCCGGGCGATCGATCGCACCATCGTCGGTCGCACAGCGCTGGCGGCGGGATGGTCGACGTCGTCTGTACTTTGGCCGCGACATCCTACAGCGCGCCGCGGATTGCGCCTGGTTGGCGGCGACACCACCCGGCCACGACCAGCGCGCGCGCGCGCCGAATTTTCCTGGACAATTTCACCGACACTCGGCCGGTCCGCGTCGATTCCAGCACCACGGCCTGAAAGCTCGCGCAGAGATCGCTGATGTCCTTCGGCTCCAGCGTCGTCCGCCGGCCGACTTCGTTGCGCACGGCGGTCTTCGATCCCGAGAGCGAGAAATCGGCATCGGTCGCGCCCGACGTCGGCCGCGGAAACACGAAGCGCGCCGGGCTCCGCCGAACGCCGCGCGCTCGACCTACGGGTCGCCGGATGGCCAGCCCACATTTTCGCGACCTTGTCGAAGGCCTCGCCCATGGCGTCGTCGACCGTGGTGCCGAGCCGGACATAGTTGCCGACGCCGGCGACCGCGACGATCTGGGTATGGCCGCCTGAGGCGAGGAACAGGCAATAGGGAAACGCCAACGCGCAGGTCGGCCGCGGGGTGAGCGCGTGGGCCTCAAGATGGTTCACCGCGATCAGCGGCGTGTCGTGCACCATCGCGATCGCCTTTGCGGTGGTGAGGCCGACGATGACGCCGCCGATCAGGCCGGGACCGGCGGCGGCCGCGACCGCCGACAGTTCGGCAAACTCGATGCCCGCTTCGTTCATGGCTTGGGCAATGATGCCGTCGAGCAGATCGACATGGGCGCGCGCCGCGATCTCCGGCACCACGCCGCCGAAGCGCGCGTGCTCCTCGGTCTGCGAGCGGACGATGTTGGACAAGATCCGCCCCGACCCGTCGGACTGGCGCTCGACCACGGCTGCGGCGGTCTCGTCGCAGGTGGTCTCGATCCCCAGCACCAGGTTCGGCTTGCCTTTATCCAATTTGAAACCCTTGATCCAATTCAAAACGCTTTTTCAGCCCCTTGCGCGATCGGTCAAACAGGCGTTTCCCTGATCGCGTAGCATTGCGGGGTCTTGACGTGCAATTGTTCGTTGCGACGGGGCACGGGCGGGGTTTAAGGCATCTTGGGGTTTAAGGCATGGCGGTTCTTGTCACACGCCCATCTCCCGACGGTGAGGCGACGGGTTCGGCGCTGCGGGCGAGGGGATTTGCGGTGCTGCTGGCGCCCGTGCTGCGGTTCGAGCCGCTCTCCTTTCGCGACGATCCGGACGCGGAATATGGCGCCGTCGTCGTCACCTCGGCCAATGCCTTGCGCGCCATCGAGCCGCAGCTCGCCGGACACCGCCTGCTCAAGTTGCCGGTGTTTGCGGTCGGCGAGCATTCCGCTGCCGCCGCGCGCGCTGCCGGTTTCGACCAGGTGATCTCGGCGGGAGGCGATGCGGCGGCGTTGCGCGAGCGCGTGCTGGAAAGCGTCCGGGCGAAGCAATTGAAGAAGAGGAGCGCGTTGCTCTACCTCGCCGGCAGCGACCTTTCGCGCGATCTGGCGGGCGAGCTTTCGCGAGCACGGCTTCAACGTCGTCACCCAGACCACCTACCGGATGGTTCCGCTTTGCAGCCTGCCGCGCGACGTCTGCGACGCCTTCGCGGCCAACAAGGTCGAAGCGGTCCTGCACTATTCCCGCCGCAGCGCGCGCGCCTTTGTCGAGGCGGTACGGACGGGCGGGGTCGAAATCTCTGCGCTCGCGGTCCCGCAATGCTGCATTTCCGCCAATGTCGCAGCGATCCTCCGCGAGGCTGGGGCGACGGGGGTCACGGTAGCGTCATCCCCGGATGAAAATGCCTTGTTCGGGGCGCTGGAGCGTGCTTTGCGATCCGGATTGGCCTAACAGGATCGGCCGAATCTGGTAACCTTTGGGCCCATCAATCAGGGAACCGCCGCGATGATCGATGAAACGCCTGACGATACAGGGCTGGCGCCCGATCCCGGCCGGGTCAAGCGCGCCCCTCCCACCATCGACCTCGAAGCCACTGAAATATCCAACGAACCTCCCAGACCTGAGGCTAAGACCGAGGTCAAGCCGGAGGCCGAGGCGGCGCCAGAGCCCGAACCTGCGCCCGGGCAGCCCACCGTGGCGGCCTCGCAACGGACCTCGTCTTCCATTTCTCCCTGGGTGGTCGCGCCGTTTTCCGGCGCGGTCGCAGCCGCGCTCGTCATCGCGGTCGGCTGGATGCTGGGCTGGCCGCCGGTGCAGCCGGCCGGCCAGGCCGTTCCCCAGGTCAGCGCGTCTGCGATCGACCATCTCACCACGCGCGTCGCCGGCCTCGAGGCCAAGCTGAGCAAACCGGCCGCGGCGGCGGCCGATCCCGCGACGGGTGCGCGTATCGACGCACTGGACAGGTCGCTGGCGGCGTTGCGCGACGAGCAGTCGAACTTGCACGCGCAATCGGACAAGCTTGCCAGCGCCGTCAAAGATCTGAAGTCGGCGCCGCGCGATGGCACTGCCGCGGCGGTCGATCTGAGCGCGATCAACGAGCGCTTGGCCCAGATCGAACAGGCGAGCCGCGCCCAAAGCGCCGAGATCGCGGACGCCAAGTCGGCGGACGATACGCCGCTGCGCCGGCTGGTGGCGGCGGCGCTGCTCGATGTCGCGGTCCGGCACGGCGATCCGTACCAGGCGGCACTGGCGACGGCGAAGTCGCTCAGCCCCACTCCGGACCGATTGAAGCCGCTCGACGGGTTCGCCGCCACCGGCGTGCCGACGCCCTTCGCCCTCAATCGCGAATTGCTGACGCTGGTGCCGAAATTGACATCGTCGGGGCCGGAGAACGCGACCACGGGCACGGGCATTGTCGATCGTCTGCAGGCCGGCGCGGCAAAGCTGGTCCGCGTCGAACGCACCGACGCCACCGGCAACGACCGCAGTGCCGTGGTCGCGCGGGTCACCGCGGCGGCGCTGCATAACGAGTTCGCCGACGCGCGGCGCGAGTTGAATACGCTTTCGCCGGCCGATCGCGCCGCAGCCCAGACCTGGCTCGACAAGGCCGCCGCGCGCGATGCCGCGCTGGCCGCATCCAGTCAATTCGCCGATGAGGCTATGGCGGCGCTCGCCAAACCGGCGCAATAGGGTCTCCATGGTTCGCATGGTTCTGTTTCTGCTGCTGATCGCGCTCGCCGCGGCTGGTGCGGCGTGGGTGGCCGATCAGACCGGTGACGTCACGCTGACCTGGGGCGGCTTGCGCGTCGAAACCACGCTGCCGGTTTTTGTGTTCGCGCTCGGCATTACCATCGTCGTGGCGATGCTGGCCTGGACCATCCTGGCCGCGCTGTGGCGGACGCCGGGGCGAATCCGGCGCCACCGGCACGAGCGCCGCCACGCCCGCGGCCGGCACGCCATCACCCACGGCCTGCTCGCGATCGGTCACGGCGATTCGGCCGCCGCACGCCAGCATGCCGACGTCGCGCGCCGGTTCGCCGGCCACGATCCCTTAGCGCTGTTGCTGCACGCGCAATCCGCTCAGCTCGACGGCGACCGCGAGGGCGCGCAACGCGCGTTCCGCGCCATGGCCGAGCGCGAGGACACTAGGCTGTTGGGGTTACGCGGATTGTTCATCGAGGCGCAGCGCGCCGATGATCCGGTGGCGGCGGTCATGATCGCGGACGAGGCGCTGAAACTTTCGCCGTCCTCGACCTGGGCGTCGCATGCGGTGCTCGGCTTCCGCTGCGCCAAGGGCGACTGGGGCGGCGCGTTGTCGATCCTCGACAACAATGTTTCGGCCGGGCTGATCGACAAGGCGACCTATCGGCGCCATCGTGGCGTGCTGCTGACGGCGCGGGCGCTGGAGCTCGAAAAGGTCGATCGGGATCTGTCGCGCGAGACCGCCATGGAGGCGGTCAAGCTCGCGCCGACGCTGGCGCCGGCCGCTGCGCTCGCCGCCAAGTTCAATAGCGAGGCACATCAGGTGCGGCGCGCGATGCGGATCGTCGAGGCGGCCTGGCTTAAACAGCCGCATCCCGATCTGGCGGAAGCCTATGCGCATGTGAGGTTGGGGGACGCCGCGCGGCAGCGGCTGGTGCGGGTGGAAACGCTGGCCTCAAAAACGCCGGGCCATATCGAGGGCGCGCTGGCGATCGCGCGCGCGGCGATCGATGCCACCGAATTTGCCCGCGCGCGCGCTGCGCTCGCCCCGTTCGCGGCATCGCCGACGCAACGTGTCGCGCTTCTGATGGCGGAGATCGAGCGCACCGAACATGGCGACAGCGGCAAGGCACGAGCCTGGACCTTGCGCGCGGTGCGGGCGCGGCACAATTCCGCCTGGACCGCCGACGGCTATGTCAGCGACCGCTGGCGCCCGGTGTCGCCGGTCACAGGAAGGCTGGACGCCTTCCAGTGGCAGACGCCTGTCGCGAGCCTGCCGTCGGACAAGGGCGCAACGATCGAATCCTCGCCGTTCGAGGAAGCCATGCTCGCCGCACCTTCGCCGCGGCGGGATGTAGCGGTCACCGACGTCCCCGCCGAGCCTCCGCGCGAGCTTCCGGCCGAGGTAAAACCGGAACCCGCCGCGCAAGACAATTCGCCGCAGGTCGCCACGGCCGAACCGGTCCTTTTGCCGGCGGCTCCGCCGGCCGCGCCCCCGCAAACGGCGCCCCAGGCATCACCGCCGCAGCCCGAACCCGAACCGCAGGCCGCCGCACCGGCGCCCTTGTTCCGTTCCCGCATCGACCTGGCCAAGGCCAGCAGCGCACCGGCCGTGATCCCAATTCTCCGCCCGCCTGACGATCCCGGCGTCGACGACGAGGCGCCGAGTGACGAATTTGTGGAGCAAATCGGCACGCCGAAGGCGCAAGCCGGCGGCTGGCGGGGATTCTTGTCCCGCTGGGGCGGCTGAAGCCGGTCGCCTTATATGGTTTGAGCATGATCTTTTCGGAAAACCGGTGCCACTTTTCCGGATCATGCTCCAAAGGCCCCCTTTTTCTTGCCAATCGGGGCCGTGCCCGATATCAGGTGCGCACGCGTTTTGAGGCTGTCGCCGGGGCGCGAACTGCATGGTCCGCCGCAATAGCTCAGTCGGTAGAGCACGTCATTCGTAATGACGGGGTCGGGGGTTCGAATCCCTCTTGCGGCACCAGAGAAATCACTGTCCGGCCCGGACACATAGGTAACAGATCGTACCTGAGACATGGGTGACAACCTCGGGCCCCGTTCGGGTTGTCGAAAGGTTTCAAGGTCGTTTACTCCAAAGTCGATCCAGTTTGGCGCCGATCGCGTGGGCGATCTGCTGCGTTCCAGCGTGACGCATCCATGGCATGACTATTTTGCTCGGCTCGCGCTGTCGCCGTCAACCCCGCGCGTGCCGCGCCCCTGCGGGCTTCGGGGGTTGACTGCTCAGCGCGGCCAAGCAATGGGCTATCATGCCAAGAATGCAGAAAAAAGCGCGTCTTGGTCAGAGCGCCGATGTCGTACCGGAGACATCGGTAACGGGCTTCGGGCCGAACGGGTTGTCGAGGGGTTGCAAGGTCTTCTGCTCCAAGTCGAAGTATCCCAGATCGTAATGCATGAAGCTGACGAGCCAAATGCCCTCGTCGACTTCCTTGATGCCAAGCTTTTGGCCTGCCAGCACGGTGGAGATGTTGATCTTCTTGCGATGAAGGCAGAGCCGGCCGCAGGCGGTGACGACCACATCGCGATCGTGGAACGGATAGGTGAGTTCGGGCAGACCATCGTAGCGACGTGTTGAGGCTGTGTAGAGGTCTGCGGGGCGTTTCATGTCGAGAGCCTCGTGGGGCCGCTCCTCATTGAACTCGTGCAAGAAGCTGTCAAAGCGATCCTGCTGCTGCAGGCTGTTGAGCCCCGGCGGCCTGGTCGCTTCCCTTTTGAGCGTAAGATGCATGCGCTCGTGGCGACCATTTTGTTGGGGATGGCCCGGCTTGATACGCTCGATCGCAATACCGAGCCTGAGCCACCACGCCGACAGCTTTGAGAGATTGAACAAGGCATTGGGACTGGCAAAGGGCACGCCATTATCGGAGCGGATGGCAAGCGGCAGGCCGCGCTCGCGGAACAGTCGCTCAAAGGCCGTAATGGCGGGGTCTTCGCGCGTTGAGTCCAGCGCTTCACAGAGCAGCAAGAAGCGCGAGGCATGGTCGGTGACGGTCAGCGGATAACAGTATCGGCCATTGCCGAGCTTGAACTCGCCCTTGAAGTCGGCGCACCACAGATCATTGGGAAGCGCACCTTCCGACAGCGGCGTGCCGCGCGCGCGGTGCCGCGGGCCGCCGCCGCGCTTGACCAGGCCGTGGCGGTCGAGCACCGCGTGAATGGTGCTTTTGGCGGGAACCTTGATGTCTCCGTCGAGGCGACGCACCAGCAGTTCGCGGATCTTGCGGGCGCCCCAGTGCGGCTTCTCGCTCTTCAGCCGGACGATCAGGGTCTCGACCTGTTGCGGGAGCTGGTTGGCGTAACGTACCGGCCGCCTGGAGCGGTCGCTCAACGCCTCAAGGCCGTGCTCCTTGTAGCGATCGAAAATCTTGTAGCCGGTCTTACGGGATATCCCGAACTCCCGGCACACATCGGTCATGGCTTCCCCATCCAGAAGCCGGGCGACAAAACGAAGGCGCTCTTCCATTACCGAACTCGCTTTCCACGGCATCTACACCTCCCGCAGAACAAAAGCAGAAAGTGTAACCCATGTGTCCGGTACGTTCTGTCACCTATGTCTCGGGCCGCTCATCACAAGCACTTAGCGCTGATCCCGAGATCTCCGAAAAACCCTCGTGTCGGCACTGTGTGGGCAAATCGATTACCGCGCGCGGAACTTCCCTGGGACAACGGACAGATAAAGTGAGGGGTTGGGGGACATGAATTGGACAGCGCTTTTTCCAACGCAAGCGCTGGCCAATTCGGCGAGAAGCACAGTACTTCACTCGTTGACCTGGATGATGCTTCTGTTGTTTGCCGGGTTAATCGCAGCCGTCATTGCGCGGGCCCCTGGCTGGCTCTTGATTGTGTTGACGATAATGCAGGTCCTCAATTTTTTCCTGTTTTACGGGGCATATATTTATTTTGCCGGAAAAGACCCCGAGCGCTGCGATCCGAACAATATGCAATTCGAAGACTCGAAATCGAGCACCGAATAACTGGTGATAGTGATACCGGACTGATCGAAGGTGACGTTGTCGAGGATGCTGTGCGAATTGGACGGCCGATGAAACGCGTCGGGTCTACCAGATCGCAAAAATCGAAAGCATCCTCCTCATGACTCGGTTTGTTGTTGCCACTGATGACCTCACGGCCGATCAAGAGAGAGAGTTCATCGCATTCTTGAGAGAGCACCGCGCCTCGTGGTGGCATCGCCTGCAGAACTTCTGGCTGATTGATGATCCTGGTCGGTTAAGCCCGATCTCGATACGTGACAAGATTGCCGATGAAATCGCACCTGGTACGGATTGCCTGGTCTTTTCTATCAAAGGCGACACGCATTGGGCGGGTTTTGGCCCGACCGCCGAAAAGAAGAGTATGTTCGCTTGGCTGAATAAGAACTGGCAAAGCGAGAGAGAACTAGCCAAAAATATTTGAAATTTTAGTATCAACCGATGTGCGTCAATTGATGTGTCGGATATCCGAGGATGGTACGACGCCGTCCGCCAGACCTTCAAAGTCATCACCAGCCGCTTCGCTGGCTTCCAGGCCCAGTGGCTCAACGTTCACGTCGACTTCCCGCTTTTGCAGCGGATGGCGCTGCCGATCACCATCGGTTCGGTCCGCTATCCCGGTATCAAAATCCACGACAGACGCGTCATTCGGCTCCTCGAGGTTCTGTTGCATGGCGGTACTCACGTCGGCGGCTGGACCGCGAAGGAAATCCACCAAGCCGTCCGCACCACCTTCGGTTTCTCCGAACCATCTTATGGTCTGAACCAACTGCGCTACGATCTACGCAAGCTGAAAGGTCATGGACTTCTTGAACGCGACGGATCCCGCTACGCTTACCGCCTCACCTCAAAGGGTGTTCAAGTCGCCTTGCTATTTCTGTTCTTCCACAAGCGGCTGTGCGGACCACTTGCCAACAGCCGCTTCCACCGCCGTCCGGATCCTCAAAATCGCCCAGACAGCCGACTCGAAGTCGCCTACCACCGCGCCGACAAGGCCATCCAGAATATCGTCGATTTGCTCGCCACCGCGTGACGGAGCCACTTCATTGTTGGAGTCGTCTTGTTTAACATCCCTCAGGCTAGAACTAACGAGGTTGCGCCTCAGACCGACGATCCATGTTGCGCCTCAGCCACCTTCGATCGGTGCGCATGATCGCCCGGACGATCGCCGCCCTGGTCGCCGGCGACGACTGGCCCGCGATAGCGGTCGGACCAGGGGACAGGGCTATTGATCTCGTCATCGGATATCCGATAGCGGGATTGATCTCCCCCCACCGCCTGGCGGCGTCAGGCGAAACCATTTTCCGGCCCCGAAGAAATCGGCCTGAAACCAAGATCGGCTAGACGTACCGATAGTAAGGGTGCGTCAAGATGATTGAAGCGGTCGCAATGAGCCTCGGTCTGATTTGCGCTGCCATCTTTGCAGCTCATGCGATCGACGCCTATCTCGCACACTAAGAGGCCCCAGCGATTGGGTGCCCCCTGCACGGTCTAGGACGGCCGCTGGTGCGGGTTTGGCCGGCGGCCCTTGTACAAGCCCGCCGCTGGCGCCCGAGCGGCCTCTGCCCAACCCGTCTTCGCTTGCAGGCCCGCAACGCCCTGCTTCCCCCAACGGCAGGTTTTTCGGTTTCTAGGGGGTCGTGGGTTGAGAGCTCGCAGCTTTAGCACGAGACACTTGGCGATCGCGCGCCGCGATCAGTTCTTTCTGAAGCTTCAACCGTTCGTCGGCAATCACGGTAAGCTTCTCGTCCCTCGGCGGCATATCTAGCGGGAGATAACCACCTGTTGGACTCACCGGTGCCTCAGCGTGCGCTTCCATCGATGATGAGGGACCAGTTGAAGTCGAGCACCCGCCAAGGGGAAGGCTATACGGCAGCAGCGCTGCCGCAGCCAACGCTGACATTTTTGCATTCTTCGACATGAACGCTCAACCCAGCAGCATCAGGGACAATCATTGTGTCGCCAGTATTAAGGGGCAATTAAGATCATATGCATATGCGGCTGCGACCGGATGACGCGGGCTCCGGAGGGCGGGCAGGCCAACGAAAACGAATCGGGCCGCCCGGTACGAAGCGGGGCGGCCCTGTTTCGTTGCTGTCGTCTCAGCCGCCCCCCGAGAAACTCAGGTCGGCGGTCGCAACCCCGGCGACGTCAGCCACCGCTCGATTTGCGCGGACGTCTCGGTCTGTCGGGGTTCGAGTCCCGGGGGCTTTGCGGTCAGGCGGGAACGCAGCCACAGCAGAAGCAGGAGCTTCTTCATGCCGCGCCTCCCTTGACCGGCTTGGTCTCGAAGCCTGCGTCGAGCAGCCGCTGGACAACGATTTCGGCCGCGTGTTCGGTGTCCAAGACCATTGCCGGGAAATCATCGCTCCCGGACAGGTCGACCAGCACATCTTTCGCGCAGCGGGCATGGCTGCCACGGCGAGCGCGCCGACACTGGCGACGCTGGCGCCGGCGGCAACGGCGAGGAAACGACGGCGCGCATCATCGACAGGCGGGGGTTGATCCGCCGAGCCGCGCTTGAACGCCTCCCATGCATCCTTCGGCCGCCCGGTGTTGCCGGCGATGGCCGACCATTTCGCCCGCTCCTTCTCGCTGAGCGCGTTCCACCACGCCATACCGAGTATATCGTCGGGGGTCATCGGCTCGATCGTAAGTAACCGCCGCAGCGCCTCGTCGACGGGTTGGTTGTTTGCAGACGTGTTTGTGGGTGGCCTGCTATTACTACTGAGTCAGAAAAACTTCTGATTCAAAAGGTCGCGGGCGAGGTCCTGTTAGAATCAGTTACCGGTTGAGATTCAGGCATCGGCAACGAGGGAGCTGATATGGATCTGCGGCGATCAGACGGCAGTGAATCGCGATTTTCGGCTTTTGTCGAGGGACTTGTGAGTGTGATCGGACATGCGGATCGGGCCCGGCCGTTGTTTGATTATTGCGTCGGCTTGATCATGCCTGGGGAGCGTAAGAGCGTTGAGCCGATGGCAGCGGTGACGGCACCTGATCGGACGGCGGCACAGCATCAGTCGCTGCTGCACTTCGTCGGCCAATCGCCTTGGTCTGACGAGGATGTTTTGGCCAAAGTGGAAGAGATGGTACTGCCGGCGATAGAGCGCCATGGACCGATCGAAGCGTGGATCATCGATGACACCGGTTTTCCCAAGAAGGGAGCGCACTCGGTCGGCGTGGCGCGTCAATATTGCGGGCAGCTCGGCAAGCAGGATAATTGCCAAGTCGCGGTGTCGCTATCGCTTGCCAATCACCACGCCAGTCTGCCGGCGATGTATCGTCTCTATTTGCCGCAGGCATGGGCGGCAGATAAGAAACGTCGGCGCGAAGCGGGCGTGCCCAAGGAGATCAGCTTTAAGACCAAGCCAGAGATCGCGCTTGAGCAGATCGAAGCGGCCTGCAGAGCCGGGCTTCCTCGCGGCGTGGTGCTGATGGATGCCGGATATGGCTGCAACACAGACCTGCGGACCAGCATCAGCGCATTGGGGTTGGTCTATGCGGCCGGTATCTTGCCCAACACCACGGTGTGGACGTCCGACACGGCGCCGCTGCCGCCGAAAAAATGGTCGGGCAAAGGGCGACCACCAAAGCGGCTGCGCCGCGACCACAAGCATAAACCGATTTCGGTCAAGGAGCTTGCTCTTTGCCTGCCTAAGCGGGTCTGGCGCACGATCAAGTGGCGAGAGGGTGCGGCCGAGCGGTTATCATCGCGCTTCGCTCGCGCGCGTGTTTGCGTCGCGCATCGAGATTACCAGCTCACTGAAAGCCGACCGGAAGAATGGCTTTTGATCGAATGGCCAGAAGGTGAGGACGAGCCGACCAAATACTGGCTTTCAACGTTGCCGCAAAAGATCACTTTCGGTAGGCTCGTCGATCTAACCAAGCTGCGCTGGCGCATCGAGCGCGATTATCAGGATCTCAAACAAGAGGTTGGGCTCGGGCATTTCGAAGGACGAGGTTGGCGTGGCTTCCACCACCACGCCACGCTGTGTATCGCGGCCTATGGGTTCCTGGTCTCCGAGAGGGAGACGATTCCCCCCTCGGGATCTCGTTCCACCAGGCCGTTCAAGAAACCTGCGGTTCCCAACGGTTACCGACCCAGAGGCTCCGCCGCTGCGACCCGAACGTCACATCCCGAACTCGATTGCGACGATGCGGCGAAGACTGATTGTTGCCATCGCCCGGCACCTCTCACGGTGTCCCTGTTGCATCCGGCAGATCAAACAGACGAAGCGTCTTCTTTTGTGACGCAGTAGTACTATACAGGCGGGTAGCCTTGGTCATCGGATTTAACCCCTTCGATGGTCTCGGTTAGAGCCGGGGCGGAAGGTGCAAACTTCCCCTCGGCTTGCTTTTATGCTAGCGCTAAATCCATGGCAAAGTCAATTAACGCTAGCGCGAAAAGAAGGGGTCGGCCGGTTACGACGGGAACCGGCACGACCATTGGTGTACGGATGCTGGATGATCCGCTCGCCGCTCTGGATGCCTGGATCGCAAAGCAGAAAGAACCGGAGCTCACGCGCCCCGAAGCCATCCGCCGCCTGGTCGAGCTCGGGCTGAGGGTGAAGGGGAAATAGGTACGATGCGTTACCTTTGGGCAATCGTGGCAATAGCTGCAACGTCTAGTGCGATGGCTGAAACTCCGAATGATAAGGAGTTGCGCGCTTGCCTGACTGAGGTCGTGACGAACCACGTCAAAGCCAAGGCCGCACTTTTTTCAAGCACGGGGCTTGAAATCGGCAAAGGCGGGATACCCCAACTCACTATCGACTTCTATATGAAGCAGCGGCGGCTTGATGAGACATATTGCATGCAATACGCGCGTTGCGTCGTCACGTTCACCAAACCCCCTGAAAACCTTGCTGATACAATCGCCGGCACTCACTTTGCGAGTTGCCTCGCTGATGAAGCCGCAGAGGGCACCCAATCGGGCGATCAAGAGCCCGAGCGCTAGACAATCCTAAGCGTCGGATAGCCGGCCGGTCTGGAGAGCCAAATGGAAAACAGAATTGCTGCGATCCTGGTCGGAATAGCGCTCATGTTCTCGCTCATGACTGGCTGGTCCGTCCCATGGTATTTTGCGCTGCCGCTCGCTGCGCTCGGCTACGGCTGCATTCGCTACGTCGGGTACTTCTTACGAGAGCGTCGCTACATGAAAAATGTGCTGCAGGAAGTGGACGAAGTCGCGAGAAATGCCAAGCTCCGCGATCAGAAATAAGACGCCGCCTGGTCGAGCTCGGGCTGAAGGCGAAGAAATGAGCACTCCGAGGCATGCGTGGACACCTGAAGAAGACGGGCTGCTACGATCGATGGGGGCGGCTGGCGAAAGCACCACCGCGATTGCAACGCTGCTCAAGCACACCCCCGGCGCAGTCCGCAGGCGGGCTCAGTTACTCAAGATCAAGTTGGCCCGTTCGCCGCCAGGGCTGAAGGTAAAGGGCAAATGAGTGACGATGATCCCGCAGAATATGGCAGGCGGCTCGCCGAGCAATCAGCTGCCAAGCTCGATCCGACAAGCGTTGCCCAATCGGCTGCTGCGATCGCGCTGTTTTGCGACATCTATCAGCTTCTCGTCGAAAAGCAGGTTCTCACGCAAGGTGACGCGGTGAGCAGGCTGGAAAAGGTGTCGAACGCAATCATGGCCTCAGACACGGGAACGTCGCGAGCCCATGCCGTCGCTTTGGTCGACATTGTTCGAAATGCTATTGCGGGCGAGACCGAGCGCAAGCCGTCCTAGGGCTGATCGAATCGATGATTGCGCCCAGCCCCAAGACCGCGCTTCAATGGGGGGGGTGCATGTCCGATCCAATTCCCGGCAATGACCCGAACGCTGCCTATGATGTGGTCCCGTCAACGCGCTGGCCGAAAGAGTGGCTGACGCGAGAGAAATATTCCGAAAATTATTCCCAAAATGCATATTTGCAGGGCTTTTCGGCGGCGGACGAGATCGAGGAGCTGCTGCGGATTGCGCGGGCGGAGGAATGGCCGACACCGCCAAGGAGGGCTCTGTGGACCGTGACCTGCAACGGTATCCCGGTTTGGCATTGTCCCACCCGAGAGAAAGCGGAGCGCTACGCGACCGATCCTGAATATCGCGCGAGCCTGGTCGTAACGAATGCCGACCGCTAAAGGCTGGTCGCGCGAGTTCGACGATCCAATCCCGCTGCCGGACGGTGGCGAGCTTCGAACGCTCCTCGATGCCGGACGTTATGTCGACGCGCTACCTCCCAGCATGCACGAACGCGAGGAGTGGCAAGCGGTGATGGAAGTCCTGCTGTCGGCGGTTGAAGGCCGAGAACCGGTGAGGTTGGCACAAGTCGCCCTAACTCTGGCCTTGCAGGAAAGCAAGCCGATACGAGGTCAGGTTAACGCGGGTTTTGGGTTGATTTGTGCTCTTTTCCTGAACGGGCAGAGCTGATTCCTTGAGATCTTCCGATTCGGGAGGGTCTGATGGAAATGGTATCCACCAAGCCGCAATTGCGGGTGCTGCTCGACCACTTGGGGACGATCAGAGATACCCGGCAATCGTGGAAGGTTGCCTATCCACTACGCGAGGTGCTGTTTCTGGTGGTATGCGGCACGATCGCGTGCGGCGATGACTATGACGACATTGTCGATTGGGGTGAGGCTCATCTGTCGTTCTTGCGACTGTTCTGCGAATTTCACCACGGCATCCCGTGCGCTGATTGGCTGCGGACCGTCATGAACAGGATTGATCCGGAGCTGTTTGCAGTCTGCTTTTCGTCGTGGGTGGCCGAATGCTGGCCGGACAAGCCCGACCTTGTGGCCATCGATGGCAAGACCTCTCGGCGCAGCCATGACCACAAGCGTGAGCAGAAGGCCCTGCACTTGGTATCCGCGTTCGCTACGACCGACCGCCTGGTGCTGGGCCAGGAGGCAATCGATGAAAAATCCAACGAGATCACCGCGATCCCGGCACTGGTGGAGCGCATCGACCTCGAAGGTGCTCTGGTCTCGATTGATGCCATGGGATGCAATCCAGACATCGCTCAGAGCATCCTCGATGCCAAAGCCGACTACCTCCTGGCCGTGAAGGACAATCAGCCAACCCTTCATGCCGAAATCAGGAGCTATTTCGATACGGCACCCTCCGACAAGCTCGAGCGGGCGCAGACTGTCGAGAAGGGCCATGGCAGGCTCGAAATTCGAAACTATACCATCTCCCATGAGGTCGACTGGACAACCCCTGAGCGCTCCTATCCGGGAGAATTCCGTTTCCCCAAGCTCGCCACCATCGGCATGGTCGAGAGCCGGACCGAGCGCGGCGACAAGATCGAGACCGAACGACGATCCTACATCTCCTCGCGCGCCCTCTCGGCTGCCGCCTTCGCCGACGCCGTGCGAAGCCACTGGGCCATCGAGAACAAGCTGCACTGGGTCCTCGACACCACCTTCAAGGAGGATCAATCACGCCTGCGCGTGGGCCACGGCGCCAAAAATATGGCCATCGTGCGCCACTTCGCTCTCAATCTGGTCCGCCAAGCCAACGATAAGCGATCCATTAAGCGACGCCGCAAACGTGCCTCATATGATCCGCAATACCTGCTCGAAATCCTCGGACCAATGCGGCGTTAACCTCAACTCGTTGCCCTGCGAGGAGACCACGACGCAAGCCGGCGAAGAAATAGCGAGCCAACGGTGAACCTCCGCCCTGCGATCGCCAGCGGAAACGAGTTTCGAGTAGTACATTAAGATATCACATCAACTTACTGTAAATAATAGATTTTATGAATTTGGCGGCGTCCGGAAAATGTCTCCGATCACCCGAGGATGACCGAGCGGGCGGCAACCGATTTTCCGGCGCAAGGAGGTCGCCTGGCTCGCGGGCCTTGAAACCATCTTTGGGAGAGCGTTTGATCATCGGCAGATCCAACCGAGGACGTAGGTCGGCGGTGGGAATGAGCCATGGAGTTCACCCGCGTCATTAGTCCCGTCGCGGACATGGAAATATGGAGCGGGAGCAGCAGCGGCTTTTCGTTCGTGATCAGTTATGAGAGCCGCAGCGGTCCCGGCTTTCACGGACGAACCGGCTTCGTGGCGTCCTGGCGTCCGATCCATCGGCCGAAGAGGCCTGCGAGGCCATGCTGAGCGACCTGGCGAGATAGGCTTTGCCGCGCCGTCCCGTCGACCTTGGGGCCTCCGCGCGCGTCTAGTCCCAGAGGCCGCGGCTGATCGTGTCGCCCCGGGTTGGTCGATCCGTCAGCGAAGATCGGGGCGTCAAGCGAGATCAATCCGTATTTCCCGGTGTCGTGCTTGTTCGCTTCGCGATTGTGCTCTTTCACAAATTGCCCGATGCGGGCCTTCACCTCGTCACGCCGCAACGATCCCTCGAGCAGCGCCATGAAGATGAATTGCACGATATCGTCCTGAACTTCCGGCGGAAGATTGGAAGGCGCCATGTCGGCCACGGCGTGGCAGGATCGCGTTCGCCTGCTTGCGGGATGCATGGCCCATTCACGCCGCCCTTCGCTCAGAGGACGTTCCGGGGCCGATCGAAAGGGCATAGTGCGATAAGCAGTAACTTGAGCCTTCAATCTGAGTATGATCGCAGAACGTGTATGGAAATTGCCTGCTTCCGTTCCCCGAAGGCCACCGGCAGCCATTTGGCGCCAGCTCGAGCAACGGCACATTCAGCGGCTTGATCTCGTCGCAGCGCCAGCGCGTCAGGATCTCGCGGTCGAACTGGGGAAGGCGCATCGGGATTGCCCTCACTGGACCTTTGCGGCTGCTGTTTATCTCGACAGCCTTTGCGAGACATTGCGGCGATACCTCCGACACGCCCCTTGCGCGGGCGGCCCCGGGTTCAGGGATTTGACGCCCCGCCGCCTTTCTCGCCCGCATGGCGCGTGTTCCTATCCCACCGGACCGATGAGCATTGCGACCATGCTGGACACGATCAAGACCCACACGGTGTACCAAATGAGAGCGTCGATCATGAGCCCTTCCTCCAGTAGCATCGGGATATCGACGTGGCCGTAAGCGCCCACCATGTCCAGACGATGTTCGGCTGTCGTCGGAAACGGTTCAAAATCGAGGCGGACAGAAAATGGCTGGCACCATTTGACGACTGACACGGGATGGCGGCGCCCCTTCGATGATCCGATTCCGGTGCCCCGCGGCCGCGAGTTCGTCACGCTCGAAGATGCCGAGACCTACATCACGAAGCTGCCGAAGGCCGAGCACGAAGCACCGGATTGGGCAGGCGGCGATGGCAGGCCTTGATCCTGGTCGCGACGTCAGGCGGGCCGACGATGCTGGCGCGGATCGGGATCCCATGCGAGCGCTGCACGCTGCCCACTTCTGCCAAGAAACATCAAGTCAGTAGAGCTAAACGCTAGTGAACGTTTTTAGCCCCGGCCGGAGGTTTTGTTGCGGACAAGCAACTAGCCTTTTGTTTCTGCTTCGGAACCGCGCATTTTGATTTACCTCGATCGTAAAGTGGTCTTAGCTTTACTCACCGGGGCTGAGGTAGGTTTTCATAGACAGTCAATTTTCGAACCCGGCGAGCCGCAGTGCGCCAATGCCTGCGGCTTTTTGGTTTGCGCGTAGATCGAAGCGGCGAGGTCTGGACCACCGCTGAAATCAAGATCGGCCGCGAACTCGCCAAGATGCCAAAGGCGAAGCCTTCAGGTTCCAACCAACATAAGGATCGGTCCCATAAGGGTACCGATCCTGCTACTCTCAAAGAGCTCGGCGTGAGCAAACCCTGATTTTCAGCCTCATCAGCGCTGCTGAGACAAGCTGCGGCCCCCGCCCATCCTCGCCATAAATTCCCACCTTTTCGCGCCGGAGCCAGGAAGGCATCGCAGCGGCTTGCCCGCGATCGGATTGTGTATGTATGGGTTAGCGCGACGGGAGGGCTAAATAGGGCGTGGACTCTTTCGCATATGGCTTGTCCTCACAATTATCTGGGCAGCTTTCGTGCTCCTGGTCAGCGGTTCCGACTCGCGACCGCGCGTAGAGGTGGTTACGATGGCTCTTGAAGCTATCTTCGTTCCGAGCGGCGTCATCCTACTCATCGGTCTAATGCTGCGCTGGGCGTTCAAAGGATTTTCTGCCCACGATTAACGCAATTCATTACCCGGCCCTCGCACCATCACGTGCATGTTGCTGATCGCGGCGCTAGCGATCGTCTGGAGTGTGTTGGGGCTCGCGCTAGAACGGCGCAACGCTGGCGTGATCGATTCACAAATTGTTTCGGCCGCGGCGCGTGCACGCACTATCCAGAGCCACGTTTCGAATTCGCTTCAATGACTTGCATCGGCGAATTCACACGAGGTACGAAGATCTCGGCGAGGCAGGCAGACTCTAGCACCCCGAATCCGCGTCCAGTTAAACTCGCCCCCAGCTTACGGGGGCTTCTATGGGGACCAATCGCGCGCTGTTCTTTATCGCCTTGGTGATCATCATCGCTGCCGTCGCCTTCTACTGCATGAAGGCCGGCATTTTCTGCAGCCGTACAGATCCCGCGGGGCCGAAGATCGCTGACACGATGTTGATCGCCGGTTGTCCCGGGCGTTAAGGGCTCGGGATACAAAGCACCTTGATCTTGCGATGGGGAGCGCCCTTCTCGCCGGGAGCCAGTCCGGTGCGATATAGCAGTTGCGCCTGCTCGTGCTGGGAATCGTGGTCGCAACGATCGGCTGACGGCGCGATGCGGGTCATATGGTTGACGGCGATGGCGTTGGCTTCCGTGCAATCCTTGAGATCGGGCGTTGTCGCCAGCGAGCAGAGCAGAACAATCATCTTATAGACCATGACAGCCTCACAGGCTCTGACAGCCGAGCGTCGCGGTGGGAGCGCCGCCTGGCATGCTTGATCCAAGGGTGAACGCGCTCGGACCCCTGCATGTGCTTGTACCGACGCTAGCGGCCCCGCTGGTCGACAAGCCGGCAAAGTTCGCCATTGCGCCAGCACCAACTATCGTCATCCAAGTGCCGATGGTGGGACTGCCCTGGAAAACAGCCTGAAAAGCGCCGACCATCTGCGTGCCTGGGCCCAGAGCCAGGAAAACGCCGATGGCGCCTGGTCCGATATTGACGACACCGCCGGCCTGATCGAAGTTGATGAAGCCGCCATGGTCGGAGCCAACGGCGCTACCGGTGCCGCAATCCACCCCGAATGATCGCGAACAGTTCTCGGTCGGACAGCATTTCCACCTGAACGTCGCCGCGCTCGATTACCTGCGCGGGCTTCCCGTTTGTCCGCGATTTCGCGGATAGCTTGCAGGTCGCCATCTAACGCTTTCTCGAACAGTTTTCGAGCAATGGCGCGCAGGTGGCGAGGATCATTGCCAGCCCAGATTTCCATCCGCAGCGCATCGGCAAACGGCTTCTGTCTGTTCAAGGAGCCAATCGGCCTGCCCATTGGTATCCCGCCTCACATTGGCTTCACTGAAGTAGCCGCTGTCGGCCAGCAGCATTTCGGCCTCGCCCAATTCATCCGGCAAAGCCGATATCTTGTCGAGCATCGGCGCAAGTTGCTGCTTGTCATTGGGCGCCTGCACCACGTCGACCGCAACCACCAACATGCTGCCTGCGGCGACCACGGCCTGCGCATTGTAGCATTGCTCGAACCCGCCGCCGGCCGCCGGCATGATCCGCGATTCCTCGTCGGTCAGATTGATCTGGTCGGTGGGCAAAGCACCGGATGCTGGCGGTGACGGCGGTCGGCCGCCCGTCTTCTTGCCGCTGCTCTCCTCCCTGGCCTTGCGGGCCGCAAGTTTGGCCTCATACTCGGCCTGCTCTCGGGCATGACGCTCTTTGGCCCGCGCTTCGATCTTGGCGCGCGCCTCGGCGAGCTTGCGCAACCGTTCTTCCCGCCGCTCAAGTTCTTCCGGGATCGAAAAACCATCGGGAATATCGGCCTGATCGGCCGCTTCGGCCTTCGCCATCAGATCGGCCACCTCGGCCTTCAACTGCGTTTCGATGTTACCGGCATGCTCATAGGACAACGCACTGTGCCGGCTGGCATTGGCGTGGATCTTGGTTCCGTCAAGCCCAACCGTGCCCAGCTTCAGAACCCCCATCTCGCGGGCCAGAACCAGCACCTGTACAAACAGGCTCTCGATCTGCGGTAGAAATCGCCGCCGAAACGTCGCTATCGTATCGTGATCGGGATGATCGTTCGCGGCGATGAAGCGGAACGCCACCGAGTCATACGTCGCACGCTCCAGCTTGCGGCTCGAAAACACTCCCGTCGCATAGCCATAAACCTAGAAGGCCCAGCAAAACCTCCGGGTGATACGACGCCGAGCCCGAGCCACGATAGCTGCCGCTCATCGAGCGCAGGTCAAGACCCGCGATCACTTCCACAATAAACCGCGCCAGATGCCGCTTCGGAAGCCATTCGTCCACCGACGGCGGCAGTAAAAAGCCGGTCTCGCGGTCAATTTGGCGAAAGTTGCTCATTGCGGGCCCGGGACAGAGAATCAAAATTGGCCTCGCGATTCTACCCAATATCCCGGTAATGCGCTAAGTCCGACAGGCTGCTAGACGCTTGAAGCGTCGAGCAAAACCGTGACGGAACTATGATAGCTCGTCGCCCCAGCTTGCAGGCTGCGGCCTGACCCGGACGGACGCTCCGACCTGCCCATGCGCGGGCGCTGCGGACTGCCTGACGCGAGCCTGCCCATAGTTTTTGGATCGGGCTATCGTCCGATGCCCCGCCGCCTTGGCACCCGCTTGTCACGGGTCCGCCACATTTTAAAAATGGACTGTTGCCCCTGAGTTACGCCTTTTCCAAGAAAATCATGCAAAATTGAGGTTGCAGTTCGGTTGCAATTCACAAGCGCTTGGCGGTCGCGACGAGGGCGACGGCATGGGGAAAAGACGATGAAGAAATTTTTGTTGGCTACCATCGGATCAGTAGCTTTGTTGGGCATGGTCGCTCCTGCGTCCGCTGCTGATCTGGCGGCACGTCCTTATACCAAGGCACCGCCTCCGATCGTGGCTCCGATCTACGACTGGACCGGCTTCTACATCGGCGGCAACGGCGGCTGGGCCCAGAGCCGCAACTGTGTGGATTTCTTTAATGCGACTGGCATTGACTTCGCTGACGGCTGCCGCGAGCGGTCCGGAGGCGTGGTAGGCGGGCAGCTCGGCTACCGTTGGCAATTCAACCAGTTTGTTGTCGGTGTGGAAGCGCAGGGCGATTGGGCCGACCTCAGCAACACGCGCGTCAGCATTATCAATCCATTGTTCTCGACCCGCACAAAAACTGATGGCATCGGTCTTTTCACCGGCCAGATCGGCTACGCCTGGAACGCCTCTCTGTTCTACTTCAAAGGCGGCGCGGCGGTGACGAGCAATCGTTTCAGCATCCTTGACACGCTTACCAGCACTGAACTGGCCGCAGCAAGCGCGACCCGCTGGGGTGGTACCGTGGGGGTCGGCTGGGAGTACGGCTTCGCACCGAACTGGTCTGCCGGTATTGAATACGACCATCTGTTTATGGGTAACTCAAACAACTCGTTCTCGGTCGTCAATCCGATTAATGCCGCTTTTCTCAACGATCGGATCAGACAGGACGTGGATATGGTCACCTTGCGCGTCAACTACCGCTTCAACTGGGGTGTCGCGAGCGCGCCGGTTGTATCGAAATACTGACCTCTGTTTTCGAATTCTCCAGCAAACTAGGCCGACAGAAATGTCGGCCTTTTTGTTGAGCGGAAATGTTTCAAAAATCCGTCTGCTAACAATTCGGGTCGCGAGCCCGTTTTTTCTCTTCCTTAATCCATTGATCGATTTCCGAGGCTGTAACAGTACGTCGTATCGGCTGATGAGGGCTCAAGGTGCCCGCAGTGACCTTTCGTCCTTCTGACAACATCGCCTTCGCAAATCGCTTGGCCTCGATTTCAGTCGGAAATGATTTTGTCTCTCTCGCATGACGAGAAAAGCGCACGTGTTTCGGCGTTTTAACCGAAACGAACCAGTGGTTGGTGGTCGACTTATATCTGATCATGATGGCCGCTGTGGCGGCTTAGGACACGCAAAGAATGTCACGCATGAACTGTCAGACAATAATCCAAGTCAACTGCGCTCAGTGGACGGAGGGCAGCTATCGCGAACATCTTCGACTGCATCCTAAAAGAAAAAGGCCAAATCGGGAAGTTTAGCAAGGCGCAAGCGTGCGGCCTTGCATGATGTAGAACAGGGCGTGAATCGATGCCGCGTATCAATTTCTGATACACATGACCAAGTCGAGAACGCCACGCGCCCGTCCCGGTCGTATAATACCCATTTCCCATTAGCTCAACATTAGCTCGTACCCCGGCCATATTTCATTTAACCCATAATTACAAGGACTTAGGCCCAGGACCAGGTTAAGGGGCCCGTTTATAAGGGTTAATTGAATCGCCAGAACGGTTCTGGTGACAATCGGCCATCTGTAGATTTTGGTACGCGTAGAGGTTCCTATTCTGCCCATAAGCGTACTGGCATTTCCCAGAGCACAGTCTGCCATTCTGGGAGGGCCTATCGCAGACCTTGCAGCGGGTTTTGTAGAAATAACGATGGCAGCCGCGGCAGCAGAACGCCCGGCGATCATCCGCCGGAACTGGCAACGCGCATAGGCACCGCGGATTCCGGCAGCGGGTCCGCAGCGCCGCGGCAGACGGCTCGAGGCGGGGGGCCGACGTCAGGGCGGTGCTCATGCCGCCACTCCCGTGTCACCGCCCGAGCGCGAGGTGATGTGCCTGTCGACAAATTCGACAGCCGCCTTCCGCACAACGCCAGCCAAGCTGCGCTCGCCGTCAGCCGCCGCAATTTCCTCAAGGGCCACCCTCAGCGGGTGAGGAATGCGGAAGGTGATTTGTGCGTCGCGTTTCATGGTCAAGAGATTGGCACGCAACGCAAGGCGATGCAAGGAATTTAGTCCTAGGACTTTGCTCCTCTTTGCGGCTTGTCTAGGCCCGAAAACACGGCCAAAACGCCGGCATTCCCGATCGCAGGAAACCCCACAAACCCGCGCGCACGTGGGACAAGGCGAACTTCCGCAGATTTCACAGAAATTTTGGGGTGGGGAAGGTGCGGTGCGCCCTCCAAACGCGCTCGCCGGACCCATCGACCTGCGCCGGCGCGGCGCGCGCGGGGCACCGGCCGGGGGTAGCAGCCACGGCCTGGCCGGGACTCATCGGCACAGAGAACACCTGTTGAACGCGTCGGACGAGACGGCAAGTCCTACTCGATCAGGCAGCGCAACGGATCCCCGGCCCGAACCGTAACGCCGTTGCGTAGACTACTCCGTAGGGGCGGGCATCGGCCTGGCGCCCAGCTTCTCTTCCCTGGCGCCCAGCCAAATCGTTGTCCGCCCTCGCGCGGCCCTGCTAAGCGCCCCCTCTGCGGGGTCGCGCACCCATCCCTGACAGCATCACCGACATGGCCGGCGCCACGCCGCTTGGGAGCCCCGCCGGAGGGGCATCCGGCCCCGGCTCACAAGCCCAGCCGCGTCCGCAGCCTGATCACCTGAGTTGCAAACCACTTCCCGCCGGCAGGGGTTGCGATCTCGCGGCGGTTGAATTCCGCGGCCACCTGGTTGGCAGACAGATCCTTCAACTCGATCAAGAGGGGACGCAACGCGGCGGCTCGCTCGGCGGCCTCGGCGGCCGTCTTGTCCGACTGCGCATTGCGGCCGCCCAGCTTGACGCCCTGGGCCTTCTTTGCCGCGAGGGCATCGCGCGTGCGCTGAGAGATCAGCCGGCGCTCTTTCTCGGCAAGCGCGGCATACAGATGCAACATGAACGGATCGGCATCGGCGCCGAGCTCGGCCACGATAAACGGGGTTTTGTGCGCCATCAGGCCCGATATGAAATGCACGTCGCGGCTCAGCCGGTCGAGCTTGGCAACGATGATCGGGGCCTTGTGCTTGAGGGCGGCTTTTAGCGCGGCGGCGAGCTGCGGCCGACGGTCGAGGGCATCGACACCCTTGCCGGTTTCCACTTCCGTGAACGTCTCGACGAGGCGATAGCCCTCGGCCTCGGCGAACCGGGCCAGCGCTGCGTTCTGCGCTTCCAGGCCAAGGCCGGACTTGCCTTGCTGCGTTGTGCTTACCCGGACGTATGCGACTGCGGTTTCCATGCCATCGGCCCCTATTTGAAACACCCCGACGAACGTTGACGTGTTTAGAACACGTCAGAGGGGATATGTCAAACGGCAATCAACGCGCCGCGCGGCAGGCATCGAGGGCCTTTCTGGCAGAAATGGAGGGGCGGAAGCGCGCGGGTGCCAGGCGGCAGCAGACGGCCTGGCGGACGGGGCACCTTACCCGCCCCGATCCTGCATGGCTTTCAGTGCATCGGAGAGTTTGGCGGCCTGATCTCGGGTCATTCGGCCTGAATTGATGATTTCATAGACGGTACGGATTGGCATGCCGGCCATCTTTGCGATGGTGAGGATGCCTGGCACGCGTCGGCCGATGCGGGCTTCCTGCGGGGAGTAGCGGAGCTGTCGGAGCTCGCGGAGGACGTTACTGTGGTCGACAGCGGGAGGCTGTGTCGGCGGCCGGTCATCCGGGCTTATCGGAAAGCGGACGTGCATCGTGATTGGCGGGCGGCTGTCTGACATGTTGCGCGACCCCTTTGAAGGTGATCAGCGTGCGCCTCTACGGCCCACGTAGCACAGCGGAGGGGCCGGAGTGGCGCAAAGCGGGTTTGGTGGGCTACGCACGCGCGAGGGGAGAATGGCGTATGTTGCGCCACTCCCGCGTCACTGCAGCGAGGTTCGTTATTTCTTTGCGTCACTACTCGTTTTTTCCTTAGGCAAAATCTAGTGACGCAACATCGGCTAAGTGATGGTCGTTGCGCCACTACTGCGTCACTCGGTTTTTGGTAGTGACGCATGATCAGGTTGGCCTTTTTGCATCGCAAACGAATAGCCCCTTGCGCGGCCTGCGCTCGATCGGGTCGTCGTAATCCTCGCTGACCAGCACCCCGTTCTTGACCCACGTCTTGATGATCTCGCGGCATTGCAATTCGTTGCGGTCAGGGCAGTGCCGCTGCACCACGGGCCAAGCCGAGCGGGCCACCGTCTTGTTGCCCTCGGTGTAGCGCTGGCCGGTTTCAAGACCCGCCGCGAGCTCGCTCAGGGCCGCGTTGAGCTGCGCCGCCGATACCCCCGACCATGTTTCCGGCGGATACCAGCGCTCCACCGTCTGTACGTCGTCGCCGGCTGGATAATCCTCCGTCGCGTTGCCGAGCGACACGCCCACAAGCTTGAACCAAGTGGCCTGTTCGCTCGGCGGGGCGATATTCACCTTGCCTGAGTCAAGCCGGACATAAAGCGCGCGGCTTTCGGCCGGCACGCCGAACGCCTTGGCCTCATCCTCGCTCATCCTGGTCAGGGTGTAGAACAGCCGGCCGGCGTCCCTGGTCGCACTGGCGCCGCGGCCCGCGTCGGAATCGCCGGCAGTCTGCGGGCCCTTCCTTGTGTGCTGGGGGATATCAACCGCGACGTTGAGGTCGATGGCAATCTTGGTCAGCAGCTCGCAAACGTAGTCCATCGCGCCATTATCGTTTTCGCCGAGCGCGTGAACCTTGATGAAAGGATCGAGCACGACAAGGCCATAGCCACGGTTTCTGATCTTGTCGCGGATCAGGGTTTCGAGGCGGCCTTTCTGCATCACACCGTCTTTCATGCAGGCAAGCTTGATGCCCTTCGGCGTCCAGCAGCACAGCCAGCCCTTGAGCGCTTCGCGCTTTATGCCATGGTGCAGGCGGGCCGCTAGAATGCGGCGGCGCAATTCGTCGCGGTCGTCCTCCATACTGACGACAAGCACTTTGGTTTGCTTAAAAACATGCTGCCCGACGAGCTCGCGCCCCGTCGCCAGCGACATGTATTGAACCAGCCGGGTTGCGGATTTGCCGGTCGCGCCCGGCGCGGTCAGTCCGGACAAAAACTTGCGGCAAAACTGGTTGCCGAGCAGCCATTCGCGCGCCGGCGGCAATTCCGTATCGTCGCCCGCGTCCCATTCCTCCAAGCAGTCGGATTCCTCGGCGGCCTGGTCAGGGTTTTCCGGCCGGCGCATAATCCGGCTCGGCGTCCGCATGCTCGGGGATCTGATCCGGCAATGGCGGTTCCTCGCGCTCGGGCACGGTGCGCAGCCGCGCGGCGGGGATGAATTCCGGTTTCAGTTGCGCGGCCACGCCGCGGGCAAGCGCCAAGGCTTCGGCATCGGCATGCGGCGGCATCTAATCGGCCTCCAATGATTTCAGGAGGAACGGCGCATCGCGCGGGTGATCGCGCAGCCATGCGGCCAGCCGGTCGGGCTCCTTGAGCCGGACCACGTACCAGAATGCATCCACGGTCGATTGCGGCGTGTGATAGTGCCGCGGCGCCGTCTTGAGTGGCACGATGTCCGCGTTGCGGACCGCCTCGGGCGGGGGCGCTTCGCCCGTACGCCGCCATCTGTCGCGCGGGTCGGCCATTTCCCAGCGCGCGACGACCGAAGCGGCGTCATCGCCGACGACGTTTTCGTCCAGGCAGAAAAATTCGAGACCTTCCCCAGTGTCCACGACGCGGTGCTGGTCAATGGTGAGGCCGCACAAACCGCACGGCCTGGGGTCGATTGCGAGCGGATCATGGTCGAGCGCGGCGCTCATTGGGCTGCCTCGCTCTTGTCCGCGAAACGGCCCTCGGGTTCGCTCGCATCATCCACCTCGCCGCCGTCGAGCAGGCCAAGCCCTTGCGCCCGCTTCAACGCGCGACTTAGCGCAACGTGCAAATCGGGGAGCCTCTCGACCAACAGCGAGACGCCCTTCGTGGTCGGCACCATGCGGCCGCTCTTGTCGGTCGTATGCAGGCGGACGCCAATGAGGTTTCGGCCCTCGTGGGTTGACAGCGAAACCACGATCGCGTCACGGCGCTGCCGCGGGCTTTTCCATAGCTTCCACTCGATCGGCTCGGGCAATGTCGGGCGGCACTCGGTCATTGGTCGCCCTCATCTTGTCCCGTCGCCACCATGTCGAGTGCGACCGCGAGCGGCCCGCAGGGCAAGCCGCGGGAGTTGCGCATCAGGGCTTTGCGGAGCATGTCGAGTGGCACGCCATGTTGAACGGCGATCGACAACACAACAGCCGAATCCCGCGCGTTGGTGTCCGCCTGTGATCCGCACTTGGCGGCCGAAAGAAAGATTTCAGCAAGTCGCCCATCGGGGAAGCGGCCGACCGTTGCGCAGTAGCGTTGGCCATCTGCCTCGAGGTCGAAAGTCTCGGCCGCCCTGCGGTTAGCAAGCCGCTCGCGGCTCTTGTCGACGTGACCTTGACTTGCTACAGACATGGCGCTGATTTCCTTGGCCGGGGTCGGCACGGATCGAACGGAATCGAGGGGGTAAGCTGGCGGCTTGCCCCCTTTTCCGTTCTATGCTGCGTTGACGCATTGCCGGCGGCCCTTGGCCGCGCACTCCTGCGATCGCAGCCACTTTTCAACGCTGGGAAGGAAATACAGAACGTCGCGGCCGATGCGCGTCACGGGCGGGCCGCGTCCATCAAGCTCCCATCTGACTAGCGTCTTGGCGCTCTTCCTGATCTTTGCGGCGAGCTGTTCGCGGGAAACGTAGTCTTTCAGTATCTCGGTTTGCATCGGCGCGGCTCCACGTGGGACGTTGATGTCCGCAGTTGTCATGGAGTGCGGCGAGGATGCACTAGGATTGCTGGGACATAACCTACCCAAAAAAATCGGGCGGTTATGTCCTAAGTTCGGGCTTGACTGGTGGGCTCGAAAATCCCGCGGTCGACCTCGAATACGCCTTCGGGCTGGCTTTCCATAAGCTTCATTCGGCTTATGTGCCGATACAGCGCGCCGTCGGTGGGCGGAACTTTCAGACGGCCGCTTTCCAAATCACGGGCGGGCAAACGCTCGCGCATTCTTCGCAGCGTAGCCGTCACCTCTGCCGCAAATCTGGAGTAGTGCGACCTCTTAATCGGCCGGTGGCGATCGCGCATTAGCACGCGATAGTAATGCCACAGGCTCATTAAAAGATGATCAAATGCTATCCGATCGCGGTCTCCACCCGTATCATCGGGAAGTTCGTCGGCGAGGTTGGCTGCCCTCTTTGCAAATTCGTCGAGCAAGGCAACCCACGGGATACCCGACCGATGCACCCGCCGCGATGACTGCCACGGCTGCCATTCAACCAATCCACTCAGACTTTCGATGACAGCGGCCTCACGGGACTGCCATAAGAGGTGTGCTGAGACTTTAAGGTCCGCTGCCAACTCCGCCGACTTCCGCAATTCGTCTTTGAGGATATTTCGGCTGTTCCATACATGCTCCCCACTGTTGCGGTAGAAAAGCCAAAGGACCTTGATCAGCCATTTGCGAAAGCCCTCGCTTGGTGACGGCAACTTAAGCGATGTTTCTTCGATCTTTTTGAAATCTGACTCTTGGATCAACGCGACGAATTTCCGGCGAGGAAGTCCGAGAGGTGGTCGAGGTTTCTTCTTCATGCGCGACCACCACGCGCCGCAACCGGATGGAGCACCACGACGTCGTCGCTGACAGGTGGCGGCGTAAGTTCTTTGACGTTTGCCGCGGGATTTAGAATTCTCGAAACGAGTGCGGCGAGTGCTTCGAACGCCGCCCGCTTTTCGTCGAGATATTCGTAACGGTCGTAGGTCTCGCGCACGCCGCCGATGACATGACCAATCGCGCGCTCGGCGTGATCGGTCGGTACCTTGGCGCGGCTCATCAGCGAGCGAGCGGTGCGGCGGAGATCGTGAAGCTGCCATTGCGGCATCGGCCCGCGGCCGTCCTTCGCGCGAATATCTGCAATCGCTTCGTCGAGTTCGCGCTTTGCCTTGGAAAACCCGCTGAATGCCTTCTTGCCTTCCGTGCTGCTGAAAACAAAACCGCTGATCTTCTCTCGCTCGCCGATCAATTCGCTCGCGGCGGCTGTTAACGGGATGACGTGATCCAGCTTCGTCTTGTAGCGCTCGCCTGGAATCGTCCAGACGTCGCCCTCAAGTTCATGCTTGTGCATGTCGGCGGCTTCGTTCCGCCTGGTCGCGGTCAAGAGCAGCGTTTTGACGAACCGGGGATAGCAGGCCGGTACATCCTCCACGACGCCGAGCGCGGCCCATAGATCGCGGATTTCGTCGTCGGCGAGCACGCGCTTGCGGGCACGCTCTTTCGTCTTGGTGCGCGCCATGCCCTTTACGATCGGCGGGGAAAACTCGTCATCGCGCGTCGCGTACCAATTGAAGGCCTTGCGCACATAGGCCAGCGCGCGATCTGCCATCGCCGGGCCGCTCTCGTCCGCGATCTCATCGAGCATATCGATGACATGCGAGCGGCGGATTTCATAAATGCCAAGCTTGCCGATTGCCGGTGCAACCAGCCGTTCGAGAGCGTCCTTGATCTGATCGGCGCTGCGGAGCTTCGCTTCCTTCTCGACGTAGCGCTCCACGAAAAGGTCGAGCAAGCCGCGCTCCTTTTGCTTGCTGTCCGGTCCTTCCTTCCACGCCCCTCCAATCTTGAGCCCGGCTGGCTTGTCGCCGTCCTCCAGCCGCCGGGTGCGCTCGGGCCGGGGATCCTCGCGGCGGCCGTTCTTGATGTCCTTGGCGAGCTTGTCCGCCTTCACGATCGCGTCGCGCACCGTGAGAGTGCCGCCCTGGGCGTTCGCGTCCCACCGTCCCAAGGTCTCAAGGAACTTCTTGCCGTTGACGCGGTGGAACAACACGAAGGACTTGGTACCGCCCGCGGTGACGCGCACGCCAAAGCCGGCCGGGGCCTTCTTGCCCTGCAGGGTCTGGCAAAGGGCACGCCATTATCGGAGCGGATGGCAAGCGGCAGGCCGCGCTCGCGGAACAGTCGCTCAAAGGCCGTAATGGCGGGGTCTTCGCGCGTTGAGTCCAGCGCTTCACAGAGCAGCAAGAAGCGCGAGGCATGGTCGGTGACGGTCAGCGGATAACAGTATCGGCCATTGCCGAGCTTGAACTCGCCCTTGAAGTCGGCGCACCACAGATCATTGGGAAGCGCACCTTCCGACAGCGGCGTGCCGCGCGCGCGGTGCCGCGGCCCGCCGCCGCGCTTGACCAGGCCGTGGCGGTCGAGCACCGCGTGAATGGTGCTTTTGGCGGGAACCTTGATGTCTCCGTCGAGGCGACGCACCAGCAGTTCGCGGATCTTGCGGGCGCCCCAGTGCGGCTTCTCGCTCTTCAGCCGGACGATCAGGGTCTCGACCTGTTGCGGGAGCTGGTTGGCGTAACGTACCGGCCGCCTGGAGCGGTCGCTCAACGCCTCAAGGCCGTGCTCCTTGTAGCGATCGAAAATCTTGTAGCCGGTCTTACGGGATATCCCGAACTCCCGGCACACATCGGTCATGGCTTCCCCATCCAGAAGCCGGGCGACAAAACGAAGGCGCTCTTCCATTACCGAACTCGCTTTCCACGGCATCTACACCTCCCGCAGAACAAAAGCAGAAAGTGTAACCCATGTGTCCGGTACGTTCTGGACTGCACCCCATGTGTGAGACACGAAATTGGTAACAGATCTCGGTGATCGAGACTTCAGGCGGGTGCCGGTTGAAAATGCTGCGGGGTAACCCGAGAGGCGCTTCTTTGCATTGTTGGCATGATAGCCACTTGCTTGGCCGCGCTGAGCGGTCAACCCCCGAAGCCCGTAGGGGCGCGCCTTGGGCGCGCGGGGTTGACGGCGAAAGCGCGCGCCGAGCCACAATGGCCCATGCCATGGATGCGCCTCGCGGGAGTTGGTACTGAGCGAGCATTTTCAATTCGCTGCTTTCAGGTGTTCGCACCCGCTGCGAACAGCCAATGTTGCTTCGTACTCGTCAGGCGATCGATAATCCAGCGCCGAATGCAGCCGCTGACGGTTGTAGATGGTTTCGATAAAGGCCCCGATGGCGCTTCGGGCCTGATTCAAATTGCGGTAGCTGCGTCCGTTGATCTCCTCCTGCTTCAGGGTCTTCATGAAGCTTTCGGCCTTGGCATTGTCGTAAGGATTGCCGACACGGCTCATGCTGGGCTGGATATCGTGTGCCGCCAGGATTTCCGTGTATTCGCTGCAAGCGTATTGCACCCCACGATCGGAATGATGGATCAGACTGCCTCGCTTCGGCTGCCGTGCTGTGATGGCCATCACCAGAGCCGAAATCGCGAGTTCCGCTCGCAGATGCGTATCCAGCGCCCAGCCGACAACCTTGCGGCTGAATGCATCCAGGATGACGGCCAGGTAGCCAAACTCCTCTGCCAAATGCAGATACGTGATATCCGCCACCCAGAGCTGATCGAGGCCGTTGAGCACCATACCACGGGTCAGATTGGGAACGACGCACCAGGTATGGCGCGAGTTGGTTGTCATGGGCACGAACGGGGTTTGGCGTAGACACAGAAGATTGTCCTCGCGCAGCAAGCGCAGAACCCGCTTGTGATTGGCTTGCCAGCCTTCACGCCGCAGGAGAGCGCCGATCCGTCGGTAGCCATAGTAGCGATGCTTAAGGGCCAAACGCTGAATCGCGTCCCGAAGGCCAGTCTCTTCCTGGCGGGGCGCCGATCGCTGCCAATGCCGATAATAGCCGGATCGGCTGATGCCTCCGAGCTGGCACATGCGCTCGATTCCGATCTCGCCTTGCGACCGAGACGTCGTCATCGCTTGGATGACTTCGTAGATGCCGTCCCGCCAGGCACGCCGCTCCGCAGGCGTTGATCCCTGACTTGCCGCAAGGCTTGCTGAAAAAAATCGAGCTCGACTTGTTGCTGGCCGATCTTGCGTTCAAGCGCAGAAATTCGCCGTTGCGCCCGGGCCAGCTCCTCCAGTGAGGTTCGTCGAGCCTCCTTGTCGGGCTGTTTCTCTGCTGCTGGCCTCTCCTCGTGAGCCAACAGATCGGCGTTGGTCATACGACCGCGGCCACGCAAGGCTTTGCTGCCGCCCAGACGATACCGGTTATGCCATTGATAAATGCTCTTGCGAGAAACACCGAGCTGCCGGGCCAGATCGCTCACGTTCTCCCCCGCCTCCATCCGGCGCAACGCCTCGAGCTTAAATTCCCGACTGAATTGGCTTGGTTCGTTGGTGCTCAAATAGTCCTCCCTAGAAAGGAGAACTGTCACCATTTTTCTGTCCCAAGCTAGGGGTGCACTCCAGTTCTGTCACCTATGTCTCGGGCCGCTCACATAAATTCAAATACTTGTGACGCCAACGCCGAGACGGTCTTTCACTGGGAAAAGTTATGTCAACACCGTGTCAACAAAGCTCCGAGGTGCACCGATTGCTTGCCGCGGCATGCTCTATGAAATCAAAGGCGGAGGTTTTGGTATGACCCCAACAGAGATTGAGCTGTATCAGGCTGAAGTCGCGCGCCAATTCAAGGAAGGCGTCCCTGCGGGGGAAGAACCGTCGTTTCTTACCCAGGTGAAACCAGATGACGTGCCGTTCGTCTTCGCCCAGTTTTCAAACCCTCCAGCTAGGCCGTTTAACCCCGCGATAACTGAAGATCCACAGTCCGGCTTCGTACCGCTACCCCTGAGGGATCAATTGGAATCGCAGGATGGGGCGGCTGCGAATCACGTTGCTCTCGAGGCTCGAGGCGCCGTGATGTTAGTTGGGGGCGGCCACATTAGCGTTGAAGGCGCTGATGCGAACCTGACTTTAACGCGCGCCCCGACCACTGTCATCGGCAAGGCCGTGCTCAGCAATAAGGCTGCTCTACAGCTCTCGGCATTCTCTCTACGCGCCTCGCTTGATGCAAAGCTAGAGGAGATTCGCCTGGAGCGCTCCAATTCTGAAGACCCGGCGCAATACGAGGATCTAAGGCGCCGGATCGATGAATTTTTGATCGCGAGCATTTCGGAGGACGAAGCTCCGGTCGTTGCTTCAACACTTTCGTTAGCTGATGGTCTTCGCAATTGGTGGAACACGGACCATTCGAGCATCTGTAACAAAGCGCTCAACATCGGACTGTTTGCAGGCGGTCTTGCGATTTGCGGATTGGCTGGCGCCCTCGGGCCGATCAGCATGGTGACGGTGGGAGCGCTTGTTGGCGGAAAGGACGTGGTGTCCGCGCTGGAATCGTGCGTGAAATTGCTGGCGAAGCGCGACTGATCGACGATCGCGTTCCCAGATTGCCACCGCCAGCGTTGAAGTGCTTGGGTCTTCTTGAAAATCCCACCTTCCGTACCCCCTACGCAGAAACGGCGTGCACGACCTTCTCGTGCGGAAGGTCTCGGCGCAATTTTGCCGTGACTTTAAGGATGTTCCAGCACCAACCGGATCGATCCGGGCATCAGGACAAGCCGCACCAAAGGCCGATCTCAAGTAGCAGGGCAATTAAGCCAGCCCTGCGGAGCTTGACCCACAGCAAAGGCCCGATCGAGCGTAGGACGGCCGCCCAATAAAGCAGTTTGGCGCGCCTCTTGCCCTTGGTCTTGATGTCTTCGTGGAAGATTTCCTCCAGGTCACCCATCACATGCCTGGCCCGGTTCTTGGAGCAGAACAGCAAAAGCAACGCTTCGCCGAGGGCCGGCGGTAATCGCGCTGCGTTCTCTTCCGCGATCGGCTCGTGGCGGGCAGCGCCGTTGTTCTCACCAAAAACCATACTGTATGTGTTCAACCGATCGGTGGCGATTACCAATTCAACGGGCTCGCCTGCGTTGTTTACCCATATGCGTCGAAGGTTGGATGGCTCGACTAGATCCGGATCACGGCGCGGCGTGTCTTTGTTTTTCATGATTGCACAGACGAACGGAATGTCGCGAGATAGACCGCGACCAATGCCAAGACGAAGCTCTTGCCCGCGCGACGACCGCGGGGCACCAATTGCGTGTTCGCACGGAGATTGTCGATAACCTGCAATGAGGCCTGCAGTGCGGACTGTCCGGAGCCTGTCAGATTGAAGTAGAGTTTCGCCCGGCCGCCTCGTTCAGGGGTTGCTTCTCCTTGCTTGGATTTTACGAAGCCCTTGCCCTCCAGCTTGTCCAGCACGGCGTAGATGGCGCCGACGGAGTATTCCCGTCCGGTGCGGGTCTTAAGTTCCTTTTGGAGAGCGACGCCGTACGCCTCCGACCGAAGCCGCAAGATCGCCAGCATTACGAACTGCTCAAGCTGACCGATTTGATCCATTGATCATCACCGCGATAGTTTCTTCATCGTATATAGAAGATATCGATGGGTGTTCAAGGGGGGCCGTTTCTGGGCGATCTAGGACAGTTTGCGGTTTTTCGGCTTCCGGTCTCTCGGCGCCGTCGCTTTGCGCATTCAGTGAACGCCGAACGAAACAGCCTGCGCGACCAAAATACCTGCCGCGATACTAAAGATCAGGCCTATTACGAGCTCGGAAAACGAAGCCCGACCAGGCGTCAAAACCCGCAAGGCTAGGAAACTGGCGATGCCGAGCCGGATGCCCTGCGGCGTGAGATGATCCCAACCCACTAGCGTTCCAAAAAAATAATCCCAGAACTCCCACATGGGTGCCGTCTCCCGTTGAACTGGCTCTATCCCGATTCGACGGTTTCGTTAATGGCGGCAGAAACAGTTCCCACCTCCTCCGCTTAAGCTGAGCGCTCGCCGAGTTCGCGACGGCGATGCCGATCCGGAAGCCGCCCGCGGCTGGACCAAAAATTCAGCTTCGAGGCGCGGTAGCTAGGGCGGCGATGGCTGAGAACAGAGCAATGCCCAGTCCGAGCCAGACCACCGGCCCGAACAAGATGAGCCAGATTTCTACGGAGGTTCCGAGCATCTTGGATATCAGCACATTCAAGCCAGGAAAGCGGGTTTGTGGAATGTAAATTTCGAAGTGCTTAAGAACAGATTCGAGCGTGTGCGCCGGCCAAACCGCTTTTTGCAGCCAGTCCAACGCGTCGAACAAAAGCGAAACAAGCCCAATCATGATCGAACCGGCAATCGGCGTCATGACAATGACTCCGAAAGCGGCGCCAACAAGGTCATTGAAGCGTGCTCTTTTAAGCCTAGCGCGGATTTCAGGATCGCTCATTGCTTCTCCTTGCCGTCCGCGTTGGCATCGTCCTGGCCGCGCCATCGCCGCACTGCATCAGCTCGATTGAGCAATTACCGTGGTGCGCATGGCTAGCCGCCCTTCTTCGCCGGCTTCGGCTTGGCGCTCGCGTCCGCTTTGATCCCGATCTCGATGAGACGGCGGATTGCTTCGGACGTGTTCGGCATGGGGTCGGGTTGATGCCGACGCCACCCCTCAACTTTGGCCGCCAGCTCCACTGAAATGATGAGCTGCAAGCGCTTGATTTCGTTGGCCAGCTTTGGCGGCAAGGCAATCCTCTTCCTTCGCGGAATCATAGGAACCCTCGATTTCTACATTTGATGCTTTAGATGTCCATGTACTGTGTTATACATATCACACAGCTAACCGTCCACCGTGAGAGCAGCACGGAGCACGCGACAATGGACCGAGCGCACCGATATCGCCGAGCCGCCGTGCGAGCCGTCGCACCACTTGCGCCGCCAGTGCGGCGAGCTCGCGCTGATCCGACCGAGGAGGCCGACATGTTTACCACCGGATTCGAAGATGCCGCCGCCTGCCTGGATAGCCTCGCGGCCGGGGTAGTGCCTGATCGCACTAGCATCGTCATCGGAGCGCTGGCGCTGGATGCGCTTCGATGGACGACATCGTCCCGCGACCTTCTCGATGCGGCGGCGGGGCTGGCGATCCTCGCGAGTGGTGGCTCGCTTGACCTTGATCAGAAGGGTAGACGGCGAGCGCGCGAGCTGGCGGCGGTCATCCGCGCGATCGCTGGCCATCACGAGCTTCCGGCCGTGTCCCGCGCCTCGCATTTTTCGTGATGGCCGCGCAGTGATAGCAAACCACTAAGCCGTCCCGCCCGACCGACAATCGCCCGGAAACGGCCCGCCCATAAGTTTTTTCGGGGCTCTCGGCTAAACTAGCTAGGCTCCGTTGATTGGCGTAAAAAGGAGAGAGCGCGTGGCGACGGGTGTTGTGAAGTGGTTTAACGCCACTAAGGGCTATGGATTTATTCAACCCGATAAGGGCGGCAAAGACGTTTTTGTGCACATCTCGGCCGTGGAAAGAGCCGGTCTGAGCACCCTCAACGAGGGCGGTAAGGTGAGCTACGAAGAGACGGAAAATCGCGGTAAAACATCGGCGGAAAATCTGAGAGTCAGCTAACGCCGCCGTCCTTGGAACGAGCTCGCCGAATTTTCGCCGCCGGTTTTCCGAACTCATAGCCCCGCCGTCGGAACCCGCACCGCCGGGCTCCGCAGACTCATTCGTCGCGGGCGACCAGGGCGGCGAGGCGGCCGAGCGCGACGCTTGCGAAGTCCAGGATCAGGGCGACCGTTAGATCGGCCAAGCCGCTGCTTGGCGCAGCCGGAGCAGAAGCGGGGCGGGGTGGGCGTCGTGGGACACGGACTGGCACGCCTGGGGAGGAATGCCGTAGCTCAACAGACCGCCGCCCGGATGGCTCTGAGTCAAATTGACTCACCTTAGCCCTTTTCAATAGTTGGCAATCCCCACAGCGCTGTCGGTACCGTCCGGCTCTGCGCGGGGTCCGCCGCGCTGCATGGTGCTATTTCAATCGTTTGCGGGACATCCACTGTGGTGACCAAGAGGCTGTGACGAAGCGGTCACACTCTCAAAATGTTATTTGTTTCCCCGCAAGCGCCTAAATAAGCGCTCAAAGGCAGAAGCACCCTGCGACTCGGACCAATCATCCGAGGTTACAATGAAACCTCATGATCTCGAATCGATGTCGATGGACGAGCTTTGGTCCCTTCACGAATTTGTCGCCTCGGTATTGGCCCGCAAAATATCGGCCGAAAAAGCACGGCTTGATGAACGATTGCGCCAGCTCGACCTGCATGGTGTGCCTCACGACGTTAAGGAGAGTCGCGCTCGACGCCCTTACCCGCAGGTGCTTCCGAAATATAGGAATCCCGCAGAGCCATCCGAGACTTGGTCAGGTCGCGGGAAACGGCCACGCTGGCTGACTGCACAGCTTAGGTCCGGGAAGCGGCTCGACGATTATCTGATTCAGCCGCCGTCTAATCGTGCTGCGGCACCGCGCGCAAGGCAATGACCCTCATAAGCAAAAAAGTCCAACCGGCGTGATCTCTGTATTCAGGTTTTAATTGAGCGGGCTAGCCAAGCCGCCCACTCAAACCCCGAGTGCAATTTTTGCCCGCTGATCCCATTGCGCACACGCTCCGCTCCCTTCTAGTGGAGGCGGAAGGCAGATTTACGGTCGATTTCCAGTAAGGACCGTGAGATAGCGCCGTGCCCATTCCGATGTTTCGATTTCCGAGCTGATAGCAGCTCTTTCCTGACCGGCTCGCGCGGTTCGTTCAATTCGCATAACCAAACCTGCTAACCCTCCGCCTATGGCGGGGCGAAAACAGGAAGTTTTACAGCTGCGGGAATGAAGTCATGAAGTCTCCTTGGGGAACGCCAAGAACCCTCGATACCTCCCAAATATTCGGTGGCGCAGATCATCGAATACATGAAAGGGAAGAGCTCGATATGGATCGCGCAGAATGTCGAACGCAAGATGCGGAATTTTCTGGGCCACAAATTCTGGGCGCGGGTACTTTGTGACGACCGTTGGCACACCGGAACGAGGAAGTGATCCGGGCCTACTTTCAGAAACCAAGAACTGGCCGATCGGCAATTGGAGCAGTTTGAGCTGAAGATTTCAGCAGTCCAAAATCCAATCAATCGTCCAAACATCCCTTAAAACCGCCTTTGGCGGTTCCCAATCAAACCTCCAGCTTTGCTGGAGGTTATTGGCTGAGCTTTGAGATTGGCTGCGTCGTTGATGAGGACTGCAAGGCGCGCATCGGTGGCAGCTGTAGGGCGTCGCTGGGAAGAACTCATTTGATACCCCCAACTAACTAATAACTAAATGGACACTACAAACAACAGCGCACAAGTTATCCTAGACGTACGTCACTATGGTGAATTGAAGATTCAAACCAGTTCACTACCAAAATCAAAATGGACCACTGAAGGTCAAAGCAGGCGAGTCCCCATTTGCACGCGCTCAAGCCGTTAGCGAGTCCACGAATTCGTTATTTTCACCTTGTGCTAGGGAAGGTGCGGGAACAAGCCAAAACGCACCAGCGGCCGTTTTGGCGGAGTTCCCAATACGCCAAACAGCGCACACAAATGAGCACGCCTGCGCCCGTGTTCAGATCAGGCAGTTCTGCTCAGCCCACCAGTCGGCCGGCTCTCTTGTGGCGTGAAAAGACGGGCCGCGCATCTCAAGGTCTAATGCTGCTCCACCCTAGCGCGCCAGTGTGCTTCGAACGTATCCGAGTCAGTCGTTGCCCCCGCCTGTGAATCTAATGGATTGCTAGGCTTCTTTGTGAGGCCGCTTGCAAGTTCCCCATTGGAGCCTGATTGTGCGGGAGCCTTAGCCTGCGCGGGCCACTCCAACAATGATTTCGAAAACCCGGGCTTGCCTTCGTACCAGCATTTTCGTCCATCAATGAGACGATAGGACCACCAACGCCCGTGCGGATTTGATGGCATCGCGGCGCTGCATTGTTTTGCCAGCGCAGCGGGCATCTTGCCAGCGCAGCGGGCATCCCAAATGATGAGAGTGCAATGCAAGCGACGACAGCGATTGCTGAAATCTGCTTCGTCATTTTATGACTCAAAGACAACTTCGTTGCGCAACCGACTTGGGGCTACAACCAAATCGGGGCCGTTCGACGACTTCCCACCAGCTTGTCAAGGATACGCTCAAATGTTTTGGGGCTGTGATCTTTTGGGCACGCTCCATGGCGGCGAAGGCTCTCTGAAGCCATCGATTTGGACCTCGCTTGCAGGACGGACATCAGCCGCCAATGCGTGTGGCGGCTTAGCCGAGCGGCCTTAAGTTCACTTTTGAACATTTCTAAGGAACTTAAAACAGGGTTGTAAGTAGAACCTCTGGGCCATTCGCGATCGGCCGGGGAATTGTGTCTGACGTACCTCTAATTCTCGTCGTCGAAGACGAGTACCCGCTGCGCAAGGCATTCTGGAAGACGCGCTCGCCGAATCCGGCTTCGAGACAGATATTCTGTCCTCCGCCGAAGAGGCCCTTACTTTGTTCATGGGCGGCACCAAGAAGTACAAGGCGCTCGTCACGGACGTTCGTTTGATGGGACGGCTGAGCGGTTGGGATGTCGCCAGACGGATGAGGGAGGCGGACCCAACACTTCCGGTCATCTACATGACCGGCGCTGCGGCGGATCAGTGGGCCTCGCAAGGCGTCCCCGGCAGCATCCTTCTCGAAAAACCATTCGCACCAGCCCAGCTCATCACGGCCATTTCGCAGCTCCTCAACATCGGAAGCCCGCCTACCGCTCTGGGCTAACAGCTCACAACGCCGATCAGCAGCATGCACATGATGATGCGGCGGCCGATCCGGTTCACTGAAATTTTGGCGAAGAGTTGTCAGGTGGAGACGATGCCTCACCAGCGGCCGCGAGGATCGCGTCAATCGTCTCGCCGAGCTTCGATATCAGCAAGGGTTTCGGCAGCGCTGGCCGCCCACGAAATGCTTCTGGTCGGCCCCGTGGTCCATAGCCGCTGACAAAGATAAACGGCAGGCCCCGCCTGTCGATGATCTCGGCGACCGGGGTGACGATGTCACCGGCAATGTTTATGTCGAGAATGGCAAGGTCAAAAATAGCCGTCTCGGCCAACGCCTGCCCGGCTACCATGTCGCCCGCCTCCGCAACCACGTGATGCCCCAGTCCCTCGACCATTTCCGCGAGCATCATGCGGATCAAGGCTTCATCTTCCAACAGGAATATTGACGCTTCGGGCATTTCAACCCCCTACCGCGCTGCATCGGGAACTACACGCCCGTCCCGAGAACCTAGTTCCTTAAAAATGCAAAAGTGAACTTTAGGAGGAACTGGTGCGCCGTTCAAGTGCGGTGCCCGATCCGCCCCGATCCGGCTCACCCTGAGCGTTCCCGATTCTGTTCGGCTTGGCGCACGGCCCGGTTGACCTTCTCGCGGTCGTGCCAATCCTCTCGCGAAAGGTCCATCACCGGATATCGCGGCTGATCGTTTGCGAGCTTTCAACGGGCTTGCTTGCCCACTCCCACCAAGCGCGCATCAGGCCGGTCCGATGCCAGCCAGTCCCACTGACCGGCTAGGCCCGGCGCGTATTCGACGGGGACGCCGCGACCGGGCCAACAATCGTTGCGCTTGCCTGACCTGGTCGCGCAATCTGTTCAATTCGGATAACTGAAGATGGAGATCGGCTGCGTCGCGGAAGAGGATTGAAAGAAGCGTCTCAGGGTCGGCGGTCATAAACCGCTGCTGAGAGGTGCTCATTTGATGCCCCCAACTAACCTACAATGGACGCTACACTAGACGGACAGCGAATCGCCTTCCGGCAATGTCAAGCTGAACTGTTCCGGTATTAATACGGTGCTGTCAAGATTCCTCCGCCAAAAGATCGCGATTATCTCATTTTAGACATCGCGGTGCCACGCCGTCACGTTCGCCGGACCGGGGACTTCTGATCGCCTCCGACCGTGACCGTATCGATTAAATGCGAGGCCGGTGCGGCCCGGTGAACGCTCTGCACATGATCGGTTAAGGCGTCGCTCAATTCAATGTTGCACAACCTAAATCTCGATATACTGGCGCGGCCAGACGTCGGGCGCCTTCCGTTTGGGACTGGCTCTGTCTACTGTCACCTTGGTTCGCGCTTGCCTGTCTCATAATTTGGGATACGTGCGAGAAGGGAACTTGGCGGACCAAACTTAAAGACCCGTAGCCCTCGCTACGATAGCACTGACTATCGTGGCTTTACTCCAATGGGGGACGCTCGTAAAAACCGACCAAACCTTGAGGCTTCAAAGCCGTGCTTGGATTGCTCCGCGCGGCCTGGTTGCCCCTGAAAATTTCAAAGCCGCGATCGACAAATATACCGAAGTAACACTCCGACTTGAGAATGTCGGCAAGGAGCCCGCAATAAATGCAGCGAGGAAGTGACCACGGCTTTCATGGGGATCAACATCGATCTGGGCCGCGCGACGCGAAGGTCGAGACCATGCCGCACTCGGCGGCCATCGCGGCGACGCGGCCGACAAGAGGATGACACAATGACCTAAAACGGTGAAAGAACACCGCGAAATGTTGCGCGAGGGAAAGCACCTTCGCGTTCGCATTGTTGGGCAGCCAGGCCCGGGCCTTGCGATGTTCTGGGAACTGCAACCGGCGCGCTCAAATCGTTGACAATGCGATCGAGCACTTTCCGGAGGAATAGCTCGCGCGGAAGCTTTAGGTCGTCCACTTGAACGTATCGAGCGAGCGATGGAACGAGGCTCTGTTGCGTCAGATATTTGAGATCGTTCTTAAAGACTTTGTTCTTCATGACTGCCCCAGCCCCCGCCACAGCCCTTGCCCCCTCGATAGATCCGGCGGCGAACGCGATCGACGAAGCCAAGGGCTTTCTAGGCAGCTTGCATCCTGAATCCCACATCGCGTATTTCCACGCTGTCCAGGCGCGGTGCTTCCGATATTCGTCGAAGTCGGCCTCCGCGCGATTGGCGAGGAAGACCCGCCAGGCTTCCTCGAAGTCGCTGCGCATGGTCGAAGCTGGCCGCGGTGCCGGTCGTGCAGTCGCTTGGATGCCTGCCCGGATGGAAGCCGCAGCGCCATTGCCATGGATCAGTTCCGAACGGGTTGCCGGAGCGGATCGCGATCGTGCCGACACGGACGTCGCCATAGTAGACCAGCCAGCTCTCTTGTCTGGCATCGGGATTGCGGCGGCGGGTGAGGGCGGGCATAGCGCCATGATGCCGCCAATTCGCGGCAAGGTGAAGCCACAAGGTCTGGGGCGGGGCTTAGCGTGGACTAGCGAAATAATCCACTAAGGTCCATTCGCCTCGATCGCACGTTCCAGCTCTGATGCCAGCATCGCTAGGTGGTCGGCGAGCCGGTCGAACAGCTCTTTCTTCTGCGGATCGGTCGCACGCTTACTGATTAACGCAATCCACCGCGTCCAGGTGCAGCTTTCTCAAATAGGCCTGCATGTCTTGCATCGCCGATCCTCCTGTAGAACAGCGTAGCCCATCGCAGACCTACGGCACCACCTACCAACTATGATAGTCTTCTTGCTGGGCTACAATCCGGCCGGACGACCGCCGCGATGGGGCCTGACCTGACGGGTCCACGCGGTCCTTCTTGATCCTCGGGCCCTCCACGGACGCTCTGGAACCGCGCAACAGTCGCCGCTTTATCCTGAGATGGGGTCTAGACTGGTCTAGACACAAATTCATGGAGATGATCGATGCGCCAACTAATGCTCGCCCCTATCGCGTTACTGATCGGGGCGTCATCGTCATTAGCTCAGGGCCATATGGGCACCCCGCAGGAGCAACAGGCGTGCACGCGAGACGCACAGCGATTTTGCCGGAAGCAGTTAGGCGACGACAGTGCGGTTCAGCAATGTTTGCAGCAAAATCGAACGAAGCTGAGCAAGAGTTGCCAGAACGTATTCCAGAGCCACGGAATGTAAACTAGAGAGTGGCGGCGTCCGGTGGCATCGGGCGATCAGGCATTCGCGATTATCCGATCCCCCATGCCGCCGACAGGTCCCCTGGCATTCCAGTTGAAATTCGGGCGGACATCAGCGCGCCCCTTCTTGGGCCGCAGGCCTGCAAGTGAACAGCGGCTCGATATCGGACAGTCGAATGGAAGCAGGCGGCGCTGGCCGCGGGGCAACATCTGCACACCGCCGTGAAATCGGAGCGGATCGAACGCGCGATCGCCGAGGATCTGGCATTTCTCGCCGCCCATCCGGTGCGTCAATCAAACCGCAGATCGGCGAAGGCCAAAGATGACACCGGGCGCCACCGCTGCGAGTTGATGGACATCCTGGACGGCGATTGAGGAGATAACTGGATATCTGCTAATCGGGCCGCCCCGTTTCATGCCGGGCGGCTCGACCGGGGCGTAAGGACCCCCCAGGGCGTTTGGGGTCATTGAGGTTCGAACCGATGGGACCAGATGAGATAGGCAGCGGCGCCCCCGGTCCCATCATGCCTGCACCTAGCAGATTCATGAAGAACCCCGGCGAAATGGCAATCGTCAGGATACCGAAGCCGACATGGGCCGTGCACACGGCGAGCAGGACGTTGATATGGATTCGCTTCGTCATTTCCAGAATATGCACCAGTGACCGCCTGTTTTCCACCACGGAACGGGTGCGACCACGAGCACCTAGGGCGAGCGTGTAGATTCAGCAGCGTCTGGCCGCTCACGCGAGGCGGCTCAGGCGATAACGACCAGGGCGCGGGGCTTCGGTCCCGCGTCTTCCAGCATCAAAAATCGGCGGGCGATGAAGTGTTAACGCTTGCAGGAACCTTTGACGCATTTGACCGTGGAGGGTGGCGTAGCCGCGGTCGAGCCGGCCTTGTTTCCCGGCAAGACCGGCGAGTTCTGTTTCGTAGGACCGCCGATAGCTGTCGGCTTGGCTGGTCCGCCGACGGTGCTTTGCGCAAAAGCGGAGTCGGAGAAGCCGCTTCCACACAGGCCAAGGAAGACACCAATCAACACAGCTCGCATCATAGCTCACCCTGCAGCACGTCCTGGCCGACCTTTTCGTCAGCGCCGACTTCCCGGCCGAGGTTCTTGACACCGAACGGGCGGCTGAAATCGTCATCCAGCGACTGCTCGACGCCGGCTTTGAGATCAAGGCCCGTGAATAGGATCGTGAAAAAAAGACGTTGAGAATGTAGTTTGCCAACCCCAGGGCCGTCCGCTTCACCCGGCGGATGGCCCGATTGCTATATCGTCACGGCCATAGCTGCTCGTGCAATGGGCTTCCGAGTGTTGGAAGGTACATTGGCTCCCGAGGAATATCCCACCAAGCGAACTCTACCTTGCCGCTCGGTTCTTTCGGAAAGGCGGCGATCGCGCTTTGCTCGTTCACGCAGTCCATCATAGCCGCCAGGAAAACAATGGGCTTTCCGCACATGAATTGCCGCGTGATTTTGACAACCGGAACCATCACAATCTCCAATTGGCTGGCGAGCACCATCGCGCGGGCCTCTCATCGTCCCGATCCTTTCGGTCGAATCGGTGCAAGCCACGTTACCATGGGGAAAGTTCACGGTGACTCAGAAATCGGCCGCGGATTCGCTGACGTGACCGGCCCGCACTCCGGAGCCAGCAAAGGGTCCCAGCTGAGGCGGCCTTACGTTGGCGCTCGCAATTCGCCCCGGAACCAACCATCGGTTCGAGTGGATTTCATCGGGTCGCCAAGTTCGACCACCCGCTGATAAATGTGATCGCAAGCACGGCATTCGAATGTTCGGATGTCAAAGCCCGACCGGCCGGGGGTGATCCGTGCCAGCGATGTTGTTGCCTTGCACTTTGGACATGGTGGCCTGTGAAACGCGACGATCATGATGTAGTCCCTTACATCAGGCGGGAGCGTTACAGAACTCTAGGCCGCCTGGCTTCGGCTTGCGGCAGATTGGATCAAGCTCGCGCAAGCTGCCGAGGAAAGGCACGGATTTTAAGGCCGCGCGGCCCCGCATTAACTAATTCGAAAGGTGGTGATCGCCTTCGCGGGCCTGGTCGTTGCTGGCGCAATTCTCCGGCTCTTCTGATCATTGAACGGCTCTGTGCGCTCCTCGATGCGGCGGCTCGTCGGCACGAGGAGAATCAGGCACGCTATGCCGCCGCCTTCGTGGCCGCGCATGGCGCGCAGGATATTGGCGAACTGAGCCGCGAGGAAACCCGCGAGCTATTTGCGATCTGTCTTATGGGAAGCCGGCTTGCGAGCGCTCAAACGGCTCATCAGGAGATGCCAATGAGCCATACCATCGAGTTTACGTGCCAGGACTGCGGCGCTGATATCGTTACCAGCGAGGACCTTGACGGCCTCCCCGTCTGCGTCATCTGCCGCGACACGCGGCGTTTGGAGGTTGAAACGGAATCTCCTGGTCTTGCAGATGCCGGCGTGCACCACGGTTTGCGCCACCCGCTCCGTCGACCCCGGCGTTAATCGATCAGGAAGAAGAATTTGGCGACGCGCGCGATGCCGGCGTGCGTCACCTTGGATGAGACCGGCTGCGTGCTGCCCTGGTCAAGAGCGAGAGCGTCCCATCGGCGTTCTTGGTGAAGTACTCCACGACGGAATGCGGCAAAGATGCGCTCGCCGTAGCCATTGGGCTCAACCTGGAAGCGGATCTGGGCGGGATTGCCGGGATGCCCGCCTTATCCCGATCCGAGCAAGCATCGTCGGGCCGCCGCGCTCGGCGACCAGCAGCAAGGCTTCCGCCGCAGCCTGCCATTCCGGCGCGCGGTCAAAGGCATTAGGCAAACCAGGCTATTAGTTGGATCCCGGTAGCGGGCCGGCCACAGCGCGTCGTGGACAGATCATGCTTTGCGTTTGGAGGTGGCCGACCTTTTGAGCCTTGGGCGCCCCTGTCTATTGCTTCTGGCCGGGCGGAATGGCGCCGGCTGCCCGCTCAGGTAATGACTGAGTTTCCGCCGCCGGCGTCGTGCCCCTAAGCTCTGATGATATGCAGTCGCCAGCCCAAAGCTTTGTACCCTTCACCGTTCCTACGAGCTTGCAGCCTTCCGGCACTTTTGGCTTGACCTGATAAAGCGGCCTGTTGCCAACCTTGGGCGCTGCATCCTGAGCTAGCGCAGCATTTGCGGATACACAGATCACGGCGAAAATGAGCAAAAACCTCATTGTCATCTCCCCCAGTATCCCAGCTATTTCTTCCCCCTCAACCCGAGGCTCGATCAGGCGCCGGAAGTGTTCCGAAACCTGAGGGGGCGCGAGGAAGAATCGGCGGGCAATCTCAGCTTAATTTTCGCCAGAACCCGTACGCAGCGCACTCGGCCGCAACTAACGCTGCCATCGCTGCCCAAGCACTCACCTGCCCGATCCGCTGTAGCTCGCCAACTATCGTGTCGATGTCATCCGGAACCTCGATAAGCGATCCCCAAAGCCACAAGACCGCTGCCGCGAGGGAAGCCACAAGTCCGATTAACGTTACGACCTTGTCGACGGCGCTCATTTCTTTTTCTAGGTCTGCTGTATCGCCCTTAATAGCTTCAGCAACGTTTCGTCGATCGACCCCAGCGCATCAGAGGTCCTTTTTCCGGCAACTTGCGACCGTGCGCGTCCTCGGACAATGCCCCAAGGGCTGTTTCCAGCGACGTACTTCCGCTTCTCATATTCGATACGACAAGAAACTTCGATGTTCTGTTTGAGAAAGGGCGTTGGACTGTTGCTCCGCACATCGAGCGGACCTCAGACTCTAAATTAAATACTGAGGAAACAATGCCAATGATGGCACCAGGAAAACAAGGCGCGCTCGGGTTAAATTTTTGTAAGTCAAAGCTGCTTCAACTAGGGTAAGCTCAGCGCGGGCGGCTTCATGTTGGCAGCTCGACGTGTCGCCGCAATGCGCCGACTTCCTTGCTTTTGCCGACGTAGATCCAAACTGTTTTTATCGGATCATCTTCTATTTCTTGGCTCGCGAGGGGTCGCTTTCCTGCAGGGCCAGCTTGAGAGCGATTCGCAGCAAGCTCACCGGCTCACGGCCCTCAACCGCCGATAACAGGACTTCCATCACCGTTTGCCACTCCTCGCGTTCGTGCATGCCGCGAGGTAGTTTGTCGACGCAGCGTTCGAAGCTCGCCACCGTCCGGCAGCGGGATCGGCTCGTCGAGTTTGCGCGACCAGCCCTTAGCGGTCGGCATATTTCGTTACGACCAGGCTCGCGCGGTATGCCGGATCGGTCGCGTAGTGTTCGGCCTTCGCTCGGCAACGGCGACTTCGGGCAGCGTGCATGGCGCGACCACGTGGAGTTGCCTGATAGCCCCGCCGAGCTTCCCTTTGGTTCTTGCAGCGGGCTTCTTGCGCGCAGGTTCCGAAGCAGTAGATCTGGCCACGATCGCACTTCCTACAGACAAGAACCTGGGAGCGGCAGCGACCACACAGAAACAATCTGCACGACGCTTCATCAGCACAGTGAGACACATTAACCCCCTCTGCTGCAGTTTCTAGCAGCCTCCAGCCCCGAGCCGATCGAGCGTGCCGCCGTGCTCGGGCCTATCAAGGCCAAGGCCCTTCGGGTGGCCGCGAAGACGCGGCCAGCCTTGACAGGCCCTGCGCGCGGCGGCTGTGCGATTTGGCGGTCGGGACGGAAGAATGCTCGCGGCGCGGGTCGAACAAAAGAATGGAACCTACCTACACAATATCCAAACAGATCATCAATCTTCGCCGCGCCCCACCGGCGTCGCCATGTTCGGTATCAATTCGGACCGCCGTTCACACGGCTGACGTACACAACGGATATGTAAGTCCACCAGCCTGAGAGCGCGATCAAAACTGGCCACGGACGGCGCGCGCCCGCGGCCCCTTTAGCAAAAGCGGACAAAGTCCGCTTCTGACCCATCTCGGACATGCGCCTTTTCGTGACCAATGTCCGGAGTGATCACTTCTAAAATCCGCTCCGCACCTCGGGCAAATAAAGAGGCGGCCACAAGGGCCGCCTCTTTATTTTTAACTCAACGTGAGAGTACAGCTAGAGCGCTTTCCGCTCGATTTGAGTCGGAAGGGTTTTAGGGGTTCCCTCGGGCGTGCAAATCAAATTCGGTTCCTCCGACGACAACGGCGGGGGTGCGCGATGGCGAAGGGATACTCGAAAGACCTGCGGGTGCGGGTCGTCTCGATCGTCGAGGAGTGTGACAGCGCGCGGGAGGCGGCACGTCTGCTCAACGTCGGTGCCTCGACAGCGATCCGCTGGATCGAGCGCTGGACGACGACCGGCAGCGTCGAGGCCAAGCCCGGCACCGGCCATAACCGCTCGCCGCTGAACAAGCATTAGCAATGGCTGCTCGATCTTATAGCCGCGGAGCCTGACCTGACGCTTGATGACATCCGCTTGCGGCTCAGCGGCGCAAAGAAGCGCAAGGTTGGAACGAGCTCGATCTGGCGCTTCTACGATCGTCACGAGATCACGTTCAAAAAAAACTCTGCACGCCGCCGAGCAGGATCGTCCTGATGTTGCGGCTGCGCGCGCCGCGCTTGGCGTGTTCATTGACGAGACCGCGGTCACGACGAAAATGGTCCGTCACTATGGCCGCAGCCCGCGCGGCGAGCGGCTGGTCGCGAGGCGTGCCACACGGTCACTGGAAGACGCTGACGTTCATCGCTGCCCTGCGGTTCGATGGCATGACCGCGCCCTACGTCATCGATGGCGCGATGGATGGGCCAACATTCATTGCATATGTCGAGCAGGTTCTCACGCCGACCCTGTAAAAGGGCGTCAATTTGCGCACCCACAAGATCGATGGCGTGCGCCAGGCGATTGAGGCGGTCGGCAAGCGTGCGCTATCTAGCGGCCTACTCGCCGGACCTCAACCCGATCGAGCAGGCATTCTCCAAACTCAAAACAGCAACGCGCAAGGGCGCGGCCCGCACCGTCAAGGCGCTCTGGAAGCTGATCGGCAGGCTTATCAAGACATTTGCGCCAGAGCAGTGCGTCAATCACTTTCGACATGCCGGCTATGGACACTGACCCGCATCAAGTGAAAAATGCTCTAGTTGCCGGATTGCGCGAGTTCGCCGCCGATGATGTTAAAGCGCGCCTTTTGCTCATTGCTCAATGACCCATAAAAGTCGTTGAGCGCAAGCTTCACCGTATCAGCTGCATCGATCATGGCCTGCAGGCGCTGCTCCATAGCCTCCAGCCGGCCGGGCGGAGTGATTGGCGTGTCCTCGGGGCAGGCGGCTTGCATGATCGAGACAGCCTTGGCGGTGGCATTCTCAAGGTGCTTCAAACCATCTTCCTGTGCATTGGTCGGCTTGACCGCGTCCTCGATCCGCTCGATCGGCAGATTTGCAAGTCCGGCTTTCGGTTCGCTGCAGCTCTTGCCATCCTGCGCCGACGTCTGGTTGGCCTCGGCGTTGTTCTTGGACTGCTTCGGCCCGATTTCGCTTAAGCGCTCCTTCTGCCCATCGCTCAGCGAATTATAGAACTTCTCCATCGCTGGGCGGACCGTTTGCACTGCTTCGAGCGTGGCTGTGAGCCGCAACGTCATCGCCTGCAGGCGACCGGGTGGCGTCATCGCGAAATTGTTTTTCGGGGGGCATGAGGCTTTGAGCACGCTGGCGGCTCGCTGGCCCGAGCTCCGCACCTCGTCAAGTAGCTGCTTCTGCTCAGTATTCAAGCCGACCCTCCTTTTGATTTCTGCGAACGGCCAAGCAGTAATGCCCATGCCGGGCTGCGTGCACAGTTCTTCCACGGTGGAAGAGGTCGATCGGGCTAGGCGTGCGTTTGGTGGTGCATACGCATAGCGGTCCTCAGTCGGCGGGCCGGCTTGCCCCCAGAACACGCCGTCGAAGAAATCATCATAGGCATAGGCAAAGTAACCGTCATCATAGCCAGAGGGCCAGAATGCGTAATCGAATACGTCCGAATAGGCATAGGGCCAGAACACCGACCCGTGCCACGGCACGAAGGCCGCGCGCAGGCCGAGGCTCCAGGCCCGGCGTGGGGCGAGCGCAGCCGTGCCCGCGCGGAAATTGGCGCCTTGCGCCCGTGCCGCGAACTGCGCGGCGAAGCGGCCTTGCTGTGCTGCCTGTGGTGTAACACGCGCGACACCGTTAGGACGCACGCCGCGCTGCACTGGCGCATTGGGTTGAACCAACTGCTCGCGCGTTGGCGCAGCGGATACGGCGGCCTTAGACGCAGCGTTCGATCCTTCCATAGGCCGGTTGAGAGGTTCAGTTGGCGCGGCAGTGTCTCGAGCAGTCATCTCTGCGTCGGAGGGCGTTTTGGCCGACGCAATGGTCTTGCGCGCGGACGCAAGTTCACGCTCCAGCGCGAACACCCTTTTTTCACTTTCGTCGAGCGCCTGCTTCAATTCCCTCTGCTTCGCATCGGCAATTTGCTTAGTCTCCAGTGCCTGTGCGGCATTCATGCGCTCGCGCACAGCCGCGAGATTGCGGGCCGCAACGTCATTCTCGCGGGCGGACGCAAGCTCGCGGGCGAGCGTCTTCGACCTCGCCTCACTTTCGTCGAGCGCCTGCTGCAACTCCTTCTGCCTGGCATCGGTGAGTTTCTTGGTCTCCAGCGCTTGTGCGGCATTTTCGCGCGCGGGCGCGGCGGCCAGATTGCGGGCTGCAACATCATTCTCGCGGGCGGACGCAAGCTCACGGGCGAGTGCCTCCGATCTTGCCCCGCTTTCGTCGAGCGCCTGCTGCAACTCCTTCTGCCTGGCATCGGCAATTTGCTTGGTCTCCAGCGCCTGTGCGGCATTTTCGCGATCGCGCGCGGCAGCGAGATTGCGGGCCGCGACATCATTCTCGCGAGCGGAAGCAAGCTCCCGGGCGAGTGCCTCCGACTTTGCCTCGCTTTCGTCGAGCGGCTGCTTCAACTCCATCTGTTTGGAATCCGCAATTCGTTTGCTCTCCAAGGCCTCGGTTAGCGCAACGTTTTCGCGCTCCCGAGCGGCAGTGAGACCGCCGATAGCGACAAACGCTCGATCTCGTGCTCGAGAGAATTCTCGTTTCAGGTCGGCTGCCAAATTATCAGAGCTTGAATCTTTGGATCCAATCCAAAAGACAAATCCGCCGATGCAGAAAATTGCGGTCACCAAAGCCAGGATCAAACGAGTGTGAGGTCGCTTCTGTGTTTGCTCTGTTTCGTCGTCTGGGAGGGGAGCAGCAAGAGCAGCAAGAAACAGCGAACGTTCACGATCGTTCGGGCCAGAAAAGTCGTCGGAGACCCGTGTCCAGTGTGTTGGAGAAATTCGGACAGGTGTTCCGTCGGGTCGAACCCACCCGTTGGCCTCCTGAGCCCAGCGTCCCACCTCCCGCGAACCTGCGTCCCGCAGGACAATGAAATCCCCGTTCTTAGGAGCGCCGTCAATTCGTTTCACGAACACCATCGCAGCCGCCCTCGCTTGGTTGAATGCGACGCCGCCCAGAATTAAATCCGCATCGATTAAATTAAATCAAATTAAATTAAATGAGATGTTAAAGGTATTATAGCTGATCTGGGGGTGCCGGTATCAATAGCCGCTCAGTCGCCCTCCGAAATTAGCACGCGCGCAGATTACATCCACCAGCCCGCCGATCGCCCATTGATCCGCCCCGAGCGCCCGACGAAATGGCTACTGCACTCTCCCAACCTCGCGTGCGTGCAGACATCGAGGTGACCGACGAGCAAGCGTTGGCCGCATGGGACGCTCACGGTCGCGCAACCACCGGCAAGCCCTATCCGCGGAACCGTCGGGGTGGCTGGTGCTTCCCGAGCAAGTGGCCACCGGGACATGAGGCCGAGATCAGACCGATCGGGAGGCCAGCGTCATGAAGCGATATCATTGGCTTTCCGCTACCTGATCGCCCGATCACGGTCGACGAGGTCGACAAGCTCCACTCCGAAGCATTTCGCGATCTGGAAGGTAGGATCGACGACTGCGCGATCATGGCCCGCATTGCATTTCGCCGAGCACGCGATCGAGGGCAGGGACGACAAGCACGAAAAGGCAATGTTCGCGGTGTTCCAGGTCGCGGTTATGTTGAAGAAGCTCAAGGCGGACTATTACGCCGCTTGGCACGGCGAGACGCGGCCAACATGAGCGAGCTCACCCCGCAGCACGTGCTGGTTGACCTTTTCAACAGCGACGACTTTCCGGTGCCGATCCCGGATCCGGAGGCCGCGGCTGAAATCGTTATCCAGCGACTGATCGACGCCAGCTGGAGATCAAGGCCCAGGAGCTGGCCCAACCATGAAGCGCCGGCGCCGATCACACCGGAAGCGTAACCGCCAGCGCCTGGCGACACACGCTAGTTGGCTGCAGCGATAACAACTGGCGCGGGCTTTCGAGCCCGCGTTGCCTTTTGTAGATCCGCCGAAAGCTGTGCCTCTCTCAACCGCTCGCGCAGCTCCGTTAGTTCGAGGAACTGCGCGTGGAGATCAGTTTCTGTCCGGGTGAGCATTTCAAGCCGCGCGTTGGCGATAGATAAACTCTTGTTGAGGCTCATTTTCGCCCCCAAAGCCATTACAAAGGAAATAACAACTCAAGATAGTCTGTGGATATCTCATAAATTTAGCTTGCAAACAAGAAAGAGCTGAATCCGCCCAGAGTCAAATACAAAATTGCCGCGCAACAAAAGTCGGAGGGCTTCGGTCCCGCGCTCACCCCGCTGGGGCAGATCTCACGCCCGCCGCTTTAACCCGGCGGGTTTTTCTTTTGGCTTTGGCGGGTGCGGAAAGCTGCTGTTGTTGTTGAGGCTGGCTTTGAGGCGCCGCTGGTGAAACTGGCCTCTCGAATCTGGCGGCCCACCGCTGTTCGCACTTTCTTTGAAGGTCTAGAGGAATATTGCTCATAACCCGACTCCGGGTTCGCGATCCTACCCCCCGGTGTTACGGCCTTACCGCTCACCGTCCCCTAAAGGTCCTGAATGTGCCGCAGGAATCAGCGGCGGGCGCCCGTGCGCTGGCGCCGATCGGCCGGCACCTCCGGAGCCCGCGGACCAAACGCGCACCAGCAGGCTCCGTAGAACTCGGCGAAGGGGGGCATTGTCGCCAGGAGTCAACCCTCAAGGCGCGGCGTCATCATGCGGACCGCCCCGCTTTCGCCTGCGACCAAGCGTAGTCCCACTCTGGCCATGCAGCGCAAAACATCAGCCAAGTGTCCCCGTCGAAAATTGCCGGATCGCGGTCACCGACGATCCTGATCAAGCTGTCCAGCTTCAAAGATTTCGGTCCAGCACGCTTGAGCAAGCCCGCGTCCCAGGCCGCAATAAACAAACGAAAGAAGTCGCCCTTGTAGGGCTCGTCGTGGAAGTGACCACCGTTCGTGTCGCGCGCCCTGACGAGACGAATAATCTCGTTGACGATTTCATTTATGGACATCTTCGCCTCGCTTCCTGCCGGGCGGCCCGGCCTGCGTAAGACCCGCCCCTAAGTCGCGAGCTGGTTGGGGTTGTCCCTAGGGCGTTTGGGGTTCATCTCAGCTTCGTTTCCGACGCATCAGCAAGTAGACGGCTGCGAGCACAATAATGGCGATGACGAGGGCTAAGACGGTCATCTTTTCCATCACCCGAATATGCGCCGCCGACTGCCCCTTTTCCAGCCCGGATGTCTGCCACAATCAAAACTGACCCCACTATCGATCCGTGCGGCGGCCCGGATTCGTCTTCTGGAGCCAGCCGCCCACTTCTCGAGACCGCCGGCCAAACCCGCACCAGCGGACTCCGTAAACTCGGCAAAGGGCTATTCTCCACTATTCAAAGTCGGGCGCGGACGCTGGGGATTTCGGCGCCTTGCCAGTCCCGGCACACGCCGGGCAAGGCTGAAACAGGATCTTGCGGATAGGATACGGCGATCGTTCCCGGTGCCGGCGCAGGCTTCACACTGTTTAGTCTGTTGGCTCATTTTGCTGTCCTCGAAATCGAGGCGGGATGCCTCGCCGAGGACCGAAGGCTTTCCGGGATTTTTTAACAACGCACCGTTGGGGGGCGACCAGGCGGCGAGGCGGGCGACCGCGGCCGCTGCGCCGTCGTGTTCCGGGAGATCGCGGGCGGCCCGAAGGGTTTCCCTCACTGTGTGTGAATTACGACACATCACGCTGCCGCGAATCGGCTTACTTTGCCAGCGTTTCTCCCTGACTGGGGCCCGTCGCCAATGGCGGGTCCTTTTTGAGAAGCGCCGGCCTTCTCAAGTCGCTGTCGGAAACGCACGATCAAGGCAGGCTCTAATGAAGATCGTCCTTGTGGCCGCTGGCCCGCTATTTATTGCCCTCGGGCTTTTCTGGTTCGGACAAGCGGCGGGGTTAGCCTCAGGATCTCACAATGCTGTGCTTATCGACGTCGGCGCCGGCGTCGCCGCCTTAGGCATAGGCCTTGGCTGGTTCGCGTTGCGGTAGCCCGGGATTCGCTGGCGCCGATTGGGCGGTACGTGACAGCCTGCCGCCTCGCCCCGCTTCATGCCGGGCGGCCCGGCTTTCTGTCTGGACGTTCAGGACGTTCAACAAGTTCGTATGCGGGGACATGGGTGCTTTCCAGCCACGATTCTAGCGCAGCCCCGCAGACCGTGCAGACCGCGTCACCCGTATGCGGTGCCAAGAACTTCTCTTCGGTGCGTCTATACTCGGCGCCGCAATTGCATTGAACAATTGCCGCCATTCCCGAAATATGCGCCCGGAATCGACCCGATGCCAGCCCATAAGTCCGCCTCATGCGGCGGCGGCGATCAGCCCGCACTCGCCTGAGCTTGCCGGCCAAACCCGCACCAGCGGGCTCGGTAAACTCGTGCAGGGGGTTATCAGTCGCCGGCCCTTAGTGCGCGAGATATGCATCGACCGCGTGAGCTACAAAAATGCCAGCGCAAAACAGACCCATGATTAACGCGACGGCTTCAATCATTTTGACGCATCCGTACTTACATTCTTGGGAAACGTCTGATGGCCGGCGTTAGTTTCAAGACCCCGCTTCATCAATCCGAAGTAACGGTTTCGTGCCTGCCAACGCCCGGCGCACCCTGCGGCGGCCATTGCCCGCCCGCGCGGCCGGAACGCGCACCAGCGGACTCGCCAAACTCAGCAAACGGCTATCTGGCCCCCTTCGAAAATCCTCGAACAGTCGAATAAATAAAAAACCCGCCCGATGGAGATCAAAGAGCGGGGAAGCTTAGTTGCACTGCACGGCGCAGGGAATCTGCGCCGTGAGGAGGGAGGGTAGTCGAGCTAGGCGGCCTCGCAAGACGAAGATTTAGCCAAAGCGGCTCCGCTAATCATCGCCGGCGCCCTAAATGAAAGAGGCCGCCAGCTGGGGCGGTCTTTTCATGCGAAACCGACGGCCGGATGCTCGCGGTGGGGCAGTCATGGGGAGCAATCCAGAGGGCGACCGGCTGCAGCCACGCGACTATCGCGAAGATTGCCAAGCGCCTCAAGCAAGCCGCCTGAGGCAGCGTTGAGCGGCCTGGTGCACTTGGATCCAGGAAGTGCCAGTGGCCGGCAATGTGAACGTCACCGGGCCGGCCGACGTCCGACAGCCGTTGAAGACGACACGGAGCGATTCAGACCATAATGAATTGGCGAAGGAGCAATTTGGATGGGCAAGATCTTGCGCATTCTCGTCGTGACGGTTGCCCTCGCGGCAAGCGCCGGAGCAACAATAAGAGCCACTGACACGCTGCCTTCGGAATCGTTGGTCGTCACCGCATCGACCCTCGGACAGAGAGCGCTCAACGATCCCGCCGCCTTCGATTTCGTGGAATCGCTGACCACCGAGATCGGGCAGCGTCTGGCCGGCACCGAAGCCCATAGGCGGGCGGTCGCATGGGCCGAGGCCAGGCTGAAAGCAGCGGGCTTCGAGAACGTGCACTCCGAGCCATTTACCTTCCCCGCCTGGATCCGCGGCGCCGAAAGCGCGGAGATTGTCGGTTCAGTGCCACAGAATCTTGCTGTGACCGCATTGGGTGGCTCGGTCGCGACGGATGCCAGCGGCATCGAGGCCGAGATATCGCTGTTCCGGACGTACGACGATCTGCTTGCGGCTGCTCCGGGATCGCTCAACGGCAAAATCGCTGTCGTGACCCAGCGCATGGTGCGGGCGCAGGACGGCAGCGGCTATGGCGCCGCTAACTCGATCCGGCGTCACGGTCCCTCCGAGGCAGCAAAGCGGGGTGCCGTCGCCTATCTGCTGCGCTCGCTTGGCACCGATAGCCATCGTCTGCCCCATACCGGGGCCCTCAATTACGAGGACGGCGCGCCGCGGATTCCGGCGGCGGCGCTGGCCATTCCCGACGCCGAGCAGCTCGAACGGTTGGCAGCGCTGGGTCCGGTGAGGATCCGGCTTCTGCTGACACCGACGGTTCAAGAGAATGCGCCGTCCTGGAACGTCGTCGGCGAGATCAAGGGCAGAGAGCGTCCGGATGAGATCGTTTTCATCGGTGGACATCTCAATTCCTGGGATCTCGGCACCGGCGCCACCGATGACGGCGCCGGCATTGCCATCGTCTTCGGCGCCGCCCGGCTGATCGCCGGCCTACCACAGCGTCCCAGCCGCGCGATCCGTGTCGTCCTGTTCGGCGCCGAGGAGATGAATTTCAGCGGCGCCGCCTATGCCCAGGCCCACGAAGGAGAAACCGGTAAGATCGTGGTGGCCGGCGAGGCAGATTTCGGGGCGCGGAATGTCTATTCCGTGCAGCTTCCAGGCGGCGCCGCCGGCAGTGATTTCGGCCACACGCTAGAGCGGATCATTGCGCCGCTCGGCGCTAACGTCGATCGCCGGCCAGCCCTCGGCGGCGGGGACGACATCCGTGAACTACAGAAAGCCGGCGTGCCGGCGGTATCACTGCGCCAAGACGGGCTCGATTACTTCGACACCCATCACACCGCAGATGACACGCTCGACAAGATCGATCCGAAGCAGCTCGACCAGGCGGTCGCAGTGTGGTCGGCCTTCACCTATCTTGCCGCGGCATCGGACGTGGATTTCAGGAGCCTCGCACCAACGGCAAAATAGCCCACGCCGCGAGCGTTGAGCGTTTGGTGGAAGCGGGATTACATAATCCTGCCATGGCAATACGAAATGCCATCATGACGCGGATTGTGCTGATGATCGCGCGAGAGTTCCGAACCTCGAAACTTACATCGCGCCGTTAACCTTCTAAGCGACCCCACAGTCACAATTTTGAGCGGCCCTGAGGCCCCGGGGACGCGTCATCAGTCGCGCGCCAAACTTGCGACGTCCCCAATGATGCTTTTTGCCCGATGGTTCGAACACGCGTTCGACGTGACGGTTCAATGCTCTCATGATGCCGATCCGCGCAAGCATCGTCGGCCCACCTGACGTCGCGACCAGGATCAAGGCCTGCATCGCCGCTTGCCATTCCGGCGCCTCGTGCTCGGCCTTGGGTAGCTTGGTGATGTAGGTCCCGGCATCCTTGAGCGTGACGAGCTCGCGGCCGCGGGGCACCGGAATCGGATCATCGAAGGGGCGCCGCCAGCCCTTGTCAGTCGTCAAATGGTGCCAGCCATTTTTTGTCCACCTCGATTTTGAACCGTTTCCGACGACAGCCGAACATCGTCTGGACATGGTGGGCGCTCACGGTCGCGTCATCCCGATGCTGCACTGGAGGAAGGGCTCATGATCGACGCTCTCTTTTGGTACATTGGCTTGGCCGTGTGGGTCTTGATCGTGTCCGGCATGCTCGCAACGCTCGTCAGTCCGCTGGGGTAGGAACACGCGCCCGGCGGGCGAGAAAGGCGGCGGGGCAGCGCGATCGAAGCGCCGATATTTCTCCGCCGTCCAATCGCGCTGACGTCGCCATTCCTGAAAGTCCGCCTCGGTGCGGTTCGACAGGAACACGCGCCAAGCGCCTTCAAAGGCGGCGCGTGCCTGCTCGAAGGTGACAGCCGTGCCGGTTGTGCACTCACCGGGCAGGGAGCCCGGATAGAACCCGCAGCGCCAGCCCCATTGCGGCTGGTCATGCGGGATGCCCGATCGAACCGCGATCGTGCCGACGTGGACGTCGCCATATTAGATCAGCCAGTGTTCTTGGCGGGATTCGACATCGCGGCGGCGGGTGAGGGCGGGCATAGTCCGTGATTCCGCTAATTCGCCGGGCCGTGAAGTCAATTTTGTCGGATCGTCAGGCAGGTCCATCTCCCCTGCCAGGAGCACGCCGACCCTTGGGGCGATGAACAGCCACGGCAGCAGCCAAGCGATGAGCGGAAGAAGCCAAAGCAGAGCGGGTGCGACAGTCATTCGGGTTTGCGGGGCATTCGGCGGATGTTTTTGAGTCCGTTTGTGTGTCGTATTGATTGAAGTTTAAGGGAAAGTTTAGAACCGCCGCTCCTGTCAGCCAAAATCAATCGGTCGGCAGTTTCTTAAGCCTCTTGAAGGGCGTGCGGATCCGCGCGAAAGCCGCCCGTGAGGGCTTGGCAGATAGTCTTCAATCTTCGGTTTGACCCGCGGCAGCCTGACCCTTCGCCGCGGCTGTTTTTCTATTGAAGGTGAGATTCTATCTCGGTGAGCTCCCGATCACACCATTTCAACGCCGATTCGATTGCCACCTTTAGATCGTGTCGCTCTTGGTTTTGATCATAGTAGGCCAAGTCATAGTCGGCCCCTGTGACCTGAAAGTTTTCGAGTTCGCCAATTCCAGACTGCGAATAGGTCGCGTAGGATTCGAAACTGCCGGCCTTTAGAACTTGATCACGTGCATTCTTGATAAATTGCAGATCGGGGTGATCACGGATGGACGGGTTTGCCCACCAGACCGAAATGACCTTCTCGTGGGCCGGCGAAAGCTTGCGATCATGCGCATGCAATGAATGCTGCACCGCGCGTAAGGCGGCGAGGATTCCGATCATGAAAAATTTGTATTCATAACCTGAGGACATTTGCTCCAACAAACGATCGAACCCCCATTTCGCAGATTTCAGATACATGCGGGCTTGGGGAAGCTTTACGTCGTCGGCTGCGGTCTCGGCCATGATTGGATTCCGTCTTGGCGCATTGCGAGCACGATTCCCATGCGGGGAATTGCTTCATTGAAAAATTCAGCAAATCAGGAGGCTGGAAACAGCTTGTCGGTCGCTTTGTCCAAACGCTTCTCCGCGCCGCGCGCATTCGACAAATGGCCCACTAGGTCGCCATTCAATTTGTAAATGTTCGAACCCTTAAGATCGTAAAGCTTCTGACCTTTAAGGCCGAAAACCTCGTCGCCCACAACCACGCCGACAAGGACGCCTTTGCTGTTGACTATTTTGCCATCCACGACCGACCTCCTATCGAGGTGCCCCATTTTGGCAAAGGTTGCGCCTATTGGGTGACGATAGCGAGACGAATCGCGCTCTCGGCTATTTCCCCTTCGCCTTCAGCCCGAGCTCGACCAGGCGGCTCGACATCGCGAGCCAGCAGCCGATGCGGGCCGAAGCCTCGACCTTGGCAGGGCTGACCGCTCTTCTGCGTTACGTGGCTCCGCTACTTCAGGAGGCTGGCGCGCCAGGACTGCCCGATTGAGGTCCCCTTCGCCGGACGCTGGAGCGCGGCCTTCGGCACATTCTGCGCGCACGTTGCAGAAAGACTACCGGCGATCCTGGCAGCGCCGGAGCGCATTGACCGCGTCGCCAATGCGATCGTCGAAGCGATCGCACCGCTCATCGATGATTTCGAAACGGCCCGGCGCGCGGCCCGAGCTGCGATCGAGGCCATCGCATCATGAACCGCACCCCTTGCGACGACGCAGCCGGCCTGCTGGCCCTGCTGGCGGCCCGACTGCATCGCGTGACCCGTACGCGACGACCCCGACCCGTGACGTGGCGTCGGTAGACCGGACATGGTCCAGACGCGGGCCAATCGAGCAACTGGAAGTCACGACGGTCTTCGGATTCACCATGTTGCGAGATATCGCCAGATAGCGGTCGGGAAATCCCAGCTTGTGCCTTGTTTGATGTCTCAGTTGGTAAACAAATAATTAACGGAGACGTGTCATGATGCTGAAATTAGGCAGGATAGCCGTCGTGTCCACGGCAGCTCTTACACTCGCTGCCGCCACCATTCCCACAAAGGCCGAAGCAGCCGACCTCTTTATTCCCCGTGGCCATGGTCCGGTCGCGTATGGAGGCGCCGGCTGCTGCCAGGTCCGGGTTCCGCCGCCTCCGCCGCCCTGCTGTGCTCCGCCGCCGTGCTGTGTCTATGGTGGCGGTTATGGTGGCGTCGGTTATGGCGGTGGCGGTTACGGTGGCGGCGGTTATGGCGGCCGGCGGTTATGGTGGCGGCTATGGCGGCGGTTACTAGTTTGTGGATCAAAAGCTGACTGCCACAGAAATCAGTTGGCCAAGAGCCAGCACGCGAGTCGGCCGCCGGGCTGTGTTAAGCCTTATTTGGGTCGAGAAGCGCCATGAGATCGCACGGCCCTATTCTCGCTCTGCTCGCGCTTCTGATCGCCGCGCCGTTTTGGCTGCCTACCGTGATGACGCCATATGGTACGCCACCGTGTACCCGGTGTTTTCGGAAACCGCACGGCGCACTTTTTCCGCGTTTATTCCGGGCATAGCTTCGGGCGCATTCTTTCGTTGGTATGCGAACCATCTGATGACGAGGCTCAAGGACGAGTAGAGGCCTCACACGGTAGTTTCACCCCTCGAAAAACAATTCTGAAATACCGTGTTACCAAAAGTGATTTCGAGCCGCCCGAAATTACTGTTGCCGCGTTGATCGTCACGGAGACTCGTCATACGCTCGCGGCTTGAGCCTATGCCTGTGCATCTGGGGGCCGCGCGGCGGGCGAGATCACCCTAACACCCCGTCCGGTGGTTTTGCCCGTCGCCGCTCTAAGCATCGATTGCGGTGCTTGCGACCGTTGGCCCGCCGGTTTTCGTCGCCTCCGCATCCACATGATCGCTGTCCCACGCGAAGCTTTGCGCCGCAGACAACCAGCTCAACCCCGCACTCGCATCGGCAAAACCAATAGGCTTTCGCGCGGAGGCTACGCGCCGGCTTGGTGAAGGCAAAGCTTAGGACCCGCAAGCGGCCGTAGACATTCCCAACCTCGTCTTTGATCCGAGCCATGCGCGAAGCTTCCAAGCAACGCGCAACGATATCAGATCACGAGGTTTCGAAGACGCTCGCGAGTTGGAATTGCAGCTCGCCGCGCATTGCCGCCCGATGATGCGAGCGCTGGTATCAACGCCTTGCGCAAGCGCAGCTCGGCAACGTGATAGCTCATGAAGCCTCGACCTTGTGCAGCCGCCGCCGATCTCCGCGCCTTGAACATCGCATTGAAGGCTTTGAGCGCGCCGTTCGCTTGCATCTCCTCGACCATGAGATCGAGAGCCGATGACATCTCGGCCGCGCGCACGATCGCAACATCATGAGCCGTCAGTGTCGTGCGAGACTTTGCTGCGGCCGATCGGATCGCCGCGATCGCGTCGTCGACCTCGGGATCAGGGCCGGCGATGTTGCGCGCCCTAGCGGACGCCGGCCACCGCAGCGCGTGGATAGCCTCGTCGTGCCGGCGTCCGAAAACCTACACAACAGCAGTCATGGCACGCATCCCGAGTTGGAAGCGACGGTCGCAAAGGAGAGCGCCACCGATGTTGCGTAAGCGCGGTGATAACCCCTCAAAATGAAGCTGCGTCAGCTCGAAGTGAACTGAGGCGGAGGTTCAGTCGCCATAAGTTGACCGGCCGCAAATTGAAAAGCGCTTGTCAATTTCCCTCTCCCACGGTCTGGGCCATCAGCGCGAGAGCTGTGGTCCGGCGGGTGGCGGTGGGCGAGGCACCGACGATGACCGCACAGCCGATGGCTGTGCCCTGGGTTGCGGGGGGTTGGGCTGCGGGGTAGAGGCCGCCTGCGGGGCCGGGGACGGAGGCGTGGACGACATCTTCTGTCTGATGTCCTCCTCAACAGCCTGCAGTGCCGCAATGTTCTGGGCCATCTGTTCTTGCTTGGCAGCGAGTTGTTCTACGCTGCGCCGCACGATATCGAGATTGAACGCCAAGGGCTCAAGCTGCTGCACCGGGCCAGGGGAAGTTGTAGCTACGACTGGCGGCTTCGTCGTCGAAATGGATAACAACCAGGCCAGCGTTGGAGCCCGGGCTATGACCATCTCCTTTGCTGCATCCCCGTAGGCAAGCGTGGCACCGACACCGATGAGAGCCGCAATAGAGAACCGGGTAAGGCTACGCAACATGCGTCTGCCAATCGATGGCCGGTCGCTTGCGACCTCACGGTCGTTGAGTCTGGCGGGATGAGGAGAATAGATCGGCGCCTTCAAGGGCCACCTACCAGAGCGCAGATCGGACCGGGCGTCCGGATCGCGCGCAAGCCCGCCGGACGAAGTTTCTTCGGCTGTCAGTGGTGGGCTTTGCGAGTATAACATTGGTACCTCCACCGACGTGAAGGAAGAGGCGATCCTGGTTTGACGGAAGGGAGGCAGGAGCGCGGCAGTCCTAGGGCGTTTGTGGGATCGTCGCACGATAAGAGAATCGACTTGTTTGGGTCGGTAAAGCGTCATCCGTTAGGCCGGCTCGTTGCGCGACCGTGCGTGTCGGCTACGGGAAGAAGGTCATAGTAACTGCTTGATCAGCGTCCGGTCACGCCGCACAGTGACCTTGAAATTAATCAACGCCGGATGTTCCGGATCGGAACCCTAGATGTTGTATCGCGCGTACCTTTTGGAAAATGAACACGTTTGTGCGGCCATTGATCTGACAAGCGTGGACGACGACGATGCGAAACAGCAAGCGGCAAATCTTTCGAATGGCCGTGATATCGAACTTTGGCAGGGCGACCGCAGGGTGTCGCTCTTTATAGAACCAGAAAGAAAGCTTTGACTACGACTTATCCGGCAGTGCGTGGTCGTTGAGCGCGCGCATCACCGCGGTCCGCGCTAGTTGAGCGCGTTGCATCGCGCTCAAGATTTCACGCAGACCTCAATTCCGCCGGCATCCGCTCGCCTCGGTCGAAGCGACATATTTCTCTGCAGTCCAATCGCGTTCATCGCGCCATGCTTGGAAATCGGAGGCCGATCTCCTAGACAGGAAAGGCGCGCCCACGCGGCCTCAAGGGCGCGGGGCTTCGGTCCCGCGCTTTGCTTAAAGCCGACGGGTTTTTCGCGCGATTGCGCCCCTGATCAGATAGTTCCAATAATGTTGCAGCAGCGCCTCTGTTTCTAAAAATCCGGCATGGTAACATCATTTGGCCCTTAGCCGGTCATACTCGATCAGCCAGGTGAGCCGCCTGAATTGGATTTGCTTTGTGCGGCAAAGCGGGGGGGGGGAACTCGCATGAAAAAGACAATCGCCAGTGTGGCGATCTCTCTTGCGCTGATATCTTCCGCAGCGATGGCCGAGGAACGTGCAACCGACGCCGCGCTTGGGGCGGTATCGGGCGCAGTGGTGCTCGGGCCGATCGGTGCCGTGGCTGGCGCGTTGGTAGGTTATACAGCTGGACCATCGATTGCGAGTTCCTGGGGCTCGAGACGATCGAGCACCACCCGGCAGGCACGGAGAGCCGCAAGCCCGGACGCTCGTGTCCCTGCACGCGACAGTCAGCCTGTGCCCAATCAGTCTGCGCCCAAAGATCAAGCAGTTCCTCAAGCGGCCGCCCCAGCGCGGCCGTCCGCCAACACCACGGCTTCCACCGCGCCGCCGGTCCAGCCACTGGAGTGAGTAGATATTATTGTTGAGATAGGGCGCGGGGGCTTCGGTCCCGCGCTACTTTCTGGGGATTGACGGCCAAAATCCGAAATGGTGCGCTGCGACCATTGCAGTACGTTTATTTTGGAGCTTGCGATGAATGACGTGGTTGAATTCATTTTGAACACCTACCAGTCGATGCGCCCCCTTGATACCGAGCAAGCTGCGGATTCAAGGCGAAAAATTACCCGATATATTGAAACCCTTGCGTCTGCTGGCCAGCGCGATGCCGAGCAGCTCACGATATACGGCTTGGCGTATTTGACAGAACTGCACGAGGGGCAAGATCCTCGGTTCACCGGGTGCTAATACCGGGGCCGCCTCGCTTCGTGCCGGGCGGCCCCGAGGATGATGGGTGAAATGAGAGAGGCCGCCAACTGAGGGCGGCCTCTTTCTTGCCCGATGTGAGCAAAATTGAACATTCAAAATTTTCGAGCGGGCCCATACTTGAACTATGGCCTCAGCACCGAAAATGCTCACAGAGGAAGAATTCGCCTCATTGCTTGCGGTCGGCAATTGCTTGGCGCTCGACCCGCCACCAGTAATTCCCGCCCAACATAGCGCCCGGCTTATCGGGCTAGGGTACATGGTGGATATAGCGGGCAGGCTACGGTTGACCACGCCCGGCAGGCATCGGATGGCGACGAGATTTGAAGGCAGGCCAATGGCCGATTCAAACTAGGCTACTGGCCTTCGGAAACAGGAGCGCCTGTTCATTTTTTTAGTGAGCTGGGGGTTTCTAAATGAGTTCTTATCAGCAGCGGTTAATAACCGCGGACGAGACACGTCTTTCAATCCTCCTCCGCGACGCAGCTAATCTCAATCTTCAGTTATATGAATTGAACAAATTGCGGTGCCGGGTCAGGCAAGCGCAACTGTCGGTCCAGACATCGAAGCGGATGAAGCGTCGAAAACGAAAGCACATCGGCGGATCTTGAAATCCTCAGGCGAGGATTGGTTTTCGAGGTCATAAGACTGAGACGAGGGGCAGGCTAAGTTGCCCTTTGGGAGGTGAGCAGGCCCGCGGTCATAGCGCGTGAACGCCGCAGCAGAACAACCAAACGCCGGATGATCGATCGGAGCGGTGGTGCCACCACAATTGCGAGGCGTAGCCCTTGAACCAATCAACGAACAGCGAGGGAAGTCATGCCAGCTAAGCAGACGAGGGAATCGATCGAAGCCGAATTGGGTGAGAGCGAGAAGGACCGTGTCGTGCGGAAATTGCGCGACGCAGCTCAAGAGGTCCAGGAATTCGAAAAGCATTTGCAGGAGCTCGAGGGCGAGGCGGGGTTGCCCACGTTCTACCGATCAAAGCCGCTTGTTGAGCGCATGGCCGCCCTAGGTATGAACCAGGGCGCGGTCGATCACGCCCGAATGTGGCTGAACGCGCTCTCTAAAGTCGCATCAGGGCGCAGCGATCAACTGCCTGACCATCTGAAGCAAGAACTCGCCGCCGAAGCAAACGCTGAATTGACCGGCGCCGAGTTGTTGGCGGATATCGTTAGGGACCACCGGAAGGCGTAAGCGCGGACTCAGCGCTGGCGAGCCCCGTGCGGCGGCACGATCTTTGCGATACAACGTAGCCCGCGGCCGGAACCCGCCCCAGCGGCCTTTCCTGGACTCGGGCAAGGGGGGCAATGCCGCCAGGGTCAACCCTCACCCTCAAGGCGCGGCGTCATCATGCGAACCGCCCCCGCTTTCGCCTGCGACCAAGCGTAGTCCCACTCTGGCCATGCAGCGCAAAACATCAGCCAAGTTTCCCCGTCGTAAATTGCCGGATCGCGGTCACCGACGATGCTGATCAAGCTGTCGAGCTTCAAAGATTTCGGTCCAGTACGCTTGAGCAAGCCCGCGTCCCAGGCCGCAATAAACAAACGAAAGAAGTCGCCCTTGTAGGGCTCGTCGTGGAAGTGACCACCGTTCGTGTCGAGTGCGCTGACGAGCCGAATAATCTCGTTGACGATTTCATTTATGGACATCTTCGGCCTCGCTTCATGCCCGGGCGGCGGCCCGGCGAACGCGCTCTCAATGAAAGGGGTGGCCCAACTCAGCGGCCCGCGCGTGGCGACGGGTGTTGTGAAGTGGTTTAACGCCACTAAGGGCTATGGATTTATTCAACCCGATAAGGGCGGCAAAGACGTTTTTGTGCACATCTCGGCCGTGGAAAGAGCCGGTCTGAGCACCCTCAACGAGGGCGCTAAGGTGAGCTACGAAGAGACGGAAAATCGCGGTAAAACATCGGCGGAAAATCTGAGAGTCAGCTAAGGCCGCCGTCCTTGGAACGAGCTCGCCGAATTTTCGCCGCCGGTTTTCCGAACTCATAGCCCCGCCGTCGGAACCCGCACCGCCGGGCTCCGCAGACTCATTCGTCGCGGGCGACCAGGGCGGCGAGGCGGCCGAGCGCGACGCTTGCGAAGTCCAGGATCAGGGCGACCGTATAGATCGGCCAAGCCGCTGCTTGGCGCAGCCGGAGCAGAAGCGGGGCGGGGGGGGTCGTGGGACACCGCCGGCTGGGGCAGGAATGCCGTAGCTCAACAGACCGCCGCCCGGATGGCTCTGAGTCAAATTGACTCACCTTAGCCATTTTCAATAGTTGGCAATCCCCACAGCGCTGTCGGTACCGTCCGGCTCTAGCGCGGGGTCCGCCGCGCTGCATGGTGCTATTTCAATCGTTTGCGGGACATCCACTGTGGTGACCAAGAGGCTGTGACGAAGCGGTCACACTCTCAAAATGTTATTTGTTTCCCCGCAAGCGCCTAAATAAGCGCTCAAAGGCAGAAGCACCCTGCGACTCGGACCAATCATCCGAGGTTACAATGAAACCTCATGATCTCGAATCGATGTCGATGGACGAGCTTTGGTCCCTTCACGAATTTGTCGCCTCGGTATTGGCCCGCAAAATATCGGCCGACCTGCATGGTGTGCCTCACGACGTTAAGAAGGAGAGTCGCGCTCGACGCCCTTACCCGCAGGTGCTTCCGAAATATAGGAATCCCGCAGAGCCATCCGAGACTTGGTCAGGTCGCGGGAAACGGCCACGCTGGCTGACTGCACAGCTTAGGTCCGGGAAGCGGCTCGACGGTTATCTGATTCAGCCGCCGTCTAATCGTGCTGCGGCACTGCGCGCAAGGCAATGACCCTCATAAGCAAAAAAGTCCAACCGGCGTGATCTCTGTATTCAGGTTTTAATTGAGCGGGCTAGCCAAGCGCCCACTCAAACCCCGAGTGCAATTTTTGCCCGCTGATCCCATTGCGCACGCTCCGCTCCCTTTTAGTGGAGGCGGAAGGCAGATTTACGGTAAGGACCGTGAGATAGCGCCGTGCCCATTCCGATGTTTCGATTTCCGAGCTGATAGCAGCTCTTTCCTGACCCGCTCGCGCAGTTCGTTCAATTCGCATAATTGAGCTTTGAGATTTGGCTGCGTCGTTGATGAGGACTGCAAGGCGCGCATCGGTGGCAGCTGTAGGGCACTCTGCCGCGCGATAGCCTTCCGGGCTTACGCCACGAATCAGGTGCTACGTCCTATTTCAGCCATACCTCGCGGGCCAGAGGGGGATGGTCAGGCCCGGCGCGTGTTTGTACCAGTCGCGCGTCGGGCCGCCGAACTGAACCCTTGCGAGACCGTCAATGAAAAAGCCGCCGCTTGATCCAGATGTCGCTGATACCGCACCCTCCGATTCCGTTTTGACCGTCTACGACGAGGAACACATCATCACTTATCTGCGTCTGCTCGATGCGAACGCAGAGGGTGCGGACTGGCGTGAGGTTGCCCGAATGGTGCTGCATCTTGACCCGGAGCGTGAACCCGATCGCGCCCGGAGGGCCGTTCGACAGCCATCTATCACGCGCCAAATGGATGACGGAGCACGGTTATCGGCACCTGTTACGCGGTGGCGCATCCGCTTAAGGTGAGTTGTGATCCGTTTCCCGTCGCGATTCAGGACACGCGCCGGCCAGTCATACGGGCATCGGCCGCCGCACGATGCCGTTCATTTCAGGGATAGTCCCACCAGTACCCACAGCCGGGATTCCATTCATAGCGGGGAAAATAGTGATATTGGCAGCGACCGTGTGGTGGAGCGCGATAGCTCTCATACCCTCGGCGGTGAGGATAATGTCGGCTTGCGCGGACATCGGTTGCTGGAGGGGCCACAGTCACGCCGGACGGGTAGGCAGACGCTTGCGACATGGAAACAGCAGCGCAGATGAAAATGGTTGCTGCCATCGCATGAACTTCTGACCTCATTGCAAGTCCCTGTGTTCTAACCCGCATCGGGCAAACATCTCGGCGCCGGCGGCGGTGAACTTCACATAGGTCCCGGATTCATGACGCCAGAGCCAGCCTGACTCGATGGCGCGCGCGATGCCGGCGCGGAACTGGTCAGGTGTGCCGCTGGCTTTGAGGAAGGCGCTGTTTGACCAGCTCAACGTAAATCCGGCCGTCTTGCGCCGCCTCGACCGCGTTGGCGATCTCCACCAGCTTGCGCGCCGCGGCGTCGGGATCAATGAAGGGGCGGGGCTGTACGAATTTCGTCATGCTGCGATCTTGTCTTCCTTGTCCGCGACCCGCGTTGACTACCTTCAACGCGTCATCCGCAGCGGTCGCTGCAGCGCCTTCGCCTCGTCCCAGGGCGCGCGCAGCCTCGTTCCAGGGCCTTCTTTCGTTTACCCATGAGGCCGTGATTTCGACACCATGGGGCTTACCACCATATGTATGTCAGATCCGCTCGCGGTTCGGTGAAAGGAAGTCGATCCAGAGCAGATACAGCCCGAAGAGCGCCAGGAATCCGCCGGCCCGGAAGATGATGCCGCGGCCCCCGAGGACCAGCCATTCGTAGGCGCAACAGGTGCCGATGCAGACCATCGCCAGGTGGAACAGCAGAGTGATCGTTTTTCGCGTGGAAATCGGCCCCCGATCCGTCCATTGTACCCTCGATTGAGGTCTTCCCATAGGACCTATTCTCGGGGGAAGCCATGGACGATAAGATTCTGATCTGGATCGGCATCCCGGCTGTCTACTTCGTCCTGGTGTGGCTGCGATCGCGCTCGTTCAACCAGGGCCGCTTGGCCGGTATCCGCGAAGCGGTGACCGACGTTTCGCGGTCCTGCAGCTACCACTACGAAGAGAAGGACAAGCCGCGACCGAAGAACGTGGACGAGGCGCTCGTCTACATGGCCGACGCTCTCAAGCGCGGCCGCGGAGTGAAAGGCAAGATCGGTCTCTATCTCACCGGCTCCGGCATGCTCGGGGACGCAATGGGTGAAGCGGCCTATCAGAAAGGATTCGACGCCGGCCGTTCGGATCCGTCTGATGGCGAGCAGCGCATCGACATGACGCCGGAAAGCTGGCGAGCGATCCGCTCGCTCGCGCACGAAGGATTCCTGCACAGGATGGAGGGGTACGAACAGGAGGCGCAGCGCGCGGAGGCCGCCATCGAGAAGCTAGAGTTCGCGATCAGGCACCGCGAAACCGATCCGGAATACTCGGACTCGCTGCAGCGGAATATGCTGATATGGCAGCGGTGGCCGGGCGAAGCTCAGGCGGCCGCGACCGGACGGGGAGGCATAAATGGCCGAGAAGCCCGAGGACGCGGTTGACCACACCGAACAGCGCGATGAAGCGCCGCAAACGCAGCGCATCAGTGAACTCGGGACCTGCGACGGCAACTTCTCGCCGCGTTCCCACATCGCATATAGGCGCGCGATCCAGTCGCGATGATCGCGCCAGGCCTGAAAGTCAGCTTCGGTGCGCTTGGCGAGGAACACGCGCCACGCGCTTTCAAAGGCGAGGCGTGCCTCATCGAAGCTGGCCGCCGTGCCGGACGTGCATTCCCTTGGATGGCTGCCCGGATAGAAGCCGCAGCTCCAGGCCCACGGATCGGTGTCGGCTGGGATTGCGGGAGCGGATCGCAATCGTTCCAACGCGCACGTCACCGAAACAGACGTGCCAGCATTCCCCGCGGGTGTCTTTTGACCGGCGGCGGGTGAGGGCGGGCATGCCGCAATTGAAGCGCCCCTCGCGGCCTTTTCCGTGAGCGCGGCTGCCCCTGCTGCCAGAACGCGTGTGGGAGGTTGGACGGCGGCTAAGGCACGCATTAAAGCGCCAGCCCTTGGCCCACGCAATTGAACTCGGCAAACGGCTGTGTGGCAGGATCGATCACCATGCCCTCGACCATGGCGGCATGACAAAAGCGGTTTTCAAGTTCTCATTTTGGGATGTTGATTTTCGGAAACAGAACAGCCGCAGAACATCCAGTGACTAACCGATTTTGCATCGGTGACTAACAGCGCCACAACCCATTTCAATTTCGACAGAAATTTTTGCGTGGCGATCCCAGCAGGACTCGAACCTGCAACCCGCGGAGTAGAAAACCGCTACTCACACATGGGGTGCAGTCCAGTTCTGTCACCTATGTCTCGGGCCGCTCAATCCCGCAAGGAGCGCCGGCGCGCGCAGTCGAAGTTGCTCAACCCGCCGGCGAACTAGCCGCTAGACGAGAGCGCGTTAGAGCTTACGACCGCCGTACCGTGGCACGTATCGGTCGGGCGGGCTTCTCTCGGCTACAAAGGCTTCCTCTCTGATCAGCCTTTTAAGACCCTTAAGAGCTTGGTAGTATTTGTGGTTTGAGATCAATTGATCTGCAGCTTGCAGCTCTGCGTAAAGAGATGGGTCTTCCTTAAGCGAACCAGCTGCCAACGCCAAATACGATCCCTGAAGTTCCTCATGGGCCTCCTCTAGGTACATGCGTTGAACGCAGCAGTATAGGTTCTCGAGTGAACTCTCGGCCAACGCCGGCGACAACACGTCCTTACCGCGCAGTATCGGCACCTCACCGGTCACGACGAAGAGCGCACGCTCATGCGAGTTCTTGATCACGCATTTCCCAATGTGAAGTTCGTCAAATGCGCCCAAATCGAACCGAAGTGCCATCGCCCCCCCTTACTTTTCGTACGCCCTCATTTTGACGGGCTTTGGTTAGCCAGTACTTAATTTGCGAAGAGAAAAGGCGGCGGGGCTTCCCCCGCCGCCTTGATCGTTTGTCTCGCAGTCGAGATCAGCGCAGGAGCTGCAGCACGCTCGCCTGCGACTGGTTGGCGAGAGCCAGCGCCGAGACCGCGATCGACTGGCGGGTCGACAGCGCCTGGCTGTTGGCCGCTTCCTCGTTGGTGTCGGCCAGCGTCAGGTTCGACGAACCGGTCTGCAGCACGTTGATCAGGTTCTTGTTGAAGTCCTGACGGATCTGCACGATCGAGAGGTTCGAACCGAGCGCGGAGGCTTCCCCGCGCAACGCCGTCGAGGCGTTGGTGAGCGTGGTAAGGACCTTGTTGGCCGAGGCGTTGTCCAGGAAGTCGGTGCCCGAGGCCAGCGTCGACAGACCGAGGCCGGCATCGTTGAAGGTGACGCCGGTGATGCTCAGCGTCGACTTGCCGGTTTCGTTGAACGTCAGCTTCAGCGTGTCGCCATTCAACAGGTTGATGCCGTTGAACGAGGAGTCCGACGCGGTGGTGTTGATCTGCGCCAGCACGTTGTTGTACTGCGCCACCAGGCTCGCACGAGTGGCCTGCGAGTTCGGGTCGGCAACGGGTGCTGCCGCGGCGGCCGACGATTTGAAAGGCGAGCCGGTGGTTGTGACGGCCGTACCGCCTAGCGTGCCGATCGTCGAGGACGCCGCATCGTTCGTGGTCGTGATGGTGATCGCGCCCGTAGAGTCGATCGAGGCCTGCAGGTTGTTCGCCGCCAGCGCCGTGTTGAGCTGGTTGAGCGTCGAGATCTGGTTCGCACCGATACCGAAGGTGATGCTGGTCGCGGTGCCGCCGCCGGTCGCGCCGACGGTCAGCGTCTCGCCGCTCACCGGGCTGACGCTGGTGGTGCCGGCCGAGAGACCGAGCGCGGAGAGCGCGTTGCCCGTGCCCCCGAGCACCAGGTTCTGGGCGGTGCCGGTGCTCACCACGAGCTTGCCGCCACTGACCGAGGACGGCGGCCGAAGTGCCGGTGATGCTGTCGATCGCGGACAGGACATCGCTGATTTTCAGCGTGCTGCTGCCGCTGATGCCGATCGTGACGTTGCCCGAGCCGTCGGTGCTCGAGGTGGCCTGCCCGGTCGAGAAGGTGATGGTCTTGCCGTCGACGGTCAGGGTCGAGCCGTTGGTGATGCCGGGGCTCTGCAGATCGTTGGACGTGGAGCCCGCGGTACCGACCAGTAGGGTCGTAGCGCTGATCTGGGCGGGGGTCGCGGTGTCGTCGTTGGTAATGGCGGTGCCGGTGACCTGGGTGTTGGCGGTGGCGGTGCCGAGCAGGTTGGTGGCGGTGGCGCCGGTGATGGCGGCGGAGACCACGTTGGACTTGGTGGTATAGCCGACCGGGCTCTGCAGCACCTGGTTGGCGATCGACTGGGCGCTCGCGACCAGGCTCTGCAGCGAGGTGATGCCGGTGTTGGCGGATTGCAGCACCTGCACGCCGTTGCCGATGCCATCGAGCAGATTGGAGATGTCGCTGGCGCGGTTGTTCAGCGACTGCGCCGTGAAGAAGTTGGTCGGGTTGTCGAGGGCCGAGTTGACCTTGTTGCCAGTGGCGAGGTCATTCTGGGTGGTGGCGAGCAGCGAAGCGGTCGACTGCAGCGAGAGCAGGTTTTGGCGGACTGACGCGGAAAGAACAATGCTGGACATTTTCAGTTTCCTTCTGGGTTGGGCACTAAGCCAATTCTTTGGCCTCTGCAGCAGTACCCACCGAAACCTAACAATGCCTCAATCTGTCCTTACAAATTGGCGCGTAAAAATACCGGGACGATCCCCTTTTGGGTAGCTTTCCCACTTCGGTTTCTTGGATCTGCGATGCCTTCGCGTGCTCGAGAACTTTTGAGATGAGCCGAGCTAAGACCCTGTCTTATCGCTCCAATTCGCTGTTCGGCAACCTCTTCGTTCAATGATCTCCGCTTATTCATCGTGAAGGAAGGTCCAGCCGTTTCATCGGCTCCGCTTGAGATATCGGCGATACAGTTCAGCAGAAAAAGTCCGGGCATGCTCTCTTTAGGCTTAACAAATTCTTTCACCTTGCGTATCCGGCCAGCGTGAGGCTGGAAACGTACTTGCTCCAGAGCTTCCACGCCGCAGCCATATCTCCCGCGTAGGATCGGGCGCGGCTGATTACCCGCAACGGCTTCGACTGGACGAACCGCTATCCGTGGATTGTCGAAGCCGCGCTCAAGAACCGCCAGAAGCAATTCATCATCGATGGCGAGGCGGTCATTCTCGGCATCGACGGTATTCCTGATTTCAATGCCCTACAGTCGCGCAAGCAAGACAACGAGGTGCAGCTCTACACCTTCGATATCATGGCGCCAGACGGCGAGGATCTGCGCCAGCTGCCATTAAGTCTGCGCAAGACCAATCTGGTGCGGCTGCTTGCCCGCCGCCCCGATGGCATCTTCGTCGCACCCTATTAGCAGGGCGAGATTGATCCGGACCTGTTTCGGGCGGCTTTGCACCATGGGTCTAGAAGGCCTGGTGGGGCCGGTCGTGTGGTGCGCCGTTGCCGAGCAGGATCCGTCCGACCGACATGCCGCGCCACATCACCGCGTAATCTTCAGCGCAGCGCTGGCCGGCGATTGCGGTGGCGCGCAGGGTTAGGGTTTCGGGGGCGGCCATGCCCCATGATTCCGCGGATCGGGCCGAGAGGGAAGCCCCCTAGTAGCGCGCCGCAAGCGGACGCCGGCAGGCCGAGCTTTCTTAAATGATTAATCCGAGATGTCGAACTCGCGCTGGAGTTCCGCGACCACATTCTGAACGGCAACGTCTGTGATGCCTCCGGCTATAGCGGGCGGCCAGTAAACGCCAGGGCTCCAGTTGGCAATCGGGTAGACTAACTTTTGGATTTCGGTGAAATGAGTACATCGAATCCAAACTTTCCGAGTCTTAGACGGACGCTCCACGATCCACATGAGATGTATGGATCGCTGTTCCGAAATGTTGCAACCAGGGGTATGTTGAACCAAATCATCCTACATTTTCGGAACTCTCAATGGCAGATCGTTGGCTGGGTGTCGTCGTGTCGGGCGACAAAGTGATTTTTGTTGATGCCGAGGTGGACGGCAATAAGCCGCTCGTTCTTCAGAACGATCAGACCCTTACATTGCAGTCAGGCAACCGAGCTGAGGCGTACTCGACGATTTCTCAACAAATCGCAAATTACGTGTGGGAAAACTCGATCAAGCGCATTGTGGCGCCGTAAGCCGAAACGCTGCGACCAAGGCGCTGCTCCATTCAGCCGAATTGCGTGGGGTCGTTATGTGTGCTGCGGGAGCGATTGCGCCCACGGAGGTCAAATCAAAAGCATCGATCAGTCGAACGTTCGGCCAGCGCAAGGTTGATGAGTACGTGGCCGACAATGAATTTTGGAGCAACGCAGTAACAGGAGTTAATTTGCGAGCCGGTAGCCGAGAGGCTGCGATGGTCAGCGAACGCTCGGCCAACGCCTTTCCGAGTGCGTACATGGACGTAGTTGAGGCGGGAAGATGCTTGGCGCTGAATAGAAATTCGCCGCCATATACCATTTGATGCAGGTAGCAGAAATCGGGCTGCGCTCGCTCGCTTGGGATCGGCGAGTGACCATTAAGCGAGGAAAACACCGATCAACAGTGCCATTGGACTACGCTCAATGGGGCGAAATGATTGGCGAGCTAGAAAAGAAAAAAGAACTTATCAATCAATGGAAACGCGCAAAGCCTCTCAGAGAGGCGGCATATCGTTATTACAGCCGCGCCATTTTTGAGGTTGATTCGTTCAACGATATCTTTTGGAAGCACATTTCCCATTCGCGTGGCGAGCTATATGAGCCAGATACCGCCATAGCCTGTTGGGGCTACGTTTATCGGTTTATGGATGCTCTCGCCGAGCGCATGTCGGAAGAAGAAAGAACGCCGAATGTATGGGGAGCGAAGCAGAATCTGGCTTAGGCTTACGATCCGAATCATCCGACACGCTAACATCGCCCTCGTGAGCTAGATGTTTACCAGGTTCGAACAAGGAAGCAATGACTACCAACGCTTGGAGCGTCCGTCGACCTGCCTCCACAGGCTGGCTAATTGTCTCGATCTTCTTCGCGAAGGCGCTTTGGATTATGGATGTTACCTCGATGTCACTCTATTGGGTCGCGCGGCTGCCCATCGAACGACCGAAGGAGCGGACTTCGCCAAGAATCTCGCTACGCAGACCGGAGCGCGCTGGTCATACGCGACAGTGGAAGATCGCACTTTCACTTGCGATCTTCGGGGCCTTAGCGGCTCCGTTTCTCTTCCGAACGTACAAAAGCTCACGACGCGAGAAAAAGAAAACCTCGCAGTCTCTCTTCAAAACTCTAACTATTGCCGGAGGAAGACAGGTAACGATGTGATCGATTTTCTTTGCTACGACGACAAAGAGAAATTTGAGCGGGGCGGAGACTACGAATATTATCCTGACTGGCTCAAATACTTAGCGCCGAATGTTGGCGTTGCTGCCGCGACTTTCGCCAGCGTCTTTGGCCTCGCTTTTTTAGTTCCGATATTGATCCACGGCCTTGCCTTCTTGGCCCGACGTTATTGGGAATGGCTCAACGCCTAGCCGGATTGTATGGCTCACTAAAGTTTTGCACGGAGCATCATCGCCCCGGGCCACTCGCCGGGTTTGGCCCATCGGCTCGATTCTAATTTTAGTCTCGGGGTCATATACTTCAGGCCAGCTGCCGGTCAATTCGTCAGCCCCGACTTTGTGAAATCCCATCTCTCCTTGAGGTACTAATGCGACGCGTCGGACTGTTCTTGGTGGGTTTCCTGTTGTCGAGCGGCACCGCACAGGCGGAGTTCATCATCTACCAAAGGTGGGTCACGTTGGATACGACGAGCCGCGCCATATACATCGCGGGTGACATCGATGGGACGCTTGCGACCTTGATCGGCGGAGCGGCCTATAAACATTTTAGTTCCTGTCTGAACAGGTCGGGCGCAACTTTCCTTAATCTCAGCGAGGCTGTCTTGGAGTTTGCCAAAGACAAGCCTGAACTCCACATGGGTGGGGTTCATGAAATCCTGATGCTATACCTATTCAAAGCTTGCGGGCTTCCACCCGAGAAATAGAGGCCAGGCGTCGGCCGGTGTCCCAGCGGCGGATGTGAACCGGGGGTTGCAAATGCGCTTTGGATTTATCGTCTCTTTCATGCTGGTGGTTCTTGGGATCGTCGGCGTCTTTATCGATATCCCGTTCGTCAGCGATTACACCTTTTGGCTCGTGATCGCCGGCTATGTCATCCTCGCCGGCTCGAGGTTGTAAAGGCGCATCGGCGGGCAAGGGGCCGCCATCGTCAGCGGGCATGGCCTTCGGCCCCAAGGTCGAAAATCCCCACACACAATTTTTAAAAACCCCCGCCCTTCGCCCCCAGCCCTCGGCGCATTAGTCCGAAATCTCGAATTTTCTACATCGTGCCGAGAGGGTGTCTGGGCCGAGTTCGTGCGGCGAATTTTGGCCCCGGGGATGGGCCGGCGACCATGGGCTAGCCGATGCGATCGGCTACCGCAGCGCCCGGCCTAGATCGTGGCTTCGCCGCACTCACCGGCGGCGTCGCGCTCGCGCAATGCGTCCCGAGTGCGTTGGCGAGGTGTGAGCCGCACGGTACGCGCAGCCTCGTCATCAGTGCACGAAAGTCTTAACTTATGCACATTTCAATTGACCGTGATACCAAAGGGTTTATTCTGTGCGAAAGTTATGCACGAAAGTGAGGGCGGATCATGACCGCTTACGGCTATGCGAGGGTGAGCACGGACGGGCAGACGTTGGTGGCACAGGATGCAGCATTGCGGGCTGCGGGTTGTGCAAAGGTGTTCGCCGAGAAGGCCAGCGGGGCGAAGACTGATCGGGCCGCGCTGGCTAAGGCTGTAGCGGCCTTGGGCGAAGCGGACGTGTTGATGGTGACGCGACTTGATCGGCTGGCGAGATCGACAAGGGACTTACTCAACACCCTCGATATGATCGCCAAGCGCGGCGCTGGATTCAAGTCGCTGGCGGATACATGGGCCGATACGACCACACCGCACGGCCGGCTGATGCTGACGGTGCTGGGCGGACTTGCGGAGTTTGAACGGGAGTTGATCCGAGCTCGGACTGGCGAAGGGCGGGAGCGAGCCAAGGCGCGTGGGGTGCACATGGGCCGGCCTTCGGCGCTGACGCCGCCTCAGCAACGCGAGGCCCTTGCGAGGCGCGAGGCTGGCGAGGCGCTAACGGATATCGCCCGGACCTTTGGCGTCTCACACACGACCATCGGCCGGCTGATCTTGAGCAAGGGCGGCTAATCGCTCAGCGCAAGCCGGGGTTAGCCCTTCGGCTTGCCCTTGGGCTTCGCACCCTTCGCCCCGGCTTCTAGTCGCCCGAGTCATTCGAACTGAGGGTACAGTCTCTTCAGCTTGACGCGGGCGTCGGCGGTTTTGAATTGCCAGTTGGCCTTGGCATGGTGCTTGTTTCGGTGGTCCTGCCTTGACGCTCACGCGAATGGACCCGGGGTGTGCTCATTTTTCGGACCCACCAACCTGGTGCGCTCTGGCGTGTCTCCCTTGGGCATCCTCGCGCTGGACACACTCCAACGTGGCCGTCGGTTGGCCGAGCGTGGCCCGGGTGATAGTCCCTTGTAAAGACTGGCCTTCGGCCACCGCCTACGGCGGCTGCGGTCTTGACAAAGGACTATCACCCAGGCCCTCGTTTGCCACCAAGAGATCGACGGCAGGGACCGTTGGCGCGCGCCAACGGTGGGTCCGCTAATTTGAGCACACCCCGGGTCCATTCTCGTGAGCGTCGAGGGTCCTGCCATGCGTTGACTTCGCGGGCGAGGATTTTCTTGTCGGCGATGCGGCGGTTCAGACATTGGGACGCGAGAACGCCGAGCTCGGATTCGGCCATATCGAGCCAGCTGCCGTGCTTGGGCGTGTAATGCCATTCGAAGCGCTCGACGAGCCGGCGGGCCTCAGGAGCGGGGAAGGCTTCGTAGAGCGAGGCTGGCTTGTGGGTGTTGAGATTGTCCTGCACCAGCACGATCTTCGCCGCGTCGGGAAAATGCACGTCCGACAGATCCCTGAGCGTATGAGCATAATCGATGGCGGTGTGCCGGTCGCTCACTTTCACATGCCGCCAGCCTTCCAGTGGCGCGAACACCATGAATAGATTGGCGACACCATTGCGTTGGTATTCGTAATCGTGACGCGCCTTGCGTCCCTGCTTCGCAGGGATCGGCGCGCGCGTCTCAACGATCAGCTGCTTGGAGGTCTCGTCGAGACACACGAGCGGACGCTGCGGATCGTGCGGCCTCTGATAGACCTCCAGCACGTCTTCCATGTTGGCGACAAAGGCCGCGCTGGCGTCCGGTGGAATCACCCATTGCTGCTTGAGGTGCGGTTTGAGAATGTTTTTTTTAGCGTTCGCCCGATCGTGTTGTCGCTGGCGCGCTCGACAATGTGCAGTTCGACGACCTTCTCCTCGAGCAGGCGCAGGCTCCAACGGGCGAAACCCTCCGGGGCCGCAGAGAGTGTCAGTGCGATCAGCTTTGCTTCCGCCGCGCCGTCGAAAATGCGTGGACGGGCGGAATTGGGATTGTATTTACGGGTCAACACCGCCTCGAACCCTTCCTCGACCAGATGGCGCCTGGTCCGCTCGATATTGGCGATGCTGGTGTCCAGCGCCGCGGCAATCCGGCTGTCGCTCCAGCCTTCGCCCGCATCCGACACGTCCGCCTTCAAGAAAATGCGCGCCTTCGTCAGCAGCTGCGCAGAACGCTTACCTTTGCTGATCAACTCATCGAGTTGGCCACGTTCCTCCGCGGTCAACCGCACTACGTATTTCTTGACGGCGATCTCTTTCCCGGCCACGAATCACCTCCATCGCTGGCTTGCGGCGACAGAGATTCAGAAGTTGCCGTCATTTTCAATGACGGGGGCGACTAGCGCCTCCAAGACCAAGCGTCGAATGGCCTCGCTCCTGTTCGGCACGCCCGGTTGATGGCTACGCCATTGATCCACCGCAGTCACCCAATCGGCAGGCACGAGCAGGTTTAGCCTCTGCACGACATTCGAAAACTTCGCGACCATCCGTCTTCGATCCAGAATCATCACCCGGTTCCTTCCTATCACGCCCTGCCCAAACGCCCCACCAAGAGCATGATACAGATGGTGCCCTTGATGAATAGGGTTGAAAGCGATGACGAGCTTGGAATGAAGTGGTGGAACAGTCTCAGTGAGCAGGATCGTATCAAATGGTCTCGCCTCGCTGGGACTGGGCGGGCGAAGGATGCGTGGGAAGTCTTCAAGGGCCATGGGGCGATTGCGGCCTTCCTCACCCACAGCGTCACCGAGGCCTACGGCGAACCGGTTGAGGCCGCGCCAGCCCTGGTGCCCGAGGCCTACCGCGCCGAGCTGGCGAGGCTGAGCCGACCCGAGTTAATGGACGTCGCTTGGTACCTTGCCGCGATCGTTCATGCCAACGATGCCGAGGGCGACATGATCGAACCGCGTTGCGCGATTGAGTTCGTGCAAGAGCGGCGAAGGCCAAGCGCTGTGATCCTGCGCAGGCGCGACTAGGTGGCCCTCGGCCGGACGTTTGGCGTGAGCCGTACGACGATTAGTCGGCTTCGCTAGCGCGATTACGCAATCGCCGAATCCAAACCTATTTGCGAGGTTCGACTTTGGGGTCGCGGGCTCGCGTACTCGGATATCAATTTGTCCCATTCCTCTGCTTCGCAGGTCCAGAAGGTATCATTCTCGCCTTCAAATTCCGCGCGCTGACGGCAGAAAGCGGTCATTGCACGGCAATACGCAAGCACATCCATTCGACATTCTCCCCCGTCGGAGTAACGCTAATGTCGCGCCCACAATGTACCCGCTTTGTTACAGACGCATCGTTGCTTGTCTCCGTAAGAGTACGGATGGAGTTCTAGCCCTCATCGTTCCCAGGAAGTGTCACCCCTCCGTATAACAGTGCAGCCAGAGAGACGTACGTAGCTTTGGCGGCCTCTTTCATATCCGCCGTAGCGCTGATCTGATCACCTGCCCGGCTCGCTCGCCAGCATTGGCACTGGCATTAGGCACCCGCGCTGGTGTGGTGTCCTGTTCGGCGGGTACTCGCGTGCACTCGCGCCTTCGATCTCGGGCCGGAAGGTCAAGGCCCCAGCGCTGCGCTTCCTTGCGGCCTCTAGCTGTGCGGCAAAGTCCCGGCTATTGCTCATCGTCTGTATCACCGCGAACTTCGGATGTTCGAACGGGAGTGCAGCTACTGCCGCTCGCATCCGGCGGTTCATGGGTTGATCAGCCGAGCGATAGACCGCACGAAGGAAGTCCAGCGACGATGCACCGGCCCCTATCGATGGGTCTTCGGCATCAGGCTCAACCCCCAGCACTGCATCCACGATGTCTAGTCTCGGTTCTTCTTCCATAGCCGTTACCTATTATACTTTCTCTTTTATTTTAGTAGACAGAGTAGACACCATAGACACTACAGACACTCCATTATAACCGAAGACAAATCACATCCACATAGAAAGGATGTGGTCCTGTCTGCCGTCTACCTCCGTCTACCATGTCGACCCCGTAAACACGTATCCACGCCCTATCGATCGGGGTCGGCCGTTCTGTCACACCCCAATCCCTCGTTGCCACTCATCGACGTCGCGGTGCCAGCGCCAGTGGCCGCCGTTGCGCTGGGCCCAAATGGTGCGGCACTCCGCGAGATCTGGAAATGCCCACCCTCTGGCGACTTTGGTGTTGAATGGTTCGATGGGGAAGATCGATTGAAGCTTCACAGCGACTTTGGCGGAGTTGGTGTAACGATCGAATTCCTTTGCCGCCGCAAGCAAGTCCCCAGATAGGCAACGGTTGGGATACTTCGGCGGGGCTTTGGTAGTGCGCCCTCCTGAAGCATTGTCTCAATCGAGGCATCAAGCCCCCGAAGTGAGTGGCCCTTCTGTTCCATTAGCGCTTGGGTTTTATAAATGCGTTTTGGGTGCCACCCATCGAGATCAAGTCGAAGGAGATCATGCAGCATCGCTTCTGTGCCACCCCATCGATTTCCGCATTGAGCCGATTGAAGTATTCAAGGTCGTCAACCACAGCGTCGCCAACCTTGAATACCGCATAGCGCCGAGCACCGTGACCAGCGGGCACAACCCAATCGTTGTTCGAGGCCATCATGATGTGCAGCATGTTGCGGACCTGAAATGCCCCCACATACAACGGACGAATGGTGATCGTTTTCTCCGTCACAAGCGATTTCAGTCGACCCTCTGCCTTCGCATCACCAGCCCAGAACGCCTCATCCACAAAGAGGAAACAACAATGTTGCAGATGGCCGCTGAATTGTCCGGTCAGCATAAGCGGATCACTCACTGGCAACGCAGCAGCGCCGAAGACCTGAAGCATCACCCGACCTAGCGTGCCCTTGCCCGATCCCTCGTCGCCCTGAACCGCAAGCACGGCCTCTGCGGGTAGGCTCAGTGGGCTCGCCTGGTGCTTTCTTTGGACGTCCGATCTTGCGGGGCCGGCCTGGGCCGCGTTTCTTGCTCATGCCTGTACCCGCCGCAAGGATCTGAATCATGCGCTGGCCTTCGCCCTTAGTGAAGGCCGCGCATAAGACACCGCCATCGCGGCAAGGATCGCGACCAAATCGCTCGGTCAATGTCCGGGTGTGGGATTTTGCATAGTCGGATAGACTGAAGAACTATATTCTATGCGGGCGTGTCATCTACGCGATTAGGATCGCATTACACGAACCGGAGTAACTTTACATGCGAATGACATCATCCGCTATTGTTGTCCTGGCCATGCTGGTTGCAACCGAAGCATCGGCACAATCGATCAATCTGACCGGCGCCTATCGATGCGTCGAAGCATGTCAGGCGGGTCTCGTCGGCAGTCCCGCTTTCATCACCCAGAACGGACCCAACCTCAATCTTCTCAACGAAGCCGGTCAGCCCGCCCGCGCATGGCCTGACTGGTTTGCGCCGGCGACGCGGATCTGGGTCGACGCCTGGAACGAGGGCGCGGTCTATTCGCCTGACGGCATGACCGTCCAGTTCGACAACGGAACGATCTGGGCGCGCGATTTGGGCCCACCGCCGCCGCCACCCATACTTCGGCGCCGTAAATAGGTTACGTCGTCATCAGGCAAATTCTTTTGCCACGAAGCGAGGCGGCCCAAGGCCTACCGTAGGGATGATTGCCAAGCCCTTACGGGCTCTTTCGCGCGTTGAGATTGCGACACACTACCGCCGCCTGGTCGAGCTCTGGCTGAAGAAGAACTGAAAGGTCCCCAAATGGCCAGCGACATGGACAAGGCGATCCAGGAGAACATGAAGTTCACGTTGGAGCTGGCGGACAAGATTCCGCTATCCGCAGCCACCAGCGTAGAACTTCGTCGCTTTCTCTCACCATATGAGGCTCGCTCATGTCTATTAGATCGGCGCTGCGAGAACTTTCTCACAAGAAAGCCAGCCTGGACGAGATCGAAGAATTTCAAAGACAGGTCGATGATGAGAAGAACGACCTTGGTGCATGCATCTTGATGGCTACGAATGCGTCTTGGACTGGGACGAAGACACGCGGGCATCTTGTATCCGAGGAAGGGCCGGCGGACACGTTCTCGCAAAAAATTCTCCTCCGCCGAGCCCTTCATCTATAGGGAGGACACTCACCACAATCTGGAATACATAAGGTTCATCCGCAATGCCTTATGGCGAAATCATAAGGGCTGGTGATGATGTCGAATAGTTCTTGCCTGAGCCCAAGCGCCTTGAGTAGATGGTGTTTGATGAGGAATTCCAACTGCGAAAACTTGTAAAACAAACTCGCCGATGACACGATCCATCGCCTGAAAGCGATGTCAGCTAGGGGTCATTCGCGTCGTTATGGCCGCGGATCGACTACTTTGCCAATTTCGGAAGTCGGAGGCGTCTCCGCGCCCTGGTCGCGCCGCAGGCTGCAATTGCTCAGACCACGCGATCGTTTCCTAATCGGCTATCAACTTTCCTATCAGCGCGGATTGAAGCCTTAATCTGGTCAATGCCCGCTATGAGCGACGGATTCTTTCGGGAATCTCTTAGAAGATGCCGGCCACGGCGCGTGCCGCCGGCGCGTCCCTTGTCGAGCGATAATTTGTGCGTGCCTCATTGTAGTATATCATCGCTCGACCGCCTGGCGCTTGCGGCAGGAGACCAAGGCGGCCCTGATCCCATTGAAGGAGCTGAAGCAATGTTCAACTTGAGCCGATCGACTGGATTGTGCGTCTTGCTGGCTTGCAGCGGATTTCTTCTATCTTCGCAGGCGCAGGCCTTCGATTTGACTGGCGCTTGGGCGACGAGCGCCGACCAGTGCAGTAAAGTCTTTGTCAAAAAAGGCGATCAAATCAATTTTGCTCAATTTTCCGAAGAGTTCGGTGGCGGCTTTGTCGCGGTCGGAAATGAGATCAGAAGCAAAACCGCCCGATGCACCATCAAGTCGAAGAAAGAGGCGGGTGATATTATCGATCTTCATGCTGCGTGCGCCTCGGAAATCATGGCGTCGAGCATTCATCTGCAAATAAAAATCCTCAATGACAACAGCGTGTCTCGAATTTTCCAGGATCCAGATTTCAAGGGAATGCAGATGACTTTCTACCGTTGCGCTATGTAATAGCTACGGCGATGGCCGGCCACGCGCGATGTCAGTTGTGCGTCGAAATGCGAAATACTCGCTGTGAGAAAATGTTTTCCGTTTTGCTCTCGAACTCGGACATCGCTCGGAGCATTCGGCACTTCGCATTTGTGCCAATGCACAAAAGGCGACATTACTGCCTTTCGATCGATTGGATGGGGGTCTAATCTGAATTGGGGCATTGCAAAAATGACGTGACGGAGGATGGCCGTTCTGACCAAACAAGGCACTTTGGTGCTCTCACAATAATCATAGGGGGTGCCGCTATGGCACGTGATTTCACAAAAGAAGACAGCAACAAGGCCCTGGTTCAGGCGAGCTTCGATCGTTGGAAAAGCGGAACTGGTGGTCCGTTTGAGCTTCTGGCCCCTGATGTAGAATGGACCATTGTTGGCTCATCTCCCTTGGCTAAGACTTATCACAGCAAGAAAGAATTCATCGACGCTGTGATTGATCCGTTCAATGCCCGCATGTCTAGGCCGCTGGTTCCAACTGTCCGCAGCATATTCGCCGATGGCGATACGGTGATCATCCTGTTCGATGCCGAAGCCACAGTGAGAGACGGCAAACCCTATCGCAATACATATACCTGGTATTTTCAAATGAGAGACGCAAAAGTCGTCAAGGCAATCGCGTTCTTCGACAATAGGGATTTCGACGAGTTCTGGAATCGCGTGCCCCCGAAACCTTGAAGGATAGCTCGGGCCCGATCGACGTCAAACTTGCCGAGGCGTCACGGCTGTGGAAGCAACGGGGCTTGTTCAAGTGGTCGAAGCGCTGAAGGAATGGCACGACTTCTACGTGCTGGTAGGAACAGCAGGGGCGACCTTGCTCGCCCTGCTGTTCGTTGCCGTCTCGCTTGGCGTCGGTTTTTTGACCGAAGAGCGCCAGTCGGCAACGCATACGTTCATGAGCCCGGTCGTCGTTCATTTCACGAGCGTGTTCTTCTTGTCTGCCGTCGCTTTATTCCCGTGGCATCAGGCCAGATTCTTCGCCGCGCTGATTGGCGTCACCGCTTTGATCGGTGCAATCCTTTCAACTTACATCACGGTCCAGGTCGTGCGTACCGACATGACGAACTATGTGGAGGACTACTTGGCCTACGGCTTGTTGCCCGGCCTCGGTTACCTCGCGCTGCTCGCGGCCGCGGTGTCGATCTATCTAGAAAAGGACTTTGGGCTGGATACCCTAGCAGGGGCTCTCTTGTTACTAGCGATCGTCAACATCCGCAACGCCTGGGACCTCTCGCTCACTATGATCCGCCGGCACCGCCGAGTGGACTAGCCGAGCGGAAGCCTCGCGGACTTTCGAGATGGGTCAAAAAGCGAAGTACTCGCCGCCTTGGGCCATGTCCGCTATGACCCCAACTGCCGACGTGAACCAGCGTGATCGCCAAGGCCGCGCGAGGCGCGCCAATGCGACGGCGTGATGATCAAGGAAGAAGACAGCGGGCTGGCCGAACGCGCACCAAGGACCGCGCTGCGGCACTTGGTGACCGAACGAACGAGGCCGCCAACTGAGGCGGTCTCAACCGCCCGTTATCGCCGTCGCCATCGGCGCAAAACCGGCGCGCCTGCGCCCCAGATGGCAATGACTATGGTCGCGCTAGCCGCCGCTCCAACCAGCACTAGGATGACAGTGAGCGTGTAAATCATGGCGGACTCTACAACGCAACGGACGGTATTCTCTTTTCTCAGCCTAATCTGAGCAAAACTGAACATTCAAAATATTGATCGAGGGCATATTCCTATCATGGCCTCGGAACCTAAAATGCTCACTCGCGAAGAGTTCGCTACCTCAAGGATTCGCCCTGTGCCGCTGTGAAAGATCGCGATGCTGGTAGTGAAGGAAAGGCGGGCAGCGTTCCGCACGATCGAGGGGTGGGCAATCTCCGTCCCGCTCGAGGTCGGGGCCATCCAGGAATGCGAGGAGCACGGCTGGATGAGGGACCGCGCCGACCCACATGCCAGGGAGCGCGCCGTCGACATCGCTCGGGAGGACCCTCCGCAAGGCGTCTCTCCGGAGAAGGCGAAAGCGGCCGTTAAGGCGTCTTGATCTCTATCGGCGACACCTGTCTAGAGTGCCAGCCCGAAGCAGGTCAAACGACGCTCCTTTAGCGCCGTTGGATGAAGGTTGGTCCGGATTCTGCGGCGTGCTAGGCCGACTTGCGTTGCGGCTTCGACGCCGTCTTCTTTGTGGTCGCTTCGTTGCCCACCTTTTTGCCCTCGATGGGCATCAGCATCTCCTGCTGTCCGCTCGAGGCTTTGCAAGACTTCTTCGCCGTCTTCTCCTGCGCCGGCGCTCCGGCGCAGCGCCTCCATCAGATCGACAACGTTGCCGGCGACCGGGCGATCCCTCTTCGCGATCGGTTGGCCGGCGCGCTTCTTGTTGATGAGGTCGACCAGCGCTGCTTCGTATTGGTCCTCGAACTTTTCCGGCTCAAACTGTCCGGCCTTCTGGTTGACGACGTGCTTGGCGAGATCGAGCATGTCCCTCGTAACTTTCACATCCTGGATCTCGTCGAAGTATTCTTTGTCATCTCGGACTTCGTGGGGGTATCTAAGAAGCGTCCCCATTAAACCCTTGTCCAAAGGCTCCAAGGCGATGATGTGTTCACGGCTAGTCAACACAACCCGGCCGATCGCGACCATGTTCATGTCGCGGATGGTCTCGCGGATCACCGCAAAGGCATCGTGTCCGACCTTGCCGTCGGGACGAAGGTAATAAGGACGGATGATGTAGCGGGGATCGATCTCCTCGCGCTGCACGAACTCGTCGATATCGATGGTGCGGGTGGATTCCAGCGCCACGTTTTCAAGCTCTTCCTTGGTCACTTCGACGTAGGTGTCGGTGTCGACCTTGAAGCCCCTGACGATGTCCTTGTTCGGTACTTCCTCACCGGTCTCGGCGTCGATGCGCGTATACTTGATGCGATGGCCGGTGTTCTTGTTGATCGGATTGAAGCTGATTTCTCGGAATCGGCAGTGGCCGGAAACAAAGCGATCGGACAAGTAACAAGGGAAAGGCGCAAAAAGCCCTTCCAGTTGGCACGCGGGGCCATTCAAAATACTCCAACGCAACAGAACTTGGATTCAAGACGATCTTGCCGCGTTGGTTCCGACAATCAACTGGCGGCATTCCGTCAAAAGAACACACTTGCCAATCGATTCGTCTTTTGTTCGCATCGAGCTGGCCTGTCAGTGGCCTACTTTGAATCTGTCAGTGGCCCCAGTTTGGTTCTGGACCGGTTTGTTGCCGGGTCGAGCGATTGGCTCCGACTTCGACCGGATCATTGCTTGCAGCCGTCCTCACACATGCGAGGTCGCCGGCGCGTCAGCGACGAGCGATCGAACACCAGCCGGTGCTGGAAGCACTCCTCGCCGCAGAAGTCGAATTTAGAGGTGTGCTAATTCCTTAGATGAACAGATCAGCGGTTTGGCTGTCTCTCCTGTAGGACGAGAGTCCCGTATTCGGCTCGAATGTGGAACCGCGATGTATGACAAGTGCAAGGAACTCGACAGCCAAGATCGAGCACTATCGAAGGCTCGCCGCGTCGATCAACGACAAACTGACTATCGATCGGATCGAGGAATTGGTTGCGAACGTTGAAGCCGAAAAGGCTGCCCTTCACCCAGAACAGAAATAGGGCCGCCCGGCACGAAGCGAGGCAGCCCGGCGAGGGTCGACTCCTATTCGCCGCCGCGGCGAATAGCCAACTTGCAGCCTAGTTCCTCCAGGGCGATGTCGATTACGCGTTTGCGTTCCTCATCTGTGAAAGGTTTGATTGCGTCTTTCACGCGAACGGCAGCATCTCGCATTACCTTCGCGTGTTGAGCCGTCGTGAGTTTTGCCGCTTCAGCTTTTTGAAGTGCGTTGGGATCGTTGCTCATCTAATCCGTTCCCTTCCTGGGCCGCTCGGCACGAAGCGGGGCGACGCTTGATCGCTATTTTGAAACCCATGCAAAAATGATCGCGCCCGCGATAAGGGCGAGCGCGAGCGGCATCCAATTCTGAGCCTGGGCTGTGCGGCGAAAATCGTAAAATGGCTCACAACCTTGACGCTCACGCGAATGGACCCAGGGTGTGCTCATTTTTCGGACCCACCAACCTGGTGCGCTCTGGCGTGTCTCCCTTGGGGCATCCTCGCGCTGGACACACTCCAACGTGGCCGTCGGTTGGCCGAGCGTGGCTGGGTGATAGTCCCTTGTAAAGACTGGCCTTCGGCCACCGCCTACGGCGGCTGCGGTCTTGACAAAGGACTATCACCCAGCCCTCGTTTGCCACCAAGAGATCGACGGCAGGGGACCGTTGGCGCGCGCCAACGGTGGGTCCGCTAATTTGAGCACACCTGGGTCCATTCTCGTGAGCGTCGAGGCTCACAAGCCAGACGCCCATCCCGATCCCCGCAAAACGCGAAGCTACAACCGGGCGCTGACGGGGACTTACAAGACGGGCCCAGCCGGCCAGAAAACTGGGTACCGATTTTGGAGATAGCCCTTTGCCGAGTCTGCGAAGCCCACCGGGATGCGTCGGCGGCTCAAACTGAGCGGTCAAGCAAAACGGCCTCAGCGCGGGGGGCATCTGAGGCCGCTTGAGATCTCCCGCCGGGCATTGGGCAAAATGTTGACCGGTCGGTGGCTTGGCTTTCGGGATCAATTCTCCGATTGCTGAGGACCAAGAACACCCAAGATGAATCGTTCCGTCCTAATTTGAAATATTACGTGCCGGCGTAAACCGGCGGCCTCGCCGTGACTCATAGGAAGGCCGCCGGTGCGGGTTTGGCCGCGGGCTCTGGAGGTGTGCGGGCCGGCCGCTGAAAATAAATCAGCGAGCGCGGCTGGCTCTGGCCTTATAGAGCAGAGCGGCCTTGGCCGCTTGCCTAAGCGTTCTCTTATTCCGTTGTCTGTGCGCCGTGATTTCCGGGCCGATAGTTCCACTTCGCAGACCTGGTACCGCAATTTTTTTAATTCGTGTAACTGAAGCTCGAGATCGCGGGCGTTGCGGAAGAGGATTAAAAGACACGTCTCGAGAGCAGCGCTAGAACGCTTTTGGGGGGTACTCATTGAAAGCCCCAGCTCACTAACCCAAGTCGCCCTGGATATTTGTCACCATGGCGGACGGAAGGTTCATAGGGAAGATCGGGCCACCCGCCTGGTCGCCGGCGTCCTGGGTCGCCTTGGCTGGATCTTCGTCTTGCGAGGCCGCCTAGCTCGACTATGCTCCGGCGTCAGGCGCAGATTCCCTGCGCCGTGCAGTGCACTAAGCTTCCCCGCCCTTTGATCTCCATCGGGCGGGGTTTTTTATTTATTCGACTGTTCGAGGATTTTCGGAGGGGCCAGATAGCCCTTTGCCGAGTCGAGCGAGCCCCTTGGTGCGGGTTTGATCCGCGGGCTCCCGAGTGCGGGCGGGCTGCTGGGAAACAAATCGGGCCGGCGCGATTCGTGCCGGACGACCCTTTCTCGCTTGGAACGTGCTGTACCGCACAGTTCTCCCGAAACCGAAAGGCGATCATTCCAGTAGCTGAGGCAAAGCTCGGCGGGGCTCTCATGACACAACAGGATCGCTGGTGGCTCGCTATTTCGATTGTGTGGTTCTTCCTTACGCTGGGGGTGCTGCTCTACCTCGGTTACGCATGAAAAGGCCGCCTCAGTTTTGGCGGCCTCTTTATTTAGAGCGCCGGACCGAACCTCGCTCCAGGGCCGCCCGGCACGTAGGTTGGCTTAGTTGAATTAGCCAATGGTTCGGGCAAACCCTCTCCGGGTCCCGCATGTTTCGCTGTGCGGAATTAACTAGCTATTCGCGCCAAAGGGTGCACAGTGGGTTATCACCGTCCCCGCTCTGGGCAAAATGCCGGTGACAGAGAGTGTTGCGCTCCCGCCAATTTCGAGGGAAGCATCATGCCCCAGTCTCAACGCCTATCGTCCGTCATTTCATTCGCTGCAATTGAGCGCCCCGCCTGTCCGAACTGCAAGGCCGCGATGATGCTCGTCAGTGTCGAGCTAGCAGGCGCCGGCGTCGATTTGCATACGTTTGAATGCGCTATCTGCAATCACGTACTTGAGACCCGTGCCGCGTATGAAGACCCAATGAAGTCCAAGGGTCTTGGACGCTGGCTTCAAGGCGGTTTGCACCCGCCGAAGTAAGGCACGCCGCGAGTGAACCGGCGGCCTCGCCACCACTCTAGCTAGGGAGGCCGCTGGTGCGGGTTTGGTCCGCGGGCATCGAGTGCGTGCCGGCCGATCGGCGTCGGCGCTTGGGCGAGTCCCGCGCTGCGACGCGGTTTAACCTGGTTCGCCTGTTAACATTTCAAAAGTGAGCAGAATGGAACAGCGCCGATATAGCGGTGGTTCCAGAGTGGGCTAATCACCGCCCCATCACGGGCATCTACCGGTGACTGAGAGTTCTGCACGCTCCCGCCCCTGTCAAGGGAACGCCCGATGCTCGATTATCGCGTTTACCTGATCGGCAGCGACGGCCATTTCTACAATGCCGTCCCGCTAAAATGCACCAACGACGACGAGGCAATCGAAAAGGCGAGACAGCTGCTGGATGGCCATGATGTCGAGCTTTGGCAGTTGGACCGCAAAGTTGCGGCGTTCAAGTCGTACCCGGGACTTGTCCAGACCGGAGACAGAGGTCACAGCGACCGCCTCAACTTCAGCAATCGTCATGCCGACATCCGCCAACGCCGATCGTGACAGAGCGCATCTCGCTCCGCTCGGCCGCCTGCGCGTCGGCGTCTTCGCCGGCAGTCCGTTGTCGATGGTCGTCGATCGCAGGAGCGGCGAAACTTGCGGCCTTTGCTACGAGCTCGGAGCCGAGTTCGCGAAGCGGCTGGGCGTGCCCGTCGAATATCTGACCTTCCAGAATATTGCGGGCGTGATCGGCGCGATGAAAGTTGGCGAGGTCGACTTCACCGTCAGCAACGCCACGCCGGTTCGCGCGGCCGACGTCGATTTCACCCAGACGCTGCTCTCGCTCGAGCTCGGCTATCTCGTGCCCGCCCGCTCTTCGCTGACCGCAGCCGGTGAACTCGATCGCGCAGGCATGCGAATAGGCGTCACCAAAGGCAGCACGTCGGAGCGCACGCTGCCTGCGAAATTCGGGCAGGCGAGGGTGGTGCCGGCCGAGAACGTGCGAACCGCGATCGAGATGCTGAACGACGGTGCGCTCGACGTCTACGCTACCAACAAGCCAACCCTGTTCGAAATGTCCGATTCGATGCAAGGCGCCCGCGTGCTCGCCGAAAACTGGGGGCTGGAGCATATCGCCATCGCCATCCCCAAGGGCCGCGAACGGGCCACGGAAGCGGTGCGAGGTTTCGTGACCGACGTGCAGTCGAGCGGCCTGTTGGTCCGGTTCGAAAAGCGCGTCGGGCTGCGGGGCGCGGTTGCGGCGGGTTCGCGGTAGTTCGGCTGGTGGTCGAATCGCCAAGCCGTGAAGCGAACGCCTCGGCGCCCCACGTGACCCTCCTCACATAATTTCTCGGCGAGCCGCCTTAGTCTCCCGGCCACGCCACCCGATTTCACTGAACAAGGGGAGACTCCACATGCGCAACTTCATTCTGATCGCCGCCATGGTTCTGGCTTCCGCCACCGCCCAGGCCGGACAATCGCGCGGCCTGACCCTGGCCGCGAACGACGACCAGCCGGCCGCCGCCACCGATCAGGCCAAGCCGGTCGAGGCGCCCAAGGCGGCCGAGACACCGACATATGTCGAGCGTCCCGCGGCGGTCGATACCACGACGACCACGCAGCCGCCAAAGGCCGATGCGGGCAAGCCGGTTGCCACAGCCAAGGCTGACAAGCCGAGGCACAAGCACTACTGGACCGAAGCGCGGATCATCGGCGAACTGCATCGCCACGGGATTTACTGGTAAGGCGCTTCCAACATGACCGTCATTGCCGGGCTTGACCCGGCAATCCATCGTCTTCGTCAGACGCTGGTGAGGGTTGATGGTTGCCGGGGTCATCTAGTGCAAAGACGCACTTCGCGCTTTTGCCCGGGCATGTCGAAGGAGAGTTTGTAGCTGCGCGCCTTCGTCGCGGCTACTGCGAAACCGTCTGCACCACACTGGAGACCGGACGCGAGCTGAAGGTAGGCAGCTTCAGGTCCTTGGCCACCGCCTCGTCATATTCGGGCAGCGTCTGCAGCGTGGTCTTGGCCTTCATCTGCACGATCTTGTAGCCGCCGGCCTTCAGGCGGCGCAGCAGCGTCGGCAGGGCTTCCGCCGTGTGCTTCTGGAAATCGTGCATCAGGATAATGCCCTTGCCGAGCTTGTCGAGCTTGGTCATCACGGTGCTGATCTCCTTCTCCGGAGTGCTGTCGCGCCGGAAATCGAAGGAATCCACATCGCAGGAGAATATCCCGACATTGCGCGTGCCGAGATAGGCCACGGTCTGCGGGTTATGCTGCAATTGCGGGAAGCGGAAGAACGGCGACGGATCGGTGCCCAGCGCCCACTTCACCGCGCTAAAGCCCTTCTCGACCTCGTCCTTGGCCATCTGATCGGTGATCTTCTTGCCGTTGAGATTGGCATGCGACCAGGTGTGCGTGCCGACGGTGTGACCGGCCGCCAAAACCTGGCGCAGGATTTCCGGATGATAGGTCGCGTGCTTGCCGATCGGGAAGAACACCGCCTTGGTGCATTCGTCGTCGAGCGCCTTCAAGACCGCCGGCGTGTTGCCCGGCCACGGGCCGTCGTCGAAGGTCAGCACGACTTCCTTGTCGGTGAGGAAATCAAGCTGCTTGAAATTCTCGAAGCCGAAGCCGGGCCCGCCCGTGGTGTCGACCTCGACGACCCGGCTGACGCCGAGCGCATCGGCATTGGCGCAAGCAGGTTTTTGCGCCACGGCGGGGAAGGGCGGCGCGGCGGATTTCGCCGAAATCGCGGCGGTGACGTCGACGTCATCCTTTGCGGCAAGCTTGGCGACAGCAGCTGGCAGCGGATCGGTCAGGCGGGCGGCGACGCTCTGCGGCGCGGCCATATCGGCGCGGGGGGAGAGCACGAAGAAGAACACTCCGGTGATCACGACCGCCGCAACGACACAGCCCAGGATCAGGCCTAACGCACCACGCATGTTACACTTTCCCAATACGCCACCAACCCGCACCACAACTTGCGCGCGCCCATTAATGGGAAAGAAGTGTTAACGCCTCACCAACGCGTCTTGGGTTCCCCAGGGATTTCAGCGCTGTGTGACGCTCATCACGGGAGCAGCCAGCGCGTGATAGTCATCACAGTCCTGACCCGGCAGTTGCGGCACCAATAGGCATCAACAACGCGCCGCGACCCGCGGCAAACCGAGGAGCCTACGATGACCGCATCTCTCAGCAGGACGATCCGCCAGGCCGGTTTGGTCGTGGCTTTCGCGGTTTCCTTCTCCGCGCTCTCGTCGAGTTCAAGTTTCGCCTTCAGCGCCGAAGCGCAACAGATGTGCAGCGGCGACGCGTTCCGCCTCTGCAGCTCGGAAATTCCGAACATCCCCGCGATCACCGCCTGCATGTACAAGCATCGCTCCGAGCTGAGCAGCGGCTGCCGGTCCGTGATGGACAAGGATCTCGCCGCCAAGGGCAAGAAGGTCGCCGCGACCGAGTAATTTCGATCGCCGTCGAGCCTCCATGCGACGCATGGCGTGCTACCGCCTGCGTCGTTATGCCATCCCGGTTCACATAAATGCGTTGCGATGCCGATTTGTGCGCTCTAGAACGCCTTGGGCGTGCTCATGTTCCGGGTATGAAGGCGTACACGATGACCAGATTTATTTTCGTCATTCCGTTGGTTCTGATCGCTTCCAGCGCCTCGGCACAGCAGCAGGGGCACGACGCCTGCGCGCGCGATGTGTCGCGCTTCTGCCGCGCCCATATGAACGAGGGCGATCAGGTCGTGCTGGCCTGCCTGAAAGCCAACCGGGCGCGGATATCCAAAGCCTGCGACAAGGTCATGACCGAACACGGGCAATAAACACCGCCCTCACGTACTGCTTCCGGCGGCGCTGGCGACCACCGGCAGCAGTTCGGCCGCGGCGCGGTCAGGGGTCTCTTCCTTCCAGCGCACCGATCCGAACGGGCGTTCCAGCATGCGTCGGATGCGCACCGGATCGGGGCCTAGATGAAAATCGATCGCCTGCTGATGCAGCGCGCGCTCCGATTGTGTCGAGCGGTTGCGTTGGCGCAGATAATCGAGCCAGGTCGGGCAGTGGTAGCGCTCGGTCCACAATTCGGGATCGGCGATGTCGCGCGCGATCGACCAGCCATAGGCGCCGTTGCGCTGGCGGCTGAGCTGCACGTCCTGCATCACATTGTGGAAGGCGCGGGCGTTGTCCTGCGCAACGCGATATTCGATCTCGACCACGAGCGGCCCGCTGCGTCCGGTGAGCGAAAGCTGCACCTCGGGATCGGCGAGCAGCTCGGCGTCCTCGTTGCGCGCGCCGATCCGCGGCATCGGCAGCCAGAGGCCGAGCAGCGGCGAAGCCAGCATCAACGCGGCGGAAGTGAGCAGCGCGGTTTCGACGCCTGCGATGTCGGTGAGATGTCCCCAGCCCCAGCTTCCGATCGCAATCCCGCCGGCAATCGAGGCCTGGAATGCCGCGAGCGAGCGGCCCGCCACCCAGCGCGGCGCCGAAAGCTGGACGCCGATATTGAACAGCGCCACCGCCAGCATCCACACCGAGCCTGCGATCACCAGCGCCGCCGCGGTCAATACCGGCTCGCGGCTCAACGCGACGGCCGCGATCGCGCCGCCCATCGACAGCGCGCAGGCGCGGATCGCGGCCTCGCCGCTCATGCGTTTGCGCACATGGCTGATGTTGAGCGCGCCGATCACCGCGCCCATGCCGAAGGCGCCCAGCATGATGCCGTAGGTCTGCGCGCCGCCATGCAGGAGGTCTCGCGTCACCAGCGGCATCAGCGCCGAGACCGAGCCGCCGATGACGCCGGTCACCATGGTGCGCGTCAGCACGATCTTGATCGAGGGCGAATTGGTGATGTAGCGCACGCCCGAGACCATGGCGCGGCTGAGTTTTTCGCGCGGCAGATGCGAGGGTGCGCTGACCCGATTCCACAGGAACAGCACCGCCAATAGCGGCAGATAGAGCACCGCATTCGCCGCGAAGGCCGCGACCGCGCCTGATGTCGCGACCACGATGCCGCCGATCGCCGGACCAAAACTGCGCGCGATGTTGTAGCTGATGCCGTTCAGCGCGACCGCCGACGGCAGCGTCTCCGACGGGACCTGTTCGGAGACCGAGGATTGCCAGGCCGGGCCGAACAGCGCCATGCCGCTGCCGACCACGAAGCACAACGCCAGCAGGATCGGCGGCGTTACCAGGTTGAGCCACGCCAGCACCGTCAACGCGGTCGCGCCGGAAAGCGCGATCGACAGCGAGACGAGGGCCACAATCCGCCGGTCATGCATGTCGGCGATGGCGCCGGCCGGCATCGAGATCAGCATCACCGGGAGCATCAGCGCGGTCTGCACCAGCGCAACCTTGTCGGCCGACGACGTCATCTGCGTCATCGCCCAGGCGGCTCCGACCGCCTGGATCAACAGGCCGAGATTGGAGAGCAGGCTCGCAAGCCAGATGCGGCGGAACACCGAATGCCGCAAAGGCGCGGCGATGCCGTCGGCGTTGAAGATCTGGCGTTTCGGCTGTTCGGTCATATCCACTTCCGCTAGGCCTGCTATGGCTTGATTCCCCTTGGCGCAGTGATGCCCGCGAAAGTCCTTTCCTGTCCAGTGCCCAGGACCGGTATATTTGGCGCCCAGCCAATGGCTAACCAATTGAAGCTAATGAGAAATAAGATGATGCCGACGCGACGGACAATTCTGAAGGGCACGGCAGCCCTGCCTTTGCTGACCGGCGGTTTTGGGCTTCAGGCGCAGACGGCTCAGGCCGCGTCAGATAGCCCTGAAATTCCGCCGATTCTGTTGGTGCACGGCAATGGCGACCACGCCGCGCTCTGGATCACCACGCGGTGGCGGATGGAATCGAATGCCGTCGCGCGCGATCGCATGTTCGCGATCAACTTCACCGATCCGTTGGCGCGGACCGACGACGGCGTGACGCAGGAAAATCACTCCTCGACCGAGCAGCAGCGCCGCGAGCTTAGCGAGGCGATCGTGGAATTGAAACGCCGGACCGGCGCGCCACGCGTGGCGCTGGTCGGCAATTCGCGCGGCGGCTATTCGATCCGCAACTTGATCAAGAACGGTGGGGGCGGCGATGTCAGCCACGCCGTGCTGTGCGGCGTGCCCAACCACGGTGTCTATGTTTCCGATGAGGGGCTCGGCAGCGAGTTCAACGGCCGCGGCCCATTCCTGCGCGGTTTGAACGAGGGCGAGGGCGAAGTCGTGCCCGGCACGGCATTTCTGACGCTACGCAGCGACGGGCTCGACAAGTTTGCCCAAGGCGACGGCCGCTTCATCGGCAAGCCAGGTACGCCGACCGGCATCACCGCCGAAGGCCCGGCGCTCGTGGGCGCCACTAATCTCGTGCTGGGCGCGGTCGATCACCGCGAGACCGCGTATCATCCGCGCGCCTTCCGCGAGATCTACAAGTTCATCGCCGGCCGCGAGCCGGATCGCGTCGCGATTGTCCCGGAAGCCCAGGTCAAGTTGAGCGGTCTCGTCACCGGCACGCCCGGCGGCGTGCCGACCAATCGGCCGGTGTCGGGCAGCACCGTCGAGGTGTTTCGGGTTTCTCCCGATTCCGGCGAACGCATCGGCAGCGTCGTGCACGGCTCGCAAACCAGCACCGACGGACGCTGGGGCCCGGCGCAGGTCGATCCCTCCTGGCATTTGGAGATCGTGCTCACGTCGCCTGGATCGACTATTACGCATTTCTACCGGTCGCCGTTTCCGCGCTCGTCCGATGTCGTGCACCTGCGCGCGGCGCGCCCGCTGGGGCCAGATGCGTCAGCCGGCGCGGTCGTGATGATGTCGCGCCCGCGCGGGTATTTCGGTCTCCCGCGCGACGTCGTGCTGCTCGATGGCAAGGAACCGACGGACGTGACAACCGGCGTGCCGACCAATTCGATCACGACGCTGCGGCTTTCGGCCGCGGAGCTCGGCCGTCCTGTCGCCGGCCTGTTCAACGAAGAGCGAATTGTGGCGCGCGCCTGGCCGGCTTCGGACAACAGGATTGCGGTCGCGGAACTGACTTACTAGCTGTTTAGCTGTCCGTCTGACTGTTTCCTGCGCCCCCGTCGATCAGCTGCGAGGCCGTCCAGTGAGCATAGCCGAAGTTTACGACCCGCCGATCGCGCGTCAGCCGCTGGTGCCGCCGAGGCCACCGCTGGCGCCGGACAACATGACTGCCATTGGTCGAATGAAGGCGATGCGCCAAAGCGCGATCGCCACCTGGGGCCAGCGCGCCTATGAAGATGAGATCATTCAGGGCCGTTTCTTCGGCCGCTCCAGCTTCATCCTCAACACGCCGGACGCCATCCGGCACGTGCTGGTCGACAATTACGAGAATTACACGCGCACGCCCGCCGGCATCCGCGTGCTTCGTCCGGTGCTGGGGCAGGGGTTGTTGATCGCGGAGGGCAAAGCCTGGAAGCATCAGCGCCGCACCCTGGCGCCGGCCTTCACGCCGCGCGCGGTGTCGACGCTGGTCCCTCATATGATCGCGGTGACCGACGAGACCATCGCCGAGCTGGCAAGCAATGTCGGCCAGCCGGTCGATCTGCGCGAGGTCATGCAGCGGATGACGCTCGAGATCGCCGGGCGCACGATGTTTTCCTTCGGGATGGACGAGCACGGACCGGCGCTGCGCGACTTCGTCATGGAATATGGCGAGCGGCTGGCGCGGCCGCATTTCCTCGACCTGTTGTTGCCGCTGTCCTGGCCGAGCCCGCAGGATTTCGCGCGCCGGCGATTCCGCAAACGATGGTCGGCGTTCGTCGCGATGCTGATGGCCGAGCGCCGCGCCGCCGGCAAGAAAGAGGGCGCGCCGCCAAGCGACCTGTTCGATCTGATGGACGCCGCACGAGATCCCGAGACCGGCAAGGCCTTCACCGACGAGCAGCTCGGCGACGAAGTGGCGACGATGATCCTCGCCGGCCACGAGACCACCGCGACCGCGCTGTTCTGGTCGCTATATCTGTTGGCGCAGGACCCCGCGACCCAGAACGCCGTGGCCGCCGAGGTGGCGGGCGCCGCTGCCGGCGGCGGGCTCGACGTCGACCGGCTGAAATTCACCCGCGCGGTGATAGACGAGACCGTGCGGCTTTATCCGCCGGCCTTCCTGATTGCGCGCGCCGCTTATGCGTCCGACACGGTGGCCGGGCTGCCGGTGAGGCCCAGGGACGTCATCCTGATCGCGCCGTGGCTTTTGCACCGGCACGAGAAGCTCTGGCGCGATCCGAACGCCTTCGTTCCGGCGCGCTTCATGCCACCCGCACCGCCGCCCGATCGCTTTGCCTATCTGCCGTTCGGCGTCGGCGCGCGGGTCTGCATCGGCGCGCATTTCGCGCTGGTGGAGGCCACACTGGTGTTGGCGAGGCTGATCGGCGCCTTCCGCGTCGAACTGCTCGACAAGATGCCCGTCATGCCGGTCGGCGTGGTGACTACCCAGCCCGACCGTTCGCCGATGTTTTCCATCACGCCGCGTTGACAGGGGATTGTGTAGAGGTCGCGCGATCCCATTTAGCTTCAGTGTGATCTGTTCCGAGGACGGGTACCATCGGGGCATGGCCCGAGGGCATGCTTTTCGGGATCATGCTTAGGCGTAAGTCATGAGCGACATCAAAGCCCAGTTTTCGGTCCTGAAGCAGACCGCCGATCCAGCGATCGCGGACGCGATTGCACGGCTGATCGAACATGGCGAAGACCATGAGCTCAATCGAATCAATGCCCTGGACTTTTCCAAGCGCGCCGGTTTCGACGAAGAGAAGGTGATTTCCGGCTTCCTGCATGCCTCTCGGCTCGGCCTGTTCGATCTCACCTGGAACGTGCTCTGCCCCGGCTGCAGCGGTGTGCTGGACGCGCATGACACGCTGAAATCGCTGCGCCCTGACGACTATCATTGCGGACTGTGCGCCTGCGGCTATCAACCTTCCGTCGACGAGCAGGTCGAGGTTGCCTTTACCGTCAGCCCGAAGGTCAGGCGGATCGCCGCGCACGATCCCAACACGCTGCCGCTGTGGGAATACTACAGGCAGGTGTTCTGGAGCTCGGGCATCGATCTCGACAAGGATTCCTTCGCCTCGCTGACCGAGGTGGTGACGCTCGATTCGCTGGAGCTCGCCGCCAGCGAAAAGGCGGTGTTGTCGCTGCAGCTGCCGCCGCAATTCATCATCGTGTTCGAACCGGTGACGCATTCCGCGCATTTCATCGACGTCCAGGGCGAACCGACCAAGGACCGCCAGCAGCTGTCGCTGATCTACAACAAGGCGCATCCGCCGACCGGGTCGGTCACGTTGCGCCCGGGTCCGTTGCGGCTCGCACTCGACAACCAGGCGGGGGTGCGGACGCTGCCCACCGTCTTCATCGCGGACCATGCGCTTCATGAGCTGCTCGGCAAGCGCCGGCCCTTCCTTACCGCCAAGCGGATGCTGTCCAACCAGACCTTCCGCGACGTGTTCAAGGCCGACAATCTCAACATCGATCAGCGCCTCAAGATCACCTCGCTGACCTTCCTGTTCACCGACCTGAAAGGCTCGACCGCGCTGTATGAACGGGTCGGCGATCTCGCCGCGTTCGATCTGGTGCGCGCGCATTTCAAGGCGCTGTTGGAAATCATCGCCTCCGAGAAGGGCGCCGTGGTGAAGACCATCGGCGATGCGGTGATGGCGACCTTCATCAAGCCCGAACACGCGATCGTCGCTGGCTTGCGGATGCGCGCCGCCATGGACGTGCTGAACAAGCAGCGCGGCACCGACGACCTCGTCGTCAAGATCGGCATTCACGAGGGTCCGTGCCTGGCGGTCATGCTCAACGAGCGGCAGGATTATTTCGGCCAGACCGTCAACATTGCCGCCCGCGTTCAAAGCCTCTCGACCGCCCAGGAGATGCACATCACCGGGCCCGTGCTCGATGCGCCGGCGGTCGCGATCATCCTGGAGAAAGAGGCGATCAAGCCCATTCAGAAACAGGCGGCGCTGCGCGGCATCGCCGACAAGATGGTCGTGTACGAGATACCGTAGAAGTTTGGTCACACCGTCATTCCCGGATGGTCCAAAGGACCAGACCCGGAAACTCGAGATTCCGGGTTCGATGCCATCGCATCGCCCCGGAATGACGCCTCGATGAGATGACCAGATTGCCGAAACGTAATGCATCAGGCGGGACCGGCACGGATTGCGCTGGTTGATTTTTCAACTCATATAGTAGAAGCCGACCGCCGCGACGGCGCAAGGCTGGACTCCAGCGAATGACCGGTAGGAAGCGATGCTCGACGGACTGCGCCAATTCATTGCCGATGTTGTTTCGCCCCACGGCCATGGCGAGCGCGCCTTCGACGACAACGGCTACCAGTTGGCGGCCACCGCGCTCTTGATTCACGTGATCTCGCTCAACGGCGAGCCTTCGGAAATCGAGAAGCGCAAGCTGCACAGCCTGATCGAGAGCCGATTCGGGCTCGATCGCGGTACCGCCGATCAAATGATCGCGTCGGCGACGCTGATCGAGGGCGAGGCGGTCGATCTCTATCGCTTCACCAGCGTGATCATGCGCGAGGTCGACGAGAAGGGCCGGCTCCGCATCGTCGAAATGATGTGGGAACTGGTCTATGCGGACGGCCAGGTCAGCGAGTTCGAGGATAACGTGGTATGGCGCGCCGCTGACCTGCTCGGCGTGTCGTCGCGCGACCGCATCGACCTCAAGCATCGCGTCGCCGAAAGGCGCTCTGCAACCGGCCCGTGGGGCTGAGCTTCAGCGGAGGCTGTGGCGATCTGCCACGCTGCACCGCAGCTGTCGCTTGAAGACATGGATAAATTTTAATGTGGCCGGCGATTAGCCGTTTCTTGCGCGGCGGGCGCCGGCATGCGACCTCCCAGCCCGCGTTTGCGCACGTTGCCATGCTCTGAAGGTGACTTGCGTCCCACCACAAGCCTATGCTGTCGTCCGCAATACTGTCGAGACATCCTGTAATTGAATTTAAGAGCATTGGATCGTGACCGAGCGTGTGACGCTGATTACCGGTGCCTCAGCGGGGATAGGCGCCGAGCTGGCGCGCATTTTCGCGGCAAACGGTCATCGTGTCGCTCTGATCGCGCGGCGCACGGAACGCCTGACCGCGCTGGCAGCTGAGATCACGACCGCCGGCAGGGCCGCCCCGATCGTCATCCCTTGCGACCTCGAAGCAGCCGATGCCGGCGACAAGATCGCCGAAGCGCTTGCTGCGGCTGATGTCGAGGTCGAATATGTCGTCAACAATGCCGGCTATGGTTTGTTCGGCAATGCCGTTGATCTCGATCGCGACAGCCTGCTTGGCATCGTTGCCGTCAACGTCCGCGCGCTGACCGACCTGTCGCTGCGGTTTTCCGACAGCCTGATCAGAAATCGCGGCGGCATCATCAATATCGGCTCGATCGCCGGCTTCCTGCCGGGCCCGGGAATGGCGGTATATTACGCCTCCAAGGCCTATGTGCTGTCGTTCACCGAGGCGTTGCGGCAGGAGCTCGCGCCGCACGGCGTGCGCGTCACCGTGGTATGTCCTGGTCCGGTGCCGACGGAGTTTCAGACCCGGGCGGGATTCCGGCCCGGCTTCGATTCCGCGGTCTTGAATGTGTCGCCTGCGGAAGTGGCGCGACAGGCCTATCGCGGGCTGATGGCGAATAAACGTGCCGTGCTGCCCGGCTTCGGCATCAAGGCCGTGCCGCTGTTGCTCAGGCTGTTTCCGCGCGGCTTTATCCTGGCCGCGGTCGGCCGCTTCCAGCTGCGCAAACGCTGAAGGCGCCCGTGCGTCCAGCGGACTTACTTCGCCGGTGTACTTGGCCCGTGATTTGCTTGAGCATGAGGTGCTGGAGTAAATCTCGTGCACTCACGCGACGTTAACCTTGGCTTAGCTATGATTGCAGTGCGATGACGCCACAAGAACGATCAATGTCGCTGCAACCACACCCCAGGACCAACCCGAAGACCAACCGAAAGACCGCAGCGCCCTTGCCGCCGGTCCTGGTCGTCCTGCACCAGGAAACATCGAGCCCGGGCCGGGTCGGCAACGTCTTGCGCGAGCTCGGGCATCCCCTCGACATCCGCCGTCCGCGGTTCGGCGACCCCTTGCCGGAAACGCTGGATCAGCACGCCGGCGCCGTCATCTTCGGCGGTCCGATGAGCGCCAACGATCCCGACGACTATGTCCGCCGGGAGATCGACTGGATCGCCGTGCCCTTAAACGAGCAGCGGCCGTTTTTGGGAATCTGTCTGGGCGCCCAGATGCTCGCGATGCAGCTCGGCGCCAGGGTGGCTCCGCACCCGGAAGGCCGGGCGCAGATCGGCTACTACCCGATCCGCCCGACTTCGGCTGGGCTCGCGCTCTGCCCGGATTGGCCGGACCATGTCTATCACTGGCACCGCGAGGGATTCGAACTCCCCGAAGGCACCGAGCTGTTGGCCGAGGGCAGCGATTTTCCGGTGGAGGCGTTCCAGGCCGGCCACGCCTTTGGCTTTCAGTTCCATCCCGACGTGACCTACGCGATGATGTACCGCTGGACCACGCGCGGCCATGCACGCCTCGAATTGCCGGGCGCGCGTCCGCGCCATCATCACTTCGCCGACCGCGCGGTTCATGACGCGACCGAACGCGCCTGGCTGAAGCATTTCATCGAGGGCTGGCTGGCGCGCAAGCCGGTGCCGATGGCGCAGGCGGCGGAATAAATTTTCGGCAGCGCCCGCTGCCGCACCCGCCGGACGTCTTTCCGCGCCTGCAAATGTGATAGGGTCCACCCGCGATGAGCTTGCGAAACTAACCGGCAAGCAAGCCAACGGGAGGCGACATGACCGGCGAGCAATTCGCAAAACTCCTGCGCGATTTCACCGCGTCCGCCGAATCAGGCGACGGCGCGCGCTTCGCCGACCACTTCACCGAAGACGCCGTCTATTACGACTATATCTACGGTCCGCATCGCGGCCGCGCCGATATCGCTCATATGATGCAGGACCTGTTTCATCGCGACGCCGCGGATTATCGCTGGGAGACGTTCGATCCCAGCTTCGACGGCGAGCGGGGATATGCCTGGTCGCTGTCGAGCTTCACCTCGAAAATTCCGCAGTTCCTGGGCCGACGCGTCGTGATCGACGGCATGAGCCGCTTTATCGTCCGCGACGGCCTGATCGCCGAATACCGCGAATCCGTCAACGGCGGCGTCGCCATGGCTCAGCTTGGCGTCGAGCCGGAGCGGATGGCGAAGGTTTTTGCGCGTTGGGCCGGATGGCTGAAGGAGCGGCCGGAGACAGTCGACTATCTGGCGCGGCCGAAGGGCTCGCGCACAAAAACCGGCGGCTGAACGCAAGACAATCAGCGTCGTCGCTGCGGACGATGACGATAGGAGAACGCCGTGACCTATCAGCATATTCTCTACGAGGTGCGCGAGAAGATCGCGACCATCACGCTCAACCGGCCGGACCGGATGAATGCGTGGACGCCGATCATGGAGCACGACGTCCGCCACGCCATGGAAGCGGCCGCAGGCGATGACGACGTCCGCGTCATCGTGCTGACCGGTGCTGGGCGCGCGTTCTGCGCCGGCGCTGACATGGACGCGCTGCAGGGGCTCGACCCCTCCGACATCAGGCGCGCCGAGAACGTCCCGCCGTTCGACATGAACCGCAGGCCGGACTGGCAGACGCGCTACGGCTATTACCCCTCGATCCCGAAACCGGTGATCGGCATGCTGAACGGCGCCGCCGCCGGTATCGGGCTCGTGCACGCGCTCTATTGCGACCTGCGCTTTGCCGCCGACAACACCGTCTTCACCACGGCCTTCGCGCGGCGCGGCCTGATCGCCGAGCACGGCATCGGCTGGATGCTGCCGCGCATTGTCGGTCACGCCAATGCGCTCGATCTGTTGATGTCGGCGCGCCGGGTTTCCAGCGAGGAGGCGCTGCGCATCAACCTCGTCAACCGGATCTATCCGCCGGAACAATTGCGCGAAGAGACGTATGCCTATGCGCGCGACCTCGCTGATTTCGTCTCGCCCAGCGCCATCGCGGTGATCAAGCGGCAGCTCTATGACGTGCCTTTCCAGACGCTTGCGGAAGCGACCATCGACGCCAACCGCGAAATGGTGGTGGCGCTGTGCGGCAGCGATTTCCGCGAGGGCGTGGCGAGTTTCATAGAGAAGCGGCCGCCGAGGTTTACGGGGAGGTGAGGGAACGGCAACTCGACTGTGTTCGCTTGCCGAGGCCCGGCTTCGCTCTTCGAGCTTTGCTGTAGCAGCCTTCGCTATGATGGGCTTGGCTATGATGGGCTTACCGAGCCGAAGCAGGCGTAGCCTGCGAAGGCTGGTGGAGCCAGGCGGGATCGAACCGCCGACCTCGTCATTGCGAACGACGCGCTCTCCCAGCTGAGCTATGGCCCCTCCGTTGGCGACCTCGAAAACGCAAACGAGGCTAGCCAGCAGTCGGCGCCATTTACAATCCGCGCCAAGGCCAAGTCAAGAACAGCGAAAATCGCTGTTTTGCGGGCATTTGCCGGGAACTTCCCTTGTTTGAGGGGGGTGGAACCGATATCTAGCTGACGATCCCTTCCGCGACCACAACCCCTGAGTCCCTCCGCCATGCGTGCCGTCCTCGACATCATCATGATCGTTCTCGATCTCTACACTTGGCTCCTGATCGCCTCGGCCATCCTGTCCTGGCTGATCGCCTTCAATGTCGTGAACACCCGCAACCAGTTCGTGGCGGCGGTCGCGGAGTTTCTCTACCGCATAACCGAGCCGATGCTGGGACCGATCCGGCGTCGACTTCCCAATTTGGGCGGTCTGGATATCTCTCCGATCATCCTGATCCTGATCATTATTTTCATCGAACGGGTGATCACATACTACATCTATCCGTTCGTACTCTGATCGGCGAGGCTCAACAGAGCAGCGATGGATCCTTGGCGCTATTCCACCGCCGGCATCAGCGTCGCATTGCGGGTGACACCGCGCGGCGGCCGCGACGGGATCGATGGGATCGAGACGCTTTCCGATGGTACTAGCGTGATGAAGGTGCGGGTCCGTGCTATCGCCGAGGGCGGCGCGGCCAACCGCGCGGTGACCGAGCTGCTCGCCAAGGCGCTGGGGGTGCCAAAAGCCAAAGTGCGTCTGTTGTCCGGCGCCACCTCGCGGCTGAAGCAGGTCGCGGTCGACGGCGACCCCAAAAGCCTCGGCGAAGCGTTGCGCGTTCTGACCTCAGCTAGAGCGCCATGACTTCGTCATGGCCCCCCAAGCTTTTTTTGCGCATGATCTTTTCGGAAAACCGGTACCCACTTTTTCGGATCAGGCGCTAGAATCAAAGGATCGACATGACGGCCCGGATCATCGATGGAAAAACCATTGCAGCCGAGCTTCGCGCCCGGGTTGCCGACGAGGTGGCGCGGGTCAAGTGCGGCAACGGTCTGACGCCCGGCCTTGCCGTGGTGCTGGTCGGCAATGACCCCGCGAGCGAAGTCTATGTCCGCAGCAAGCACAAGCAGACCCAAGCCGCCGGCATGGCGTCGTTCGAGCACAGACTGCCGGCGGATGTTTCGCAAGCCGACCTCCTGGCGCTGATCGAAAGGCTCAACCGCGATCCGGCCGTGCACGGGATTCTCGTGCAGTTGCCGTTGCCGAAATCGCTGCACACCGAGACCATCATCAATGCCGTCGATCCCGCCAAGGACGTCGACGGGCTGCACCCGCACAATGCCGGGCGCCTCGCCGGCGGCCTTGCCGCGCTGTCGCCCTGCACCCCGCTCGGCTGCATCATCCTGTCCAAAAGCGTGCATGCCTCGCTCGAAGGCATGAACGCCATCGTCATCGGCCGTTCCAACCTGGTCGGTCGTCCGCTGGTCCAGTTACTGCTCAACGAAAACGCCACCGTGACGATCGCCCATTCGCGCTCGCGCGATCTTAAAGACCTCTGCGCTCGCGCCGATCTGATTTACGCCGCGGTCGGCAAGCCTGAGATGGTGCGCGGCGACTGGATCAAGCCGGGCGCGACGGTGATCGATGTCGGCATCAACCGCTTGCCTGCGGCCGACGGCAAGCCTCGGCTGGTCGGGGACGTGGCGTTCCAGGAAGCATTGAACGTGGCCGGCGCGATCACGCCGGTGCCCGGCGGCGTCGGCCAGATGACGGTGGCGTGCCTGCTGGTCAATACGCTGCGGGCGGCTTGCACGATTGCCGACCTGCCGAAGCCTGGGGTCTAAGCGGCGCGTGTCGCTTGCCGGAGAGGCAGCGGCCTAGCCGCTTCGCGCCAGCCGCCGCATCACTTCGTCGAGCTGTTCCAAATTGCGGTAAGCGATCTGCACGGTTCCGCCGGGATCGCGGTGACTGACGCTGACGGCAAGGCCAAGCGCGTCACCGACCCGCTTCTCCAGCGCCAGCGTGTCGGCGTCCTTGGTCTTGCCGCCACGCGGCTTCTGCGGCTTGCGCTCGGGCACCCCCTCGACATGGGCGAGCTCCTCGGCCTGGCGGACGTTGAGGCCTTCCTCGACGATGCGCTTGGCGGCCGCGATCGGATCGGGCACGCCGATCAGCGCCCGGGCATGGCCCGCGGACAACTGGCCGGTCGCGATATAAGCCTGTACCTCGGCCGGCAGCTTGGTCAGCCGCATCATGTTGGCGACGTGGCTGCGGCTCTTGCCGACGATCTTGGCTATGTCTTCCTGGCTGCGTTTGAACTCGCCCGCGAGCGCGTGATAGCCCTGCGCCTCCTCCATCGCGTTGAGGTCTTCGCGCTGCACGTTCTCGATGATCGCAATCTCGAGCGCGTCGCTGTCGCTGACGTCGACTGGGATGATCGGAACCTCGTGCAGGCCGGCGGCCTGCGAGGCGCGCCAGCGCCGCTCGCCGGCGATGATCTCGAAGCGGTCCTGAGCGCCCTTCACCGGACGCACCACGATCGGCTGGATCACGCCGTGCTGCTTGATCAATTCGGCAAGCTCGCCGAGCTCGGCATCGGAAAAGGCGCGCCGCGGATTGCGCGGGTTCGGCTTTAGAAATTCGATCGGCACCTTGCGCTGCGCGCGGGGCCGGTCGACATGCGCGGCCTCGCCGCCGACGTCGCCGATCAGACTTGCAAGACCGCGGCCCAGTCGCGAGCGCATTTCATCGGCCATCGCCAGCTCCCTTGGATTCACGTAGGCGTACTCCAGGATTGAAATTTCGGTTTCGGTCGGGGCGTGTAGGGTGGGCAAAGCGCGGCGTGCCCACCGTGGTGCTTCGCGGTCCGACGGTGGTGGGCACGACGGCGCGAAGAGCGCGCCTTTGCCCCACCCTACGGCTACAGCCTCGCCTCAATGCGGGCGCAGCTCGCGCTCGCGCTGGATCACTTCCGTTGCGAGCTTCAGGTAGGCTTCGCTGCCGACGCATTTGAGGTCGTACACCAGGACCGGCTTGCCGTAGGACGGCGCCTCCGAGATGCGGACGTTGCGCGGGATCATGGTATTGTAGACCTTGCTGCCCATGAACTGCCGGACGTCGGCGACGACCTGGTTCGACAGATTGTTGCGCGAGTCGAACATGGTGAGCACGATGCCGTGGATCGTCAGGTTGGGGTTGAGCGTTGTGCGCACCTGCTCGACCGTCTGCAACAGCTGCGACAGACCTTCGAGCGCGAAGAACTCGCACTGCAGCGGCACCAGGATCGAATCCGACGCCGCCATGGCGTTGACGGTGAGAAGGTTGAGCGACGGCGGACAATCGATCAGGACGTAGGTGTAGTCCGAGTCCGGCGAGGTGTTGGTGTTCACCGCTGCGATCGCATCCCGCAATCGGAACGCACGGCCGGGCGTCGTCCCGAGCTCGAGCTCCAACCCGGAGAGGTCCATGGTCGACGGCGCGATGTGCAGCCGCGGCACCGCGGTCGGCACCACCGACTCGCGCAAATTCGCTTCGCCGATCAGAACGTCGTAGGTCGAGCAGTTGCGGTTGCGGCGGTCGATGCCCAGACCCGTCGACGCATTGCCCTGCGGATCGAGATCGACGATCAGCACGCGCTCGCCAATCGCGGCCAGCGCGGTACCGAGATTGATCGCCGTGGTGGTCTTGCCGACCCCGCCCTTCTGGTTGGCGAGCGCCAGGATGCGCGGATGCTCGGCCCGGGCTATAGCCGTATCCTCTTGAAATATTTGATCAATTACGGTCATAGGCGATTTGCCATTGGTTGCCCGCGGATTAATTGCGTCGCTCGATGTGATCGAGTTCGACGATCCAACCGTGTCCGCCCGTCCGGCTGGAATGGAGCTGCGGCTTGATATTCCAATATTTAGTGGCTTTGGTCAATTCCGCCTCAACATCTTGACCCTTGAGAAACAGCGCTTTTCCGCCTTTTCTCGTCATCGGTTCCGCAAAGCCGATGAGTTGATGTAGCGGAGCCAGCGCCCGCGCGGTGACGCAATCGATGGGCCCAGAGATTCTATCCACAATATCCCGGATCTCGGAGAGATGCACGATCCCCGGCGACGCCGTGACTCGAATCGCCTCACGGAGGAAGGCTGCCTTCTTGGCGTTGCGCTCGACCAGATGGATCGTCGCGCCCGGCGTCTCGGTGAGCGCGCAGGCCAGCACGATGCCGGGAAAGCCGCCGCCGCTGCCAAGGTCGACCCAGACCTTGGCCGACGGCGCCAGCGCCAAGAGCTGCAACGAATCGGCGACGTGCCGGGTCCAGAGCTGCGGCAAGGTCGACGGAGAGATGAGGTTGGTCTTGACCTGCCACTCCCGCAACAGATCGACATAGCGATCGAGCCGCGCTTCTGTTTCACGTGAAACAGGGGTGAGCGCGAGCGCTGCTGCCTTGTCGCTGGTCGGAATTGAGGGGGCGCCTTGGCCGGCCGGCTTCGCCATTCGATCGGTCTCAGTTGGCGTCACCGCAAGGTGCGAGCTCGCGTCGAGTTTCGGAAAGTGACGTGGGGGATTCGTATCGCATCCTTCGAGGCGACGCTAACGAGCTTCGTCGAATGAGCGCGAGCGACCCTCCTACGCCTACGCCCGCTTCGCAAGCTTCGGAGGCTGCAAGTCCGCCGAAGCGCGCAGGCGGAAAGCGAAGCAATCCCGCTTCTGCATGCCGAAAGCTGGATTGCTTGGTCGCGTCGCTCCTCGCAACGACGACGGAAGTCTCCCTCAGACTTGCGGGGACACGGCGCGTTTCACGAACGGCTGTTTCACGTGAAACGCCCTCTACGCAGTCGCCTTCGAAGTTTTGCGCCGCGCCTGCCGGCGAAGATACGCTGCCACGATTCCGAGCGCTGCCGGGGTCATGCCGTCGATCCGACCCGCCTGCCCCACGGTCCACGGCCGCGCCGTTTCGAGCTTTGCCCGCACCTCGTTGGAGAGGCCGGGCACCTGGCGGTAATCGACGTCGCTGAGGACAAGACCCTCGTCGCGCCGGAAGGCATCGACATCCGCGGCCTGGCGCTTGAGATAGACATCGTACTTGGCGTCGATTTCTAGATGCACGGCGACGCTTCCGTCAATGGCCGACAGCTCCGGCCAGATGCGCAGAACTTCCGTCCAGCCGATCTCGGGATAGGCCAGTAGTTCAAAGGCCGAGCGGCGCTGGCCATCCTTGTTCAACGCGAGTCCGAAACGGGCGGCCTCGTTGGGCGTCAGCGTCAGCGACTTCGCCAACGACTTCGCGGCTTCGAGCGCAGCCATCTTGCCGCGGTGACGCTGGCTCCGCGCCGCCCCCACACAGCCGAGCGCGATCCCCTTGTCGGTGAGGCGCTGATCCGCGTTGTCCGCCCTGAGCGTCAGCCGATACTCGGCGCGCGATGTGAACATGCGGTACGGCTCGGTGATGCCGCGGGTCACCAGGTCATCGATCATCACTCCGAGATAGCCGTCGGCGCGATCGAACACGATCGGCGCTGAACCGGCCGCGGCCGAGGCAGCATTCAGACCTGCGACCAGCCCCTGCGCCGCGGCCTCTTCATAGCCGGTGGTGCCGTTGATCTGCCCGGCCAGGAACAGGCCCGGCAGCCGCTTGGCCTCCAGCGTCGGATCGAGCTCGCGCGGATCGACGTGATCGTATTCGATGGCGTAGCCGGGGCGGACCATCCGCACCCGCTCCAGGCCCGGGATCGTCGAGAGGATAGCAAGCTGGACTTCCTCCGGCAGCGAGGTCGAGATGCCGTTGGGATAGACCGTGGTGTCGTCGAGACCTTCGGGCTCGAGAAAAATTTGGTGCCCGTCGCGGTCGCCGAAGCGGACGATCTTGTCCTCGATCGAGGGACAATAGCGCGGGCCCATGCTCTTGATCTGCCCGGAGTACATTGGCGAGCGATGCACGTTGGCGCGGATCACCTCATGGGTCGCCGGCGTGGTGCGGGTGATCCCGCACTGGATCTGCGGCGTGGTGATGCGGTCAGTCATCACCGAGAACGGCTCGGGCGGATCGTCGCCCGGCTGCATTTCCACCGCCGCCCAGTCGATCGTAGTGCCGTCGAGCCGAGCCGGCGTTCCGGTCTTCAGCCGTCCTAGGACAAAACCCGCGCGCTCAAACGAGCTTGAGAGCCCCATCGCCGGCGCCTCACCAACTCGACCCGCCGGCCAATTCCGTTCGCCGAGATGGATCAGGCCGCGCAGAAAAGTGCCCGTGGTGATGACCACCGCCCCTGCCCGCAGCTCGCGGCCGTCCGCCAGCCTGATGCCAGTGACACGGCCGTCCGTCACGACCAGCTCATCTGCCTCACCCTCGATCACTCGGAGATTGGCGGTCCCGGTGATGGCGGCCTGCATCGCCGCCGCGTACAGCTTGCGATCAGCCTGGGCGCGCGGGCCACGTACCGCCGGACCCTTGCGGCGATTGAGCATGCGGAACTGGATGCCCGCCGCGTCCGCCACCCGGCCCATCAACCCGTCTAGCGCATCGACCTCGCGGACCAGATGACCCTTGCCGAGTCCGCCAATGGCCGGGTTGCAGGACATCGCGCCGATGGTCGCAAAGCGATGGGTCACAAGCGCGGTGGCCGCGCCCATGCGCGCCGCGGCACCAGCGGCCTCGCAACCGGCGTGGCCGCCACCGATGACGATGACGTCGAATGATTCTTGCGCTGGGATCATGAAGCCGACTTCTACCGCGATAACGCAAAAGCCGGAAGACGTTTCACGTGAAACAGGTCAGGCGCGCAGGCCACGAAAATACGTGGTCGAACATGTTTCACGTGAAACATCCAGCCCACGGGTGGCGGTTCTGTTAAGCCGGAACAAAAGAATACTATTTACCGATACAGAACTCGCTGAAGATAACGTCGAGGATGTCCTCGACATCGACCCGGCCGAGCAGCCGGCCGAGCGAGTACGCGGCCGCCCGCAAATCTTCCGCGACCAGCTCCTCCCCTCGTCCGACGGCAGCGACGCTCTGCCGCAATGAGAGCGCTGTCTCCTCGAGCAGCTTTCGCTGCCGCTCCCGCGTGATCAGGGCTCCCTCGCTTGCGCCAAAAAAATCCTGCGCGAAAGCAACCATGGCTGCGACCAGATCGGCGATGCCGTCACCAAGCTTAGCGGAAATTCTGAACCCGTGCCCTCCCGACCAATCAGATTTCGCCGTGGCAGCTTCCTCACCCTCAAGATCGATCTTGTTGCGCACCAGCCAAACCGGCGAGCTGCCCTCGGGCGTTTCCGGCCCTTCTTTAGAATCCGTTAACCATAATACCAGATCAGCCTCTGCCGCCCGCGCCCGCGCGCGCCGCACCCCCTCTTGCTCCACCGGGTCGTCGGTCTCGCGGATGCCGGCGGTGTCGATCACCGTCACCGGATAGCCGTCGAGGTCGAGCTGCACCTCGATGACGTCGCGCGTCGTGCCGGCGTGCGGCGAGACGATCGCGACCTCGCGCCGCGCCAATTGATTCATCAAGGTCGACTTGCCGACATTCGGCGGACCTGCGATCGCGACCACGAGTCCCTCCCGCAGTCGCTCGCCTTTACCCTGCGCCGCCAGCTCTTCCTCGATCTCGGCAAGTAGCGTCTTGATCCCAGCGAGCGCTGGCGCGATCAGCTCCGCCGGCACGTCGCCCTCGTCGGAGAAATCGATACCGGCTTCGATCAGTGCAGAGGCTTCGATGATCTGCGCGCGCCAGCCGCGCGCCCTGTCGCCGAGCAGACCCTTCAGTTGCCGCAGCGCCTGGCGGCGTTGCCGATCAGTGTCGGCATGAATCAGATCGTCGAGGCCTTCGGCTTCGGTGAGATCGAGCTTGCCGTTCTCGAACGCGTGTCGGGTAAATTCGCCGGGCTCGGCCGCGCGCACATTTTCGATTCGCGAGAGTGAAGAGAATAACGCGGCTAGCACGGCGCGCCCGCCATGGACGTGAAGCTCGGCGACGTCTTCACCGGTCGCACTCGCCGGCCCCGGAAACCACAGCACCACGGCATCGTCGATCGGCTCGCGATCGAAGCCACGCAGCAAGACCCGCGTCGCCATCCGAGGCAGCGGAATTTTTCCGGCAAGCGATGTCAGTGCGACACCGGCTTGCGGCCCCGATATCCGCACGATCGCAATCGCACTGGGCGGACGGCCTGACGACAGCGCAAAGATGGTTTGGTCGCGCGGATGCATCGCCTATTTGGGCCGGAGCTTTTTCGAAGGCAATGCGATTTGCTTTGGCTTGGCCCGCCGGCTTGACCGCTTTATGCTGCATCGCAACATAGTCAGTCCTGCACGTGGTCAGTGGCGCAACGGTGGAAACGAAGAAGGCGCCCCCGATTACGCGAGAGCGCCCTTTCCTCAAGCCAGCCTGGGCGGCTCAGGTATTCATCAACTCGAAGAACTCCGAGTTGTTCTTGGTGTTGCGCAGCTTGTCGAGCAGGAAGTCGATCGCGTCCATCGTGCCCATCGGATTGAGGATCCGGCGCAGCACGTACATCTTCTTCAGGACTTGCGGATCGGTGATCAGCTCTTCCTTGCGGGTGCCGGAGCGGGAGATGTCGATCGCCGGGAAGGTCCGCTTGTCGGAAACCTTGCGGTCGAGAATCAGCTCCGAGTTGCCGGTGCCCTTGAACTCTTCGAAGATCACTTCGTCCATGCGGCTGCCGGTATCGACCAGCGCGGTTGCGATGATGGTGAGCGAGCCGCCCTCCTCGATATTGCGCGCGGCGCCGAAGAACCGCTTCGGCCGCTGCAGGGCGTTGGCATCGACGCCGCCGGTCAAGACCTTGCCGGACGACGGCACTACGGTGTTGTAGGCGCGGCCGAGCCGCGTGATCGAATCAAGCAGGATCACGACGTCGCGGCCGTGCTCGACCAGGCGCTTGGCTTTCTCGATCACCATCTCGGCGACCTGGACGTGGCGAACCGCCGGCTCGTCGAAGGTCGAGGAAACCACCTCGCCCTTCACCGAACGCTGCATATCCGTGACTTCTTCGGGCCGCTCGTCGATCAAGAGCACGATCAGATAACATTCGGGATGATTGGCCGTGATCGAATGCGCGATGTTCTGCATCAGCACGGTCTTGCCGGTGCGGGGCGGCGCCACGATCAGGGCGCGCTGGCCTTTGCCGATCGGCGCGACGATGTCGATTACCCGAGCGGAAAGATCCTTCCGGGTCGGGTCTTCGAGCTCGAGCCGGAAGCGCTGGTCGGGGAACAGCGGCGTCAGGTTGTCGAAATTGACCTTGTGCTTGGACTTCTCCGGGTCTTCGAAATTCAGCGTGTTGACCTTGAGCAGCGCGAAATAGCGTTCGCCCTCTTTCGGGCTACGGATGTGGCCTTCGATGGTGTCGCCGGTGCGAAGCCCGAAACGGCGGATCTGCGAGGGCGACACGTAGATATCGTCCGGTCCGGGCAGGTAGTTGGCATCCGGCGAACGCAGGAAGCCGAAGCCGTCGGAGAGAACCTCGACGACGCCTTCGCCGATGATGTCGATTTCCTGGATCGCAAGCTGTTTGAGAATGGCGAACATCAGCTCCTGCTTGCGCATGGTGCTGGCATTTTCGACCCCTTTCTCCTCCGCGAATGCGACTAACTCGGCCGGCGTTTGAGATTTGAGGTCTTGAAGTTTGATTTCCCGCATTGGGATGGTCCTGTGGAATATTTTAGGGAAGGGATGCGAGGTGGCTTTGAGAAAAGCGGACACGAAAAAGGAAGGTCCGCAGGTCTGAGCAAGGAAAGCGCCGGAGAGGCATCAAACCTGATGTGGCGGCCGGTCTAAACCGGAACGCAACCACATCCGCCTGCGTTGGGTGGGATTTAGATACTATAGAAAATCATCTCGCGTTCCGCAAGGAGTAGCGATGCGGGAAGTATACGCGACGTTGCCTATCAAAACGGCTTCACGACCACCAGGATCACCATCCCGATCATCAACACCGTCGGCACTTCGTTGATAATGCGATAGAATTTCTGGCTGCGCTGATTCTGGTCAGCGGCGAAATCTTTCACACAGCGGGCAAAAAATCCGTGGACGCCGGACAGCAGCACGACCAGCAGCAGCTTTGCGTGCAACCAGGGGTGCGAAAACCAATTGCCCGCCCAGGCGAGATAAAGTCCCGCAAGCCAGGTCACAATCATTGCCGGATTGGTGATCGCCCTCAGCAACCGGCGCTCCATCACCTTGAACGTCTCGGACTGTTTTGAACCGATCTCGGCCTTGCAATGATAGACGAACAGCCGCGGCAGATAGAGCATGCCCGCCATCCAGGAGATGACGGCGATCACGTGCAGCGCCTTGATCCATTCATACATCGTCGACGTCTCGCGTTCTCGCCACCGCGGTGGTCATAGCATCGTTCCCGCGATCGCTGCCGCCGCTTTGCGCCGGGATCTCACCGCAAGCAAGCCTTCCTCTAAACTAATATTTTAATCTTAAGGTTTGAGTCTAGGTAGCGGTGGATTGCGCTCACGCAAAGGCGTCTGGCAATTGCGAGCCGTTGTTCACATTCGTCAACAAATCCCCTGCTCGAACGCGTCAACCGAATAACACCACCTATTTCAGTTGCTTGCGTCGCTTCTTCGGCAGGTTATGGAGAGACAAGTCCACATAACCCCACTATCATCGCCAGTGACGCGTAGACTTTTCCCAATGCGAGGCGATGTGAAGAAGGTGCCGAGTTATCCCGGATCCGATTAAGCCGGGTTCGATTCCATCACCGAGCTCCACAAGGATTCACAGGACATACAGGGTTCCAGGTGCCCACCACAGGCAACTATTTTCATCTTCACCTCATCTCCAATTCGACCGGCGAGACATTGATCACGGTGGCGCGCGCGGTTGCCGCGCAATACGCCAATGTGACTCCCGTCGAACATGTCTATCCGCTGGTGCGCAGCCAGAAGCAGCTCGATCGGGTGCTGGATGAAATCGAGGAAGCGCCGGGCATTGTGCTGTTCACCTTGCTCGAGAAGGACCTGGTCGTCCGGCTGGAAGCCAAGTGCAAGGAAATCAATGTTCCGAGCCTGTCGATCATCGGGCCGGTGATGCAGCTCTTCGAAGCCTATCTCGGCGCGGCGACGACAGGGCGGGTCGGCGCGCAGCACGTACTGAACGCGGAATATTTCGCGCGCATCGACGCGTTGAACTACACGATGATGCATGACGACGGCCAGCATGTCGAAGGACTGGAAGATGCCGACGTGGTTCTGGTCGGGGTGTCCCGCACCTCGAAGACGCCGACCTCAATCTATCTCGCCAACCGCGGCGTCCGCACCGCCAATGTTCCGCTGGTGCCGGGGATTCCAGTCCCGCATCAACTGGAGACGTTGAAAAAGCCGCTGGTGGTCAGCCTGCACGCGACACCTGAGCGTTTGATCCAGGTGCGGCAGAATCGGCTGTTGAGCATGGGGGCAGGTCCAAGCAACGAGGACTATATTGACCGTCAGGCCGTGACCGACGAAGTTGCGTTCGCGCGAAAGCTGAGTGCGAAATTCAATTGGGCGCAGCTCGATGTGACTCGACGATCGATCGAGGAAACCGCCGCTGCCATCCTGAAGCTTTACAGCGACCGGCAGCGGCAACGGCAGCCGGAGTGACCTGTCGGCCATGACGCTCTGGCGCGGACAACACCCATTGATACTGGCCTCGCAAAGCCGCGCGCGGCAGATGCTGCTCGCCAATGCCGGCATCGTGTTCGAGGCGATACCCGCCGACATCGACGAACGGGCTGTTCAAGAGACCTCAGGCTTTTCGGCGCCGAGCGAGATCGCGACCTTGCTGGCGCACGAGAAAGCGCTTGTCGTTTCGCGCGCAAGGCCGGGCCGCTTCGTCGTCGGCGCCGATCAGACCTTGGCCCTGGAACAGCATTTTTTCACGAAACCCGCGGGCCGGGCGCAGGCATTTGCGCAACTGCGCATGCTGGCCGGCCGCAGTCATGAACTTCACTCTGCCGTAGCTGTTGCGCGTGACGGCAAGATCCTGTTCGGGGACGTCGCCATCGCCCGGCTGACCATGCGCCGGCTGAGCGAAGCTGAAATTGCGGCCTATCTGGACGAGGCCGGGGAAGCCGTGGTGACGTCGAGCGTCGGCGCCTACCAGCTCGAGGGCCTGGGCGTGCATCTGTTCGAGCGGATCGAGGGCGATCATTTCACCATCCTCGGCCTGCCGTTATTGCCTTTGCTCGATTTCCTCCGCAGCCAGCATCTCCTTGCGGTATGAAGCGGGCCCAACATCTCGACGAGAGACTTTGCATGCGGGTTCTGGGTCTGACCGGCTCGATTGGAATGGGGAAGTCGACCACCGCCAAACTGTTCGCGGAGGCCGGCGTTCCCGTTTATGACGCCGACGCTACCGTGCACAAAATCTATGAAGGCGAGGCGGCGCCTGCGATCGAGGCGGCGTTTCCCGGAACCACGGTCGATGGCAAGGTCGATCGCGCGCGCCTGTCGGCCAAGGTCGTGCATGATCCCGCGGCAATCAGAAAGCTCGAGCAGATTGTGCACCCGATGCTCAAGGCCTATCACCAGAAATTCCTCGATGAGGCCGAACGGTCCGGCGCGCCGGTCGCGGTGGTCGATGTGCCCTTGCTGTTCGAGACCGGCGGCGAGAAGCGCGTCGACGCGGTCGTGGTCGTCACCACCTCGCCGGAAAAGCAGCAGATGCGGATTCTCGCGCGCGGCACCATGACCGAGGAGGCGCTGGAAGCGCTTCTGGCGCGGCAAATGCCCGATCAGGAAAAGCGCAAGCGCGCCGATTTCGTGGTGGATACGTCGCACGGGCTGGACCCGGTGCGCGCGCGCATTCGCGACATTCTAGATCAGGCTGTTAAGATGCCGCGGCGGCGGCCCTGATTCGCCGCCGACACGGTCAATTTACATATGCGCGAAATCGTCCTCGATACCGAAACGACTGGCCTTGATGCCCTGCGCGGCGATCGGCTGGTCGAGATCGGCTGTGTCGAGATGTTCAACCGCATGCCTACCGGGCAGACCTTCCACCGCCACATCAATCCCGAGCGCGAGATGCCGGCGGAAGCCTTCGCCGTGCATGGGCTCTCCACCGAGTTCCTTCGCGCCAAGCCGTTGTTCGCCGAAGTGGTCGACGATTTCCTCGAATTCATCGCGGATGCGCCGCTGGTCATCCACAACGCATCCTTCGACGTCAGCTTCATCAATGCCGAGCTCGACCGCATCAAGCGGCCGCCGATCGCGCGCGAACGGCTGGTCGACACGCTATTGTTGGCGCGGCGCAAGCATCCGGGCGTGTCGAACCGGCTCGACGATCTCTGCTCGCGCTACGCGATCGACAATTCGCGCCGCACCAAGCACGGCGCGCTGCTCGACGCCGAGCTTCTGGCCGAAGTCTATATCGATCTGATCGGCGCCCGGCAGTCGCAACTCGTTCTGGCCTCGGAAAGCCGTGAAATCCGCATCGGCATATCCAGCGAAATGCCGCGGCGGCAGCGCGAGGTGCCGCTTGCGCCGCGGGTCACCGACGCCGACCGCGAAGCGCATCGGGCCTTTATCGCCACCCTCGCCGACAAGCCGATCTGGAACGACTTTTTACCCGCGCTTTAGCTGGGCTTGGCGCCCGTGGCCTGTGCGGCAGCGGTCTGCCGTTCCATGTTCTGGCGATACAGGCCGACGAAATCGACGGGGTCCAGCATCAACGGCGGGAAGCCGCCGTCGCGCACGGCAGTGGCGATGATTTCGCGCGCGAACGGGAACAACAGCCGCGGGCACTCGATCATGATCAGGGGATGCAGATTTTCCCGCGGCACGTTTGCGATGCGGAACACGCCGGCATAGGCGAGATCGAAGCTGAACATGAGCTTGCCGGCGTTTTCGGCCTTGCCCTCGACCGACAGCGTCACCTCATATTCGTTTTCAGCGAGGTTGTTGGCGCCGACATTGATCTGGATGTTGATCTGGGGCGGCTGCTGTTGCGGCGCCAATGAGGTCGGGGCGTTCGGATTCTCAAACGACAGGTCCTTGGTGTACTGCGCCAGGACGTTCAACTGGGGTGGGGCGCCCGCCTCGGGAGGGGCACCGTTGCCGTTGGTCATGAAAATCTCTCCTCGCGCAAGCAAAATAGGGCGGTTATCGGGGCGAGTGGCTAACATAGCCTTGCCTTGTTCCACAAGGACGACCGCAATCTCAAATCGACCCGGGCCGGATTTGGCTACCCGCCGGCAAGGGCGGGGTGAAATCGATGGTCCGCGCGACCAGCCCGCGGTTACCTTAAATAATTGAATATGCGCGATTTCCAGGCAGGCCGGGTTTCCCCTTGAGCCGAAAACGCGCTACAATCAGGTTTGCCGACAGGCGCCATTGGCCGGGCAAGATTTCGTGCCTACATCCTGTTGAAGAAATCAATGATGTAGGCGCCAGCCGTTCCTTGTGAGGGAACGCTCTAGCGCCAGGCTTGTTGCCGGCAGAGACCAGAAAGCGAAAACGACGTGGATATTTACACCATCATCTTCCTGGCGCTGGCCGTCTTCATTTTCCTGCGCCTACGCAACGTGCTTGGACAGCGCACCGGCAGCGAGCGGCCGCCGTTCGATCGCGCCCCGCGCAACGCGGTGCAGGGTGCGCCCGACAGCACCGTGGTTCCGATCCAGGGCACGGTGATCGATCAGCCGCCGCCGCTGGCGCCGACCGCGGATGTGACGCCACCGACAGACCGTTGGAAAGGGCTCGCCGAGCCGGGCAGCACGCTCGCGCAAGGCCTCGACTCGATCGCGGTGCTCGATTCGTCGTTCGATCCCCGGCATTTCCTTTCCGGAGCCCGCAGCGCTTACGAGATGATCGTGCTGGCGTTTGCCAACGGCGATCGCCGTGCGCTGCGCGATCTGTTGTCGTCCGAGGTCTATGAGAGCTTCGAGACGGTCATCCGCGATCGCGAGAAGCACGAGCAGAAGACCGAAACGCGTTTCGTATCGATCGATAAGGCCGAGCTGGTCGGGGCGGAAGCCCGCGACCGTTCGGCGCAGCTCACCGTCCGCTTCGTGTCGCAGATGATCTCGGTCACCCGCGACAAGACCGGCACGATCGTCGACGGCAATCCGGACAAGGTCGCCGATATCACCGATGTCTGGACCTTTGCCCGCGACACCACCTCACGGGATCCGAACTGGAAGCTGGTTGGCACGGGAAGCGCGCACTAACGCAATTTGGCTGACGCGATGCGCCGTGGCGTTATATGTGAGCGCGGCCGTGCTGTCGCTGGCTCCGTTTGGCGCTATCGCGGCGCGCCATATCCGGGCGCGTCATCCCGCTTCCCACCTTCCCGTTCAGCGCTCTGTTCCCTATCCGAACCTGCCGCTTCCGCTTGAGATCAACGGCAGCCAATATATCCCGCTGGCCTGGGCCGATATCCCCGGCTGGAACGAGGACGACCACCTCGCCGCCTACAGCGCGTTTCGCACCAGCTGCAAGCCGATCGCCGCCCAGAACACGCCGCCCGGCGACCCCAAAGCGCTGGGCGTTTCGTTGCGCGATCCCTGCCGGGTGGCGCGCGCGGAAAATATTTCCGATGCTGCCAAGGCGAAAGCGTTTTTTGAGGCGCATTTCGTGCCGCTGAAAATCTCCCGCCTCGGCGAAGACGACGGCTTCGTCACCGGCTATTACGAGCCGGTGCTGGAGGGATCGCGTACGAAGACCGACGTCTACAACGTCCCGGTCTATCGCCGTCCCTCGAACCTGTTCGTCCGCGGCTTCACCCAGGATTCCGTCAGCCTGCCGAACAAGGGCGCGGTGTACCGCAAGATCGGCCGCCGCAAGCTCGTGCCCTATTACGACCGCGCCGAGATCGAGGACGGCGCGATCGCGGGCCGTGGGCTGGAAATCTGTTGGCTCAAGGACCCAACCGATCTTCTGTTCGCACAGATCCAGGGCTCGGCCCGAATCCATCTGCCTGATGGTTCGACCGTCCGAATCAATTATGACGCCCATAATGGATATCCCTACACGGCGGTCGGCCGCGTCCTGATCGACCGCGGCATCATCCCGAAAGAGGAGATGTCGATGCAGCGGATCAGGGAGTGGATGGAACAGAATCCCGATGGCGCCAAGGAAGTGCGCCGGCAGAACCGCGCCTATGTGTTCTTCCGCGAGGTGCCGCTCTCCGACAAGGACGAAGCGGTTGGCGCGCAGGGCGTGCCGCTGACGCCGGGCCGCTCGATCGCGGTGGACAAGTCGCTGCATGTCTATGGCACGCCATTCTTCATCACCGGCGAATTGCCGATTGAATTGGCGCAGTCGAAGACGCCATTCCATCGATTGATGATCGCGCAGGACACCGGCTCGGCGATTGTCGGACCCGCCCGCGCCGATCTTTATTTCGGCGCCGGCGTGGATGCCGGCAAGGTATCCGGGCGCCTGCGGCACACCGTGCGCTTTGTCATGCTGGTGCCCAAAAGCCTCGACCCGGTCGAGCGCGGCCGCAAGCTACCGCTGCCGGACGAGCGGCCGTCGGAGAAGATCGCAAAACTGTTTCCGCAAGGTGATCCATTGAAGGATCAACCCAAGAAGCCGTCTAAGGAACCGATCAAGGATCAGGCGAAGATTCAATCCAGGGATCAGAAGGACGCCGCGCCCGCGCCGGTGTCGACGACCGTGGCACAGGCCACGGCAACTGTGGTCCCGTTGCCGTTACCACGGCCAGAGTTCGCGCCGGCTCCTGAACTGCGCCACCACCATATCAGGCGTTATCGCCACGGCCGATGAAGCGCCCGCCCGCATCTTTGATGCCGGAAGCGCCGGCACCGTCCCGACCGAAGCGGGCACTGAGCGAGGAGGAGCGCTCGCTCTGGGACAGCGTTGCCAGGCAAGTGAAGCCGCTACGAAAGAAGCCGCGCCCCGCCAAAGCCCAGACGAGCGAACATGCCTCGCACCCGACTGTCGCCAAGCCGGCCCCGCCGCCACGGCCGATTGCGCCCGCGCAGGCGCCGAAACCAGCCAAGCTGCTGCCGGTCCCGCCGCTGGCGCCGTTCGGCCGGCGCGAGCGCTCGCGGCTGTCGCGGGGCACCAACGAGATCGACGCCCGGCTCGACCTGCACGGCATGACGCAAACGCGTGCCCATCGCGCGCTGTTCGGCTTCCTGCAGCGGGCCCATCACGACGGCCTCACCTTCGTGCTCATCATCACCGGCAAAGGCAGGGTCAGCGGCGCGGAAGCCGAGCGCGGCGTGCTGCGCCGTCAGGTGCCGCACTGGCTGAGCCTGCCGGAATTTCGTTCGCTGGTGGTCGGTTTCGAGGAAGCGCATATCGGCCATGGCGGCGAAGGCGCGCTCTACGTGCGGATCAGAAGGTCTCGGGGTTAAGTTAAAACGGCCGCACGATGCCGACGCGCGGGATCAGCGTCACGATCCAGCCGAAGACCTTTGTCTGGCGGTCGTCGCTCGCGATCGGTGGCACGCCCTGCGCGGCGGGCATCGTCTTCACCGCGTGCAGGATCAGGAACATGCAGACCGCCCAGTTCGAGATCCAGCGTGAATAGTCGAATACGATGGCGAACATGATGAGATAGCCGAGCGTCACGCCAGCGAGCGCCGCGACGACGAGGCGGCGATGCCATTGGTCGGCAAGCGCGCGGATCGTTTTGCGCGAAATAGCGCCACAACGGCGTGTGCAGCCAGATCAGAAGCGCGAATACCGGAACGCCCAACAGGTTCGACGGCATCCGCTCCCAGGTATCGTGGATCTCCTGCGACAGCGGCTGATACCAGATGTAACTGAAGCTCAGCAGATCGGTGCGCGAAGGGTCGGCCATCCTGCCCTGCAGATAGTGGACGAACTCCGCTTCCGGCACCGGCATCGTTCCCAGGAATTGCGCGGCGCCGAACAGCGCGCCGAGCAGGAGCGTCGCGGCAATGCCGACCGCGACGTTTTGCCGGCTCGCGCCCTCGACCAGGTAATGCCGGATCATGACGATCACGAAAATGGTCGGCACATACATCAACAGATGGATGTGGTGGATCAGAACGAGGACGACCGAGAACACGGCCGTGAGCAGCACGAACACGACGGAGCGCGCGGGAATGAGCAAGAGGCAGATCGCGAGCGCACAGCCATAGATGTCGAAATGGCCGAGCGTGTGCATGAAATTCTTCAGGAAGAACGGCGAGCCGGCCATGAATGCAAACAGCGGCAGCTGCTTTTCATCGAAGCCGAAGGTCTTGCGGAACAACTCGACGAACAGCGCCAGCGTGACAAGCCAGGCCGCGCCGGCAAGCGCGAACATCAGCCAGACCGGCAGGCGGTCAACAGCGATACGATTTCGCCGATCAGCGCGCGCTTGATGAAACCGAAATGATAATCGACCAGGAGATGGATGTAGGGGACGTAGGGAGGTAGCGTGATCTTGTGCAAGAAAACCCCGATCGTCACGATGACGTTGACGGCGAGCATCAACCGCCAGGGATTCCGCCACACGCTCGACTTCATTCGGCACCTGAGCGCTGGCCGGAGACTTGCACCTCTCTTGAGGTCGTCCCGGCCAAGCGAGCTTTTGCGAGCGCGAGCCGGGACCCATAACCAGCAATATCTGTGTGAGCCAAGGCCCGGGCCGCTGTCTTGCTGCTGACTGATGTCGGTGGTTGTGGGTCCCCGCTTGCGCGGAGACGAACTCGTAGCAATCTTACAAAATGAACCGGCTCAAATCCGCGTTCTTGGCGAGATCGCCGACGTGCTTCTGCACGTAGTCGGCGTCGACTTGGACGGTCTCGCCGCTGCGGTCGGGCGCGGTGAACGAGATTTCGTCCAGCACGCGCTCCATCACCGTCTGCAATCGCCGCGCGCCGATGTTCTCGACGCTCGAATTGACGGCGACCGCGACGTCGGCGAGCGCGTCGATGGCGCCGTCGGTGATGTCGAGCGTCACGCCCTCGGTTCGCATCAGCGCGACATATTGCTTGATCAGCGAGGCTTCCGGCTCGGTCAGGATGCGGCGCATGTCGTCACGGGTCAGCGCCTGCAATTCGACGCGGATCGGCAGCCGGCCCTGCAACTCAGGCAGCAGGTCCGAGGGCTTTGCGATATGAAACGCACCGGAGGCGATGAACAGGACGTGGTCGGTCTTGACCGCACCGTGCTTGGTCGAAACCGTGGTGCCTTCGATCAGCGGCAAAAGGTCGCGCTGCACGCCTTCGCGCGAGACGTCGCCGCCGACGCGGCCGTCGCGCACGCAGATCTTGTCGATTTCGTCGAGGAACACGATACCGTTGTTCTCGACCGCATTGATCGCTTCCTGCACCAGCTGGTCGTTGTCGAGCAGCTTGTCGGACTCCTCGTTGACCAGGGTTTCGTGCGAGCTTTCGACCGTCAGCCGGCGGGTCTTGGTGCGGCCGCCGAGCTTGCCGAAGATATCGCCGATCGAGATCGCGCCCATTTGCGCGCCCGGCATGCCCGGGATCTCGAACATCGGCATGCCGCCGGACGACTGCGTCTCGATTTCGATTTCCTTGTCGTTGAGCTCGCCGGCGCGCAGCTTGCGGCGGAAGGAATCGCGCGTCGCGGCGCTGGCGTTGGCGCCCACCAGCGCATCCAGCACGCGGTCTTCGGCGGCAAGCTGGGCGCGGGCCTGCACGTCCTTGCGCTTGCGCTCGCGCACCTGCGCGATGGCGACCTCGACGAGATCGCGGATGATCTGCTCGACGTCGCGGCCGACATAGCCGACCTCGGTGAACTTGGTGGCCTCGACCTTGATGAACGGCGCGCCGGCGAGCTTTGCCAGCCGCCGAGCGATCTCGGTCTTGCCAACGCCGGTCGGGCCGATCATCAGGATATTTTTCGGCAGCACCTCCTCGCGCAAGCTGCCATTGAGCTGCAGCCTGCGCCAGCGGTTGCGCAGCGCAATGGAGACCGCGCGCTTGGCGTCGGACTGGCCGACGATGAAGCGGTCGAGTTCGGAGACGATTTCACGGGGGGAGAAGTCTGTCATTGCTTCTAGCTAGGATGGGAATTGGATCAGGACAAGTCACTTAAATCGCGAACCATCAGGAGTGCCGGGCCATCCGGCGTATCAACCACGCGATCCCGTTCGAAACCCGCCTTCTGATAGGCGCGCACCGCGCGGATATTCGCCGGGTCGGGATCGGTGACGATGCGCGGCGTTGCGTTTCTTAACAACGCGTCGGCGAATTGCCGGATGAAGCTGGATCCGTGGCCGCACCCGATCATGGCGGGTTCGCCGATGAATTGATCGATCCCGCGCGTGGCGGCGGGCTGCGCCCCAAAACCCTGATTCCAGGTCGAGAGCGGATAGCTCTGGACATAGCCGAACGGATGCTCGCCGAGCGCGACGATGAACTGATCCATGTCGGGATGATCGAGGTCGCCGCTCACCAGCGCATATTGCTCGGACGGATCGCCCCACCAGCGCACCACTTCCGGGGTTGCAAGCCAGCGGCGGATCAGGGGCAGATCGGCCGAAGACATCGGACGGAAGGCGTAATCCGGCGCCATCGCTCAGCCGCCCTGCAGGGTCTCGATCGTCACGTTGCGATTGGTATAGACGCAGATGTCGGCGGCGATATCGAGCGAACGGCGCACGATGGTCTCGGCGTCCTTGTCGGTATCGATCAGCGCACGCGCGGCGGCCAGGGCATAATTGCCCCCGGAGCCGATCGCCATCACGCCTGCTTCGGGCTCCAGCACGTCACCGGTGCCGGTCAGGACCAGCGACACATCCTTATCCGCGACGATCATCATCGCTTCCAGCCGCCGTAGATAGCGGTCGGTGCGCCAGTCCTTGGCGAGTTCGACCGCGGCGCGGGTCAGCTGCCCCGGATATTGCTCAAGCTTGCTCTCCAGCCGCTCGAACAGCGTGAACGCATCTGCGGTGGCGCCGGCAAAGCCGCCGATCACGTCGCCCTTGCCCAGTTTACGCACCTTCTTCGCGTTGGACTTGATCACAGTCTGGCCGATCGAGACCTGGCCGTCGCCGCCGATCACGACCTTGCCGCCCTTGCGGACGGTCAAAATGGTGGTGCCGTGCCAGACCGGTGACTCATGGGGGGAAGCTTGCATTGGGATACCTCGCGTTCGGGCAGATTTAAGGGCTGGCGGGCCGGGTTACAATCGGCGGGCCCTCACGGGGCGAATCGCTCACCATAGGCGGAAGTTCAGGCTTAAGCGGACCATACCGCAGTAGCGAAGGGGGCATCGGCCTGTTAAAAGGGCGCGTTTTTAAAGCATGATCCGGAAAAGTGGGTACCGGTTTTCCGAAAAGATCATGCCCAGACTTGGGGACCGGAAGGCGATTTTTCATGCGCAACGCCACCATCAAGCGCAAGACCAAGGAAACCGATATCGAGGTGACGGTAAATCTCGACGGGGCCGGCCTGTCCGACGTCTCGACCGGCATCGGCTTCTTCGACCATATGCTTGATCTGTTGGCCCGGCATTCCCGCATCGACATCACGGTGAAGGCCGTGGGCGATCTTCACATCGACCAACACCACACCACTGAAGATGTCGGCATCGCGCTCGGCCAGGCCGTGAAGCAGGCGCTTGGCAGCATGGCCGGCATCACCCGCTATGCCTGCGTGCACATGCCGATGGACGAGACGCTGTCGCGCGTCGTGATCGACATTTCGGGACGGCCGGTCCTGGTGTTCAAGGCGGAATTTCCGCGCGACAAGGTCGGGCAGTTCGACACCGAGCTGGTGCGCGAATGGTTCAACGCCTTTGCGATGAATGCCGGCGTGACTTTGCACGTCGAGACCTTATATGGCGAGAACAGCCATCATATCGCCGAATCCTGCTTCAAGGGTCTGGCGAGGGCGCTGCGGGCCGCGGTGGCGATCGATCCGCGCGCAGCCGGCGAAGTGCCATCCACCAAGGGTCAGCTCGGCGGCTAGTCGCCACTCGGCGGAGTTAACGGATAATGCCGGTCTACACGGTTCATGCTCCCTTTGCGAACGGCGCGGATCTGCGCGCTACCGACAAATTCGTCTTCGTTCGCGACGGGTTTCATTTCTGGGCTTTCCTGTTCGGCGTGCTTTGGCTGGCCTGGAACAGGCTGTGGCTGGCGCTGATCGGCTGGATCATCGTGGTGGCCGCGATCGATGCCGTCTTGCTGGGTCTCGGGGTCGGCCGGGTCGCGATCTTTTTCGCCAACCTGCTGCTGGCGCTATTGTTGGGGTTTGAAGCCGTGAGCTTGCAGCGCTGGACATTGTCGCGGCGGAGCTGGCGTCAGCTCGAGATCGTCGTCGCCGACGACGAGGAATCCGCCGAGCGGCGGTTTTTCGATCGCTGGAGCGTCAAGCAGCGCGGCATCACCAACGATCAATTCGCGGTCGAACGCGGCGGCCCGCCGCCGACGCGGCACGTTCCGGGCCAGTCGTTCTCGAAGCCGCCGCCACCATTGCCGCAGGGCGGCATCATCGGCCTGTTTCCGGAACCGGGAGACCAGCGATGAGCGTCGCCATCATCGACTACGGCTCCGGCAACCTGCACTCGGCGGCGAAGGCGTTCGAGCGCGCCACGCGCAGCGCCGAGAATCCGCAAAAGATCCTGGTCACCAGCGATCCCGAAGCGGTGTACCGCGCCGACCGCATCGTGCTGCCCGGCGTCGGCGCCTTCGCCGACTGCCGCCGCGGACTAGACGCACTGGATGGCATGGTCGAAGCGTTGACGGAAGCGGTGCGCGACAAGGCGCGGCCGTTCTTCGGCATCTGCGTCGGCATGCAGTTGATGGCGAGCCGCGGCAAGGAGCATGTCACGACCGACGGCTTCAACTGGATCGAGGGCGACGTCGTCAAGATCACGCCCCGCGAGGAAAATCTGAAGATCCCCCATATGGGCTGGAACACGCTCGATATGGTGCGCGAGCACCCGGTGCTGGAGCGCCTGCCCCTGGGGCCGAAAGGCCGCCACGCTTATTTCGTGCACTCCTATCACCTCAGCGCCGCCAACGAGGCCGACGTGCTGGCACGGGCCGATTACGGTGGTCCAGTGACGGCGATCGTGGGCAAGGACACCGCGATTGGTACCCAGTTTCACCCCGAGAAGAGCCAGCGTTTTGGGCTGGCGCTGATCTCGAATTTTCTGAAATGGAAGCCGTGATCCTGTTCCCCGCCATCGACCTGAAGAACGGCCAGTGCGTGCGGCTCGAACAGGGCGACATGGCGCGCGCGACCGTGTTCAATCTCGACCCCGCGGCACAGGCGAAGAGCTTTTTTGCCCAAGGTTTCGAATATCTGCATGTGGTCGATCTCGACGGTGCATTTGCCGGCAAGCCGATGAATGCGCGGGCGGTTGAGACGATGCTGAAGGCGGTCACCATGCCGCTGCAGCTCGGCGGCGGCATCCGCGACCTCAAGACGGTCGAGGCCTGGCTCGCCAAGGGCGTGGCGCGGGTGATCATCGGCACCGCGGCGGTGCGCGATCCCGAGCTGGTTAAGAATGCCGCGAGGAAATTCCCGGGCCGGGTCGCGGTGGGTCTCGACGCGCGCGACGGCAAGGTCGCCGTCGAAGGCTGGGCGGAGACGTCGCAGGTGACCGCGCTCGAGATTGCCCAGCGGTTCGAGGATGCCGGCGTTGCCGCTATCATCTTCACCGATATCGCGCGCGACGGATTGTTGAAGGGCCTCAATCTCGACGCGACGCTTGCGCTCGCCGACCGCATCTCGATCCCCGTGGTGGCCTCAGGCGGCCTCGCCTCGATCGAGGATGTCCGGGCGATGCTGACGCCGCGCGCGAAAAAACTCGCCGGCGCGATCGCGGGCCGCGCGCTTTATGATGGCCGGCTCGATGCGGCCGCGGCGCTGGCGCTGATCCGTGACGCCCGCGCGGCAGCTTAGGAGGCATAATGTTCAAGGTGCGCGTCATCCCCTGTCTCGACGTCAAGGACGGCCGGGTGGTCAAGGGCGTCAATTTCGTCGACCTGCGCGACGCCGGCGATCCCGTGGAAGCGGCGATCGCTTATGATGCCGCCGGCGCCGACGAGCTTTGCTTTCTCGACATCACCGCGACCCACGAGAACCGCGGCACCATGCTGGACGTAGTCCGGCGCACCGCGGAGGCCTGCTTCATGCCGCTGACCGTCGGCGGCGGGGTGCGCACCATAGACGACATCAAGACCCTGCTGCGCTTCGGCGCCGACAAGGTCTCGATCAACTCCGCCGCCGTCAGCCGCCGCGAATTCGTCAAAGAAGGCGCCGAAAAATTCGGCGAGCAGTGCATCGTGGTCGCGATCGACGCCAAGCGGGTGAGACGCGGCGGCGGATCGGACCGCTGGGAGATTTTCACCCATGGTGGGCGCAACTCCACCGGAATCGACGCCATCGAATACGCCCAGGAGGTGGTCTCGCTCGGCGCCGGCGAAATCCTCTTAACCTCCATGGACCGCGACGGCACTCGGCAGGGGTTCGATATTCCATTGACGCGGGCCATCGCCGACAGTGTTCCGGTGCCGGTGATTGCTTCCGGCGGGGTCGGCGACCTCGACCATCTGGTCGACGGCATCCGCGAGGGACATGCCACCGCCGTGCTGGCGGCCTCGATCTTCCACTTCGGGGAATTTACCATCCGCCAAGCCAAGGACCACATGGTGCGCGCCGGCCTGCCGCTGCGGCTCGATCCCTGAGGACTTCCCGTCATAAAAGTGCTAATTATATCAAATGAGCGCCCAGCCTCCGCGGGGTGCCCGCGTGAGTTCTGGTTGATGCCGCGTTTTACGGTCCACGATCTGGCCGCCACCATCGACGCGCGCGCCGTGTCCGGCGGCGAGGCGTCCTATACCCGCAAGCTGCTCGACAAGGGCGTGGAGCACTGCGCCAAGAAGCTTGGCGAAGAGGCGGTCGAAACGGTGATCGCCGCGGTCGAGAACGACCGCGATCATCTTATCGCCGAAAGCGCCGATTTGTTGTTTCATTTGCTGGTGCTTCTGAAGTCGCGCGGCGTCACGCTTGAGGACGTCGAAGCCGCGCTGGCGCAGCGTACGTCGATGTCAGGACTGGAAGAGAAGGCGTCTCGCAAGCGGGACTAACTCATCAGAGGCGGCTTCATGGATATCCGAGCGACAGACCAGCAATATAATCCCTATCGGATATTTACCCGTAACCAGTGGTCGCGGTTGCGTGACGACACGCCGATGACGCTGGAGCCGGGCGAGTTTTCGCGGCTTCGCTCGATGCATGATCGGCTCGATCTGAAGGAGGTCGAGGACATCTATCTGCCGCTGTCTCGGCTGTTGTCGATTTATGTCGATTCCACCCAGCGACTCTATTACGCGCAGCGCCAATTCCTCGGCATCCGTGATCGCAAGATGCCCTATATCATCGGCGTCGCCGGCTCGGTCGCGGTCGGCAAGTCCACCACCGCGCGCGTGCTGCAGGCGCTGTTGGCGCGCTGGTCGCCGCGGCCCAAGGTCGAGCTGATCACAACCGACGGTTTCCTGTTTCCAAATGCGGTGCTGGAACGGCAAGGCCTGATGCAGAAAAAGGGCTTTCCGGAAAGCTACGACCTGCCGACGCTGCTGTCATTCCTGAGCGACATCAAGGCCGGACGGCGCAAGGTGCGCGCGCCGGTCTATTCGCATTTGACCTACGACATCGTGGCGAACCAATGGGTCGAGGTCGACCAGCCGGATATCCTGGTCGTCGAGGGCGTCAACGTGCTGCAGACTGGCCGGCTGCCGCGTGACGGCAAGGCGGTGCCGGTGGTATCCGACTTCTTCGACTTCTCGGTCTATATCGATGCCGACGAGCCGGTGCTGCGCGAGTGGTACGTCAAGCGCTTCCTGGCGCTGCGCGACACCGCGTTCCACGATCCCAAGTCATATTTCCATCGCTATGCACCGCTCTCGGATGAGGAAGCCACCGCTACCGCGATCGCGATCTGGGAACGCACCAACCTCGCTAATCTCGAGGACAACATCCTGCCCACTCGGCCGCGCGCGACCTTGATCCTGACCAAGGGCGCCGATCACATGGTCCAGACGGTGGCGCTGCGGCGGCTGTAGCCGTCGTCATTGCGAGCCAACGCGTCCACGCGAAGCGCGGACCGATGACGGGCTCCGCGAAGCAATCCAGAAAACTTGGCGGAAGCCAGATGGATTGCTTCGTCGCTCCGCTCCTCGCAATGACGCAGATAGAACTGCGATCTTACGCCGCGAGGTGCCGCGACGCCGATAGCCCGGCCAGCGCCTCGGCGAGCTTCTCGCGATCGAGTGGCTTGATCAGGAAACCGTCCATGCCGGACTCGAAGCATGCATAGCGGTCTTCGACCAGCGTGTTGGCGGTGAGTGCGAGGATCGGCGTGTGCTGGCTGGATTCGCCGGCCTCGCAGGCGCGGATGCGCTTGGCGGCCTCGATGCCGTCGAGCTGCGGCATCTGGATGTCCATCAAGACGAGGTCGTAGGGCGTGCCGGCGGAATTTGCCGCGAGCCAGGATTCCAGCGCGGCTTCGCCGTTGGTGGCGATGACCGCGTGATGTCCAAGCCGGGCCAGGAGCGAGCGCATCAACAGCGCGTTGATCTCGTTGTCTTCGGCGACCAAGATCGAAAGACCCTTGGCCGATGCGCGGGCCGGCGCCGCGACCGGCTCGACGGCTTCGATCAAGGCATCGTCGGCGAGACCGGGCGCGGCCACTTCCACCGTCAGTGACAAGCGCGCCGCGAGCGAAGTCGCGCGCAGCGGCTTGACCAGATAGCCGGTGAAGGCGGAAGAGGGCCTTAGTTCGTGCCGTGTCGCCGGCGTGAACATCACGATCCGCTGCGTCGCATGGTGGCGCGCGGCTTCGCCGAGCCGCTCGACAGCCTCGGTGTCCATCGCGCTGTCGATCAGCACGGCGTGCCAGGAGCGTTCCGGCAGCAAAGCGAGCGCGACGTCGGCGTCCGTTACAAAGCAGGTCTGCCCGCCCCAGCGCTGCAGCCGCCGCGCCACCAGCGATGCCTCGATGCTTTGCCCGGCCACCAGCATGATCGATTGACCGGTCAGATCCGGCGTTGCGAGCGGCTGCGGCTGATCTCTGTCGGAAGCCGCCAGCGGCACCGCAACCTCGAAGGTCGAACCGGTCCCGGGCTCGCTCTCCAGCGTGATGCGGCCGCCCATGCGCTTGACGATGCGCTCGGAAATGCTCAGCCCTAGGCCTGTGCCGCCATAGTTCCGACCAATGCGTTCATCGGCCTGCTCGAACTCGCGGAAAATCCGCTCGCGTGCCTCGGGCGCGATCCCGATGCCGGTGTCGCGCACCAGGAAGCTGATCTCGCCCGGCCAGATGCCGGGCTCGACGATCAGCGCCACGCCGCCGGTCGCGGTGAACTTGATCGCGTTGCCGGCGAGGTTGAGCAGCACCTGCCGCAGCCGCGCCGCGTCGCCGATCACGTCCGCCGGCAGCCGCTCGTCGACATAGGCCGCGATCTCGAGCTGTTTTGCTTGCGCCCGCGGCGCCAAGAGTTCGGTGATGTCCTCGATCATCGAGACCAGCGCGAACGGCCGCGCTTCGAGATCGATCTTGCCGGCCTCGATCTTGGAGTAGTCCAACAGCTCCTCGATCAGCGACAGCAGCGCATCGCCGGAGGTCTTCACCGCCCGCGCGTAGGTCATCTGCTCCGGCGTCTGCGGCGTATCGAGCAATAAGCCGCTCATGCCGATAATGCCGTTCAACGGGGTGCGGATTTCGTGGGAGGCCATCGCCAGGAAGCGCGACTTGGCGCGGTTGGCGGCGTCGGCCTGATCGCGTGCCTCGCCAAGCGCACGTTCGGTTTCGGTGCGGTCGGTGACATCGCGGCCGACGCATTGCAGCTCTGCCGGCTGGCCGGCATCGGCGCGCACCAGGCCTTCGCGCCAGGCGATCCATTTCGGCCCCAAGCCGGTCGCGATCTTCTGGTCGTGCATCCGCGTGCCGCTGGTCTCGATCGCGCTGTCGCCTTGTTCCAGGATATGGAAAGCGAAGCGGCTGCCGATCAGCGCGTCCCGCGGCCGCGCCGCGATCTGGCAGTAGGCATCGTTGGCGAAGGTGATGCGGCCTCCCGCGTCGCGCATCACGATCAGGTCGCCCTGCGATTCGAACAGGCTGCGGGCGCGTTGCTCGGCTTCCTGCAGTTCCCAATTACGGTCGGCCAGCGCTTCATTGTGGAGCGCGATCTTGCCGAGCTTCTGGCGCATCATACGCAGCCGGAAGCTCAAGGTCGCGAGCGCGACGCAGGCAAGCGCGAACAGGAAGCTGGCGCCGATCGCGAAAGCGTTGGGGTCATAGCCGGAATGCTCGGACCGGCTTCCGGCGATGAAGCCATAGGCGCCGCCGAACGCCGCCGAGAAGATCGTGAAGGAGCGGATCGTGGCAATCAGCCACGGATGGCGTCGCGAGAAGCGGCGTATCTGCAGTTTGATCCGGAAAGCCCGTCCCATTGTTGTTTTCCTGGCTGTTTTCCCGAAGGTTGCTGCCCGCGCGCGCCCCGCGCCAAGACGATGCGTCGGCGACATTGCAAACTCTTTGAGGCCACGCGCGTTCGCCGACTGCAATGAGAACAGGGTTAATGGAAGGTTAGGATCATACTCTCAGAGCGCGGCAAGCTGCGGGCGGTCGCTGTGGCGCCGACGATCAGAGCCGCGGCTTCGCGCGCCGAAAAGTGTTTCGAGCGGACGAAAATGCGGTAGTCGGCCGAACTTTCATCAGGCGAAAGATAGATCATGGGCGCGCCGATGGAGCGATGCGCGGAAACCGCGACGAACTGGGTCGAGGCCGTCGCGGTGCAGGTTGCGTCCTCGGTTTCGTCGGCATCGTCGATCACCGCGAAGTCGGCGGTCTCGGCGCGATCGGTGAGCGCGACGCGCACGGTCGCAAGCGCCGGATCGTCGGTGAAGCTGACGTGAAGGTCGGCGTTCCAAGGGGCGGAAGCAAGCTGCAGCGTATCGGTGCCGATCGCGATGCAGGGACGCTGGGAGGGAACAAGCTCGATCCGCGCCAGGATCGCAACGGCGATCAATGGGACCGCGGAGACCACGATCTTCAAACGCAACATGATACGCACTCGCTCGACCGGAGCGCCCTGCAAAGCGCGGGGCTGATGGTTGGCAGAGGGTAAAGAAAACTTGTTACCGGCGAGTTGACACAGGGCGGATGCGGCGCAGGGGCTTCTGCACTTCACAGGCCCGACTCCAAAACGGAAGTTAAGTCCGTTAAGTTGTGTAAATGATGTGGAACAATCTTAGATTTGTATGCGCCCTGCTCGCGCCGCGGCTCAACAGACCCCGACCGACGATCTCTGCGCGGCCATCACATCTGGAGACGTCGCTGCGTTGGGCGATCTTCTTAAGCGCGGGGCCAGACCCGAACGCCCGTGAAAAGCGTCGGCGAGACAAGCTTGACCTGCCCCATCCAGCAAATGCTGTTTGAAGATAACGCCGCCGGGCAAATCCGCGCGGTGCAGTTTTTGCTGGACCATGCGCCAAGGTCGACGGTCCCGACGCAAAGGGCAATACGCCTCTGATGGTCGCCGCGGGAAATGGTGGCAATCGGGACCAACGTGACGGCCAGATCGCCGTCGTCAAGCTGTTCCTCGACGAGGGGGCCAGCGGCCGCGACCCCTTGAAATGGTTGGCGATCTGGATCAGCGAATTGGCGGCGACGATCTGGATGTCCGGGCTCGCCCAGGCGGCTTCCGCGCCGCAGGCGGCGGGACAGATCAGGCCTTCGTCGCGGGCATTCGCTCCGATCACAGCCGGCAGCACGCCCGCCACGGCCGCGATCGATCCGTCGAGGCCGAGTTCGCCGAGCAGTTTCATCTCAGGGGACCTTTTAACCGAAGTGCATCAGGTCCACCCAGCCGCGCGATGGCCGATACCGATCCGCGAAGTCCCGTTATTCGCAGGCCTCTAGCTCACCCGCTGATAATTGGTCGGCAGGTTCGGCGGCTTATAATCTCCAATCAGGTTCATTCGCTCAAAAACCGAAACATGAATGTTCGCGCCGTCGTTGACGTGTAGATGCCGCCCGGCATGGATCATCCACTTCGTCGCAAAATTCGCGGCCGGGTCCTTGTAGGTCTTCGGGATAAACTCAACCAGCCACCACAATCCGGTCAGGGACTCCCGAGGCGGACTGCCGGCGAACGGCGCGGCGTAGCGTGACAGCACGGTCGCCTTCATGACCGGATCGACGATCAGTCCGGCCGCTTCGGCCTTGCCTGTCATCCATTTCAGGGCAATCGCGGAGAGTCCCGCGACGTCTTCCGGATATCCGCCGCCGACATTGCAGTGAACGCCGGGAAACCAGACCTGTTCGACATCGACCGGTATGGTGCCCCAGAGATTCTGCACGAAGTAGACGCGTCGCTCGTCAAGGGCGGCCGCGTGGCGGACGGTGTCAACCGATGGATTGTTTTGTGTGTACGGCAGATGTTGCGGAGCCCACGCCCGGCCGACCGAGCTCACCATGTCCCACAGGCCGAGGAAATGGACGCGTACCGGCCGGCAGAAGGTGCTTTTGAGGCCGTCAGAAATGGTTTCGTCGCGCTGGTTCTGGTAGGTGTCCAGGTGAACGGAATCAGTTCCTCGTTACCCTGCGTCAAGAGACCCACCTTGTGCAGCATCCCCGCAACGACACGCGCGGTGTAGGCACCGCGGCTGAACCCGAAGATGAAGATCTGATCGCGTTCCTGGTAGTAGCGCATTGGGAAGCGGTAGGCATCCGTCACATGGTCGGAGAGCACCCACGCGATGGCAAGGTCGAGCCGCGTGACGAACCAACTCTTCAGACGCCCCCAAACGCCCGGCGGCGGGAACGTCCCGATGCCCGGCTGATAATAGGCCAACTGAGTGTCGTGCGCGCGCTCGAGCATCGCGTAGAGCTTGACCACGTTGGTGTTGGTCGCCGCGTACTGGTTGCTGGTGCCGTCGAGGCAGAGAACAAGGTTTCGGGCCATGGATGCGCGCTTTCTCGGCAGGCGCCGGCAATAATTTTGATTCACCTGCAGGTCAAATCGTCGGTGCCGAGATCGAGGCCGAAAGGGCGGAACGGCCTTCCAGCAATTGAAAGACTATCGACACAGCCCGGATACACAAGACGTCACCACACAACCTGGACCTGGTTAAGGGCTCGGATCGCCTCAGGCCGTTGCAAGGTGGGTCATTGGAGAACAGGACCGCGCTTGGCGCTGCCGCGACATCTTGACGTCGTGATCGAGTCTACAACCCGCTGCAGGACCTGAAGATTCGATGCCGGCCAAGCTCAATTTGCGGCCAAATCCAGCGTCTCCTCCGCCACTTTCTCCGCCGGCAGCTCGATGCGGGCGCTCAACCCCCCGCCGTCGCGGTTGGCGAGCGTAACGTCTCCCCCGTGTTCACGTGCGATCGTTCGCGCAACACTAAGACCGAGGCCGACACCCGCCTTGCCCGGATCGCGCGAGGCGTCCGGACGATAGAACGGTGCAAAAACCTTCTCCTGCTCCTCCACCGGAATGCCCGGGCCGTCATCATCGACGACGATCACAACGCGATCGGGTTCGCGAATGATCTTGACGCGCGCGGCACCGCCGTATTTGACGGCATTATCAATGAGGTTCGCGATAGCGCGACGGACGAGGGTCGGTCGACAGGGAACGTCGACGCCGCGCGGGCCGAGATAGGAGGCCTTGCCGCCGGCATCTGCGATGTCTTCGCAGGCGTCCCCGACGAGAACGCCGAGATCGACAAGCCGTCGCGGTTCCTGGCGGGAGTCGTCGCGGGCGAACGCCAGCATTCCCCAAGTCAAGATCGCTTGGGCCAGTGCGGAACCGCTCCTGAGGACGGCGATGTCGAGTGTATTTCAACCTGCAAGCGGGAAGGGCTTTGCCCAACCCCACGTCCGTAATGGCGTTAGAGCGGGTCGCCGGATCAAGAGAGTTGGGCCGGCCGTCGATGCCGGGGATGATGTAGCGCCTCTGCAAACAGAGACCAAGAGCCCCGGAAAGACTGCCTTCTGCCTCTCTCAGAACCCCCTGGCTTTAGCCATGGGGAGGTTCAGCTCCAGATCGTCAAACATCTTGCGCTGTTGCTCGCCGTCCGTGACCAGCTCGGCGCGCAAACGCAGCCGCGCCAGCGGCGCCCGCAGATCGTGCGAGATCGCGGCTAGCATCTGGGTGCGGTCCTCCAGAAAGCGCTGCAGCCTGTCCTGCATCCGGTTGAAGGCCGCAATTGCCGTGCGCAACTCCTGCGGTCCACGCACGGCCAGCGGCGGCGCTGTCAGATCGACGCCGAGCCGTTCCGCGCCGCGCGCAAACTCCCGGATCGGACGCGCAAGCCGGCGTGCGGTCCAAAATGCAACCAAGACCGCGACGAAGAAAATCGAGAACAGCAACAGCAGCGATCTATATCCGGCGAGTACCGGATAATCGGGAATGATGAAGGTCGCCCGCTCACCATCCGGCAGGATAGCCTCAATCCTTGCTTCGTCTGCTGACCAAAGTCCGGCGTCTCCAACGCCAGTAGGCTGATCGCCATGCGCGGGCGGCCGGCAAGCCCGGACCAATATGGCCGCTGACAGCTCCTCAAGCTGCATCTGGACGAACTGGCGGAGCAGATTGAGATGGCCGTCGAGGCAGGCCTTAGCTTCGAGAAGCGGCGGCGCTTCCAGTACAACCTCCATTTCCGGCTCCGCGATGGCGGCGACAATCCCTCGCCTCGCGGGCACAGCAGAGGCTGCCAACGCGCGTACGATCACGGCAATTTTGCCGGCAAGCATCCCCGGGTTTTGCCGTGGGTTGACGACGCCAATTCCACCAGGTCCAAAGATAAAGTGGTGGCCGCCAGGCCGGCTTTCGAAAGAATTGTCGTAGGCCAGGCTAAGACCAATAGTCATCATCACAATCAGGATGACCGCGAGCACAATCGCGATCGCGATCCTCGCTGCGATGCCGTTCAGCCTCGATAGTATCGTCATGATACCGGCACCACGGCGACATTCGCAGCCAGGACATAGCCGCCATTGCGGACTGTCTTGATGAGCGTCGGCACCTTCGGATCAATCTCTATCTTGCGGCGGAGACGGCTGATCTGAACATCGATGCTGCGGTCGAAGCTGCTGGCGGTACGTCCCCGCGAAAGGTCGAGCAGTTGGTCGCGCGTCAGCACGCGCTGCGGGCGTTCCGCAAGCGCCAGAAGCAGATCGAATTCACCAGCCCGCAACGGCACCAGCGCGTCCTTCGCGGAATAAAGCTGACGGTGGGTCACATCCAACCGCCAGCCGGCAAATTCAAGAATGCGCTTTTGATCGGCCGGAGCGGCAGCTTCGGGCGCGCCCGCACGGCGGAGCACAGCGCGGACGCGGGCCAGCAATTCGCGCGGATTCGCCGCCTTTGCAAGATAGTCATCCGCGCCCATTTCGAGACCGATGATCCGGTCGACCTCTTCACCCATCGCCGTCAGCATGATGATCGGTAACGTGCTGGTGGCGCGCAGGCGCCGGCATATCGCAAGGCCGTCCTCTCCCGGCAACATCAGGTCGAGGATAACAAGGTTGATGCGCGAAGCCTCCAGGATCAGCGACATCGCGTTGCCGTTATGAGCGACCGAAACGCGATAGCCCTGGTGGGCCAGAAATTTCGACAGCAACGCGCAAAGTTCTTTGTCATCGTCGACAATAAGGAGGTGTGCTGGGGCGCTCATGACACCGACTATCCTAATCCCGGTGTCCAAATTTGGATCGGGAAATATCTGAGCGCCTTTACCAGGATCGCCCGCGGCGTACAGGGATTTCGCGGCGGATATGTAACCTTGTGTAACCTCGCGTCACGGTGAAACAGAATTTAACAATCCGCGGCCTCATGAAATCAAGCGGACATCAAGCCCCAAAGTCTCTGCGTTATGATCCCGATGCCAAAAGCCACCGGGGGTTGGGAAATGTGCAGGGCAACTTCGGAATCGCTGATCGTACTGGCGGTCGGACGAGGATGTATTGAGGTCGGCGTTGAAGTTCTGGATCGCGGACTGCCGGCTGCACGATAGGCCGATCGCACACCATCCGATCGTTGCAGCAAGATCGCTCCCCCGTCGGCATTTGGCAAGCGCGACTCTTGCGTCGCTGGTCGCGGCCAGCCTGTGCTTGCTTGTTGCCGCCACCGTTGCCATCGCGACGACGCAGCCGGCCTCGGCGCAGGGTTTCTCCTACAATCCCCTACCGCCTCGGCCAAGACCGCCGCGCGTTGCCAATGACGGGCAGATGCTGGTGCAGGCAGTCGAGGTCGACTACGACTACAACAATTCGCTGATATCGGCGGTCGGCAACGTGCAGCTGTTTTACAACGGCACCAGCGTTGAAGCCGACAAGGTGATCTACGACCAGAAGACCAAGCGGCTGCATGCCGAGGGCAACATCCGCATGACAGATGCCGACGGCAAGATCACCTACGCCAACACCATGGATCTGAGCGACGACTATCGCGACGGCTTCGTCAATTCGCTGCGCGTCGACACCGAGGATGCGACGCGAATGGCGGCGACCCGCGCCGATCGCACCAGCGGCAACTACACCGTGTTCGAAAACGGCGTCTACACCGCCTGCACGCCGTGCCGGGACGATCCGAAGAAGCCGCCGCTCTGGCAGGTCAAGGGCGCCCGCATCATCCACGACCAGGTGGACAAGATGCTGTATTTCGAAACGGCGCAGCTCGAATTCTACGGCGTTCCGATCGCCTATATGCCGTATTTCTCGACGCCCGATCCGACCGTGAAGCGCAAGACCGGATTCCTGATGCCGGGCTTCAGCGAGTCTTCGGTCTATGGCTACGGCGTCGACATCCCGTTCTACTGGGCGATCGCGCCCGACTACGACGCAACCTTCACGCCGCGCATCACCTCCCAGCAGGGCGTGCTGATGCAGGGCGAATTCCGCCAGCGCCTGCTCGACGGCTCGTATCAGATCCGCGCCTACGGCATCGACCAGCTCGACCCCGGCGCCTTCGCCGGGCAACCGGGCAACCGCCAGTTCCGCTGGGGTGCCGAAACCAAGGGTCAGTTCGCGCTCAACGACAAATGGGTCTGGGGTTGGGACGGCGTGCTGCTCTCCGACTACTCCTTCATGTCGGACTACGCGCTGTCTCAGTACAAGGATCCGATGGCGGCGTTCATGACGCTGCCGACAGAAGCGGTCTCCCAGCTTTATCTCACCGGTGTCGGCAATCGCAGCTATTTCGACGCGCGAACGATCTACTATCTCAGCGTTTCAGGCCTGCAGCAGCAGGTGCCGGTCGTTTACCCGGTCATCGATTATTCGAACGTTCTCAACCATTCGGTCCTTGGCGGAGAGTTCAGCTACAAGACGAACTTCACCAACCTGACGCGAAACGACGCCGCCTTCAATTCCATCACGACGCTGGCGAACAGCAACAGCCTGTGTACGACGGCTTCCGCCGATCCGCTGGCGCGGTTGCCGACGCAATGCCTGCTGCGCGGCATACCCGGCACCTACACGGGCGCGACGGCCGAGGCGCAATGGCGGAAATCGTTCACCAATTCGGCCGGCGAAATCTGGACGCCGTTTGCGAGCATCCGTGTGGACGCGATCAACGCCGATATCTCGAACCAGCCGGGCGTTGCCAACTACCTGCCCGTCGGCGACACCCAGGCGCTGCGCGTGATGCCGACCGTCGGACTCGAATACCGCTATCCCTTCATCAACGTGTAGCCGTGGGGCTCCACCACGGTCACGCCGATCGCGCAGGTCATCATCCGGCCCAATGAAAGCTATGCCGGCAAGCTTCCCAACGAGGACGCGCAGAGCCTGGTGTTCGACACCTCTAACCTGTTCAGCGTCGATAAATTCTCAGGCTACGACCGCGTCGAGGGCGGCGGGCGCGCCAATGCCGGCGTCGAGGCCACCACGCAGTTCGACCGCGGCGGCACGATCACCACGGTGTTCGGACAGTCCTATCAACTGTTCGGCCTCAACTCGTTCGCGGTCAGGGATGTCACCAATACCGGCCTCGATTCCGGCCTCGCCACGCCGGTATCGAACTATGTCGCCAGCGTGAACTACGCGCCGAACCGGACCCACACGTTCAGCACCCGGGCGCAAATGGACCAGGCGACCGGAAGCCTGCAGCGCTTCGAGGCGGAAGCCAAAGCCAACTTCGATCGCTGGTCGGTCGGCCTGACCTACGGCGACTATGCTCCTCAGGCGGATTTGGGTTACCTGACCCGCCGCGAGGGAGTATTGGGCTCCGGCTCGGTCAAGGTCGCGTCGAACTGGGTGATGACGGGCGCCGCGCGCTGGGATCTGGTTGCGAACCAGATCAACCAGTACATCGTCGGCGCGGGCTATGTGGACGACTGCTTCGTGCTCGCGGCCAACTACGTCACGTCCTATTCCTACGCCGCAGGAGCGACACCGCCGGTGCTCAATCACGCGATCATGTTCCAGCTTGGACTGAGAACCATCGGCACGGGGTCGTTCTCGCAAAACATTCCTTAAACCCGGCGGGCGCAGACGGGGTCGAGAATAAAGACCGCCAAGCTCGCCGGCGATATGGTTCGATCCGCCGCTTACCCCCGCTTCGCCTCGATTGCGTCCCAGATCTTCGCCGCCACATCCGGCCCGCCGAGCCGCTCGATGGCGCGGATGCCGGTCGGCGAGGTGACGTTGATCTCGGTGAGGTTGCCGTCGATCACATCGATGCCGACGAACAACAACCCGCGCTGCCTCAGCGCCGACCCCAATGTCTTGCAGATCTCCCGTTCGCGGTCGGTCAGTTCGGCCGACTGCGCTGCACCGCCCCGCACCATGTTGGAGCGCAGGTCATCCGGCGCCGGCACGCGGTTGACCGCGCCGGCAAATTCGCCGTCGACCAGGATGATGCGCTTGTCGCCATGCTTGACCTCGGGCAGGAAGCGCTGGATCACCCAGGGCTCCTTGAAGGTTACCGAGAACATGTCGAACAGCGAGCCGAAATTCATGTCCTGCGGCATGATACGGAATACCGCCGCGCCGCCATGGCCGTGGAGCGGCTTCATCACCACAGCACCATGCTGGTCGCGGAAGGCGTTGATCTCATCGATGTCGCGCGAGATCAGGGTCGGCGGCATCAGCTGCGGAAAATCCATCACGAACAGTTTTTCCGGCGCGTTGCGCACGCTGGCCGGATTGTTCACCACCAGCGTCTTCGGGTGAATCCGCTCGAGGAAATGCGTTGAGGTGATGTAGGCGAGGTCGAAGGGCGGGTCCTGCCGCAGCAGGATCACGTCGAAATTGGTCAGCGGCTCGCGCTTCGGCTCGCCGAGGGTGAAGTGGTTGCCGGGCTCATCGCGCACGGCGAGGAGCTGCACCGGGGCGACCAGCTCCTCGCCGAGCAGCGAGAGCTTGTCGGGGGTATAATAGGACAGCCCGTGGCCGCGCTTCTGCGCCTCCAACAACAGCGCGAAGGTCGAATCGCCGCGGATGTTGATGCGCGCGATGGGGTCCATCTGGACGGCGACGTTCAATTTCATGGATAGGTCCGCTTTGATCTGGAGGGAAACTGCAAGGGCTGGCGTCGAATGCCGCTAACAGATGGCGCGGTAGGTGCCGCGGCGCAATCGGGATCGCGTCAAAACGCAGCTCGAATTCGGCATGTTCGGGATGCGCGGCGAGCCAGGCTTGCGCGGCATTGATGATCCGCGCCTGCTGGCGTGGCGTCACCGCAAAGGCCGCCTCGTCCAGGCTTGCGCGGGCCTTGACCTCGACCAAGGCCAAAATTTTTCGCCGTTTAGTGACGATATCGATCTCGCCGTGGGGCGTTCGAAAGCGTTTTGCCAGGATGCGATAACCCTTGGCCATCAGAAGAGCGGCGGCGCGGCTTTCCGCCGATAGTCCGGTGCGAAACGCCGCGATCCGCTCGGGCGAGGCGGTTTTGTCGGCCTTTTCCTGCGCAGCGCCATCAGTCTTGGCGCGATCAGTCCTGGCCATGATCGTCCTTCGCATGGCCCTGTTTGGAGAGCTCAAGCGCGCGGGCATAGATTTCGCGACGCGGCCGGCCGGATAGTTCGACCGCATGCGCCACCGCATCCTTGACGCTGTGACGTTCGAGCTGATCGCGCAGGAGTTCGTCGAGCTTATCCGTCGTCATGGCCTGCGCATCGGCTGCGGGCGGGGCAATCACGAGGACGAATTCGCCGCGCGTCTCGAGATTGTCCGCGCCTGCCGCGAGCTCAGCGAGCGGGGCGCGCGTCACTTCCTCATGCATCTTGGTCAGTTCGCGGCAGATCGCGGCCTCGCGCGCGCCCATGATCTCGGCGAGATCGGCCAGCGTCTCCTGCATGCGGTTGCCGGATTCGAACAGCACCAACGTCGCATCGATGCGCGCGAGTTCGGCTAGCCGCGCCCGCCGCGCGGTCTGCTTCGGCGGCAGGAATCCCTCGAAGAAGAAGCGATCGGTCGGAAGGGCCGCGACCGAGAGCGCTGTGAGCACCGACGACGCACCGGGCAGCGCGATCACGGCATGTCCGGCAGCGCAGGCCTCGCGCACCAGCTTGAAGCCGGGATCGGAGATCAGAGGCGTGCCGGCATCCGAGACCAGCGCGACGGAACCGCCCTGCTCCAGGCGCCGCAAGATCTTCGGCCGCGCGGTCGCGGCGTTGTGCTCATGATAAGGTGTCAGTTCGGCGGTGATGCCATAGCGTTCGGTCAGCCGCCGGGTGATGCGGGTGTCCTCGCAGGCGACGACATCGACGCCGGCGAGCGTTTCCAGCGCGCGCAGGGTGATGTCGCCGAGATTGCCGATCGGGGTCGCGACCAGATAGAGACCGCCGGCCGCCCTGGCGGCGGTCAACCTATGACCTGCGACCGAAAAGCCACGGACAGCAGGTTCCGTCGTAGATGTATTTATCGGAGCGGTTTTTGCGCGCATAATGCCAGCTTAAATGGGAGATAGCCCCCGGCGCCACAATTGCCAAAAGCGGTCAGGTGCGGCCGTTGATGCAGCGTACAGCGGCGGAGAAGCTATCCTTTGCAACTGATGCCCGCTCGACGCGGCCATAATCCTTTTGTTTTGGTTAACCATTCGCCGACAATATGCCTGAATCCACCCTTCCTGATTGATTGGAGGGACGTTCTGGCTGATCTCGATCGGTCAACAGATATAGAGACACCATGGTGGGCCCGTTCAAACCCAGGCCGGAATCTTCGGGTCCGCTCGTCTCAGGCGCCACCCGGCGAACGGCGATCGGCCTTGTGCTCGGTGCGCCCCTGCTCGGCGCCTGCGCGGGCGTGCAGCAGACCCTTGGCCAATTTTCCAACCCGTTCGCTTCGCAGCCGCCGGCCACGCCCTCAGGCCCGGCGCAACAGCCGGTCGTCGCCGGCAACGGTCAGGTCAAGGTCGGCCTGCTGCTGCCGCTGTCGGCGTCCGGCAACGCCGCCGTCGCCGCACAATCGATGCGGAACTCCGCCGAAATGGCGCTCGCCGAATTCCAGAATCCGAACATCCAGCTCCTGATCAAGGACGACGGCGGCAACCCGCAAGGCGCGGCCCAGGGGACGCAGCAGGCGCTCGACGAAGGCGCCGAGATCATGCTCGGTCCGCTGTTTGCGCAGTCGGTCCCGGCGACCGCGCAGGTCGCGCGCGCCAAGGGCGTATCCTGCATCGCGTTCTCGACCAATTCGAACGTCGCCGGCCGCGGCATCTATCTATTGAGCTTCCTGCCCGAGTCCGACGTGAACCGCATCGTCGAATACTCGGCGAGCATCGGGAAGAAATCCTTCGCGGCGCTGTTGCCGGACAATGCCTATGGCGGTGTGGTCGAGGCGGCGTTCAAGCAGGCGGTTCCCCGCCGGGGCGGGCGCATCGTGGCCTTCGAGAAATACGGCGCCGACCGCGCCACGGCGGCGCGGACCGTTGCGCAAGCCTTGGGACAAGCAGATGCGCTGCTGATCGCCGACGATGGCGAATCGGTGGTGGCGACCGCGGACGCGCTCACCGCGGCGGGCGCGAATTTGCGCAATATCCAGTTGCTCGGTACCGGGCTGTGGGACAATCCGCGGGTGTCCGCAAGCCCGGCCTTGCAGGGCGGTCTGTATGCTGCGCCCGACCCGTCCGGCTTCCGCGCCTTCGCCGGCCGTTACCGCACGAAGTATGGCTCCGAGCCGGTACGCACGGCAACGCTCACCTACGACGCGGTCGCGCTGGTCGCGGCGCTGGCACGCACGCAAGGCCCGCAGCGCTTCTCGCCCGATGTGTTGACGAGCCCATCCGGCTTTGCCGGCATCGATGGGCTGTTCCGCTTCCGCCCCGACGGCACCAATGAGCGTGGCCTTGCGGTGATGCGGGTCGCCACCGGCGGCAGCGTTCCGATCGCGGGCTCCCCGAAGAGTTTTGGCGCGTAGATTCTTTAATCTTGAGCATGATCTTTTCCGAAAACCGGTTCCCACTTTTCGGGATCATGCTCTACGCCGCCAGATCCGCCACCACCGCATCGAGCACGGGAAATCCGGCTTGCGTGACGCGCAGCCGCCCGTCGGCGTCGACCGTGATCGCGCCCTCTTCACGTAGCAAGGCGATGCGATTCGGATCGAGCGGCCGGCCGGCGAGCGCCGCGTAGCGGTCGGGATCGATGCCCTCCGCAAGGCGCAGCCCCATCAGCAAGAACTCATCCGCGCGCTCTTCGCTGTTCAAGAGCTCGTCGGCCGTGACGCCATGGCCGCTCGCCTCGACTCGCATCAGCCAGGCTTCGGGCCGCTTTTCGGTCGCGGTCGCATGCCTGATGCCGCCGATATCGAGACGTCCATGCGCGCCCGGCCCGATGCCGGCATATTCATCCCCGCGCCAATAGAGCAGATTGTGCCGGCATTCCGCGCCTGCCCGCGCGTGATTGGAAATCTCGTAGGAGCGCAAATCATGGTGGGCGCAGACCTCCTGGGTGACATCGTAGAGCGCGCGCGCGACCGCCTCATCCGGCGTCTTCAATTTGCCCGCGGCGTGCAGGCCGAAGAACGGCGTGCCCTCCTCGATCGTCAGTTGATAGAGCGACAGATGTTCGGCGGCTTCCGCGATCGCCAGCCGTAATTCGTCGGCCCACATCTCGGGTGTCTGCGCCGGGCGCGCATAAATCAGGTCGAACGAGTAACGATCGAACGAGCGGCGCGCAATCGCGACCGCGTCCAGCGCCTCGCGCGCCGAGTGCAAGCGCCCCAATTCCTTCAGCGACCGGTCGTCCAGCGCCTGTACGCCGAGCGAAACCCGGTTGACACCGGCCGCGCGATAGCCGGCAAAACGTGTTGCCTCGACGCTGGTCGGATTGGCTTCGAGGGTGACTTCGACGTCGGGCGCGACGCGCCAATGTTGGCCAATCGCATTCAGGACCAGGCCTACCGTCCGCGGCGCCATCAATGACGGCGTGCCGCCACCCAAGAAGATCGACGATACTTCGCGGCCGGGGAGGCGCGCGGCGGTAGTTTCGATCTCGCGGGCGAAGGCGCGCGCGAACCGGTCCTCATCGATCGCGGCATGGCGGACATGGCTGTTGAAGTCGCAATAGGGGCATTTCGACAGGCAGAACGGCCAGTGCACGTAGACGCCGAAGGCCTGCCCTTTTTTTCCCTGCTCCGCTTGCGGGGCAGAGTCTGCCCCCGACTTGATCGGGGGGGTCGGGTGGGGGTTGTTTCCCGGCACGTTCATGAGCGTCCACCAAGGCAGATCTCCGCGAGTTTGACGAAGGCGCGGGCGCGGTGCGACAGGCCGAGGCCCAAGGGCGGCATGCCATGCTTTTCGATACTGGTCATCTCGCCGAAGGTACGCGTAAAGCCGAGCGGCATGAACATCGGATCATAGCCGAAACCGGCCGTGCCGCGCGGCGGCCACACCAGGGTTCCGTCGGCGCGCGCCTCGACTTCCTCGAGGTGGCCGTCCGGCCAGGCGACGCAGAGTGCGGAGACGAAATGCGCGCCCCGCTTATCCTGTGTGGTCGCGCCGCGCTCCTGCAACAGCCGCTCGATCCGCGCCATCGCCGCGTTGAAGTCCTTGTTCGGCCCGGCCCAGCGCGCGGAAAAAATCCCGGGCGCGCCGTTCAGCGCATCGACCGCAAGGCCGGAATCGTCGGCGAAGGCGGCGAGCTGCGCAGCCTCCGCCGCGGCGACCGCCTTGATTCGGGCGTTGGCATGGAAAGTGTCGCCAGTTTCTTCCGGTTCGCCAAGGGCTACTTCCCCGGCCGAAATTGCCTCGATGCCGTGCGGAGCCAACAGCTCCCGCATCTCGGCGAGCTTGCCGGGATTGTGGGTCGCGATGACGAGCTGGCCTTCGATTCGGCGATGCATATTGGCTTCTTTATCTTGGAGCATGATCTTTCCGGAACACCGGTTCCCACCCATCGGGTCGCATGCTGTTCCGGATCATGCTCCTATGCGACCGCCATCTTCTGCAAGTCCACCAGCCGCGCCACGCCCTTGCGCGCCAGCGCCATCAGCGCCAGGAACTCGGCTTCCGAGAACGGCGTCTTTTCCGCGGTGCCCTGCACCTCGATGATGCGGCCGTCGCCGGTCATGACAAAATTGGCGTCGGTCTCGGCTTCCGAATCCTCGGCATAGTCGAGGTCGAGCACCGGCGTGCCGTTATAGATGCCGCAGGAGATCGCGGCGACGTTGTCGCGCAGCACGTTGGCCTTCACCATGTTGCGCGCCCGCATCCAGGCGATGCAGTCGGCGAGCGCGACCCAGGCGCCGGTGATCGAGGCGGTACGGGTGCCGCCGTCGGCCTGCAGCACGTCACAATCGACCGTGATCTGGCGCTCGCCCAGCGCCTCCAGGTCGATCGTGGTGCGCAGCGAGCGGCCGATCAGGCGCTGGATTTCGACGGTGCGGCCGTTCTGCTTGCCGGCGGAGGCCTCGCGCCGGGTCCGTTCGAGGGTGGCGCGCGGCAGCATGCCGTATTCGGCCGTGACCCAGCCGCGGCCCTGACCCTTCAGCCACGGCGGCAAGCGGTCCTCCAGGGTGGCGGTGACCAGCACATGGGTGTCGCCAAATCTCACCATGCAGGAACCCTCGGCATATTTGACGACGCCGCGTTCCAGCGAAACGGCGCGCAGTTCATCCGGTGCACGGCGGCTCGGCCGCATGAGAATCCCTCCGAAAATGTCAGCAAATGATAGCTGGCCGTGCTTGTAGGAGCGGGGACGGGGTGCGGCAAGGCCCTTTTCGGTGCCACAATGCCGGCTTGTCATTGGGCTGCCGGATGGTCAAGTTAGAGGCCGCGTTAGGAGTTGTCCGTGGCTCATCATGATCCGCTCGGCCTCATTACACCGCCCGCCGGGCTCGGCCAGCTCAACGAGCGTTCGCGGGAGATTTTCCGTCAAATCGTCGAGAGTTACCTGGCGACCGGCGAGCCGGTCGGCTCGCGCAACATTTCCCGCCTGATCGCGGTGCCGCTGTCGCCGGCCTCGGTGCGCAATGTGATGGCCGACCTCGAACAGCTCGGCCTGATCTACGCGCCGCATACATCCGCCGGCCGGCTGCCGACCGAGCTCGGCTTGCGCTTTTTCGTCGACGCGCTGATGCAGATCGGCGACCTCACGGAAGCCGAGCGCCAGTCGATCCAGAGCCAGCTTGCTTCGGTCGGCCGGGCGCAGTCGGTCGAGGCGGCGCTTGGCGAAGCCCTGACGCGGCTCTCCGGCCTTACCCGGGCGGCCGCCGTGGTCTTGACCGCCAAATCCAATTCGCGGCTGAAGCATATCGAGTTCGTGCGGCTGGAACCCGAGCGGGCGCTGGCGGTGCTGGTCGGCGAGGACGGCCAAGTCGAGAACCGCGTGCTGGCGCTGCCACCCGGAGTGCCAGCTTCCGCGCTCACCGAAGCCGGCAACTTTCTCAACGCGCGGATCAGGGGACGGACGCTTGCCGAGGCGCGGCTGGAACTTGAGACCGCGCTCGCCGAAGACCGCGCCGAACTCGATCAGCTGACGCAGAAGGTGATTGCGGCTGGGCTCGCGAGCTGGTCCGGCGGCGACAACGAAGACCGGCAATTGATCGTGCGCGGTCACGCCAATCTGCTGGAGGATCTGCGCGCGCTAGACGATCTGGAGCGGGTCCGCCTCCTGTTCGACGATCTGGAGACCAAGCGCGGCGTGATCGACCTTCTGGGGCGAGCGGAACGCGCCGAGGGTGTGCGGATTTTCATCGGATCGGAGAACAAGCTGTTCTCGCTGTCGGGTTCCTCGACGATCATCGCGCCCTATAGCGACGCCGCCGGCCATATCGTTGGCGTCCTCGGCGTGATCGGGCCGACCCGGCTCAACTATGCGAGGGTGATCCCGACGGTTGACTATGCCGCCCGCATCGTCAGCCGGATGTTGGGCGGCTGATCCTCAAGGGCCCGTCCTCAAGAGCCCTTTCCCAAAAGCCCTTTCCCAAAAGCCTTGGTCGGGATCACGAGCGCTTGATTTTCGCCGCCCAAAGCACGATATCCCGGCCAACAATCCCTCCAGTGACCTGTTCCAGGCGAATTTTCGAGAAGGCAAGCCATGACCGATCCCGACCTGCAGAAGAACGATCCGGCGCAGGCCGGCGAGCCCGTGGTCTCAAAGCCCTACATCATGCCCGACGAGCCCGATGCAGGTTCCGCGGAAGCGCTGGCGAAGGAAGCGGCTGACGCGCGTGACAAGATGCTGCGTACGCTGGCTGAGATGGAAAACTTGCGCAAGCGCACCAGCCGCGAGGTCGCTGACGCCAGGGTCTATGGCATCACCGGCTTTGCGCGCGACGTGCTCGATATCGCCGACAATCTGCAGCGTGCGCTCGATGCGGTGCCGCACGAGACGCGGGCGGCTGCCGATCCCGGCCTGAAGGCGCTGATCGAGGGCGTCGAACTGACTGAACGCTCGCTGTTGAACGCGCTGGAAAAGAACGCGGTCAAGAAATTCGATCCCACCGGCGAAAAATTCGATCCGAATTTCCAGCAGGCGATGTACGAGGTTCCCGATCCCAGCGTCCCATCGGGCACGGTCGTGCAGGTCGTGCAGTCGGGCTACATGATCGGCGACCGCATCCTGCGGCCGGCGCTGGTCGGCGTGTCCAAGGGCGGCGCCAAGTCGGCGCCGGCGGCTGCCAACGGCAGCGCGGCATGATCGGTTCGAGCTTGATCCGGAAAACGCCTGCCCCGCACTCGGATAGCGGGGTGGGCAGCGGTTTTCCGAACAGATCATGCTCAAACAATAAGCGCTTTTTGTCCTACTGATCGCGCGGCTGGATTCCGTCGCGCACGGCGCGAAAGCGCGGAAACGCGCTGACCCACTGGTCGCGCGGGGCGCTGCCGACGATACGCATGATCGCCGGGCCGCCGAACCGCAGCCACTGCACGATGGTCACCTTGGTGTTGTCCTTGCCACTGGTCGCGTCTAGCCGCGTTTCATAGGCCTGTACGCCGCCGATCCTAATCGGCTCCGACATCGTGATCTTCGCCTCGCGGACGCCAGGAATGCGGGTGGCCGCCTCCTGGGCGAAGCGGGCGCGGTCGCCCGGCTCGGGCGGCGTAGCGCCGACGATGCCGATCACCATGAAGGGGGCGGGCTCGAAGCCAGTCGTCTCGTCGCCGTCGGCGAGAATCATGGCGGCACCGGGCGCAAGCGTACGGATATTCTTGAAACTGCCAAGGTCGGTGAGCTTGAACGGCATCAGCCCGAGCTGCTCCGCGATCGGGACTTCCTGGCGGATCTTGGCCGAGGCAAACATCTGGCGGACGGCCTCGTCGGTGTAGACCTTGGTGGCGTTCTCGGGAACCTGCACGGCGACATAGCCTGAGAAGCTGCCACCTGGCAGGATCATCGAATAGCGCCGCACGGCAGCGCCGCCGTCCTTGGCGTTTTCGGCGGTGTAGTAGGCCGTGCCCACGGAGGTCTCGATGCTCTCCGGCTTGATGCCGCCGGTGCCCGCCGGATTGCCCTTGAAGGCGTTCGCCACCTCGGCATAGGCATCGGCGGGAAGCTCCGTTACCAACACCTTGACGCTCTGGTCGTTGGATTCGAATCCGGCGAAGGTCTTGGCGGCGGTGAGCCCAACCAGCGGGGTCAGGCCGACCCTAACTCCCGGCGGGAAAATCGGGTCCGCGGCCAGGGCAGGGTGCGTCGCGGCGACGAACAGGGCGATCGCGGTCAATAGTCGAAGGCACTTCATGAAGAACCTATTTGGTTTGTATTGAGGCCGTTCGATGCGCGGCCGGACCGGCCCCCTGCAAATCTGGGAAGTAGGATATAAGCCGGGGCGGCTTGCGGTTTACCCGCTTTTAGCGGTTTTGATGGCCGGGCAACAGGGTGAGGCGCCATTGCGCCCCTCCGGCTACCGCCAGCCTTTCCGGCGCCTCCCGTCTTCGCCACCATTCATTAACGAGCTTGCCGGCTCGGCCTGAGGTGACCGTCGCTCAGGCCCGACATTATCTTCCAACGGCGCAGGCTTTCGCGGGCCGAGATTGCGGCGCGGTCCTTGCGGGCCCATGCCCCTCTCCTATATGAGGCTCACCGTCGCAATATCGCGAGTATTTGATCTGAGGGGGTTGAGGACCGGGCGCCGTCAGGGCCCTACCGACCTGCCGCAAAAAGAAGGATATGAGACCATGGGAAAGGTCATTGGGATCGATCTCGGCACCACCAATTCGTGCGTCGCCGTGATGGATGGCAAAACGCCGAAAGTGATCGAAAACGCCGAGGGTATGCGGACCACTCCGTCGATCGTCGCCTTCACCGATGACGGCGAACGTCTGGTCGGCCAGCCTGCCAAGCGGCAGGCCGTGACCAATCCCGAGCGCACCTTCTTTGCGGTCAAGCGCCTCATCGGCCGTCGTTACGACGACCCGATGGTGGAGAAGGACAAGAAGCTCGTCCCCTACAAGATCGTCAAGGCATCCAACGGCGATGCCTGGGTCGAGGCCGACGGCAAGACCTATTCGCCCTCGCAAATCTCCGCTTTCATCCTGCAGAAAATGAAGGAGACCGCGGAGGCGCATCTCGGCCAGAAGGTCGATCAGGCCGTCATTACTGTTCCCGCCTACTTCAACGACGCCCAGCGTCAGGCCACCAAGGACGCCGGCAAGATCGCCGGTCTCGAAGTGCTGCGCATCATCAACGAGCCGACCGCGGCGGCGCTGGCTTACGGCCTCGACAAGACGAAGACCGGCACGATCGCCGTGTACGATCTCGGCGGCGGCACGTTCGACATCTCAATCCTGGAGATCGGCGACGGCGTGTTCGAGGTGAAGTCGACCAACGGCGACACCTTCCTGGGCGGCGAAGACTTCGACATGCGGCTGGTCAACTACCTGGCCGACGAATTCCAGAAGGAGCAGGGCATCAACCTGCGCAACGACAAACTCGCGCTGCAGCGCCTGAAGGAGGCCGCTGAAAAGGCCAAGATCGAGCTGTCCTCGACCACCCAGACCGAAATCAACCTGCCCTTCATCACGGCCGATCAGTCGGGGCCGAAGCATCTGACGATGAAGCTGACGCGCGCCAAGTTCGAGGCGCTGGTCGCCGACCTCGTCGAGAAGACCATCGAGCCCTGCCGCAAGGCGCTGAAGGATGCCGGCCTCACCGCCGGTGAAATCGGCGAGGTGGTGCTGGTCGGCGGCATGACCCGCATGCCCAAGATCCAGGAAATGGTAAAGCAGTTCTTCGGCAAGGAGCCGCATAAGGGCGTCAACCCCGACGAAGTCGTCGCGATTGGTGCTGCGATCCAGGCCGGCGTGCTGCAGGGCGACGTCAAGGACGTGCTGCTGCTCGACGTGACCCCGCTCTCGCTCGGCATCGAGACGTTGGGCGGCGTATTCACCCGGATCATTGACCGCAACACCACGATCCCGACCAAGAAGAGCCAGGTGTTCTCGACCGCCGAGGATAACCAGAACGCGGTGACCATCCGCGTCTTCCAGGGCGAGCGTGAAATGGCGGCCGACAACAAGATACTCGGCCAGTTCGACCTGATGGGCATTCCGCCGGCGCCGCGCGGCATGCCGCAGATCGAGGTGACTTTCGACATCGACGCCAACGGCATCGTCAACGTTTCGGCCAAGGACAAGGCGACCGGCAAGGAGCAGCAGATCCGCATCCAAGCCTCCGGCGGCCTGTCGGAAGCCGACATCGACAAGATGGTCAAGGACGCCGAGGCTAACGCTGTGGCCGACAAGAAGCGCCGCGAGGCCGTCGACGCCAAGAACCATGCCGATGCACTGGTCCATTCGACCGAGAAGGCGCTCGCCGAGCATGGCTCGAAGATCGCCGAAACCGAACGCCGCGCCATCGAGGACGCCGTCAGCGATCTGAAGGAAGCGCTGAAGGGCGACGATGCTGAGGCGATCAAGGCCAAGACCAACACGCTTGCGCAAGCTTCGATGAAGCTCGGCGAGGCGATGTACAAGCAGCAGGCCGAGTCCGACGCAGCCAAGGACGCTGCCAAGGATGACGTGGTCGACGCGGAGTTCACCGAGGTCGACGACGACAAGAACAAGAAATCTGCTTAAACGGCGGGCAACCACCATGACCCTCATTCCCACAGAGCGCGCGAGCCGCGTCGTGAGGGATGGGGGTCATTTTTCATTAAGCCGAAGCTTGCATCTTTCCTGCATGGTTTCGGGATGAAAACGAAATTCGGGCGGGTTTGAGGGATGTCTACCAAGCGCTGCTACTACGAAACTCTTGAAGTCGAACGTAACGCAGACGATTCCAAGCTCAAGGCGGCCTTCCGCAAGCTTGCGATGAAATGGCATCCGGACCGCAATCCCGGCGATGCCACGAGCGAAGTCCGTTTCAAGGAAATCAACGAGGCCTACGAGGTCCTCAAGGACGGCGAGAAGCGCGCCGCCTATGACCGCTTCGGCCACGCGGCGTTCGAGCAGGGCGGCATGGGCGGCGGCGGTCCAGGATTTGGCGCCGGCTTTGCTTCCTCATTCTCCGATATTTTCGAAGACCTGTTCGGCATGGCCGGGCAACGGCCCCGCGGTGGCCGCGAGCGCGGCGGCGACCTGCGCTACAACATGGAAATCACGCTCGAGGAAGCGTTCCAGGGCAAGACCGCGCAGATCGAAATTCCGGTCTCCGTCACCTGCGAATCCTGTTCGGGCACAGGCGCCAAGGCCGGCACCAAGCCGAAGACCTGCTCGATGTGCGGCGGCGCGGGCCGGGTGCGGCAGGCGCAGGGCTTCTTCACCCTGGAGCGCACCTGTCCCGGCTGTCAGGGCCGCGGCCAGATGATCGAGGACCCCTGCCCGTCCTGCGCGGGTTCGGGCCGAGTGACGCGCGAGCGGACGCTCTCGGTCAATATCCCGCAGGGCGTTGAAGACGGCACACGCATTCGGCTGGCCGGCGAAGGCGAGGCCGGCGTGCGCGGCGGGCCACCAGGCGACCTCTACATTTTCCTTTCGCTGTCGGCGCATGAGTTCTTCCAGCGCGATGGCGCCGACCTGCATTGTCGGGTGCCGATCTCGATGGTGACTGCTGCCTTGGGCGGCGAATTTGAGGTGCCGACCATCGAGAAGGGCAAGACCAAGGTCAAAATTCCCGCAGGGACCCAGACTGGCCGGCGTCTTCGCATTGCATCGAAAGGCATGCCGGTGCTCCGCTCGCGCCAGACTGGCGACATGTATGTCCAGGTCGTGGTCGAAACGCCGCAGAATCTGACCAAGAAGCAGCAGGAATTGCTCACCGAGTTCGCGAAGTTATCGTCCGGTGCGACCCAGCCCGAAGCCGAGGGCTTCTTCGCCAAGGTCAAGGACTTCTTCGGCAACCGCGCCACCAGTTAGGCGCATGATCCGGAAAAAGTCTGCCCCGCGCTTGGATAGCGGGATGAGTTATCGGTTTTCCGACGGGGTCACAATACGCGCGCGCCGCGAATGTTCTGCAATAGCAGGGTGTTACCCTCCGACCGCACCTTCTCTCCGCATGGCCCCTCGCGCTGCGGTGCGCCTTGACCGCCCCGTTTGCTGCCTATACCTCTCTGTGACTGTTTTCTGACATCCGCCGCGCCCCAACGCGGTCCCGTCCGGTTAGTCACATGCCATTGCAATCGTCCGTGCGCGCGTTGAAAAAGCCTCGTCTTGATGACGAGGTTCGTTTTCTCCGTTCATGGATCGAAAAGCCGCTGCATGTCGGCGCGGTGATGCCGTCGAGCCGGCTGTTGGCCCGCACCATGGCGCAATATGTCGATCGCGATTCGTCCGGCCCTGTGATCGAGCTCGGCCCCGGCACCGGCGCGATCACCAGCGCTCTTATCGACCGCGGCATCGATCAGAAACGCCTCGTCCTGGTCGAATACAATCCGGGCTTCTGCGCGCTTTTGCGCGACCGTTATCCGCAAGCGAAAGTCGTGCAGGGCGACGCCTATCGGCTGCGCGACACCCTGCGAAACGTCCTGAGCATGCGTGCGACCGCGGTGGTCTCCGGCCTGCCGCTGGTCACCAAGCCGATGCTGACGCGGGTGAAACTCATTCGCGATGCCTTCGCCGCCCTCGCGCCCGGCGCGCCCTTCGTTCAATTCACCTATTCGGTGGTACCGCCGATTCCGAAATCGCTGCCTGGCGTGTCCACAGAAGCCTCCGAGCGGATCTGGATGAACCTTCCGCCGGCCCGTGTCTGGGTGTATCGCAAGGATTAACCCCGTCCGGCGCATTCGCCGGGCGGATTTGCCCCGAATGCGTTTTCCGATATGGCTGCGCTGAAAATCCTGGTGATCCCCGGCTCGCTGCGAACCGGCTCGCATAATGCGAGGCTTGCAGCGGCCGCGGCTTACGAATTCGCGCAGGCCGGTGCCGAGGTCACGCGGCTGTCGCTCGGCGATTTTCCGCTGCCGATCTATGACGGCGACCTGCAGGCGAAGTCCGGCGTGCCGAAGAACGCGGTCAATCTCAAGCGCATGATCGCTGCCCATCACGGCGTCCTGGTGGTGACGCCTGAATACAATTCCTCGGTGCCGCCGCTTTTGAAGAACACCATCGACTGGATCACGCGGGTGCAAGATCCACAGGAGACCCGCGGTCAGGTATTTCGGGAGCGGCCGTTTGCGATCGCTTCGGCCTCCGAAAGCCGGCTCGGCGGAACCCGCGCTTTGGCCGCCTTGCGGCTGATTCTTGTCGCCTGCCAGGCTACCGTCGTGCCCAGTCAGCTCGCGCTATCGTTTGCGGATCAGGCCTATGACGAGATGGACAAATTGAGGTTTCCGGCTGATATCGAGGCGCTGAAAGCGCTGGTGCGACAATTGATCGACGTTTCCCAGCACATGATGTGAGGTGACCATGCCCCTCTCTGACATTGCCCCCCGCGACCGGTTGATCGTACCGCTCGACCTGCCCGGCATCGAGCAGGCGGAGGCGATGATCGCCCGGCTCGGCGACAGCGTCACCTTCTACAAGATCGGCTATCAACTCGCTTACGCGGGCGGACTGCCGCTGGTCCGCAAGCTCGCCGACAAAGGCAAGAAGGTCTTCATCGATCTGAAGCTGCACGACATCGGCAATACGGTGGCGCGCGGCGTCGGGAGCATCGCCAATTCGGGCGCGACCTTCCTCACCGTGCACGGCTATCCGCAGACCATGAAGGCGGCGGTCGAGGCGCGTGAGGGGACCAACCTGAAGATCCTCGCCGTCACCGTGCTCACGTCCTATGACGATGCCGATCTCCATGCCGCCGGCTACCGGTTCGGGGTCGCTGACCTCGCCGAGGCACGTGCCCAGCAGGCGCAGCTGCTCGGCGTCGACGGCCTGGTCTGCTCGCCCGAGGAGGCGGCCGCCTTGCGCAAGATCGTCGGCCATCAGATGCGGTTGGTCACGCCCGGCATCCGCCCCGCAGGCTCAGCCGCGGGCGACCAGAAACGCATCATGACGCCGTCGCGCGCGATCGCGGCGGGCGCGGATTATCTGGTGGTCGGCCGGCCCATCCTGGACGCCGCCGATCCCAAGGCCGCGGCCGAAGCGATCCAGGCCGAGATCGCGCCGGCGCTGGTTGCTTAGAGCATGATCCGGAAAAGCATGCCCTCGGGCCGCGACCCGATGGGTGGGGACCGGTTTTCCGGAAAGATCATGCTCAGAATAAAGAGGGAAGGACGTTCAAATGGCAAAAGGATACTGGATCGGGCGCGTCGACGTTCATAACGAGGACGGCTACAAGGCCTATGCGGCGGCCAACCCGGCCATCTTCCAGAAATTCGGCGGGCGCTATGTCGTGCGCGGCGGCAGGTTCACCGGCGTCGAAGGCCAAAGCCGCTCGCGTAACGTCGTGATCGAATTTCGCGACTACGACACGGCGCTGGCCTGCTACCACTCGCCGGAGTACCAGCAGAACATCAAGGTCCGGCAGCCGCATTCGATTGCCGATCTCATTGTCATCGAAGGCTACGACGGCCCGCAGCCGTAGTCCGGGCCACCGGTCGGTTGCCGGAACGGCCCGCGCCCGCTATTACCGCGTGAAGAGGTTTTCCATGGCCGATATGCGCTTGATCGTTGCGGGAGCCGGCGGCCGAATGGGCCGCGCGCTGACGCGTGTCATCTCGGAGACCCCCGGTGCTGTTCTTGCCGGCGCGCTGGAAGCGCCCGGCTCGCAATTGCTGGGTAATGACGCCGGTATTCTGGCGGGGCTGCCGGCCAATGGCGTCAAGCTCTCGGCCGACCTATGGTCGATGTCGGCCGAGGCCGACGGCATTCTCGACTTCACCGTGCCGGCCGCGACCATTGCCAATGTTGCGATCGCCGCCCAGCGCGGCCTCGTGCACGTCGTCGGAACCACCGGCCTGTCGTCCTCGGACGAAGCGGTCATCAAGAGCGTCACCTCACGTGCCATCGTGGTGCAGTCGGGCAATATGAGCCTCGGCGTCAACCTGCTGGCGGCGCTGGTGAAGCGGGTGGCGCAGTCGCTGGATGAAAGTTTTGATATCGAAATCCTGGAAATCCACCACAAGGCCAAGATCGACGCGCCCTCCGGCACGGCCTTGATGTTGGGCCAGGCGGCGGCCGCGGGCCGCGGCATCTCGCTGGAAGAACGTTCCGCCCGCGGCCGCGACGGCGTCACCGGCGCGCGGAGGGCTGGCGATATCGGCTTTGCCGCCTTGCGCGGCGGCACTGTCACCGGCGATCACAGCGTGATCTTCGCCGGCGCCATGGAGCGCATCGAGCTCACGCACCGCGCCGAGGACCGCACCATGTTCGCACAAGGCGCAATCAAGGCAGCCCTCTGGGCGCGCCATCAAAAGCCCGGGCTATATTCCATGACCGATGTGCTGGGGCTCAAGGATTTCTAGAGATCGGAATGGAAAACGAGAATATGAGCGAGCGTCTTCTGGTGTTGGTGCGCCACGGTCAGAGCGAATGGAATCTGAAGAACCTATTCACGGGCTGGAAGGATGTTGACCTGACCGAGCAGGGCGTCGCGGAAGCAAAAGACGCCGGCCACAAGCTGAAGGCGCAGGGGCTGCAATTCGATATCGCCTTCACCTCGGTCTTGCTGCGCGCGCAGCACACGCTCGACCTGATGCTCGCCGAAATCGGCCAGACCGGGCTTCGCACCGAAAAGAATCTCGCGCTGAACGAGCGCGACTATGGCGATCTCTCCGGCCTCAACAAGGACGACGCCCGCAAGAAATGGGGCGAGGAGCAGGTCCTGATCTGGCGCCGCTCCTATGACGTGCCGCCACCCGGCGGCGAAAGTCTGAAGGACACACTGGCACGCGCGCTGCCTTATTACGTCCAGGAGATCCTGCCTTGCGTGCTGCGCGGTGAGCGCACGCTGGTGGCAGCGCACGGCAATTCATTGCGCGCGCTGATCATGGTGCTGGAAAAGCTCACGCCGGAAAACATTCTGAAGCGTGAGCTCGCGACCGGCGTGCCGATCATCTACCGCCTGAACGCGGATTCGACGGTCGCCTCGAAGGTCGATCTGGCGACGTGAGCCGCGCAGAGCGGCAGGATGGGTTGAGCCGTTCGAAACCCATCATTTTTGCAAACGGCGATGATGGGTATCGAAGGACGCCACCCATCCATCAGTTCACGCTGCGTGTGACGCGCCGACCTGCCCTGCTTCCCAGCCGAGCATCGCCTGCTTGCGGGTGATGCCCCAGTGATAGCCGGTCAGCGCGCCGCTTTTGCCGAGCGCGCGATGGCAGGGCACCACGAACGACACCGGATTTTTCCCGATCGCGGCGCCAACGGCGCGCGAGGCTTTTGGGGATTTGATCTTGCTTGCGATGTCCGAATAGGACACCGCCCTGCCCATCGGGATCTTCAACAGCGTCTCCCACACCCGCACCTCGAAATCGGTGCCGATCAAGACCACCCGTAGCGGCTGGTCCGGTCGCCACAGCCTGGTGTCGAAGATGCGCTGCGCCAGCGCGGCGGTGCCGTCGCGATCCTCGACATAGGTCGCGTTCGGCCAGCGTCCCGTCATGTCGGCGAGCGCCACCTGCTCTTCGCCGGGATCGGCGAAGGCAAGGCCCGCGAGCCCGCGGCCGGTGGCGATCACGATCGCGGTGCCGAACGGCGAGGGATGGAAGCCGTAGCGCAGCGTCATGCCAGCGCCGCCGTTCTTCCATTCGCCCGGCGACATCGCCTCATGGGTAACGAACAGGTCGTGCAGCCGTCCCGGGCCCGAAAGCCCGGAGTCCAGCGCGGCGTCAAGCACGCTGGCGGAATCGCGCAACAGGCCCTTGGCGTGATCGAGCGTCAGCGCCTGCATGAAGGCCTTTGGCGTGAGCGAGGCCCAGCGGCGAAACAGATGGTGCAATTCGTCCGGTGTCACGCCCGCGGCGTCCGCCATCGCCTCGATGGTCGGCTGCGCGCGCCAGTGTTCGGAGATGAAAGCGATCGCGCGACGCACCGAATCATAGTCGCGCATCGCGGCGCTCTGTGGGCCCGGCTTGGCCAGGCGCTGGTCATGTATGGCAAGTGTCATCATAGCTATCGATGTAGGACGAGCGAGGGCCCGAAACCACCCGATTTCCGATTTGTCTCACACCATCGGATTATAGGTCGGGCCGCGCCGGGCGGCCGCCAGCGCTTCGGTTAAGGCTTTGGCAAAACTAGCCTTTTCGTCCGGTCCCAAAAAGCTGCCGACCGCCACCCGGCGGCCTCGGGAAACCAGATAAAGCCGCTCAATGCCATATTCTTCGTGCGAGATCTGGTCGAGCTGCACCCAGACCGGGTTGAGCACGATTTGGACGACATGGCCGCGATGGCTGACCCGGCGCAGCCGCAATTCGGACGGCGTCACCGAGATTTCCTCGCGCGCGGCGGCGCGGCGAAAATTGACCTTGAAGGCCCAGTAGATCACCAGCACGTCGAGGCCGAAAAAGCCGAATACCGGCCAGGCCCCCATCAACAGAAACGCGACGCCGGCGGCGAAGCTGACCGCACTCAGGAACGCCATCAGCACCACAAAGCCGGTGCGATTAAGCGAGCGGTGCGGCGTCAGCAGCGCCGAGAACAATTCCGGCTCGGCGATATCAGGATCAAAGTCATTGCCTGCGGTCATCGGCTGCCAGTATATCCGGATCATGGCGAAAATCACCCGCGCTCAACGCGCCAAGAAATCTTCGGTTCGAACGCTGCCGAAAAAATCGGCAAACAAGGCCAAGGCCAGCCTCGCGCGCGCGGTGAAGACATCGCCCGAGGCGTCCAACAAGGCATTAAAGAAGTCATCAAAGCAGGCGCCAAAACCCAAAGCCCTGAAACCCTGGACCGAGGCCGAGGTCCGCGAGGCCTTCGGCCGCTTCCAAAAGGCCAATCCCGAGCCGAAGGGCGAGTTGGAGCATCTCAATCCCTTCACGCTCCTGGTTGCGGTCGTGCTGTCGGCGCAGGCGACCGACGCCGGCGTCAACAAAGCGACGCGCGCGCTGTTTGCGGTTGCCGATACGCCGCAGAAGATGATCGCGCTCGGCGAAGAGCGCTTGCGCGATTACATCAAAACCGTTGGGCTCTACCGGACCAAGGCCAAGAACGTGATTGCGCTGTCGGAGAAGCTCATCGCCGATTTCGGCGGCGAGGTGCCGCGCACTCGCGCAGAGATCGAATCGCTCCCCGGCGCCGGCCGCAAGACCGCCAACGTCGTGCTCAACATGGCCTTTGGCGAGCATACCATGGCGGTCGACACGCATGTATTCCGGGTCGGCAATCGCACCGGGCTCGCGCCCGGCAAGACGCCGCTCGAAGTCGAGCTCGGTTTGGAGAAGGTGATCCCGCCGGAGTTCATGCTGCACGCGCATCACTGGCTGATCCTGCACGGCCGCTACACGTGTCTGGCCCGCAAGCCGCGCTGCGAGGTATGCCTGATCAACGATCTCTGCCGGTGGCCGGAAAAGACGGTTTGAGGCATCATCCCGTCATATCCGGCCGCCATCGTCCGCGCTGCGGAAGCTTGCCCGTCTCTCCGCGGGGGCAGCATGATGTGTGAGAAAAGGGGGCATCCTTGAGCCAACAGGATCGGATCGGCCCGGCTCCCTCGGGCCAAACTGGATCGATCGCGTCCTCACCCGCCGTTCCTGCGGCGGCCGATGCGCCAACGTCTCGGCCGCAGCCCGGTTCGGGCAGCGCCTTTGGCCGCCTCGCGCTGCCGTTGATCGCCGTCCTGGTCGCGTTCGGATTCATCGCGTTGGCGACGCTGCGCTGGGATGAGTGGGTCGGCGACGCGACCATCCAGATCACGAACGACGCCTATGTTCGCGCCGAGCTGACCCGGTTGAGCAGTCGGGTCGCCGGCGAGGTCTTGACCGTTGCTGTGAACGATTTTCAGCGCGTCAAGGCCGGCGATCTCCTGATCCAGATCGATCCCGCCGACTACCAGGCTCAGGTCGACCAGGCGGAGGCCGGCGTCGCCGCCGCGCAAGCCGCGCTCGACAACCTGGCCAATCAGGTCGAACTGCAATACGCGACCATCGCGCAAGTCGAAGCGCAACGCGTCTCCGCCGAAGCGCACGAGGTCGAAACCGGCGAAGAAAAGGAACGGCAGGAGACGCTGTCGAAGACCGATGCCGGCACGCATCAGAAGCTCGAACAGGCGGTCGCCGATTACACGCGCGCGCAGGCTGACGTCCGCGCCAGCCGGGCCGTCATCGCCGCGCAGCGTCATCAGCTTGACGTGCTGTCCGGGACCAAGAAGCAGCGCGGGGCCGATCTCGACGCTGCCAAGGCGACGTTGGCCGCAGCGAAACTCAAGCTCGGCTATACCAGGATTGTGGCACCGTTCGATGGCGTCACCGGCGAGCGGCAGGTGCAGCCGGGCGACTACGTCAATATCGGCACCAATCTCATCAATGTGGTGCCGCTGCCGAATGTCTATGTGATCGCCAACTACAAGGAAACTCAGCTCACGCACGTCAAGCCGGGCCAGCCGGTCGACGTCACCGTCGATAGTTTCCCGGGCGAGCAACTGCACGGTCGGGTCGAACGAATTGCGCCCGCCAGCGGCTCGCAATTCGCATTGCTGCCGCCCGATAACGCGACCGGCAATTTCACCAAGGTGGTTCAGCGCATCCCGGTTCGGATCCAGCTCGACAAGGGCCAGCCGTCGCTGGATCGGCTGCTGGCGGGGATGTCGGTCGTTGCTCGAATCCACACCGACGAGGCCGGCGCGGATGGCGGAAAGTAGCGACACCGGCCGCGGGCCGCTCTCGCGCGGCGGCATCGCGCCTCGACCGCTGTTCGCGGTCGGCGCCGTGCTGCTCGGCTCATTTCTCGCAAACTTCGACAGCCGGCTGACCTCGGTCGGATTGCCGGACCTGCGTGGTGCCTTTTCGCTCGGCTTCGACGAAGGGGCCTGGCTATCGACGTCGGCGATCGGTTCGCAGATCTTCATCGCGCCCGCGGTGGCGTGGCTTGCGACCGCATTCGGCCTGCGCCGCGTTCTGGGCATTCCAAGTCTCGTCTACGCCCTGATCTCACTCGTGGTCCCGTTCGTGCGCGACTACCCAACGCTGATTGCGCTCAGCATCGTTCACGGCCTGTTGCTTGGCACCTTCGTTCCGGCGTCCTTGATGATCATCTTTCGCAATCTGCCGATCAGATGGTGGATCCCGGCGATCGCGATCTATTCGATCAGGGTCGGATTCGCGCTCGATACCAGCACCTCACTGGTCGGCTTCTACGTCGATCATCTGGGATGGCAGTGGCTGTACTGGCAGGGCGTGGTGATCGCGCCGCTGATGGGCCTGATGGTCTATCTCGGGACGCCGCGCGAAGCGGTCAACCGGGAGGTGCTCGAGGGTGCCGACTGGGGCGGCATGCTGCTGCTCGGCACCGGCGTTTCGATGATCTACGCCGGCCTCGATCAGGGCAATCGTCTCGACTGGCTGGAATCCGGCACGGTTGCGGCGCTGCTGATCGGTGGTGGGTTGTTGTGCGCCGCCTTTGTCATCAACGAGCTGCTGGTTCGCCGGCCCTGGGCCCACGTCAACGTGCTGTTCAACCGCAATATCGGGCTCTCGCTGGTCGTCATCCTGCTCTACACGCTCACCAGCCTGTCCAATTCGTCGCTGGTGCCGAATTTCCTCGCCACCGTCGGTCAGTTGCGGCCCGAGCAAACCGGCGTGCTATTGGTGGTCTACGGCGCCCTGCCGATGTTCGTGCTGGTGCCGGTGTCGATCTTTCTGCTGCGGCACCTCGACCCGCGCGGCGTTCTGATCATCGGCTTGTCAGCCTTCGCCGCGGCGAACCTGTTGGGAACGCAGCTGACCCACGACTGGGCGCTGGGCGATTTTGTCACCATCGCCGTGCTGCAATCGATCGGGCAAGCCTTCACGCTTCTGCCGATCATCATCATCGCGCTATCCAATTCCGATCCGACCCGGGCGACGGCGTTCGCGGCCTATATCCAGGTGGTGCGGCTCGGCGGCGCGGAGATCGGCGTCGCGCTGATGGCGACCTGGCTGCGCGTGCGCGAGCAGATTCATTCCAATTTTCTCGGCCAGCATCTCGAAGGTGGCAGCACCGACGTCACGCGGATGCTGAGGCAGCTCGCCGACAGCTTTGCGAGTCACGGCGCGGCGACTGCGCCGGCGCGCGCTTTGGGGACGCTCTCGGCGCTGGTGCAGCGCGAGTCGAACGTCCTTGCCTATATCGACGGGTTCTGGCTGACCTTCTGGCTTGCCATGATCGCACTCGGCTTCTTGGCCCTGATCACCAGGGCGCCGCCCGGGCCGTTCACGCCGGCCCCCTTTGGCGCCGCGCAGGCCCTGATGCGGCGGTTGGGATGTCGCGGACCTAGCCGCGCAAGACGTGTCCCGGACGCATCAAGTCCGGTGGCAGGCTTCCGCTCGAAAACGCTCTAGCCCGGGTGCGCGCCCACGGATCGTGAAGAGCTGCGCATCCTCGCGCGCGGCCTCCGCTCGATCGCGATCTTGTCTGCGTTCAATGCCGGGCATACGCTTGCGCCCCAAGGTTCGGATCCAAGGACCACGAAAAATTTCGGGAGGGCGTCGTGCGACTGCAGCAGGCGTTGATTTCTGCCCTGGCCATCATGTGTCTCGCGCCGTCGGGCGCCCGCGCGCAAATCTCCGATGATGTCGTGCGGATCGGCGTTCTCAACGATCAATCCGGCCTTTATGCCGATCTGGGCGGTCCAGGTTCGGTCGTCGCGGCACGGATGGCGATCGAAGATGCCGGCGGCTCGGTGCTGGGCAAGCCGGTCGAGATCGTATTTGCGGATCATCAGAACAAGTCCGATATCGGGGCTGCTATCGCGCGTCAGTGGTTCGACGTCGGCAAGGTGGACATGGCGATCGGGTTCGACAATTCAGCCGTGGCGCTGGCGGTCGAACAGCTTGCCGCCGAGCGCAACCGGATCGCGATCGCAGGCGCGGTCGGAAGCACCGCCTTCACGGGTAAGAACTGCACGTCGAACGAAGCCTCGTGGGTGTATGACAGCTATGCGCTGACCACGAGCTTGGCCAAGTCGATCGTCGCCGAAGGGCGCGACAGCTGGTTCTTCATCACGGTCGACTATGCGTTCGGCCATTCGCTGGAAGCCGATGCGACCGCGGCGGTGCAGGCCGCCGGCGGCAAGGTGCTCGGCAGCGTGCGCCATCCTCTGAACACGTCGGATTTCAGCTCGTATTTGCTGCAGGCCCAGGCGTCCGGCGCGAAGGTCGTGGCGTTCGCCAATGGCGGCGGCGACATGATCAACGCCGTCAAGCAAGCCAACGAGTTCGGCCTGACCAAGAATCAGAGCATGGTCTCGCTGCTGATATTCATTTCCGACGTGCACAGCATCGAGCTCAAGGCGGCCCAGGGGCTGAAGTTCGTCACCGCATTCTATTGGGATCGCGATGATGAGAGCCGTGCCTGGTCAAAACGCTTCTTCGAGAAGCGAGGCCGGATGCCGACCATGGCCCAGGCCAGCGTCTATTCGGCGGTCCGCCACTATATCAACGCGATCGCCGCCGCGGGTACCGACGAGGCGAAGGCTGTGATGGCGAAGATGCGCGCCATGCCGGTCGACGATTTCTACGTCAAGAACGGACAGGTTCGGGAGGACGGCCGTCTCGTTCATGACATGTTTTTTGCGCAGGTAAAAACCCCGTCGGAGTCCACCAAGCCTTGGGATTACTACAAGATTCTCGGCGTCATTCCCGGCGATCAGGCGTTTCGCCCGCTGACGGAAGGCGGTTGTCCCCAGGTCGCGCGCTGACGATCGTATTCAACTTATAGTGACCGGCGGGCACCGGCTGATGGTGATGGCGGTCGAAATATTCACTTTATTGCGCGGTTCTTATGGTTCGGGTAACGGTAAAGGCGGGGACACCAGATGAACCATACGGCCGCACTTATTTCCTTGGCGACCTCGGTTCCCCCCCACCAATTCCACCAGAAGCAGATCCTCGAAGCCGCGTGGGCCGTGCTCGGACGCCACGAACAGTTCGAAACGCTTTCGAGCCTGTTTTCGAATACCGGCATTCGCCACCGCTATGGTGTCATGCCGATCGAATGGTATCTTGAGCAGCGCGGCTGGCCGGAGCGGACCGAGGCCTTTCTGGAAGGCGCGGAAACGCTGTTTATCGATGTCGCGCGCAAGGCGCTCGCGCGCGCCGATCTCGAGGCTTCCGATATCGACACCGTCGTTACCGTCTGTTCGACCGGCATTGCGACGCCAACGCTGGAAGCGCGCATCGCCGGCAAGATGGGTTTTCGCGGCGACGTGTCGCGGGTGCCGGTGTTCGGGCTCGGATGCGCAGGCGGCGTGTCGGGACTGTCGATCGCCGCGCGGCTGGCGCAATCGCGGCCGGGCACCAACGTGCTGTTGGTGGCGCTCGAACTATGCACGCTTGCGGTCCGGCATGACGAATTGACCAAGGCTAACATTGTCGCCGCCAGCTTGTTCGGCGATGGCGCGGCCGCCATCGTGCTCCGCGCCGGGGACGGCGGCGCAACGCAGATCGAGGCGAGCGGAGAGAAGCTCTGGCCAAATACGCTCGACATCATGGGCTGGAGCGTCGATCCGGAAGGATTTGGCGTGATCTTTCAGCGCACGATTCCCGATTTCGTCAGGGACCATATGGGGCTGGCCGTTACCGAGATCACATCCCGGATGAAGCTTTCGCTTGGCGACATCGATCGCTTTATCTGCCATCCCGGCGGCACCAAGGTGATCGCGGCGCTGGAGCGCGCGCTCGTGCTCGATCAAGGCACGCTCGACCATGAGCGCGACATCATTGCCGATTACGGCAACATGTCGGCGCCCACCGTTCTGTTTGTGCTGGAACGCATGCGGGCGCAAGGCTTGCCGCCGCGGTCGCTCCTCACCGCGCTGGGGCCCGGCTTCACCGCAAGCTGCGTCGCGCTGCGGCACGCCGCGTGACCCTCGCCTCAATCATTCTGGCCCTGGTCACGCTGCAGCGGCTCGGCGAACTCGTTCTCGCCCACCGAAACACCGAGAGACTGTTGGCGCGGGGCGCGATCGAAGTCGGCACCGATCATTATCCGCTGCTGGTGGCCATGCACGCGGCGTGGCTGATCGGCTTGTGGGCCTATGGCCGAGATCAGGACGTGAGCCTGATTGCGCTTGCCGTTTTCGTCGCGCTGCAGGCGTTTCGGGTGTGGATTCTGGCGACGCTGGGGCCGCGCTGGACCACGCGCATCATCGTGCTGCCGGGCCAACCCTTGGTCGCGTCCGGGCCTTACAGATATTTCTCGCACCCTAACTATGCCGTCGTTTCAGCCGAAATCGCGGTGCTTCCGCTCGCGCTGCATTTGCCCGTACTGGCGCTGATCTTCACGCTCCTAAACGCCGCAGTCCTTATCGTCCGCATTCGTGCCGAGGCGCGCGCGCTTTCCGACGGGCGTGGACAGATGCGCGCCGTCTCATGACCGTTCTGGCAGAGCCCTCTTCGACGACGCCGGTCGTTTCGACCTGGACCGGCTTCCTCCTGATGTGCCTTGGCATGTTCATGGCCATCCTGGATATCCAGGTGGTCGCGACCTCCCTGCCGACGATCCAGAGCGCGCTCGATATTTCCCCCGATACGATGAGCTGGATCCAGACCGCCTATCTGATCGCGGAGGTGATCGCGATACCCCTGACCGGGCTGTTCACACGGATCCTCACCCTGCGGTGGCTGTTTGTCACAGCCGTCAGCGTTTTTACGCTGGCATCCATCGGCTGCGCGTTCAGCGGCGGCTTTGCCGTGCTGCTGGCCTTTCGGGTCGTCCAGGGATTTTCCGGCGGCGTGGTGATTCCTGCGGTGTTCTCCGCGGTGTTCCTGCTGTTTCCGTCGCGGCTGCATGCGGTCGCAACCACCGTCGCCGGCGTGGTCGCCGTGCTGGCGCCGACGATCGGACCCGTCGTCGGAGGATTCATCACGGAGACCTGGTCCTGGCCTTGGCTGTTCCTGATCAACGTCATTCCCGGCCTGGTCGCGGCCTCCGCGACGCCGTTCCTGCTGCCGCGCCAGGAGACCAACTTCGCCGAGCTTTCGAAGCTGGACCTGCGCGCGCTGGTCTTGATGGCCGCGGCGCTCGCAAGCCTTGAGATCGGCCTGAAGCAGGCGCCGCTCAATGGCTGGCTGTCGCTCTCCTGCGCCGGCCTGTTGTCGGCGAGCGCCATCGCGGCCGGCATTTCGATTTGCCTGACGGTCCGCTGCTCGCATCCGGCGCTGCGGCTTTCGGCGCTGAAGCGGCGCTCGTTCGCGGTCGGCTGTGCTTTAAGCTTTTGCCTCGGCGTCGGGCTATTCGGCTCGGTCTATCTGATGCCGGTTTTCCTTGCCTTCGTGCGCGGCCATGATGCCTTCGAGATTGGCACCATCATGCTGGTGACCGGGATCGCGCAACTTCTAGCCGCGCCGCTTGCGGTGATGCTGGAAAGCCGGCTCGGCGCGCGCTGTCTGACCGCGGCCGGTTTCGCGCTGTTCGCGCTTGGGCTTGGCCTGAGCTATTTTCAGCCGCGCACCGCCGATTTCGACGCGATGTTCTGGCCGCAAATTCTGCGCGGGGTCGCGATCATGTTTTGCCTGCTGCCGCCGACCCGCATTGCGCTTGGCGCGCTGCCCGATGCCGAAATCCCCGATGCCTGCGGTCTGTTCAACCTGATGCGCAATCTCGGCGGGGCGATCGGCATCGCGCTGATCGACACAATTCTCTATGGCCGAGTTGGAATCTATGCGGATGACTTTCGCGACCGGCTGTTGGCCGGCGACGTCAGCGCGGCGATAGCGATCGGGCTCAAGCCGTCGCTGTTCCTCAATCGTCCGCCCGGTCCGCCGGATGACGCGGCAATTGCCTTTGTCCGGCCGATGGTCGAAAAAGCCTCGCTCGCGCTTTGCGTCAACGAGGCCTGGGCGATGCTCGCTGTTGTCGCGGTGGTCGGATTGTTGCTGGTGCCGCTGGCGCGCGATTCCGCAAGAGCATGATTCGGAAAAGCATGCCCTCGGCCCCGACCCCGATGGGGTGGGAACCGGTTTTCCGAAGAGATCATGCTCAAAACAAAGAGCATCAAACCGTAGGTACACTGGTGCGGCGCGCCGGTTCGATCAGTTCCGGCCGACTGCCTGAGAGCCGCTTGTGCATGTGAACCATGAAGGCCATGCCGAACAGGGGCGTCGCCAGGTTGACGATTGGGATCGACACGAAGGCCGCGATGATGAGCCCGGCGACAAAAATCGTGGTCGCGTTTTCTCTCCGCATCGCCTTGGCTTCCTCGGGCGGACGGAAGCGCATCGCCGCGAGCTCGAAATATTCGCGGCCCAGCAGCCAGGCGGTTGCGATGAAGAAGGCAAGGAAGCCGGCGCCGGCCAGGAACACGAAGGGCAGCGCGATCAGGTAGACCAGGATCGTCAGTAGCGCGGTCCTGATGCCCTCGCGGATGGCAAGGCCAAACGGCAGCGCCACACCGGGGCGCTCGGCCGGATAGTGCTCGCGCTCGACATGGTCGGCGACCTCATCGACGAATACGCTCGCAACCAGCGAAGTGATCGCAGGCATCAAAAGGATGCCGCCGAACACGACGCCGAATCCGGCCGCGATCGACACGACCCAGGAAAGCACGTCGAGCGGCGTGTGCGAATTCGGACCGAGCGTCGCCTCGGCCCAGACGAGGCCAGTGGTCGTAAGCCAGCTCAACAGCCGCTGCAGGCCGATCGCGAGCACCGTGATCAACACCAGCGCCAGGGCGATCGATCGCCACAGGATCGAACGCATTGGCGGCGACAGGATTTGCGAAAGCGCCTTGACGGCGGCGTCCAGCATGACGGGTGTACCTCTCGGAAAAAACGCTCCCGAGAGGTAGACATGCCACTCGTCTTCGGCAAGAGCGGCTTGGGCGGCGACCACAGGTACGGCGATGAGCATGGCCGCCTGATCGATGACAGAGGCGCAGTGCCCCATCCGGCGGATCATGTTTCAATCAGGCGCCCAAAGGCCTAATCTCGGCCGCAAGACGAATATCTGCGGGAGATGGAAATGACCGGGACCGGACTGCCACTTGAGGGAGTGAGGGTCGTCGAAATGACCCACATGGTGATGGGCCCGACCTGCGGCATGATCCTGGCGCAACTGGGCGCCGAGGTGATCAAGGTCGAGCCGCCCGCCGGCGACAAGACCCGGACGCTGGGCGGGATGGGAATCTCGTTCTTCCCGCTGTTCAACCGGGGCAAACGCAGCATCGTGCTCGATTTCTCCCAGGCGGAAGATCGCGACACCATGCACCGCCTGCTAGCGACCGCCGATGTCTTCCTGGAAAATTTTCGCGACGGGCAACTGGAGAAGCAGGGGCTTGGCGCGGACGAGTTGCGCAAGAAGCATCCGCATCTGATCGTGGCCGGCCACAAGGGGTTCCTGTCCGGCCCCTACGAGCATCGGCCGGCGCTGGACGAGGTCGTGCAGATGATGTCGGGCTTGGCTGCCATGACCGGTACGCAAGAGAAGCCGCAGCGCGTCGGCTCGTCCGCCAACGACATCATGGGTGGCATGTTCGGTACGATCTCGATCCTTGCCGCGCTCTACCAGAAGCGCGGTGGCCGGACTGACGGGGCCGACATCCGCATCGGGCTGTTCGAGAACTGCCTGTTCCTGGTTGCGCAGCACATGGTCGAATATGAGATGACCGGCAACAAGCCGCGCTCGATGCCGGAGCGCGAGCACGCCTGGCCGATCTACGATATTTTCGATACCGCAAGCGGAAGCCGCATTTTCATCGGCGTCGTCACCGAGGGCCACTGGCAGAGTTTTTGCCGCGAGTTCGGCCTGCAGGAATTCCTGGGCGATCCATCCTTGCGCACCACCACCGACCGCATCCTGGCGCGGGCGCGGATCATTCCGCGTGTGGCAAGCGTGATCAAGGGCTGGAACGCGGACCAGCTCTCGGCAAAGCTCGACCGGCTCAACATCTGCTTTTCACCGATCAATCGGCCTGAGGATCTGTTCAGCGATCCGCATGTGCTGCGCCCCGGCGGCCTCGTCAGCAACACCACTGCCGATGGCGTGCCGTTCCGGGTTCCGGCGTTGCCGATCGAGTGGAATGGCGCCAATATCGGTGAAGGGTTGAAAGTGCCCGCGCTCGGCGCCGACACCATCGCGGTCCGGGCCGAGCTTGAAACACAAGAAATCACATCAACCGCAAAGGCTGCAGGGAGGCGCGTATGACAAGAGTTCAGGACATTTACCCCGAAGGCCGCGTCACCTTGCGCGAGGTGGGCCTGCGCGACGGCCTACAGCTCGTGAAAAAATTTCCCTCGACGTCGGCAAAGCAGCGCTGGGTCCGCGAGGAATATGCCGCTGGCGTCCGGCATTTCGAGGTCGGCTCGTTCCTGCCCGCAAAGACCTTTCCGCAATTCGTCGACGTGCGCGAGATCATCCAAACCGTCGCAGCACTACCGGGCGCGCACGGGATGGCGCTGGCGCTGAACGAACGTGGCGTCAACGAGGCTCTGGCATCCGGCGTCGGGGAGATCGCCTCGGTGGTCTCGGCGACCGAGGAGCACAGCCAGGCCAACGCCAACCGCTCGCGTGACGCGGCCATCGCCAATGTCAGGCGGCTGTGCGAGCTGCGCGATGCCAGTCCGCACCAGCCGCTCGCGCATGTCGGGATCTCGATGGCGCTCGGCTGTTCGATTGCGGGCGCGGTCGATCCGAGCGAGGTGATCCGGCTGGTCGGAAAATGCTTCGAGGCTGGCGTCGACAGCGTGGGTATTGCGGATACCGTCGGCTATGCTGGGCCGAAGCAAGTCGGCGATCTGACCAAAGCCGTGGTCAGACTGGCCGGTTCGAAACCGATCTGCGTTCACCTGCACGACACTCGCGGCATGGGAATTGCGAACGCCTCCGCCGCGCTCGACGAAGGCGCGCGCATTCTCGACGGCTCGCTTGGTGGCCTCGGTGGCTGTCCGTTCGCGCCGGGCGCGACCGGCAATGTCGTGTTCGAGGACCTGGTGTTCCTGTGCGAGAGCAAGGGATTTGCAACCGGCATCGATATCGAGAAACTGATCGCGGTGCGCGCGATCCTGCGCGGCGAAATGCCCGGCGAGCAGCTCTATGGCGGGCTGGCGCGGGCGGGATTGCCGTGCGGGACGGCGGCGAAGGCGGCTTAGATTAAAGCCTTGTCGCGCGCAACCGGAGCGCGTTGCCGACCACGCTGACCGAGGATAGCGCCATCGCGGCCGCCGCGATGATCGGCGACAGCAGGATGCCGAACGCGGGATAGAGAACGCCCGCGGCGATCGGAATGCCAGCCGCGTTGTAGATGAAGGCAAAGAACAGGTTCTGGCGGATATTGCCCATCGTCGCCTGCGACAGTTTTCGCGCCCGCACGATGCCGCCGAGATCACCCTTCAGCAGCGTGACGCCAGCGCTTTCCATCGCCACATCGGTGCCGGTTCCCATCGCTATGCCGACATCGGCTGCGGCAAGCGCCGGCGCATCGTTGACGCCGTCGCCGGCCATGGCGACGACGCGGCCGGCATTTCGCAACTTGGCCACGACCGCGCTCTTCTGATCCGGAAGCACCTCGGCCCTGACCTCGGAAATCCTGAGCTGGCGCGCGACCGCAGCCGCCGTGGTGCGGTTGTCGCCGGTCAGCATGATGACCTTGATGCCTTCGGCGGCGAGCGCCTTCAGCGCGTCCGGCGTCGAAGCTTTGATCGGGTCGGCGATCGCAAACAGCCCGGCAAGCTTGCCGTCGATTGCGATGTTGACGACGGTCGCGCCGCCGGTGCGCAGGCGCTCGCTTTCGGCATCGAGCGAAGTGGTCTCGATCCCGATCGAGGAAAAATATCTGGAATTGCCGAGCACGACCGATTTGCCGTCGACCCTGCCGGTGGCGCCCTTGCCGGTCGGCGAATCGAAGCCGCCGACCGGGCCAAGGCTGAGATTGCGCTCCCTGGCCGATCGCACGATCGCATCCGCCAGTGGATGCTCGCTGGCGAGCTCGACGCTGGCGGCAAGCCGCAGGATTTCGCTTTCCTCAAACCCGGGAGCCGGCACGATGGCAACGACCTTGGGCTTGCCTTCGGTCAGCGTCCCCGTCTTGTCGACCACCAGCGTATCGACCTTTTCCATGCGCTCCAGCGCCTCGGCATTCTTGATCAGCACGCCGGCATGCGCGCCGCGCCCGACGCCGACCATGATCGACATCGGCGTCGCCAGTCCCAACGCGCAGGGGCAGGCGATGATGAGCACGCTGACGGCCGCGACCAGACCGAACGCCATTTTGGGCTCCGGCCCGAACCAGCTCCAGGCTGCGAACGCAACGCTGGCCACGACGATGACGGTGGGCACGAACCAACCGGCGACCTGATCGGCCAGCCGCTGGATCGGCGCGCGCGAGCGCTGGGCATCGGCGACCATCTGCACGATCTGCGACAGCAGCGTGTCGCGCCCGACCTTATCGGCGCGCATCACAAAGCTGCCGGATTGATTGATCGTGCCCGCGATCAGCTTGCCGCCCACGTCCTTGGTGGCAGGCATGGATTCGCCGGTTACCAGCGATTCGTCGAGCGAGGAGCGGCCTTCAAGAATGACGCCGTCGACCGGGACCTTCTCGCCCGGACGCACCCGCAACTTGTCGCCGGCCGTGAGCGTGTCGATCGCAACCTCATGCTCGCTACCGTCATCACCGACGCGGCGCGCGGTCTTCGGCGCAAGCTGCAACAGTGCCTTGATCGCGCCCGAGGTCGCCTCGCGCGCGCGCAATTCCAGTACCTGCCCAAGCAGCACGAGCACGGTGATGACGCTGGCAGCCTCGAAATAGACCGCGGCCGCGCCGCCATGCCCGCGGAATGTCGTCGGAAATCCTTGCGGGAACAGTGTGCCGATGACGCTGTAGACATAGGCTACACCGGTGCCCATCGCGATCAGCGTGAACATGTTGAGATTACGCGTCGCCAGCGATTGCCAGCCGCGGACGAAGAACGGCCAGCCCGCCCACAGCACCACCGGTGTTGCGAATACGAACTGGATCCAGTTCGACAAAGTCGGCTCGACCCAATTGTGACCGCCGACAACGTGGCCGCCCATTTCCAGGACCACCGCGGGCGCGGCCAGCGCCAGGCCGATCCAGAAGCGCCGCTTCATGTCGGCAAGTTCGGGGTTCGGTGGCGCATCCAGGCTCGCCACTTCCGGCTCCAGTGCCATGCCGCAGATCGGGCAGCTTCCGGGGCCGACCTGACGGATCTGCGCGTGCATCGGACAGGTGTAGATCGTGCCCGTAGGCACTTCGGCCTGCGTCTGCTTGTTCTCGAGATAGTTTGCGGGATCGGCGGCGAATTTTCCGCGACAGCCGGTCGAGCAGAAATGGAAGGTTTTGCCCCGATGCCCGAAACGATGTCTTGAGGCGGCAGGGTCGACGGTCATGCCGCAGACGGGGTCGAGCACTTTCGCCCCGTGGTCCGCGGAAGGCTGACGATGTCCGTGATGGTAGTGGCCACCATGTCCGCTGCAACAGGACATTGCCGGCTCCCCGGACGCCGCCTCGGCTCCGCAGCGCCTATCCGTAGTCGCGCTGCCGTGCGCGCTTGCGGTTTCCGTCATCGAACGCTCCGGCCCTTGCAACCCATACCCTGTAGGGGTATATAGGCGGGATGCGAACAGACATCAAGGCATCCTGTCAAAAACGCCTCAGCCGGATCGAGGGCCAGGTCCGCGGCCTGTCGAAGATGGTCGACGAGGACCGCTACTGTATCGACATCGTCACGCAGATCTCGGCGGTGCGCGCCGCACTGCGGCGGGTCGAGGAAGAAGTGCTAAGGGACCACGTGGCGCATTGCGTCGAGCACGCGATCACGAGTGGCAACAAGGCCGATCAGCGCGAGAAGATATCTGAGCTGATGGCGGTAATCGGTCGATCCGACAGGTAGGCTGTTCCAGATAGCGTTTGTTCGCCTTGATACCGATCAAGGTGAACTGACCGCCAGCCCCTCCGTTCGCGAGGCTTCGTCGCTAGCCCGAGATATTTCCATCAACATTGCGCGCCGAGCAGGCGCACGAACGCGCGCCCCGATGACAAGCTCCGCGAAGCAATCCGCAGTCCGGAAGGAACAATGGATTGCTTCGTCGCTTGTGCTCTTCGCAATGACTGCGGTTTAGCGGCTCAGTTTCTACGCCGCGACCTCGCGCGCCTTCACGCGGCGCTCCGGCATGCGCGCCTCGACATATTCGACCACCATGAAATACTCGGACACGGTGACGCGCTCGACCAAGGTCGCGGGGTCGTCGGCCTGCGTCACTTCTGCAACCGCAAGCGGCGCTTCTTGGTCAATCTCTTCAGGAACAAGCGGCGGCGAACTGATCGTTTCGGGAAACGGCCCGAATTCGCCCGCTACCTCCGGGAGCGGCTTCTGCTTGTCGGCCCAGTGCAGGGCAGTGTAGTCGAAGCCGTGCACGATCGTGGGTTTGACGACTTCGAAATAGGGCGAGATGTCGAAATCGCGCGGCATGTAGAGCGATGAGTTGCGGATGTGCAGGATTTCGCGCTTGGCCTGCTTGGAGCCGGCGCGCGTGATTTTGGGCAGGATCGGATAGCGCACGGCGTCGAAGGCCTGCGCGATCAGCGCCGAGCAGATCATCTTGGTCGGGTCGCCGGAGCCGAGCGCGATCATGCGCCGCCGCCAGCGCTGCGGCACCGGCAGCGGGATCAGATAGCGCATCAGATCGAGGATGTTCTTGGTGTCGTAGCCGAAGCCGATCCGGTTGATGGCGTAACGGCACACGGTGTTGCGGTCTTCGTAGGACAGTCCGATCGGCCGGCAGAGCCGCGTATGATAGGCAAAATATTTCGACATCGGCGCCGAGCTGACACCCTCGCCAACTTCGGCCTCGATCAGGACATGCGGTTCCCCGTCGGGCTCGGTTGCGCCGCCGATCGGCCCGACATAGAGCGCCGCGTGCGACCAGGTCGATTGCGTGAGATATTTGATGATGCCGGAAATGCGGCTGTTGCCTTCGACCAGCAGCACATCGCCCGGTTCGATGATGCCGCGGAGATGCTCCGGATCGCTCGGCGTGAACGGCTCGTAGCCCGGCACCTCCTTCTGCAGGTAGTCGGCGATCAGCTTGCCGATCGTATCGAGCACGACGCCCATGATGGAGTTCCCCCACAGCCCCTTTTGCTGCTGCTTTTCCTCTCTTACCATGGTTAAAAGCCGTTGCAATTTGGTTCATGCATGGAAGATATCAATCATGATTGATTCACCATGAGAGTTGCCGCACCGCTTCAGATGCGGCAAGGTTCGCTAACCGTTCCCCACGTTTCGAAGCCTCCGGAAACCATGACATGACAATGACGCGGCGCGGCTTTCTTTCCGCCTCCGCGGCGCTTGCGACAACCCCGGCTCTTCATCGCGGCGCCTTCGGCGCAGCGGTACCGCCGCGCGAGGCCGATATTGTCGTGATCGGCGCTGGCGTCGCCGGCATTGCCGCAGCGCGGCGAATTGTGGCGGCCAACCGCCAGGCGATCGTGGTCGAAGCGGCGAGCGAAATCGGTGGCCGCTGCATCACCGACCTCTCGACCTTCGGAGTTCCGTTCGATCGCGGCGCGCGTTGGCTGCACAATCCCGATAGCAACCCGATGATGCGGCTGGCGCGCAGCGCAGGCCTTGACGTCGCGGCCGCGCCGCTCGGGCAGACGACCCGTATCGGACGCCGCAACGCACGCGCCGGCGAAACCGAGGAATTTCTGGCGGCGCTGGTGCGGGCCAGCCGCGCCATCGACGACGCCTCGCGCGCCAAGCTCGACGTGCCCTGCGCCGCCGCTGTCCCCAAGGATCTCGGCGACTGGGCGGCGACGGCGGAATTCGCCCTTGGCGCCAACGCCACGGGCAAGGATCTGAAGGATGTCTCGGCGATGGACAAGGCGCGTGGCCTGGACCGCAGCGCCGCGATCATCGCCTGCCGCCAGGGTTTGGGCACGCTGGCCGCAAAGCTCGGCGAGCAGCTGCCGCTGTCGTTGTCGACGCCGGCGAGCCGCATCGCCTGGAGCAACCGTGACGTGACGGTCGAGACGCCGGCGGGCAGGATCGCTGCGCGCGCCGCTATCATCACCGTGTCGAGCAACGTATTGGCCGCGGGCAATATCAAATTCGCGCCCGACATGCCGAAGCGTTATCTAGATGCCGCGGCAAAACTGAGCCTCGGCAGTTACGATCACATCGCTCTGCTGCTGCCGGGCAATCCGCTCGGCCTGTCGCGCGACGATGTCATGATCGAGCAGAGTAATTCGACGCGCACCGCGCTGCTGCTCGCCAACATCGGTGGGTCGTCGCTGTGCGCGATCGATGTCGCGGGCTCGTTCGGCCGCGATCTCTCCGCACAAGGCGAAGCGGCCATGGTGGCGTTCGCGGTGGAGTGGATCACCAAGTTGTTCGGCAGCGACGCTGCGCGTGCGGTGAAGAAATCAAGCGCGACCCGCTGGAACGACGCGCCTTACGTGCTCGGCGCGATGTCGGCGGCTACACCGGGCGCACAGCCGTCGCGAAAAATTCTCACCGAGCCGATCGGCTGCATGTTTCTGGCGGGCGAAGCCACCCACGAGACGCTGTGGGGAACGGTCGATGGCGCCTGGGACAGCGGCGTGCGCGCGGCCGATGCAGCATTGCGCAAGATCGGGGCACTGAAAGACACCGAACCGGAACCGGCGGCTCCGGTAGCCAGGCCGCGTCGCCGCACGGCGCCAGCGCGGCGCGCGCCGCCGATCAATTGATCCCGTTCAGCGGATCACGCCATCGAGAACGGGCAAGCCTATGATCACGGCGAGCGCGATCAACGCATAACATATCGCGCGGAACAGTTTCTCGCTGGCGCGGCCGAACAGCGACGCACCGAACGCCACGCCGACCGCGTAGACCGGGCCGACCACGAGCGAAAAGCGGATCGCGTCGAGGTTGATCAGTCCCGCCGAGGCATAGCTGACGGCGGAGAAGAAATCGGACGCGCCGAAAAACAACAGGATGTTGGCCCGCGCGATGGATGACGCGATCGGCCGGCCCAGCCAATAGCCGACGATAGGCGGCCCGCCGGTCTGCGCCAGCCCGCTGCAAAAGCCGGAAAGCCCGCCGACGCCGATGGAAATCACGGCGTGGTCCTTGCCGCGATAACGCCAGCCCGACAACAGCAGCAATAGCAGTGCGCAGACGAAGGCCGAGATGATCCAGCGCGTCGTTACCGGATCGAGCCGGCTGAGAAGATAGGTGCCGATCGGCACGCCGACCAGCGCGCCCAACACCATGACCGCGGTCGCCTTGCGATCGGCCTGCTTCCACGCGTTCGGGACCAACGGCGCCGCGGCGACGAAATCGATCATCAGCAGCAGCGCCGCGACCAGGCGCGGCGCTGCCATGCTGCTTGCGAGCGGCATGAAGATCAGCGCCGAGCCGAAACCGGAAAATCCGCGCGCCGTTCCCGAGACGAAGGCGATCACACCAATCGCGATCGCGGCATGGGTGCTGACATCCGCCGGGATGAGCCCCGACAGGTTCACGTTCTATATCTCAGAAGCATGATGTTTTTTCCGAAAGTCGCTTCGCAGGTTTCGGCGTCACGCCCGCAATACGCCGCCGGTCTTTTTGGCCACCTCGGCGACGATCTTCGCGGCGACCGCCTCGATCTCCTGGTCGGTCATGGTCTTTTCGCGCGGCTGCATCGTCACCGCAATCGCGATCGACTTCTTGCCGTCGTCGATGCCCTTGCCCTCGTAGACGTCGAACACCGTGACATCGGTGATCAGCTTCTTGTCGACGGCCTGCGCCGCGCGCACGATATCGCCGGCCTTCACGGTGCGATCGACGATGAAGGCGAAATCGCGCGATACCGGCTGGAACGGCGAAAGCTCCAGCACCGGCTTGGCGCGGGTCGGCTTCTGCTTGGCAGCCGGAATGCGATCGAGGATTACCTCGAACGCGATCACCGGGCCATCCGCCCGCAATATCTCCAGCGCGCGCGGATGCAATTCGCCGAAATAGCCGAGCACGTTCTGTGGACCGATCTGGATGGTGCCGGATCGTCCCGGATGCAGCCAGTCCGGTCCGCCGCGCACGATCTGCAGCGCCTGCATCGGGGCGCCGGCGGCGGCGAGCACCGCGAATGCATCGGCCTTGGCGTCGAGCGCGTCCGCCGTGGCCGGACCGGACCAGTGCCGCCCGATGCCCTGCGACGACGCGTAACCGTGACGAACGCCCGCCGCCGCGATCAATTCGCCCTCGGGGCGGTCGTCCGTGAAGACCTGCCCTACCTCGAACAGTGCCAAATCCGAAAAGCCGCGGTCGATATTGGCCTGAGCCGCGATGACGAGACCGGGCAGCAGGCTCGGCCGCATGTCGGACATATCCGCCGCGATCGGATTGGCCAGCGATAGCTCGGGATGACCGCGGCGATTGGCCTGCGCCTGGACCGGCGGGTCGCGGTCGAACAACTCAGCAAACGGTTTTGCTATGAACGACCAGGTCACGGCTTCGATCATGCCGCGCGCGGCGGCTGCGCGCTTGGCGCGGCGGGTGCGCAATTGGATCGGGGTCAAAACCGGCTTGCGCGCGTCCTCGCCGCGCTCGAACGGCGTCTCCGGCACCTTGTCGACGCCGACAATGCGCACGATTTCTTCGACGATATCGGCCTTGCCGTGCACGTCGGAACGCCAGGAAGGGATCGCGACCTTCACGACCGGGCCGCTGCCGGCCATCATGAAGCCAAGACGGCTGAGAATCAGCCGTATCTCGGCCATCGGCACGTCGATGCCGGCGAGCCGTTTGACCTCCGCCAGCGGGAAATCGATCACCCGATCGTCGCCGTGGGTCTTGCCGACCACGACATTCTCCGACGGCGTGCCGCCGCAGATTTCCATCACCAGCCGGGTTGCGAGCTCGAGCCCGGGCACCATGAAGGCCGGATCGACGCCGCGCTCGAAGCGGTAGCGCGCGTCCGAATTGATGCCGAGCTTGCGGCCGGTCTGCGCGATGTTGATTTCGTTCCACAGCGCCAATTCGATCAACACCTCGGTGGTATTTTCGTCGCAGCCCGACGCCTCGCCGCCCATGATGCCGGCAAGCAATTCGACGCCGTGATCGTCCGCGATCACGCAGACGCCGTCATCGAGCGTGTAGGTGCGGCCGTCGAGCGCGAGCAGCGTCTCGCCGTCGCGGGCGCGGCGTACGACGAGATTGCCCATCACCTTCTTGGCGTCGAACACATGCAGCGGACGGGCGCGGTCGTAGGTCATGAAGTTCGTGATGTCGACCAGCGCGTTGATGGGTCTGAGCCCAATCGAGGTCAGACGATCCTGCAGCCATTTCGGGGACGGCCCGTTGTTGACGCCGCGCACCAGCCGCAGCGCAAAGCCCGGACAGAGTTTTGCGTCCTCGACCGTCACCTTGACCGGGCACGGGAATTCGCCCTTGACCGGCTTGATCGCGGGATCCCTGAATTTGCCCATGTCGGCCGCGGCAAGGTCGCGCGCGATGCCGTGCACGCCGGCGCAATCCTGGCGGTTCGGGGTCAGATTGATCTCGAACATGGGATCGCCGAGCCCGGCCCATTCGACGTAGCCCCTGCCGACCGGCGCATTGGCCGGCAGCTCCATGATGCCGTCGTGGTTTTCCGAAAGCTGCAGTTCGGCTTCCGAGCACAGCATGCCACGGCTCTCGACGCCGCGGATGGTGCCGACGCCGAGCGTGATATTCTTGCCGGGAATGAAGGTGCCGGGGGCGGAGAACACGCTGATCAGGCCTGTGCGCGCATTCGGCGCGCCGCAGACCACCTGCACCGGCGCGGCGCCGTTGCCGGTGTCGACCATGCAGACGCGCAAGCGGTCCGCATTCGGATGCTGCTCGGCTGAAATCACCCGCGCGATCGTGAACGCCTTCAGCGCTTTCGCCTTGTCCTCGAGATTCTCGACCTCAAGCCCGATCAGGGTGAGCTTGTCGGCGAGCTTTTCGACCGTCTCATCGGTGTCGAGATGCTCTTTCAGCCAAGAGAGGGTGAATTTCATGAAGATTACTTCCCCGCGATCAGTCTTGTCCCCTCCCCCGCCTTGCGGGGGAGGGTTAGGGTGGGGGCTCGCGCTGCAACGGCGGCGGCAATTGTTTCGAGTACACCGGTCGAATTGATCATCACGTCGTGATTAAGAATCTGAAATCCCCTCGCCTCATTCAGCGCTGTCCGAGCCGCGTCTGCTTGCTCAGCTCGATCGGAAAAATGCTGCGCGCCATCGAGTTCGATCACCAGCTTTGCCGCGTGACACACAAGATCTGGGATGTAATTTCCAATCGGTACTTGGCGTCGGAATCCGACTCCGTTCAGCCGATGATCGCGCAGTTCTGACCAGAGGATTCGCTCGGCGTCGGTCGAGTTCTTCCGCAGCGCGCGCAGTCGGGAAGATACTCTCCAACTCGCCGTGGTTTGCTCAGCCATTGAGACCTCGGATGCGGAGAGACCCCCACCCCAACCCTCCCCCGCAAGCGGGAGAGGGAGTCCGACCGTTCGACGGGATAGGTCATTCGTATCCTTATAAGCTCCGCAATCTGTCCGTTCCCTCCCGCGCTTGCTGGGAGGGGTTGGGGCTCTCGCCGCAATGGTGGGCTCAGCGAGACTCACGAGCTCAGCCCTCCCGCCAAGGTCGGGACGTCGAGCGGCTTGAAGCCGTAGTGGGTGAGCCAGCGCACGTCGCTTTCGAACAGCTGCCGCAGATCGGACATGCCGTATTTGAGCATCGCGATGCGGTCGATGCCCATGCCCCAGGCAAAGCCCTGATACTCGTCGGGATCGATGCCGCAGGCGCGCAGCACGTTCGGATGCACCATGCCGCAGCCCAGAATCTCCAGCCAATCCTCGCCCTCGCCGAAGCGGATCTCGCCCTTGTCGCGGCGGCACTGGATGTCGACCTCGAGCGACGGTTCGGTGAAGGGAAAGAACGACGGCCGGAACCGCATGTTGATGTGGTCGACCTCGAAGAAGGCCTTGCAGAACTCGTGCAGGATCCATTTGAGGTGGCCGAGATGCGAGCCTTTGTCGATGACGAGGCCTTCGACCTGGTGAAACTGCGGCGTGTGGGTGGCGTCCGAGTCGATGCGGTAGGTGCGGCCCGGGCAGATCACGCGGATCGGCGGCTTCTGGGTCAGCATGGTACGCACCTGCACCGGCGAGGTGTGGGTACGCAACAGCATGCGCGAGCCGTCCTCCTTCGGCTGGAAGAAGAAGGTGTCGTGCATCTCGCGGGCCGGATGACCTTCGGGGAAATTCAGCTTCGTAAAATTGTAGTCGTCGGTCTCGATGTCGGGCCCTTCGGCGACGGCAAATCCCATGTCGGCGAAGATCGTTGTCAACTCGTCCATCACCTGGCTGAGCGGATGGATCCGGCCCTGCTCGGCCAGGGGCTCGCGTACAGGCAGCGTGACGTCGATAGTCTCGGACGCAAGCCGTGCGTCAAGCGCGGCCGACTTCAGGACATCGCGGCGCGCGGCGAGCGCTTGGGTGACATTGTCCTTGGCGAGGTTGATCGCCGCTCCTTGCGTCTTGCGCTCGTCCGGCGACATCTTGCCGAGGGTCGCGAGCAGCACCGAGATCGAGCCCTTCTTGCCGAGCGAAGCGACGCGGACCGCTTCCAGGGCGGCTTCGTCGCCGGCTGCGGCAATCTCTCCGAGGATTTTTTGTTCAAGCGTTGCGAGGTCGGACACGGTTTTCGTCTCTACTTGCAAAGGGCCGCCGGTTGTGGCCGCGCCGGAGGTAAAACGTCAAGCAAAAAGCCCGTAACATGGCCCCGGCGATCGGCCGTTCTTGAACCCCGTTTGGTCGAGCCGGCACCAACATCAAGCCCGATCGGGAGAATTCGATGATTGCCAAATCCATCCTGGTCGGCATCGCCGTCGTCCTTTCGCTCGGCGCCGGTCCCGCGCGTGCCGGGGTCTGTCTCGGCAAATCGATGACCCTCGATCAGACCGCCGACGCGATCAGCGCCATGCCCGGATGCGACCGCGCGATGAAGCTGTTCGAGGCCTGCGAATACGGCACCAGCGGCGACATCCACCTGGGCGCGGCTGTCGAGAAGAAATGCGAGGCCGACTTTCTCACGCGGCTCACGGCGCCGCAAAAGCTCAGCTATCAGCGCGAGATGCGCATCTGCGACCGAAAATACCAAAGCGAGAACGGTACCATGTATCGTTCGTTCACAGCCTTCTGCCGGGCGGAGGTCGCCCAGCGAGAGGCGCATCAGGCGCTGAAGGGGAAGGATCGCCCCGCTAGCACTTAGGCCGCGAGCGCGGCCTTGGCCTTCTCGGCGATCGCCTGGAACGCCACCGGCTCGTTGATCGCGAGGTCCGACAGCACCTTGCGGTCGACCGTGATGCCGGACTTGGAAAGGCCGTCGATAAACCGGCTGTAGGTCATGCCGAACGGGCGCACCGCGGCGTTGAGGCGCTGGATCCAGAGCGCGCGGAAGGTGCGCTTCTTGCGCTTGCGGTCGCGGAACGCATATTGGCCGGCCTTGTCGACGGCGGCTTTCGCGGCGCGGATGGTGTTCTTGCGGCGGCCGTAAAAACCCTTGGCGGCCTTGTAGACTTTCTTGTGCTTGGCGTGAGAGGTCACACCGCGTTTGACGCGAGACATGACTTTGATCCTTGGTCAGAAAAGAGATGACGGGTCGCCGCGCGGACGCGGCTCGGCTTTCAAGTTCGAGCGCGGACGCGATCAGGCGTTCGGCAAGAAGTATTTCTTGATGTTGTCGCCGTCGGTCTTGAACAGCACGCGGGTGCCGCGGAGCTGACGGATCTGCTTCTTGGTCCGCTTGATCATGCCGTGGCGTTTGCCGCGCTGGGCGTGCATCACTTTGCCGGTGGCAGTCACCTTGAAGCGCTTTTTAGCGCCTGATTTGGTCTTCAGCTTGGGCATTTGGCTCTCCTAAAGGCCGCAGAAAAACGCGCCCGAAGGGGCGCTTTCGCAGCGAAAATGCTCGTTAGAGCGTTGAAAGTGCTCAGGTCTTTTCACAAAGAAAACAACCCGCACGGTCACCGCCACGGCAGCCCTAAATCAGCCGGGCGATGGAAGGTTGCGCTTATGGCAGAGCGGGAGCCGATTGGCAACGATGAACCGCGAAACCGCATCCCCTGACCAATGCCGTGACGCCGCCTATGGCGCAGTCCAAGAGGATAGATATCACCACTGCAACCGGACCGATTGCCCCTCTCGCCGATCTTTGCCCCAAGCGCGCCTGACGCTGGACGTTGGTTGCCGCCGCCATCGTCGTCGTTGCGGTGGCGCCCGGCGCCGACGCCGCGCCAGAAACCGGAAGCGCCAGGGCGGGAGCCCATCACGGCATCTGGAACGGGGTGTTCGCCACGACGCGCGGCAATTGCAGCTCAGGCTACAGCGTCCCCTTCACGGTGACCGGCGGCTGCGTTTCATCGGCCGGCGGCAAAAGTCTCGGGCACCATCGGTCGTGGCGGCGGCGTTGCGGTCAACGTCAAGGTCGGCGCGTCGCAGGCGCGCGGCGGCGGCCGGATGGTCGGCTGCAACGGTGCCGGCGCCTGGAGCGGGATCATTTCCGGCGACCGCTGCACGCGCAACGGCGCGCCTAGCTTGAGCGGCTTGAGCCGAAAGGTCGCCGTGATGGCATATTCGTCGGAGAGCTAGCGCGGATCGGAAAAGATGTAATCGCCGGTGCCGCCGGGATCATCCCTTGCGATCATCTCGTCGGCTAGATGCTGCCGGTCGGCGCGTTCGAGGCTGCGCGCTGCGTCGCGTCCCAATGCGGCGGGCCCTGGCGCGCGCCTCCGGAAGCCGGATCGTTCTTCGCTGTGCTCGACGCCCCTTCCGGCCGTCCGCACCGGCTTCGACGCCGGGCCCATCGATCGTAAGCTCGACCACCTCCGGCGGTTGATCCGATGATTGAATCCAAAACCCCTCGAACTGCGCCGCGAAGCGAGGGCGTTTGTCGTTGTAGACGGCGCGCCGCCTTACCTTGTCGCCGGCCTGGACACCGGAGTAGGCGATGATCCTGTTGCGCGTCTCATCGAAATAAGGCGACGAGATATTGGCCGATGCCGGCTGGTCACGGACCGCCCGGGCATCGACCGCGATCACCTGTGCGCCCGCCTTTACAGTTGCGAGATCGCTGACCGTCAGCTCGCCGAAATAGCTATTATCGGAAAGGACTTTTTACGAAATGGCCTCAGCGCCCTTCTGGTCAAGCGCCAGGATTTCGAAGTCGAGCACTGTCGTGCTCAGCCCCTTCCCGTCGAAGGCGACGGCATAGCGGACGACCGTTCGCCGCCGACCAGGATCAATCCAGGCAGGCGCGGAATCCGGATTGGCGGCGGCGTTGGGGGAGAAGCCGGTCGCCGTGATAAGCAGCACAAGCAGCGGCCAAACGAGGCGCACAATCATGATGCCGAAAGCCTCCGCGATACGCGGGCGCAATCAAGCATCAAACGATTACCAGGATACCCAGCGGATCGAGACAACTCAGGTTTGGCAGCAAAGCTTTGCAAAGCATCAGCGGCCCGCCAAGTGACCTGACGGGCCGCCTGTCTCAGCTATTTCAATCGTTGCGCCTCAACGCGGCGCCAGCACCATCACCACCTGGCGGCCTTCGAATTTGGCGTCTTGCTCGACCTTGGCGATCTCGGCGACGTCGGCCTTGACCTTGTCAAGGAGTTTCGTGCCGATCTCCTGGTGCGCCATTTCGCGGCCGCGATAACGCAGGGTGATCTTGACCTTGTCGCCTTCCTCGAAGAAGCGCTGCATCGCGCGCATCTTCACCTCGTAGTCGTGATCGTCGATCATCGGTCGGAGCTTGATCTCCTTGATTTCGACGACCTTCTGTTTCTTGCGGGCTTCCGCGGCCTTTTTCTGAGCTGAATATTTGAACTTCCCGTAGTCCATAATCTTGCAAACGGGAGGATTGTTGTTCGGCGAAATTTCGACCAGATCCATGCCCGCTTCGGCGGCCATCTTAACTGCAACCACGGTTTCGACAACGCCGTGGTTCGTACCGTTCTGATCGATCAGCTGGATCTGCGCATTGCGGATTTCATCATTGGTGCGCGGCCCGTCTTTGGCGGCAGCGGGTGGGGCTCTATTGGGACGGCGAATGGGTATTTCTCCAAAGTTGTGAACGAAGGGCGATATTTTGAAGGAAGAAGCCTCAACGGGCAAGCAAACTCGCGCAGCTATCTACGAAAACCCTCAAATCCGAGACTTTTGGGTCACGCCGGCGAGATAGCCACCATTCTCCTGTTCCGCAAGCGCATGGAATGCCTTAGGCCGATTTCGGCGGCGGCGATCGACCGCGCAGCGCTCCTTCAAACGGCAGAACCGGGGTAAACGTTCCATGACTAATTCCGCGGCAGACGAAGCTGAATCGGTCTTCATCGAGGTCGGCAAGGATGATTCGGCGCGCCGGATCGCCGTGCGCGCCCGCAAAGGCCTGGCGCCGGGGCTGTTCTGGCTCGGGGGCTTCAATTCGGACATGAAAGGCACCAAGGCACTGGCGCTCGATGCTTGGGCGGCCGAGCACGGCCGTGCCAGCGTGCGGTTCGATTATTCCGGCCATGGCGAATCGGAGGGAAAGTTCGCGGATGGCACCATCGGCCGCTGGCTCGAAGACAGCGTGGCGGTGTTCGAACAGTTCTGCAACGGATCGCAGGTGGTGATCGGCTCATCGATGGGTGGATGGATGGCGCTATTGCTCGCGCGCGAGATCGCCAAACGTCCACGCAACGCCTCGCTCGCCGGGCTGATCCTGATCGCGCCCGCGCCCGACTTCACCGAGGAATTGATGTGGAAGGGCTTTTCGCCCGAAATTCGCAGCGAGATCGAAACCAAGGGCGTCTGGCTCCGCCCCTCGCAATATGACGACGGCACGCCCTATCCCATCACCCGGGCGCTGATCGAGGAGGGCCGCAATCATCTGCTGCTTGGTAGCTCCATCGAGGTCGGCTGCCCGGTCCGCATCCTGCAGGGTGGGCAGGATCCGGATGTGCCCTGGCGGCACGCGTTCACCCTGGCGCAGCGATTGCCGGCGGACGACGTGGTGCTGACCATGATCCAGGACGGCGACCACCGGCTGTCGCGGCCGCAGGACATCGCGCGGATCATTGCGGCGGTGGCGGAGATCGGGTGAAGCCTTGGACGTTTGGGAAGCCTTGGGCGTTTAGGAAGCATTGGGCGTTTAGGAAGCATTGGGCGCTCGGGGAGACGGCGGCGTCGGTGTCGGCATCGGCTTGCGTTGGGCCAGTGCTGCGACGGTTGCGGTGCCGATCGCGCCCTGTTCGTCATAGAGCCAGCATTCGCCGATCGCGACCCCGTCGGTTGCGTGATGGTTCACCGTCTCGAAGCCGATCCACTCGGCCACCGGCAGGCGATGCAAATAGAGCGTGACGTCGCTATTGATGAATTCGAGGCCCTGGTCGCCGGCATTGGCAAAGGGGCTGGCAAAGTCGGCAGCGATCGCGGCGCGGACAAACGGCGTCAATGGCGCGCCCTCGACGAGATCGCGCACCTCGCCCATCCACAGTCGCCGCGGCCCGATCGTACCCATCGCGCCGACGATCGGCCGCGTGGTCCATTTGCCATGCAGGTTCGCCTTGGGATCGGTCGGCGCCGGAATGCTGGCCGGCGCGGGCACCTCCCAGTTCGGCGGCGACCATACGTTGCCATGCGGATTTTCCGTCCTGCGCAATAGCTGGCAGGACGCGCGCGCCATGGCGACGCCGCCGGAGAGAAAATCGGCTTCGATCACGCGGATGCGCAGGCCGTCGCGGACGAGCTTGGTCTTGATCTCGATCGGCGTCATGATGTTCGGCAGGCGGAACATGTCGACCCTGAACCTCCCCATGGCTAAAGCCAGGGGGTTCTGAGAGAGGCAGAAGGCAGTCTTTCCGGGGCTCTCGCGGTCTCTGTTTGCAGAGGCGCTACATCATCCCCGGCATCGACGGCCGGCCCAACTCTCTTGATCCGGCGACCCGCTCTAACGCCATTACGGACGTGGGGTTGGGCAAAGCCCTTCCCGCTTGCAGGTTGAAGTACACTCGACATCGCCGTCCTCAGGAGCGGTTCCGCACTGGCCCAAGCGATCTTGACTTGGGGAATGTCGAGCAAATTCGTATCGCAGCATGTCGCAAGAAACGCGCTGTAGAGATCACGTTGAACCGGCTCTGTCCTGCCATCGCCGAACACATGAACCCGCTGCGAGAGCGGCTTCTTGATGTATTCGCCCGTGGTATGATCGAACTGGCTCAACCGTGTATGCCGGGTTTTGATCTCAATCACTCCACCGCCAGCACTTGCAGCCTTGCGCTGAAGCATCGAGATCAACATTCCCGGCGCACGCACTTTCACGCTGCGACCGTAGTTCTTCTGAAATGACTTGTAGCTCAACTCCTCTGTTTTGATGGTTGTCCCTTGACCGAGAATGCGGTTCGCCAACTCGCCATGCGATCGCTTGCGCTCGGCAGCCAATACTCGATCGCGCTCGCGTTTCGAAGCGGCAAGCGCCTGATAGCGCTGCGACCTGTTCCACCTTCTCTTACCCTTGATCGCGCGCCCTTTGGCATCGAAGTTGTCCAGGTTGGTTGCACGTCGCGAGCGGTCCATCGCGCGCTGGATCCGCCGGCAGTCGTTCCACGGTTCGACGACGCTCGGGCATAACTGCTCCAAAATAGCGTCGTCGCTTGATACCGCCGCGATGCTGGACGGCCCGATGTCGAGTCCGACAGTACCGTCCTTGGTGGTGTGCGTAGCGGGCGGCAAGCCCTCTTGCACCAACTGGCAAAACCAGCGAACGCGGCCCTTGATCTCGCGCCGGATAATGCGGACATACTTGGTCCTGGCCGCGAGCGCTTCTCTTTGCCAATCGCGTTTGTCCTTTGGATCGAGCATAAGCGGCAGCACAAGGCCGCTGTAGTGCACGGCGGGAACAGGCTCGGCGCGGTAGCGGATCACAGCGTCCGCTTTGCCCTCGATGCTGTTCAGCCGGTTTAACGATTTGAACCGTGGGCGGCCGCGCTTGCCAAACGCATACTGCTCGGCTGCCCGGAACGCGCGCAAACTCGTGGTTTGCGTGTCGTGGCTGCCGAGGTGATCGCCGATCCAGCAGGCATTGCGGCAGGAGAGCGCATGCTTTTCAATCTCGCGCGAGGTGAAGCCGAACCGCTCTGGCACGACTTCCATTTCAATCAGCGCCGATTGCGTCTCGTCGCATACTTGCTGAATTAGTTTCTTAAGTTTGGCGTCGATAGGCGGATTAAGAACTGGCTTAGGGTATTTCGGGCAAAAAACCACGTGGTATTTGCACGAGAAGAGAACGTTCCTGTTCGATCTGAAGTCCGCGATAGCCTATTATATACCTGGCTGATGTCTAATAGCAAAGAGGCGCTCACCCCATAGTTGAAACTAGGGGCTTGCGCGCCTAAGTTCGGTCATGGCGCGACCATGAAGGAATTGGCGCGGTGAAATCAAGCGCGCGTTTGCGAGGCAAGCTGACATTATGCGCTGGCTTCGCGAAGCATGACGGCGGCGTGTTGTGAGGCGCACTGCCACTCTTCGCGCACGCTTTCGTCCGTCTCCGCGCTCATCGCCTTCGCAGCCAACGCCCCAAACTCCTCAGGCTCGAAAAGTTGCGACAGTGCCCAGACCGCGGCGCCGCGTACGAGCGCATTGGTGTCGGCGAGCAGGCGTTCGGCCTCGCGTGCGAGAGCGCGATTCTCGGAGTTGCCGATCGCGATCAGCACATTGCGCACGAAGCGGTCGCGGCCGATGCGCTTGGCCGGCGACTTCGCAAACAGCGCGCGAAACGCTGCATCGTCGAGCCGCGCAAGTTCGGCGAGATCGGGCGCGCGCAATGCGTCGCGCGTCGCGAGTTTTGCCTCCCGCCCGGCCTGCGCGAACTTGTTCCAGGGGCATACCGCGAGACAATCGTCGCAGCCATAGATGCGGTTGCCAATCGCCTGGCGAAATTCACGCGGGATCGGACCTTTGTTTTCGATGGTGAGGTAGGAAATGCAGCGCCGCGCGTCGAGCTTGTAGGGTGCGGGGAACGCTGCCGTCGGGCAGATATCGAGGCAGGCCTGGCAGGAGCCGCAATGATCGCTCTCGGCGTCGTCGCGCGGCAGCTCCAGCGTGGTGAAGATCGCGCCGAGAAACAGCCACGAGCCGAACTGGCGCGAGACGAGGTTGGTGTGCTTGCCTTGCCAGCCGACGCCAGCGGCCTGCGCCAGCGGCTTTTCCATCACCGCCGCGGTATCGACGAAAACCTTGACCTCGCTGGGCGCGGCCGCCACCAGCCAGCGTGCGAGCGTCTTCAGGTGTTTTTTGATCAGGTCGTGATAATCGTCGCCTTGCGCATAGACCGAGATCGCGCCTTTCGACCGCTCCTGCAGAATCGCCAGCGGATCATGCTCGGGCCCGTAGTTGACCCCCAGCATGATCACCGAACGCACGTCGGCCCACAATCCGCGCGGGTCGGTGCGGCGCTCGGGATTTCGCGCGAGCCAATCCATGTCGCCATGCGCGCCAGCCTCGAGGAATTCGCGGAAATGCTTGGCGGCTTGCGCGATGGCATCCGGCACCGTGACGCCGATGTAGTCGAAGCCGAGCCCGCGGGCTTCTCTGGAAAGCGCGATCTTCAGATCGCGGGGCGAGAGGTGAACGGATTCATTCAGAAATCGAGGTCCACATAGGTCGGCGACGCCGGCACGCCCGCCAGCCATTCGCTGAGCAGCGGGCGGAACGACGGGCGGGATTTCACCCGCGCGTACCACGCCTTTGCCGCGTCGTCCTCGGTCCATGGCACGTCGCCCAGATAATCGATCGCCGATAGATGCGCCGCGGCGGCGAGGTCCGCGTAGGTCAGCCGGTCGCCGGCGAGGTAGTTCCTCTTCTGCGCCAGCCAGCCGATATAGGCCAGATGATAGCGCACATTGGTCCTTGCCGCGCGAATCACGTCTGATGCCGGCGCGCCGCCGCCACCCTCCTCGCTCATGAAGCGCTTGTAGATGCGCTCGGTGACCAGGGGATTGGAGGCTTCCTCGAAGAATTTCTCGTTGAACCACGCCATCAGCCGCCGCACTTCGATGCGCTCGCCCATGGTGGTCGGCAACAGCCGGCGATCGCCCATCTCCGCACCAAGGGTCTCATCGACATATTCGGCGATGATGGCGGCGCCAGGAAGCGCGGGCTGGCCTTCGACGAAAAGCACCGGCGTCGTTCCGGCCGGATTGAGCGCCAGAAAACCCTCGCGCCGCTCCCAGGCCCGCTCTTCCACCAGTCGCAGCTCGAGGCCGTATTCACCCAGCGCCAGGCGGATGAAGCGCGAATGCGGACAGAAGGGGTGATGGAATAGCGTGAACATGCAGCCTTTGAATATGTCGCGGTGTTTAACAAAGCCTCAACCGCCTGAAGCGGCGCCAAACTAGCTCAGCATACACCCGAGGCAACCTTCGTTTTCGCATTTTATCGATTGCGGCTCGGGAACGAATAGGCGAGAAGAATCCCGCTTTTGGGCCAGAATCGATCATCATCATAAACGGACTGGATCATGATGTCAGATACCTTGCGGGCGGTGATTCTCGGCATTATCGAGGGTGTCACGGAATTTCTGCCCGTTTCCTCGACCGGGCATCTGTTATTGGCGGAACGCTTCTTCGATCTCGGCGAGGACAATTTCTGGAAGAGCTTTGCGATCCTGATTCAGCTCGGCGCCATCCTCGCCATTGTCGTGATCTATTTCGCAAAACTGTGGCGAATTGCGATCGGCATGTTCACCCATCCGGACGACCGGCGCTTCGTCATCGGTCTTCTGGTGGCGTTCCTGCCCGCGGTCGTCATCGGGCTGATTGTCGGCAAATACATCAAGGACGTCTTGTTCAATCCCTGGGTGGTCTGCTTCTCCTTGATCGTCGGCGGGGCGATCCTGTTGTGGGTCGACCGGATCGATCACGACCCGCACCAACACGACGCCACGAAATTTCCGCTGCTGATGTATCTGTGGATCGGGATCGCGCAGTGTCTGGCGATGATTCCCGGCGTGTCACGTTCCGGCGCCAGCATCGTGGCGGCGATGCTGCTCGGGGCCGACAAGCGTTCCGCGGCGGAATTTTCGTTCTTTCTGGCGATCCCGACCATGGTCGGCGCCTTCGCCTATGATTTCTACAAGAGCCGCGCCGAGATGACGACCGACCATCTCGGCATCATCGCCATCGGCTTCGTGGTCTCATTCATCACCGCTCTCGTTGTGGTGAAGACGTTCCTCGACTACGTGACCCGTCACGGTTTCCAGTTATTCGCGTGGTGGCGCGTCATCGTCGGCACGATCGGCTTGATCGCGCTGGCGATGGGAAAATAAGGCTTACGCGCTCTTGCGTTGAAACTGGCCGGCCGCGCGGAAACGCCAGAGATATTGCGGCGCGATCGCTTCCAGCGAATCCGGCGCGATGCCGAGCCCCTCAAGCGTCAGGCCAGCGGCTTTCGCGGCATCGGAAACCATATTGTCGGCGCGCAACAGCTCGACTTGATCCGGCGTCAGCTTCATCGCGCCCGGCGCGAATTGCAGGAACATGGATTGCAGCTTCGCAAGGCGGAACGGCAGCGAGATCAGCAGGCGCTTGCGCTCGGTGATCGAGAGGATGATCTCCATGATCTCGCGCATGGTCAGCACTTCCGGGCCGCCGAGCTCGTAGATGGCGCCCGGCCTGGCCTTGCCGTCGACGGCGTCCGCGACCGCGGTTGCGACATCGCCGACATAGACCGGCTGCAGCTTGGTCAGGCCACCACCGATCAACGGCAGCGCCGGCGATACCCTGGCCAGCGCCGCGAATCGGTTGGTGAATTGATCTTCAGGCCCGAACACGATCGAGGGGCGCATGATGGTGGCGGAAGGGATCGCCGAGAACACCGCCATTTCGCCGGCCGCTTTGGCCCGGGCATAGTGCGAGGGCGAATTCTCGTCGGCGCCGATGGCCGAGACGTGCACCATCCGGGCGCTGGCGGCGGCGGCCGCCTTGGCCACTGCTCCGGCGCCCGAGGCCTGCACCGCATCGAAGGTCTGCGCGCCGCTTTCAGCCAAAATGCCGACCAGGTTGATGGCGACATGCGAATCGCGCATCGCCGCCTCCACGGACGAGGGGTAGCGCAGGTTCGCCTGCACCGCGTGGATCTGGCCGACCCGGCCGAGCGGTTGCAGGTATCCGGCGAGTTCCGGCCGCCGTACCGCGACCCGGATCCGGTAATCGCGCTTGGCGAGCGCGCGGACCACGCTGCGGCCGATAAAACCCGATCCCCCGAAAACCGTGACCAGCGTGTCCAGATTCGATGCCATGGCGTCAGTTTCCTGGAGTCAAAACAAGATCAAAGGAGAGATGGCAAGACTATTTACAGGCCCATTTAGCGGATTCGCGATACGCCATAGGTTGTCCCCTGTACAGTCTATTTGGTCGGCACTTCGCCAATTTGACAAGCGCGCGACCGATCCGTAGTAACCGGCCCGGGCCCAGGTGGCGGAATTGGTAGACGCGCTGGCTTCAGGTGCCAGTGGCTTAACGGCCGTGAAGGTTCGAAGTCCTTTCCTGGGCACCATTTGCCCAAGCCCCGAATTGTCGAGATGCAGTTCGCTCCGCGTCGTGGGTCGCTGAATTTTGCCTCGGCCATGTCGCGGGGAAGATCGATTTTTTCCGCGCGCTCGTTTTTGATTGCGAGGTCCGCGCCACGCGCACGAACGCCGATCAAGCTAGCCTGATGCATCAGATCCGGAGCCGTCGTGCCGGTGCCCATCGGGCCCGCGGCGGAATACGCCGTAGTTGCTGGACTTGATGCCGGAGCCGCCATCGACGGCGAGACCGGTCAGTCCCAATTTCAAAAGCTCACGCACGGCTGCCGCCCGTGTCGGCATCCGGTGCTTGAAGCGGAAGTCATCGAGCGCCGCCAACTCCTCGGGCGACAGCATGACCTGTAATCGCTCACCACGCGCGTCGTTCATCGGAAACACCCCGAATTAGACAATTGAGTAGTTTACTCAACGTGCCAACTCGGCTGCGGTTCCGCCAAAGGAGACAAGTTAGTAGAATACGTTAATAAAAACAATCACTTAGGCGTTGATTTTGTTGGCGTAGGGGAGCATGCTTCCAGCTTGGAGCTCCGCCATGACAGACGATATCAAATTGCCCCGCAGGCTTTCCGATGAGCCGAACGCACCAAAGCCCCGGCGTCCGAGCCACCAGAAGGTCATCGAAAATCTGGATCTCTGGGCCAACAGTTCCGGGCTTCAGCCGCCGACAAGGCCCGATGCCAAAAGCGCCTGATCTCATTTTGTTTCGTTACCGGCAACGCCGGTGCGGCGTTCAATCCTTTTCGCTCGAGCCACGTAACATGAGAGTCACAGCTTGCTCGGCGCGACGGAGCGGCTCGGTGCTGCGATAGGTCCGCGCCAGCAAGAGCGCGCCTTCGAGCTGGCTCAGAACCATGGTGGCGGTCAGATCCGCATCGCCCGCCGGCATGCCGAGGCGGAACAGCCCGCGTTTGATCTCAAGCTCCCATTTCTGGAATGCGCCGCGGCTGGCCGCACCAAGGGCTTCGGATTGCGCCGCCGTCTCCAGCGCCGTGGTCGCGATCGGACAGCCTTCCCTGTAATTGGAGCGCTCGAGGTCCGCCGCCATGCTGCGCACGATCCGCACCAGAAAGATTTCAGCATTCTCCGAGGCTTCCGCGGCCCGTGCGATGCCCTGGCGCACGGCCTCGCCGGCCAAGGCCAGCGCGGTCTCGCCGATCTCTTCCTTTCCCCTCGGAAAATGAAAATACAGCGATCCGCGCGGCGAGCCGGCGGCCGCCAGAATATCGTGCAGCGCAGTCCCATGATAGCCCTGCTGGCGAAACAGCCCGGTCGCCGCCGCCAGCGTTTTCCCTTTGGAATCAGTACCTTTTGCCATGTCCGTAATTATCAGCTGAAAATCTGTATGTCGACCGGCATAATATGTCGGACGATATATATATTGGTACTACCTGCTACCCTCGCCGTTCGAAGACCGACATGCAGAAGGCCCTGGATATTGCGCCGGTCGTGCTCGCCGCGCTGTTGGTGGTCGGCCTCGCCGTCGTTTCGGTTCGCGGCCTGATCGATCCGCAACAGGCTTCGCTGAGGTTTGGTTTCCCGGTGTCGGACGCTGCTGGAGCGCTGTTCTATCGCGTGTATCTGTCGCGCAATCTCGTCATCGTGGCTGCCAGCGCGGTCTTCTTGATCAGGCGCCAATGGACGCCGCCGGCCGTCTTGCTGACGGCGGCCGCGGCGCTGCCGATATTCGACATGACCGTGCTGGCGTTCGACGGCGTGACGCCGCCCGCATTTCACAAGCTCGCGCTCGCGCGGCTCGCACTGGCCGCCGCGCTGTTCTGGCGGCTTTCACCTCAGCAGATCCTGAGTGAACCATTCCCGGAGGAAGCCATGACCGATCTGAGCGAACAACAAGCCCCTGCCCTGATCGCGCCCTGGTACGACCTGTTCAACATCGCGACCCGCGGGCGATGTCCGGGCGGTTCAGGAGGCGGTACTGACCGAGGATTACGAATCCTGCGCCGGCTATCGACCGGGTGAATGCTGGGGCCGCGAGACGTCAATCAAGCTGGTCTCGAATTTCGCGAGCACCATCCCAGACATGAAATTCGAGATCAGGGAAGTGCTGGTCGCAGGCGATCGCGTGATCGTCGGCGGCGAGGTCACCGGCACGCCATCGGGCGAATTGTTCGGCGTGCCGCACAGCGCCAACAGCTTTCGAATCATGGCCGTCGACATCCAGACCATCCGCGACGGCACATGGAAAATTGGCTGAGCGCGATCGGTCAGCTCCGCGCGAAGTAGCCGCTACCTCACGGCCTCCGATCGCCCGTTTTGACCCGATTTATCGCAGAAAAGCCTGGCTCCGGCGCTCGCCTCTGGCGTCGTTGGGCGCTAGGTTGGTCTCGGATCGAATCGACCAGAGGCCCCAAGTTCATGACCGTACGCCTGCATCGCGGCGACCTGCCGGATCTCACCCGCTATAAAGGTTCAGTGGCAATCGATACCGAGACGATGGGGCTTCACCCGTATCGCGACCGCCTGTGCGTGGTGCAGCTTTCGAGCGGCGACGGCAGCGCCGACGTGGTGCAGATACCGCAGGGTCATGCCGATGCGCCGCACCTGAAGGCGCTGTTGGCCGATCCAAGGATCACCAAGATCTTTCACTTCGCCCGGTTCGACATCGCGATGCTCTACCACACCTTCGGCGTGATGCCGCAGCCGGTGTACTGCACCAAGATCGCCTCGCGGCTGTCGCGTACCTATACCGATCGTCACGGCCTAAAAGATCTGGTGCGCGAAGTCCTCAATATCGATATGTCGAAGCAGCAGCAATCGAGCGACTGGGGCTCGCAATCGCTCAGCGAGGCGCAACTGGCCTATGCGGCCTCCGACGTGTTGCATCTGCATGCGCTGCGCGAGCGGCTCGATGCGATGCTGGCGCGCGAAGGCCGCCTGGAACTGGCGCAGTCCTGCTTCGAGTTCCTGCCGACCCGGGCGAAGCTCGACCTGCAGGGCTGGGAGGCCGAGGACATCTTCGCGCATTCGTGAGAAGCGCCCCGCGCCGCCGATCCGCCTCCAAATCCAATGATTTCGGTCGGTCGCGGCCCGGCTGGCGCCGCCGCCGGCAACGTTGCACGGCTTCCGGGACATGTTTCGGTCAAACTCGTGATGAGTGTCCGGGCTGCGTAATCCGGCAAAGCGGGATAGACTGGCGTGTGATCCTTAGCGCTTCGGAGCAGCGGTGAACTCGGTTCAGAACCCGGCCTATCAGGCTAGTCTCGAGGCGCGCTTTGCGATCGCCGCGCGGCATAGCCGAATGGTGCGGATGCTGCGCGTCGCGGTCCCCGCGGCCGTGATCTTGGCGATGGCCGCGATTGTCGGGATATCAATCTTCAATCCGTTCCGGATGCTGATGCCGAAGCTGCCGCTCGATGTCGGAAACGTCGTCGTCTCCGGCACCAAGATCACCATGGAATCGCCGCATCTGTCGGGCTACACGCCCGATCAGCGGCCGTACGAAATGTGGGCGAAGACCGCGACCCAGGACTTGACCGACCCCGACCATGTCGAGCTCAAGACGCTGCGCGCCAAGGTCCTGATGGAAGATCGCTCGACCGTGACCTTGGACGCCCACACCGGCATGTTCGACAACAAGCTGCAGACGCTCGACCTGCACAAGGACATCTTCATGCAGACCACGACCGGTTATGAGGCGCGTCTCAGCCAGGCCTTTGTCGACATGGGCAAGGGCACGGTGACCTCGGATGAACATGTCGACGTCAAACTGACCAATGGAACATTGTCCTCGGATCGGCTGCGGATTACCGGGGGCGGCGAAGTCGTGCTGTTCGAAGGCAATGTCGTGATGCATCTGGACCATTTTGACACTGCCGATCCGTCCGCGCCGCCCGCGAGCGCGCCGGCCGCGCCGGACGAATCCGCGCCGCCCGCCAGGGCCACTCGGTCCACCAAGTCCGCCAACTCGAAATGATCTCCGAAATGATTGCATGGGCGAAGTTTTCTGGTGACCGCAACTTGACGTCGCGCATCGCGCATGGCGCGGCCGTGATCGCCTTTGCGGCCGCCCTCGGCACGGCGTGCGCAGCCAGCGCACAGAGCTCGGCGCAGAACGTGCCCAATGCGATGCAGGGGTTCTCGCAGAACCGGGACCAGCCGATCCAGATCGAAGCCGCGACGCTCGAGATGCGTGACAAGAAGAAGGAAGCGACCTTCTCCGGCAATGTGAAGGTGGTGCAGGGCGACACCACCATGACCTCGAAGACGCTGGTCGTGTTCTACGAATCGAGCCAGGCTGCCGGCGCGCCCACGCCTGCGCCCGCCAACCCGAAGGGCGCGGCCAAATCGGCGCCGCCGATGCAAGCCGCGACGCCTGGTCCCGGCGGCAGCTCGTCGATCAAGCGGCTGGAGGCGCGCGGCAATGTGAAGGTGACCCAGAAAGATCAGATCGTGACCGGGGAATCCGCAGTCTTCGACACCAAGACCAATCTCGTCACCATGCTGGGCGGCGTGGTCCTGACCCAGGGCCAGAATGTGCTGCGCGGCGACCGGCTGCTGGTGGACATGACAACCGGCGTGTCGCGGGTCGAATCCGATACCGGGCGGGTTCAGGGCCTGTTCATTTCATCCGGCCAGACCGGCGGCCCGCTGATCCCGGCCGCATCGCCCAGCCCGACGACCTCCACCGCGCCCAGCACAAAAAAATAAAATCCATCAATCACTTGTACGCTAGGCTGATGAGGCGAGGTTGAAGACTGCGGCACCAGCCTGTATCTACGGCCCTGCCGGCCTTTAATCGAGGGTGTTCCGCTGGGCAAGGCGCACCTGGTGCTTCATGCTGAGCACACGAATCGAACCGCCCGCGGAAGGGCCGCGGGAGGACCTCAGATCAGGTTTTGGCGTAGCGGGGATGGTGGATTTACTCGGCATGTTCCGTCGGCGCCCCGCCAAGCGTGGCCGGGCGGGCTTTGCGCGCTCCGGCGCGGACATTACCGCGCTCGGCAACTCCTTCGGAGACATGCTGCGCAACCCCGTGCGCGATGCGCCGCCGATCGCGCGCGAGGCGCCGATGTCGAGCCTGGATTTGCCCCGCTCTCCGCCGCCGTCCGAACCGCCCCGGGCGGAAAGGCCGCGCGCGCGCCCCAGGCCAGCCAAGCCCGCGGCCAAGTCCAATGGCGGCGCCGGGCCGCAATTGCTGCGGCGGCCAGGCCTTCTGGCTGTGCATAGCGTGGAAAAGAGTTTCGGCACCCGCCAGGTCGTGCGCGGGGTCAGCATCTATGTGCGCCGCGGCGAAGCGGTTGGTTTGCTCGGCCCGAACGGCGCCGGAAAGACCACGGTGTTCTACATGATCACCGGCTTGATCAAGGCCGATCGCGGCGCCATCGAGCTCGATGGCCATGACGTCACCCAATTGCCGATGTATCAGCGGGCGCGGCTTGGCATCGGCTATTTGCCGCAGGAAGCCTCGATCTTTCGCGGGCTGACGGTGGAGCAGAATATCCGCGCCGTGCTTGAGGTGGTCGAGCCCTCGAAGCGAAAACGCGAGGCCGAACTCAATTCGCTGCTCGACGAATTCAACATCACCCGGCTGCGCAAGACGCCTTCAATCGCGCTCTCGGGCGGCGAGCGGCGGCGTGTCGAAATCGCGCGCGCGCTGGCGACCCGCCCCAACTACATGCTGCTCGACGAACCCTTCGCCGGCATCGATCCGATCGCGGTCGGCGACATTCAGGATCTCGTCCGCCATCTCACCAATCGCGGCATCGGTGTATTGATCACCGACCACAACGTACGGGAAACGCTGGGACTGACCGACCGCGCCTATATCGTCTATGCCGGGGAGATCTTGACGGAGGGCAGTCCGGACGAGATCGTCAGCGACCCGGACGTACGTCGGCTTTACCTTGGCGAGGAATTCCGCCTCTAATTAATTTTTCCGATCCGTCAAGCCGTGTACATCGGCTCCGGACTAGGCTAAGCAAGAATCGGACCAGTTTTAACGGATCGTTCTTGCCTCCATGGCGCTGACGCAGAGATTAGAGTTCCGCCAGTCCCAGTCACTGGTGATGACGCCACAGCTGATGCAGGCGATCAAGCTGCTTCAGTTGTCGAATCTCGACCTGTCGGCTTTTGTCGAAGAGGAACTGGAGCGCAACCCCTTGCTCGAGCGTGCCAGCGACACCGGCGAGCCGCCGGTTGCAGGCGAACCGTCCCCCGAGCCGGCCGAATTCTCCGATTCCGAGGAGTCCGGCAGCACCTATGGCGAGGACTCAGCGTCGGCTCATTCGGAGACGGCGAATGCCGCCGCCGATGGCTTCGAGCCGGCCCAGGAAGAGTGGATGAACCGTGAACTTGGCAGCCGCGCCGAGATCGAACAGACGCTGGACACCGGGCTCGACAACGTATTTTCGGAGGAACCGGCCGAGGCCGCCGCGCGTAACGCGCAGGACGCGGCGCCGACCACGTATACCGAATGGGGCGGCGGCGCCTCCAACGACGAGGACTATAATCTCGAGGCCTTCGTCGCGGCCGAGGTGACGCTTGGAGGTCATCTCGCCGAACAATTGGCGGTGGCATTCACCGAGCCGGCGCAGCGGATGATCGGTCAATATCTGATCGATCTTGTCGACGAGGCCGGTTACCTGCCGACCGATCTCGGGCAGGCCGCCGAACGGCTCGGCGCCTCGCAAGGCGACGTCGAGGCCGTGCTCGCGGTGTTGCAGAAATTCGATCCGCCTGGTGTCTGTGCGCGGAATTTGAGCGAGTGCCTGGCGATCCAGTTGCGCGAGCTGAACCGCTACGATCCGGCCATGCAGGCCCTTGTCGAGCATCTCGATCTGTTGGCCAAGCGAGATATCGGCGGCTTGCGCAAGTTCTGCGGCGTTGATGACGAGGACATCATCGACATGATCGGCGAAATCCGCCGCCTCGATCCGAAGCCGGGCCTGAAATTCGGCGCGGCGCGGATGCAGACCATGGTGCCGGACGTCTATGTGCGGCCGGGACCCGACGGCGGCTGGCACGTCGAGCTTAACAGCGACACGTTGCCGCGCGTGCTGGTCAACCAGACCTACTACACCGAGCTGTCGAAGACGATCCGCAAGGACGGCGACAAATCCTATTTCACCGACTGCCTGCAGAACGCGACCTGGCTGGTGCGCGCGCTTGACCAGCGCGCCCGCACCATCTTGAAAGTGGCGGCCGAGATCGTGCGGCAGCAGGATGGTTTCTTCACCCACGGCGTCGCGCATTTGCGGCCGTTGAACCTCAAGGCGGTGGCCGACGCGATCCAGATGCATGAATCGACGGTGTCGCGGGTGACCGCCAACAAATACATGGCGACCAACCGCGGCACCTTCGAACTGAAGTATTTCTTCACCGCCTCGATTGCGTCCGCCGACGGCGGGGAAGCGCATTCGGCGGAAGCGGTCCGTCACCACATCAAGCAGTTGATCGATGCGGAGAACCCTAGCGCGATCCTCTCCGACGATACCATCGTGGAACGACTGCGCCAATCCGGTATTGATATCGCTCGCCGCACGGTCGCGAAATACCGCGAGGCGATGCGGATCCCGTCCTCGGTGCAGCGTCGCCGCGACAAGCAGAGTGCGTTGGCGTTGTCGATCTGAAGTTACTGGATCTGAAGTTCCCTTGCGTGCCGACACGGCTCCTGGGCCGATTGCGTCGGCTTCAAATCGCGATAATCTCGGCTCGCCCTTAAGCTTAATCCTTTCGAGGCATCTCATGACCCTCCGGATTTCGGGAAAAAGCATCAGCGTCGGCGAGGCGCTGCGCGGGCGCGTCAGCGAGCGCACCGAGGAGGTCTTGCGCAAATATTTCGACGGCAACTATTCCGGCCACATCACGCTGAGCAAGGATGGCTTCGGCTTCCGCACCGATTGCGCGCTGCATCTGGATTCCGGGATCACGCTGGAGGCGGAGTCCAACGCCACCGACGCCTATGCCAGCGCCGACCAGGCGCTCTTGATGATCGAAAAACGCCTGCGCCGCTACAAGAGCCGGCTGAAGGATCGCTCCGCCCGCAAGGCCCACGCAGCGTCCGCCGCGCTGGCGGAGATCGGCGCACCGACGCTGGACGCGCCGAGCTACGTGATCGAGGCCCCCAGCGAAGGCGACGAGGAGGTCACCGGCTATAACCCCGTCATCATCGCGGAGGCGACCACCTCCCTGAAGCGGCTTTCGGTCAGCGAGGCCGTGATGGAATTGGATCTGACAGGCGCCGCCTGCCTGGTTTTCCAGCACGGATCGAGCGGCCGGGTGAACATCATTTACCGGCGGACGGACGGCAATGTCGGCTGGGTCGATCCGCCTGCGGTCAAATCATGAAGCAAGCGCCCATCAGACGGTTTTTCGGGCCTTTTTGGCCGACATTCCCTTCGTCCAATGTTTTTAAGGATAGCTTGCATGAACGGTCTCGCGGGAGTTGGCACGGCCGTTGCGTTGGGGTAGAAGCCCCCAAATCAGGACAGGGGCGTAAGCCCGGCTCCCGCCTCGACTTCTTGACGCCGGGCCGGCAAGGCCTATTTCGCAACCTGACGATCACACCTCGGAATGCCCCATGACGATTACCGATCTGGTCGCACCTGAGGCGATTCTCCCGGCATTGAAGGTCAACAGCAAGAAGCAGGCGCTGCAGGAACTGGCAGCGAAGGCGGCTGAGCTGACCGGACAGAACGAACGGACGGTTTTCGAGGTTCTGCTGCAGCGCGAGAAGCTCGGCACCACGGCCGTCGGCTATGGCGTCGCCATCCCGCACGGCAAGCTGCCGAAGCTGGAAAAGATTTTTGGCCTGTTTGCTCGCCTGGAGCGCCCGATCGATTTCGAGGCGATGGATGGCCAGCCGGTCGACCTGGTGTTTCTGCTGCTAGCCCCCGAGGGTGCCGGCGCCGACCACCTCAAGGCGCTGGCGCGGATCGCGCGGCTGTTGCGTGACCAGGATATCGCCAAGAAGCTGCGCGCCTCGCGCGACGCCCAGGCGATCTATTCGGTGCTGGCGCTGCCGCCCGCGACCGCGGCGTAGCAGCGTAAGCCGGGCCTTGGCCCGGCGATCATTCCCTGATTTTTTCTGGATGGGCGACGGATACGCGGGCCGAACCCGCGTATGGCATCGTCGTCGCAAATCAGCCGCGTGAAACGCGGCGAAGCCGGCGTCGTGACGCCGGCCCGCGTCAGTGTACGCTGACGGCCTGCAGCTCGTTGCTCCAGGCGTTGGCGACCGCAGCTTCCCGGCTGTCGGTCAGCATGATCGGCGTACCGTCGGCGGCGTGGAGCGCAAACAGCATCAGTCCGGGCGCGATCTTCGGCGCCTGCGGAAACAGCCCGGGCACGTCCTCGGAACGCACCTGCTTCACATAGGCGATATGGCCTTCACCGAGATGGGCCAGCGCCTCCAGCGAGACGCCCGGTTCCGACGCAACATTACCTTCAGTCATGGTCTCGACTCCTTCTGAGCCTAAGCGGTCGAGTCCGCTACTCGTTCCATTATTCGTGTTCACTGATAGCAATTGTCTTAACAATCTTCTCCGGTTCAGGCCGGGCAAGATCGATCGACAACAGCCCGTTCCTCAGATCCGCGCCCAGCACCTGCATCCCCTCCGCCAGCACGAAGGTGCGCTGGAAGTGGCGCGCCGCGATGCCGCGATGGATGTATTGCCGGGCCTTATCCTCCTGCTGGCGGCCGCGGATCACAAGTTGGTTTTCCTCAATGGTTACATCGAGTTGGTCGCGGGTAAAGCCCGCCACCGCCAGCGTGATTCGCAGCCGTTCGGGCTGGCCGTTGGCACGGTCGCACCTCTCGATATTGTACGGAGGATAACCGTCGGCGCCCTTGACGACGCGATCAAGCACACGCTCGATCTCGTCAAATCCCAAAAGGAACGGACTGGAGAGCGAAGGAACACGAGACATAGTTTACAAAGTCCTCTCGAAGCGACTTTGACGTTTCAGGGCCCTTGCGGCACCCCTTGGCGAGCAATATGGGCACGATCTCAGAGGGTTCAAGCACCTCGGGAACCCGGCCGGAGGCGTGTCAACAGCTAACAGCGCGATCGGGACCCCATCGCGCTGTTAGCTAAAGCTCGATCCGCTTGCGGCCGTCGGGGCTGAACAGATGCAGCTTTTCGCGCGGCGCTGCGGCGCGGATTCGCTCCCCGATCGCGGGCCCGCTCTGGCCGGGAATCCGAACCAGGATTTCGCCCGGCGGCAATTCGCCGGGCTTGGCGCTGATGGCAGGCGTGCCGTCTCCTCGCGCCCGCAGGCCGTAAATGTAGGTCTCCGCCCCCACCCGTTCGATCGCTTCGACCGTCAGGTCCATGGCGATGCCGCCGTCGGGCGCTGATCCATTTGCCATATGAAAATCTTCGGGGCGAATTCCGAGGATGCCGTCGGCGTTCGCGGTCTGCAGCCTGATGTCTGAGTCGCGGAGCGCAATCAGGTTCATCGGCGGCGCGCCGATGAAGGAGGCGACGAACGTCGTCGCCGGCTTCTGGTAGATGTCGAGCGGATTGCCGATCTGCTCGACCTCGCCGCCATTCATCACGACAAGAATATCGGCGAGCGTCATCGCCTCGAGCTGGTCGTGGGTGACGTAGATCGACGTCGTGTTCAGCCGCCGCTGCAATTTGCGGATCTCGACCCGCATTGCGATTCGAAGCTTGGCGTCGAGGTTGGACAGCGGCTCGTCGAACAGGAACACTTTCGGCTGCCGCACGATGGCGCGTCCCATCGCAACGCGCTGGCGCTGGCCGCCGGACAATTGCCCGGGCTTGCGGTCGAGCATGGCGCCAAGCTCGAGAATGCGCGCGGCTTCCTGGACGCGGCTGTCGATCTCCGGCTTGGGCATGCCGCGGTTGCGCAGGCCATAGGCCATGTTGTTGTAGACGCTCATATGTGGATAGAGCGCGTAGTTCTGGAATACCATGGCGATGTCACGATCGGCCGGCTCGACCTGGTTGACCAGGCGTTCGCCGATTTCGATCTCACCACTGGTGACGGTCTCGAGGCCTGCGACCATGCGCAACAGTGTGGACTTGCCGCAGCCGGAGGGGCCGACCAGCACACAAAACTGGCCGTCGCCAACCTCGACATTGACGCCTTTGATGGCCTCGAACCCGTTCGGATAGGCCTTGCGGACGTTATGCAGCGTTACGTTGGCCATTAGGAACTCCAAGCGAATAGCGAATAAGGAGTGGCGAATAGGGAAGAATGAGGCTGCGTCCGCTGGGCAGCACCCCACTCGCTGTTCGCCCCTTCATTTCTCCGTCTCGATCAGGCCCTTGACGAAGAGGCGTTGCATCAGAACGACGACGGCGACCGGCGGCAGCATGGCGAGCACGGCGGTGGCCATCGCCACCGACCATTCGGTCAAGGCGTCATGCACGTCGATGATCTTTTTGATGCCGATGACGATGGTCTGCATGTCGTCGCGCGTCGTGATCAACAGCGGCCACAGATATTGATTCCAGCCGTAGATGAAGAGGATCACGAACAGGGCTGCGATGTTGGTCACCGACAACGGCAATAGCGTATCGAAGAAGAACCGGATCGGTCCGGCGCCGTCCATCTTCGAGGCCTCGACCAGCTCCTTCGGCACGGTCATGAAAAATTGCCGGAACAACAGCGTCGCGGTCGCCGAGGCGATCAGCGGCAGAATCAGCCCGGCATAGGAATCCAGCATGTGCAGGTCGGAGGTGATCTTGTAGGTCGGATAGATGCGCACCTCGACCGGCAGCATCAGCGTGATGAAGATGGTCCAGAACGCGGTCATCCGGAACGGGAAGGCGAAGAACACGATCGCATAGGCCGAGATGATCGAGATCGCGATTTTTCCGATCGCAATGCCGAGCGCCATCACCAGGCTCGCCATCATCATGCCGCCAACCGGCTGGCGCGTGGTCTTTCCGGTGCCGGAGACGATGGTGTTCCAGTAGGTCTCGAGCGCGTGGGTACCGGGATAGAGCGGCATCTGGCCGTTGGCGATGACGGAATTGTCGTGGGTCGAGGCGACGATCGCAAGATAGACCGGAAAGGCGACGACGAGGACGCCGGTCAGCAGCACGAGGTGGGGTAACAGGTTTCCAAATCGGCGATGTTCGATCATGGCGTTCAGTAATGAACTTTCTTTTCCACGTAGCGAAACTGGAATGCGGTGAGCAGGACCACGATCACCATCAGGATCACTGACTGCGCCGCCGAGCCGCCGAGATCGGCGCCGACCTTGCCGTCCTGGAACACCTTGTAGACCAGCGTTTGCGTGGCGCCGTTGGGGCCGCCGCCGGTCGCGGTGTCGATGATGCCGAGCGTGTTGAAGAAGACGTAGGTGATGTTGACGATGATCAGGAAGAAGGTGGTCGGCGACAACAGCGGGAAGATGATGGTCCAGAACCTCCGCATCGGCCGCGCGCCGTCGATCGCGGCGGCCTCGATCACGCTCTTCGGGATCGCCTGCAGACCTGCGAGGAAGAAGAGAAAGTTGTAGCTGATCTGATTCCACACCGCGACGATGACGACCATGATCATCGCTTGCGTGCCGTTCAGCACCGGATTCCAGTCGACGCCGTCGCGTTGTAATGCGCGCGCGATCATGCCAAGTCCCGGCTGGAACATGAAGATGAAGAGCACGCTTGCGACCGCCGGCGCGACCGCATAGGGGATGATCAGGAAGGTCCGGTAGATCTGGACGCCTCGGATGTTACGGTTGGCCATCACCGCCAGCAACAGCCCGATCGAGAGCGAGAAAAACACCACCAGCGCCGAAAAGGTGAAGGTGACGCCGATCGCCTGATAATATTCAGGCGTCCGCAGTAGATTGACGTAGTTCTCGAACCAGACGAACTCGGTGGACAGCCCGAAGGCGTCCTGTACCAGGAACGATTGCCACAGCGCCTGCGCGGCCGGCCAATAGAAGAAGATCAGCGAAATCGCGAACTGCGGCAGGACCAGAAGATAGGCCAGCAGCTTGCCCGAAAAGATCGCCCGGTTTTCCATGAAGCCCCCGCTTAAAGCATGATCCCGCAAAAGCCTGTCCCGCAAGTGTTGCGGGATGAACACCGGTTTTCCGCAAAGGCCATGCTCAACTGAAACCTAGAGGGTCATGGCCGGATCAGACCCGGCCACCACCCTCGCGGCCGTCATTTGACGGCGGAGCGCTCGAATTGCCGCAGCATCTGGTTGCCGCGCGACACCGCCGTATCGAGCGCTTCCTTTGCCGACTTCTTGCCGGCAAGCGCCGCCTCGATTTCTTCCGACCAGACGTCGCGCATCTGAACCATGCCGCCGAAGCGCAAGCCCCGCGAATTTTCAGTCGGCGGCTTGTTGGTCAGCTCTTTCAGCGGCACTTCGAGGATCGGGTTCTTGTCGTAGAAACCCAACTCCTTGGTTTTCTCGTAGGCTGCCTTCGTGATCGGCAGATATCCGGAAACTTCATGCAGGTAGACTTGGCGGTCGGTGTCGGACAGGAAGGTGAAGAACTTGGCGATGCCCTTGTATTCTTCAGCCGACTTGCCGCCCATCACCCACAGCGAGGCGCCGCCGATGATGGAGTTTTGCGGGGCGCCGTTGACGTCGGGAAAATAAGGCATCGCTACCGCCGTATAGGCGAACTTGGCGTTGGCCTTGACGCTCGGATAGAACGCCGATGACGTCATGTACAACGGACATTCGCCCGAGGTGAAGCGGCCTTCGCCGGTGTTGGTGCGTCCGGAATAATCGTAGCTCTTGTCCTTCTGCAGCTCGACGAGGTTTTCCAGGAGCTTGGTTTCCAGTGGCGTGTTGAACTCGAGCACGGTGTCGAAGCCGTCGAGCCCGTTGGCTTTGGTGCCGATCGGCACGTTCTGCCAGGCCGAAAACTGTTCGATCAGCCCCCAGGTGATCCAGCTCGAGGAGAAGCCGCAGGTCGGGCTCGTGGCATGCAGCTTCTTGGCATCAATAAACACTTCCGGCCAGGTCTTCGGCGGCTCGGCGATGTCGGCCTTCTTCAGCGCATCGAGATTGACCCACAGCACCATGCTCGACGAGTTGAATGGGAACGACAGCATCTCGCCCTTGGCGGTCGAGTAGTAACCGGTGATGGCCGGCAGATAGGATTTTGGATCGAAGGCCTCGCCCTGCCGCTTCATCAGTTCGGACACCGGCATGATGGCGCCCTTGGCCGCCATCATGGTCGCCGTTCCCACTTCGAACACCTGCATGATGCCGGGTGCGCTGCCGGCGCGAAACGCTGCGATCCCGGCGTTCAGCGTATCGGCGTAGCTGCCCTTGAAGGTCGGAACGATCTTGTACTCGCTTTGCGAGGCATTGAAATCGTTGGCGAGCTTGACCACGACGTCATTGTTCGGGCCGGTCATCGCATGCCACCACTGAATCTCGGTCACCGCATGGGCCGGCGAAACCGCGAACGCCAACGTCACAGCGGCTGCCGCGCCAAACTGTCGAAAAGCCATCAAAACCCCTTCCGTTGGACCGCCATCGCCATTATTGCGCGTTAGCAGCGCCGGATGACGTGCAAATGACTCTGTTAACAGCCGGATGGTACGGGGGAAGAGCCGGCCAAGGAAGCGATAAAATGGGCGAAGGCGCCCCCGAGGTAGCGGGCACGCTCACGGGTGCGCCGCCATAGTGCCGCGTCCGGAACTCGAAATCTCTATCAGCGCTTGCGCTCGTTTCCGCAGACAACGCCCTTGGCTACCATCGCATCGATCTCGCCTTTGGAATAGCCGAACTCCGCGAGCACCTCGACCGAGTGCTGGCTGAATTTCGGCGGCGTTCGCCGCAGGCTGGGCTTGCTGCGATCGAGCCGGATCGGAGAGGCGACCCCCTTGTACCAATCCTTTTCGATCACATCGCCGCGGTAGATGGTATGCGGATTGGTGAGCGCCTGGTCGATCTTCTGCACGGGGCCAGCCGGCAGCCCCGCGGCTAGCAGGCGATTGCATAATGGCTCGGCCTCGTGCAGGCGGAACACGGCGGCCAACTGCTCGCGCAGCGCCTCGCGGTTGGCGATGCGGTCCTTGTTGCGGGCAAAGCGCGGATCGGTCCCGAGTTCGGGCTTGCCGATCTCCTTGGCGAGCTTGCGGAAGGTGCCGTCATTGCCGACGCCGATGAAGATGTTGTCGGTCTTGGTCGGGAAGATCGCGTAAGGCACGAGATTGGGATGCTCGTTGCCGGTGAGGCCCGGCGGTTTGCCGTGCATGAAATAGTTCGCGGCGTGCGGATGCATGACGGCAAGGCCGGTCTCGTACAGCGTCGTTTCCAGAAACTGTCCGAGCCCGGAGCGTTGCCGCTCCGACAGCGCCATCAGGATGCCGATCGCGGCGTAAAGCCCGGTCGTGATATCGACCACGGGAACGCCGATCCGCATCGGGCCGCTCTGCGGCGAACCGGTGGCGGCGATCATGCCGGTCATCGCCTGGATGATGGCGTCATAGCCGGGATTGCCGCCGCGCGGACCGTCGGCGCCGAAGCCGGAGATCCGGCAGTGCACCAGGTGCGGGAATTTCGCGCGCAGCACGTCGTTGCCGATGCCCCATTTGTCGAGCGTGCCCGGTTTGAAATTCTCGATCAGGACGTCGGCGCCCTCGAGCATCTTCATCAGCACCGCGCGTCCGCCTTCGGAAGCGAGGTCGAGCCCGATCGAGCGCTTGTTGCGGTTGATGCCGACGAAATAAGCCGCGTCGTCCTCGTGGAAGGGCGGGCCCCAGTCGCGCGTTTCGTCGCCGGCGGGCGGTTCGACCTTGATCACGTCGGCGCCGTGGTCGGCGAGGATCTGCGTGCAGTAGGGGCCGCCGAGCACGCGCGTCAGGTCGATCACGCGCAATCCGGCCATCGCGCAGGGGGCAGGTTCTGTGGTCATCGGGTATTTCTTGCGGGGCCTGTTGCAACGTCGCAGCCATTAAGCATCACAGAGGCTCACTTCGCAAATGGGGCGCCAGTCATGTCGTTCGCGTTCCGGCGCATGTCGGGACAGCCACCGATGCGTAGCTCGCGCCTAATGGCCCGCCGATGTCATGGCGGGCCATTCGGCGGGGTCGTCAGACGACCTTCAGGCGAACGTCGACATTGCCGCGAGTGGCATTGGAGTAGGGGCATACCTGGTGGGCCTTCTCCACCAGCGTCTCGGCGTCTGCGCGCGGAACGCCGGGCAGCGAGATCGCGAGTTCGACCTCAAGGCCGAAGCCGCCTTCCGAGCGCGGTCCGATGCCCACCGTCGAGGTCACCGAGGTATCGGCAGGCACTTTTGGGCCGCCTTGCGAGGCAACGAACTTCATCGCGCCGATAAAGCAGGCGGCATAGCCGGCAGCGAACAGCTGCTCCGGATTGTTGCCTGCGCCGCCGCCACCGCCCAGTTCCTTGGGCGTTGCGAGTTTGACGTCGAGGGCGCCGTCGAGTGTGGCGGCATTGCCATCGCGGCCTCCGGTGGCCTTGGCACTGGTCTTGTAGAGAACATTCACGGGCATGGCGGTCTCCCTGGTTGCGGCTTCAATGCCACTTGTATTGTACAAAATTGTATTGTACGCAATATAAATAATGCGGGCTCACATTTAATTGTCCGCAATTGATCGCCGGCGTGCCTCGACCCACAATGAACCGAGTCCGGTCGGCTGACGAGGTTTTGGAATGGCCAGGAAATACGCGGCAGAGAAGCACGCGGCAGGGAAATACGTCGCAGACCTGCCGCTGCAATTGGGCAATCAGCTCTGTTTTGCGATCTATTCCACAGCGCACGCGTTCAACCGGGTCTACAAGCCGCTGCTCGACCGGCTTGGACTGACCTATCCGCAATACCTGGTGATGCTGGTGCTGTGGGAGCGCGATGGCGTGCCGGTGAAAGACATCGGCGAGCGGCTGTTCCTGGATTCCGGCACGCTCACCCCGCTGCTCAAGCGGCTGGAGGCGGCCCATCTCCTCAAGCGCACCCGCAGCGCCGAGGATGAGCGGCAAGTCCTGATCTCGCTGACGTCCCAGGGCCAGACCCTCCGGGAAAAGGCCAGGACCGTGCCCCAGGCCATCCTTGCCGCCTCGGCATGCTCGCTTGGCGAATTATCGGCGATGAAAAACGAACTGATCGCCCTGCGCGACCGGCTGAATGCCGCGGCGGGGGAGTAGGTGGGTTGGGGGTCGGGACGTGAGGCGCCAAAGGCGCTTCTTGGCGAATGCCCGGCCGGAGGCGGACTTCAGATACTTGTCGAATGCGACAGCCTGATTTTCGTCGCTGAACGCGATATAGGTCTTGAGCCGCCAAGGCCGATACTTCGACGTGTGCGGCACTTCGCCGGCGTTGTGCTTTGCTAGCCGGGCGCGCAGGTCGTCGGTGATGCCGACGTAGAAGTGCTGGGAGTCTAACCTTTCGAGAATGTAGACGTATTTCATGGCCGGATCGTCTCCGCCGCAATGGGCGCAGAGGCTTGCCGAGGCCCGTCTTCGCCGTGCGGACGACGCGGCAGCCTTCGCCACGGTAGGGCCTGCCGAACCGAAGCAGGCGCGGCCTGCGAAGGCTGGTGGAGCCAGGCGGGATCGAACCGCCGACCTCTTGCATGCCATGCAAGCGCTCTCCCAGCTGAGCTATGGCCCCTCAACCCTAAGTCCGTACGCCTTGGGCGACGCGCGGCTACATTAAACCGTGAAACACAGTTCGGGACTGATCTCAAGTCTCCTCGTCGCCGCCGACGTCGCCGATGATGTCGGTGACGTCTTCCTCGCCCTCTTCCTCGTCGGCGATGAAGGTGGAATCGTCGTCGTCATCGTCTTCGATGGTCTCGTCGATCTCGATATCGTCCTCTGATTCGGGCACGACGGCCTTCACCTTGCCGGTGTTCTCCTCGGCATCGGCCTCCTCGAGCGGCACCAACTCTTCGGCTTCCGCCGGCTCGGGAGCCACGGCGGCTGCGGCTGCGGCCGTCGCGCGTGCGGCTTCGCCGCGTGCCATGCGAGGCGGCGCAACCGGGGCGATCGGCACCACCTCGCCGGTATAGGGCGAGATCACCGGACTCTTGTTGAGGTCGTAAAACTTCTTGCCCGTGGTCGGGCAAATGCGTTTGGTTCCAAGATCGGATTTGGCCACGTGCGGAATCCCGGGGATGTCTGAAAAGCGGTGCTTCACTTGGCTAGTTGCGCCGCCGCTGTCAATAGCGCTTTACGCAAGAAAGACAGGCCCGTGACGGCGCCCAACCCCTGTGGTACCTGCCCCGGTCTAAAGGACACAATCTTGACCCATTCCGACCAGCCGATCCCGCTAATCGCGCGTTCCAGCGGCCCTTTGATCGGGAACGTCCGCGTTCCCGGCGACAAGTCGATCTCCCACCGGGCCCTGATCCTGGGCTCGTTGTCGGTCGGCAAGACCAGTATCTCGGGCCTGCTTGAGGGCGAAGACGTGCTCAATACCGCCAAATCCATGCGGGCGCTGGGTGCGCGCGTGGAACGGACCGGCGATTTCGCTTGGGTCGTGCGTGGCGTCGGCGTGGCCGGCTTCACTGAACCTTCTGCTCCGCTCGATTTCGGCAATTCCGGCACCGGATGCCGGCTGGTGATGGGGGCGGTCGCGGGCTGTCCGGTCACGGCCGTATTCGACGGCGACGCCTCGCTGCGCTCTAGGCCGATGCGGCGGGTGCTCGATCCCCTGGAATTGATGGGCGCCAAGGTTGCGGTGGGTGGGGAGGGCGGCCGGCTGCCGCTGACGCTTCAGGGCGCTCGCGATCCGGTCCCGATCCTCTATCGCACGCCGGTGGCTTCTGCCCAGATCAAGTCCGCGGTGCTCCTGGCGGGGCTTGCGGCGCCGGGCACGACCACCGTGATCGAGCAGGAGGCGAGCCGCGACCACACCGAGCTGATGCTGCAGCATTTTGGCGCCGAGATCGTCTCAAGACCGGAAGGCAGCCACGGCCGAAAGATCGTATTGACCGGTCAGGGCGAACTGCACGGCGCCAACGTCGTTGTGCCGGCCGATCCGTCTTCCGCGGCGTTTCCAATCGTCGCCGCCCTGATCGTCGAGGGCTCCGATATTGTGCTGTCAGACGTCATGACCAACCCGCTGCGGACCGGGCTGTTCGCGACCCTGCGCGAAATGGGCGCTTCCATCGAAGAAAGCGAAATGCGCGGCGATGCCGGCGAGCCGATGGCGCAGTTGCGGGTGCGGGCCTCCAAGCTGCGCGGCGTTGAGGTGCCGCCGGAGCGCGCTCCATCGATGATCGATGAATATCTAGTGCTGGCGGTGGCCGCTTCGTTTGCCGAAGGCACCACCATCATGCGCGGCCTGCACGAATTACGGGTCAAGGAATCCGACCGCCTGGAGGCAACCGCCGCCATGTTGCGCGTCAATGGCGTCAACGTCGAAATTTCCGGCGACGATCTGATCGTCGAAGGCAAGGGCCACGTGCCCGGCGGCGGCCTTGTCGCAACCCACATGGATCACCGCATCGCGATGTCGGCGCTGGTGATGGGCCTCGCCGCAGACCAGCCGGTCAAGGTCGACGACACCGCCTTCATCGCCACCAGCTTCCCGGATTTTGTGCCAATGATGCGTTCGTTGGGAGCGGAGTTTGCTTAATTTGGTCGTCGAGCAAAAAGGCACAACCCGATGCGCCCAACTACGCTCGCTGCGGCGGTCGAGAGAAGTCAGCGGGGTGCCTTGTGGGATGCAGCGCTGGCAGAATTGGTGGATGCTTTCGATCTCGCCCCGACACCCAAAGGAGCGCTATTTGATGATTGCGGAGGAGCCGGAATTAACGAACGCCAAAAGCTCGACGCGCTGGTGGAAGCAATTGCGCAGGATCTTGCGAAGCAACACAAATTGGGGCGTGTACCGCCTTGGGCTTCCGGGCCGGCGCAGTTCCTCGATCATCGATGGCATACCTGTCCGTTTGAGAATGACGCCATGCGCGAATATTTGACCTTTGCCAGTCCCGCCGAGTTCGCGCCGCGTGACATCTTCACCGAGCTCTGGCCACTGCGCCGCGCCCGCAGCCCATTTGGGCGTCACATCCCGGACGCAACATGATCATCGCCATCGATGGGCCGGCGGCATCCGGAAAAGGCACGCTCGGCAAGCGGCTCGCCAAGCATTACGGCTATCGTCACCTGGATACCGGCGTGATCTACCGTGCGGTGGCTTATGCCCTGATGAGCGCTGGCGCCGACTTGAACGACCAGATGCTCGCGGTCTCGGCGGCACTTGAGCTCGATCCCGAAAAATTCGGAAATCCCGTGCTGAAGACGCAAAAGGTGGGCGAGGCCGCTTCCGTGGTCTCGGCGATCCCCAAGGTGCGGGAGGTCTTGTTGAATTTTCAGCGCCAGTTTGCCGCCGATCCGCCGGGGGCTGTGCTCGACGGCCGCGACATCGGAACCGTGATCTGCCCCCATGCTGAGGTGAAGATTTTTGTCGTCGCCGATCCCAGGGTCCGGGCCCGCCGCCGGACGCTCGAAGCGCGCGCCCGCGGCGAGGATGTCGACGAGGCGGCGGTGCTGGCGGATATCATCCAGCGCGACGAACGCGACAAGAACAGGCCGGTTGCGCCTTTAAAACCGGCTGCGGATGCTTACTTGCTAGATAATTCCAATCTGGATATAGAAGGCGGCGTCCGGGCCGCCATCGACATTGTCGAGGCCGTCCGAGCGGGCCGGCGGCGGGATTGATCCGCTGCCGTCATTGGAGGAACGCCCGCTCCCGTCCTCGAAGGTCGAACGCTCGAGCCCGCTTTCAAAGGGTTCGATCCGCCTTAAGGTCCCGGACAGAAATCAACGTATCGAACGTGCAGGCATCTGCCGGTCCGCTTTTGCGTTTTTGCGCAAATAGCGGTCGTCGTGGGTTTTGCGACCACTGACACTTCGCGCCCGATACACCCTGAAACCCCAATGGCCGGCAAGATTTCGCAATTGGAGAACAAATGGCTTCGACGACTACGAGTGCTAATTCCTATTCCCCCAGCCGCGACGATTTTGCCGCGATGCTGGATGAGTTCTTCGCCGGTGGCAACCTGCAGGAAAGCTCTGTCATCAAGGGCAAGGTGGTTGCGATCGAGAAGGACATGGCCGTCATCGACGTTGGCCTGAAGACCGAAGGCCGCGTGGCCTTGCGTGAATTCGCCGGGCCCGGCCGCGACAGCGAGCTCAAGGTCGGCGACGAGGTCGAGGTGTTCCTCGACCGCATCGAGAATGCGCTCGGCGAGGCCGTGCTGTCGCGCGACAAGGCGCGCCGCGAGGAAAGCTGGGGCAAGCTCGAAAAGGCGTTCCAGAACAACGAAAAGGTCAACGGCGTCATCTTCAACCAGGTCAAGGGCGGCTTTACCGTCGACCTCGACGGCGCGGTGGCCTTCCTGCCGCGCTCGCAGGTCGACATCCGTCCGATCCGCGACGTTGCGCCCTTGATGAATAATTCGCAGCCGTTCCAGATCCTCAAGATGGATCGCCGCCGCGGTAACATCGTGGTGTCGCGCCGTACGGTTCTGGAAGAGACCCGCGCCGAGCAGCGCCAGGAGCTGGTGCAGAACCTCGAAGAGGGTCAGGTGATCGACGGCGTGGTCAAGAACATCACCGATTACGGTGCCTTCGTCGACCTCGGCGGCATCGATGGCCTCCTCCACGTCACCGACATCGCCTGGCGGCGGGTCAATCACCCGACCGAGGTGTTGACCATCGGCCAGACGGTGAAGGTCAAGATCATCAAGATCAACCACGAGACCCACCGCATCTCGCTCGGCATGAAGCAACTGCTTGACGACCCCTGGCAGGGCATCGAGGCGAAGTATCCGCTGGGCGCCCGCTTCCACGGCCGGGTCACCAACATCACCGACTACGGCGCGTTCGTCGAATTGGAGCCGGGCATCGAAGGCCTGATCCACGTTTCGGAAATGTCGTGGACCAAGAAGAACATGCACCCCGGCAAGATCGTTTCGACCTCGCAGGAAGTCGAAGTGCAGGTTCTCGAGGTCGATTCGGTCAAGCGCCGGATTTCGCTCGGCCTCAAGCAGACCATGCGCAATCCCTGGGAAGTTTTCATCGAGAAGTTCCCGGTCGGTTCGGTGGTCGAGGGCGAGGTCAAGAACAAGACCGAGTTCGGCCTGTTCCTCGGGCTCGAGGGCGACGTCGACGGCATGGTGCATCTGTCCGACCTCGACTGGAAGCTTCCGGGCGAGCAGGTGATCGACAACTACAAGAAGAGCGACATGGTGAAGGCCGTGGTGCTCGACGTGGATGTCGAGAAGGAGCGCATCTCGCTCGGCATCAAGCAGCTCGAAGGCGACCCGTTCGCCGAACCGGGCGACGTCAAGAAGGGCGCGGTCGTGACCTGCGAAGTGCTCGAGGTGAAGGAAGCCGGTATCGAGGTGAAGATCGTCGGTACCGACTTCACCACCTTCATCAAGCGCTCCGAGCTCGCCCGCGATCGCAACGACCAGCGCGCCGAACGCTTCGCGGTCGGCGAGAAGGTCGATGCGCGGGTGATCCAGTTCGACAAGAAGGCCCGCAAGGTGCAGGTCTCGATCAAGGCGCTGGAAGTCGCCGAGGAGAAGGAGGCCATCGCGCAGTACGGCTCCTCCGATTCGGGGGCGACGCTGGGCGATATTCTCGGCACCGCGCTCAAGAATCGCGGCGAGAAGTAAGGTTCTCCTGTCGCTCTCAAGCATCAGGCCCCGGTTTCGACCGGGGCCTTTTTACTGGGTCCTCAAAACACCCATTCTCGGCCGTCGTCCCGGCCAAGCGAGCTCCCGACAGCGCTCTTGCGCTGTCCGGCGCGAGCGCGCGCTGGGATCGATAACCGGCAGGCCTTGGTGATCCTGATGGCTGGGGCACCATTCGGCGTCACTGCATACGCCGGTGGTTAGCGGGCCTGCATTCGCAGGGACGACGAAAGGAGCCATGTTTTCTTCATATTGCGCCGCAATTGATGTAATCAAGTAACGACTGGCTGACGCTGCGAATGCAAAACGAGCTGATCCTTTTAGGAGAATTTCGATGTCGCTTGATTCGGATGTGATCGTCGATCGTCGCAGGCTCCGCCGCAAGCTGACGTTTTGGCGCGTGCTCGCGGCCCTCGTCGCGGTCGCGGCGATCGCGGTTGTTGCGCTGGTGATATCGCCGCGCGGCCGCAGCGCGCTAACGACGGCGGGTTCAATCGCGCGTGTCAATATCGAGGGCTTGATCCGCAGCGACCAGGACCGCGTCGAGGCGCTGGAGCGGCTGGCGAACTCGAGCGTGGCCGCGGTCGTCGTCCACATCAATTCCCCCGGCGGCACCACGGCCGGCTCCGAACAGCTTTACGACTCGCTGATGCGGCTCAAGGAAAAGAAGCCGCTGGTCGTGGTGGTCGAGGGGCTGGCGGCCTCCGGCGGCTATATTACCGCGATCGCGGCCGACCACATCGTCGCCCAGCAGAGCTCGCTGGTCGGCTCGATCGGCGTGCTGTTCCAGTATCCGAATTTCAGCGAGCTCTTGAAAACCGTCGGCGTCCAGGTCGAAGAAGTGAAGTCTTCGCCGCTGAAAGCCGCGCCCAACGGCTTTGAGCCGACCAGTCCGGAAGCGCGCGCCGCGCTGGATGCGCTGGTGAGGGATTCCTATGCCTGGTTCAAGGGGCTGGTGAAGGAACGGCGCGGCATGGACGACGCGCAGCTTGATAAAGTCTCGGACGGACGGGTTTTCACCGGCCGCCAGGGCATCGATCTCAAGCTGATCGACGAACTCGGCGACGAAAAAACCGCGGTGGCGTGGCTGGTCGCGCAGAAGAACGTCAAGAAGGACCTGCCGGTGCGCGACTACAAGCTGGAGCCGCGGTTCGGCGACCTGACATTCCTGCGGACGGCGACGTCGATTACGCTGGAAGCGCTCGGTTTGAGCGGCTTTGCGCGACAGCTCGAGCATGCCGGCGTGACCCAGGCCGTCGATCGCTTCGGTCTCGATGGCATGCTGGCGCTTTGGCAGCCGGCGGGTACCAATTGAGCATTATGCATCCTGCCGGGCCGCTTTTCCCGCGCTGCGAGTATTGTGACAAACCCCTATTCGGCCGTTTGTCACGCATTTTCGCGTCGCGCAAAAGTGATTTAGCGTCTTGACAGTCCAAGGCATTTTCACGGAAATGGATCACTGCACGTTCCGGGTCCCAATTCTCGATGATCAAATCCGAGCTTGTTCAGCGTATTGCCGAGCACAACCCGCATCTTTACCAGCGGGATGTCGAGAATATCGTCAATGCGATCCTCGATGAGATCGTGGCTGCGCTGGCGCGGGGCGACCGGGTCGAGTTGCGCGGTTTTGGCGCGTTCTCGGTGAAGCACCGTCCCGCGCGGGCCGGGCGCAATCCACGTACCGGCGCCCACGTGCCGGTCGATCAGAAGAGCGTTCCGTTCTTCAAGACGGGCAAGGAAATGCGCGAACGGCTGAATCGCGAGACGCCCGAAGCGGGCGCCTGAGCCGCGCCCGCGGCTGATATGGCCGCATCCCGCGCGATATGACGGCCGATTTCGATCAACGCGAGCTAATCGTCATGCGAAAATTCTTCACCGCCCTGATCGTCATTCCGTTGTTCCTGATCTTGATCGTGTTCGCGGTCGCCAACCGGCACTTCGTCACGGTGTCGTTCGATCCGTTCAATTCGGCCGATCCCTCGCTTGCGGTCTCGCTGCCGCTGTTTGCCTTGATCATCGCAGCCGCGATCGTGGGCGTTGTGGCGGGCGGCTGTGCGAGCTGGTTCGGCCAGCGGCACTGGCGGCGGGCGGCGCGCCGGCACGAGGCCGATGCGCGGGAGACAAGGGCGCAACTGGCGGATATTCGCGCCAACGCCAGCCCCTCGCGCGCCGACCCGCAGCGCCTTCCTGTACCCTCGCCGGGTGGCCTGTACGGGTCCTCCGGGCGAGACAAGCAGGGCGCGACGTTGTAGAACCCGCCCCGTCGGATACCCACGTTTTCGCGCCACCAAGAGCCCATGTCCCTGCTTGTCAAAATCTGCGGCCTGTCCACGCGCGAGACGCTCGACGCGGCCCTCGACGCTGGTGCCGACATGGTGGGATTTGTGTTCTTTCCACCGTCGCCCCGGCATCTCGGCCTCGATACCGCGCGCGCGCTCGGCCAACAGGTCAGCCGTCGGGCCGTTAAGGCCGCGCTCACTGTCGATGCCGACGACGCCACGCTCGAAGGTATCGTCGAGGCGCTGCAGCCCGACATCTTGCAACTGCACGGCCACGAAACGGTGGCGCGGCTCGCCGATATCAAGAAGAGATTCGGACGAGAGGTGATGAAGGCGCTTCCGGTCGAGCGCGCGGCCGATCTTTCGTCGCTGCCAGGTTACGCCGCGGTGTGCGACCGCATCCTGTTCGATGCCCATCCGCCCAAGGGCGCCACGCGTCCCGGCGGCCTGGGCGCCGTGTTCGACTGGCATGTGCTGCAGAATCTCGATCTCAAATTGCCTTTCATGGTTTCCGGCGGTCTTAACGCCGCCAATGTCGCGGAAGCGGTTGGTGTGACCCAAGCGGGCGGCGTCGACGTTTCTTCTGGTGTCGAACAGACCCCTGGAGTGAAGGACCCCGAGATGATCCGCCAATTCATCCGCGCCGCGCGCGCCAGCGAAGAGTTGACTGTCCGATGAGCCAAGTATCGTCAGCAGAAGTATCGTCAGAAGTATCGTCGAAAGCGCTGCCAAATTCCTTCCGCGGCGGACCCGACGAGCGCGGGCATTTTGGCATTTTCGGCGGCCGCTTTGTCGCCGAAACCCTGATGCCGCTGATCCTCGAGCTGGAAAAGGCCTACGTCGAGGCCAAGGCCGACCCGGCGTTCCAGGCCGAAATGAACGGCTATCTGCGCGACTATGTCGGCCGGCCGTCGCCGCTTTATTTCGCCGAGCGCCTGACCGGGCACCTGGGCGGTGCCAAAATCTATTTCAAGCGCGAGGAGCTGAACCACACCGGCTCACACAAGGTGAACAATGTGCTCGGCCAGATCATGGTGGCGCGGCGCATGGGCAAGAAACGCATCATCGCCGAGACCGGAGCGGGCCAGCATGGCGTCGCCACCGCGACGCTGTGCGCGCGGTTCGGGCTCGAATGCGTGGTCTATATGGGGGCAGTCGACGTCGAGCGGCAGCAGCCCAACGTCATCCGCATGGAAATGCTGGGCGCAAAAGTGTTCCCGGTGCAGTCGGGAACGCGCACGCTGAAGGATGCGATGAACGAGGCGCTGCGCGACTGGGTCACCAACGTGCACAACACGTTCTATTGCATCGGCACGGTGGCCGGCCCGCATCCCTATCCGATGATGGTGCGCGATTTCCAGTCGGTGATCGGCGAGGAGACGCGTAAGCAGATGCAGGAGGCGGAAGGTCGGCTGCCGGATTCGCTGGTCGCCTGCATCGGCGGCGGCTCCAACGCGATGGGGCTGTTTCATCCCTTCCTCGACGACCCCTCGGTCGAGATTTTCGGCGTGGAAGCGGCGGGCCATGGGCTCACGCAATTGCATGCGGCCTCGATCGCGGGCGGCCGGCCCGGCGTGCTGCACGGCAACCGCACCTATCTGTTGATGAACGACGACGGCCAGATCCAGGACGCACATTCGATTTCGGCCGGGCTGGATTATCCCGGCATCGGGCCGGAACATTCCTGGCTGCACGAGATCGGCCGCGTGAAATACCTCTCCGCAACCGACGACGAGGCGCTTGAAGCCTTCCAACTGCTGTCGCGCCTGGAAGGCATCATCCCCGCACTCGAGCCCGCACACGCCATTGCCAAGGTGATGGAACTCGCGCCGGCTCGTCCGAAGGATCATTTGATGGTGGTCAATCTGTCCGGCCGAGGCGACAAGGACGTGCCACAGGTCGGCGATATCTTGAAGGGCAAGAAGAAGTGACCACCCGTATCGACGCGCGGTTCGCGCAGCTCAAGAAGCAAGGCCGCTCGGCCTTCGTCACCTTTCTGATGGCCGGCGATCCCGATCCGAAAACGTCGCTCGACATCGTCAAGGCGATGCCGAAGGCGGGCGCCGACATCATCGAAATCGGCATGCCCTTCACCGATCCGATGGCGGACGGTCCGTCGATCCAGGCGGCGGGCCTGCGCGCGCTGAAGGCGGGCATGACGCTGAAGAAGACGCTGGAAATGGTCCGCGGCTTCCGCAAGGAGGACAATGCGACGCCGCTGGTGCTGATGGGGTATTACAATCCGATCTATATCTACGGCGTCGACGGCTTTCTCGCCGATGCCAAATCCGCCGGCGTCGACGGGCTGATCATCGTCGACCTGCCGCCGGAGGAAGACGCCGAGCTCTGCCTGCCGGCGCTCAAAGCTGGGCTCAATTTCATTCGGCTGGCGACGCCGACCACCGACGACAAGCGGTTGCCCGCGGTGCTCGCCAATACGTCGGGCTTCGTCTACTACGTCTCCATCACCGGCATCACTGGCAGCGCGGCGGCCAATTCGAGCGCGGTCGGCGAGGCGGTCGCCCGGATCAAGCGGCATACGGAGCTGCCGGTCTGCGTCGGTTTTGGCATCCGCACGCCGGAAGCCGCGCGCGCGATCGCCGAACGCGCCTGCGGCGCCGTGGTCGGTACAGCGCTGGTCGATGCCCTGCGCGGCAGCCTCGATGCCGGCGGTCGCGCCACCGTCAAAACAGTCAACGCGGTTGCCGACCTCGCCGCTTCCCTGGCCCAAGGTGTGCATAGCGCCAGACCGGCCGTGGAATAAGCCAAATTGCGGTGGACACAGGCGTGGCTAGGCGGCTTGCTGGGCATGTCCCCAGCCGCCATATAGTTGCCGGCGATCCCGGCGCGATCGCAAACCGGAGCAGAACATGAATTGGCTCACCAATGTGGTCCGGCCGAAGATCCGCAACATCCTGCGGCGCGAGACGCCGGAGAATTTGTGGATCAAGTGCCCCGATTCCGGGCAACTCGTGTTCTACAAGGACGTCGAGGCCAACCAGTTCGTGATCCCGGGCTCGAACTACCACATGCGCATGGGCGCGGTGGCGCGACTTAAATCGGTCTTCGACAACGAGACCTGGTACGACATCGCTCTCCCGGAGGTGACCGCCGATCCCCTGAGGTTCCGCGACGAGCGCCGCTATGCCGACCGCATCAAGGATGCGCGCGCCCGCACCGGACTGAATGACGCGATCAAGGTTGGATACGGCAAGCTCGAGGGGGCGGCCGTCGTTATCGCGGTGCAGGATTTCGATTTCATGGGCGGCTCGCTCGGCATGGCCGCAGGTGAGGCGATAGTGCGCGGGCTCGGGCTCGCGGTGGAAAAGAAATCACCGTTCATCGTGTTCGCGGCGTCCGGCGGCGCGCGCATGCAGGAAGGCATCTTGTCCCTCATGCAAATGCCGCGCACGACCGTCGCCGTGCAGATGCTGCGCGAAACAAAGCAGCCCTATATCGTGGTGCTGACCAATCCGACCACCGGCGGCGTCACCGCATCGTACGCCATGCTTGGCGACGTGCAGATCGCCGAGCCCGGGGCGCTGATTGGATTCGCCGGCGCGCGCGTGATCGAACAGACTATCCGGGAAAAATTGCCGGAAGGGTTCCAGCGCGCCGAATATTTGCGCGATCACGGCATGATCGACATGGTGGTGCACCGCCACGACCTGCGGTCGACCTTGGCGCGGCTGTGCCGCCTGCTAACCAAATCGCCGGCGCTCGCGACCGTGCCAAAGCCTGCGCCGCAGATTTCCGACGCCGCCCAGATCCGATCGGCCCCAGAAATGGTGCCGGCCGCGCCGCACGCGTGAACGCGCCGGCCGCCAGACCGCAAGCCCAGCTCGGCGACGTGATCGCGCGGCTCTCCGCGCTGCATCCGAATCGGATCGATCTCAGCCTCGATCGGATGCATCGTCTGCTTGAGCGGCTCGATCATCCTGAGCGAAAATTGCCGCCGGTGATCCACGTCGCCGGCACCAACGGCAAGGGCTCGACGGTCGCCTACTTGCGCGCGATCCTGGAGGCCGCGGGCCTTCGGGTCCACGCCTATACCTCGCCCTATCTGGTGCGGATCAACGAATGCTTCCGGCTCGGCCGCGCCGGCTGTGGCGTGCTGGTCGGCGACGACGAGCTGAGAGGCGCGCTCGAACATTGCGAGCGGGTCAATGCCGGTGCACCGCTCACCTTTTTCGAGGCCAAAACCGCGGCGGCGTTTTGTCTGTTCGCCCAGCATCCGGCCGACGTGCTGCTGCTCGAAGTCGGCCTCGGCGGCCGGCTCGATTCGACCAATGTGGTGGACGCGCCGCTCGCGACCGTCATCGCGCCGATCAGCATGGACCACACCGAATTTCTCGGCGATACCTTGACCGCGATTGCGGGCGAGAAGGCCGCCATCATCAAGCGCGGTGCGCCGGTGATCTCGGCCGAGCAGGCAGCGGAGGCGATCGCCGTGATCGAGCAGCAGGCGAAGCGCCAGCGCGCGCCGCTTCATGCCGCAGGCCAACAATGGCATGTCGGCGTCGAATGCGGGCGGCTGGTCTATCAGGACGATCGGGGCCTGATGGATCTCGCGGCGCCAAAGCTGTTCGGCCGGCATCAGTTCGACAATGCCGGGCTTGCGATTGCGACGCTGCGCGCGATCGAGGCATTCAAGATCGGCCATGCCGCATTCGATGCCGGCATCGTCAGTGCCGAATGGCCAGCGCGGATGCAGCGGCTTTCCTGCGGCGCGCTGCTGGAAATGGGACCGCAGGGCTCTGAGATCTGGCTCGATGGCGGGCACAACGCCGAAGGCGGACGCGTCGCCGCTGCGGCGCTGGGCGATCTCGAGGAACGGGTATCGCGCCCGCTGGTCGTGATAACAGGGATGATGGGTAACAAGGACGCCACCGGCTTCCTCGCCAACTTCTCAGGCCTGACGCGCCACATCATCGCGGTCGAGATACCCGGCCAGGACAATGCGATGCCGACCGACCGGCTGGCGGATGCCGCGCGGTCGCTCGGCATGCGCGTGGAGATTTCCGCCGGTGTAGAAGCCGCGCTCCGCGCGCTGGCGCGGTTGGCGTACGAAGTGCCGCCGCGCATCCTGATTACGGGATCGCTCTATCTCGCCGGCCACGTGCTGGCGCTTAACGGCACGCCGCCGGGATAAACCCAGCATGCGCTTCGCCGCGATTGCCGATGTCCACGGAAACTATCTCGCGCTGGAAGCTGTCATCGCCGACATCCGCGCGCAGGGCGTCGACGGGATCGTCAATCTCGGCGACATGGCGAGCGGTCCGCTCGACGCGCGGCGGACCATGGACGCGCTGATGGCGCTCGATGCCGTCCATGTGCTCGGCAATCACGACCGTTATCTGATCGACCGGCCGCCAGAAAATATGGGTTCGTGGGACCGGCCCGCTCATGCGCAACTCGACGCCGGTCATCTCGACTGGCTAGCTACGATGCCGCCGACCCGTGTGTATCGCGAAAGAGTCTTTCTTTGCCATGCGACGCCTGAGAGCGACGAGGTCTATTGGCTGGAGACGGTTTTGCCCGATGGCACGGTGCGGATGGCGTCGCTGGAAGCGATCGAAGAGGCGGCCAGACAGATCGTGCAGCCGCTCATCCTCTGCGGCCACAGCCATATTGCGCGCGCGGCGCGGCTTGCCGACGGCCGCCTGATCGTCAATCCGGGCAGCGTCGGCTCGCCCGGTTACCGCGATGTCCATCCGTTTCCGCACGTGGTGGAAGCCGGCACGCCGGACGCCCGCTACGCGATCCTGGAACTAGCTACGGGAAGCTGGCACGTGACCTTCCGCTACGTACCCTACGACCACGATGCGATGGCGGCACTGGCACGCCGCAATGGCGAGCCTGAATTGGCCTCCGCACTGGCGACGGGGTGGATCAGGTAGCCGCGCTCTGCGCCGCATCAATACTCGTGATATGCGGGCTTGCCGCCGTCGCTAAAGCTTCGGCGCCCCGGAGACCGATAGCCCGTCGAAGCCTTGGGCGTAGACCGGACCCGCCTATCCATCAATCTTCGCAGAAGCCTTTCGAAGAGGATGGATGGCCGGGTCAAGCCCGGCCAGGCCCCGCATATCGTTGGCGCGAAGGACTCAATGCCTTTCAACGCCAACGGCCGGCGCTCCGCCGGCCGTCTGCACAAATCATCGCGCTTGGCCGATCACACCGCAGCGGTAATCCACTGCTGTAGCTTTGCCTTCGGCGCAGCGCCGACCTGGCGGGAGGCCATCTCGCCGCCCTTGAAGATCATCAAGGTCGGGATCGACATCACGCCGTATTTCGAGGCCGTCTTCGGGCTCTCGTCGACGTTGAGCTTCACGATCTTGACCTTGTCGCCCATCGCGCCGGAAATCTCGTCGAGCGCGGGAGCGATCATGCGGCAGGGGCCGCACCATTCGGCCCAGAAATCAACCACGACAGGCCCTTGCGCTTTCAGCACTTCGGATTCGAAATCGGCGTCAGAAACCTTGCCAACGGCCATCGGAATACCCTTTCGGTTGAAGAGAACAGCGCGTGGGGAGAATCGCGCCTCGGATCATGAAACCAACCTATGAACGGGGGGCTGCCGGGTCAAGTTCGCTCACCCTGACGTGTCAGGAATGCCAGTCCGGCGTCCAGCGTGGGGGCGGAAATCTCCATTAATTCAGGGGTTTCGGTCCAGAGCAGCGCCGCGTGGACGTCTCGCTCGGGATAAAGCTTGCCGAGGACTGAGCGATAAAGCGCAAGCTGGCGGACGTAGCCTGCCGGCGCCTCGGCCGGGTCGGACGGCGGATTGCGGTTGGTCTTGAAGTCGACGATCAGGACCTGCCGAGGCGTCACCACCAGCCGGTCGATTTGCCCCGAGACCAGCATCGGCTTATGTCCCGGCCGCTCCAGGCGGCCGACGATCGAGACTTCGGCGCGGCTGCCTTCGGTGAAAACCGCTCCGAAGCGCACATCGGCGATCAGCGCCAGCACCTTTTGCCCGAGCGTCTCGCGCTCGGCCTCGCCCCAGTTTCCTGCGTTGCGGGCGAGATATTTCAGCGCCGCATCGCGCCGCCGCTCGGTGGCGAGATCCGGCAGCGACTGCAGCAGCCGGTGCACCAGCGTGCCGCGCTGAATTGCCCGCGCCCGCAGCTCAACCGGTTCGCCTGACCTGACGCGGTAGCGTTTGTCCTCTCCCGTGTCCGAGGGCCGTAGCAGATCGCCGGCGGAGGGTGGCGCCGGCAATGCTGTGCGCAACCACGCCGGCAGCGCAATCGGCGCGCCCAAGGTCGGAGCCGCCGCTCCGCCCTCGGCCGTCGGCTCGTCCTCGGGCCGCGAATACCGCTTCACCGGCCCGTCCGGCGTCTCGATTGTCTGCTCCCGCAACAGGGAATTGGCGAGTCCCTTGCCGATCAGGTCGTACCAGCAGAGTTTGCGGACGCTGTTCATGTTGCCGGGCATGCAGCCGCCGACGATCAGCCGGTCGGCCGCGCGCGTCATCGCCACGTAGAGCAGCCGGCGGTACTCGTCCTCGGTCTCCCCCAGCATCTGCGTGCGCGCCAAGGCGACGGGCGCTGGATCGTCGGCCTTCCTGCCCGCCCAGACCACGACTTCGCTGCCGTTGCCGTTAGGGAGATGAATCAGCCGCAGCCGCTGCGTATCCGAGGGCGAGGAGGTGGTGTCGACCAGGAACACCACGGCGGCCTCAAGCCCCTTGGCGCCGTGCACGGTCATGACCCGCACCTCGTCGCGCGAGATTTCCATGTCGCGCTTCACCTCGGTATCGGCCGCGCGCAGCCAGGCCACGAAACCCTGCAGCGAGGCGGGCGCCTTGCGCTCATGGTTCAACGCGAGCTCGAGGAACTCGTCCAACGCGTCGTTGGCCTCGTGTCCGAGCCTTCGCAAAATCCGGTTGCGGCCACCGTCGCCGCCGAGCAGCCAGGCGTAGAACGAAAACGGCGTTTCATGCGCGAAACGCTGCTCGTATTGTTCGAGGCGTCGCAAGGCGTTTTCAAACTTGTCGTCACCTGCGCGGCTGCCAAGCGCCTCGCGCAGCGATCCCCTGCGCTGCCATGCCAGCTCGAACAGGTCGTCGTCGGTCAGCTCGAACAGCGGGCTTTTCAGCGCCACCGCTAGCGCCAGATCGTCCTGCGGCAACAATAGCGCGTCGGCGAGATTCATCAGGTCGATGATCGCGATGTGCTCGGTGAGCTTAAGCCGGTCGGCGCCGGCGACCGGGATACCGGTGTGCTTGAGGGCCTGGATCACGGCGTCGAAGGCATTGCCGCGCCGCCGCACCAGCACCAGCACGTCGCCGTAACGCAGCGGGCGGCGGTCGCCGGCATGGCCGGTCATGGTGCCGCTCTCGACCAGCCGCTTGATCTCGGCCTGGATGCGTCTCGCAAACTTCACCTCGGGGCTGGTGACCGATACGCCGTCGAATGGCGCGCGCCAGCCCTCGATGTCCTTCTTGTCGTCGGCCTCAGCCAATTCCCAGAGCTCGATCAGGCCCGGCCCGGCGTCGGTCAGCGCCTCATGCAGCGGATAGGTCGTTTCAGCGTGAATGCTGCGGTAGATCGCCTCGTCCCGGAACACGTAGTCGACCGATTGCAGGATCGCCGGGCCCGAGCGGAACGAATAGGTGAACGACACCGGATCGAATTTCAGTCCGGCATCGGTGAATTTCTTCTGCAGCGCCCGGCGGCGCAGGTCGAATTCGCGGGGAGCTGCACCCTGAAAGGAGAAGATCGACTGCTTCTCGTCGCCCACCGCAAACACGGTGCGGACGAGCCCGGCGCGCGCGCCTTGACCGGAGGTGAACTCGGAAATGATGTGCGCCACGATATCCCATTGCCGGGGGCTGGTATCCTGCGCCTCGTCGATCAGGACATGATCGACGCCGCGATCGAGCTTGTAGTGCACCCAGCCGGAAGAGACGCGGGTGAGCATCGCGAGCGTCTTGTCGATCAGGTCGTCATAGTCGAGCAGCCCGCGCTCCTGCTTCTCGCGCCGGTAATTTGCCGCGGCTGCGGTTGCGATATGCAGCAGCGCCTGGGTGCGGTCGCGCGTCACGACCGCGCGGCGTTTCTCGATCAGCGCGGCGAGGCGAACAATCTCGGCCTCGAACAGCCGTGTGACCGACGGATTGTAGTCGCCGAATTTTTTCGTCAGCACGGTCTTGCGCGGCGTCTTCTCGTCGGTCAGGAACACGCCGAGATATTCTTCGACCTGCGCGCTGCCGCCAAACACCAGCGCGTCCCGCAGCCGGGCCGCCTGCTCCCGGTCCGACTTGGTACCGGTGTCGAGGACATCGGCGATGTCGGGCCAACGCCGGCGCGGCAGAAAAGGCCCCTCCAGAATCGCGCGCTCGACATCCTCGATGCCATCATCGGCGCTCACGCCAAGCGCCGCCGACATCTGCGCCGCCGCGGCCTCGGCGCTGCCGGCGGCATCGGTCCAGGCCATGAAGTGATCGCGGCTGAGGCAGGCCTCGCGCACCACGTCCTTGAAGGTGACATCGGCTGCGTTCGCCATCGCGGTCATGAGCGCCCGGCCGGTCGCGCTCTGCGGATCGCGCGAGGCCGCGAGCAACACCTTGAGATTGGCCCGCTCCATCATCTCGGTCTGGTCGCGATCATCCAGCACAGCAAAACGCGCGGGCACGTTGGCCTCGAACGGAAATTGCTGCAGCAGCCGCGTGCACAGCGCGTGGATGGTCTGCACCTTCAATCCGCCTGGCGTCTCCAGCGCGCTTGCGAACAGCCTGCGCGCCGCCATCCGCAGGCCGGCATTGGGATGAGCGATCCCGGTCTCGCGGATCGCCATATCCAGCGCGGCATCATCGAGCGTGACCCAGCGCCCGAGTGTGGAGAACACGCGTTCGGCCATGTTCGCGGCGGCGGCCTTGGTGAAGGTGATGCAGAGAATCTTCTCCGGCGGCACGCCGTCGAGCAGAAGCCGGATCACCCGCTGCACCAGCACATGGGTCTTGCCGGAACCGGCATTCGCCGAGACGAAGGCCGAGGCAGCGGGGTTCGACGCGCGCGCTTGCGCGGCACGAACCGGATCGGGTATGGGGCGCGGCGCCTTCACCATTCCTCAATTCCCAGGCCGCCGGCCGCTGACCATTCCTTGATGCGGGCGAGATCGTCGTAAGCGCCGTAGCGGTTGGTCCACATCGGCAGATTAAGCGAACGGTAGGGCTCGCTCTCGTCTTCGAACTTGCGGATCAGCGCCTCGAGCCGGTCGCGCGCGTAGTCGGCAGCGGCGTCGGGCGGCTGCGGCGTGTCGTTCTGCTTGATCTTCAGTTCCAGCGATCTCTGTTCGCCCGGCGGATTGTTGCCGCTAAGACGGACGTAGACGAGTTCGCCGACCGACGAGCCTGCAGCGATGCCTTCAAAACCGCCTTCGCGCAAGATCGCGGCCTCCAGCGTCAGTTGCGGCGACAACCCCATCCGAACCTGCTTGCCGGTTGGCGGCTGCCCGGTCTTGTAGTCGAGGATTGCAAAGCTGCCGTCAGCGCGGCGCTCGATGCGGTCGGCACGCGCCGAGAGGAGGAACGTGCGCTCATGATCGAGCCTGATCGGGATCTCGCCGCGGATCTCGGCCTCGATTTTCTCGATATGGCCGCGCCGGGCGATTTCCCAATCGCCAAACCAGGCCGCGATGCGCTGGAAGCGCGGCCACCACAGCGCGCGCGCTTCCGGGCGCTCCATCAGGGGCGCGAAATATTTCTCGCCGATTTGCCTGAGCACGCGCGCGGGATCGTCGGGGAGTTCGGCGGCGAAATCCCTGGTGAACTCGCCGAGCGCATCGTGGATCGCCGAGCCGCGGTCGGCGGCGGTGAGCGGCATGTCGACGGGGTCGAGCGCTTCGAGCTTCAAAATATATTTGGCGTAGATCGTGTAGGGATCGCGCAGCCAGTCCTCGATCGCCGTCACCGACAGTTTTAGCGGCCGCGTCGCACGCGGCGGTCGCGGTTCGGGCTGCGGGATCGGCTGCACCTTGTCGGGCCGGTCGAGTTCTTGGGCGAACTGGACATATTTCTCGCCCGCCTGTTTCGCGGCTTTCCAACGCTGCTCGCCGGCGACCGCCTCCAGCCGATGCAGGAAACGCGAGGCGACCGCGGGCGCGCCGCCGGCCTTGGCGGAGTGGCTCAAGATGACGTCCTCGGTGCCGAGCAGTTGGGCGAAGTCGTGGGCGGAGAGGCCGATGCGGCGCTCCGGCAGGTCGAGGCCAAGCTCATGCCGCATCGGCCGGCTCAGCCATGGATCAATCCGCGGCGCCGGCGGCCACACGCCTTCGATCAGGCCGCCGATGATGACGCGGTCGGCCTGCATCAGCCGCGATTCCAGGGGGCCATAGATATGAAGCTGCGCGCCCGGTCGTTCCGGCCGCCGCACCACGCGGTCGGCAAACGCGGTCTGGAACACGTCCGGATAGTCGGAGAGACTGACCATCAACCCGCTGGGCTTTTGTTCGCCGAGCAGGTCGTCGAAGCTTGAAGCCAGCGCCGAACCGCCCGCTTCCTCGAAGGCGACCGCGACGTCGTTCTCGTCGCGCGAGACTGCGATCAGGACCTCGCGGTGTCGCGCTGCCAATTCAGCGAAGTCGTGAGGTTTTGAAGGCGCGAGGTTTTCCAGCGGCGCCAGCGCGGACCGCAAGGCAGAAATCAGCGCCTCGGCGCGATCGATCGCATCGTTCGTCAGGTGCGCCCTCGGTTCGGACCCGTGCAGCGACGATACCTCGCGGCGCCGCAGTTTGCCGAGCTCCTCACGGAAACGCGCGAAGTCGCGCGCGAGGCCGCTCGTTCCACCTTGCGGGCGCGTGCCGCGCAACAGCGCCAGTTCCAGCGCCTCGATTGCAGGCTTCAAAGCACCAGGCGCGCAGCCAAGTCGGCAGAGCGGATGCTTGAGCAGCGCCAGCAGCGTCGGTGGTTCCAGCCCTTTGGCAACCGCCTCGGCGGCGAGACGGACGAAAATGCCGGTGGACGTCTCGATCAGGGCGTCGCCGCCGGAATCGTCGAAATCGAGATTCCAGCGCCCCAGCGCCGCCATCACCCGCCGCGCCAGCGCGCGGTCCGGCGTCACCAGTGCCGCCGATTTTTCCAGGTGCCGCGCCTCGCGCATCGCGACCGCGATCGCAAGCGCTTCCATCTCCGGATTGGGCGCCTCGATCAGCGCGAGATTTTCCACTGCACCGGCAATCTTCGCGGCGACCTCGGGCTGCTGCAGTCGCTGATGCCATTGCGCGGTCGCATTCGACGGCCGCATCGCCTCGGAGAGCAGCACGTCGCGCCCTCGTGGCGCGGGAGCGCCGACAATCTCCACATCGCCGCGCGTGATACCGAACCGCTGCAGCAACGCGTGCATCGCAAACTGCGGATGGTTCGATGTGGGATGCGTGATGAATTTGCCTTGTGCGTCCTTGACGCCGCCAATTCCCTGCCATGCCTCGTCGTCGAGATCGGTATCGAGCCCCGGCAGCACCACTGCGCCACGCGGCAGGGCGGCAACTGCATGGAGAAACGTCGCGGTCGCCGGCATCGAGCCGGTCGACCCCGCCGCGATCACCGGTCCATCGTGATGCGCGGTGAGCCGCGCGGCTTCCGCCGCGATCAACAGATCGCGCCGCGCCGCCGGCTCGATTTTCCCGATCTCGGCGAGGTGGTCGGGCCATGTCTTTCCTGCGATCCGCAGAAATTCAAGCGAGTATCGCCAATATTCGTCGAACTGTTCGGGCACCAGGCGGTCGAGCGCGTCCCACGCGACATTGCGCGTCACCATGTCGTCCATCAGTCGCGCCAGATCGCCGGCCAGCGCCAGTGTCGAGGCAGGCCCGCCGACCACCAGCGGCGCCGAAACCGGGCTGTTCGCCCAGGCCGCGACGAGTTTCGCAAGCGTCAGCCGGCGGTCGAGCTCGGCGAGTTTTGGCGGGATGTCGAGCGGCGCCGTTCCGCCGAACTCGTTGGTGTCTTCGGCGAACGCCAATTCGTCCTCGTCGATATCGCCGAGCGCGATGATGCGCGGCAGCACCGCTGCGTCCGCGTTCAACTTCTCAAGGAAAACTTCGCGCGCCATCCGCACCGCGCGCCGCGTCGGCAGA
>CAWGJM010000060.1:0-17362 GCA_963822795.1 uncultured Alphaproteobacteria bacterium
CGCAAAGCGGTCATTCGCAAGCTATCGACGTCGGTTAACTGACAACCTGCAACATTCCGATTGCAGGGTCGTTTACAATAGTAAAACCGTCAAAGGAGCTGCCATGGCCGAAGGTCGTTTCGTCGGTCAATAGAGCGGCAAGCGATCGGAGCGCCCCACGCTCGCCAAGGTGATTAAGGCCGCAAAAAAAGCACAAAGGCTACTGTTGTGATAGCTAAGCTCGATATCCAGCACCTTGTCCGTTGAGCCCACCGTAACAATTGCGACACCGCCGCTCTGGCTACGACCATCTCTCTCGCTAATCGGTGATCCAGCCTGAGCTAGGCGATCAGCAGATTGGCGACGACCATTCTGAGCCTCGCGATAGGAGAGTGAGGTATTTCCAAGCTTTCCGCGAAATTCACGACCTTATGGCAACGAATGTTCGAAGAAAGGTCTGTGCGCACGAGATACTCGAGCGATTGAGCCTGTCACAGTGCCCGGATCTCGGCAACGAAGACACTGCAGCGCTCGGCAACCTCGGAGTTTGAGCAAAATATCGGCGATGGTTTCAACGCAGAATCCATCGCTTCCCGGTTCGCGTTTCCTACCTTGAGGAATTCAATCGCGATGGTCAGAAAAGACCGAGTCCGATTAACGTCCTGATCACAAAACTATTGCCGAGTTGTAGCGATCAAGTAGGTCTGCGTGCAATTTGTCGACCCGTGCCGCCTGACGCTATTAACGAGAGAACGGAGGGGATCGCGGCTCGACTTGAACGGTTGCCGTCAATCCGGTAACCAGGCGAACGCCGTCCGGCACTTGCTTGATGTTGATCCGCACTGGGATGCGCTGCGCAAGCCGCACCCAGGTGAAGATCGGGTTGACATTTGCAAGTCCAGCCGGATCCGGTTGTGCATTCGCCACCGTAATGCCGCGCGCAAGGCCGCCGACTTCGCCCAGAATGAGCTCCCTGTGTCCCATCAACTTGATCTTCGCAGGGTCCCCTTCACGGATAGAGGGAAGTCTCGTCTCTTCGAAATAGGCGTCGATCCAGAACGAGTCAGCGTCGACGACCGAAATGACATTCCGTCCAACGCTCGCGTAGTCTCCAACTTGCGTCAGGAGATTGGTGATCCAGCCATTCACAGGAGAGCGGAGCTGTGTGCGTTCGAGGTTAACCTTGGCCTGATCTCGACTGACCTGGGCGGCCTGATATTGAGCTTGGCTTGCGGCGGCGGTCGCCTCATGAATCTGTCGGTCTTCGACCGTCTCGGCGAGCTCGCTCAGCTTCTGCCGTCGCTGCAACTCCAATTGGGCGTTGAGCGCCGTCGCGCGGGCCTGCTCGACATTGGCTTCCGCCAACTGCACTGCGTTCTTGAAGTCGGTGGGATCGACGACGAGCAATAAATCGCCCTTATGGACGAACTGGTTGTCCTTCACTGGCAATTGCGCGATACGACCGGCAACTTCCGGAGCCATGGTCACCACGTAAGTCCGGACCGTTGCGTCGCGCGTCCACGGTGCCGCCATATACGCGTCCCACATGAGGGCGCCCATGATAATCGCAAGCGCAGTCGCTGCAAGCGTGATCAAAGGCGGCACGATACCTATTCTTGGCTTCGAGACCTTCGCGGCCGACGGGGCCACGTTGGTGGGATCGAAATGGTCGAGCTCGCGTCGCTCGAGTTTTGCATCAGCATCGGACATGACGATCTCAGCGTGCGACGGCGAGAACCATTAATGAAAGCGCGATAATGTAGATGTCAAACACGAAAAGCGCCGGATGCCACACGTGCTGCAGTAGACCAAATCGTGCAGCGGCGCGACGCAAGACGATGGTCACGAACCAGGCTGCGATCATCAGCACCGAGATCGGGGCCACGTAGACTCCGAGCAAGTCAATCTCGACAAACTTCAATCTGCGGCTCCGGTTTCAAAATAGGCGCGATGGTCGGATAGAGCATCATGAATGGCGAGGAGCTGTCCTCTCGCGCGCATGACCGGTAGGTCATTGTCGGCAAGCGTGGCAAGCCTGCGGTCCGCTGCCTCGAGCTGCCTCACCATGGCCGCACAATTTCCCGAACTGAAGTATTTTAGGGCAGCCTCGAGTTCCCCGGCAAAACCCAGTTGAGGAGCGGTCCGTTGAAGCGAGACAATGTTCCGACCGACGGCCAACGCCGTGATAAGGATGGCTCGGTGCAGAGGTTCGGCACCATCGGGCAATGTGGCGATCCGGCCGTACAACTGTCCCTCCCAAGACCGTTGGCGCCGGCTGGGATCGATCGCGAGACGACGCAAATCGCGCAGGCTCAAGGCCAGCAAGCGCCGCGACCGCAGCTGTGGCGAGAGTGGCGGGATGAGGCGAAAAGAAAGCGCACCCGCAGCGCATCCGGCGACGATCGCAAGCGCCGTGTTATAGAATTGTATCGTGTTGTAACTCATCTGATTGGCCGGGCCGAGGATCGGTATCAAATTGGCGGCGATCGGCACGAACAAGGCGGTGTTCCAAGGTTGAGCGATCATCGCGGCGGCAGGAATGAGGAAAAGGCCCAACACGATCGCAAAGCCGGCAAAGCCGGTCACATTGGGCAAACCGGCAAATAACACGGTAGCGGCGCCGAGAGCGGCGATGGCCGTGCCGACCGTAAATTTAACCGCTGCGGCGTAGGACTCGTCAGATCGGGGCGAAAGCAGGATGACGGTGACAGCCGAAAACGTGATCGCTAAGGCCCCATTGGGCCACTCGGTCAATATCCAGAAGATCTGAACGGCGACAATCGTTGCAAACGTTCGTCCGGCGTTTACAAGCGGGGGCAGCCAATCGGGGACATGCAGTTCTAAGCCGCGACTTGGCGAACGCTCTCGAGCCGTATCGCCCGCCAGCAGGGCCAGTCCGTCGAGAACTTGATAGAAGCCGGCGATCGCCGCGGCGGTCTGGTCTGCGAGCAGCCGCAGCGATATCGTCGGCAAAGGCGTCGCGGCAAGCGCATCGATCGCCGCGCGGCAGAGCCCACGCATCCTGGCCGGATCGCTCAACCAGGGCGAGAACTCGTTCCCTTCAAGGGTTTCGCGCAACTCCGTCGGGATCGTGCGCAGCACGCGGAGCGCTTCGTGCGCGCCAGACGAGCCCGGCGCGCGCCTCAGCCGTGCGTCAACCGTTCGCCACGCTGCGAGCACCGCAAGCATCGCATCGACGGCTTGCTGCAGTACCGGCGAATGGTAGCGGAGCGTCGACGACTCGCCTTTCACCTCGTCGATGACGGGGTCGGTTGCGATGACCTTGCGGATAAATTCGCGTCGGACCGTCTGCGGCTCTGGGCTACCCCGTCGCAAGGTTGACGCGAATCGACTTGCGATGTCTCCCGCAAGCTCCGCCAGAAGATTTGCGAGTTGGTGCCGCGCACCGCCAAAGTCCGTTCCGGCCAAGACGATCCCGGCGCACACGATGCCGATCCAGATTTCGCTCACGCGCGCGATGGCGAGCGTAAAGGCCTCGCCGTTCGCGCCGCCGACAGCGCCCAGCTCATCTCCGGCGATGATGGCCGCCGTGTAGCCGGCAAGCGCCGCGGCATAGGCGGCGAAATTTCGCAGCAAGGTTGCGACCAGCGAACAAAGACCGCCCCACAGCGCCAGGCTCACGAGAAAACCGACACGGTTTTGCGGGAAGCACGCGGTCAGAGCCACGATCGCTACCGCTCCGACGAAGGTTCCTATCATTCGGAACCATCCCTTGCGGAGTGATGCGCCTAGACTCGGTTGGCAAACCAGCGCCGCTGTCGTGCCTGCCCAATAGGCGGTGTCAAGCTCGAGCCAGAATGCAACGTACAAAGCGAGGCACACCGCAGCCCATAGCCGGATCCCGAATAGCAGCGGCGGAGCAGCCTGTGCCGCGGACGCAAATGGCCTATCCCATGGCACCCACGCTCGGCCGCCCCCGCCTGGAGGGGGCGAGCTGAGGCTTGGCGGCGCAGTTTGCATTTTTTTGGTCCGAATGGGGGTTAGCTAATTCGGGCTGCTCCTATGCGCTAGACTATAACTTAAACGTCGAGGGTTCGAGGGGGAAATCTACCGCGTTCCCCTCTCGCGCCAAAGCTAGGGCCGGAACCGTATCGGGCTGCGACTGCTCGGGTTGATCGTTCGAACGCTCGCGCTATTCCCGTCTCCGCTTGGCGGCATCCTAGGCGTCGTGACGCGCCCGTCTTGCCGCCAAAATGCCCGATCACGTAGTTGGCGACCGACCGTCTGCCGGCCATTGCCGCTATATTGATGGTAGTTCGCGGAAGCGCCTTCGAAAACGTGACGGCCGAGTTCGTCTGCGGCTGCTGCGCGCCCGGGGCAGGCATGGCGTTGAGGTCGTATTCACCTGTCTGCGCTGGAGCCGCGCGCAGATACCAACCATGCATCGGCGAAGCGGCGGTACGGGTGACTGAACCGCCAACATGGCGACTTAAAGCGGCTTGCTGAGCACGAAAGCGAAGGGGACAACGAAGAGCTCTTCACCGAGGTCATTGTTGACGTGTAAGACCCAGCCGCGCCAATCTTCGAGGCTACGCGCCATGACGAGGCATTTCACTCTCGGCACAGGAGTTCCTGCACAGCGAGCACCCTGACGTACCTGACTGCCTGGTACTCGATGTTCGCCTTCCAGGATTGAACGGTCTCGATTTCCAGGCGGAATCGGCAAAGGGGGAAATCCGGATTCCCATCTTGTTCATCACGGGGCATGGCGACATTCCCATGACGGTGCGGCCCATGAAAGCAGGCGCCGTTGACTTCCTTGCCAAGCTCTTTCGCGACCAAGATCTTCTCGATGCCGTCGTAGCCGCGATCCAGCGTGAGGAGAAGCGGCGTGAACATGAGCATATGATCACCGAGCTAAAGGCGCATTTCCAACTGCTTACCCCCCGCGAGCTCGTCGCGAGCGGGCTGAAGCAAACAGATCGCAGCCAACTTCGATCTCAACGAGGTCACCGTGAAGGTGCATCGCAGTCACCTTATGAAGAAAATGGGCGCGAGATCGGTGGCCGATCTGGTCAGAATGGCAGAAGCGCTCGGCATCACACCGGCCCCAGCGTTGAGGCAAAAGCGATGGGGCGTAGCGGACGCTTAAATCCATCTCCCATGGGGCTTGGAGGAATCAGCCGGCACGATACATCGCATGCTCGCCAACAACGCAACCTAAGTATAGTTACAGTCTCGCCGGGCGAGCACTGTCTAACCTAGGGACGCGGTACCATATCGGGGCGAGATCGTGATCAGGTCCGTACTCGAAAAAAAGGTCAGTCGCGTGCAAATCCCGACAATCTCGATCGTTGACGACGACGCTTCGCAGCGTAAGGCGACGGCGCGGGTGTTGAGGGCAATGGGATTTGCGGTCTACGCGTTTTCTTCGGCGCGAGAGTTCTTGTTATCGCCGCGATTGAGCGACACCTCTTGTCCTCATTGCCGACGTCGAGATGCCCGGCTGGGGTAGGACATAGGTCGACTGGGGTGGTTTTGGGACGTTTACGTTTCGAACAGATCGCAGATATCGTCCAGGGCTAGGGTCGATATGGATGAATGGCGAGGATCCATGACAACGGCCTGGCCGAGATAGGCCCAATACAGGAAGGCGGCCCGATGGAGCGCCCGCTCCCCTTCCACGCCCGCCTCGACCAGCAATTTTGCGATGCGGGCGACCCTCCGGCCATCGACGGACGCAACGATCCTTGCGACGTCTTTGTCCTCCGCGGCCCAAGACCATATGGCTCGGTCCAAGTTGCGCGTCCCGCCAAATGCCCGCCGCGTAAGATGCTTCAGACGGTCGGGCTCGCCTTCCCGAGCATCGAGGTCCTGAATGACCTGATCCGTCGAAATCTCTTGCCAGCTTCGCAATAGCTGCGACCGGAAATCGGCAATGTCTCGGAAGTGCCAGTAAAAGCTGCCGCGAGACACCTTCAGCTTCGTCGACATCGGACCAACCTTCAGGGCGTTGGGTCCGTCCTTCGCCAACGTCCGCAAACCATGCCTTATCCAGTCGGATTTGGTCAGGCGATCATTCATGATTCCACCATACACATGTGCATTGACGGGGCAATCCCTTCGCCGTATGGTCCATGCAGAGGTGTATGGTGATGAATTGGCACGACGCTGCGCTGGGAATGGCTGGGGTCATCGGAAGCGGCGTCGCAGTGGTTCACGGCGTCCTGACACAGCGGCTGATGGTCGGACCGCTCGTGCAGCTCGCGGACAGGCCGGTCGCCGCTCCGATCCGAAGGATCGTGCCGCTGCTCCTGCAATTCAGCACGTTCAACTGGTTCGTCGGCGGAATCGCCTTAATCGTCGCTGCAAATTCGTTCGAGCAGGAGGCAAGGCTGGCGACGGGCCTGCTCGTCGGCAGCTCCTACCTGTTTGGCGCCCTCGGCAACCTTTGGGCGACGCGTGGTCGTCATCTGGGCTGGATGCTCTACGCTGTCGCGCTCGTGCTCATCGTCTACGGCGTTGGCAGAGCCGGCGGCTGAGGCCAGGTCCGGTCGAAAGCAGACGCCGTCTTGCGTGCCTGAATGACCGTTCCTCTGCAGTTTTTTGGACGCCGGGATGCCGACACTATCCGCGCGCTCTTCTAGCCGGCGTCCAAAAAGCGCCAAGGCACAAAATCGCGGGACGTATGCGGGGGCCGCGTCATAATTCGCTTTACGCTAGAAAACGACCGCCCCTTGGTCCATACTCAGGCCATGCAAAGATATGATCCTTTTGACCTTCAAGTGTCAGCGCGGTGCATTGCCCCGCGGATATGGCAATGGCTTCTGAAGTTCGAAAAGTCTTCACCAATTCGCACAGGTACCGTCGAGGGTAACTACCACGACGCAATCAAAGCGGGAGAAGAAGAGCGGCTTAGGCCTGTCTATAAGGGCGAAGACATATTGATATGAGTGCTCGGCACGCACGCGCCGTGGAAGAAGTCAAGGCCGCCGCAGTTGGCGGCCTGTTAATTTTGAATGTCACCTATTGGCACCTTTGAAATATGCCGACGGCTCCCGAGAATGTCTGCGCATTGGGGAACACCGGAAGTGACAAGCGAGCCGCAAGAACTACGCGATTGACCCAACAGCGACATTCGGTAAGTCGTTACGACATCTGCCGAGCTTAGGAACGAACTGTTCCTATTGAGCCCGCCGTGCTGTTCGTATTTGACCCCTAGCCTTCTAGCTTAAATCCGCCAGTTTCCTAGTTTGCAGACTCACCAACAATCCAGCGCCTGGCCTCAATCGCAGCTATTACATCTTGAATCTTCAAGCTGTCGTATTGCCGAGGGCTAATGAGTTTTTGAATCCAATAAAACGGCGTTTCACTCGGCGCATATCGGCCAAGTTCAAGGTTTGTTGCCACTCCGAATTTCTTATTCAGCCATAAAACTAACTCGAACAGAACATCCCCATAAATAACGAGATCAGAATAAACTTCGGTATCGGGAGTAATGGGTTGCTTGTAGCTGTTCGCGTTCCCCCATTGGGGCAATTGATCGATAACTACATCAAATAATTGCTGCGCACTTGCCATCTGGTAGTCCGGGCCGTCTCATTTGGTGGCCTCTTTCATATCAGGAGCCAATCCTGCGATGTCGCCCCTTGGCACATTTCGGAAGTGCCGCGATGTGTGCTGTGCCCCAGCTCTTGGGGGAAAGCGGGACATGGCGCGGACAACGCGTGTCGCAAAAGGCCCATTACGTTAAGTCGCAGAAATTTTCTGCACCAAGCCGATCGATGTCCTGTTATGATAGGTGAAACGGACTCTCAACAAACGCAACGCACTTCGGAGTTTGACGACGGTCGAGAGGTCGAGCGAGCGATTTTACACGTATTTGCAGTCCGGCGCGAGCATCCTATGGACCATCCGGTCTGGAGGCGGAGGGTTGCAAGCAGACCTCAGGACATATTTTACTTAACACAAGAGACACAATTTAGCTTACACAGGTCGATGTCGTCGCTGCCGCGGTCTTGGTCGCTGCGCCGGCGTTTGCTGGGCAATGAGTGTCGCCAACCGCAACAGGTCTTCGACGCGGAAGTGCGAGCGACCGGCCGACATCGGCACGAACGGATCCGGCGGCGCTATACTCGTCCATGCTGTCGGCAGGTATCGAAGCTCGTCCCCGTCATCACGAAAGCAGACGCGGTCTTCTCCCCAAGCGAGGTACTGGTCTATGAGCTGGAGCTCGCGCCCGCAGAGGGGGTGAAAGACATGCGTAACCAGGAAGATTTGCGTCCGATCAAGCGATACGAGTGCAGTTGACTGCATTTGACAATGGCTTTACTGATCGGCTCGATCCGGCGCGAGATCGTCGATCATATGATTGTCCTGGGCGAAGCGCATTTGCGTCGCATTCTGAAATATTACGCCCATTACTACAACGGAGTCAGAACGCATCGGTCTTTGAACAAGGATGCGCCAGTCTCTCGCTCGGTACAGCACACCGGTATCATTCGTTCATGCGCCGTCCTTGGCGGACTTCATCACCACTTAAGCCGGATTTAAGGTTTTCGGTACACACAGGTGGCGACGGCGGAGTGTGCGGGCCTCAAATCATCGTCTGTAGCACCCGGGGGGACCGGCCCTAACCCAGGGCGGCGGACCCTCGCCGCGGCCACCCTCGAAGCCGCGAACGGGATGACATCTCACAGCAAAACGTGCTATGCAGATATCGTGAAGTGTTTCGCGAGGCGTTGGCGCCGAGACGCCGAGTTCAGCAACGCTTCGGGCGATTTCGCTAACGCTCACGATAGGCGACGATCAATTCACAATAGACCTGCTCGACCACCTCCTGAAATTCTAGCGCCATGTTGGATCAAACCAAAGCGACAGTCGACCAGCGGCGCGGTCCGCGGCAGAGAAGCATCATTGGCGCCCTGACCAGAGCAGAACCCGAATCCGGGATGAATCGGCGCTGGACTCCCCGCATCATCGTCCTGAGCGGCCTTGTGCTGGCGATTTTGTGTGATGCCTTCGTGGCGCACGTGCTCTCCGTGAACTATTGGGAGACTTATCGGGCGACCGAAGCCGCGAACGGCGATCTCGCCCGCGCCCTCGAAGAATACATGTTGCGCAACTTGCAAGGCGTCGACCTTCTGCTGGGCACGACCATCGATGCTCTCGAGCAGAGACCGTCCCTGCTATCCGCCGGCAATCCGGCCCTGATCAATGAGTTGAAACGCAGGGTGGCGCCGTACCCCGCGGCAAAAACAATCGTGGTTCTCGACGCTGACGGAAACATCCTCGGCGACAACATGGGCAACGGAGGGCCCGGCCGGGAAGCAAACTTCGCCGACCGGGCTTATTACAAGGTCCAGCGAGATGACCCTGCCCACGGTCTCTTCATCGACGTGCCGCTTATTGCACGCGTTCGACCTCAAGGTCTCTTTATCGCAGTGAGCCGCGCCTTTCTGGCGGCCGACCGACGTTTTGGCGGCGTCGTCTTCGTGGCTCTCGACTACAAGAGCCTCCGGCAGTTCTTTCTGTCACTGAACGTGGGGCAACTCGGCACAGTGACGCTTTACCGCGACGATGGCACGATTTTGCTGCGAGCGCCGAACGCGGACGAGTTTGCCGGCCGCAACGTCAGATCGAATCTGTTGTTCACCCGCTATCTCCCGTTGGCGCCGAGCGGAAGCTTCAGAGGCAGCGGAATCACGGACGGGACGTCGCGGAGCATCAGCTATCGGCGGGTCGCCGGCTTGCCGCTGGTAGTGACCGTCGCGCGCGACCCGGTCGAGTTTCTGGCCGGCTGGAAGAACAATGCGCTGTACTACAGCCTGGTCGCCGCCGGGCTCAATCTGTTGATCGCCGGATTCGGCCTGGGTCTGGCGCGGCAGTGGCGGCTGCGCGCGAAATCGGAACAGGCGCTGCGGGACAACCTCGAGCAGCATCAGCTGGTCACCGAAAACGTCCCTGCCCTGATCGTCCATGTCGGCGCCGATGGTCACATCCGCTACGCCAACCGTGTCGCACTCGAATGGTATGCCCAGCCGTCGGCCGACGCCATCCGCACCCGCAGGATCGACGATTTCATCGACCCCTTGCGGCTTGGCGAATGGCGGCTGAAGATCGAGGCGGCGCTGGCCGGCCGAACCACCCGCGGCGAGGAGAAGGCGGCGTTTCCCGACGGCTGTGAACGCTGGTGCGAGACCATCCGGGTGCCCGATTGCGGCTATGACGGCACGGTGCGCGGCTATTTCGTGCTGTCGGTCGACATCACTGAGCGAAAGCGCATCGAGGACCAACTGCGTCAGGCACAGAAGATCGAAGCCATCGGGCAGCTGGCCGGAGGGATCGCGCACGACTCCAACAACATGCTGGCGGCGACGCTCGGCAATCTCGATCTGCTGCTCGACGAATTGCCGCCCGCCGAGGTCTCCCGCCGCAGCCTGGCCGAACGGGCGATCGAGGCGGCCGAGCGGGTCGCCGATCTCAACCGCCGCCTGCTCGCTTTCGCCCGCAAGCAGACGCTGCGGCCGCAGATCACCGACGTGAACCAGCTGGTCAGCGGGATGACGACGATCCTGCAGCGGACGCTCGGCGAAACCATCGAGATCGAAGTCGCGCAGGACCCGATGCTGTGGCGCTGCCTGATCGATCCGACGCAATTGCAGAACGCGCTGCTCAACCTGGCCATCAACGCGCGGGATGCGATGGCAGGCAGCGGGCGCCTGACGATCACGACCGCGAATGCCGTGCTCGACCAGCCACTCGATGACGGCGACGAACGCATCGTCCCCGGTGATTACGTGACGATCGCGGTGTCGGACATGGGCGCCGGCATGCCGCCCGAAATTGCGCGCCGCGCGTTCGAACCGTTCTTCACCACCAAGGAGGTCGGCAAGGGCAGCGGGCTCGGCCTCAGCATGGTCTATGGCTTCGCCAGGCAATCGGGAGGCACGGTGGTGATATCGAGCCGAGTGGCGCATGGTACGCGCGTCACGCTGCATCTGCCGAGCGCGGGACCAGCGGCAACCGACCGGCCGCGCGCCGAGGCGGCGCGACTGCCGCGACAAGAGACTGGCGAACGGATTCTCGTGGTGGAGGACAATCCGCTGGTGGGCGCCATGGCATCCAGCATGCTGTCCTTGATGGGTTACAGCCCGGTTGTCGTCATCAATGCTGCCTCGGCGATCGCCGAATTGGAGCGGCCGGACCCGATCTCGCTGCTGCTGACCGATATTCTCCTGCCCGGCGGCATGACTGGCGTTGACTTGGCGCGTCAGGCGCGCCGCAGATGGCCCGACCTGCCCATTCTCTTCATGTCCGGTTTCGCGGATCCCTCGCTGGTGCCCGACGACTTCCGCACCAATACAAAGCTTCTCACGAAGCCATTCCGTCTAGGGCAATTGTCCGAAGCGATCGTGTTCGCCTTGGCCGGCACAAAAGTGACTTGAGCTCGCAGCAATCATAATTTGAGCTACCCGGTGTTTCCGGTAAATCAAGAACTCTATCGGGACATCAGAAATTTGGGTGGGCCCATTCAATTTTAGACAGCGTCTCCAGGAATTCCCGGCGGCAGTGGTCTGGCACCAACAGGATTGCGCAAGGATTGGGCCGCCGAATCCATACCCTGCTCTTCAGGCGTAGAAGTCAGCCATTGCTTTGTCGGCCAGATCGGCTCCGCTGCACCTTGGGCATTTACAACACTACAGTAGGACAACATCAGCATAAATGCGCGCAGCATAATCGTCACATCGAAAACAACGCGATCGCGTCTGACCCACTAAACAACGCGGTGGGTCGGTTTTCCGACGAAGTTGGCCGACACGCAGTCAGCTACGAAATAAAGGAGGGCCGACTGGTGCCGAAGACCAAGACCAATAGGCGCTGTCTCTTGATGAATTGGACCGGACATCCAAAGAAGTGAAGCGCAATCAGTAGTTAAGCGTGACCGTCGTTACCCGTGCAGTACCAAATGCTGTACTGAGCTGAAGCAACAGCCCCCGAAAGCAAGCGGTTTCGCGTCTTCGCGTTCATCCGGCTGTTGCCGCGTAACGTGTAGTAGTTTGAACGCCACTGGCATTGTTAAGGATCGCCTCGCCGCTTTACTCGGCCGCAAAAACGACGACGTCTCCGACCGCTCGCGGCTCAGCGGCTCGTCCGAGACGATGATCGAGGATCGCGCATTGCGGTCGGCGCGATGCGACCGAGTACATCCTGTGGGATGGTGATACGGTCGAGCGCGTCTTTGGCGTCGTTCCGGGTTGTCAATCGCGACCGCAGTCCAGAGCAGGCCCATGTCGTTGCGCCACCGTCGTGAACACATGCGTGCCGATCCGCCTGTCGGCATTGAGGATCGTGACCATCACGCCGTCGAGCGGCCCACCAGCCGCGGTGTCGGCAGTCGATCCGGACTTCGCGAAGGCTTGGCCCGAAGCCTCGGCGTGATAGGTTACAGCAGCCGTGCATCGTGGAGTGACAACGTGCTGCTTGAAACACTTCTGCCGCTGGGCAAGGTCGACCCCGGCCTGCGCGCGCCGGAAATGCCGCTCGACCTACATTCCATTGCCGCTGAGGCGCGCCTACTGGAAGAGATCGGCTACGACGGGCTCGTGGTCGAGGAAACCAAGCACGATCCGTTCATCCTGCTGGCGCTGGCGGCCCAGACGACGCGGACCCTGAAGCTCGGCACGTCGGTCGCAATCGCCTTTCCACGCAGTCCGACCGTGACCGCGATGAGCGCGTGGACGCTGCAGAAGCTGTCCCGTGGCCGCTTTACGCTCGGCCTCGGCACGCAGGTGAAGGCCCATATCGAGCGACGTTTCGGCATGCCCTGGACGCCCGCCGGGCCATGGATGCGCGAGTACGTGAGTGCGGTTCGCGCGGTCTGGGATTGCTGGCAGAACGGCACGCCGCTCGACGTCAGGGGGCCGCATTACAAGATCAATCTGATGGTGCCCTTGTTCGATCCGGGCCCGATTGAGCATCCCGACATTCCCATCTATATCGCGGCGGTGAACCCGATGATGTGTCAGGTGGCGGGCGAAATCGCCGAGGGTATCCGGCCGCATCCAGTATGCACGCCATCCTACATCGAGAAGGTTATGCTGCCGGCCGCGCGGGCGGGTGCGGTTAAGGCTGGGAGGTCGCTGGATCGTTTTGGGGTCTGCATGAAGCCGCTGGTCGCCACAGCCGTCAATGAGGCGGAGCTGGTACCCAAGGTGCGCGACGCGCGCGCGCGGATCGCCTTCTATGCCTCGACGCCGCAATATCGCGCCGCGTTCGACCATATTGGTCTGGGCGATCTCGCGGACCGGCTGAAGCTGTTATCGCGAGCGCAACGCTGGGAAGAGATGCCTCAGCACGTTAACGACGACGTCTTGCACACTTTCGTGACGATCGCGACCTACGATACTATCGGCCGCAAGCTCTGCGACCGCTATGGCGGCGTAGTCACTAACTGCGAATTCTCTATCGCTGTTAAGAACGACGGCGATCGCGAGCGTCTGCGCCAGCTCGCCAGCGACATCCAGTCCGAAGGTGTCGCGCGCGCCCGGCGCACCATTCTCGGAACCGCAGCCTGATAGCGGCTCGAGTGCACCTTCAACCGGAGAAAATCGACATGAAACTCGGACGCCTTGGCGTGTGGTACGGCACCGATAAACCGTAAGTCACTGGAGCGACTCGACTTTAGCTCGACGCATCAGTCAAGCTTATAGCCAACCTACATCAGGCCAATAGCAAGCCCTAGCGACCGCCTAATGGCCTCCTAGAGACATCGTAGCGACTGGGGCTCCTTGCATGTCGAAGCATGTCCGGCACACCGGGTCGGCAACAGCGTCGAGTTGGCCTATCGTCGTGCAACCGCACTGGAGAAGCGACGGGCAATCATGGCTGCATGGTCAGAGTATTGCGAGGGCCAATAGCAAGCCCGCTGGTGCGCCCCGACTTGCCATCGTAGCCGGTGCACCAGCAACCGCCTAAAGGCGGACGGTTCACCGGAGTTCGTGTGCCCCGATAGCGACCAAATCCTGCAGAGTAGCGGAATGACGCGATGTGCCACTAAGCGACATCGGACCCTTTATCGGCGCACTTGAACGGCTTGAATTTGGTGGCTCCCCAATCAATCCGCCACCAGCAAGTCACTTCGCCGAGCCAGTGGAACTACTTTTTCTCCCCGGTACCTGTGCCGGTAGTTGTAGCTGCACCGGTAGTTGTACCTGCACCGGTAGTTGTACCTGTACCGGTAGCTGTACCTGTGCCCGGCTCCTGACGCCGCTCGTGCCGCGCTGTGCGCCGCTCCAAACGCCGCTCGTGCCGTGCTGCACGCCGCTCCATACGCCGCTCGTGCCGTGCTGCACGCCGCTGCATGCCAGCGGTCGGAGCCACAGCGGTCGGAGCCACAGCGGTCGGAGCCGCAGCGGTCTGAGCCTCAGCATCGGATACTGTCAGTACCGTAGGGGTCGCCGCGAGGCCGAACGCAGCCGCCAATCCCATCAGTGAAAGGGCCTTTCGGCGAGAGATCGTTTCCGACTTGATGATTGCACTCATGTCAAACCTCCCTGACTAGCGTCTGTACCTAATATCAATTGAGTCTGAACCCTAGATGAACAGGGACGGTCCCGCTACCGTAAGCTGCGCTGAAGGCGTTAGATGTTTCCAGCCCTGCCCGGCAGCGTCGAGCACCCCCTCCTTCCATGCGTCCAGGTCTCATTTGGGTCATTCGCGGCCGGGTCAAGCCAGCAGCAAGTCCGGCCATGTCCGCTATGCCCCGATAGCGACAAAATTCCGCAGCGCAGCGAAATGACGCGATGTGCCATTTGCGGACATCTAAAGTTTTTAGCGCATGATCGGAAGGCCCCGGCATCGCTCCGAAACGCCGAAACCGTTACCATTCCTTGAATGTCGGCTCGATGCACCCCCCGCAGACCCAAGGAAAGGTCCAATTGCCAATCGGCGGTACGCTTGGCGCTGTCGGGGATGTACCAGCTCCAGGCATCGGCTCGGACCGGATCGATCGACTGCCAAATGACATCAAAGGTCCCGGAAGAATTTATTTTCCCTATCATGACTGGCTTGGAAAGATGATGATTAGTGTTCATCACAACCTCGAAGCCGCTCGGCGCCTTGATTCTTTGCCCGTACATGGCTTGTCGGACTGCGTCTACGTCGATGGTGCCAGCTTGAACAACGGCTTGCGCCCACATCCTGAAGCCAATGAAGGTGGCTTCCATCGGGTCATTCGTAGTTTTGTCGCGTTGCCCGTTAAAGTCCGTCCACATTTTGACGAACGCTTCGTTTTCTGGTGACTTGATCGATTGGAAGTAATTCCAGGCCGCCATGTCTCCGATAAGGGGGTTGGTGTCCACGCTGAGCAATTCGCGCTCGCCAATAGAGAAAGCCATGACCGGGATGACGCTGGGATCCACCTTCTGGGCCGCGAGTTCGTTGTAGAAGTACGTGTTTGCGTCTCCGTTGATGGTCGATATCACCGCGGTCTTCTTTCCCTCCGAACCGAAGGCCTTGATTCTCTTGATGATCTCTTGCCAGTCGGAATAGCCGAACGGCGTATAGATTGTCATGATATCCTCTGACGATACCCCCTTTGCTGTAAGATACGCGCTCAAGATCCGATTGGTCGTGCGCGGATAGACGTAGTCAGTGCCGAGTAGAACCCATCTGCGAACTGAGCCTCCTTCCTTGCTCATCAGATATCGAACCGCCGGAATGGCCTGCTGATTGGGCGTGGCTCCCGTGTAGAAAATATTGCGCGAGCTTTCTTCACCCTCGGATTGCACTGGGTAGAAGAGCAGGCCGTTCAGCTGCTCGAAGATCGGCAGAACGGCTTTGCGGGAGGCGGAAGTCCAGCACCCGAACACGACCGCGACCTTTTCCTTCGTGAGTAGTTCCCGGGCTTTTTCGGCAAAGGCGTCCGAATCGGACGCCGGATCAACGACGATCGGTTCCAGTTTCCGTCCGAGCAGCCCACCTTTCTTGTTTTGGTCTTCTATCAGCATGAGAACCGTGTCCTTAAGTACCGATTCGCTGATTGCCATGGTGCCGGACAGAGAATGCAGAATGCCGATTTTGATAGTATCTTCGCCTGCGCGAGCCGCTGGAACGACGAGCGAGAGTTGCAAAACGAGCAATCCCAGCACTATACCTCGTAGGACCGAAGCTGACTTCATGTCGATGTCCTGACGAGGCTCGAAAATGCGGGTTTCCATTGTCATGCCCTTGGCAGGGGCTCTGAACTGGAAGCAGTGCTGAGCCCGCAAATAGACGCCCTTCGCTGACAAGGATAGCAGATTGCCGGATGTCCGAGTTGGGTCATTCGCGACCGGGTCGAGCCAGCAGCAAGTCCGGCCATGTCCGCTGTACCGCCGAAAGCGGAAGTAACCCGCTATCCCCGCCGTGCACCGATACCCCGGCGGTTCTGGCTTTCGGTAGCCGCCGCGTCTTTCCGCGAGCATTCGTAATGACGGGGTCAGGGGCATTGCTCCAAGATGATGCCGTGTGCCCTCTTCCTCGCTCGACTTTCACTCACTGCGCCCAAATCCTCGTGGGTTGATCAAGGTGCCTCTAGCTACCAAGTAGCTACCACGGCACTTCACTTTGCATCAGGCAAGTTGGCGTCGGGCCAACGCCGCAAAAGCTCGGCGCGGTAGTCTTCGAAGTTCCGGATGCGATTGAGAGTTTTGGTCAAATACGCCGAGCGCCTCGCGCGGGGCTTAACTTCGGCGCCCTATTACGACACGTCGCCGATCATCGCTTACGACGGCGCCAGGGCGCCGTCTTATACGATGAGCAATTATACGCCTTCGACGGTCCCGGGTTGCCGCACGCCGCATTTTCGGCGCGGCGACGGCCGTTCACTTTACGATGCGATGGGAGCGGAATTCACGCTTCTTCGATTCGATGCCGACGCCGACGTGACTGCGCTGGAAGCCACGGCGCGCGACAGGGGACTGCCACTTAAGCTTCTCGACGTTGAACAGCCCGATCCCGTCACTTTCTATGACGGCAGGAATGGCATTTTTAAAACTATAGATCAATCACTTAGTGTAGTTAACGATTCCAAAAGGTACGCCAGAGGTACGGGACGAGATGGTGAGCGCCAATTCTAAAATGAAGCATATCCCGCCCCGTTCATCAGTTCGTGTGGGTGAGATATGGATGCCGGTGGAGGCACTGCCCCAGGCATTGGCACCCTTCACCAAGCTTCTGTTCTGTTTAACCGGATCGGAAGACCATCCCTACTCGCTACGGGGGAGCGCGACCGGCCTAAAATTCCAGGGCCACCATCTGTTGTTCTGTTGCAATCACCAAATCAGCGATTGCTCGCCTGCCAATATCGTCGTCCCGGTTGACAGGCACGGTAGCAAGCTGGTCTCAGGCACAAGCTTCATCCGCATCAACCATCTGCCCG
>CAWGJM010000061.1:0-115000 GCA_963822795.1 uncultured Alphaproteobacteria bacterium
ATACGTCTCTTCAAGATACTCGATAATGGCGATCGATTGAGCGAAATTGAGATCTCCCTCGACCCAGTACGGTACGAGCCCTGCGGGATTGATGGCGAGGTAATCCGCGGAAATCTGTTTCCCATTGCGTAGATGGATGAACTCGTGGCTGACGTTCAAACCCTTCAGGCCGAGCGCGATTCGAACACGATAGGCCGCAGTCGATCGGTAGTAACCGTATAGCTTGGCTCTCAGGTCTCGAGGCATCTAAGACCGCGCTATGGCTTAGAGGGGTCGAAATGTCTTTGAAGGCCGCTCCAGCAGTCTGCGTAGTCACCCTGTAACGTGCCGAGGCTTGCAGCATGCTTTGTGACATGTTGCGGAAAGCGCGTTTCGAACATGAAGGCCAAGGTACCCGTCAACTTGACAGGCTTCAGATCGCCTGTACTGGCGTGCTCGAAGGCTTGGTGGTCTGGGCCGTGCGGCAGCATACAGTTGTGCAGACTCATGCCGCCCGGCGCAAAGCCCTGTGGTTTCGCATCGTAGAGGCCGTATACCAGCCCCATGAACTCCGACATGATGTTCATGTGATACCAGGGCGGTCGGAATGTGTTGTCCGCCACCATCCAGCGCTCTGGAAAGATAACGAAATCGATGTTCGCGGTACCCGCTGTCTCCGACGGTGAGGTCAGCACGGTAAAGATCGAGGGATCGGGATGGTCGAAGGAGATCGCGCCGACGGGGGAGAAGGCGCGCAGGTCGTACTTGTAGGGTGCGTAATTGCCGTGCCAGCCGACCACATCGATGGGCGAGTGCGTCAATTCGGTCTTGTAGAGTGATCCGCCCCATTTCACAAACAGCTCGGTCGGCGTCTCTTTGTCCTCGTAGGCGGCGATTGGCGTGAGGAAGTCGCGCGAATTCGCCAAGCAGTTCGCGCCGATGGGACCGCGCTCCGGAAGCGTGAAGGCTCCCCCGTAGTTCTCGCATAAATAGCCGCGCGCCGGGCTCGAAGGGATTTCGACGCGAAACTTTACGCCGCGCGGAACGACGACGATCTCGCCCGGCTGTGCATCAATGCGGCCAAACTCGGTGACGAACCGCAGATCGCCCTTCTGCAGCACAAACAGCATCTCGCCGTCGGCATTGTAAAAGTGCTGATCGATCATCGACCTCGTTATGAGATACACATGCGCCGCCATGCCGGTTTGCGTATGAACGTCGCCCGCCGTGGTCATGGTGCTGACTCCCTGCAGGAACGTCATTGCATCCGTCGGTATCGGCGTCGGATCCCAACGCAATTGGGCTAGGGGCACGTCCTCCTCGTGGCAAGGTGCAGTTCGCCAGAGGCCTGCATCGACTTTAGTAAAGCGCCCGGAGTGCTTTACCGAGGGACGGATGCGATAGAGCCACGAGCGTTCGTTAGTGCCGCGCGGCGCGGTGAAAGGAGACCCGGAAAGTTGCTCGGCATAAAGACCGTAGGCGCAGCGCTGAGGGGAGTTTCGACCGACGGGCAGCGTCCCGGGCAATGCCTCCGTCTCAAAGCTGTTGCCGAAGCCCGACATATAACCTCGCGTTTCGGTCGTATGTTGCGAACCTGCGTAGTTCATCTCAAGCCTCCTCGGCGTAAGTCGAATGGCGTTGCTTTAGCGCAGCGCGCGTCTGTTAACTTTACCCGTCGATCCAATAGGCAGTTCGGAAACGAAATTGAAGACTTTTGGGACCTTGTGACCGCTCAGCTTTTGTTCCTCTCGGAGAAATCGGTCGAGAATTTCGGCCGTAGGTGCGGGAACGCTCGCAATGATGAAGGCTTCGATGCGCTGACCGAATTTGCTGTCGGCGCGTCCGACGACGGCGCAATGCTGGACCTGCGGATGACGACCGAGGGCTGCCTCGACTTCTTCCGCGTGTACCTTGATCCCGCCCGTATTGATGACGTTGTCGACGCGACCATCGACCCAAAGATAGCCATCGGTGTCAATGTGACCGAGGTCTCCGCTTCGCCACCATCCTCTTACGAACTTCTTGGCGGTGAGGTCCGGTTCGCGCCAGTATCCCATCGCCAGTGACGGACTGGAAACGGCGATTTCTCCAGTGTCGCCGACCGACATCTCGTCGTCGATGTCGCCGTCGGGGTCGATGATCTTCATATCGGCGCCGAGTGTCGGAAGACCAGTTGATCCGGCTTTATTGTGAACGATGATGTCTTCGGTCCTGACGACGATCGTAGACGCCGTACCCGACTCGCTTGCCATATAGGTTCCGACGATGCGATCGCAAATGACCGACCTCAGCCGCTCGACGAGAGCTGCAGAAGGAGATTCGCCTCCAACAGAGGCGAGGCGCAGGCTGGTTAGGTCGTAATCGTCCGGCGATGAATCCATCAACATGCGCCACATGGTGGGTATCAGCGGCACGATGGTGATCAATTCTTGCTCGATGAGCTCGAGGACCGTTTCGGCTTCAAACCGCCTCAGAAGAAAGGTCTTTGCCTTTCCGCCCAGTCCGGCCAGAACAAACAACTGCCACGCGACGAACGAGGGGTTCATGACAACGAGCAGGCAGTCGTTCGGACTGACGCATTCGAGGACATTTTGTCCGGCCTTGCTCGACTCCAGGAGGGAATATTGACTATGCATAACGCCCTTGGGCTTTCCCGTGCTTCCCGAAGAGAGCGCGATGGCGCCGAGCGCGTCCGGAGCCGGCCGGTTGGCGGCATAGTCGATGGCCGTTGCTGCGAAATGACGGAATAGAAGCTGTTGGTGTCCGGAGAGCCAGTCGGACAACGCAACACGCGCAATTGATCGTCCTGTGGCCTCAATCGCTTTCGTAGCAATCTCCGACAGGTCCGGGTCGTGTACGAGTACCTTGGCACCAACCCAATCGAGTGCTTCTGCGATGCGCGCGACCGTCTCTCCACGAATGTGGAGATTGCACGCGACCCGTCCTCCCACCACGGTACCGAACCAGGCTACGGCGTGTGTCGCGGAGCCGAGGCAGAGAAATGCTACGACGTCACCGGGTTGAGCGCCGAGCGAGTTCATTGCTCCCGCAAAGCGCAGCGACACGTCCAGGGCGCGCTCGCCGGAGAGAGCATTTCCTCCATCATCGGCGAAAATGATCTCGTGCCCCTTCGACTGACAGGAACGCACATAGAGATCGCTGATGGTATCGCACGAAGAGAGCCTAATCACGACGCCGTGTCCGCTACTAACGAAGAGATCGGGACAGGTGTCGGATCGACTTCGCGCACCGAGGAGACGCTCCGCGAGAAGCGGGGAGCGGGCGCCGGTTGTACGACGCCTTTTCGCGTGATGAACGACTGCCTGGCTTGCAAATGAGGGTGGAGCGGTGCTTCAGACAACGAAAGGACCGGCGCGAAGCACGCATCCGTTCCTTCAAGTTGCCGCGTCCACTCACCGCGCGTCTTCTGTTTGAAGATTGCAGCCAGTTGCGCGTGCAGCTCGGGCCAGTTCTTTGGATCGTCGCGCTCATCTTCGGACAGACGCTCGGTTAGGCCGATCGATTCGCAGAGCAGCCCGTAGAATTTTGGCTCAAGCGCGCCGATCGAAACGTAAAGGCCGTCCGCACACTCGAACGTGCGATAGAAAGGAGCGCCTCCGTCAAAGATGTTCGCTTCGCGATCTTCCGTCCATTCGCCTAACGAGGTCTTCTCGTAGATCGCTGTCATCAGGGAGATGGCTCCGTCACACATGGCGCAGTCGACGACCTGACCTTTACCGGTCGATCGCGCTTCGATGAGCGCGGCCAGAATTCCCATGGCAAGGTAAAGAGCACCGCCGCCGAAGTCCCCAACGAGGTTCAGGGGCGGCATCGGCTGCGCCTTGGGTCCGATCGCGGACAGTGCACCGGTGATAGCGATGTAGTTGATGTCGTGTCCGGCGACCTTTGCGAGCGGCCCAGTTTGACCCCAGCCGGTGATCCTTCCGTAGACGAGGCGGGGATTTCGGCGCAGCACTTCGTCCGGCCCAAGACCCGCTCGCTCCATCACGCCCGGTCGATAGCCCTCAATGAGTGCGTCCGCCTCGTTGAGCAGGGCGAATATACGCCGAAGGTCCTCTGGCTTCTTTAAGTCGGCGCGCACGCGACGCCTTCCGCGGTCGGCGATGGGGCTGACCAACTCGTCGGGCGCGTCCGGTCGCTCGATCCGCACGATGTCGGCGCCCATGTCAGCAAGGAGCATTGCCGCGAACGGACCCGGCCCCATGCCAGCAAACTCCATGATCTTCACGCCGCGAAGCGGCCCGGACGATGGCTCGCCGGACGAATTGAATGGTTTGCTCATGTCAACGGTTCTCCGGTCGTCCAGTGCGTGGATAATCCAGTTAGACTAACTCGATTGAAAATAGCGAGGTATCCCTGATGCAGGATGCGATAACGACCCTACAAATTTGACGAACTTCAATTCGCGGAAAGAGAACATGCAAGTGGCCCGAAAGGGGATAATCCTGCTCCATGAGAGGACAGGCGGTCGGATCGAGATCCGGGATGTCCCGGCGTCCGGCATGCGACACACAAGGAGCGGGAAATGCAGAAAGGGCGGAACGCGCGTCACTGGAATGAATTCAAGGTGGGCGAAGTCATCGAAACCGTCGGTCGAACGGTCGAGAGCGGGGATGTCAGCCTATTCGCGGGGTTGTCCGGCGACTTCAACCCCGTCCATCTCAACGAACTGCACGCCAAGAAGAGCCAGTTCGGCACGCGCATTGCGCACGGACTTCTGACCCTCGCGATCACATCGGGTCAGATGAACGGCACCGGTCTATTCGAGGGAACGACGATCGGCTTTCTCGGCATGGACAAGGTTCGCTTCTCAAATCCGGTTAGGTTCGGAGACACGGTGTTGACTGCCGCCACGATCACCGAAGTCCGGCAGAGCGGCAAAAAGAACGATCGTGGCGTGGTCTCGATGACCATCACCGTCAAGAACCAGAAGGACGAAACGGTGCTCACCTACGATCAGGCTTTGCTCATGGCCGGCGCAGCCTAGGCGGCACGCTGGGTCGCCAGTCGCCAATCACGACCGGCGCCGAGAGACAGCCAATATCAAACGGCGGGGGCGACCCGCCACAGGCGGGTACAGATCACTAGATCCACGACCGACTCCGATTACGCCGGTGGATGACAATGGCTCAGCGCGCAGAGAAAGTTGCGTTCGATACCCCGGTCACCGCTTTGGCTGCAGTCGCCAGGCACAGTCCGAACAAAGACGCCTTCGTTTTTCCCGAAGGATCGCTCTCATTTGGGCATTGGAACGACAAATCTGAGGCCTTGGCCAAGGCCCTTCTGAACCTTGGCTTCGCGCCTGGAGACAATATCGCGATACTAGCCCAGAATTCGATCCATTGGCCGATTGTTCAGTTAGCGGTCGCCAAGGCCGGAATGGTCTTGGTCCCCCTGAACACTTATTACAAGCTCGATGACCTCACCTACGCCTTGGTGCATTCCAAGGCTCGCGCCATATTTTTCACGCCCGCCTTCAGGACGAACAAATATCTCGACTTGATTCGAGAGGCTGCGAAGCAGAGCAAGGACCTTCGTAGCAAGATCGTCATCGGTGGGCGCGCAGAGGAGTGTCTCAGCATCGAAGACCTCCTCGCCGAGGGAGCTGCCTCGAGCACCGCCCTTCCGCCCATCCAAGGCGAAGACGACGCGGCGATCATCTACACATCAGGCACTACGGGCTTTCCGAAGGGGGCGATGCTAACGCATCAGGGCGTCATGGCTGACGGTCGCGCCGTCTTCTCCAGGCTGAAGATTGGATCCGACGATCGTATTACCTCTATCGTCCCTATGTTCCATTCGGCGTCCTTCTGTGTAGCGATCCCTGGCTGTCTCGCCGTTGGTGCAACATTTCTTGGACTCGAAGCGTTCGATGCCGTCGAAATGTTCGATGTTATCGAGCGCTATCGGGCGACGGTTCACGTCGCCGTTCCTACGTCACTGCGGATCATGCTCGAGCACCCTCGAAGGAGCGAGTTTGACCTATCGTCGCTCAGAGTCGGAACCTGCGGAGGAGCGGACGTCGAGCCGGAGCTTTTGCGGCGGTGCGCCGTCGAGTTCCCCATTCCGGGACTGGTCCAGGCGTACGGACTGACCGAATCTGCGGGACTCGCCTGCTGTCCGGAGCCCGACGATCCGGACCGCTTCGAAACCGCGGGCCGGCCCTTGCCAGAATACGGCGTTCGGATTGCGGATCCGGAAAGCGGCGCGATACTCGGCCACGACGCGATAGGCGAAGTTCACATCAACAGTCCCTCAATTATGCGTGGCTATTTCGCTAACGACGGCGAGACGCGAAAAGCAATTGACGCCGATGGTTGGTTGAAGACAGGCGACCTCGGTCAAGTCCGGCGGGACGGAAAGCTGGTGCTCTCCGGTGGACGTCTCAAGGACATGATTATCCGAGGCGGCGAAAACATCTATCCTGCGGAAGTGGAGCGAATTCTCCTTTCCCATCCTGCCGTATCCGAGGTGGCCGTCTTCGGGATCAAGGATGATCACTTCGGGGAGATAGTCGCTGCTGCGGTCAGGGGTGGAAATGTCACTGCGGCTGAACTTTCCGATCACTGCGCAAGTCGGATCGCCAAATACAAGATCCCGGCCAAATATTTCCGAACCGAAGCGTTTCCGCTCACCCCAAGCGGAAAGATCCGAAAAGTCGCTCTGAGAGAGATGGTAGCTGACGGGAAGCTTGACGACCTAGCTTGATTGATTGCCGAAAATTCCTCCGGAGCACGCACTCAAATGAAAGATCAGACGCGACCGCTACCAGTCCCCACACCTGAGACTGCCCACTTCTGGGAAGGCACGCGACAGGGACAATTGCAACTCCAACGATGTGTCCATTGCGCCCACGCGTATTTCCCGCCTCGTCCCTTCTGTCCCAAGTGCTCCAGCGCGGAGATCGAGACATTCGCCGCCAGCGGCCGGGCATCGCTTTACAGCTACGTTATTTCGCAGCGATCGATCCCTGGATTCGAGGCTCCCTACGCGATTGCCGTAGTGCAACTCGAGGAAGGCCCCAGAATGATGACAAACATTACCGGCTGCGCACAGACGCCGGAAGCTCTCCGTCTCGACATGCTGCTCGAGGTCGCTTTTGCCAAGCAGAACGAGGAGATCACTCTTCCTCTCTTTAGACCTTCGGAGGCGTGACATGAAGCGATCCGGAGCAGCGGTAGTAGGTGCCGCCGAGACGACGCAGCTCGGCGTCATTCCGAACATGTCCCAGGTTCAACTGCACGCCGATGCGGCGCTCAATGCGGTCCGCGACGCAGGAATCTCCATTTCGGACATCGACGGAATCGCCACGGCAGGCGAAAGTCCCGAGTCGCTCGCGCACTATCTGGGCATCACGCCAACCTGGATCGATGCCACCGGTGTCGGTGGATGCTCATTCCTCATGCATGTTCGGCACGCCACGGCAGCCATCGAAGCAGGCTTGTGCCGGACCGTGCTCATTACTCATGGTGAAAGCGGACGGTCCGGTATCGCAGCAGCGGGATTTCCGGTACCGGTCCGAGGTAGTCTGCTTCAGCAGTTCGAAACTCCCTATGGTACCACGGGCCCGGCGACAATGTTCACGGTGCCCGTTCTGAGATACCTGAAAAAGCACGGACTACGCGAGGACGCGCTCGCGGAAGTGGCGGTGGTCCAACGCGAATGGGCCGCGAAGAATCCCCGCGCCACCTTCAAGAACCCGATCTCGGTGGATGACGTCATGAACTCGCGAATGATCTCCTACCCGTTTCGATTGCTAATGTGCTGCCTCGTGACCGATGGCGGCGGAGCGTTGATCCTCACGTCGGCGGAGCGCGCCAAGGACTTCGGTCGGCCTGTTTACATCGTCGGCACGGGAGAAAGTGTCGAAACTCCGATGGTGAGCCAAATGGAGGACTTCACCACGTCGCGCGCCTTCAGGGTTTCCGGTCGGGAAGCCTTCAAGTCCTCCGGCATCACGCACTCCGATGTCGATCACTTGATGATCTACGACGCCTTTGCACATCTGCCGCTCTACGGACTGGAAGATCTAGGTTTTTGCAAGCCGGGAGAGGCGGCCGCATTCATCCGCGAACGCAATACTGCACCAGGCGGCAAGCTGCCGATGAACACAAATGGCGGCGGACTCAGTTACATGCACTCCGGCATGTACGGCATGTACGCCCTGCAGGAGTCGGTCAGGCAAGTGCGTGGGATCGCCGCGGCTCAGGTCCCGGATGTGAAGATTTCGGTCGCTCACGGGGTAGGAGGCATGTTCGCGGCCAGCAGCACTATCGTGCTTTCGAAGGACGCCACCCTGTAAATCGGATTAAGCCGCGTCGGCCCCGTGACTGACCGAGTCCGCTCCAGATCAGCAAAGCTCAAGTGAGCCCCTAACGGAAAGCTTCGGTCGACGGCAGGGTAGTGCGCGACAGCTATCCCTTTGAGTCAAGAAGCTCAGCAAAGCGAAGTCCGATTGGGGTCTATACAAGCGAGCCAAGGTCATTCCCGGAACTGAGGCGAACCGTCCGTTGGAAAAGGGGCGGATGCCAGTTACTCAAGTAGCACCTGCTCCGCCTCGCTGATTATGCTGGAGGCGAGTCGAGATAAACATAGAGCGCCGCGATCCTGCCGTCCCGTGCGATGATGAAATCCACACCGGTGTACTCGGGCGTTTCGCCTTTCGGCCCTGAGCCCCACGCCAGGCGTCCCGAATTGTGCAGAACCTGCGGCGAGCCATGAGGTGTATAGACATAGTGAGGATGCGTCGCTCGGAGATCGCCGGCGAACTTGTCCAGTGCGTCGTGACCGACGAATGTACCAGGCGGCACGTACAGTACACAGTCCTCGGTATAAAGTTCCTGAATTGCGCCCCTTCGGCGAGCCGGATCACCTTCACCGAAAACTTCCGGAAGATTGCGGTTGAGCAGCGTCTCGATACCACTCACATCTGCGCCCACGGACGGCGGGACGCTCTTTTTACTGGCATGCTCGACCATCAGAGGACTCCTTGTATCCGCGGGGATAGTGCAGTCGTTGGAGCGATTGCAAAACAGCAATGATTGAAAGTCCTCGTTTCAGGATTGTTAGTGTATGCCAAGAGATTTGACGTACCCTTTGGGTCTCGTTCGCACTATGTGCCACCTGCCATCCGGCGTAACGAGGATGCGCCACGTTCTTCTCCGGTGTAATAACAACGCGGCATCAGGGCCACCTTGCCGTTGAGCACACGATCAGTCACATCGCCCTCCCAATGTCTGGAGAGAAGCCCGCGGCCAAGAAACCGAAGTCGTCCCGATCGCCAAGTTGGCGTAACGCACGCGCGTCTCGAAATCGCTCCCAAAGAAGGATCGCCCGATCGTGGCTCGTTGCCGACGATCTGATTACCCCGATGGAGCAATGTTGTAGATCCCGAAGCGGAAGAGGAAAATAGGAAGGTCGCGGTCGCCGGGACCATGTTGGTCGCCCGGACCAGCTTTCGTCCGCAAAACGGGTCGTTGCCATGTCTCCTCCGTCGCGCAAGTTCATGCTCGGGGCGGAGCGCTTGCCAGTCTCTGATGATCATTACAGCTATATGGGCCACTAAGATCGGCGGTCCAATCGTCTCTCACGCTCGCATCTTCGCAGATTGCGAAAGAAGGCAAGTACCGAACGGTATGCTTTTCGCGATGCATCTAGCCTCGCCAGACGTTGGCCCTGATCATTTCGGGGCAGCGGGCTTCCCGAAGGCGTGACCCCGCGGCGCCAGCTCGCTGACGCGAACGGCGTTGGGGTTCTTCGCGCTCAAAGAACGGGAGCCCGGGGATTGCGAATGGCCCAGGGGACGGCGTACGGTTTAGTAATGGATCGCGGGATGCGACCCGATGGAAGAGCGAAATCGCTTGGAAGAATCTCGAAAGAAAGCTGCAGCAACCGCACAGGCCCCGCACATCGCGCGACGTGCCGCCTTGGAGGCCGAAGTGTTGGCGCAATTGGCGGCCGACGATGGGCCGAGAGTTTCCGATGAGGAGCGTGCTGAGGGCCTGCTCTTCGATTCCGGCTAGAGAATTCCAGTCTTTGCACGACGACAACGTTGGCAAGGGCGCATCGCCAAAGCCCATGTGCGTCTGCTCCGTGCGTGCCGCGGAGCGTCTCGAACCCGGCGAATGCGCATGTCGGAGCGACGCTCGGATTTGGTTCCGAGCGTCGCGAGGCCTGTCAGGCCTATCCAGATTCTCTATGAGGCGAGCGCCACGGTACAGGAAATTGCTCGCTTCACCGAGTCCCGATCGGAGACGGCGTCGAACCAACGGTTTACGTTTGGAGCGCCGCCAAGGCTCACTCCGGCCGCTTCATGGTGCCAGAGCCAACCGTAGTGCGCGATGTCCGCTATCGTAAATTCATCACCAGCGACATAGTTGGATCCGCTCAGCCTAGTGTCGAATACGTTTAGGGTGCGCTCCGCTTCCACCAGGGCGCGTGCCGCCGTTTCGGGATTAGGGGCCTTTGCAATCTTTTGGAAAGAGCTGTTCGTGAACGCGGGCCCAAGTCCCGCAGCGTGAAAGAAGAGCTCCTCAAGGACGCGCGCGCAGCAGGGGAGCGGTAGGTAGGAGACGACCGGTCTTTTCCGCGAGATAAAGGAGGATGGCGCCGGATTTCGCTAAGCGTCACGGGCTCCGTTCCGGAGACGCTCCGATCTACGACAACGGGAACTTTGGCGTTGGCGTTTATGGCCATGAAATCAGCCGACTTTTGCTCGCCGTTCCGGAGATTCACGGGAATTATACGATAGATAAGCCCCAGCTCCTCCAATGCGATCGGAATTTTGAGGCTGTTAGGCGTGGCGAAAGCGTAGACATCGATCACGAAGATCTCCTATTTGGCTTGGATAAACAATGGTCAGCGTGCGATTGGCGTGCCGGCTGCCACGAAGCTCATCGTGGCCGCGTGCGGATGCCTCGATTGAGTGCAGGATCGGCCTAGGGCCGACGGTTGATCACTGGAGCTTGAAAACGAGGATGGTGCCACTCTGAGGCACAGCGGTCGTCGTCCCGTTGATCTTGTCGAGGCCGTTCTGAACGCCTCGCGCATCGAGATCCCAGCCCGTCGTGACCGCGACATACTGCTCGCCGTCGACCGCAAAAGACGTTGGAACACCGATGGCGCCGGACGGCAGCGGGAAGCTCCACAATTGCTCGCCGGTGCGGGCGTCAAACGCCCTGAACTGGCGATCCGGAGTCCCGCCGGCGAAGAGGATGTCCCCGCCCGTGACCAGCAGCGGCGACCAAAGCATTGTCTTGAAATTGTGCTGCCAGACGCGCTTGCCGGTGTTCAGGTCCCAGGCTTGCAGTTCTCCGATGTGATCGGACGCGCCAGGGCCGGCGCGAACCGACCCGAAAATGCTTTCGACCTCGTATCCCACATAAATCCCTTTGGAGTCCCGTCTGGGACCTCACCCTTTGGGAGGAACGCGCAGATGTTGTTGTTCGCCGGGACGTAGAGGAGTTTCGTCTGCGGGCTCCACGCCTCGGGCGGCCAGTCTTTGCCGCCGCCAATGCTCGGGCAGAACTCTGCGCCCTGGTGCGCCCCCGGTCGCTTGGACTCGTCGACCGTGGGACGACCGGTCTTCGGGTCAATCGACGTGAAGACGTTGTTGTTGGCGAACGGGAAGGCGTGCAGGAACTTGAGGCGATCGCGATCCAGGATCCAAAGGTAGCCGTTCCGGCCCGCGTGTGTGGCCGTCTTCGTGGGCTTCCCGTCGACCTCCGTGTCGATCAGGAGCGGCGCCGAGACTTCATCCCAGTCCCAGCTGTCGTGCGGGGTGTACTGGTGATAGCTCTTGAGCTTGCCGGTGTCGGCGTCGAGCGCAAGGGTCGAGTCCGTGTAGAGATTGTCGCCGGGCCGGTCGTCGGCGACCCATGGCCCGGGATTCCCGGTTCCCCAGTAGGTCGTGTTTGTAGCGGGCTCGTAGACCCCGGTGATCCAGGTCGATCCGCCGCCTCGTTTGTAGGTATCGCCTTTCCATGAATTCCCCGCCCGGCTCGTTCGGCGCCGGCACCGTGTAGGTTTTCCAGATGCGTTTTCCGGTGGCCGCGTCGAAGGCGTTTACCGAACCCCGAACGCCAAGCTCGCCACCCGAGTAGCCGAGTATGATTTTGCCGCGCACCGCAAGCGGCGCCAGGGTCGAGTAGCAGCCCGTCTTGTAGTCATCGAGCGGGACGGTCCAGACCTCCTTGCCCGTCGCAGCGTTGAGGGCCACGAGCGCACAGTCGGTGGTCGCCATGTAGACATTGTCGCCGTAGAGGGCGACTCCGCGGTTTGTCGGATGGAGCTGGAACAGGCCGTCCGGGTACTTCCTGACGTACCGCCAGAGTTGAGTCCCGGTCTTGGCGTCAAGCGCGATGATGTTGTTTTGGGGCGTCGTGATGAACATCCGGCCGTGATTGACGATCGCGGTCGTTTCGTGAGCGCCAAGGAGGTCGGTACTCACGGACCAGGCCAGTGTCAGTCGGCGAACGTTGCTCGGCGTGATCTGCTTCAGCGGGCTGAAGCCCGAGCCGTCATACGTTCGCCGATACATGAGCCAGTCGCCGGCATCCGGGTGCTCGAGCCGATCGGCGGTGACCGTCGGATACGGGTCAGGTTGGGCGCGTGATTGGAGAGCGAGAAGCAACGCTGCAGACAGCGCGCCAAGGCCTCGGACATATAACCTGCGATTGAGTTTCATTGAGTTTGTCCTTGCTAAGGGCGACGGCGTAGATGCTGTGGTGTTCGTGGGGTGATGAGCGTGTCAGGTAGCCAATGAGCGATCTCACGCAGCAGTTTGTAACAGGCAGCTCGGCCCCCTGACTTAGTAGCGCTTGACGGTGAGGCTAGCGGCCGTTGCGTTCCCTTTCAGGCAACACTCCTTTCTCTCTTATGGAACTCCCTCTCGCGCGACTTGAGAAATAGGATGGAGCGGTTGCCGACCCGGTTACGCTGGGGGATTTGATGGATCTTCGCATTCGGAATCGCCGAGCCATCATTGCGGGCGCCAGCGCCGGTTTGGGATACAGCAGCGCCATGGCACTGGCCCGAGAGGGCGTTACGCTCTTTATCTCCGCTCGCGGAGAGGAGCGTCTTCGTGATGCGGCCGAGACGATAGCCCGGGAGACAACCGCCTCGGTGACGCCCGTCGTTGCCGATCATGGAACGCGCGAGGGACGACAGGCTCTCCTGAAGGCTTGCCCTCAGCCAGACATTCTCGTCATTACGTGCTCTCCGCCGAGAGCGACCGAAGATTTTCGCGAAATTAGCGAGGAGGACTGGTACGGGTCGGTCGCGATGACCTTAGTAGGACCAATCGAATTGATAAAGGCCACGGTTGATGGAATGGCCGACAGGCGCTGGGGTCGTATCGTGAATATAGCGACGGGCGCGGCCAAACACCCGACCGAGTTGAGGCTGCTGTCCGGACCGACGAGATCGGCACTGGTAAATTATACTGTGGCGCTGTCCAAGCGGTTTGCAGGGGACAATGTCATCCTGAACAATCTCCTTCCCGGGCTTCATGCGACGCCGGGTCTGGAGAAGATGCTTTCCGACCGGGCCGAGCGAAATGGGAGCAACTACGCGTTCGAGGAGCAGCGGCTCATCGAATTCTTTGGCATGCCGACGAAACGATTAGCGGATCCGGACGATTTCGGGGCATTTTGCGCACTGCTCTGTAGCGACTATGCGAATTCCATCGTTGGCCAGAACTTGGTTATCGATGGCGGTACTATTCACGGGATGTTCTAACGCCGCGATCAAGTCCTTCATCTGATAAGCGGCATTCCTGCTGGTGTGAACCGACCTCGACAGCGACCAAGCATCTAATCGACCGCTTCGCGCCTTGCGAACACGGCATTCTCAAAGGCGAATTGCGTCCCAACTTTACGACGGTGATAGCAGAGCTGTGACACATTCCAAACCGACCATGGGGGCTCGGCATATGAGCTACGGAAAGACGCGTCCGCGCCGGAACGCCGTAAAACTTGCGATCGCCGACGGTAAGATGGCCTTAGGAATTGGTGTCCAGACCAACTCCCCCGATATGGTAGAAATGGCGGCCGCCGCGGGTTTCGATTTCGTGTATCTCGACTTCGAACACGGATCTTTTGGTTTTGATTTCGCGTTTCACTTGATCAGAGCGGCCGAAGCATCGGGCATCACGCCCTTGGTGCGTGTTCCAGATCATACGCCGAGTTTCATAATGCGCGTACTGGACGCTGGGGCAATGGGAGTGATCGTTCCAAACGTGAAGAGCGCGGCTGAAGCACGAAGCGTTGTCTCGGCAGCAAAGTACACGTGGAACTCCAATGGAGGATCGCGTGGCGCGTGTCCGGGCACGCGGGCTACCTGGCATCAGGTTCGAGATTGGTCAGACTTCTCGATCGCGAGCAACAAGGAGACGTCGGTTTGGCTTCTTTTGGAATCACTGGAAGCACTTCAGGCGGTGGATGAGATCGTAGAGGTGCCTGGGGTCGACGCGATTATGCTTGGTCCTTTCGATCTCGCGCATGCGTTGGGTCTGCCAGGCGAAACCACACATAAAGCGGTGATCGAAGCATGCAGAGAGATAAGCGCGAAGGCGAGAAATAACGGCATCGAGATAGTCTGGACGATGTTCTCCGGATCGAGGGCGCGTGAAGAACAGGAACTCATCGCAACCATGGACGCGAAGATCGTCATCGCGGGTACTGACCGGCGCATTGTAATGACGGCACTACGAGACAGGCACTTCGGTTCAACGTAGAGCAGATCGCATGCCGCGGCCCGGAAGCGTCGATGGAGGTATCTATGGCCGGTTACTTCGCTCGGTTCTTTCTACGCGAGGGAGCCCACCTTTGCGAGGAAGGTTCGATGGCGCATCTTAGGCCACCTTTTCGCGTCGTGCTCGAAGACCCATTTTCTCTGCCGCTTATTCACGCAAGCTCGCGGCCTTCTCCGAAGGGGTGTCGTGCTCGGACCGATAGAGTTGGCAGCAGCGCGCGAGAGAGCCCGCACTTTGCTGGTGCGCTCGAGCCTGAGTTCCTCATAGAGGCCCAGCCTGTCCGCGACGTCTTCGGCGGCACATCCCTCCAAAAGGACGGCGAGGGTGCCGTCACTCTAGACTTGCAGGCGCACATGGCTACACCGACTACCCCGCGCTTGACGCTGCCGCGTCCGCGCGAGGCGCTGGCTATGTCCGTCATCGCTCCGATCCAGCGGGCAATTCATTGGGGGCATTTCCGAGTTATCGCCTGCGTGGTAGCGGCTTTTTTCACCTTGCTCATGACCAGCGTTAAAGCTCAGTCACAGGCTGTTCCGCCACCTGACGTCGTTAAATTGCCGGCTGGACTTAACCTAGGAGGTACTAGCTTCTACGACGGTTTCGGGAGCACGGACCCTGGTTGGATCTTTATGGACTATGCCAGATGGAACCACCTGACATCAGTCAAAGACAATAATGGCGACAATTCGCCACTCTTTGCTAGTCCACGCGTCGAGGCGCTTAGTAATGTCTTTCACGTTGTGTACATCTCGCCCATCAGCGTTCCAAACGGTGCCCTCGCTTTCGAAGCACTTTTGCCAATTGTTGGTTTTGATTCCCACTTCAATCCATCCGGATTGGAACTGCATGATAATGGATGGAATTTTGGCGATCTGACCTTTGGGATCGACTATCAGTCAAAGCCAATCAGCTTTGGCGGCACATCAGTATTCAGCTGGCGAACTGGCTTGGATTTTACGGCGCCAACCGGAGGTTTCGACGCGAGTCGTGATCTGAACCAGAGTTCGGGGTTCTGGTCGATAACACCGTATCTTGCGGCGACCGTTCTTCCGGTACCAAAATGGGAGATCAGCACAAGATTTAGTTATGACTATAACCTCTCAACGACGCGCGGTGCCAATCCACCAATTATTCCCGGATTTGCGTTTCACGATGGCCAAGCTGGACAGGCGTTCTGGATTAACTTTGCCAGCTCTTACGAGATGTTTGACGGGATTCGACCCGGCATAAACGGATATTGGTTGCAGCAGCTGACAGATGACCGCACCAATGGCTTTAGCGCCCCGCTCACTCGGGTAGAGGAGCTCTATCTTGGTCCTGGTCTTTCCTGGCAGATCAATCAGCGGAGCGTCCTAAACGTCAACGTCTACATTCCGGTTTCCGTGAAGAACACCCTCGCGGGACCTCAGTTCAATATTCAGCACATCCATCAGTTCTGAATCTTACCGAACGCTCACGTCTCTCATCGCACAAACGCTGTCGAAAGCACCTTCAAAAGTCTGTTCCACGATCGATCGCCCGTCACGGTTGCTATCGAATTGAGCCATGCATCATGGAAAAGATCGACGATAATGGTGCGGAATCTTAATGATCTCCAGTTCTTCGCGGCTGTCGTCCAATATCGCGATCTATCGGCTGGAGCCCGTCGGCACCTTATCAGGCGACCTGGGCCCCTGCGTCCTGCAACGTCTTCCGCGCTTCGTCCGGTGGTCTCGCGCACCGCAAGACGCAATCTGGTTGGAAATATAAGAACCGATTTGGCCTTTTCGCCATAAATAACCGGATCGCTGTCTAGTTGCAACATCGTGGCGCCTTTCCACTCTCCGTCGAATGCTTTTCTCAATGCAGATCGGATCCGTCGATGTCTTGAACTCCTCCACCGGGCATACAGCTTACGCCGATGGTCTGCGATCCTGCTCTTGATAGCCTGTTCGCGGAAGGCAAAGGTGAGCGCGGCGGCGCACGCCATTTGCTTCGCATTGCTGCGTATTGCGGGCGCAAAACTTCAGCTTAGACACCCCGAGGCCGTAACCAGGACACCAGGAGCAAACAGGCGAAAGCTCCAACCGCCGCAGCGAGGAAGCCGTCAATATACGCCAGGATGGCGGCCTGTTTCGCGACAGCCGAGGCCAACAGGCTCGCGGCTCGTGCGCTCGAGGCGGCGACATCGCCGCTGTGAGCCCCCACCGCGGCGCTATAGGCGTTCAAGCGATCGGCCGTCAGGCCACCCAGACTATCGACATGCAACCCGATCAGGTTGGAATGGACCTGTTCGCGAACGCGCACGAATGTCTGCATGAATGCCGTCCCGATCTCGCCGCCGAACAGACGGCTCGTCTGCACAAGCGTTCCGATCGTCAGGACGTCGGTCGGGTTCATCGAGCGGACGGCTATGACGACGAGCGCGGTCAGCGCGAAGGATTGACCCAGCGCCTGCAGGATCTGCGACGGGAGGAAGTCGTCGGTGGCCCAATCGGCGGTGAGATTCGTCGCCATCAGGCAAGCAGCGCAGATCAAAGACGCGCCAAGCGTCAGGACCAATCGGGCATCGACCCTCGAGAGCAGCCAACCCAGCGGGAAAACGATCAGCAGCTGAGGCAGGGCGATCCATAGCAATACCGCGCCCACCTGTATTTCGCGATAGTTCTGGACCACTTGCAGATAGGTCGGGATGATGTAAGCGGTCGACAGGATGATGAAGCGGAATCCCGCCAGCAGGAGCAGGATCGGAATAATCCCCTCCCTCACAAGGACCCGGATATTCAAGAAGGGCTTATCAGCGAAGAACTCGCGAACGATGAAGGCAAGGGTGACTAAGCCTCCCGAGATCAGCAGGCCATTGACCAGCCCGCTGCTCGTCCAGTCCAGGCGATTGCCCTGATCGAGGCCGGCATATAAAAGGCTGAAACCGATCCCTGCATAGGCAAGCCCGGGCCAGTCGAGATCCGCCAAGATCGTTGTGTTGACCTTCTCGCGCGGCACGCCGTACCAGATGCAAGCAAACATCAGCGGCAGGGCACAGCAATACTGCCAATCGATCCAGCGCCAAGACCAGTTATCGGCATACCAGCCCTCGAGCGAGGCCGCGATGTTCTGGGACAGTTCCAAGTTCATCGCGTAGATCGGCGACGCCATAGATCGTGAGCTTCGTCGGCAGGCTGCGGACGATGAATCCGATGCTGAGCGGGATGAACGTACCCGATCCGACGCCCGCCAGGAACTGCGCCGCCAGAAAGGCGTTGAGGTTGGGCGAAAGCGGGCCCAGCAAGCTCGCGACGAACAGCAGGATCATTCCGAACAGCAGCACGGGCCTGACGCCGAAGATAGCGCCGAGATAGGGGCAGGCGACACCGATCAGCATCTGGCCCACACCGAAGCTCGTCGTCATCCAGGCCCCCTCATCGAAGCCCACATGCAGCCCGCCGCGCAGATCGGCGAGGCCGAAGCTCGTCACGCGGCTCCCAAAGAGCGACAAGATCGCGCCGAGCAGGACCCCGACGATGCCGATATAGGGGCGCAGCTTATCAGCGCTCAGCTGCGGCTGGTGTGCGGCATTCTCGTGAAGGGCTCGGCCCGCGGAGGTGATCGGTTCGAAAGCCACGGTCATGGCCGGGCTGACGCGGAGGCCGGCTCTCTATCTTCGGTATGGCCAGAACCGCCGCGGGTGTCGATGGTTGCTTCGACCGACATGCCAGGTCGCACCAGGGAACCAAGCGCGACGTCATGGTCGAGCACGATCTTCACGGGGACACGTTGGACCACCTTGGTGAAGTTGCCCGTGGCGTTGTCCGGCGGGAGCAGGGCGAAGGTGCTGCCCGTTCCCGGAGACCAGCTCTCGACATGACCCGTGATACGGAGATCGGAGAATGCATCGACGACGATGCGAGCCGGCTGCCCCGCGCGGATATTGGTCATTTGGGTTTCCTTGTAATTGGCGATGACCCAGATGTTCGGCAGCGGAACGACGGCGATCACTTGCGTACCGATATTGACGAATTGGCCGGGGCGAACCTGACGCTGCCCGACCAGACCTTCAGCCGGCGAGAGAATGCGGGTGTATCGGAGATTGTCGGAAGCGAGCGCCACTTGCGCCTCCGACGCGCGGATCTGCGCCTCGTATCTGCTTCTGTTGGGTGTCGAGCGCGGCCAACAGCGCCTTCTGCTGCTCGAGCTGCGCAGCGTTCAATTGCCGTTGCGCGGCTGAGCGCTTGAAGTTGGCGTCAGCCTGTTCGACCGCCTGCGGCGTGCCGGCGGTTCCGCCTCTGAGCAGCTCGCGCTGTCGCTTCGCCTCGAGCTCGTAGCGGGTCACGTCGGCGTCGGCAGCGTCGATACTGGCCTCGGCCTGGCGAATGAGAGCGTTCTGCACGCTGCGTTGATTGTCAAGATTGGCAAGCGTCGCCTGAGCGGCGGCGAGATTGGCCTGGGCGAGGGCGAACTGTGCCTCGTAATCGGAAGGGTCGATGACAGCGATGAGGTCGCCTTGTCGCACCCTCTGGAAATCATGGACGGCAACTTGCGTGATGTAGCCAGAGACGCGCGCCGAGAGCGGCGTGACGTCTCCGGTGACGAAAGCGTCATCGGTCGATTCGAGCCGGGCAGCGCCAGTCCAACGATTCCAATGACCGGCCACATACCAAAGCAGCCAAGCTGCTGCGATCAGGAACGCGACCCGCATCGCTGGAAACAGCCACCGGAGGCGGCCTCTGGACTTGGGCGGATTGGTAGCAGCGTCGTTTTCAGCGGCCGATATATCGCTCATCGAATCTCCTGCGAACCAAATGAAGACGGCCTTTCCGCGCACATACGGATTGCGCTGATCGGGATGGAGTTCGACCCGACGAAAGGATCAAGCAACTTCGCGACCAATGTTGCATTGAACGCGTTGAGCGAACTCATGGCAGCCCTTTCCGACGCTCTGACTTTATTAACCCTAGTTCGTTATGATCGCGTGCAGGGCTCCGCGCATCGAGAAGGCTGCAAGCGCCAAAACTCCGACCGAAGCTAGATAAAGGGTGCCGAACCAAAGGAGGCGCCGATCGCGCACCTTCAAGATTCCCATCCTTGTTCCGGAGTCTTCCCGCGAAATACGCGGTATGCGAATGCCGAGTACGCCAGCACAATTGGTGTGACCACGGCCGCACCTGCCAGCATGAACACGTGACTCAGCGTCGCCGAAGCAGCGTCCCACAGCGATAAGCGGAAGGGAACGATGCTCGGGAAAATCACGATGCCAAGTCCGCCGACACCGCAGGCGAACAGGATCAGGCCGAACAAGAACGGACGAACTGCCGGCTCACGTCCCGTCGAGCGCACGAGAAGAACGGCGACGGTAGCGAATATTGCAGCGATCAACCCGAGAGGTGCCGGATGGGACGTCCAAGCTTCTTGTACACGGGGTTGGACGAAAGCAGAAGCGACGCAAGTGGCGGCGAAGAACCCTGCAAACATAGGCGTGCCCACCCAAAGGCTGAGACGTGCAAAGTCCAGCAACTTGGAAGTCGCTTTGAGATGAAGCCAACCGGCACCGAGCACAACGTAGCCGGTCAGGACCGCCAACGCCGTAAGCGCCGGAAAAGCCCGAAATACGTCAAGAACGCTTCCAGAGAAGTGGTCGTCCGTCACCGCGATCCCTTGCACGAGACCACCGACTATGAATCCCTGCATGAGTGCGGCTATGATTGAGCCCGCTCCGAAGGCGAGGTCCCAGATGCGGCGTCTGCGATCGACCTGATAACGGAATTCGAACGACACTCCTCGAAGGCCGAGGCCAAGCAACATGACGATCAGAGGGATGTAGAAGGCTGGCAGCAGGATGCCGTATGCGATGGGAAACCCTGCCAGCAGACCGACACCGGCCATGATCAGCCAAGTTTCGTTGCCATCCCACGTCGGCGTGATGAAGTCGACCATTCGGTCGCGGAGCTTTTCGTCCGACTGTAGAAGGAGCAAAGCACCAACGCCGAGATCGAATCCGTCCAGCAGGACGTAGAGCGATAAGGCAAAAGCGACGAAAAGAGCAGAACAAAGCGGCAGATCCATGTTCGATTACTCCGCCGGTGCTGCATGCATGACTGCAGACGTCAACGCGGGCTTCAGCGACCCCGTAGGTTCGGCATGTTCCGGAGCGCTGGCTTGGGCCGCGTCGTATGACTCGCGCCGCAAAGATGAGAAATGACGGCCATGAAATAGAGCGTATATGCAGACGAACCCGATAAGGGTGGAAAGTAGAACGTTCGCCGGCACCGGCGAGACGGCATCCGCCGTCTTCAACATCCCCCAAATAACCCAGGGTTGCCTTCCGGTCTCGGCCAAGTACCAGCCGCCGAGCGTTGCGACGATGCCAGAGGGCGACATAATCACTAGGGCGCGCAGGAACCATCGGGTCGCATAGAGCCGTCCCTGATAACGCAGCCACAGCGAAGCGACTGCGAGCCCGAACATGAGAATGGCGGTTACGACCATGACGCGGAAGCCATAGAAGACGAGGCCCATGTAAGGCTGCCGATCGACGGGAGTGTTCGTCAATCCGTCGACGCGTCCATCGAGGCTATGGGTGAGCAAGATACTTCCGAGATACGGCGTGCCTAGCGCAAAGCTATTGCGCTGGCTTTTTTGGTCGGGAACGACAATCCATAAGTAGGGGGCGGGAGACTCCGACTTTTTCTCCCAAAACCCTTCGGCCGCTTGCATCTTCGACGGCTGCAGCTCAAGCATTTTTCCATACAGTATGTCGCCAAGGAAAACCTGACACGCGATCACCACGGTCGCGAAAGCGGTGCCCAACGAAACGGTACGCCGCCCGAACTCGAGGTGCTCGCCACGCAGGAGATACCAAGCTCCGATCTCCGGCGACCAGAAAAGAGCCAGTGAGGTAAGCGGCGGCCAGCATATGAGGCAAACGGTAGAGCCAGGACGGATTAACGATGACGCGGAACCAGTCCGTAACCACAATGCGCCCGTTCTCGATGCTGACACCGTCTGGTGTTTGCATCCAGCTATTGGCTGAGAGTATCCACGATGCAGAAAGCAACGTACCCAGCGCTACCATGCAGGTTGCGAAGAAGTGCAGCTTCGGCCCGACACGGTTGTAGCCGAACAGCATAATTCCCAGAAAGCCCGCTTCGAGAAAAAATGACGTCAGTACCTCTAGAGCGATTATTGGGCCGATAACTGGGCCTGCCATCTGACCAAATTTAGCGAACCCCAAGCCGAACTCGAACGACAGCACGATACCCGTAACGACGCCGACGCCGAACCCCATCGCAAAGATTCCGAGCCAAAAGCGATAAATCTGCTGATAGAGGGGATCCTCTGTCTTGAGCCATAGACCCTCGACGATCGCCAAAAAAGTGGCGAGTCCGATCGACATCGTCGGAAAGATGATGTGGAAGCTGACGGTAAACGCGAATTGGACGCGCGCTAGAAGCTCTGATGTCATTCTACTTCCCCAGAAGGCTGGGGCCGACGGAAAATCCAAAGAGCCGACAAAATGAAGACGATTAGGGAAGCGATGGCCGCGGAAAAACCAAATACCCCCATAAGCGCCAAGAAGAAGCCGACGCCCATTAGAGCAACGATGCCACTCTCAAGGATTGCTAGGTAGTTCATCGGTGGCTTCCTTCATTCGGTCGTTTCATCTGCTTGCAATCCCCTCACACCGCCCAACAAGTGCAGCGAAGTGCGCGTAGCATAGGAGCGCAATTCCGTCGTTCCATGCTTGCGCATCTTTGTACTGCCCTTGCTTTGCGCTACCCGTTGGGTCGAGTATTTCGCCGGCGCGAACAGTGCTCGCGTCGAGAGGGCTCGGCCCCCGCACAAAAATGGATGTCGCAGCGCTTCGCAAACACCGCACCGGCTCACGAGGCGCTGTTCGACTAGTTGCTGGGGCGCCAATTCCGAATGTGAAGATCCATCAACTCCTCCAGCGACACGCCAGCGACTCCTCTATGCTATTTCGCAAATCGCGCGAGAGGGAGTTCCATAAGAGAGAACGGAGTGTTGTTTAGGACGGAACGCAACGGATGTTTCCAAGTGACGTCGGCGCCCCCATACTTCTCTGATCAACAAAGGAAGCATTCGCATGGCACGCAAAAAGCCCACCTCTCGGTACTTGTCTCGGTACTTGCCTCCTTTCGCGATCTGCGAAGATGCGAGCGTGAGAGACGACTGGACCGCCGATCTTGGTGGTTCGTATAGCTGCAAAAATCAACAGAAGCCGGCGAGCGCTCCGCCCCGAGCATGAACTTCCGCGAGGGAGGAGACATGGCAACGACCCGTTTGCGGACGAGAGCTGGTCCGGGCGACCGTCATAGTCCCGCACGGCGACCGCGACCTTCCTATTTTCCCTTCCGCTTCAGGATCTGCAGCATTGGTCCATCGGGGCAATCGGCTCGAGCACCGCAAGGGCGGTCAAACCAACCGCAAGCGGGGGAAAGACGGGAAGCATGTCGTGTGTTTTGGTTCTCCGGGCATTCCATCCTGCCTTGGAGGTTGAACTCCACTCGATTTGGTCTTGGACGCGGACACGCCTCAAGAGTTCGTCGGATCGGGTACTCGGCGCCACGGTCGAAGCGGGGCAACGCATCACATATCCCTTAGCCCTCGACCCGATACGGCTATCTCGTTCCCGCGCGTGGAAGAGTCATGGTGAATGACCAACAGGTCGGAGAGCGTGACGGCATCGCGATTGCGGGCGAACCCGGAATCGCCATCACGGCGATCGAGCCCGCTGAAATCATACTTGTGGATACGGCCTGACATACAAAGTGACTTGCTGGAGTGACCATGGACAAACTGAGTTGTGACTCCCTTGAAGAGAAGAGGACGGAAGTAGCGCCGACCCTCAACTCGCGCCGCGAGTTCCTGCGTGCGGCTGCGGCATCCAGTGGTGTCGCGATCTTGTCCGCCGAGTTTGTCCCGGAAACTGCCCGTGCGAGCACCGACAAGGTCGCGGAACTCGTGCTTCCCCCAGCGACGAAAGCCGTGACACCGTTCAAGGTGTCGAGTGCCGCAAAGCGCGATCGACGATCTCAAGCGTCGACTGGCGTCCACGCGGTGGCCGGAGCGGGAAACCGTCGGCGACTGGTCGCAGGGCGTCCCCCTCCAGAAGGCTCAGGCGCTCGTTGCCTACTGGCGCGACAAGTATGACTGGCGCCGCTTTGAGGCTCGCATCAACGCCTTCCCGCAATACCGGACCCAGATCGACGGGGTTGGCATTCATTTCATCCACGTGCGCTCCCCTCAGCAGAACGCGCTGCCGATCATTCTCACGCACGGATGGCCGGGATCGGTCGTGGAGTTCATGGAGGTCATCGGCCCGCTCAGCGATCCCACCCGCTACGGGGGAAGGGCGGAGGACGCGTTCCATGTCGTCGTGCCGTCGCTCCCAGGCTTTGCCTTCTCCGACAAGCCGGTCGAGACGGGCTGGGACGTGAACAGGATCGCCCGCGCTTGGGCGACGCTGATGCCACGCCTTGGCTACGAGCGCTGGGTGGCGCAGGGAGGCGATTGGGGGGCGGGCGTAACGCACGCCCTGGCGCATCAGCGGCCCCCGGGTCTGATCGCGGCCCATGTGAATTGGCAGTTCGTCTTTCCCGAAAAGCTGCCGGAGAATCCCACGCCTGCCGAGCGCAAGGCCATCGACCGCGCGGCGTTGTTCGCCAATGACCAGAGCGGCTATTTCCGCGAACAGGGGACGCGTCCGCAGACCATTGGCTATCCACTTGCAGACTCGGCCGCGGGCCAGGCGCTGTGGATTTACGAGAAGTTCCAGTCGTGGACCGACAACCACGGCAATCCTGAAGATGAGCTCTCCGTCGATGCGATGCTCGACGATATCAGTCTCTACTGGTTCACCGACACCGCCGCGTCGTCGGCCCGCATCTACTGGGAGAACACCCGCGCCGGCATGGCGGGCCTGTCCGGCGGACGGATCGAACTGCCAATGGCGGCGTCGGTCTTTCCGCACGAGATATTCTGCCCGCCAAAGGCCTGGGCTGAGGCGCTGTGGCCCAACCTGTTCTACTGGAATGAGGTCGACAAGGGCGGGCACTTCGCCGCGTTCGAGCAGCCAAAGCTCTTCACCGAGGAGCTGCGGAAGGCCTTCAGGTCACGGCGAGGTTAGGGATCAGCATGTCGATGGTGAGTTCCTACCCCTCATCTGTGTCGCGCCTCACACAAGCGGCGTTGGCCGGCGCGCTGTTCTCATCTGTCCTTTGGATGACGGCAGCACAGGCCGGGCCGTTGTCTATTGCACTTCCGGGAGAGCGGGCGTTTCCAGAGAGCATCACCTCGGCGCGCGATGGGAGCCTGTTCGTCGGTCGGCTCGGTGAGGGCGGCATCGTCCGCGCCGATCCACGGACCGGTGCGGCCGCGGTATTTGTCGCGCCGGGCGCAGCCGGCTCGCGCTCGATCACCGGCGTTTTCGCCGACGATACTTCCGGGACCCTCTGGGCCTGCTCCAACGATCTGAGCGCCCTGGGCGGCCCCTCGGAGGGGCGCGATCGGGGCGCTGCCCTGAAGGCATTCGATCTGCGAACCGGTGCTGCCAAGCGCAGCGTGCCGCTGCCGGAGCCGCACCCCTTCTGCAATGACATCGCCGTCGATGCGGGCGGTGCAGTCTATGTGACCGACAGCGCCAACCCGATTGTTCTGCGGCTCCCCGCGGGGGCCTCTGGGTTCGAGGTCTTCGCCACGGACCCGCAGTTCGCGCCGCCGCAGCCGAACAGCGCCGGGCTGGACGGGATCGCCTTCGGCGGCGACGGCATGCTCTATGTGACGACCTACGCCGCGGGCGGCTTCTTTCGCGTCGCGGTCGAAAAGGGGCGGGCGGGCCCCGTGGTGAAGTTGCAGGGGCGGGCTCTCGGCCTGCCGGACGGGCTTCGCCCGCTGGGTCGGAACAGCTTCCTGCTGGTCGAGGGCGCCGGGACCTTGGATCGGGTCGATGTCGACGGCGACAGGTTCCGTGCTGAGCCTCTGCGCGCCAAGTTCCGCACGCCAACCTCGGTCACCCTGGTGGGGTCCGTCGCTTGGGTCAGCGAAGGCCAGATGCCGCTCTTCTTCGACCCCGCCCGCAAGGGCGAGTCACCCGCCCTGCCGTTCCGGATCTACGCCGTCCCCTTGAACAAAGGACAGTCCCAATGAAGCTTGATCGTACTGCGAGCCTGCGGCCTGACGCACGAGAGTGAGTTGATGGAGTGACAATGGACAATCTGCAGAGTGATATCCCTGTGAATGAAACACAGGAGAAGACAGAGTTATCGGCGCCCCTCAGATCGCGTCGCGAGTACCTGTATGCGGCTGCGGCAGCGAGTGGTGCCGCGATCTTGTCCGCAGAGTTTGTCCCAGAAACTGCTCGTGCAAGCACCGACAAGGTCGCGGAACTCGTGCTTCCCCCAGCGACGAAAGCCGTGACACCCTTCGAGGTCCATGTACCTGAGGCCGCACTGGACGACCTTAAGCGGAGACTGGCCAATACCCGCTGGCCGAACAAGGAACCGGTAGCGGATTGGTCCCAGGGTGTACCGCTCGCAAAAGCACGAGCGCTGGTCGAATACTGGCGCACTCGCTACGACTGGCGTCGTGTCGAGCGTTCACTGAATGCGCTGCCACAGTTTCGAACGCAACTTGACGGTCTCGGAGTTCACTTCATTCACGTCCGATCGAAGCACCCCGATGCGCTTCCCATCGTTATCACGCACGGCTGGCCTGGATCGGTCATTGAGTTTCTGCAGGTCATCGCGCCTTTGGTCGATCCGACGGCCCACGGCGGTAAGCCCGATGACGCCTTTCACGTCGTAATCCCCTCGCTTCCTGGGTTCGGGTTTTCAGACAAACCGACTGAACCGGGGTGGCGCCTTCCGCGCATCGCAACGGTCTGGGGGGTTCTGATGCAGCGGCTCGGCTACACCCGTTACGTCGCGCAAGGTGGCGACTGGGGAGCCGGTGTGACGAGTTGGATGGCCAAGCAGCAACTCCAGGGGCTGGCCGCTATCCATCTAAATCTTCCGATCCTCTTTCCGCCACCACCAGCACCTCCCGGTGGGTATGCGGCCGCGGAACAGGCAGCGCTCGCTCAGCTCGGCAAGTATGCGAGCGACGGCTCGGCTTATGCCTCGATCCAGGGGACGCGTCCACAAACACTCGGGTACGGCATTGCCGACGCGCCCGTCGGACAGGGGATGTGGATCTACGAGAAGTTTAAGGAGTGGACTGACAACCACGGGAATCCCGAAGATGTGCTCGGCATTGACGCGATGCTCGATGACATCAGTCTTTATTGGTTCACCGACACCGCCGCATCCTCAGCGCGGCTCTATTTCGAGAGCTTCCAGAAAGACTTCGTCCGAATGCCGCTCGACGTCCCCGTTGCCGTGAGCATATTCAAAGGTGACATGTTCACGCCCCCGAAGGTTTGGGGAGAGCGTACGTACTCGAAGCTTTTCTATTGGAACGAGGTTCCTAAGGGCGGTCACTTCGCCGCGCTTGAGCAGCCCGAGCTGTTCGTTGCCGAGTTGCGCAATTGCTTCGCTCAACTGCGTTGACCGGATTGAGTGCACCAGATCAAACAACTAACTTTAAGAAGGAACTGAAATATGCCAGCATTTCCGAAAGCCGGACTCGATGCGCTTCTTACTCCGGACAACTGCGTTCTTGTGCTGATTGACCACCAGCCGTTCCAACTCGCGAATGTCAACAGCCACGAACCCACGATGGTCATGAACAACGTTACTGGTCTTGCAAAGACCGCGAAGGCGTACGGCATCCCCACGATCTTGACAACAGTAACGGAAGAGCGTGGGGGTCTGATTTTCAAAAGCATTCAGGATCTCTTTCCGGATCAGAAAACTATTAACCGCACCTATATCAACGCCTGGGAAGACGAGCGCGTTGTTGAAAGCCGTAAAGAAAACGGGCCGGCAAAAGATTGTCTTCGCCGCCCTCTGGACGGAAATGTGCTTGGCGATGCCGGCAATTCAGGCGATGGGCGAGGGGTACGACGTTTATGTCGTTACGGATGCGTCCGGCGGCGTGTCGGTGGAGGCACACGATATGGCCATCCGTCGCCTCGTCGCGGCGGGCGCTCAACCGATCACTTGGCTGGGAATGGCCGGAGAACTTCAGCGTGATTGGGCACGCACCCAGTATCTCCCGGAGGTCGCCAAGATTTTTGCCGACCACGGAGGCGCCACCGGTTCTGTTCTAGCGTGGGAAATGCAGCTGCTTCGGGCCAGCGAAGTCAAGGGCGCTTAGGCCGCACATCGGAGGACGCACGATGAACGCCAAGACGCTGCAGATCGATCCAGTGGCCCTCGGCATAGACGTCGTTGTCTCCGGCCATTCGCACGTGCCGAAGATCGATACGGTCGGCGGGGTGCTCTACTTGAATCCGGGAAGCGCAGGCAGGCGGCGTTTCAAGCTGCCGATCACGCTTGCGACGCTCGAGATCACGCCCGACTGCCTGCGACCGGTGATCCACGACCTCGAACGCGACTGAATCCCTCCCGAGGTCCTGGAGGGACCTCTACAAAGGGGGCGACTCGAGAAGGACGAACGCGGATCGGAGCGCGAAACCGACACCAACGCCCATCGGGCAGGGCGCCCGAGTTGGTGAATCATGAGTTAATTTTCCGGCAAATTTCGCCGCTTGGCGACCCCTCGACTCAGTCTATGACGTCTTCGTCGCACGAAAAAATGCGGGTGCACACAGATGCCGAATTCGAATGACGTCGCCAGCAACGAGATGCTTTGGGAGCGCGTCCTGTCCCTGCTCGTCGTGGGTGCCAGCGTGTTGGGGGGAAGCGCCGTGTTGCTGATAATGGCGTTACCACCAGTCCTTCACGGATTTCCATAGTGGCAGAACGAGTTTTGAGTGGCAGGCGAGCCAAGTTGAGCGTCGAACGAAACGTCCAACAATACGTCCAACACGAAAATAGGCCGAAGGCGTAAGTAATTGGCGTCGTTGACAGAAATCGAAAGAAAAATTTGAGTCGGAGCGCTTCACCCGCTCCAGCCTGTTCAATAGCGAGAGGCTCGGATTTCTTCTTACAAATGGGCTGCTTTACACGTTCTGGTGCTCGCTTTCCGATCGACTGTTTCGCGTGTCCCTTGATATCCTGTAGTATTCTGTGCGCTTCTCCAGACCGACTGCGGTGTAGCGGGCCTCCGCCACCAACGCCAAGCGCTCATGCCACCATACTAAGGACAAACAGCGCTTCGTCGTGTCGGTGGTTGCGTATGATTCCCTCCCTGGGCACCAACGCACCCACTGCCACCTGCTTGGTTGGGCCGAGCTACACCAGGCGGGTTAAGCACGAACGTCTGGTGGATCAGATTGCTAGGCTAGCCATTGGCGGCAACAGCCCAAACATGATCGATCCAGAGGCTCAATTCTAGCCCTTCTCCTCGAATGCGGCGTCGTTCTCGAATTAAGTGCGCTCGCTTAAGGTTCTGAAGCTCAAAACCGCTCTTAAGTCGTCTCAAGCTCAATTTCCGCGATAGTAGGGAATCAACGGTGGATTCTCGGGGTCGAGCGGTTTCATGTGTCGGTTCATCACGGTGACATCAAGTCCCTCGCCAGGAGCCGCGAACTCCTTGTCGATAAGAATTATCTGCGTCGCCTTGAACTCGTTCGTGCTCAGTTCGTAAATCATGTCGTAGAAGCTGTGAAATTGTTGCCTATTCTCCCTCTCGCTTATGTTTTTCATTGGAAAGTCGATGATCAGCAGGTTCGGAAGCGGCGCGCCGAGCTTCACCGTAAGTCTATGAATGGCTACTGCAAAGCAACATTTGAACAGCGTCTTCTTGCCGCCGCTACTCAGCGTCGTGAAAGACGTCTCTCGCTCGTCATCAATACCACCGCTGCGAATGATGGGATAGAAGTCCGTTTTCGAAATGATAACCTGGTCCTTTGCAGAAATACCTGGGACCTCAGCTCGTAACAGGCAATCGAGAAAGAGCTTCTTCAGCTCATCAAGATTGGTCTCATCTTCTTCCGCCGCTGCCTTGGCAGCCCGCAAGGCGACGCGCCCCTTTGTTTCCTGTTCAACGATTTTCCCTAACTGCGCGCTTTGCTCATCGAGTAATCGCGGGAAACGGGCGAGGTTGTCAAGATTCGCGATGTCCTGCGCGATAGCCGCCCGCTCATGCTCTTTCGCTAAGACGGTCGACAAGTAGGCAGAGTTGTAGCGCGCAAGCGCCTCGTTACGCTCGCGCTCGATCCGGCGCTTGCGAAAGATCAAATCTTCGAGTTGTCTGCGGTTCACAGTTAGGGCGGCGTCGTGACGTTGCAAGATGTCCTTAAGTTCCGCCATTCGCTGTTTGAGGTCTCTCTCGACGAGCGCGGCCTCTTGCGGATCGGCGACCTCGAGCACATCGGGCTGGGCGCAGACATGGCATAGCGGAGCATGACGCTCCGGGAGTGCCTGGGCGCAACGCGGGCATGAGTTGAACTGAACGCCGCTGAGTACCTCCCGCGCCGAACGAGAACGCTTGAAGCGCACGGAAAGGGTCTCAAGCTCATTGAGATGACGCCGATCCCGATCCGCGCCTGCGGAGATATCTCTTATGGCTTCATCAAGCTCGGCGATGGTTCTGCCAAGCTCAAGCGCCGTGTCGCGGAGTCGATCGGCACCGTGCTCGGTTGGCTTCTCCAGCTCTGGTTGCGCCCGGAGGGTCGCGATCTCAGCACGGAGCTCCGCATCGCGCTCGCCCAAGGCCTTCTGACGCGCTTGAATCTCTATTTCCGTTTCGATTCCGACCTGCTTGAGCGCCCGGCGCAAACTCTCAATGGTTGCCGCGATGCCCATGCGCTCCCCTCGTAGACGGTCGAGTTCTGCCTCAAGCTCGGCAACGCGCTCATCATGGAAACCTATGATGTAGCGCAAGACATCCCGGCTCTTGAGCTGCCTGTGGGTGTCGCCACCACGTTGCAGATGAAAGAACGAACTGTCGATCTCGTCCTGGTCCAAATAGCAGTACCAGAGGAGGTCTCGGATCGAGAGCCGAGCACTCTCCGAGTCGTCTCGCTTCTTGCTCTTCCGCACTCGTGGAGGCGTTAGTCCAGACAGATGAAAAATTAGATCGGAGAGTGTTTCTACCTCTGTTCCAGGAAGAACGATGCCGTTGGCAACTCTGGCGGGAAGTATCAGTTGGAAGGCGTCCGCCCCACCGCCCCAGGAGGCAAGGACATTATTGGCATCACGCTCCCGCTCGATGGTCAAGGTTCCATTCCGCAGCTCGAGGACAAGGCTGGCTGCAACAAACTCGCTCTGCATTGCAGGAGAAAGCTCGACGCGAGCTCCTAGGCAATAGTCTATCATCTTCGCGATGCTAGATTTTCCGGCGCCCATCTGCCCCCAGAAGTAGGACAGATTGGTGAACCGTTGCACGACGTCCTCTTGCCGAAAGGACAGACTTAACGCGGGAATGTTGAATTTCATGGCGAGAGTGCTTCTCCCCATTTCATATCTATGATCTCAGGTATCGTTTCGTAGACAAAATCTTTCAAGCGTGTCGCATTCATAGAGCCGACAGCTATAACCGTAAGGTCGCTGCGGCGTGCGACATCGGCGTTGAGCGGATCTTTCCGTAGAAGCGCAGCAACCTCGCGCCCCTTGTCCGTCAGGCCAATCTCAATTGTATTTCCCGTAACGCCAAGCATGACGAGGCCACGTGCATGGAGGAGGCCGAGCCAACGACGATAGCGAGCATCCCAAGGACCATATCGAAATCGTATCATCTTGGCTTCGATCGACGTCCGCTCGCGCGGCAGGACTTGCACCTTTTCGGCACCCTTATCCAAACGCAAAAGCACGCGCTCAAGGCTCGTTGGATAACGAACGAGATAGTCTAGTTTCGCGAGCTTTGTAATGCCCTCGACCGCTTTGGCTTTCGTCTCTGGGGTCTTCTTTCTGGCGTCAGCGCTTTGAAGAAGGATCAAAAGCCGCGACATATGCAGCTCGTCGCGGTTCTCCGTTTCAGCGAGCGTTTTCAGGAGCCGCAAGCTCATCCAGGCTCTCCCGAAACGAGATCAAAGCGGTCGCTCCACCAAACCCGGCACTCGCTCGTGAAGAGGCCTGCCACGCCAACGAGACAGTCATATCCGTGATGACCGATTTGCTCGAAGCGTTCGGTTGCCGCGGCTTGGAGTCGGTTTTGCACTTGGATCATCATCGCTGGCCCGAAGGTGAACCCTTCTACCCTCGTTCGTAGGTGAGCTTCACTGACAGCTCCGAGGACGACTTGTTCAATCTGCGTCTGCAGGGCCGGGTAGGCCTCTGGTCGACGGATGATATCCTCCATGAGCGCGAATTCCGCGGCTCGCTCCTTGCTGCGTAGATAGTCGATCTGGTCGGCGAGGCCACCCCGTCGCAATTTCTGTTCGAGGACAGTGTTGGTCTCAGCGGACCCTCCAAGGGTAAGGATCGGCTGGTCTTGGAATGCGAAGGCTGGCCGCCCATTGGCTGCCGCTGGCGCAATGATCGTCTCCAAGACCACAAGCCGCTTCGCCGCCAGAGCGGGATCGCGCTGGTTATTGTCAAGGATGCCGCGCAAATGTCGACCGGGATCGGTTATTTGAAGCGAGGAGGCACGATGGACGATGGCGACAAATCTGTCTCGTGCGTCGGCAAGCGCTCTGGGCGGTAACTGGTCGAAACCGGTCAGGCCTCCCAGGTGTTCATTCGCAACCGACGCGTCGATATCTTCCCGAGACGGCCCGTGAACGATATCCGTCTTTCTCAGGACATTGAACAGCTCGTCCGCACCACACCCGCATTGCGCCTGGATCTGATCGAAGACTGCTTTGAACGGCGCTGCTATCGTCGTCGGCGAGCGCGCCGCACGTAGATGCTCAAGCAAGTGCTTCGGGCAACGCGCGCGACGTCTCTCGTCTCTATTCTCCGGGGTGACCTCCTCGCATTTGGCGTTCGAGACGAAGTGAAAAAGTGTAGCTCTCGAGCCAAGCCGCCGGTTTAAGTCAACAAAGCGACCTATCGTTTTGACAAACGGCTCATCTGTTATCTTCCAGTATCCATCCTCAGGTTGTCGAGTTTTGACCTGGATGCCATCAAATGTACCATCCTGCCTCTCACACAGAAAATCTTCGTAGTGTTCGCACCAGATAGCGACATAAGGTCTTTTTCCCGCCGACGCGGCGACCAGCAAAATGACGCCGTAAAGGAGCTGGTAGCGAAAATTGCGAAGTGTCCGATCGCCCGGATCGCCAGCGTTGAGGGTGCGCGTCGGATCGAGCACCGTCGTCGAATGGTGTGCTTCAGTCGTTTCCATCCCCGCAGAACCCCTGGCCCCTTAGCCGAGCTTAGCTATGCTTTGGAAGCTCGTCACCAGCGCAACGGGAACTTTTTCCTCTCCGCAGATACAACCAAGGATTAACAACGGCTTTTCTTTCAGTCTCGCAGACGATCTATGCGCAGCGCAACAATTGCCCTGATTGGGCGCCAGCCCGGGCCATAAGCCCGTTCGTCCGTCGCGGAATAATCACGCTCGATTTGCGAACACTCATCTGCGAACCCCGGTCGTCATCGGTCCTGGCGGCCAGGATCGCTTTTTCAAGCAGATCGTTGTCTCCGTTAATCCGGATGACGTTGTGGTCGACTTCGATCACGTCAGTCACCGATTGGAGATATGCCTTCCGGAATGCCGCCTTTTGCGCCTTTCACGACGCTGACCGGGAGCGATAACCCGCTTCGGGAGTCCGATGCGAAACCCCTCTGGTGGTTGCCTGACACAATCAGATCGGCCACGGATCGAACCGGGCAGCATCAACCATGCCTAATGATAGGTGACTCAGGCCTGCGTGCCGCGCTTGATCGGCATCACCTTCTTGGGATCGAGCCAGTGGTCGATCCGATCAGCCCAATGCTGCATCAGCTTCGTGCGCGAGCCGATCAGCGCGAGCGGTCCGTGCTTCTTGTAGAGCCCTTCCACAGTCGAATTATCGAGATGCGCGAGCTGCAGCTCGACGACATCGCCATCCCATGCCTTGGCGTCCTTGATCTCTTCGTGGTGAGACAGGGTCGAGAAGGTGGTCCGGAATCCGTGGGCACAATGATCAGTCTTGGTGTCAATGCCAAGCAGCCGCAAGCGCTTGTTGAGCGTGTTGTTTGATAGCGGCGCGTCCTTCGAGCAGGAAAACGCGTACCGGCGATGGCCGGTCAGCTTCTGAACGCTGCGCAGGATTGCGAGTGCCTGCCGTGACAAAGGCACGACATGGTCCCAACCGGTCTTCATTTTGGCGGCTGGAATAGTCCAGCGTTCGGCATCCCAATCGACCTCGCTCCACTCCATTTCATTGACCATGCCGGGGCGGGGAATGGTCAGCGCATCGAAGCGCAAGGCAAGGCCAACAACGTCACCAAACCTCGCTCTCGTCCACGGTGCGCTGATGAGCTTGAAGACGCGCGTCACGTCGCGTGGTTCGGTGACGCCGGGACGCGGCGTCGAAATGTTGGCAATCATCTGCCCATTCAGGTTGCGGAATGGATTGTAGCCGTCGCCTTCGACATCGGCATAGTCGCAGATTTGCTCACCGATGCTGCGCACGCGGTCGCGGGTTTCCAGCTTTCCCTCGGCTTCGTATGAACGCATGAAAGCGAGCACGTCCGGACGCTTGATGTCCTGCCTGCACAGCTTGCCGAAGCGAGCCTTGACGTAGCCGACGCGCAGCTCAAGCACCTCGATGGTCTTGGGGTCGCGCACCGCGACGATCCTGCCGCGTTTGACTTTCTCCACCTTCTTCTTCGCGAGCCACTCGTCGGCCCATTGCTCGAAAGGCCGGGCGGCGGCCTGCCTGTGCTTGTCGAGCTGCTTCTCGATGCTCGGGTCTTTGCCTTCCTTGAGCAGGTCTTTGGCCTTGTCGCGCTCGCGCCGCGCGTCGGCGAGCGAGAACGTGCCATCCTTGCCGTTGCCGTAGGGGCCGATGGAGTAGGTTTTCTGGCGGCCGTGGAAGCGGTAGTCCATCCGCCAGAGCTTGGAGGCAGCGTTGCCGGGCCTGCTCACGTCCGGCGTGACGAAGAGATAGAGCCAGCCGCCGGTCACGTCGGAAATCTTGGCGGGGCTCCACGCGCCATTGTCGAATTTCGGTCGGGCGGCGCGGCAGTCGACGTCGGTCCTGATCTGCTTGGGATTGGCGCACGCGCCATCGTTCTTGCCGGCCATCTGCTCAATTCCTTCATTCGGAATAGCGAAAGTCGCCGTGAACGTTTGTTCTCCCGATACCAACACGATACCAGCAAAAATACCAGCAAATCGGACGGCTGGGATCGGAGGAGAACAAACGGTGACGAACACAGAATGTACGCGGAAGTGCCTATTTTTCAAGGGTTTCCGAGCACTGCGCGGACGGTTGCGGACGCTTTGGAACGGGCTTGAACAGCCTAGTTGGTGCCCCTGGCCGGAATCGAACCAGCACTCCTTGCGGAACTCGATTTTGAGTTCGAGCGCGTCTACCAGTTCCGCCACAGGGGCATTTCGCAAAAACTCCGGCCAGAGAGCCGGCGCCGCGAAGTCGGCGGAATATAGCGGTAGGCTTCGCCCGGTCAACCCGCGGCGTTGTGATTGCCTCCCGCCTCGACAGCGTTGTCCGCGGGAGATAGGACGCTTGCCAGGCCCGGTCCAGTTCTTGAGCAGATGTCCTGAGCATATGGTTTTTTTGAGCAGGGCTGATCGGAAGACCGATCCTTAGCTCGGCGAGGCGTTGGGCCGGTCTTTCCAGGGGCCTGCTCCAGGAGGCGAATATGACAACCGATACCACCGCAATCCCGCAAGGGGCGCGCGGCGCCGCTAATCCCGCGGTGACGGCCTCGCTCTTGATCCTCCTCGTCGCGACCGCGACCATTGCCGGCGCTTGGTTCTTCCAGCTGGTGCTGGATATCCAGCCCTGTCCGCTCTGCCTCGAACAGCGCTACGCCTATTATGCGCTGATCCCGCTTTCGGCGTTGGTCGCGATCGGCGCTGCGAGGCGAGCCCCGCGCGGCCTGCTGCTATTGGGGCTCGCGCTGCTCGCGCTCGCGGCGCTCGCCAATGCCGCGCTCGGCACCTACCATGCTGGCGTCGAATGGGGTTTCTGGAAAGGGCCGACCGACTGCACCGGGCCGGTCGGCAATCTCGGCAGCGCCGGCAGTCTTCTGGAGCGTTTGGATACGGTCAAGGTCGTGCGCTGCGACGAAGTGCAGTGGCGCTTTCTCGGCATCTCGCTCGCCGGCTACAACGTGCTGATCTCGCTGTCGATGGCCGCGATCGCGGCATGGGGATTGATCAAGGCGTCCACGTCTAAATCCTCATGGTGAGGAGGCACGCAAGCGCTGTCTCGAACCATGCAGGCCTCGATGCGGCCCATCCTTCGAGACGCGTGCTTTGCGCGCTCCTCAGGATAAGGGACATCACGCTTTAATCGTCCACGTCGTCCTGCGGCCGTCCGAACAGATGGACGATGCCCGGCGTGGCGATGGTGACGAACACGAAGCGCGACAAATGATGCGCGCCGACGAAGATCGGGTCGATATGCAGCGTTAGCGCCAACGCCAGCATGGCGTCCATCGCACCCGGCGCAAAGGCGACGAGCACGTCGGAAAGCCGCACATTGGTGGTCAGCGCGATGGTCGCGACAAAAATCGCGGAAATCGCAATCGCGATCGCGAACGAGCCCAGCGCCGCGTTGACATGGCCGAGCAGGACTTTTGTCTTCATCCGCGCGAAACGGCAGCCGATCAGCGAGCCGATCCCGACCAGCGCCACGCCCCGCACCCAGTTCGGCAGGCCGCCCTCGACCCATCCGGCGCCGTGCAGCACGCTGGAGGCGATCATCGCGCCGAACATCCAGCTCGCGGGAAATCTGATGAGCCGCAGCAACAACGCAAGCGCCAGCGAGCCTACGACCAGCTCAAGCAGTGCGAGCGGCGTGGCGGGCGCGACCAAGAGCGCCGGCGCTGCCGCCGGAGCGACCCCGGTCAGCGCTAGGACCGTCGGCAGCGCCGCGGTGAGGATGATGACGCGCATGGTCTGCACCACGGCGATCGCCGGCAGGTCCGCGCCGCGCTCGACGGCGAGGATGGTAATCTGCGATAGCGCGCCGGGGCTACCGGCCAGAAACGCCGAGGTGCGGTCCCAGCCGTGCACGCGCTGCAGATAGAGGCTGGAGCCGAAGGTCGAGCAGAAGGTCGCCAGCGCCAAAAGGCCGATGGTCAGCGGATAGGCGCTGACGTGCTGGATCAACTGCTTCGATACCACCGAGCCGAGCGAAATCCCGAGCAGGACCAGCAAGGTCTGGGTGACGTGCGGCGGCAGGCTAAGCGGCCGTCCGGCCAGCGCCGCGGCGCCGACCGCGATCATGGAGCCCGAGATCAAGCCGCCCGGAAGGTTGGCCCAGAGAAACAGCGCGCCGCCCGCGCCGCCGATCGCCAGCGTTTCGAGCGCGCTCAGGAGTTTGGCGCGGCTCGGAAGAGCCAAGGCCAAAGCTGCGGTGATTTGCTTCACGTCGCCTTATGGCAAATCGGCGCGCGGGCGACAAATGCGCTAACGCAGGTGCAGCATGCGTGCTGTTCGTCTGTTCTTGCCCTCCCCCGTGCGGGGTTGTGCAGGGGGAGGGAGAAAAAACGCTGGACGTGGCGTCACAAAGCTTACTTGGCCTTGTCGGCCGCCTCCTTCTTGCAGTCGGAGCGGAATTTCTTGCGCTCCTTGCCATGAAGCCCCTTGGCGTCGGCTTCCTTGGAGCATTCGAGGGAAGCCGCGGTATGCGGCTTTTCGGCCTTCTTGTCGGTGGCGGCCGGTGCTGCGGTATCGCTCTTGGCGGCGGGCGCCGTGGCGGTCTGCGCCAGCACGGGGCTTGTGAACAGCAGTAGGGAGCCGAAAGCGGTCGCGGCAACGCGGGAGGAAATCGTCATCATGGTAGCACCTGTGAAATGGAGAAAGGCAGGCAACCTCGCGCCGTCATGCTGAACCGTGGATGAATAAAGCCGGACGGCCTGCGCTTTCGCCGGGACTATATTTCGAGCGATCGAACGATAGCGCCTTTGTCACGCGGCGTTGCTGAGGCTAGGATAATAACCCCATTTAGCCAGTCCGTAAGGGAGACCAAGGATGACCTTTCAAGCAAAGTTATTGTGCGCAGTCGCGGTGTCGGGTTTTGCCGCCCTCGCGGCGACCGCGCCGGCACAAGCCCTGAGCATGCAAGAATGCAGTGCGAAATATAAGGCGGCCAAGGACGCCGGTACCCTGAACGGCCAGAAGTGGAACGACTTCCGCAAGGCCCAATGCGCCGCGGACGCGACGCCGGCTGCGGCCCCTGCCGCCGCGGCACCGGCCGCTCCCGCCGAGCCGAAGGCTGCGGAAGCCAAGCCGAAGAAGGAAGCTGCTCCGGCTCCCACGGCGGCGCCTGCCGCGCCGGCGGCCGCCGGCAACGCGGTCTTCCCGTCAGCGATCGATCCGAAATATGCCAGTGAAAGCCCCGGCAAGGGCCGCATGCACACCTGCCTCGATCAATATCACACCAACAAAACCAACAATACCAACGGCGGCTTGAAGTGGATCGAGAAAGGCGGCGGTTATTATTCGGAATGCAATAAGCGCCTGAAGGGCTAAGCAGTTCGCCGGCAGGGAGTTCTTCGCCAGGCGGTTCTTCAGCAGGTCTGGGTCGAAACCGGCCCGGACTTGCCTTGCCAGAATTGCCCGACGGACGGAAAATGTCGGTTATAAGTTAGCGCCTTCAATTTTCCTTCGAGGAGCGGGATGGGAATCGGACGAGATATTGCTTTCTCGACAGCGCTTATCATGTCTTTCCAACTGATCGCGCCGGTGCTCGCCAGCCCCGCGGCGTTCATTGTTGTTGCCCAAAGTGAACCCACGCAAGCCCCCGGAGCGGCCGCGGATTCGAATGGCGCGCACGAGAAGTCATCTCCGGAAGTTGCCCCAGCGGCTGAGCATGTGTCAAAAGCAAAGGCCATCGCCAAGGCTGCCTTGGCCGTCCCCGCATGCTCGATGCGATATGTCGCTGCGAAAGTTTCAGGGAAATTGAATGGCCGCAAGTGGAGCGATTTTCGCCGCGAAGAGTGCGGGGGAAAGGACACCCAAGCGGTGTTTCCTACGACCGTTGCGCCGAAGTACTCGGGAGAAAACCCGGATAAGGCCCGCACGCTTACGTGTGCCGACCAGTTCACGGCAAACAAGGCTACCAACGGCAACGGTAGCATGAAATGGATCGACAAGGACGGCGGCTACTATGCCGAATGTGTCAGTCGCCTGAAGGGTTGATGAGGGGCGGTCGCGAAGGCCCGAGTCCGTTGCGACACCACTTGATCAAGCGAGTCTCTCGTGGGCGGCCCCTCCGATGATCGCAAGCGCAACTCTCATCCTGCTTTGCCAACTGGCCGCGAAGCGGCGGTGCGCCGTGTTGTTTTCCGAAAAGATCATGCTCATTCCACCCTATCCCATCGCGTTCTTGGCGATTGACAAAAGCGTATATTAGGGTTTTCTTATGAACGTGAGTTTCTCGCCTTGGTAATCTCCGCGACGCAAAGCTTATTGGGACTGGCATCGGGCATGCTGGTCGGATTTTCGCTTGGCCTTGTCGGCGGCGGCGGTTCGATCCTCGCGGTGCCACTTATGGTCTATGTGGTTGGCGTGCCCGACGCTCATCTGGCGATCGGCACCAGCGCGATCGCGGTAGCCGCCAATGCCGCGGTCAATCTCTCCAACCATGCCCGTGGCGGGACGGTGGTGTGGTCCTGCGCGCTGGTGTTCGCTGCGGCGGGAATCGCCGGCGCCTTTGCCGGATCGCTGCTCGGCAAGATGCTCGACGGCCAGAAGTTGTTGGCGCTGTTTGCGTTGGTGATGCTGGTGATCGCGACGCTGATGCTGAAGACGCGATCGCGGATCGGTGAGCCCGACGTCAAGATGAGCATGGCGAACCTACCGGCTATCCTCGGCCTCGGTCTTGCGACCGGCACGCTGTCCGGCTTCTTCGGGATCGGCGGCGGCTTTCTCATCGTACCGGCGCTGATGCTGGCGACAGGGATGTCGATCATGAACGCGGTCTCTTCTTCGCTGGTCGCGGTCACCGCTTTCGGCATGACTACGGCTCTCAGCTATGCCTGGTCGGGCCTTGTCTCGTGGGCCCTGGCCTGCTTGTTCGTCGCTGGCGGCGTCGCCGGTGGACTGGCCGGGACGCGTGCGGCGCGGCACCTCTCGGCGCGTCGCGGCGCGCTCAATATCGTTTTTGCCGCTGTCATTATCGCGGTGGCGCTCTATATGCTGGCGCGTAACCTGTCCCCGTCTTGAGCGTAGACAGGGGAGGGGCAAGGCGGGCGAGTCACACAACGGGGCGACCATGAAGAGATCGATTGATTTGACCGGACCAGCGCGCAGCCGGCGCCAGATGCTGGCACTGCTTGGTGTCGGTGCGGCGACGCTCGGAGCGCCCAGCCTGGCGCGAGCGCAGCGCGCCGGCGCCGAGCCCAACGAAGCGGCCGTATTGCGCGATCCGGATGTTCCGGTGATCGGCAATCCCGATGGCGACATCGCGATCGTCGAATGGTTCGACTATCAGTGCCCGTATTGCCGCAAACTCGAGCCCGAGCTGCGCCAGGTGGTGCAGGACGACGGCAAGGTGCGCCTGGTGCTGAAGGACTGGCCGATCCTCGGGCCGGTTTCGGCGGTCGCGGCGCGGATGGCGTTGGCCTGCAAGTTTCAGGACAAATACAGGGAAGCGCATGACGCGATGATGAGCGTCAATTCGAAGCTGACGGAATCGCGCATCGACGAGTTGTTGTCGGGCGCCGGCATCGATGTCGATCGCGCCAAGCGCGACCTTGCTGCCAATGCCAAGGCGATCGACGCCATTCTCGCGCGCAACAACGAACAGGCCGAGGGGCTGGGCTTCAACGGGACGCCGTCTTTCATCGTCGGCAAGTTCCGCGTGCCGGGGGTTCTCACAATGGAGCAATTCGGACAGGTGATCGCCGACGCGAGAAAGGCGAAGGCGGACAAATAAATCGAAGAAAAGGCACCTTTTGCGAGAACGAAGGTGCCCGGTCTTCACCCCGCTTCGGGGCTATTTCGACGAGATTCTGATCCAGTCGTCATGGGCATGCTGTTTCAGCGCCTGCCAGTCGCTGGCCGCGATGTCCCAATTCACGATGGTGCGATTGGTCTGCGCCACCTGACCGTTGGCAACGCTCGATGTTTGCATCGAATCGTAGATGTAGACGCCGACGAACAGAAGCAGCGCACCCAAGATCATTCCCAGAAAGGTCTGCATGACCGAAAGTCCTCCAGTTGCAGCCATCAACGCGATTGGAGAGGAATGGTTCCCCGACCCGAGCGGCTGCAAGTCTGCCGTGGATGAATCTTGGAACGTACGATGACATTCTGCTGCTGGAGCAGACGGTCGGTCAGAAGCGGCTGGTAGAAATCATGCTCCACACCGAACTGGGCTGGATCAGCGAACGTTCATGGGAATTTTGGCGCGGTCGGCTGGCATTTGCTACCGGCGCAGCGATCCCCCAAGAGGCTCCGCGAAGGGTGTTCGATGCGGCCGCGCCTTGAACCGAAATTGTCGATTCTTCCTGTGGCCCAACGCGAAATCTGGCCTCAATTAGCGCCTGCCCCTCACTTAAGTTTTGTTCTCTACGGCACAGCTATCGCGCTCCACCTAGGGCATCGGGAATCATTGGACTTCGATTTTTTCCGATCTGATTCCTTGGATAAAGGACCAGCTACGCACTGCCTTTGCTTTTGTCTGCGGTGCCGCAGTCCTGCAAGATACACCGGATACGTTGGTGGTGCTTGCCGAAAGGCCATCCGGCGCTGTCAAAATCTCGTTCTTCGGTGGAATCGGATTCGGTCATGTCAACGACCCGCTTCAGACGAGTGACGGTACGTTGCTCGTTGCCTCGCTTGACGACCTGATGGCGACCAAGCTCAAGGCCACGCTGGATCGCGCTGAGGCCAAGGATTACCGGGATATTGCCGAGATGATTTCGGCGGGCGCGCCGTTGCCGGCGGCCCTAAGCGCCTTCAAAGAAATGTTCAATGGCGAGCCCGCCCAAGTTTTGCGAGCCCTCGGCTACTTCAACGATGGAGACCTAAATACGCTCAGCGCGGTCGATCGGAAAATCTTGCGCGACGCGCGCGATCTTGTCGGTCGGTTGCCGGAAGTACATGTCAAGCGCGGATCTCTGGCAGGAGCCTAGTCTGCTGCTCCGCCGTTCAGCCAATTCAGCATCTCCGCGTTGATCTCGCGCGGATAGCAATGGCTGAGATCGTCGAGTTCGCGGTAGGTCACATCGGCGCCTGCCGCCGACAGGGCGTCACGCGTTTGCCGCGCCGCCTGTACCGGAAACATCCAGTCGAGCCGGCCGTGCACGAGAAAGACCGGCAGGCCGCGCAGCCTTTCGGAATCGGCCATTTCCGCCATCAGCGGACGAAAGGTGGCGGCGACCGGGGCGAGATGCGTGAAGGGTGAGGCGCTGCCCAGCCCGGTGACGTAACAGAACGTGCCGCCGTCGCTCATCCCGGTCAGCAGCAGCCGCTGGGAATCGATATTCCAGCCGCTTCGGACCTGTTCCAGAATGCGCGACAGGTTCGGCGTGTCGGTATCATCGCCCATCAGCGCCCAGGTCGGACCGGTTGCCGTGGGCGCAACAAGGACGGCGCCAAAGCTGCGTGCAGCCCGTAGCCAGCTCCACAGGAAGCCGCGGCCGTTGCCGCTGCCGCCGTGCAGTGCCATGACCAGCGGCCAGGCATGATCTGGCGTATAGTATTCCGGTACGTAAAGCGAGAAGCCGCCGCGGCTGCCGGGTTCATTGTGGTCGTGGATGACGCCGGTGTTGTCGGCTGCAGGGCTCGCCAGGCGCGCCTCGACGGCGTCGTCGCGCAGAACGGGATCGAGGAAGAACTGGCTCACCGGCGGGAATTGGACGGCTAGCGGATAGAGCGCTTCCTGTGCGCGCGAGACGTAACGCAGCGCTCGAAACACCGAAGTCAGATCACCGTTGCCGTGCTGAACGGCGCGCAATCCGACGAATGCCGCAAGTGCTGCCTCGCTCGCGGCCTCCAGCGATTGGCGTACGGCGGCGAATTGCTCCGGCCAGATGCCGAGCCGCGCACGAACCGCCTGCAAGGCCTGGTCCGGCGTGCCGATCGTCTCCATGACGCGGTCGAAATCCTGCGGGTTCAAATGGCGTGTGACGAAGCCGAGCGCTTCCAGCGATTGCAAGAGCGGCGGCAACACGGCCACGATGTCGTCCACCACGGCCTCGCTCATCACGCCTTCCTACTGCTGGTGCTTCCTGCTTCCGACTAATGTAGCCGCGGGGCCTTGAGCAGCCTGGTGCGATCGGTCGAGGCCAGCACCACGTCGAAGGTGACGCCTTCATGGTGCACGGTGAGGGGCACGTCGACGCCGGCCGGTCCAAGCGACCATAGTTTTCGGAAGAACGCACTCTGGCTCGTGACCCTTTCGCCCTTCACCGCGAGGATCACATCGCCGGCCTTCAATTCGGCGCGTGCCGCGGGCCCATTGCCGGAGATGCCGATCACCACGACCTTGTTGTCGATCTCGGTGGAAAACATCCCGAGCCAGGGCCGTGCCGGCTTGTTGACGTGGCCGAACCGGCGTAGGTCGCTGAGCACGGGCTTCAAGAGGTCGATCGGCACGATCATGTTGACATGTTCGGCCTTGCCGCCGCTCTCGCGTTCGAGCTGCAGCGAGCCGATGCCGATCAATTCACCGCGGTTCGAGATCAACCCGGCGCCGCCCCAGTTCGGGTGCGAGGGATAGGTGAAGATGGCCTCGTCCAGCAGATATTCCCAGTAGCCGGCGAACTCCTGTTTGGCCACGATCTGGCTGGCAACCGAGCGCGTCCGCCCTCCCGCGCCACCCACGACTACGTGATCGCCGATTTGCGCTATGGCCGAAGAGCCTAGCGGCAGGGGATCGAGGTCGATGTGACCGAGCGCCTGCACCAGGCCGAAGCCGGTGACGGAATCGAATCCGAGCGCATGGCCTTCCACCACGCGTCCGTCGCCGAGATGCAGCCAGACCGATTCGGCCTCGGTGATCAGGTAACCGATGGTCAAGATCAACCCGTCGTCGATCACGACGCCGTTGCCCGCGCGCTCGGTGCCCAGCGTCTCCGCAGTGAAGGCGTCGGGCGGGATGATCGAATGCAGGCCGACGATCGAGGAAAGCGCGCGATCGAGATCGAAGCCATAATCGCCGGCTCTGGGCTGATAGGCGGGCGGCACTTTCCATTCCGTCAAAGAGGCCATCGCGGCTCTCCTGTGCAACCGGGCGAAGCTAGCCCGGATCAATGGCCGGATTCCGGCGCCGCAATCCACGGCGGCCGAAGCGGCATTCGCTGGCTAATTTAACCATATTTGCGCGGATGCGCACTAGCTCTGTGGTCGAACTCCGCAAACGGGCGTTCATCTTGTTGATGACGCGGCACGAACCGCCGTCTCGATCGAGCGATCGCGCAACGCCGGGTCTTAGCAGTCGGGTCTTGGCAGCCAAGGTCGCTGACCCGCGCTTCAACTGCGGCCGCAGCCCCCGCCGATCATGGGCCAAACGAACCAGGCCCCAGCCGCGTACAGGTTGCGCACGGTCGATGGTCCGGTTCTAGCCGCGATGTAGAATTTGCCTGCGTCGAGCAGATATCCGTCGGATCCGGCGACCGCCGGTATCATGCTTGCGGGCGAGCCGAACCCGATAACGGCCTGCGGCCGCACCGCGAAAGCGGCAACGCCCATGCCTGCGAACCAGATCGCGGCGACCAGGAGCAGTCCCGAGATCGGGACCTTGCGCGTGAGGCTTCGCGCTTCAGTAGTCGTAGGCATGCTCGAACCTGTATCCAGCGGCTTCGAAACGTATCACGTCTTGCACCAGCGAGCGTATCGGCGTGTCGATGCCGATCCGGCGTGAGCCGGGCGAGGACTGTATCGTTAAGCGGAATATAGCCACGTTATCGGGTGCTGCCAACTTTGCATCAGCCTCCTCCGGTGCGACGATCGTGACGAGAATGCGGTGATTGCCGGCAACCTCGAACAGCGATGCGCCGGGGTGCCGCCCCAGTTCCCTGACGAACGCGTCAAAGGCGGCATAGCGCGCCGTCTCCACCAGCACGCCGCGCTCGCCCTTTGCATCCGTGACCTCGCGGATCACCTTGACGCCACTTATCGCCTGCAGGTCCGATGGCGCCAGTCCGCCGACCACGCTGCGGATGGTGAGGTCCGCCGGGTCGTAGCCGGCCACGAAGCGCATCAATGCGGCGTAAGCGCACCTCGCCGCATATTGCGTGGTGAGAGACTCTCGCCGCTCGATGGCCCGGATCGATGGCACGAATGGCGTCTCGCGCCAGAATTGCTGCAGCTTCTCCCCAAAGGGAAATCGGAACCAGGGCGTCTGATAGAGGAATGCCGCGTACTCCTTCAGGAGCGCGAGGTTGAATTCGTCCTCCGCCGTCTTGTGGCCGCCGGCGGTCCATTCGGTGAGCGCGCCGATGGTCCTTTCTTGGGCCCCCATCAATCCCATCTCGACCGTAAAGCTGAAGCCGATAATGTAGTTGGTCGCCTTCTGGTCCGCGCTCGCCGGTCCCGACATCCATGCCTGCCGGGTCGCTCCGCAGAGGCTGGTCCAGAAGCCTCGGATGCTCGCGAGATAGTCGAAGCCGGATTCCGAGGAGCGCGCCGTGACACCGGCCAGATCGTTATAGGCGTGGACGATGTACCACTCCGGAAAGGTCAGGAAACTGTCACCCAGCGACCTCGCATAGCCTTGGTCGGTGATGGCGAAATCCGAACTGATGGTCGGCGCCGCCACGTCGGAGACGCAAGATTTCTCCACGCCGACAACCGTTGCGGCGATGGCGACGCCGCTGATCGCCACGAGCGCGCCAACCGCAACCAGTATCTTGCGGACAAAGCTCATGCCACCACACGATCCCTTCGCCACGGCGACCAACCGACGAGGATGCCAAAAGCCCCAAGGCCGAGATGCGGCACGCTGGACAGGATCTTGACCGCCGCCGACACGTTGCGGACGCCGTCGATGAAGATGCTGAGGTCGAGATAGCCCGATCCGGTGAAGGCGCCCATGACGCCGTCGAGGAAGTAGAGCGTGCCGAACACCCTGAGAAAGAACAGCGCGCTTCGTCGCGAAGTCGCAGCAGCCAGCGCCCAGAGTCCGGAAGCGACGTGAAGCGCGTCCTTGTAGATGTCGAGATGGAACAGGCCGAACACCCGTCCCTCCGAATCGATGAACGCCGGGATGTAGTCGGTCGCCGCGGCGAACAGCAGGGCGGCGCCGAGCATGATGGCAGCGATGCGGTAGCGGTCGATCTGGAGCAGCCTCGTCATGCGAAGTAAGCGTCCCACATCGCGTTCCGGAACAACAAGGTGGGATCGTAGCGACGTTTGGCTGCGACGAAGGACGGTGTCGCCGCGTAAGCCTTTTCGACCTGATCGCGACGGGCATGGAGACGATAGGGCAGGTAGAAAGCCCCGCCGATCGCCGTCACCCGCTCAATCAACGCCTCGGTGGTCTGCATCATGTCGATCTCGCCTTCCGGCGTGACCTCCTGGGAGAAAGACATGACGGCGGCGATCCTGCGCACCGGCGCGATCGAAAGCACCGGCATCTTGTCTTCGGCGACATAGCGCAAGGTTACGTTGAGGAATTCGGCACGCGACTTCGGGATGATGTCCCGGCAGGCTGTGAGGAATTCGCCGAAGCGCTCCGGTGCGACGAAGTATTCGTGCAGGATGTCAGTCCTGCGCATGTCCTTTTGCGCAAGGTTGATCACAGGCTCGGCCATCAGCGAATTGCGCGTCGCGCGTCCGCCCGATATGGCCGGCCCGAGCCGCGCTTCCATGAACCAGCGCAGTCCCTTTGCGACTTCCCACCCGGTCTGCGCGCGATAGACATCGTTTTCAAATCCGGTCAATTTTCCCGAGCTCGTCACTGCCGGCAACGATGCCGGCTGGTCGGCCGCCGGCCGGTACGTCACCATCAGCGCGTCGTCGAAAAAACTCTTTCGCGACACCGACATGCGACCATAGGCCATCACGGCCGAGCGGTCGGTATCGATGGTGCGGACGAACTGGTCCGCGAACCGTTCCGGCGACATCCGTTCGAACTTCGGCTCCAACAGCAGGTTCGGCGTCATCTCGATATCCAGTTCGACGATGATCCCGAACAGCCCATAGCCGCCCATGGCGAGGCCAAACAATTCGGCGTTCTCGCTGCGCGAACACTGGATCAGCGTGCCGTCGGCCAGCACCATGCGGATTTTCTTCACCGTAGAGCCGAACGGGCCGTGCGGTACCGGCCAGCCATGGGCGTTGACGCAGAACGTGCTTCCCACCCCGAAATCACTGTTGGACTGCATCACTGCCGGCGAAAAACCCTTCGGATCGAGCACGCGGATGACGTCCGACCAGCGGTTTCCCGCCGAGGTGCGAGGTCAATAGTCGAGCCGTTTGCGAATGATGTCGGGGCTCAGTCTGTCGGCAGCGGCCTGGAGTGCCGCGACGTCGTCAATCGCTAGGAAGGCATTGTCATTCTTGCGGAAGCCGACCTGCGCACGATTGAGCTCCTGCTCGATGAAGTTGTGGCCGTTGAGGTAATATGTCGTTTGGAAGGGGAAGAAGGTTGCGACACGCATCACCATGGGGCCGAGAACTTCATCGCGGATATAGAAGTAGTCGTGCGTGAAGCGGCCGCGCTGGCGGGCGAGGATGCGGTGGTTTGGATCCTTGGTGGGATACTTCGGCACGCTGACCCGGAAGGTCGGGCCCTGTTCCATACTCTTGAAGATGAAATAAACGCCATAGGCGTTCCTCTTTGTCATTCGGCGCAGCCAGGGGAGCACATAGTCTTCCTTGCGCACCCCCTTTTCGGCCCACTCAATCGGGATATTATGGTTGCGGGCGAAGGCCTCGACCCAGTTCTGGTAGTCGGCCGTTCGCTGGCTCAAGATCTCTTTGCTGAGCACAGGAACGCCAACGACTTTTCGGAAAAAGTGCACCACCTGTTCGGGCCGTGACAGCCCACTGAGGTAGCCGTGAATGACAATGCGGTCGAAGCAATGATAAACGAACAGCAGCAAGTCGCCGAACAATTTGGTGAAAAGTTCCATGGCAAACACCCGCATCAAGCGTGGACCGGGCAAGCGCATGGTGGACGGCAAGAGCTTTCGTCTCACCGATGAGGTCCGCTACATTCAGCGTCGGGCAGCCGACCACACCGGACGCGTGATCAGCATCGGTCAGCTCATCCTGTTCTCGAGCAAATCTGGCGATGCGTGGCTGCTTGACCCTTCCGACCAACTCGCTGCACGACTGGCCCGGGATGGCGACCCCGAACCGATCCACATCGACGAGACTGATACCACCTTCGCGATCGGTTGGAAGGGCCTCTATCGCATCGAGGGACCGGCATTCATCTACGTCGATCGCGACACAGGTAGGTTTTCGCGGCCGTGTCCATCTCCAACGGACCGCCGTCGAGCGAAATCGCCGTGCCATCGCGCGGCAGGCTTTGGCCTCCCATCGAGTGCCGTGCCACCGAGGCTGCGACTGCGCGCTTCGCCGCGGCCGCCTCCTTGAGCTCGGCGCGGATGCGCTCGACCAGGTCATCCAAGGGCGGCTTTGACATCGTCACGTGCTTGGCGACCGGCGTCGGATTGAGCCGGCTCGTGTCGTTGAGGATGGTTCGCTGTGTCGCTCCCGCACGCGACGTGCCCGAGAACGGCAAGACGACGGTTGCGGCCGCGGCGCGCAAAAATGTTCTTCTCGAGGGCATGTGGTCGCAGCCTCTTGGACGAAACAGATTAAGTATTGTGCCGGCACCCCCGCCGTCAGACAAAAGGCTCTCATATTGACCAAGGAAAGCCAACGATTGCGGCCCCACGGTGCACATAAAAAAACTGTCGCGTGGGACTTAATGCGGCTGAAGTATGATCTCATTGGCGCAGCCTGCGTTGAGTCGTCGCGGCCGTTTTGATCGCGGGACTTGCGCTAAGGTGAACGAGTATCAACTTCACGTGTCATGAGTCTCTCAAGCCCGTTCATTCGCCGGCCTGTCGCCACCACGCTGCTCACGTTCGGCTTGTTTGCCGCCGGCACCATCGCCTTTTTCAAGCTCCCGGTCTCGCCGCTGCCCGATGTCGATATCCCGACCATTTCGGTGCAGGCGACCTTGCCGGGCGCGAGCCCGCAGGACGTGGCGGCCACGGTCGCCGGTCCGCTGGAGCGTCACCTCGGTCAGATCGCCGATGTCAGCGAAATGACGTCGTCGAGCTCGCTCGGCTCCGCGCGCGTCAATCTGCAGTTCGGCATCGATCGCGACATCAACGGCGCCGCGCGCGACGTCCAGGCCGCCATCAACGCCTCGCGCGCCGATCTGCCGACCTCGCTGCGGAGCAATCCCACCTACCGCAAGTTCAACCCCGCCGCGGCGCCGATCCTCATCTACACTTTGACGTCCGATACGCTGATGCCTTCTGAACTGTATGACGCCGCCTCGACCGTGCTGGCGCAGAAGTTGTCGCAGGTCGAGGGCGTCGGTGAAGTCAGTGTCAGCGGCGGATCGCTGCCCGCCGTGCGCGTCGAGCTCACGCCGCCGGCGCTCTACAAATACGGCATCGGCCTGGAAGATGTCCGCGCGGCGCTCGGCAGCGCCAATGCCCACAGTCCGAAGGGGAGCCTCGACGTCGCGGATCAGCGCTACCAGATTTATTCCAACGATCAGGCCGTCAGGGCGGAGGATTACAAATCGCTGGTCGTCGCCTATCGCAACGGCGCGGCGGTGCGCCTGACGGATGTCGGCGACGTCCTCGATTCAGTCGAGAACCTGCGCAATCTTGGCCTTTCCAACGGCAAGCGGGCGGTCATGATGATCGTCTACCGGCAACCCGGCGCCAACATCATCGGAATGGTCGACCGCGTGAAGGCGGTGATGCCGCAATTGAAGGCGTCGGTCTCGCCTGCGATCGACATCAATCTCGCGGTCGACCGCTCGACCACGATCCGGGCCTCGTTGCGGGAGGTCGAAATCACGCTCCTCATCGCTGTCGTCCTCGTCATCCTCGTGGTGTTCGCGTTCCTTAGGAGCGGGCGCGCGACGCTGGTGCCGGTGGTGGCGGTGTCGGTGTCCGAGGTGGCGACCTTTGCGGCCATGTACCTGCTCGGATACAGCCTCAACATCTTCTCGCTGATGGCGCTCACGGTCGCGACCGGATTCGTGGTCGACGACGCCATCGTCGTGCTGGAAAACATCACCCGCCATCTGGATCAAGGAAAATCGCCGTTTCAGGCCGCGCTCTTGGGATCGAGGGAGGTCGGCTTCACGGTGCTGTCGATGAGCGTGTCGCTGATCGCGGTGTTTGTCCCGATCCTCTTGATGGGCGGCCTGGTTGGCCGGCTGTTTCGCGAATTCGCCGTGACCATCACCGTTGCCATCGTGATCTCGCTGGTGGCTTCGCTGACGACGACGCCGATGATGTGCGCCGTGCTGTTGCGCGGAGAGCGCGGCCGCCCGCACGGAAAGGTCTATCGCGCCAGCGAACGCGCCTTCGAGGCGCTACTGAGCGGCTACCGGCGCACGCTCACGGTCGCGCTGCGTCATCCGGGCTCGGTGATGCTGGTTCTGGCTGCGGTCCTCGGCCTGAATTTCTATCTCTACGGGGTCGTTCCGAAGGGCTTCGTCCCGCAACAGGATACCGGGCTATTGATCGGATCGATCCAGGCCGATCAGAGCATCTCGTTTCAACTGATGCAGCAGAAGCTCACGCGGTTCGTCGATATCGTCAAGAACGATCCGGCCGTCGACATCGCCGTCGGCTTCACCGGTGGCGGTGGGCCGGGCCCAGGAGGCTCGACCAACTCCGGCACCGTGTTCGTCTCCCTCAAGCCGCTTCGTGACCGCAAGCTGTCCGCCGATGAGGTGATTGGCCGGCTGCGGGGCGCGCTCTCCGCCGTGCCGGGCGCCACGCTGTTCCTGCAGTCGGTGGGCGATCTCGGCACCGGCGGACGCTCGGGCAACGCGCAGTATCAGTATACGCTGGTGGGATCGACGTCCGCGGAGCTAAATGAATGGACGCCGAAGATCGTCGTCGAGCTTCAGAACGTGCCGACGCTTGCTGACGTCTCTAGCGACCAGCAGAACAAGGGCCTCCAGGCCAACGTGATCATCGACCGGGAGACTGCCTCGCGTCTCGGGATCACGGTCGGCCAGATCGACAACACGTTGTACGATGCCTTCGGCCAGCGGCAGGTCTCGACCATCTACGTGGCGCGCAACCAGTACCACGTGATCATGGAGGTGGCGCCCAAATACTGGCAGAATCCGCAGACGCTGAAGGAGGTCTATGTCTCTACATCAGGCGGATCGGCCAGCGGTTCGCAAACGACCAACGCCGTGGCCGGGACCGTCGTGTCCGCGACGCAGGTCGCCTCCGTCAATTCGGTCGCGGCCAATGTCGTCCGTAATCTCGCGACCAACTCGATCGGGGCCACCGGCAAAGGCGGGGCGTCGACCGGGACGGCGGTCTCAACCGGCCCGGAGACCATGATTCCGCTCTCAACCGTCGCCCGGTTCGGACAGGGCGAGACATCGCTTGTGGTCAACCACCAGGGGCTTCTGGTCGCGAACACGATCTCGTTCAACCTCCCGCCCGGCGTCTCGTTGAGCACGGCGGTGACCACCATCGAGGCAACCATGAACCGGATCGGGGTTCCGGCGACGATGCACGGCTCGTGGTCGGGCGCCGCCAAGATCTTTCAGGAATTGCTCTCCAGCGAGCCGTATCTCGTCCTCGCGGCGTTCGCGACCATCTATATCTCGCTCGGGATGCTCTATGAGAGCTTCGTCCATCCGCTGACCATCCTGTCCACGCTGCCCTCGGCCGGCGTCGGTGCGGTTCTGGCGCTGATGCTGTTTCACACCCAGTTCGACATCATTGCGATGATCGGGGTGATCCTCTTGATCGGCATCGTGAAGAAGAACGCCATCATGATGATCGATTTCGCCGTCGACGCCGAGCGCATGCGAGGCCTGTCGTCGGCTGACGCGATCTTTGAGGCCTGCATGCTGCGCTTCCGGCCGATCATGATGACCACCATGGCATCCATTCTCGGCGCCGTGCCGCTCATCATCGGCTTGGGCGAAGGCAGCGAGTTCCGCCAGCCGCTCGGCATCGCGATCGTCGGAGGACTGGTGCTGAGCCAGATCCTGACCCTCTATACCACGCCCGTCGTCTACCTGTATCTCGATCGCTTCCGGCATTGGACGAACCGGGTGCGGCGGGGCGGCCGGTCGTCGGGGCCGTCCATCGACGCCTCCGAACTGAGGACCTGACCGGGGGGCAAGGCGCTCGATGTGGACGAAGGCCCCAAGCGTGCCCAACGCAGGCGAACAGGCGATCCTCACGGGCCATCATCGACTGGGACTTGATCAAGGCGAGCAAAGACCGCAACGATCGAAGACAGCTCCACGGTTTCCGGAATAGTCGAGGAGGATCGCCAATGGCTCGAAGCCAGGAGGACGGCTGATGGCCGTTCCAACTGGGAGGGCCATACCCTTTGTTGAGGCGATGGAGATCATTTGTCGAGCAGAGATGACGCCGGAGATTGTCACTGTGTCGGAAAGGAAGGCCCGCGAAGCCGCGCATCGTCGCTCGGCCGCGCGCGAGGTCATGGCGCTGGTCATGGAATTCGCAGTGACTCACCGCGGGCGGCGCTACGTGTTTGGATCCGTGGCGGAGGACCGGATGAAGTATGACAGCGATTTCGACGTGGTGGTCGACTTCCCGCCCGACATGGAAACGGAAGCAGCCGAGTTCGTCGAGAACGCCAACCAGCGGCTTGATCTTCCCTGCGACGTCAACCTGAAATCGAGGGCTACCGATAAATTTCTCGATCGCATCCGTGATCAAATGGTGATCTTGCCGTGAGCGACTCCCGATGGTCGGACGTCGAGGCCGACGTCGAACAAGCGCTTATGCACTTTGGAATGGCGATCGGTATCTTGGAGGCCGGCGGTTTCGACGATCCCGGTGTAGAAGGCTACAAGTCGACTGCGGCGTTCAAGCAGGGAATGGATGCAGGCTATACCGCCGTCGAGCGCGCGATCGAGGGATTCTGAACATACTCGGGGAGGAACTGCCCACTGGACGCGACTTTCACAAGGTTCTGCTGGACCGGGTCACAAGGCCGCTCACCGGCGATCACGCGCGTCCGGCGATCTTCGACGAGGATCTCAAGCAGGAGTTTCTTGAGGCCCTTGAGAATGCGTCACCGGGGTGCGGCACAGCACCTACGATGAGTTCGTCCCACACAAGGCCGAGCCATCGGTCAACGCAGCGCGAACGATCATCGCGCGCCTTGGGAACGCGATCTCGAAGTTCAAGAAGACGATCGATCCGGATCTTAACACGCGCGACAAGGATGGCTGCGACGGTACGAGCGGCGGCGCTTCGGGCGGGCCGCCCGTCTAGCGACACAGATGACAACGGACGATCCAAAACTACGGATCGAGTTCGGTATCCCAATAGAGATAATCGAGCCAGCTATCGTGCAGATAATTCGGCGGGAACAGCCGACCGTTGCGGTGCAGTTGGTGCACCGTCGGCGCGAACGGCGCTTGCCTCGGAAACATCCTGGCCTGCTGCGGCGTCAAATTGCCCTTGCGCAAGTTACAGGGCGAACAGGCCGCGACCACGTTTTCCCAGGTGGTCTGCCCGCCCTTGCTGCGCGGAATGATGTGGTCGAACGTAAGGTCGTCGTCCGCCGAGCAATACTGGCAGACGAAGCGGTCGCGCAGGAACACGTTGAATCGGGTAAAGGCGGGGTGCGTGGTCGGCTTGACGAAGGACTTCAGCGACACCACGCTCGGGAGCTGAATTTCAAACGAGGGGCTGCGCACCGCGCGGTCGTAGTGCTCCACGATATTGACGCGGTCGAGAAACACCGCCTTGATCGCGTCCTGCCACGACCAAAGCGATAGCGGGTAATAACTCAGCGGCCGGAAGTCCGCATTCAACACCAGTACCGGCCACCCGCCTTGCGAGACATGTGCGTTCAAATAACGCTCCTGACCCCCAGAGATCGGCTGCGAAGCAGCGTGCATTGACATACTACATGCAGCGTGACGGGATTGTGAAGAGCACAGAACGGCTTATCCCGCAAGCGAGGTCCGCGCACCAAGCCGATCGGAGCTTGTTTGAAGGCAACGAATTGGCGGGGAGGAGGCCTGAATGCGCAGGTTTTTTTGGGCATTAATTGCGTCACTTGCCGCGCTGGGATGCATTCCGGCCGCGGCGCAGGACTATCCGACGCGGCCGATCACGATGATCGTGCCGTTTCCGGCCGGAGGGGCCACCGACACGGTGGCACGGTTCCTCGGTGAACGAATGCGGGCAATTCTGGGGCAGCCCGTCATCATCGAGAATGTCGCGGGCGCGGCGGGCAGCATCGGCGTCGGTCGCGCGGTTCGCTCGCCCGCCGACGGCTATACGCTCAGCATCGGCACATCCACCACGCATATGCTGACCGGTGGCCTCTATAATCTGCCGTTCGACCTGTTGAAGGACCTCGAGCCGATCATCGAAATTGGCAGCGAGCCGCTGTTGATCGTCGGCAAGAAGAGCCTGCCGGCAGACGATCTGCAAGGCTTGATCGCCTGGCTCAAGGCCAATCCCGACAAGGCGTCGGTCGGCATCGCGGGCGTCGGCGCCACCGGCCATCTCGCCGGGATTTCGTTTCGGAAGGCCACCGGCACCAAGTTCCAGTTCGTTCCCTATCGCGGCAATGGACCGGCGATGCAGGATCTGTTGGCCGAGCAGATCGACTTCATGATCGAGCCGGCCTCGAACTTCAAGGGATTGGTCGCGGCCGGTAGCGTCAAGCCGTTTGCGATTACGGAGCATACGCGGCTTGCTTCCTCGCCTGACATTCCGACCGCGGATGAAGCGGGGCTGCCCGGCTTCTTTGCCTCGTTGTGGTACGGGCTCTGGGTGCCGAAGGGCACGCCGAAAGACGTCATCGCCAAGCTCAACGCCACGATGACGCAGGTGCTGTTCGATCCGCAAGTCAGGCAGCGTTTTGCGGAACTTGGCATCGAGATCTCGCCGATCGATCAGCAGTCGCCCGAGGCGTTGCGGGATCTCCAGAAAGCCGAGAGCCAACGCTGGTGGCCGATCATCAAGGCCGCGAACATCAAGGCGGAGTAGAATTCGATTGGCGCGCGGCAGCTTCACGGCCTCACGGTTCGGGACGCGCGAAGACGCGCTCCTCACCATGAGGGGCTGACTTCGCGCCAAGTCTGACGACCTCATCCTGAGGAGGATCGCAACGCGATGCGTCTCGAAGGATGCAGCCACCGAATCGAACAGCGCGCTAGATTTTCTCCAGCTTCTGCAGGCAGCGGCAGGCGCGAACTTGTTCCGGCATCGGCGTATCGGGAAAACTGGTCTTCCAGTTGGTGACGCCGACCTCGCCGACATAGATGTCGCCTTTGGAATCCAGCGCGAGCCCATGGGGGGCCAGGAATTTGCCGGTCTCGAGGCCCGGCCCATGTTCGCCGCCAATCCGCGCGATGCGCTTGCCCTTGGCATCAACGATGGTCAGGCGCGGGCCGAGATTGGGCACCTTGAGATTGACCGGCAAGCCCGGGCCGAGCTCGCCGATGATGAAGGTCGGATGCTTGCCGCCGCAGCAATGCAGGGCGCAGGGCCGGTGCAGGTTGTTCCACTGTGTCTCGTACTTGCCGTTACCGTCGAACACCTGCACGCGATGGTTCTCACGGTCGGCCACATAGACCCAGCCGTCGGCATCGGTTGCGATGTTGTGCACGATGTTGAACTGGCCGGGATCGGTGCCGGGTTCGCCCCAGGTCTTGAGCAATTTGCCGTCCGGTGTGTACTTGTGCACGCAGGCATTGCCGTAGCCGTCGGAGACATAGATGTCGCCCTTCGGCGACAGCGCGGTGTGGGTGCAGCGGTGGAACGGCTCGCCGCTCATGAACGGCGCCGGCTTGTTCGGAATGCCGATCGTGAGCAGCACCCTGCCGTCGGTGGTGCATTTGCGCACGGTGTGGTCGCCGTCGTCGGTGCAATAGAGATTGTCGTCGGCGTCAATGTGCAGCCCGTGGGCGCGGCCAAACAGGCCTTCGCCCCAGCTCTTGATGAAATTGCCGTCGCGGTCGAGCATGACCATCGGATGGTCGCCGCGGTTGAAGACATAGATGCGGTCCTTGCTGTCGACCGCGACCGAGGCGACGTCGGTGAGCCGCCATCCGTCGGGCAGTTTTGCCCAATTCTGCACCACGCGGTAGCGATGTTCGCCCGAGCCGAGAATGGTCGACATGTTTTTCCTCCCTGATGCAAGTCTTGTTGGCGAAGAGTGTTGCAGAGACTTGAACGAAGCGCGAGGGGGCGCCGGCGCGGGGCCGCCATGACCCATTGCGGATCGGGCGCTGCCGCCTAGCTACCGGAATGCAAAAGCGGGGGGAATCGATGCTATCACCGAGCAAAACGAGCTCGCGTCGCAGGCAATGGAGGCAGCAAGCAAGGTGGCTGGTCGGATCGGTGCCGGGCAGGTCGAGGCGGTGCTTCTACACAATTCAGAGCATATCGGCGTTCTTCTGGCGGCGCCTCGAAATCGTCGCCCGGGTCGTGGTGTGCGCGGAGGACGACGCCACCGAGCGCCTCGCTCGGGAACTTGCCGTCGCCCGACACCTCAGCGAGAGGCAGGCGCCGATCGTGCCGCCGAGCGGGCGCTTTCCTGCCGGACCGCACTTTCAAGGCAAATTCGGGCTGACCCTGTGGCAGTTCGTCGAGCCTGCGCCAGTGGATGAAGAGAACCCCGCACATGTGGCGCTCGCCGCCGCCGCGCTTCGCCATGTTCATGACGCTCTTGCGGATTACCCCCGGCGCGCTGCCATCCTTCAGAACCAAGCTCGAGAAGTGCCGCACGCTTCTGGAGGATCGATCGGCGCTGCCGGCGCTTGCTAACGTGGATCGCAAGTTTCTGCTGATGACCTATGATCGCATTCTCTCGGCGATCGACGCCTTGCCGCTCGAACTCGTTCCCATTCACGGCGATGCGGGGCCTCATCACGTATTGATCACGGCCGACGGGGCGCGTTACACCGATTTCGAGGACGCCTGTTTTGGCCCGCGCGAATGGGACGTCGGATGGCTTCCCGACGTCGATCTGGTCGCCTTCGAACCGCTCGACCGTCGCTCTCTGTCCGTTCTTTCCGACTTACGCAGCCTGTGCGTGTCGGTCTGGTGTTTTGCCAAATACGACATGGCGGACAAGCGCGAAGCCGCCGATTATCACTTAGGATATCTGAAGGAGCGCTTTGGCTGACGGCAAAGCGTAAAGTGCGGGACCCGTTCGCCGCGCTAGCCCTCGATGTCCTCCGCTGCGATGATCCGCTGGCGAAGCGCAAGCCGCACCAATTCGATGTCGGAGGCGACGCCGAGCTTGGCGCGGATGAGATAGCGGGTGTTGGCCGCGGTCTTGACGCTGATATGCAGCGTTTCGGCGATTTCGTCGACGGACTTCTCGGCCAGCAACATGCGCAGAATTTCGAATTCGCGCGGACTGAGCGCATCGACCGCCGAAGGTTCGCTGGCGAGCCGGCTGATGGCGAGTTCGTGGTCGATGTCGGGACTAAGCGCGATGCGCCCAGCCATCACCTCGGCGATCGCGCGCAACAGCGCCTCCGGCGGGCTGCTTTTCGTGACGAAACCGCGCGCGCCCGCTTTGATGGCCTGGACGGCGTAGGTGGCGCTCTGGTGCATTGTAAATACGAGGATACGCGCGGCGTTGTCCCATTGCCGGATGCGCCGGATCGCCTCTATCCCGCCAATGCCAGGCATCGATACGTCCATGACGACGAGGTCGGGCCTGACCTCCTTGTAGATACGATAGGCGTCGGCGCCGTCGCCGGCTTCGGCAACGACTTGCAGGCGATCCTGCTTTTGCAGCAGCGAGCGATAGCCCTCGCGCACGATGGCATGGTCGTCCACCAGCATCACCCGCGTGCGGCTCCCGGCATCGCGTCCGCTCATGGTTCCAATCCCCGATTCGGAATGGTCGTGACGAGCCGGGTGCCGCCCGCAGCAAGCCGTTCGAAACTCAGCGTTCCGCCGAGCGAAACGATCCGCTCCTGCATGCCGAGCAGCCCCAAACCTGCTTTCATTGCGCCGGCGTTGGTGATGCTGGCTTTGGTCGCGCTGCCGGTTGCCTCGCCGTCGTCTTCGACGCTCATGACGATCTCGGCGGGGCCTGCCTCGAGACGCAGCTGCACGCACCTGGCCTGAGCATGCTTCGCCGCATTGGTGATCGCCTCCTGCGCGATGCGATAGAGACTTGCGCAGACGCTCGGCGGCAAGTCGTCGACCTCGCCGGTGATGGCAATGTCGAATCGGGTGCGGCCCTTCTCGAAGCCGTTCCAGCTCGCGACGAGGCTTTCGAGGCTGAGCGTGAGGCCGAGCTCCCCGACGTCGGGCGGGCGCAGGCGCACCAGCGCGCCGCGCAGCGTTTCCATCATGCCCGCTGTGGTGCGCGAGATGCCCCGGCATTCTTCGAGCAGCGGCGGACATTCGCGCTCCGCCGTATGGGTAGCGGAAGCGGCCTGGGCGGCGATGGCGGTGAGCGACTGGCCGAATTCGTCGTGCAACTCGCGGGCAAGATGGCGCCGCTCTTCGTCCTGTACTTCGATGAGCTTTCGCGTCAACGCGTTACGTTCGGCGAGCGTAACCTGCAGCTTTTGCGCAAGCGTGTTGAAGACGTCGGAAATCGCCGAGAGCTCCGCGAGATCGAACCTCGGCAGGCGGGCGGAGAGATCGTTCGCCGCAAGCTGCGTCAGCCCGGCGCGAATGACGTATGTCGGCCGCAGGGCGCGCGCGAGCGCCGCATAGACTGCGAGACAAAGTCCCGCCAAGGCGAATGCCATGACGGACAGAAGGCGGCTCGCCTCGCGCCAGCTCTGGCCGATCTGCGTGGCGGGATCGAAGGTTGCGATCGCCACCCCCCTCGGCTCGCCCGCGACGAGGAGCGGCATCGAGGTCGGCTCGCCCGGATGAAAGATGGCGCGATAGAGCACCGCGAAGCTTTCAGGTGCGGCAATCTCGTCGGCGAGCGCGCCGCTGCAGATACCCTGGCGAAAGGCGCCGGCTTTATCGCGATAGGCGATGCAGAGGCCGGGCTCCATCAAGGGCGTCGCGACCCGCTGCAAGTCTGGCGTGATGTTGGGGGACAATGAGAACCATTGCGCCTCCGCCTGCTGCAAGGCAATGTCCTTGGCGACGATTTCGGCGATGCGGCTCGCCTTGGCTCTGAGGGCGCGGTCGCTGTCGAACAAAGCGTAGGCCGCGACAGCGAGGAAGCAAACCGCCGCTAGTGCCGCGACGCGCAACGCCAGCCGCAGCTTCAGATCGATGACGCGCACGGGGCCCGCCACGGATTCGGGGACCTGTTGCAAGCTCCCTCCCATGTCCAGTGCATTTAGAAGCAAATTTGGTCGGAAGAAAGCGCGGCGAGGCTAGATCGGGCATTTCACCCGGTTAACGCAGGGTGATTCTCTGTTTCGCGGAGGCCTCGGGCTTGGCGATATGGTGGCGATTTGGCAAATTCCGGGGATCGTCCATGCGCTGCATTGCTTTACTCCTGGCTCCGGTGCTGGCTTTCGCAGGGTTTACAACGGCCAAGGCGGGCGATCCCGGCGCGAAGCCGCCGATCAGGCTCGTCGTCTTTCCGTTCGAATTGGAGGATTTCAGCGCTGCCGCGGCCTACATTCCCCCTGACGACATCGACCGCGAGCAATTGCGACTTTCGACGGAGGAGGCGCGTCGGCTGATCGCGGCATCGGGACGCTACCAATTAGTCGACGTCGGTGAGGTGAACGACGAAGCGGCCAAGGCGGGCAAATTGCACGATTGCGGAGGTTGCGAAGCCAAAATTGCCGCTGATCTCAACGCCGATCAGTCCATGATCGGTATCGTCACGCGCATCAGCCGAACGGATTATGCGGTGACCTACAAGATTCGCGACGCCCATTCCGGGGAGCTCGTCGATGTCGAGCAGACCGACCTGCGCGCAGGCGCCAACTCGGCCTGGAGCCGAGGGGCGCGCTGGCTGATCCAGCGCCGTCTACTGGAACAGGCAAATTAGCGCCAGGCGCAACAGGCCATCCGCCATGTTGCGGGATATGATTACGACGGGATGCCAAGGGTGCATCGCCAACAGGGAGCGTCCCCATGCAAACGTCGACGAAACTAAGCTCAGCGGGCCTTGCTTTCGTTGCCGCCGCCGTGCTCTCAGCCAGTCCGATTCGGCAAAGCCTGGCGCAAGGCGAAGCGCCCACCTTTGCGGTCGCCGAAATCCAATATGTCGATACCTCGGGCGAGGTGATCGATCAGAGTGCCGACCATGTCCGACGCCTGCGCGAATTCGAAGCTTCGTTGCGCACCGACTTGGCGGCAAGCGGAAAGGTGCGAAACATCATCCTCGATTGTCCGGCAGGCGCCTGTTCGGTCGGCGAACTCGATGCAGATCAGTTGCTTGCCAAGGCGCAAGCGGCCGGAGCCGCCTATCTCCTGATCAGCAGCTTCCATAAGCTCAGCACGCTCGTGCAATGGGCAAAATTCGATATCGTCGAAGTGAAGACGCGCAATGTCGTCTTCAATCGTCTCGTCACCTTCCGCGGCGACAACGACAAGGCCTGGCGCCACGCGGAGACGTTTATCGTCCGGGAAATTCTGGATCACGAGGAACCGTGAGTTGGGCGGCATGCGCCCTTCGGCAACAAGCCTTGCTCGATCGCCTTGATCTGCAGCGCCAGATACTTTGAGTTGATGCGGCATTGCGCGAGGCTGCCGGCGATGAACCAAAGCCCGGGCTGGCCGGTTCGCATGTACATGTTGCGCAGTTCCTGGCCGTCGCCGAAACCCCAGATCGGGCCGACGCGCACGGCGATCGCCTCGCCGAACAGTTGTTGTACCAGATATTCCTGTGGCCGGTAGCCGGTCGCGAGCACGATCAGGTCGGCGGCGAGGGTTTCGCCGTTCTTCAGCCGCGCGCCTTCGGTGACGAAGCAATCGATGTCGGAAAACTGCGCCAGCTTGATGGCGCCGGAGACCACGAGATCGGAGCAACCGACGTTGAAATAATAACCGCCGCCGCGCGTCAGATACTTGAACTGCCAGCCGGTGCCGCCATCGCCGAAATCGAGCTTGAAGCCTGAGCGCGCAAGCCCGTCGAGCAAAGGCTTATCGATCTGCCTCGATTGCTCGGTCAGCATCACGTGGCTGCGCTTGGCGAGCGTCAGCGGCATCGAGGTCGCGATCAAGTCGTTGTCTTCCAGCGTGCCCTCGTTATACGCGGAATACGCAAGCTGCGCGGACGGCTCGATATTGGTGATGAGCGTCGACGAGCGCTGCACCAGCGTGACCTCGGCGCCGCTCGAATGAAGATCCTGCGCGATGTCGTGGCCGCTATTGCCGGTGCCGATCACCAACGCTCTTTTGTCTTTCCAGTTCTCGCCGTCGTCATATTGGCTGGAATGCGCGACCTTGCCGGCGAAATTCTTCAGCGAAGCAATCTCGGGTAAATTCGGGATGCCGCTGACGCCGGTCGCCATCACGACATGGCACGGATGCATCGTGAGCGTCGAGCCATCGGTCCGGCGCAGCACGACGTTCCAGTGCCCTCGCGCTTCGTCGTAGCTGCCGCTCTCGAACTCGGTGCCGGTCCAAAAATTCAGCTCCATGGCATCGACATAGGCTTCGAACCAGTTGGCGAGCTTGTCCTTGGGGATGTAGACCGGCCAGTTCGGCGGGAACGGCATATAGGGCAGGTGATTGACCTGCACCTGGTTGTGCAATGTCAGCGCGTGGTAGCGCTTGCGCCAGTTGTCGCCGATCCGCAGCCCCCGATCGACGATCAGGGTCTCGATGTTCAGTTGCTTCAGCCGCGCGCCGATCGCCAGCCCCGCCTGTCCGCCGCCGACCACGAGCACGGTGGGATCGCGGTCGGCATAGGCGGCGGAGGCCTTGCGTTGATCGAGCCAGTTCGGCCCGCGAAAGTCGCGTGAATAGGCGTTTCCACGCGGCCGCCTGTTTCCCTGCTGCTCCTCAAAACCTTTCAGCTCGTCGAGCGCAGTGAGCAGCGTCCAGGCCTTTAGCCGGTTTCCGTCCGCCTGATCCGGGATCAGCCGCAAGATGCCGTTGCCGCGGCCAACGGCGGTTTCGAATTTGAAGATCGCTTCGATCGAATTGGTGCCGGCGCGCGTCGCCCGGCGCGGTGCGGCGCGAGCGGGATCAATCGCGAGGTTTTTGGGGCGGGCAGGGCCGCAGGCCTGCAATTCCTTCACGATGGCGTCGCCGCCGTTGATGGTCTGGATGTTCCAGCTCAGCGCCAGCACATCGCGCCAAAAACTATCGGGATGAAACAGTGCAGTCAGCGAGCCGTCGCCGGTCCCGGCGAGTGCGGCTTCGAATTGCGCCAGCCAGTTTTCAGCCGCAATCGAAATATTGTCGGTCTTGTCAAGCATGGGCGACCTCTTCACCGGCCGTCTTGTCTAGCGGCCTCTCCCGGATCGCAACGCTATACCCTTCGTCATCGCGCAGAAAGCGCCTTACTCCGTCGGCGACAGCATATGCCCCTGATCCGGCGGAATACGTCCGGCGAGCGTATCGAGATAAACCCGCTGCACGGCCTTGGGCCCGCGGCCCTCGATCACCTCGAGCCATCCGTCCAGTTTTGGCGCGAAGCCCGACCACGCGGCGGAGAAGCGCGTGTCGACGCCTCCGGGGCCCCATTCCTTGGCGCGTTTGCGAATCTGGTCGGGGGCGAAGAACCAGGTTGGCTTGGCGCCCGGCAGCGCCGGCTCGTCCGGCGATGAGTTGCGGTGCGTCAGCCCGATGCGCCCGGAATATTTCATTGCCTCGCCGAAATGGCGATGCAGCCGGGCGCGCAGTTCGCTGTTGCCCGCCATGTCGACGAAGGCTGTCGGCGAAGTCGATGGCGGCGAGATCACCTGCTCGTAGGTCACGACCTCGTCGTAGCAGCCGAGCGAGGCGACAAAGCCGGCATTGGCCGCCGAAGTCAGGCCGACCACCCGGATGCCCTTGCGCGCGCTGTGCAGAAGATGCGCGAGCCCGATCGCGGTCTTGCTGGAGGCCGAGGACAGCATCACGCTGCGCGCACCGAAGAAATCATTCTCGGCCAGGAAGTCGTCGACCAGGAACGACAGCATGAACAGCGGGCGCAGCAGCGCCTGATAGTCGCCCTGCCGCCCGGCGAAGGCGGGATCGCCACTGATGCGCGCGTAGGTGTTATAGACCGGTGCGACGCCCTGGCGGTGGGCGGCGACATCGCGCAAGCCCCGCTTACTGACCTCGCCTGCCTCGATCACAAGATGCGTCGCCATCGGGAAATAGCCGAACAGGCGTTCGCCTTCTGCAACGCCCGGATGCTTCGAGGCGATCACGTCGCCAAAACCCCACACGGGGATGTTGCCAAAATCCTTCGGCGCCGGAAACAGCTGCCAATATTTCAACTCGTCGCCGAGAACAGCGTAGCTGATGTTGTTGGCGGTGAACGCGAAGCGATCGACCTTCACCAGCAGCGTGTCAGCTGGCAACGCATCCGCATCGGGCAGGTGCGTTTCGATCGACTTGCACTGCTGCAAATCATTTCGGGCGACGACGAAATCGGTGGCTTGCATGTTTCGATCCAGGCTTTGTTCGGGCCCCGATCTTTGCCTCTCGCCGCGGTTTTGCAACAGCAACAATGTTTGAAACAACGTTCGTCTTTTCTTCGCCCGCGATCACGCCTTCGCGCTTCTTGATCGCGCGATAGTAGCTCCACCACAGATGCGCCGCCGCGCCGCGCAGCGGCCGCCAGGGTTCCGCGATCGGCGCCATCTGCTTGGCGTTCGGCCGTTCGTTCAGCCCAAGGCCGACCTTGATCGCCTCCTGCACGGCAAGGTCGCCGGCCGGCCAGGCGTCGCCGTGTCCGAGGCAGAACAACAGATAGACGTCGGCGGTCCAGGGGCCGATGCCGGGCAGCGCGGTGAGCGTATGATGCGCGACGTCGGCGTCCTCTTCGGCCAGCACATCGAGATTGAGCCGCTCGGCGGCGAGTTCGCGTGCGACGTTCTTCAAGGTCTTGATCTTGGCCGCCGACAATCCAAGCCGGCCGAGACGATCGGCGCGGGCGCGGTGCAGCGCGTCGTGGTGAAACGGATCGAAGGCTTTGGTGAGGCGAGCCCAGATCGCCCCCGCGCTCGCGGTCGACAACTGCTGGCCGCAGACGATGTGCGCGAGCCCGACAAAACCGGGCTCGCGGCGCCGCAGCGCCGGCATCCCGGTCACCTCGAAGATCGGCCTTAGCCGCGGGTCCTGCTTGACCAGCGCGTCGACCGCGTCTTCGAGGTCGGCTTGGGTGTTGAGGTGGATGGTCATTTGTGAAGGCTGTCAATTCATTCGGTGTCATGCGCGGGCTTGACCCGCGCATCCATCTCATATCGTAACAGAGTCTCGAATGATGGATTGCCGGGTCAAGCCCGGCAATGACTGGTTCAAGAGATCGATGCCGCCTGTTTTCCGATTCGCCCCGAGCCCGAACGGCTACCTTCATCTCGGTCATGCTTTTTCGGCGCTGCTGAACTTCGACCTGGCCCGCCGGTGTGGTGGGCGGTTGCTGTTGCGCATCGAGGACATCGATCAGAGCCGCTGCAGGCGCGAATACGAGGACGCGATCTACGAAGACCTGGCGTGGCTCGGCATCGCCTGGGAACGGCCGGTGCGGCGTCAATCCGAGCATCTCGAAGAATATCGCAGGGCGCTTGAGAAGCTGGAAGCCCAGGGTCTGGCCTATCCGAGTTTCGAGAGCCGCGCCGAGATCGCGCGGCTGGTGGAACAGCGCGAGGCCGATGGCGCCTGGCCGCGCGACCCTGACGGGGCGCCGCTCTATCCAGGCGGGGCAAAACGGCTCTCGCCCGATGAGCGCGCCCGGCTCCTCGAATCGGGCGCCCCGTACGCGCTGCGGCTCGACATGGAAGCCGCGATCACCCGCTCGGGCGATCTCACCTGGATCGAGCGCGGCCAGGGTCCGGATGGGGAAACCGGGCAGGTGGCCGCCCGCCCGGAAGCCTGGGGCGACGTCATCCTGGCACGCAAGGAGACGCCGACCAGCTACCACCTCTCGGTCGTGCTCGATGACGCGCTGCAGCGGGTGACTGACGTGGTCCGGGGTGAGGACCTCTTCCATGCCACAAGCGTGCACCGGCTGCTGCAGCATCTGCTCGGCCTGCCGGAGCCGGTCTACCGGCACCATCGTCTGATTCGCGATGGCGGCGGCCTGAAACTGTCGAAATCCGGCCACGCCACCGGCTTGCGCGAATTGCGTGCCGTGGGCGCGACGCCCGCCGATATCCGTCGGAAGGTCGCGCTACCGTAGATTTCCCGGGGTGCAACGGCAAACGCCACCGTGACTCCGGCCGTCCGGCCATGCCATTCTGAAGTCGACCCCCGGGGTTTGTAAGGGAATCATGGCGGTAAAGTCGCGCAGTAAGAAGCGGCCGGCGAAAAAGCGCATTCCCGCCGGCCGCACGCGCAAGCGCATCAAGGACAAAGCCTCCCGCGGCGTGGTCGAGGCGGCGCTGGCCGTTTTCGCCCACGAGGTCCGTACGCCGCTCACCGGGATTCTCGCCATCAGCGATCTGCTCGCGACGTCCGACCTCGACGAGCGCGAGCGACGCTGGGTCGACACTATCAAGGCGGGCGCCGAACATCTGGCGAGCCTTGCGACCCTGTTCGTCGATGCGGCCAAGGATTCGAGCGGTGCGGTCGGCATGCGCGAGGATTTGTTCGACCTGCGGTCATTGGCGCGCAGCGCCGGTGATTCGCTGGCCGGCCGGGCGGCGGCGAAGGGTCTGCAATCAGAGGTCGAGATTTCCGAAGAACTGCCCTCGCTCGTGGTCGGCGATCCCGTTCGGCTGCGCGCCGCATTGGAAAACCTGATCGACAACGCGGTGAAATTTACTGGGAACGGCGGCGTCGCGCTGAAGGCGACGCCGGTGCGCGGCGGGAAAGCCAGTACCAAGGGCAACAAGGGCAAGGTCGGCGTCGCGTTTGCGATTTCCGACAGCGGGATCGGGCTGACGCTCTCCGAGATCAGGCGCCTGTTCCGTCCCTTCTCGCAGGCCAACGTCTCGATCGCATCGCGCTTCGGCGGCGCCGGGCTTGGACTGTCCTCGGTCAAGCAGCTTGCGCGCACGATGGGCGGCGACATCGTGGTCACGCCGCGCCGCGGTGGCGGCACCACTTTCACCCTGACGGTGACCTTCGTCCCCGCCAAAGGCAGCAAGGCGGATGGTTCGGGAAACGGCAATGACCTGTCGACCGAGCACGCACCGCCGCTGCGCGTGCTCAGCGTCGAGGACAATCCGTTCGGCCGCGTCGTGCTCAACACGATCTTGAGCGAATTGGGTCACCAGGCGGAATTCATCGGCCGGGGCGAGACCGCCACCGAGCGGATCGCGCAGGGCACCTTCGACGCGGTGCTGATGGATATGGTGTTGCCTGGGATCGACGGCGTCGAGGCCATCAGGCGGATTCGCGGGCTTAACCCGCCGCTCGGCCGCATCGCGATCATCGGCGTTTCAGGCCGCGGCGACGACGAGCAAGCATCGCGCGCGGCGGGCGCCGACGCCTTCCTGCTCAAGCCTGTGTCTCCGCGCGCCTTAGCGACTGCGCTGCTTGAAGCGACACGCCGTGCGGCAGCCGCGACTTGATGATGGTGGCGTTCAGCTCGCCGCCAAAGACGAAGATCGCGGCGATGAAATACAAAAACACCAGCGCGATGATCACGGACGCCAGCCCCGCGTACATCGTCACGTAATTGTTGGCGAAGCGCGCCAGATATTGCCCGAACACGGCGCTCGACACCAGCGAGGCCACGAAGGTGAAAACGATGCCGGGCAGGATCTGCGAGAAGCTGCGGCGTCCGGCCGGAAGCCAGGCATGCAGGATGAAGAGCGCAACGATCAGCGCCGCGATGGTGATGCCGTAACGGGCGAAATTGAGCAGTTGTTCGTTGCTCTCGACCACCAGCGGAATGTAGCGCCGCACCGCCTCGATGATCAGGGGGCCGAGCACGATCAGGAACGCCATCGCCAGCGAGGAGAACGCGGCGACCAGCGTGTAGCCGATCGATTCCAACCGCAGCCAGTACCAGCGTCGCGGCTCGACTACGGCATAGGCGCGGTTGAGCGCGACGCGCAGCGCCTCGACGCCGTTGGAGGCAAAGTACACGGCCAGTACCGCGCCGATGGTCAGCACGTCGCCGCGCGTGGTCGTCAGCACCTCGTGAATCTGGCCCGACAGCGCGTCCGCGACCTGCCTCGGCCAGGTCTGCAGCAACAGCGCCGCGGCCTGGTCGGCCAATTCCTTGGAGCCGAAGAAGCCGGCCAGCGACGTCAGCACGATCAGGAACGGAAACATCGCCATCAGGGTCGACAGCGCGATGTGGCTGGCAATCGCCCAGCCGTCGTCGGCAAGGAAGGTGTAGAACGCGTCCATGCCGACGTGAAAGACGTAGCGAATGAATCTCACATTGCACCCCGGCGGCGTTTTACCTGACGAGCATCTGATATTATTGAATAAAAAGCCAGATCGTTGCGTCGCAAGGAAGGTGGTGTGGCGCGATGGCGGAGCGCCCCGTACGGTGTTATGTAGCGTCGATGGTTACCTTTCTGAGCTCGATCGTCCTTCCCGTCGCCGTCGCCGCCGTCGCGCTTGTGCTGCTGATGGGCCTCGTCAACATGATGAAGGGCGGCTCGCCCAACACCTCCCAGAAGCTGATGCGGCTGCGGGTTTTGCTGCAGTTCGTCGCGATCGTCATCACCATGCTCACGGTCTGGGCGATGGGGCACTGAACGAGGCAGACAATGGTCGTTCTCAATCGCATCTATACGCGGACCGGCGATGACGGCAGCACGGCGCTCGGCAGCGGCGAGCGCCGGCCGAAATACGATCTGCGCATTGCAGCCTATGGAACCGTGGACGAGACCAATGCCGCGATCGGCGTGGCGCGGCTGCATCTACAGGACGCGCGCGAGATCGACGCCATGCTGGGCCTGATCCAGAACGATCTGTTCGATCTCGGCGCCGACCTCTCGGTGCCCCAGCGCGAGGGCAAGGTGGAGCGCTTGCGGGTGCTGTCGACCCAGGTCGAGCGGCTGGAGGGCGACATCGACACCCTGAATACGAAGCTAGAGCCGCTCACCTCGTTTGTGCTGCCCGGTGGCACGCCGGCGGCGGCCTACCTGCACCTGGCGCGGACGATTTGCCGCCGGGCGGAACGGATGGTGGTGGAACTTGCGGGGAAGCCCGAGGAGCCGGTCACCGACGCTGCGATCCAGTACCTGAACCGGCTGTCGGATTTCCTGTTTGTCGCCAGCCGCGCAGCCAATAATAATGGCGCCGGCGACGTGCTCTGGGTGCCCGGCCAGAACCGCTAAAACGGCGGGTTTTTCGAGGGCGATTTTTGCCCTTCGCGCGTTGACCGGGGTGGGCCGGCGCTCTAGGTTCCGCGCCAAGCTGATCAAACCCTCAAAATTCAAGCGAAAGAGGATCGATGAAGGTTCTGGTGCCGGTGAAGCGGGTGGTGGATTACAACGTCAAGGTCCGCGTCAAGAGCGACGGTTCGGGCGTGGAACTCGCCAACGTCAAGATGTCGATGAACCCGTTCGACGAAATCGCGGTCGAGGAAGCGCTGCGGCTGAGGGAGGCCGGCAAGGCGACCGAGGTTGTGGTGGTCTCGATCGGTCCGGCGCAGGCGTCCGAGACCATCCGCACCGGGCTTGCCATGGGCGCCGACCGCGGCATCCTGGTGAAGGCCGAAGGCAATGTCGAACCGCTCGCGGTCGCGAAGATCCTCAAATCCGTCGCCGACGAAGAGAAGCCGGGCCTGATCATCCTCGGCAAGCAGGCGATCGACGACGACTTTAACCAGACCGGCCAGATGTTGGCCGCGCTGCTCGGCTGGTCGCAGGCGACCTTCGCTTCCAAGCTCGAAGTCGACGGCTCCGACTTCAAGGTCACGCGCGAAGTCGACGGCGGCTTGCAAACCTTGAAACTCAAGGGCCCGGCGATCGTAACTACCGATTTGCGGCTGAATGAGCCGCGCTATGCGAGCCTGCCCAACATCATGAAGGCGAAGAAAAAGCCGATCGCCGACAAGAGCGCTTCCGACTATGGCGTCGATCTCACGGCGCATCTGGAGATCCTCAAGACCTCCGAGCCGCCCGGCCGCAAGGGAGGCGTCAAGGTCAAGGACGTCGCCGAGCTGGTGTCGAAGCTCAAGAATGAAGCCGGGGTCCTCTGATGACGACGCTGTTGATTGCCGAACACGAACACGAAACTTTGAAGGACTCCACCAACAAGGCGCTGACCGCGGCCGCCCAGTTGGGCTCCGACGTGCATGTGCTGGTCGCCGGCGGTTCCCAGGGCACCAAGGCGGCAGCCGAAGCGGCGTCGAAGCTTGCGGGCGTCAAGAAGGTGCTGCTCGCCGAGGGCGATACGTATGAGCACGACCTCGCCGAGCCGCTGGCCGCGCTGATCGTGGCGCTGGCGCCGTCCTATGACGCCTTTGTCGCGCCCGCGACCTCGCGCTTCAAGAACGTAATGCCGCGCGTAGCTGCCCTGCTCGACGTCATGCAGGTATCGGAAATCATCAAGGTGGTTGCGCCCGATACCTTCGAGCGGCCGATCTACGCCGGCAACGCGATCCAGACCGTGAAGTCGAAGGACGCCAAGAAGGTGATCACGGTCCGCACCTCGACGTTTCAGGCAACCGGTGCCGGCGGCAGCGCGCCGATCGAGAATGCCGCTTCCGCCGCCGATCCCGGCCTTTCCAGCTTCGTCGGCGAGGAAGTCGCCAAAAGCGACCGCCCCGAGCTGACCTCGGCGAAGATCATCGTCTCCGGCGGGCGGGCCATGCAGAGCCGCGAGAATTTCGCCAAATATATCGAGCCGCTCGCCGACAAGCTTGGCGCCGGCGTCGGTGCCTCGCGCGCCGCGGTCGACGCCGGCTATGCGCCGAACGATTGGCAGGTCGGGCAGACCGGCAAGGTGGTTGCGCCAGAACTATATATTGCCATCGGCATTTCCGGCGCGATCCAGCATCTCGCCGGCATGAAGGATTCCAAGGTGATCGTCGCGATCAACAAGGATGAGGACGCGCCGATCTTCCAGGTTGCCGACTACGGCCTGGTTGCGGATCTCTACCAGGCGGTTCCCGAACTGACCGCGGAGCTCGGTAAGCTCGGCAAGTAACACGTTGCGACCATCGGCCGGACGAAGCGAATCCTGGCCGGTGCTACTTTCGACAGCGTTTTCGGCCGGTAGGCACCGGTTCGCGTGAAGAAAACGCCTCAAATATGGCTACGATGGGCAGGCGCGATACGCGCGCCGTTCCGGTGGATGACAAAATGGCGATGATCAAGAAGATCGGCGTGATCGGCTCGGGCCAGATGGGCAACGGGATCGCGCATGTCGCGGCGGTGGCTGGCTTCGACGTGGTGCTCAGTGACGTATCCGCCGACCGCCTGAAGTCGGCGATGGCGACCATCAACGGCAATCTGTCGCGGCAGGTTGTCAAGAAGATCATCACCGAGGAAGCGCGCGGCGAGGCGCTGGGCAGGATCACCCCGACCGAGACCATGGAAGGTCTTGCCGACTGCGACCTCGTGATCGAGAGCGCGGTCGAGAAGGAAGAGGTCAAGCGCAAGATCTTTCACGATCTCTGCGCGGTGTTGAAGCCGGAAGCCCTGATCGCCTCCAACACCTCCTCGATCTCGATCACCCGCTTGGCTGCGACCACCGACCGCCCGGAGCGGTTCATCGGCATTCACTTCATGAATCCGGTGCCGCTAATGGAACTGGTCGAGCTGATCCGCGGCATCGCCACCGATGATTCGACCTTCGACGCCGCCAAGGAATTCGTGACGAAGCTCGGCAAGCAGATCGCGGTATCGGAGGATTTCCCGGCCTTCATCGTCAACCGCATCCTGCTGCCGATGATCAACGAGGCGATCTACACGCTCTATGAGGGCGTCGGCAACGTCGAGGCGATCGACGCCGCGATGAAGTTGGGCGCGCATCATCCGATGGGGCCGCTAGAACTCGCCGATTTCATCGGCCTCGACACCTGTCTCTCGATCATGCAGGTGCTGCATGAGGGGCTAGCGGACTCCAAATACCGGCCGTGTCCGCTCCTGGTGAAATATGTCGAGGCCGGCTGGCTCGGGCGCAAAACCCAGCGTGGTTTCTATGATTATCGCGGCGCGAAGCCCGTCCCGACGCGGTGATTCCCGCGTGCCCCCGGAAGCCTCCGGGACGCAACATCCCGTTAACTTTCGTGCCGTACTCTGCCACCGGTTCGCGGGGGGGGGGTGCGTATGGATATGAGTTTGGTTGCTGCCATCATGTCGATGAAGGCTGGCGCGCTGCAGCAGCAGGTTGCGACCTCCACGCTGAAATCGAATCTCGATACGCAGAAGTCGTCGGTCCTGACCCTGCTTGGCGCCGCACAGCAGACCCTTTCGCTTGCCAATGTCGGCAACGGCGTCGGCGGCAGTGTAAACGTAACGGCCTGAAACTTCGGCCTTATCATTCCTCAACACCTAGCCTATTCCGTTCCGATTGAATTGGAACGGAGGCGCTAGCCTCCTGTTTTGATGTGTTTTCTTTACGCGAACCGGGGCCCACTTCGCTGGAAAACGCTCTAGCCGCCGCCGGACTTCTGCTGCCTGCGCAGTTCGGGGAAAATCGCCTCGTCCTGCAGGATCACGTCGGCGGTTTTCTGGTAGTGGGCCGTCAGCAGTCGCACCGCCTCATCGGTGTTGCCGCACATCACCGCGGTGGCGATGGCAAGATGCTCCTGGCCGACGTGACGCGATGGGAAAGCCTTGCGAATCGAAAGCCGCCGGTAGCGATAAAGCTGATCAGCGAGCTGTCCGCAGAACGCGACCAGCGACTGCGAATGGCAATTTCCGATCAGCGTTCGATGGAAAATGCGATGTAGCCGCTCCCATTCGGGATTGTCTTCGAATTCCGTCTCCTTCAGCGAACGCGGCGTGCGGCTCAGGCGATGCTGCGCCAGCAGAAGCTGCTCCTCCCATTGCGGCGTCGAAGCCGCCATCGATTCGCGCAAGGCCAGGCTCTCCACCCAGCAGCGTGTCTTGGTGAGTTCGGCGAGTTCGGCGCGGCCGATGTCCCTGACATAGAAGCCGCGCTGCTCGCGCACTTCGACTAGCCCGTCGGAGGCCAGCCGATTAAGCGCCTCGCGCAGCGGTGTCTGTCCGGTCTGATACATATCGATCAGGAAGCGCATCTGCAGTTTGCGCGAGGGCGCGAGCCGCCCTGACAACAGGTCCTCGCGCAACCGGTCATAGACATGGCTCGCCTGGGTCGACGGCGCGCCTGCCAGTTGAACTGCCGCTGTCGTGTCCACCTGCCCGGCTCCCATCGCGGTCGCTGCGAATCTCTTATTTATACTTTTCGCACGTCACGATGAAATTTATAAATCTGTGTTGCAAACAATATTTTGTGTAATATAAAACGCCCCGACCAGCGGGTGACGGAAGGATCAGCGCCATGACCCGGTTTCCCGTCTCTGCCTTGCGCAGCGTCGACCTCGGCACGCCGGACCTTGGTCGTTCCGAGCGGTTTTACGTGATGGTGTGGGGGCTTGAGCTCGTGGCGCGCCACAACGGCGTGGTCTATCTGCGCGCCGGCGGCTGCGATCATCATGTCGTGGCGCTACACCACAGCGCGCGACCGGAACTGCGCGCCGTGACGTTTCGCGTGGCTTCAGCGGACGATTTCACGGTGATCGCCGGCAACGTTATCGCCCAGGGCGGCCAGGTGATCTCCCCACCCGCGGCGAACGAGGCGCCTGACGGCGGCACCGTCATGATCGTGCGCGGACCGGAAGGCGGCCTGCTGCGCTTCGTCCATGGTGACACCATCCACGCCGCCAAATCTTCCAGGCCTGACCGGCCGCAGCGGCTCGCCCATGTCAACCTCAACAGCGTCGATGCCGACGCGACGGCTGCCTTCTACGAGAAGGCGCTTGGCTTCCGCCTCACCGACCGAACCAGGATGATGGCCTTCGTCCGCTGCAATAGCGATCACCACGCGGTGGTGATCGCCGATGCCAGCGTCAACGGCCTCAACCATGTCGCGTTCCTGATGCCCGACCTGGAGTTGGTGATGCGCGGCTCCGGGCGCATGATCGACGCCGGCTTTCCGATCGCCTGGGGCATCGGCCGCCATGGCCCCGGCGACAACGTGTTCGCCTACTTCATCGATCCCTTCGGCTTCGTCATCGAATACACCGCCGAAGTGCTGCAGGTCGGCGACGACTACAAGTTCAAAGGCCCGAGCGAATGGGTCTGGCCGCCGGGCCGTACCGATCAGTGGGGCATTGCGCCGCCGAAGACGGATCACGTCAAGGCCGCGCAGGTCGCCATCCCCTTCGCAAGCTGAAATCAACCGAACGCAGATCGAACAGGGCCGATGTCGAGCGCCGTCCAAGCAAATGAATTCCAGGTCGCGGTGGTGGGCTTCGGTCCCTCTGGCGCGGTGGCGACGAGCCTGCTCGGCGACCGCGGCATCCGCACGCTGGCGATCGACCGCCAGCGTGCAGTCTATGACAAGCCGCGCGCGATTGCGATCGATCACGAGATCCTGCGGATTCTGGATAATATTGGTGCGGCCGAGCGCGTGTGTCCCTATATCGCCCCGTTTCCAGCCTCTCAGCATTTCGGCGCCAAGGGACAATTGATCCGGCGTATCGACATGGTGGGCGAACCCTATCCGCTCGGTTACACGCCGAGCATGGTGTTCACGCAGCCGCCGGCGGAAGCGGCGTTGCGGCAGCACGCGCAGGCCTATCCCGACGTCACGGTCGAGCTTGGCACCGAGCTCACCCGCTTCACGCAATCGACGGATGGTGTGACGCTGCATCTGCGCGGCGACAGCGGCGCGACGCGCACCGTCACCGCCGATTATGTCATCGCCTGCGACGGCGCTTCCAGCGCGGTGCGGGAGCAGCTCGGCATCTCGTTCGAAGACCTCGTGTTCGATGAACCATGGCTGGTGGTCGATCTGCAGGTCGCAGAGGCATCGCTTGCAAAGCTGCCAGAGACGGCGGCACAGTTTTGCGATCCGGCGCGGCCGACGACTTTCATCATTGGCCCTGGCCGGCATCGCCGCTTCGAGATCATGCTGCTGCCGGGCGAGGACCCCCGCGGCATGGAACAGCCGGACCAGGTCTGGCGACTGCTCGAAAAGTGGTTGACGCCGGGCGACGCCATGCTGTGGCGGGCGGCGAGCTACCGCTTTCACGCGCTCGTGGCGGAGCAATGGCGGCGCGGACGGGTGTTGCTGGCTGGCGATGCCGCTCACCAGCAGCCGCCCTTCATCGGCCAAGGCATGTGTCAGGGCGTTCGCGATGTCGCCAATCTGGTCTGGAAACTCGATCGGGTGCTGCGTGGCCAATCCGGCGCGGCGCTGCTCGACAGTTACGCCGAGGAGCGCGGCGCGCATGTGCGCGAGCTCACCACGCGGATCAAGGCAATCGGCCATGTCATCTGCGAGCGCGACCCTGTCGCAGCGGAAGCGCGCGACGCCCGCATCCTTGCCGAAGGCAACGGAGAACCCCGCACCATCACCCGGCAGGATATCGTGCCGCCGCTCCGGCGCGGATTGCTGGCCGCCGCCGCGCATGACGCTAACGGCACGTTGTTCCCGCAGCCATGGGTGCGGACAAAAGCGGGACGACAGTTGCTCGATGCTGTCTGCGGCACCGGATGGCGTCTCGTCGTCGACGGCGGCAGTAGCCTCGCCGCGTCCGCTGCCATCGACGATCAGACGCGGCATCTCGGACTGCGGGTCATCCGTATCGGTGCGGTGGAAGGCATGGCGATGGAAGCGGACGGCGTCGTCGCGCGCTGGTTCGGCCGTCACGAATGCGCAGCCGCGATCGTCCGCCCGGATCACTACGTGTTTGGCGTCACAACCGATGCGCCATCAACCGCCGCGATGCTGTCGGAGCTGTCCTCGCGGCTGCAATGAACCACATCGACAATAAGATAAACCATAGGGGGGAACGCTAGTGACGCCATTGCAAGCCGGGACCGCCGAGCCGACCGGAGCAGGCCGCGCTCTCGCCGTGCTCATCATGCTGTTTCTGTTCCAGACACTGAACTTCTTCGACAAGCTGGTCTTCGGCCTGTCCGCGGTGCCGATGATAAAGGAATTATCGCTGTCGCCGAAGGAGTTCGGATTGATCGGCAGCAGTTTCTTCCTGCTATTCTCGCTGTCGGGCATGGCGGTCGGGCTGTTCGTGATCGGACGCTTTCCCACGAAATGGATTCTGATCATCCTCGCGGCGGTGTGGTCGGCGACGCAGATCCCGATCTTTTTTACCAGCTCCGTCGCGGTGCTGATCGCCTGCCGGATCATTCTCGGCGCCGGCGAAGGACCGGGTCTGCCAACCGCGCTGCATGCCTGCTACAACTGGTTTGCCGTCGAGAAGCGCAGCGTGCCGAGTGCGGTGGTGCTGCAGGGCATCAGCGTCGGGCTTCTGGTCGGCGGTCCGTTCCTCACTTACATCATCGTCAATTACGGCTGGCGCACCGGTTTTCTGGTCTGCGGCCTGCTCGGTCTCGCCTGGATGCTCGCATGGGCCTTGATCGGCGGCGAAGGACCGTATGCCGCCACCCATATCAGCCATGACGCGTCGCAAACGGGTGCGATCGTGCCGGCGCGGATGCTGTGGTGCGATCCCACCGTGATGGGCGTCATCATCATGTCGACCATGTCGTACTGGATCGTCGGCATGTCGGCGACCTGGCTGCCGCCCTATCTGCAGCTCGGCCTCGGCTACAAGCCGACCGATGTCGGCTGGATCATCTTCGGCATCTACCTGTTCCAATCACCGTTACTGCTCGGCGGGTCGTGGATCACGCAGATGATGCAGCGTAGCGGCTGGAGCCTGCGCGCCTGCCTCGGCAACGCCGCAGGCCTGGCGCTGCTTGCCGCCGGCTGCGCGCTGCTGCTGACGCTCGTGACCACCGGGCCGCTCCAGCTCATCTGTATCGCGATCGCCTTCGCCGCTCCGAGCCTGACCACGATCTTTGGGCCGGTCGCGCTCGGCGCGGTGGCGCCGGCCGTGCAGCGCGGCAAGTTGATCGTCGTGATCTATTCCGGCAACGCGGCATCGGCGCTTGTTTCCAACGCGCTTACCGGCTGGATCGTCGGCGAAGCCGGATCCGACGTTGCGCTGGGCTATGCCCATGCCATGACATTTACGGCCGGCATTCTGATCGTCGGCGCCGTTGCGGCCTTCGCACTGATATTTCCGGAGCGCACCATGGCGCGGTTCTCCGGGACCGCCACGATGGCTCCCGCGTCCGGCCGCGCAGTCTAGTTCAACCAATCTTCGCAACCCTCAAACACCAAGGACGTCAGATGAAATTCGCAAGTTTCAAAATCAACGGCGCCCCAAGCTGGGGCCTTATCGACGGCGCGGAGGCCGTGGACCTCGGCGCGCTGCTGCGCGACCGGTTTGTCGATCTGAAATCCGCCATCGCCGCTGGCGCGCTGGGCGAGGCCGCCGCCGCGGCGGGTAAGGCCACGCGGCATCGGCTCGCAGCCGTGACTTGGCTGCCGGTGATTCCCAATCCTGACAAAATCCTCTGCATCGGCCTCAACTACGAGACGCATCGCAAGGAAACCGGCCGCACGGAGGTCGAGAATCCCACCGTGTTCGGCCGTTTCGCCAACAGCCAGACCGGGCATCTCGCCAACATCATCCGCCCGAAAGTGTCCAAGGATCTCGATTTCGAGGGCGAACTCGCCCTGATCATCGGCAAGTCGGGCCGTTACATCTCGCGCGCGCAAGCGTGGGACCATATTGCGGGATACGCCTGCTACAATGAAGGCAGCGTCCGCGATTATCAGCGCCACACCCATCAATTCACGCCGGGCAAGAACTTCCCGCAGACCGGCGCGTTCGGTCCCTGGATGGTGACGCCGGATGAAGCCGGCGATCTGGGCCCGCTGCGGCTTAAGACCCGCCTCAACGGTGAGGTCGTTCAGGACGCGACCATCAGCCAGATGATCTTTGGCATCCCGCGGCAGATCGAATACTGCTCGTCATTCACGAAGCTGGAGCCCGGCGATGTGATCGTGACCGGCACGCCCGGCGGCGTAGGCTCCAGACGCACGCCACCGCTGTGGATGAAACCCGGCGATGTGGTCGAGGTTGAGATCGACCGGATCGGCCTGCTGCGCAACGGCATCGCGGACGAGACTTGACCCGCGAAACCGACGCAGCCGAGTTGGGCCATCGCTAGCCCGGAGGCGTCGTCGCCGCGGTGATCAGCTTGACCGCGTCGTCCGAGTCCCACTCGGCCGGGCCAGCAATGGTCGCGATCTCGCAGCCCTGGCCGTCGACGAGCACCGAGGTCGGCATCCCCAACGCGCGGCCTATGCTCTTAAGATCCTGAAATACCTTGGCTTTTTCGTCGCTGAAAAAGCCGAGTTGGGTTAGATTGGCCTCTTTCAGAAAATTTTTCGGCTTTTCGGGGTCACGGGTGTCGATGTTGATGGCGACCACCTCGAAATTCGGCCCCTCCAGCTTGGTCTGCAGGCCCTCCAGCGCCGGCATTTCCTTGCGGCAGGGCACGCACCATGTGGCCCACAGGTTCACCAGCACCGTCTTTCCACGCCAGTCCGACAGCTTTTTGGATTTACCGTCGGCATCCTCGAAGGCGAGGTCCGGCAACCGCAAAGGCGACGTCGCCATGGTCAGGGCCGCGACCTCGCCATGGGCGAGCGGGGCGATCTTGCGGGCGATGTCGATCGCGCTGCGGCAGGCGGGGTCGCCTTGAGTCCCGCTCGGGCCGCTGATCCATATTCCGGTCCATCCTAGGACAGCCCCAATCAGCACCGTCCCGATGGCCAGGGGAAGCCGGCGCGTCGCGGTTGGCAGCGGTGAGCGGCTTTCGGGCATATCGTTTGTCATCCTGTACCAGATACGGCTATGCAGAGGCCTATATTACGGCCGGCATGGACCGGTAAACCGCGCAGGACGTTTCCGCGCGCGGATGTGAACGGCGGGGCACCGAGTAAGGACATGAGCAACAAGATGTGGGGCGGCCGGTTCACCGAACGCCCCGACGAGATCATGGAGGAAATCAACGTCTCCATCGACGTCGACCGTCACCTGTACGCCCAGGATATCGCTGCGTCCAAGGCCCATGCGGCGATGCTCGCCGCCCAGGGCATCATCACCGCGAACGATGCGAAAAGCATCGGCGGGGGTCTAGACACGATTTTGTCAGAGATCAGTAAGGGGTCGTTCGACTTCAGGCGCACGCTCGAGGACATTCACATGAATGTCGAATCGAGGCTCGGCGAATTGATCGGCCCGGCCGCGGGACGGCTGCATACGGCGCGCTCGCGCAACGACCAGGTCGCGACCGATTTTCGCCTCTATGTCCGCGACATCATCGACGAAACCGATGCGGCGCTATCCGGGTTCCAGCACGCGCTGGTCGCACGGGCGATCGAACATGCCGCGACCGTGATGCCGGGCTTTACCCATCTGCAGACCGCACAGCCGGTGACCTTCGGACATCATCTGCTCGCCTATGTCGAGATGGCGGCGCGCGATCGCGGCCGTTTCGCCGACGCGCGCAAGCGGCTGAACGAATCGCCGCTCGGTGCGGCGGCGCTCGCCGGCACCTCGTTTCCGATCGACCGCGAGGCAACCGCGAAGGCGCTCGGTTTCGACCGGCCGATGGCCAATTCGCTGGATGCGGTTTCCGACCGCGATTTTGCGCTGGAAACCTTGTCGGCGGCGGCCATCACGGCGGTGCATCTGTCGCGCTTTGCCGAGGAACTGGTGATCTGGACCTCGCCGCTGGTCGGACTGGTGCGGCTATCCGACAAATTCACCACCGGCTCCTCCATCATGCCGCAAAAGCGGAACCCGGATGCGGCGGAACTGGTGCGCGCCAAGACCGGGCGGGTGATCGGCGCGCTCACGGGGCTCCTGATCGTCATGAAGGGCTTGCCGCTCGCCTATCAAAAGGACATGCAGGAGGACAAAGCGGGCGCAATGGATGCTTTCGCTGCGCTGTCGCTTGGGATTCGCGCGATGACCGCGATGGTCGCCGACCTCGTGCCGGACCAGGCGCGGATGAAGGCGGCCGCCGGCGAAGGCTACGCCACCGCGACCGACCTCGCCGACTGGCTGGTGCGGACGTTGAAAATGCCGTTCCGCGACGCCCACCACGTCACCGGGCGAATCGTCGCTCGCGCCTCAAAGGACGGCGTGGCGCTGCATGAATTGCCGCTGAAAGCGATGCAGGAGATCGAGCCGAAGGTCACCGCCGAGGCGCTGGGTGTGCTTTCGGTGGAAGCCTCGGTGAAAAGCCGCACCAGTTTCGGCGGCACCGCGCCGAAGAATGTGGCTTCCCAAGCCAAAGCCTGGGCGCGGCGATTGGAAAAACAGCAAAAATTGGGCTGAGGGTTCGAATTTCGCTGCAATTTCTTGTTTCAACCGGGTCTCGCCAGAGCGCAGCAATCTTTGTATGGTGCGGCCCGCATTGGGGATGAAGTCGTGAATCGCAATATGAGTCCGCCGGGATGGGCCGTCATCCTGCTTGGCGTGGCAGTACTTTCGCTTGGGGGCTGCGGGCGCAAGGGCGGGCTGGACCTGCCGCCGAACGCGTCGGCGCCGTCGGCCGCCAACGCCAGCGCCACCGCGCCTCTTGACACGGAGGCCGAGGCCGCGAGCAGGCCGAGCGTGTTCAATTCGACCTACGGAACCGAGGCCGGACCGGTCGCGCCCAAGGGTGCCAAGAAATCATTCATTCTCGATCCGTTGCTGGGCAACTGAGCCTGCCATGAATCATTTCGACTATCGCAACGGCGTGCTGCACGCCGAGGCGGTCAATCTGTCTATCCTCGCGGCGCAAGTCGGCACGCCCTTCTACTGCTACTCGACGGCGACGCTGGAGCGGCATTACCGCGTGTTCAGCGCGGCCTTCGCAGGCGAGAAGGTGCTGGTCTTCTACGCCATGAAGGCCAACTCCAACCAGTCGGTGCTGCGCACGTTGGCAAAGCTCGGCGCCGGCGCCGATGTGGTGTCGGGCGGCGAATTGAAGCGCGCGCTTGCGGCCGGCATTCCGCCGAACAAGATCCTGTTCTCTGGCGTCGGCAAGACCGAGGCCGAATTGCGCGCGGCGCTTGCAGCCGACATTCTCTGCATCAACGTCGAGTCCGAGCCCGAGCTTGAACTATTGTCGCGGCTCGCGAGCGAAACCGGCCGCACGGCTCGCATCTCGGTGCGGGTCAATCCCGACGTCGATGCCGGCACCCACGCCAAGATTTCCACCGGAAAGTCCGAGAACAAGTTCGGCATTCCCTTAGGCCATGCGCGCGAGGTCTATGCCCGCGCGGCAAAGCTGCCGGGGATCGAGATCACCGGCACGGACATGCATATCGGCAGCCAGATCACCGATCTGGCGAAAATGGAGACGGCATTCCGCATTCTTGCCGACTTCGTGCAGACGCTGCGCGCCGATGGTCACACCATCTCGCATATCGACTTCGGCGGGGGCTTGGGGATTCCGTATTATATGGACCGCGAGGCGCCGCCCGCGCCCGACGCCTATGCCGCGATGGTCAGGCGGGTAACGCATAATCTCGGCTGCACGTTGATGTTCGAGCCGGGACGGTTGATCGTCGGCAATGCCGGCATCCTCGTCGCCCGCGTGATCTATGTGAAGTCGGGCGAAGCCAAGAACTTCGTCATCATCGATGCCGCAATGAACGACCTGATCCGGCCGACGCTGTATGAGGCCCACCACGACATCCTGCCGGTGGTCGAGGCTGCTCCCGATGCGCGCAGCATCACAGCCGACGTGGTTGGCCCGATCTGCGAGAGCGGCGACTATCTCGCGCTCGACCGCACCATGCCGGAGCCCAGGGCCGGCGATCTCCTGGCGATCATGACCGCGGGCGCCTATGGCGCGGTGCAGTCCGGCACCTACAACACCCGCGCACTGGTGCCGGAAGTGCTGGTCCGGGGCGATCAATACGCCGTGGTGCGCCCGCGCGTCGATGTCGATGCGCTGATCGCAATGGATCGGCCGGCGCCGTGGTTGTGACAACTCATTCGGTGTCGTCCTCGCCTGGTGCGCAATTGCGTAGTGTTGTCGCGCCGGGCTGTGGCTCCAGCCTTAGTTAGCAAACGCGAACGCTTGTGGTTATGGATCCGGATCGCGCTCGCGTTTGCTCGCTTGTCCGGGACGACGAAGGAGAGGAGCTAGCTCGCCCGCCTCACTTCGCCGCGTGAGCGCCCTTTGCTCCACCCACCACGACGCCCGCCGCCTTTTCGATCGGCTTGATCGCGGAGGTGAAATCCAACTCAGGCCCCATCTCGCGGATAACGACTTCCCAGAGGCGGCCGACCGCTTCGGCGACTTCCATTGATAGGCCCAGCGATTTCATCTCGTCGAGGCAGAGCCGCACGTCCTTCACCATCAACCCGGTGGTAAAGCCGAAATCGAAGCTGCGCGGCAACACCGCGCGCGGAAACTTGTCGCGGCTCGCGGTGTTGAGCCCCGAACCGGCGTTGATGACCTCGATCATGACGCTGGGATCGAGCCCGGATTTGACCCCCATCACCACCGCTTCCGAGGTCGCCACCATCGCGGTCGCTGACAGGAAATTGTTGGCGAGCTTCATGGTCTGCCCGGAGCCCGGCCTTTCGCCGATGAAGAATACCTTGCCGATCACCTCCAATGCCGGCTTGATTGCCTCGAAGTCGGCTGTCGGGCCCGACACCATGACCGCGAGCGTTCCCTTCTCGGCGCCGCCGACGCCGCCGGAGACGGGGCTATCGATCTGCAAGATGTTGCGCTGCTTCAGCAAATCATAAATCTGCACCGCCATCTGCGAGCCGACGGTGGAAAGATCGACGAAGCGTCTGATTTTTTTGCCAGCGATCACGCCGTCCCTGCCGGTCGCGACATCGAGCGAGGCCTGCAGCGACGGCAGGCTCGCCATCACGGTTTCGGCGCGATCGGCGACCTCTTTCGGCGAGGAAGCCGCCTGCGCGCCGAGCGCGACCAGTTTGTCCACAGCTTCCTTTCGCGTATCGAACACGACGAGCTGGTGCTTGGCCTCGATCAGGCGGCGGGCCATGGGAAAGCCCATCTTCCCCAGGCCGATAAATCCGATCTCCATGATGTCGACCCTTAACCCTTGTCACCCTTGTCGAGTTCCGCGAACAATTCACGCGCGATGCGAAAACTGTCGACGGCGGCGGGCATGCCGGCATAGATCGCGACTTGCATCAAAATCTCGCGAATTTCGTCCTTCGTCACGCCGTTGGTTAGCGCGCCCTTGAGATGGGCGCGCAATTCGTGCGGCCGGTTCAGGATCGAGATCATCGCGATGTTGAGCATGCTGCGGGTCTTGCGCGGCAGTTCCTCGCGGCCCCAGACCGCGCCCCAGCAATATTCGTTAAGCAGTTCCTGGAATGGCCGGTTGAAATCGTCGACGTTCTTCAGGGCGTTGTTGACATAAGCCTCGCCCAGCACGGCTTTGCGGACTTCCAGCCCCTTGTCGTACATTTTCTGGTCCATGACGTTTCCCTTCCATTGGTTGGCGGGGCGGAACTTAAGTGGTTGCCGAGGCTTAGTCACGCCTTCGTGTTATGCGGGATTTGGGGTGGGATACCGTACAGGAACGGGTGCCTCACTACTGCCGTTGTGCTAGGGTGATTTGCCGGCGACCTGGAGAGTTGATTGAACGGTGTGACCCCCGATCCGTCAGAGCAGGCGCGCGACCCAGATGCCATGGCGCGGCTCAAGCTGACGCAGGCCCTGCAGCGGGCAACATATGCAATCGCGTGGGAGCGCGCTTGGCCACATTTGGCGCGGCTCCTTAGCGTCATCGGACTGTTTCTGGTGCTGTCCTGGGCCGGATTGTGGCTGGCGCTGCCGTTCCTGGCCCGCGCCATGGGGCTCGGCCTGTTCGTGCTGCTGGCGCTGGCCGCGGCCTCGCCCCTGATCTGGTTTCGCTGGCCAAGCCGCGAGCACGCGTTAAGCCGGCTTGATCGCGGCTCCGGCATCAGCCATCGTCCGGCGACCACGCTTACCGACACCTTGAGCACGCAGGACCCGGTCGCGCTGGCGCTATGGCAGGCGCAGCGTGAGCGCACGCTTGCCGCGATCAAGCGCATCCGTGCCGGCCTGCCGTCGCCGCGGCTCGCAATTCACGACCCCTGGGCGCTGCGGGCGCTGGTAGCGATCATGATGGCGGCGGCCTATATCGCCGCGGGCGACGAGCGAACTATGCGGGTCGCCGCCGCTTTCGATTGGAACGGTGTGCTGTCGCCGGTCAATATCCGGGTCGACGCCTGGGTGACCCCGCCGCTCTATACCGGCAAGCCGCCGATCATCCTGTCGGCCGCGAACAAGGAAGCTACCCTGCCGACGACCGGGCCGCTGCCGGTCCCGGTGGGCAGCACGCTGATCGTGCGTTCCTCGGGCGGCACCCTTGATGTGGTGTCGGGTGGCGGCGTGAGCGAAGCCGCGCCGACCGAGCAGGCCCCGAAGGGCACCAACGAAAAGCACTTCGCCATCGCCGGCGACGGCACCGTGCATGTCCGCGCACCATCCGGGCAGGCGCCGTGGAAGTTCACCGCCGTTGCCGATCGCCCGCCGACGATCTCGCTGGCAAAGGATCCGGAGCGTCAGGCCCGCGGCTCGCTGCAGATGGCCTACAAGATCGAGGACGACTACGGCGTCACCGAAGCGCAGGCGCATTTTGCCGCCCACCCCGCCGAGGCGCCCAAGAATGCGCAGACCAGCGCGCAGGCTGCGCGGCCGCTGTTCGACCCGCCGCAGTTTGGGCTGGTGCTGCCGAACGCGCGGACCCGCAATGGCGTCGGCCAGACCGTAAAGGACTTGAGCGAAGACCCTTACGCCGGCGCCGATGTGACGCTGACTTTGACGGCTAAGGACGAGGCCGGCAATGAGGGCCACAGCGAACCCTTCAACATGCGGCTGCCGGAGCGGCTGTTCACAAAACCCTTGGCGCGGGCGCTGATCGAGCAGCGCCGCATCCTGGCGCTCGACGCCAACAAGAACGCCGAGGTCTACGATGCGCTCGACGCGCTATTGATCGCGCCGGAACTGTTCATGCCGGAGGAGACCGGCCACTATCTCGGGCTCTATAATGTGGCCCGCGAGCTCGAAGCCGCCCACACCGACGATGCGCTGCGCGTCGTTGTCGCGAGCCTGTGGGGGCTTGCCGTCAACATCGAGGACGGCGACATCACCGACGTCGACAAGGCGTTGCGCGCGGCGCAGGACGCGTTGAAGCAGGCGCTGGAGCGCGGCGCCAGCGACGAGGAGATCAAGAAGCTCACCCAGGATCTGCGCGCGGCGCTGGATAATTTCATGCGCCAGCTCGCCGAGCAGATGCGCAACAACCCGCAACAACTGGCGCGGCCGCTCGATCCCAATACTAAGACGTTGCGCCAGCAGGATCTCAACAACATGATCGATCGCATGGAGCGGCTGTCGCGCTCCGGCGACAAGGACGCCGCCAAGCAGTTGCTCGACCAGCTCGCGGAGATGCTGGAAAACCTGCAGATGGCGCAACCCGGCCAGTCCGGCGACAGCGACATGGAGCAGGCGCTAAACGAGCTCGGCGACATGATCCGCAAGCAGCAGCAGTTGCGCGACAAGACCTACAAGCAGGGCCAGGATTCGCGGCGTGACCGCAGCCGCGGCAAGCAGCAGGGCGACCAGAACATGGGCGACCTGCAGCAGGACCAGCAGAACCTGCGCGACCGGCTCAAGCAGTTGCAGCAAGAGCTTGCGAAGCGTGGGCTCTCACAGCAAGGCCAGCGCGGTCAGAAGGGAAGCCAAGGGCAGCAGCAGCAAGGCCAGCAGGGCGAACAGGGTCAGCAAGGCGACCAGGGCCAACAGGGCCAAGGGGATCAGGGCGATCAGGCCGACCAGGATGACGGCGACAACCTCGGCGCTGCCGACAACGCGATGGGCGACGCCACCGGCAAGCTCGGCGACGGCAATGCCGATGGTGCCGTGGATTCGCAGGGTCGCGCGCTGGATGCCCTGCGCAAGGGCGCCCAGAGCATGGCGGACGCGATGCAGCAGGGCGACGGCGACGGCCAGGGCGATGGCCCCGGCGACCGCATGGGCCGGCAGCAGAACGGCAGCAATCAGACCGATCCGCTCGGCCGCCCGCTGCGCGGACGCGAATTCGGTGACGAGCTGTCGAAGATGATTCCCGGCGAAATCGACGTACAGCGGGCACGCCGGATCCTGGAAGAGCTGCGCCGCCGCCTCGGCGATCCGAACCGCCCGCAGATCGAACTCGATTACATCGAGCGGTTGCTGAAGGATTACTAGGGAGGGCGATTCTGGTTCAGCCCGACGGCGTCACCACAACCTCGATTATCATGCGCGGGCTTGACCCGCGCATCCATCTTTTCGAGCTTTCCGAAAAGATGGATTGCCGGGTCACGCCCGGCAATGACGAGTGGAGAGGAACAGCCCCTGCTACTCCGTCTTCCGCGCCGAGAGCGCGTCGGCGACCGCGGTGCGGATGTCGGCCACCGAGAACGGCTTGGTGATCACGTCGTGCGCGATGGCGCTGAGGTTGGAGGCGCGCTCGCGCTGGTCGGCAAAGCCCGTCATCAAGAGGATCGTCAATCCCGGAAAGTCGCGCGCCGCAGATAGCGCCAGCGCGATCCCGTCCATGATCGGCATCTGGATGTCGGTGAGCAGGAGGTCGAAGGCGCCTTGCTCGCGGGTCAGGATTTCCAGCGCCTCGGCGCCGTCCTGGGCGGTGACGGTGTCGTGGCCGTCCATGGCGATCGCGCGCGCCACCAGCGTGCGCATCGAATCTTCATCGTCGGCGATCAGGACGCGAGGCATCCGGTGTTCTCAAGGTTTCGACGGCAATTCCACCCAAGGCTATCGCGCTTTGGATCACGCTCCAGGCGCGCGGCACGCATCATACACTGCCGCCGGCGATATCGTGCTTGTTGAAGAAGCGGATGTCGATACTGCGTCCTTCGGCAGGCGGCGAGGCCAGGCGCGACTTGAACCAGGCGCGTTCCCCGGGCTTTAGCACGGTCTGCTCCAGCACCGTATTCCAGGCGTAGATTTCGGCGCCTTGCGCGTCGCGGACGGAAAAGCGCAGCCGCGGCAAGGTGACCGGTTTGCTGGTTTCGCCTGTTATCATGCCCTCGATCACCAGCACCGGCTTGCCCTCGACGGTCTCGGTCGTGACCTTGACGTCCTTGAACAACACGCCGCGAAGGTTTACCTCGAGACCGACTAATTTGTAGAATGCCGCGGTCTGCGGCATCAGCCGCACCACATCGGAGCGCCAGACCAGCAGGGCGATGACCAGCGCCCCCATGGCGGCACATGCGGTTGGGAGGCTGAAATAGGATTTGCTGCGCGCCCCACTCCGCGCGGGCGTTTTCGCAAAGCCTGGGAACCAAGGCTGGCGCCACCGGCCTCCGGTTTCGGACGACGCGTCGTTACGGGCCATGGTTTGCCAGTCAGCTTGGTCCGAGGAGCCGTCGGTCGGCCATCCGCCCGCGATCGGGGGGCTGTCCACGACCGGGGCCTCGTCGCGGGCGAACCCCTCCCACTCGGCGGCGGCGTCCGCCTCCGTGACCCCCTGGCTCGCTTCGGCAAGCGCAGGCACGGTGGGCGCGGGTGCGATCGCGTCTTCCGGGCGGGCCAACCAGACTTCCTTGCAGCGGGAACAGCGGACGGTGCGTCCGCCGGCACCCAAGGTGGCCGGATTGATGGCATAGGACGTTGTACAATGCGGGCAGATGATGTGCATGGAGCCCCAATCTCCATAATGACGCTGTATGGATGGTACAAGGCGACCGTTAACGAATCGGAAACCATAACCGTCGCAAAACCGGCGTGTTGGAGGCCCAAAGCCCTCGGTTTCGGGCCCCCGGCCGGGCCTCACGTCGAACGGAGCTGAGCTTGGTTCGATTTGAAAATGTCGGATTGCGCTACGGATTGGGTCCGGAGATTTTGCGCGACCTTAGTTTCCTGATTCCCCCGCATTCCTTCCAGTTCCTCACCGGCCCCTCCGGCGCCGGCAAGACCTCGCTTTTGAGGCTGCTGTTCCTGTCGCTGCGGCCGACGCGTGGGCTCGTCAACCTGTTCGGCCAGGACGCCTCGTTCCTGAGCAAGGACAATGTCGCGGACATGCGGAAGCGGATCGGCATTGTGCTGCAGGATTTTCGGCTGCTCGACCACATGACCACCTACGAAAACGTGGCGCTGCCGCTCCGCGTCATCGGCCGCGACGAATCGACCTACCGCAAGGAGGTGATCGATCTCCTGAAATGGGTCGGGCTCGGCGAACGCATGGACGCGCTGCCGCCGATCCTGTCCGGCGGCGAGAAGCAGCGCGCGGCGATTGCGCGCGCCGTGATCTCGCGCCCGCAGCTGCTGTTGGCGGACGAGCCGACCGGAAATGTCGATCCAACGCTCGGACGGCGGCTGCTGCGGCTTTTCATCGAATTGAACAAATCCGGCACCGCCGTCATCATCGCGACCCACGACATCACGCTGATGGATCAGTATGATGCACGGCGGCTGGTACTGCATCAGGGACGCTTGCACATCTATGAGTAGGGTAGAAGAACACAGCCCGCTGGTCGACCTCGGCAATGAGCGTCCGCTGCTGCCGGCGCGCGCGCGGAATTTGTCGCCGATCGTGCCGCGCGCCACCATCGCCGGCCGCGCGCTGGTTGCCGTCGTCGCCATCATGACCTTTCTTGCTTCCGTCACCACCGGCACGGTGCTGCTGGTGAGTGCGTCGGCGGCGGAGTGGCAGTCGGACGTCGCAAGCGAAATCACCATCCAGGTGCGCCCGCAGGCCGGCCGCGATCTCGATCGCGATTCGGCGGTGGCGACGGAGGCGGTGCGTGGACAGCCCGGCATCGTCGAGGCCAGGCCTTTCACCAAGGACGAATCCGCCAAGCTGCTCGAGCCATGGCTCGGCACCGGGCTGTCGCTCGACGATCTGCCGGTGCCGCGGGTGATCGTGGCGCGGGTTCAACCCGGCACCACGCTCGATCTTGCCGCGCTGCGGACCCGGGTGACGCAGGCGGCGCCGACGGCAAGCGTCGACGATCACCGCGCCTGGATCGACCGGATGCGGTCGATGAGCTCCGCCACCGTGTTCGGCGGCCTCGGCATCCTCGCGCTGGTGATCGTCGCGACCATCATTTCGGTTTCGTTCGCGACCCGCGGCGCGATGGCGGCGAATCGCCCAATCGTCGAGGTCCTGCATTTCGTCGGCGCCGGCGATCGCTTTATCGCCAACCGGTTTTTCCGCCATTTTCTGTTGCTCGGCCTGGAGGGCGGCTTGATCGGCGCCGGGGCTGCGATGCTCGGCTTCGGGTTTTCCGAATCGGTGGCCGGCTGGTTTTCCGGCACGGCGATCGGCGACCAGTTCGCAGCGCTGTTGGGGACGTTTTCGCTGCGTCTCTCGGGTTATCTGGTGTTGGCGGTCCAGGCGCTGATGATCGCGGCGATCACCGCCGCGGCCTCGCGGCGGACGCTGTTTGCGACCCTTGACGACATCGAGTAAGGCGGGGAGAGAACGGAATCCGCGCCAACCAAAGCGTTTTCCAGCGAAGTGGGCACCGGTTCGCTGTCCAAGAAAACGCGTCAAAACAAAAACTGGAGCCGTTTTCCTGCCAATTCAACGGAGCCGGAAACCGCTCTAGACTCCACTTCGCCCGAAAAGCCTCTAAAATCGCACCGGGAGAGGGTTGTCAGCCATCGCATGCCTTCGCAGTCCGACGATAAATCGCCGAATGCGCCGTTTGTTTCGAAGCGCGGCTATTTGCGCGCGATGGCCGCGGCCTTGCTCGCGATCCTGGTCGTCGGCATCGCGACCAGCCTCGTCGCCTTTCTATCGCAGTTACGCGGCAGCGAGATCAAGCCGGCGCGGCAGGCCGACGGCATCGTGGTCTTGACCGGAGGCTCCTCCCGCGTGTCCGATGCGCTGGAGCTATTGGCCGCGGGCTACGGCAGAAGGCTTCTGATCTCCGGCGTTCATCCCACCAGCGCGGCCAGCGACATTTCCCGTTCGGTGTCGGAGAACCAATCCTTCTTCAATTGCTGCGTCGATCTCGACCATTCGGCGGTCAACACCCGCAGCAATGCGGCGGAGACGCGACGCTGGGCCCACGAGCGCGGCTTCAAGTCGCTGATCGTGGTGACGTCGAACTATCATATGCCGCGGGCGATCGTCGAATTTTCGCACGCCATGCCCGATATCGAGCTGGTTCCGTTCGCGGTGGTCGGCGACAAATGGCGCGACGAGCCGTGGTGGACCAGTGGCGCGACGTTGCGACTGTTGCTATCGGAGTACGTCAAATACGTCGCCGCCGAGGTGCGGGTGCATCTGGCCGATCTCGGCATCGACCTGACATTCGAGTTTCCCGATCAGCCCGCCGGCCTGCAGCCCCCGCACCGGCCGGCGACGGCCCAAGCGAACTGACAAAGCAAACTAATCAAAGCGAACTGATCAAAGTCGACTGAATCAAACGAACCGATTAAAGACAGCTAACTGATTAGGTACTCGATGGTCTCGATCTTCCTGCGTTCGCTCGTCTTCAATGTCCTGTTCTATCTCGTCCTCGTCTTCTGGATCATCGTCGCGTTGCCGACCTTCGCGCTGCCGGCCCGCGCGGTGTTCACCGTCGCAGGCTGGTGGGCGCAGAGCAGTCTTTTCCTGATGCGGACGATCTGCAACATCAGGGTGGAGTTTCGCGGCGTCGAGAAAATCCCCAAGGGCCCGCTGCTTGTCGCCTCCAAGCATCAGTCGTTTTGGGAGACGTTTGCGCTGCTGCGGTTCTTTGAGCGGCCGATCTTCATCCTCAAACGCCAGTTGACGTGGATTCCGGTATTCGGCCAATTCCTGGTCAAGGCGAACATGATCGCCATCGACCGGACCGCTGGTGCCAAGGCGCTGCTCGGCATGACGCGCCGCGCCCGCGACGCCGTCCGCGGCGGCGCTCAACTCATCATCTTTCCGGAGGGAACGCGGACCCCGCCGGGCGCGCCGCCGGCCTACAAGACCGGCATCGCCCAGATCTACGTCACGTGCGGCGTGCCTTGTTTGCCGATCGCGCTCAATTCCGGGCTGTTCTGGCCGCGCCGGACCTTCATGCGCTATCCCGGCACGCTGGTGGTCGAATTCCTCGATCCGTTGCCGCCGGGCCTGTCGCGCGATGAATTCCTCACGCGCGTCCGCACCGGAATCGAGGAGGCGACCGACCGCGTCGTCCAAGCAGGGCTGGCCGAGCAGGCGCAACTGTTCGGCCGCGGGGGGAGTCCGGCGTCTTCCAGCGGCTAGCCACGATTCTTGCTTTCGTCGCGAGCCGGCTGAAGCGGGTGCGCGTCGTGAAGCATCGACGCAAGCTGATGCAACGGGCCATCGCGAAAACCTTCCGCTTCGATTGCTTTCACCGTCGATAGAACATATTCGCGGTTGGGGCCGGATTGGCCGTGTCCCTGCAGCACATGGCGAAGCTGCTCCGCGGGCGAAAGCCTTCCTGCATATTGCACATGGCCGCGGTCGACGACATAGGCGAGCGCGCTGACGCGCTGCCGCGCGTCGTTCTCCAGCCATACCGAGCGCATCACTTCGAGATAGACGGAGGTGACCTGCTCGCGCTCGCGCAAATAGGCGATCGTTGCCGCGCGGTTGTTCTCCGCCACGCGGAACGCGATGCCGCGGCAGGCGCCGCCGCGATCGAGACCGAGCACGAGACCCGGCTTTTCCGGCGTGCCGCGGTGCACGAAGGAATAGACGCAGAGCGCGCGATGCTCGCCGATCAGGCGCGCCCGAACCCGCTCGATGTACTCGAAGCCCGGCCGCCACATCAACGAGCCATACCCGAACACCCAGAGGTCGCCCTTGGAAAACTCTGATTCGGAAAGAGTAATGGCCGCCATTCGCCGCCAGCGGTATCAGATTTCGGTGATGGATGAAAATGCGTTAACTTGATTGGGATACCCGCGACCGCTTAATTGACAAAATTGCTACTCAAAGGGGCGCCATGACCGATTTCACGCTTTCGCCGCGCCGGCGCCCGCTTTGGCGGCTTTTCATTGCTCCCGTCCTGGTTCTAATCGCCGCCATCGCCTGGAGCGTGTTCTGGTTCTATGCCGCTTCCCAGGTCGACGTCCAGGCCGATGCCTGGCGCGCGCAGGAGGCCAAATCAGGGCGGGTCTACGATTGCGCCAACCGTTCGGTGGCGGGTTTCCCGTTCCGCCTTGAAGTCCGCTGCGACGGCGCGACGGTGACGCTGGTCTCGCAGACCGCGGGCGCAAGCAGCCAGGCGCCGATCACGGCAAAGCTCGACGAGATATTGGTGGTGGCGCAGATCTACGATCCGAAGCGCGTGATCGCGGAGTTCACCGCGCCCGCCACGGTGTCCGACAAAGGTGCGCAAGCCTCCTACGTCGTGAACTGGCGCCTCGGCCGCAGCAGCGTGGTCGGATTGCCGGCTGTGCCGCAACGCGCTTCCATCGTGTTCGACGATAGCGCAATCGATCGCCTCGACGGATCCGTGCCGGTGCCGCTCGCAAACGCCAAGCACATCGAACTGCACGGTCGCATCGCGGAAGGGTCGCCCGCGGATCATCCGGTGATCGAGAGCGTGCTGCAGATATCGCAAGGCAGCATCAAGGGTCTGCATCCGCTGCTCGCCGAACCGTTCGATGCCGATGTGCGGGCGATGCTGAGCGGGCTGAAGGACTTTTCGCCAAAGCCGTGGCCGGCGCGCTTTCGCGAACTGCAGGCCGCCGGCGGCCATGCCGATATCATGCGGTCGCGCATCCAGCAGGGCGATCTCGTCGCGGTCGCGGCCGGCACGCTGGGCTTCAGCCCCGATGGCTGCCTCGACGGTGAATTGCAGATGACGGTTGCCGGCATTGAGAAAGTGATTCCGGCGCTCGGTATCGACAAGATGCTGGATCAGGGCGTGCCGCAGGCAACGCTTGATCGCGTCGCACCAGGCGTGAAGACGCAGGACATCAACAATCTGTTCGGCGCGCTCGACCGCGCGATTCCCGGACTCGGCAAGGTGGTCAAGCAGAACGCTAATGTCGGCGTCGCCGCCGGCCTCAACGCGCTCGGCAAGGAAACGGTGCTGGAGGGCAAGAAGGCGCGGTCGTTCCCGCTGCGCTTCGTCAACGGCGCGGTGTTCCTTGGCCCGCTCAAGGTCGCGCAAATTCCGCCGTTGTTTTGATTCTCCCGATCGTCGTCGCAAGCATGATCCCGAAAAGCACGCCCTCGGGCCACGACCCGATGGGTGGGGACCGGCTTTCCGAAAAGATCATGCTCAATTTCTTCCGCTTCCCGAGCTCGCGGCGGATCCATAACCACCGATCTCGCCGCTACGCAAAATGGAGAGAGCTGCACCCGCGCAACGGCAGCCATCGATGGTTATGGGCCCTCGCTTTCGCGAGGACGACGCCGACAGAAAAACACCAAGTAAAGAACACGAAGTAAAAGCCTGATCGCCGACGCGTGATCAATATTCCCTCGACGTTGCCTAAAGTCGGGAATGCCGGAACCCATTTGTCACTCATGTCCTCAGACGCCGCGCATATGGTTTACGGCGGATTGGCAGGGAGAACATGGATGACGAAGTTCAAGTTGTTTAGCACGGCTCACAACGCCGGCGCGCTTGCGGGCGGAATGCAGGTTGCGGAAGTGATCCAGGAGCCCGGCCTCTACGCGTTCTATCACCCGAACGGCGATCTGGGTCTGGGATCTTCGCGGCCCGCAGATGCGATGGCGCAGTCGCTGCGCGGCGGTGAGGTGTCGGGCATGAAAATGTCCGTGCGTCGGCGCCACGTCAGTCACGCATCGTCCATCAAGCATTACTGAAGTCCGTCTGGCGGGTTCGACGAGCGGTCTTAACCCGCCGGCTTGTTACCTCCACGTTGCTTCCAACTGACTGGGCCCGGCCGTGCCCCGGCTGAGCCCAGTCTTTTTACGTTCGGAGATTAGAGCGTTTCCCGGCGAAGTGGGTCCCGGTTCGCGTGCGCGTCAAAACAAAAGATTCTTCTTTTCGAACGCGAATACCGAAGTCGAATGTCTAGTCCCCGCGCGCACAAGATCGGCGCTCGTTCGACAAATTCCGGCGCCTCATCGCAGAAAATCGTGATGCGAACGCCACCGAGAAAATCGGCAGGTGAATCCAGGTCTCCCGACCCGAGGAAGCACGCACACACCTGACCAAGGTGCGATGTGCATGGCGACGCTTCCTCAACATGGGCGGGAGGTTCTAGTGAGATTACTGAAATGCGTTCTGGTCGGCGGCATTCTTGTCTCGGCCGGACAGGCTTACGCGGATGACGATGCGGTGTCCGAGATTCGTGTGCTCAAAGCCAAGCTGAAGCAACTCGAGCAGCGCGTGGACGACCAGGGGCGGAAGGAAAAGGTGTTTGAGGCACAAGCCAAGGCCATGCCTGTTGCGCCAGGCGCCTACAAGGCCCTGCCCGTCGATCCCTGTGCTGCGCCGGGAAAGGTCTGCTACAAGGGCGTTACGTTGATATTTGGCGGCTGGATCGATCTCACCGGCATCTACCGGACCCGCAACCTCGCCTCCGATACCGGATCGGTCTACAACTTCATTCCATTTCAGCAGAGCAAGAATTTCAACACGCCGGAATCGCGTTTCTCGGCGCGCCAGACCAGGTTCTCGGTCCTGGCCGAAGGCGATGCGGTGGATACGCGCATTGCGGGTTACGGCGAAATCGATTTCGAAGGCGCGGCGAAGACCGCAAATTCGGTTACGACCAATTCGTTCAATCCGCGGATGCGCCAGCTCAGCGTCACCTTCGATCGCACCGATCTCGGCTTTCATGTCCTCGCCGGCCAAACATAGTCGCTCAATGCCCCGAGCAAAGCCGGCATCGATCCGCCCGGCGTCGATGCGCCCGGCGTGATCGATTTCGAATCGGTCCCGGGATTTTCTTGCTGCCCGGCAGCCCGGAATCCGCGTCTGGCAGGACATCGGGCCGGAGTTCAAGGTCGCGGCTTCCGTCGAAAACCCGCAGACCTCCTTCTTCACCGGCAACACGCCGACGGTCGGCTCGCCGGCTGTCGGACCGCAGGGGGTATTGAACCCGAACCTGCTCGTTAACCTGACCGGTCCCGGTGGCAGCTTCTTCAATAATGCCAACAACCTCAGCTTGAACCAGGTGCCCGACGTGACGGTAAAGGCCGCGTGGGACCCGCGCCTGGACCCTACAAGCTGCACGTCGAGGCTTGGGGGCTCTATCGCCAGTTCTTCGATCGCTTCAACTTCGCCAACCATACCTACGACACCGGCAGCTTCGGCGGTCATATCAGTGCCGAGGTGATCCCGCAGACGTTGGAGTTGCAGGTCTACGGCGCCCACGGCGCGCTCGGTCGCTTCACCGCCGCGCCGTGCCCGGATGCAACGCTGGCGCAGGATGGCACGATCCTCCCCCTGAGCGTCACCTCGGCGCTGGTGGGCGTGGTTTGGCACACGTTGCCGACGCTGGATATCTACAGCTACGCCGGGTTGGAGAAAGTCGATGCAGCCTTCAGGAACGCCGGCACGGTGCCGTTCGGCTACGGCAACCCGCTCGATAACAACACCGGCTGCAACATCGAGAATTCGCCGGCGGCGACCTGCAACGGCAATACCTCGGAAGTGCGGCAATACACCGTCGGATTCTACGATACGATCATGAGGGGCTCCTACGGCACGGTCAAAGCCGGCGTGCAGTATTCCTACAACCAGCGCTTCGCGTTCGCGGGCGTCGGCGGCGCTCCGAAGACGGACGACAATATCGTCATGACCAGATCCGGTACTATCCCTTCTGAAACGGCTGGATCAATCGATGTCAAAGCCAAAAGACGAAACCAACGAGGTGCTGGTGCTCAGCCGGATCGCCGACGTCGTGGAACACGCCGGCTTTGCGGTGGCCGGCGCCATGTGCGGAACGTTCGTTGCCGCCCAGCTCACGAGGCTCAATCCGGTGCTGTTCGATTCGATCGGGTTCATCGCCGCGACGGTTCTTGTTGGGATGATCGGATTCTACTTAGGCATCGATGTCCCGAGGTTGCGTGCATCGCTGGCAAGTCCGGCGATCGCGCGGCCGAGGGTCGATCCGATCCAACTGCTCAGCGCGAGCGGCACCTTTCTCGCCACCGTCGCCGCGCTGAACTCGCTCTACGCCTTGGTCTTCGACGAGGCGCCGCAACGAGGCTGGGGCTACATGGTCGCTTGCTGGTGGCTGCTCGGCGTCGCTACGCAGATCGGCGCCGGCGTGGCGGGGGCGCCTAAGTCTCGCCGACAAGGCCGCCGGATAACGCTCACTCCGGCTTCGCCAGGTGCGCGTGCGGGCGGCCGAAGTCGGGCGCGGCCGAATCCTGGCCGATCTCGACGATACCGCGACGGATGGCGCGGGTGCGGGTGAAATGCTCGAACAGCGCCTCGCCGTCGGCGCGGCGGATCGCCCGGGTCAACTTGGAGAGGTCCTCGGTGAAGGTGCCGAGCATTTCCAGCACGGCTTCCTTGTTGGCGAGAAAGACGTCGCGCCACATGGTCGGATCGGACGCCGCGATCCGGGTGAAGTCGCGGAAGCCGCCGGCTGAGAACTTGATCACCTCCGAGGATGTCACCTGCGCAAGCTCGTCGGCGGTGCCGACGATGGTGTAGGCGATCAGATGCGGCAGATGGCTGGTGATCGCGAGCACCAGATCGTGATGGTCCGGCGTCATGATCTCGACTTTGGCGCCAATCGCGGCCCAGAACGCGCGCAGCCGTTCGACGGCGGATGCATCGGTCCCTTCGGGAGGCGTCAGGATGCACCAGCGGTTGATGAAGAGCTCGGGAAAGCCCGAATCGGGTCCGGAATGCTCGGTGCCGGCAACCGGATGCGCCGGCACGAAATGCGCGCTCGCCGGCAGATGCGGCGCAATCTCGCGCACGACCGCGCCCTTGACCGAGCCGACGTCGGAGACGATCGCGCCTGGCCTGAGGCGAGCGGCGATCTCCTGGGCGACCGCTGCGCAGGCGCCGACGGGAATGCAGAGGATGACGAGGTCGGCGCCGTCAACGGCTTGCGCGTTGGTCTCGACAACCGAATCGACAATGCCGAGCTCGGCGACGCGGGCGCGGGTCTTTGCCGAGCGCGCCGTGGTGACGATCTCGCCCGCCAGCCCTTGCGCACGTGCGGCGCGCGCGATCGAGCCGCCGATCAGGCCGAAGCCGATCAGCGCGAGGCGGTTGAAGTGCGGCACGGCGCTCACTTGACAGCCATCTCGATGGCCATGAAGTCGCGCAAGCCTTCGACCACGAGGCGATTGGCTTCCTCGGTGCCGATGGTCATGCGCAACGCGTGCGGCAGGCGGTAGTTGTTCAGCGCACGCAGCACCAATCCGCGTTTGGTGAGAAACGCATCGGCTTCCGCCGAGGTTTTTCCCTTCTCGGTCGGGAAATGGATCAGCACGAAATTCGCAACGCTCGGCGTCACCTTCAGGCCGAGCTTCCCAATCTCTTCCGTCAGCCAGTTGCGCCATTTCTCGGTGTGCGCCTTCGACATCTCTTGATGCGCGGTGTCTTCGATCGCCGCGACCGCCGCCAGCATCGCCGGCGTCGAGACGTTGAACGGTCCGCGGATCCGGTTGACCGCATCGACGATGTGGGCGGGACCGAACATCCAGCCGATCCGAAGCGCCGCGAGCCCATGAATCTTGGAAAACGTGTGGGTCATCACGGTATTGTCTGACGTCGCCACCAGTTCGATGCCGATCTCGTAGTCGTTGCGCGACACGTAATCGGAATAAGCGGCGTCCAGCACCAGCAGCACGTGCGGCGGAAGGCCAGCGCGCAGCCGCTTCACTTCGTCGAAAGGCAGATAGGTCCCGGTCGGGTTGTTCGGGTTGGCAAGCCACACTAGCTTGGTGCGGGCCGTGACCGATTTGAGGATCGCGTCGACGTCGGCGGTGTAATTGGTCTCGGGCGCGACGACGTTGCTGGCGCCGTTCGCCATGGTCGCGATCGGATAGACCAGAAAGCCGTGCGTGGTCGAGATCGCCTCGGCGCCGTGGCTGAGATAGGTGTGCGCCAGGAGATTGAGGATTTCGTCGGAACCCGCGCCGCAGATGATGCGGTCGGGGTCGAGCCCGAAGGTCCGGCCGATCGTTTCGCGCAAGATACGCGAGGTGCCCTCTGGATAGTCCTCCAGATGCGCCGCCACGTGTTTGTAGGCCTCGATCGCTTTCGGCGAGGGCCCGAACGGCGTCTCGTTGGCCGAGAGCTTGAACACCTTGCGGCCCGGCTCCGGCACCGGGCTCTTGCCGGGCGTGTAGGGCGCAATATCGAGGATGCCGGGATTCGGCACGGGGCGGGACATCTTCAACTCCGGATTTCGGGGCCTAAGGCTCGGCGGACCCGTTAGCGGGCACCGTATAGCGCGTTGCATGGCTGCCGACGAGAGCCGATGAGCGCACCGAGGCACCGGCCTGGATCAGGGCCAACTTGATCCTTTCCAGCCGGTTGGCGCCGGAGATCGACACCAGAAGGGCGGCGCCATCGAAGGCGGTATCCGGCACCGCGACAATCTCGGCGAGCGGCGACAGCGCGCGGGCGACCTCGGCGTTCCACCCCGAGACGCGCACGCTCCAGGTCTCGACTTCGGTCACCATGGCGCTGTCGGCAACCCGCGATACCACGAACACCGGCAGCGCCGCCGGATGGTCGGCGCGCTCGACGAAGGGCAGCCGCGCGATGATCTTCGGCGCGCCTTTGGCCTCTAGCGTGATCCACCAGGGGGTGCGGCTGGACGAGGCGGAGACCAGCGCCAGATCGCCCTTGGATTTGGCGACCGCCTCGACCGCGGCGGAGGCGGAAAAATGCGAGACATAGGGCACAGTGAAGCCGAAGTGAAACCGCGCCGAATCCCGCATCGCAGACTCGCCGACCGAGACGTCGGCATGCACCGAGAACGGCGCCTGCACGTAGGTGAAGGTCGAGATGATGACGCGCCAGATGCTCTCGACGGTGTCGAGCGGCAGGATGCCGCGATGGCGCTCGACCAGGCGGCGCATCATGTCGGCCTCGCGCGCCGGCCGGAACGCCGACCCGACCTCCTGAGTTTGCTTCACCTGGATCAGCCGGTCGATGATGTCGCCGCGCTGCAGCAACAGGCGATGCACGCCTTCGTCGATCGCATCGATCTCCTTGCGCAATTCGGCAAGCGAAGGCGGGGCAGGGGGCGGTTGGGACATTTTTGGCGAGCCTGGCGTACCGGATCGGCCAAGTCCGACCGGTTAAACAAGGGCATTGATTAGGTAAGACGGCAGCCGAAAGCAAAGAGAAACATCGGCTAATTCCTGCGCTGCGGCGGGGGCCGCATTGCGGTTAACCAGGCCCTAAGGGGCGCGCTGCCTTGACGAAACGGGCGCGCATGACTAGTTTTGTGCTGTTCCGTGGTCATTTGAGCCGGCCGGCTTGCAGCCACGTTAAACAATTCGCTAAACAGGCCGGGGACAGAATTGATCCCGGCCGAACCTTAGTTCAGGCCGGGTTTTTTTATGGCCTGATTTCGGGGGTCCGGGAGCCCTGGCAAAAGCCAAGGTCGGTAGCAAAATGGTGGGCGTATATTCGGTGCCAAGCTCGATACCAAGTCCGGCGATCCATGCCGACGAGCGGTTGCATGAGGCCGATCATCCGACCTCGCTGGTCGCGCGGTTCGGCGCCGACCAGCCGCTGTCGCTCGATTGCGGCATCAATCTTTCGCCGTTCCAGATCGCCTACCAGACCTATGGCGAACTCAATGCCGATCGTTCCAACGCGATTCTGATCTGCCATGCGCTGACGCTTGATCAGCATGTCGCCAACCGGCATCCGCTGACCGGCAAACCCGGCTGGTGGGAAATCATGGTGGGTCCGGATCGCCCGCTCGACACCAACAGCTACTTCATCATCTGCGCCAACGTGATCGGCGGCTGCATGGGATCGACCGGGCCGGCTTCGACCAATCCGGCCACCGGCAAGGTGTGGGGCCTGGATTTTCCGATCATCACCGTTCCCGACATGGTGCGCGCGCAGGCCATGTTGCTCGACCAGCTCGGTATCGAAACGCTGCTATGTGTTACCGGCGGCTCGATGGGCGGCATGCAGACGCTGCAATGGACCGCGGCCTATCCGAACCGGGTCTTCTCCGCGCTGGCGATCGCCTGCAGCACACGTCACTCGGCGCAGAACATCGCATTCCACGAACTCGGCCGGCAGGCCGTGATGGCCGATCCGGATTGGCATCACGGCCGCTACGCCGATGAGGGCACCCATCCGCATCGCGGGCTCGCGGTGGCGCGGATGGCGGGGCATATCACCTATCTGTCGGATGCCGCCTTGCATCGCAAGTTCGGCCGACGCATGCAGGATCGTGAGTTGCCGACATTCTCCTTCGACGCGGATTTCCAGGTCGAGAGCTATCTGCGCTACCAAGGCTCATCCTTTGTCGAGCGCTTCGACGCCAACAGCTATCTCTATCTGACGCGAGCGATGGATTATTTCGATATCGCCGCCGATCACGATGGCGTGCTGGCCCGCGCCTTTCGCGGCATCAAGACCCGCATCTGCGTTGTGTCGTTCACCAGCGACTGGCTGTTCCCGACCTCGGAATCGCGGGCATTGGTGCATGCACTCAACGCTTCCAGCGCCCGGGTGTCGTTCGCGGAGATCGAGACCGACCGCGGCCATGACGCGTTCCTGCTCGACGTGCCGGAGTTTTTCGATATTGCGCGCGCGTTCCTGCAGTCGGCGGGCAAGGCGCGGGGACTTTAGAAAGCGGGGAATAGCCGTGCAGGAACAGGTCTTGCCGTTCGGCGACGTCGGCGCCGAGACCAGGCGTCATTACCGCGGCGACCATCTCTTGGTCGCCGGCATGGTGGATCCTGGTTCCAAGGTGCTCGACGTTGGCTGCGGCGACGGCGACCTGTTGCGGCTCTTAGAGAGCCGCGGCATCGACGGGCGCGGCATCGAGCTGTCGCGCGAGGGCGTCAACCGCTGCGTCGCCAAGGGACTCGCGGTGGTGCAGGGCGACGCCGACACCGACCTCATCAACTACCCCGACGATGCTTTCGACTATGTGATCCTGTCGCAGACCCTGCAGGCGACGCGGCAGCCGAGGGTGGTCCTGGAAAACCTGCTGCGGATCGGCCGGCGTGCCATCGTGTCGTTCCCGAATTTCGGCTTCTGGCGGATGAGGCTGCAGCTTCTGATCGGCGGCCACATGCCGCGCACCGAAAACCTGCCCGCGACCTGGTACGACACGCCGAACATCCATTTCTGCACCATCAAGGACTTCGTGCAGCTCTGCGACGAGATCAACGTCAAGATGGAGCGCGCGGTGGCGCTTGACCTCTACGGCCGCCCGCTGCGGCTCAGTGCGCCCTGGTGGTTCTGGAACATGTTCGGCGAGCAGGGCGTGTTTTTGTTGAGCAGGGCGGGGAAGGCGAAGTAGGCCTTCGCCATCATCGCGAGGAGCGACTTGTTCGCCGTAGCTCAACAAGCGAAGGCCGAAGCGACGAAGCAATCCATTCTTTCTTTCCGCGGTGAGATGGATTGCGTCGCGGAGCCTGTCACCGGGGCGCGCATTCGCGCGACCCGTCGGCATGGCGCTTCGCGTCTCCGCTCGCGGCTTCGGAAGCCATTCCTGATTCAAATGTCAAACAACATAGGGTATGCGGCCGCATTCTCGCGGCGCGAATTCGCACCCGAGTTGCTGCGTGCATCGCCCTCAGAATTGAAAGAGGGCGCAGGGAATGCCGGGTGAAGGCCTCACCCCATGGCCCGCCTGCAGCAAAAAAAGCCGGCGGCAGTCACCACAGGTTCAGCCAGATCATCGGGCGCTCCCTGCGCATTGGTTAACGGCGTGTTTCGTGTTCTTCCCCGGGGACCGGGCTTTCTTGCCCCGTCGCCCGCAAGACGCGGGAGCGTCTGTGCGAGCTTAGCGCCAGCGTCGGGGCGCCAGGACCACACGCCTTCGCCGTCCGTGATCTCGACGTTCGTCTCACGTGAGGCCGTGTCCATCGCATCCCGCTGCCAACGTTCCTGACGATCGCGAAGCGCCCCTCTTCAAGGCCGCAGGACGTGCGGAAAAGTGCTTGTGATTTGCCCGACGAGGCAAGTGCGCTCCCGTGCGACATGTTGGCACGACGGGCAATTTGCGCATGGTGTGTATGCAGGACTCGCCTTTCAGCAGTCAAAACCGTAAGCCGGCCATTCTGAGCTAGCCGTGCTGCGCGGCCCGGATGAATTAGGTTTCGAAAGGTTCTCGCCAATCGAGCCGCAGTGCATGTCTCGGGCTTGAGCAGTCCCAAGTGGTCGGCAACTTTAATGAAATATGCAGCTCCCATCGACCGATTTTATTGTCTGGTTTGCTTATCGTTCTGTTTCCTACAAGAGTCGTCACAGCAGACTGAACAGCGGTAGAGCCAGGCTTTGGTTCCAGCAACCGCGCCTCAATGGCAGCTCCGGCTAGCGCGGATGCGGCCTTCCATTCAGCGTTATTCAGCGTCCTGTTTTGCCGCACCGATATCGCGACGAATATTGTCACGCAGGGCGATGTCCTTGATAAACAAAAGCTCTGTTGTCGCCGAAGGCGGATACTCGTCGGGGCATTTAGCGAGTGCCCGTCTGATCAAAAGTGGGTGGGCCGACAAACCATTAGAAGGAATGCGTCAGCTTTCTGGCATCCGAGCGTTGTGCCGATCCGGGTGTCACGCTTCGCGATTGATAATCGAACACTGCAGCGGGATTTGTATCTATCGCAGGACCACTCCCTTTTAATCGACGGGGTTTTGATCCCCGCGAAACATCTAGTCAATGGACGTTCGATCGCGTTCGATGACAATGCAGAAATGTCCGAAACCATCGGGTATTTCTGCGTGGAGCTCAACAATCATGAAGTGATCTTCGCGGAAGGCACGGCAGCCGAGTCATTTCGATACACGGGTGGTCAGATCGCATGGGACAATCTTGCCGAGCGGATCGCGGCCCGGGCAATGGCGATAGCTGCCTGAATGGGCCGACGGCCTACACGTCTGAGGTGAGATTCAGGCTTAAGCCACCACCGACCTTAGATCGCGCACGCCCCAGCGGCCGGCCTCGACCAGCGCGATGAAGCGCTCGACCATTTCGTTGAACAGCGCGGGCTCTTCGAGGTTGAGCACGTGGCCCGATTTCGGAAAGAACGTCAGGCCTGCTGCAGGCAAATGCTTTTTCAGGAACAGGCTCGGCTCAACGCAGGCGTCGTCCTCGTCGCCGCAGATGATCAGCGTCGGCGTCGCCACTTTCCGGATCGCGTCAGTGAGCGTGTAGATCGAGGGCCTCGCGCCTTGAAAGCCGCGCATGGTGTTGGCCGAGCCTTTTGAGTCATGCCGCGCCAGCGCGGCGTAGAAATCGGCGTGCCCGCGCGGGTCCTTGACCAGGAAGGGAATCCGGCCCGGCGCCTCGCGCGTCACCTTCGCAACTTCCGCCGAGCCGAGCTTTTCGAATTGCTCGGCGTTTTCCCGACACTGCTTGCGGAAGGCTTCCAGGTTCTCCAGGTTTGAACCGGAGCCTATGCCGGCGAGCGTCATCGACAGCGCGCGGTCCGATGCGTTAAGGCCGATCTGCAGCGACGAGTAGGAGCCCATCGACAAGCCGATCAGATGCGCCTTGGCGATCTTGAGATGGTCCAGCACCGCGAGCGCGTCGCTGTAGAAGTGCTTGTGGCTGTACGCCTCGGCCGAGGGCGGCACGTCGGAGGGGGCATAGCCGCGAGAGGAATAGGCGATGCAGCGGTGCCCGCGCGAGAAGTAGCGCATCTGCGGCTCCCAATTGGTGTGGTCGGCCGCGAATTCATGCAGGAAGAGGATCGGCGTTCCGCTGCCGGCTTCCTCGAAATAAAGCCGGACGTTGTCGCTTGCGATGGCGTGGGGCATATGAGGTTCCTTCCCGTTTCTTGTTTTGACGAAACGCTTTGAGCGGGTTCCAAAATCGCAGTTAATGCTCGTGGTCGCAATGCGGCGATCCCGATTCTTTTTCGTCATCAATGATCGCGGAGATTCCGCAGGGAATCTTTCTGCAGTGCCGCATCGCGTCTTGTTTTCGCCATATCAAGATTTTCTAGGGGGGCCCGCGGATGTCGGCGACGCGTTTTCAAGCGAAGCGGGCACCGGTTAGCGTGAAGAAGAACGCGCTCATTCGAGATGAGCGCGAGTTCGAACGCAAGACCGGTTTCCACTTTTGCTGAACTCGCTCGGCGCCGGCGGGGAATGGGGGGTGCTAACTAAGGATTGAGTATGATCGTGTTCTCTGCGTTCCGTCGGTCGCTTGTCGCGCTGGCGTTCTGTTCGACGGCGATCGCCGTTTCCATTTCCCCCGCTTCAGCAAGATCTCATCACGGCACGGGCCGATACGCGCATGCGCGTCACACCGTTCATTATGCGAGGCGGCATTTCGTGCCACGTCATTACCGGACCTTCGCGCGGGCCTCGCGCTGGGAGCGTGGCGTCGCGCAACTGCGGGCACATGGCTTCTACGGCACGCAGGCGAGCGTGATGCCGGGCGCGGCCACGGGCGGAACGGCCATGTCGGGCGGGGTCGGCTCATCGGACCTCATTTCCGAAGCGCGGCGCTATCTCGGCGGCAATCCCACCTCACGCGCCAGCCTGTGGTGCGCGCGGTTCATGAACATGGTGCTGGAGCGGACCGGCCATCACGGCACCGGCTCGGACATGGCGAGCTCGTTTGCAAGCTACGGCCAGCGCGTATCGGGTCCTCAAGTCGGGGCCATCGCCGTGATGGGTCGGCGCGGCGGCGGTCATGTCGGCATCATCACCGGCATCGACGCCCAGGGCAATCCAATCATGATCTCCGGCAATAACGGCAACCGGGTCCGCGAGGCGCCGGTGTCGCGCGGCCGCATCTACGCCTATGTGGTGCCGAACTGATCGCGCGCTTCCTTCGCCTCTCCCCGCTCATCTTCACGGGGAGAGGCCGTCTTGAAGCGTCGTCGTTTGCGGATCACCGACGGTGCGAAGGTTTGCACGACTTCGTAGATGCCGGGTTCGAACTTCGCGATCGCGAGCGCTTCTTGAAGAATTTGCAGTGGGTAGGGTCCTGGCGCATCGCCTGGTATGTTCGATGCTTTCCCACTGCGCATACATCGCGACCTTGGTGCCGTCTGTGCCGCGGTGGAGGCTGGCTGAAACAAAGCCTGGGGCCCGACGGACTGAAACCTCTGTGGTCTTCGTTAGAAGTTCAACGAGCTGAGGCGTTTTCCTCGTCAGCGGCAACCGCGACGGACTAGGCGAAGGATGCAAGCATCGACATGGCGCAAACGCGCCTTTGCGCCTACAACTGCGGCTCTTCCATCGCGATCGCTAGCCGACGCTGACGGTGCCGGCGCAGGTAACCTCGGCATAGATGCCGTACTCATTGTGGCCGAAGCGGCGCATGAGGGCTGCGGGGATATCGAGGTCGCGCGCGGCGGTGTCGGGATCTACATTGACGGCGGCGCAGCGGGTGATGTGCTTGACCACCTTCAGCCGCGCCTCTCCAATCGAGAGCGTCCGGCCGAGCAGAACTCGTGCCAGGCCGGCCAACCCCTGACATAGAGGTCGGCGCGGAGGCGCAAGGGATGCACCGACGCGCCGACCATAGTCTCGATCGCCTGGAGGCTACCGAGGTTGATGATCGAGACAACTTTTTCGCGACATCGCAAAAGCTGTGGCCCAGGCTTGAGACCACCTTCGGCGACCCTTCAATTCGCTTGCAAAATTCTCCGCGAAAAACCCTTCGATCGCAGCGCGGCCCTGCGCCGTCTCCAGGTCTCCGCGCGCCACCACCTCGCCATCCCTGCGAATGGTCAGAAGCTGGGTCTCCTGCTCGAAATGCGCCCGGAGGCCGGCCAGCCGCTCGTTCCGCGTCAGCATCAAAAATACCGACTTCGGCATCCAGGAGGGCGCGGCCGGGTCGAAGCTGCTGGGGCCGTTCTCGATGGCATAGCGGCGATCGGGGGAAGCGTCTGGCCGACGCCCAAGGCCACCCGTTCCAGCGCTCCCGGGGTAAGGCCTTTGACCGGATAGCGATAGATTAAATCGATCGTGGCGCAGGATGGCACTTACGCGTTCCAAGGAAATGCTTAGTCCGGCCGTGCCGCGCCAGGTATGTCCAGGACGCGCTGCATAAAGACCAGATCGAGCCAGCGGCCGAATTTGCGCCCGATCTCCGGTATCCGCGCCACTTCAAGGAAGCCGGCGCGCTCATGTAGGCGGATGGAGGCCATGTTGTCGCCGTCGATACCGGCGATCAGAACATGTTTGCCGAGGGCGCTTGCCGCGGAGATCAGTTCCGCTACGATTGCGCTCCCGAGGCCGCGCCCGCGATGATCGGCGTGAATGTAGACGCTGTGTTCGACACTATAGCGATATCCCGGCCAGGCGCGGAAATCGCCGAACGTGCCGTAACCACGAACGCTCAAACCTTCAACCGCGACGAGAACCGGGTAGTGAAGGCTTCGACGGGCGTTCATCCAAGCCACCCTCTCGGCCTCGCTATCCTGCTTCTCGGTCCAGACCGCGGCCGAGTTGGCGACGACCTCATTATAGATCGTGGTGATCTCCGGAATGTCCCGCTCCGTGGCCGGCCGGATCATCATCAGTCCTCTCCCAAGGCCTCTGCTTGCGTGACTGATTTGTCCATTATATAAGACGGTATGTCAACTAAAGAGGACGAAGCCAAAGAGAACGATGGGAGAGCCCTTGCGCGGCGAATTCGCAGTGAGCGGGAAGCCAAGGAATGGTCGCTCGCGGCTCTCGCCGAACGGGCTGGTGTCTCCAAGGCGATGTTGAGTAAAATCGAGCGTGGCGAGGCTAGCCCGACCGCGGCAATTTTGTCGCGGATAGCCGCCGCCTATGGCCTGACAATGGCGGCGCTGTTCGAGCCTGTCGGCGCAGCAAACCCGCGGCTTCTGCGCGCAAGGGACCAGCCGCTCTGGCGCGATCCGAAAACCTTGTATTTGCGGCGCCAAGTCTTTCTTGGTCGCTCCAATCCGTTGGAATTGGTTGAAATCGAATTGCCCGCCGGACAGGAAGTCGGCTTTCCGGCCAGCGCATACTGTTTGGTCCAGCAGGTCGTCTGGGTTCTGTCCAATCGCCTCACCATCGCGGAGGGCGCCGACCGGCACGAACTTGCCGCGGGCGATCGCATCGAATTTGGCGCGCCGTCGGACGTCGTGTTCCGCAACGAAGGGGCGCGGTCCTGCCGCTATCTGGTGGCTCTCGTGCGCAGATGATCGGGACCAAAGCGCCACCGCACACGAATTTGTGAAGCGGCCCCTTCCGTTTCGGAAACGGCATTCCCACATTCGCCCCAAGCCGGCGGAAATGTCGGCGACATGACCGCTTAGCCTGTTGAGGAATGTCAACGCGGTGCGGCGGAAACCCAATGAAGATGCCGTATCCGTGCCATCGCGTGATCCGCGAAAGTGTGCACGGTTTCGCGACAAGATGACGCGCCATTTCAAATTTGGGGCGCGATCGGACGCAAAACCGGTACTTAACTTTTACTGATCGCGCCCCGGGCGGGGGCGGCAGGCTGAGGGAAATATCGATGAATATTGAGAAATACACCGAGCGCGCCCGCGGCTTCATCCAGTCGGCGCAGTCGCTTGCGATGCGCGAGGGGCACCAGCAGTTTTCGTCATTGCACCTCCTGAAGGTGCTGCTGGACGACAGCGAGGGGCTGGCCAGTGGCCTGATCGACCGCGCCGGCGGCAATTCCCGCGCAATCCTCAAGGCGACGGAAGACGCGCTCAACAAATTGCCCAAAGTCTCGGGCAGCGGCGCCGGACAGGTCTATCTTGCGTCGGACCTGGCGCGTGCGTTCGATGCCGCCGAGAAGGCGGCCGAAAAGGCCGGCGATAGTTTTGTGACCGTCGAGCGGATGCTGTTCGGGTTGACGCTTGAGAAGAACAGTGAAGCCGGGGCAATCCTCAATAAGGGCGGTGTCACGCCGCAGAACCTGAACGCGGCGATCGAATCCTTGCGCAAGGGCCGTACCGCCGACTCCGCGACGGCCGAGAACGCCTATGACGCGCTGAAGAAATATGCCCGCGACCTGACGCAGGCCGCGCGCGACGGCAAGCTCGATCCGGTGATCGGGCGCGACGAGGAAATTCGGCGCACCATCCAGGTCTTGTCCCGCCGCACCAAGAACAACCCGGTATTGATCGGCGAACCCGGCGTCGGCAAGACCGCGATCGTCGAGGGGTTGGCGCTGCGCATCGTCAACGGCGACGTGCCGGAGAGCCTGAAAGACAAGAAGCTGTTGTCGCTCGACCTCGGCGCGCTGATCGCGGGCGCGAAATACCGCGGCGAGTTTGAGGAGCGGCTGAAGGCCGTGCTGCAGGAAGTCACTGGGGCCGAAGGCAACATCATCCTGTTCATCGACGAGATGCACACGCTGATCGGCGCCGGCAAGGCCGACGGCGCGATGGACGCCTCGAACCTTCTCAAACCGGCGCTGGCGCGGGGCGAATTGCATTGCATCGGCGCGACCACGCTGGACGAGTACCAGAAGCATGTCGAAAAGGACGCGGCGCTGGCGCGGCGCTTCCAGCCGATCTATGTCAACGAGCCCTCGGTCGAGGACACCATCTCGATCCTGCGTGGCCTGAAGGACAAATATGAGCAGCATCACGGCGTGCGCATCACCAATTCCGCGCTGGTGGCCGCCACCACGCTGTCAAATCGCTACATTACCGACCGCTTCCTGCCCGACAAGGCGATCGACCTGATGGACGAGGCCGCGGCGCGGCTGAAGATGCAGGTCAATTCCAAGCCGGAGGAATTGGATTCGCTGGATCGCGAAATCATCCGGCTCAAGATCGAGCAGGAGGCGCTGAAGAAGGAAAGTGATCCCGGCTCGAAGAGCCGCCTGCAGGCGCTGGAGAGGGAACTCGCCGAACTCGAGGAGAGGTCGACGGCACTGACCTCGCGCTGGAGCGCGGAAAAGAACAAGCTGTCGAATGCCCAGAAGCTGAAGAGCGAACTCGACGCACTCCGCATCGAGCTCGCCAACGCGCAGCGCCGCGGCGAATTCCAGCGCGCCGGCGAACTCGCCTATGGCAAGATTCCGGAGCTGGAAAAGAAGCTCGCCGAGATCGAGGACAAGGAAAATGCCGGCGAGATGATGGAAGAGGCGGTCACGGCCAATCACATCGCGCAGGTGGTGTCGCGCTGGACCGGCGTTCCTGTCGACAAGATGCTGGAGGGCGAAAAGGACAAGCTCCTGAGGATGGAGGAGAGCCTGGGCCGACGCGTCGTCGGCCAGGCCGAAGCCGTGCATGCGGTAGCGACCGCGGTGCGCCGCTCGCGCGCAGGCCTCCAGGACCCGAACCGGCCGATGGGCTCGTTCATGTTCCTGGGGCCCACTGGCGTCGGCAAGACTGAGCTGACCAAGGCATTGGCCGAATATCTCTTCAACGATGAGACCGCGATGGTCCGCCTCGACATGTCCGAGTTCATGGAGAAGCACTCGGTGTCGCGGTTGATCGGCGCGCCTCCGGGCTATGTCGGCTATGACGAGGGCGGTGCGCTCACCGAAGCGGTGCGGCGGCGGCCCTACCAGGTGGTGCTGTTCGACGAAATCGAAAAGGCGCATCCCGACGTCTTCAACGTGCTGTTGCAGGTGCTCGACGACGGCCGCCTGACCGATGGCCAGGGCCGCACCGTCGACTTCCGCAACACGCTAATCATCATGACCTCGAACCTTGGCTCGGAGTACCTGGTGAATCAGCCGGAGGGCGAGGATACCTCTGCCGTGCGCGAGCAGGTGATGGCGACGGTGCGGGCGCACTTCCGCCCCGAATTCCTGAATCGCGTCGACGAGATCATCCTGTTCCACCGCCTGCAGAAGAGCGAGATGGGCCGGATCGTCGAGATCCAGTTCGCCCGCCTGGAGAAACTGCTGGAGGAGCGCAAGATCACGCTCACCCTCGATGCGGCGGCGCGCGACTGGCTAGCCGCGAAGGGCTGGGATCCCGCTTATGGCGCGCGTCCCCTGAAGCGGGTGATCCAGCGCAATCTGCAGGACCCACTCGCCGAGATGATACTTGCGGGCGAGGTGCAGGACGGCGATCGCGTCGCGATCTCTGCGGAAGGCAACGTCTTGACCTTCAACGGCAAGGCGCGACAGACCGCCGAGATCGCGCACTTCGAAGCGCCGGTGCCGAAGCGTAAGTTGAACTGACGGATATTGCCCCGGAGCCGCGAAACGGGGCCGGGGCATTTTCTGTTCAGCTGACGGCGGGACCACCTCCTCGTGCTCACTCGGTTCGAGCTCGAAGAGGATGTCGACAAGTTCGCCGACGCGACCATTCGGCAGCGGCTTGCCGGCATTTATCAGCGGTTCGTCGTTGGTAACCCAGGGCCTGAGCCTCGGCCAATTCGTCCACCGTCGCGCCGGTTCCGATGATTTGCGCGATCATGGCATCATCGACCGTGCCGACCGCCTTTATCGCCGTCGCCTTTTCTCTGTCGGGTATCGAGGATGACATGGACGGCAACAGGATCGGGCCTTTCCGTTACGCAAGCGGATTGAGACGCTAAGCTTGCCGATCCTACATTCGAGAACTCATTGACTTCTGCCGATATCACCAACCCGACAATGCAGTGTAGCTTCGCAACGGCGCAGACCCTTCACGCGCAGGATTCATTGGTTCACACGCTCAATCGACATCCGAACACTGATGAACTCTATGCGCAATGGCCGAAAAATTCCGGACTTCCAGGAACAGCCTTCAGCGTGCATTGGACAATACGAGAGCCCTCATTCTTCCTGCCGCGCAGGCCGGCATGGACGAAGGACCGATCGTAGGCGACGTCGATCTGAACTCGATCGCCGCGGCTCCAAGGCTGGACAACGCAAAAACGATCGTCAGCGCCTTCAAGAGCGCTGGCTATGCAACGGTCCATCAGATTGCCGCTCTAGCAAACGCCCATCGCTGAGTCGAACCTCGACGCCGAGGCTGTGTTCGATACCCCCAGCGAGCACAGCGTGGGAATGTTCAACTGAACACGAAAGGCGGCCTTGGAGCGGGCCATAACGACGCCGAACTCCTCTGGACCCCGCCAAGAACACCGACATAATCATCAAGAAGGCGAAGAGCATCAAGGAATTCAAGGCGGCTGCGAATCTGCACGACGCGGTCGCCAATTTTTGTCCTTTAGATTGAGCAGCCGGCCAACCAGGCCGGCGAACGCCGTCGCTAAGTGGCTTTCCTCAATCTCACCGGTTGCTGATCTGCAGCGGGCCGCCGGAGGCGTCGGAGATGTGCGCGGCGGCGCCGTGGCCGCTCATCATCGTATCTAGCCGATCGCGCTCCTTCTCGAAGCCTGTCATCATCGGTCCCTCGAGCGAGCGGCCGCGCGGCAGCTTGATGCGCATCGGGTCGACGAAGCGGCCGTTGACCAGGATTTCGTAGTGGACGTGGGGGCCGGTCGACATGCCGGTCGATCCGACGAAGCCGATCACCTGGCCTTGCCGCACCCGCTTGCCGATTTCCATACCCTTGGCGAAGGCCGACATGTGGCCGTAGGCGGTCTCGTAGCCGTTGTTATGCTTGATGCGGATATATTTGCCGTAACCGCCTTCCAGGCCAGCCTTCTCGATCACGCCGTTGCCGGAGGCGAAGATCGGCGTCCCGTAAGCAGTGGCCCAGTCGACGCCGGTATGCATCTTGACGTAACCGAGGATCGGATGGCGGCGGCCGCCGAAGCCGGAGCGCATGATCGCGTTGTTGACGGGTTTGCGGACCAGGAACTTTTTCGCGCTCTTGCCGGATTCGTCGTAGTAGTCGACCATGCCGTCGTCGGGGGTCTGGAAGCGATAGTATTTCTTGGTCTCGCCGCCGACGGTCAGCGCTGCGTAGAGCACCTCGTTCTTTTCGGTGCTGGCCGTGCCTTCGTCCTCGCCGGCATAGAACACGTCGAAGGAGTTGCCGGGCTGCACCTTGCGCTGGAAGTCGACGTCGTAGGAATAGATGCGGATCATGTCGTCGATGACCGGGGTCGGCACCTTGTTGCGGAGCGCGGTCTCGTAGATGCTCTGGTACAGCCGCACGCCGCTGCCGTCATCGTCTTCGTCGTCGGCGTTGCTGTTGTTGTCGGCGGTGTCGGTGACCGTATTCATGCTCTGCACGTCGACCGCGACATATTTGCCGAGGTCAGACAGCGCGGCGACGGCCTCGACCGTGGTGTCGTTGGCGACGATCACGCGATAGGGCTGCAGCCGCGCACCGGGGGCGGCGCTTGCCGGCGCCATCAGGATGCGCAACTTCTCGCCTTCCTTCAAGCCGCCGTCGCGGCCTCGCGCGCCAAGGGTTGCTGCGATCGCCTTGGCCTCGTCAGCGGTGGCGCCCTGGTCGCGCAGCACGGAGGCGACACTGTCGCCCTTCTTGACCATGTGGATTCGTTCGCCGACCGGGTTGCCGCCGGTGACCTGGTCCTTGGTCTTCGGCAACAGCGTGACGTTCTCGGGCACCACCCGGGTCTCGAAACCCGCATAGGGGTCGGCCGTGCTGCCCTCGGTGGCGTAGGCCATCTTCATGTCGGACTGCGCGCCGCCGGCGTCGGCGGCTGCATTGGCGAGAGCGGCATAACGCACGCCGCCGTTGTTGCCGCGCCAGTTTGCGGTATCACGCACCCGCATCAACACGTCATCGAGCGCTACCACCGCGGCGATCTTCGCCTTCGGCAGGATAGGCGCCAGATCCTTGGTGACAAAGGCGACCTCGGCATCGGGTTCGGCCGCATTCGCGCTGTCGGCGTCGTCGGAATTGGAGGGGGCGGTGGAGCCCGAATCGCTGAGCATGCGCTGGGCGTTGAAGGGCGGGATCTTGGCCGAGAGGTCGCTGATGGCCATCGACAGATTGCCGGAAATGCGCACGAACGGCCGCACCCGCATCACGTCGTGGTTGCCGACGCGGGCGACCGTGGACACCCGCATCACATTGCGCGAGGCGGTCGATTTACCGGGCGGCGGCAGGCGGTCGCTCTTGTGCAGGTTGACGGTACGATCGTTGGCACCGAAGGCGCCGCGCAACGCGCTCTCGACGCGTTCCGGCACCCTGGCAAAGGTCATCTCGCCGTCGAGCGAGGCGAAAACGGCACCGCCGATCAGAGCCGCGCCGCACAGACCGGTCAGGATAGTGCCGCTAAACCATTGTACCGAAACTCGGCGGCGATCGATCACCGCAGCTTCGGAGCCGTCGACCGACAGCGGCGGTTCATGGCCGAGATCGATCATGCCGATCTCGCGTCCGTATCCGCCCCCCCGTGACGTCCTTTGGCTCAACCCTGCGTCCCCCCAATTTCAACCAGTAACATGCGGGGAGACCCTTGTTCGTCCTGGACCCGCAACTCGCCCCCGGCAGGGGGAATTTGCGAACACGACGGGCATGCTTGTCCGGGAAATCAGACGCCTTAATGGCCGGCCGAAACCGCGAACAAGAATGCTGTACAGATCTCTCGATGTTGCTCGGCATTCGGGAACAGGCGATGGGTTCATGAGATCGCCGATCCCCAACACGTCGAACCGCTGCAGCCCCCCACTGGCAACCGGCGATTCAATTTATTAACCTATTGTCAGAACGTCGCAGGATTGTGGCTCAAGTACGGCGCGAAGTCCTTAAAATATCGAGGCTTCTTCGCACCGCAAAAATATCCCACATGATGCGACGATTTATTGACAATGACCGTTGACAACTTCGATTGGGCGGGCCTATAACCCGCCCCACTGAGCGCGGCGCTGCATTGGCCCTGAGCCAAGGCAAGCTTTCGTGCCCTTTGAAGCTCCTCATTTTGATGAGTGAATCAACAACCGGTACCTGCCGGTTGTGATTTGCCGTCGAATGGGTCTTCGAGAAGGCTCCCTCGCTGGAGGGAGAGGGTCCACCCCGGACCCGGGCTGTTTGACAAGTGAAGATGAAGAAAGAGAAACGTGGACGGCGGAGTCCTTGCGGGTCTCGAATAGTTGGAAACTTCGGTTTTCATCTTTCGGGGCCGGACGAAAGACTTCGGCGGTACACGTTTTGAATAAGGTTACACCATGATCTCTTTATTGAGATCGGGTCGTCGGCGATGTGAATCGCAGGCGATTTATGGTGGGACCTCGTCAAACGTTGTGATCAGCCGGTTCGAAGTTTCAAGTCCAACTTGAGAGTTTGATCCTGGCTCAGAGCGAACGCTGGCGGCAGGCTTAACACATGCAAGTCGAGCGGGCGTAGCAATACGTCAGCGGCAGACGGGTGAGTAACGCGTGGGAACGTACCTTTTGGTTCGGAACAACCCAGGGAAACTTGGGCTAATACCGGATAAGCCCTTACGGGGAAAGATTTATCGCCGAAAGATCGGCCCGCGTCTGATTAGCTAGTTGGTGAGGTAATGGCTCACCAAGGCGACGATCAGTAGCTGGTCTGAGAGGATGATCAGCCACATTGGGACTGAGACACGGCCCAAACTCCTACGGGAGGCAGCAGTGGGGAATATTGGACAATGGGCGCAAGCCTGATCCAGCCATGCCGCGTGAGTGATGAAGGCCCTAGGGTTGTAAAGCTCTTTTGTGCGGGAAGATAATGACGGTACCGCAAGAATAAGCCCCGGCTAACTTCGTGCCAGCAGCCGCGGTAATACGAAGGGGGCTAGCGTTGCTCGGAATCACTGGGCGTAAAGGGTGCGTAGGCGGGTCTTTAAGTCAGGGGTGAAATCCTGGAGCTCAACTCCAGAACTGCCTTTGATACTGAAGATCTTGAGTTCGGGAGAGGTGAGTGGAACTGCGAGTGTAGAGGTGAAATTCGTAGATATTCGCAAGAACACCAGTGGCGAAGGCGGCTCACTGGCCCGATACTGACGCTGATGCACGAAAGCGTGGGGAGCAAACAGGATTAGATACCCTGGTAGTCCACGCCGTAAACGATGAATGCCAGCCGTTAGTGGGTTTACTCACTAGTGGCGCAGCTAACGCTTTAAGCATTCCGCCTGGGGAGTACGGTCGCAAGATTAAAACTCAAAGGAATTGACGGGGGCCCGCACAAGCGGTGGAGCATGTGGTTTAATTCGACGCAACGCGCAGAACCTTACCAGCCCTTGACATCCCGGTCGCGGACTCCAGAGATGGAGTTCTTCAGTTCGGCTGGACCGGAGACAGGTGCTGCATGGCTGTCGTCAGCTCGTGTCGTGAGATGTTGGGTTAAGTCCCGCAACGAGCGCAACCCCCGTCCTTAGTTGCTACCATTTAGTTGAGCACTCTAAGGAGACTGCCGGTGATAAGCCGCGAGGAAGGTGGGGATGACGTCAAGTCCTCATGGCCCTTACGGGCTGGGCTACACACGTGCTACAATGGCGGTGACAATGGGATGCGAAGGCGCAAGTCCTAGCAAATCTCAAAAAGCCGTCTCAGTTCGGATTGGGCTCTGCAACTCGAGCCCATGAAGTTGGAATCGCTAGTAATCGTGGATCAGCACGCCACGGTGAATACGTTCCCGGGCCTTGTACACACCGCCCGTCACACCATGGGAGTTGGTTTTACCTGAAGACGGTGCGCTAACCGAAAGGGGGCAGCCGGCCACGGTAGGGTCAGCGACTGGGGTGAAGTCGTAACAAGGTAGCCGTAGGGGAACCTGCGGCTGGATCACCTCCTTTCTAAGGATGATTCTTCAGAGAGCTCTTAGCTCACTATCGGATCGTTTTAGAAACATCAGGGGCCAGCAGTTTCAGGATTGCTGAGCTCCATTGGCGGGATTTCGCCGTCTACGTTTCTCTTTCTTCGCGGACGAACACGCGCCAGGGGCTGACGCGCTTGTGCGGTTGCACCCGGCGCTCCAGGCGCCGGTTTGCGCGCGAGCCGGATCCTGATCCTTTTCGATAAGGAAAGCGTTAGGGGCTTGTAGCTCAGTTGGTTAGAGCGCGCGCTTGATAAGCGTGA
>CAWGJM010000061.1:120000-300210 GCA_963822795.1 uncultured Alphaproteobacteria bacterium
GTTACCGGCGTCGAACTCGACGTCGCTCCAGCGCACCACTGCGCCATGGGCGACGTCGTTCTTCAGCTTGACCCTGTGCGCGAGTCCGATCGGCAGCGCGCCGGCTTTCAGGCTCACGGCCGCCGGCATCAGTTTTCCCCACACCGTGTAGCCGCCTTCGCCGTCGAGCATTTCGCCGGCGCGCAAATCGCGTTTGGCGACGGAGGCGACGTCGCCGTGAAAATCGAAAGCTTGCCCGGTCGGCTCGCGGCGCAGCGCCGCGGACAAAACCGAGATGTTCAACTCCAGCCCGATCAGGTGATAGGGCTTGTACATCGCCGCATATCGCCCGCTCGCATCGGTCTTCAGGCCGTATTGCTTGAAGCAGTCGGCCGCGTAGTCGTTCGGCGCTTCCAGCACGACATAGACGCCCCAGCGCAGGTCGCGAAACACCGGCCGCCCGTCGCGCTCCAGCGAGGATACCACTTCCACCACGCCCGATTTCTCGAGCACGCCGCCGTGCTCGCGCGGCCGCATCACATGCGGCAGGTCGTCGACGCCACACGGCGGAAACGTTAGGCCCCGCGCCGGTACGTGGAGGCCGCAGGCGTTGGCGATCGCGGCCATTTCGATCGCCGACTTGGTGCCGTCGAGAAACGAGTTGAACATCTGCGGGTTCATGCCGGCGGATTGCGCTTCGCTCGCGGTCAACCCATAGTGCTGCCAGACATTGTCCGGCGTCACGTCGTGATAGGAGGGGAGATATTTGGTGCCCTTGCCGGCGGCGACCACGTGAAAACCCGTGGCGCGAGCCCAATCCACCATTTCGGCGGTGAGTGCCGGCTGGTCGCCATAGGCGAGCGAATAGACCACGCCGACTTGACGCGCCTCTTTGGCAAGCAGCGGTCCCGCCAGCACATCGGCCTCGACATTGACCATCACGATATGTTTTCCCGCCGCGATTGCCGCGCGGGCGTGACGGATGCCGGCCGCGGGATTGCCGGTCGCCTCCACGATCACCTCGATATTACCGGAGGTCGCTTTCGCAGCGTCGGCGGTGAAGGTCGTGGCTGCGATCCGTTCGGCGTCCCAGCCGACGGTGCGGCAGGCATCGCGCGCGCGCTCCGGATCGAGATCGATGATGGCGGGCACTTCAAGCCCCGGCACCTGCGGCACCTGCGATAAAAACATCGAGCCGAATTTTCCCGCGCCGATCAGCGCGACCCGGACCGGCTTGCCCGCGGAGCGGCGAGCGTTGAGCAGACGATGAAGGTTCATGGGGGTGATCCGATCGGATTTTCTCGTCATTCGGAACACGGGTCTTCCGCGTGGACCCGGAATCCCGAGATGGTGGCGCGAGATTCCGGGTTCGATGCTTTCGCATCGCCCCGGAATGACGAAAAAGGTCTACTCCGCAGCCTGGCGATGCGCCCGCGCGAGCCGCAGCAGGGCATCGTCGTTCACGGTCTCGATCGGCGTGAAATCGCGGTGCGCGATATAGTCCGGCCGCGTCGGCTTGCGGATGTAGTTGGAAACCGCGTTCAGCGTCAGGTAGACGATCTTGCGCGGGTAGGGCGTGATGTTGCCGGCCGAGCCGTGCACGAGATTGCCATGGAACATCAGCATGCCGCCGGCCTTGCCGGTCGGCGCGACGATGCCGCCCTGCTTTACCAGCCGCGTCACGGTCTCCTCGTCAAGCGTCCACAGTGGGTACGACGTAGTCTGTAGGTCGTGGGAAGCCTTGAGATCGCCGGCGGTCTGGCTCTTTGGCACCAGCATCAACGGGCCGTTGATCGGCATCACCTCGTCGAGGAAGATCGCGATGTTCATCGCCCGCGGCTCGGGCATGCCGTCGTCGCGCTTCCAGGTGCCGTAGTCCTGGTGCCATTGCCAGACGTCGCCGGTGAATGCAGCTTTGGCGTTGATCTTGAACTGGTGCATGTAGAGTTTTTCGCCGAACAGCTGTTCGATCGGGTCGATCATGCGCGGATGCGCGGCGAGCGCGCCGAAGGCTTCGTTATAGAGGTGCGCGGCAAACGCGGTGCGCGGCGCGCCGCTCTTCTCGCGCCAGACTTCGGGGCGGCTTTCGTCGTAAATGCGCTCAGCCTCGCGCGCGAGATACTCGGTCTCCTCGTGGCTGAACAGCTCGGGAAGGAACAGCCAGCCCTCGCGGCTGAAGGTTTCGATCTGCTCTTGAGAGAGTTTCATGGGTTTCCTCCTTTGATGTTGTTGATGTCGCGGGACCCGTGCCCGCTTGACCGCTGTCATCAAGCGTGACGCGTAACTATGCAGCTTTGGTCGCCACCTTCAGCCTCTCTTCGGTCAGTCTGCCCGCGCCCAGCGCATGGGCCTTCGCGGCGTTCTCGGCGGCCTTGGCGTCGCCCGAGAATATGTGTGCCGCAATGCTCTCGTGCTCGGCCCAGGCGCTTTCGCGATAATCCAGTTCGACCAGCGCGGCCGCCATCGAGCGGCGCATGTGCGGCCATTGCGGCGCCATCATTTCCTCGATCGCGGGATTGCCGGCGAGGCGGTAGATCGCGCTGTGGAAATCCATGTCGAACAGGATAAGCCGCGCCAGCGGCGTTTTCTTGTCGGCGGTGCGCCCGGCCTTCAATGCGGCTTCCAATTGGGCGCGCCCTGTCGCATCGATCCTGACCCGTTCGGCAGCGAGTTGCGCCGCGAGCGCGTCGAGCGCGCCGCGAACCTCATAGAGCTGTCGAATGCGCTCCGGATCGAGCTGCGTGACTTCGAAGCCGCGGCGGCCACTTTCGGAAACCAGGCCCTGCCGATGCAGCAGGTGCAACGCGTGAGACACCGGCTGGCGCGAGACGCCGAGCTTTTCGGCAAGCTCGTTCTGCCGGATGCGTTGCCCCGGGAGCAGGCTGCGGTCGGTGATCGCCTCGAGAATCCGCGCATAGACCTGATCGGTCAGATTGGGGAGCGGGTCCAGCGGGATCATGTCGAGCCGTTCGCTTTTGGAATACGGAATTCCGTATTCCAAAAGCTAGCGCCGTCCGCAGCGCCGGTCAAGGGCGTCGGCAGGTGTTGTTGTGACGCACGAGCCAGCCGCGGCAAGCAGTAACAGTTCGACCGCTGTCGAACCATATATGCAGGTCAATAGAATGAAAGCATCGTACCAATGCACCAAGGGACACAATGGAACGGCTGCGCGTCGAACCATATCGAGTTATCTGGAACGGCGCCGTAAGGGCCCGATCTATCCGGTGGTCGTCGCCAACGGATTTGTCTATCCGTCCAGCCTGCCGCCCTTCGATCCCGCAACCGGCGATGTCAAGCCGGCTCCGTTCGAGCGTCAGGCCGAACTCGTGCTCGATCAGATGAAGCTGTGCCTGGAGGCGGCCGGTTCGTCGCCGGCGCAAGTCGTCAAGTGCAACGTCTATTGTTCGCCCGATCCATCGCACTTCGGCAAGTTCAATGAAGTCTACGCGCGCTATTTTCCGACCGAGTCGCCCGCCCGCATCTTTCTGCACGTGCCATCCCGGGCCGTTCGATGTAGAGGTCGACTGTGTGGCGGTTCGCTAGTCAACGACGCCGCTATCAGGTGTGCCGCCGGGGCTCAAGGCGCCTTCATCCCAAGAACGCCAGCACGATCTCGCAATACTGCTGCGGCGATTGCTCGAACATCCAGTGGCGGGCGCCGGCTATCATAGCCGTTTTCGCGCCGGGAACCTCGGCGATGAGCGCGCGCGTTATCGCGGGCAAGTACCCTCCTGTGTCGGCGCCGCCAATGAACAGCGTCGGCGTTTTGATCGATTGCGCGTCCGCTTTCGAGAAGGGCTTGCGGTTCTCGTGGACCTGGCCGATCAGCGTAAAGATGTTGTCGCGCAACTGCTGCTTGGGCGCGGCCGGAAGGCGCGCCCAGGCGCCTTCGCCGTCGATCCCGTCGAAGAAATTCTTCAGCGCGCCCTCGATGTCACCGCCCCTGACCTTTTCGGCAGATGCCATCATCCGCACTCCCAGCGCGGAGGGGCCGGGAAGGGCCGCAGGATCGAGCGAGCTATCGAGGTCGCCGCCGGGCTCGGCGAGCACCAGCTTGCGCAGCAAATCCGGCCGCTGTTGCGCGACGCGGAAGGAGATATGCCCGCCGCGGGAATGGCCCATCAGGTCGACCGGCTTCGGTTCGATCTGCTCGATGAAGGCGATCACGTCGGCGACGTGCTGCGCCATCCGGTAGTCGTCACCGACGCCGTCCCAGTGCTCGGGAAAGAAGTGGCGCAGGCTAACCGAGATCACGCGATGTTTTTTCGATAGCGGCCCCATCACTGCCGAAAAGGTACGAAAATCGCCGAGCGTGCCGTGCACGCAGACCAGCGGCGGACCTTGATGTTTTTCTTGCCCGACTTCGAGATAGGCCATGTCGTATCCGTTGACGCGAAGGGTTTGCATGCAAGGTCTCACGATGATCGGCAAAAAAAAGAGGGGGGCGGCGACATCATCATTTCATGGAATGCGCCGCGTGCCCAGTTCGCAGCCCCATCCGGCGGGGTGGCGCGACTTGACCCCTAGATATACTAGGCATATCATCGCGAGGTATAGTCCAGCTGAGCAGGAGGCTCATATGCCGGTCGCCAAAGTCTATGTGCCAGAGGGCATTCTCACGCAGGAGCAGCGGCGCGAGATCGTTAAAGGGATTCACGACGTCATCGTAAGCGTGGAAAAAAGGCCGGCGGACTCGCCGACCTATGTGCTGATCAACGAGATGCCGGCGTGCGATTGGGGTGCGACCGGCAACATCTATCTGCCCCGCCCCTGAACCCATCGCAGGATTGGACCATGAACATGATCAACAGGCCAAACAACGATTTGGATGCGCATGATAGCGCCGGACCGAACCGCCGCGCTGTGCTTATGACGGCGGCAATTGCCGCAAGCGCCGCGGCAGGTATTTCGCCGGCCTTGGCCGATACAACTCCGGCACCAAGCTTCGGCGCGCCGCTGGTCGAGCTTCAGGTGCCTCCCGGTGTGCTCACGCTCGAGCAGAAGGCCGCGATGATCAAGGGCATCACCGAGGTCGTTCTCAACGCGATGAAGCTGCCGCCGGGGCCGGCCCATATATCTTTCGTGCAGATCATCGAGACGGCTGAAGGGGGATTTGGCGTCAACGGTCAGGTCTTCGTGCCGCGCGGCAAGTAGCTTGAGCCGGTCGCTTCCGCCCGCTTGACGCCCCCGGCGCATAAGCCTAGTAATCCAAGGTATGGAAGGCGAAATGCTCAAGGGGCACCTCGACATGATCGTGCTCGCGGCGCTGGCGGCGGCGGGCTCGGCCCATGGCTATGCGATCATCGAGGAGATCAAACGCCGCAGCGGCGGCGCGTTCGATTTGCCCGAGGGCACGATCTACCCCGCGCTGCATCGGCTCGAGCAGGCCGGCCTGCTCTCTAGCCGCTGGACCACCGCCGATTCCGGCCGGCGGCGGCGGGTCTATACCCTGACCAAAGCCGGCAATCGTGCACTCGCCGAGCGGCGCGCGGTCTGGCGACAATTTTCGGATGCGATCGCGGGTCTGCTTGCGGGCGCCCGGCCACGCGAGAATCCGGCATGATCGAAAACTATCTCGAACTGCTGGCGCGCGAGCTCGATTTTGATCGATCGCTGTCCCGTTGCGTGCGGCAGGAAGTCGAGGATCATCTATGGGAGGCCGTCGCGGCCGACCGGTCAGGGAATAGCTGCGAGGCAGAGCGGCAGGCCGTCGCGAATTTCGGGGATGCCCGCGCCGTTGCGGCCGAGTTCGCCGTGATTTCCCTTGCAAGGCACAGCAGGCGAGCGGGCATCGCAGCACTTCTCGTCATCGTCAGCGTGTTCGTTGCGATGAAGGCCCGCGTCGCATGGTATGCGGCGATGCAATTGACGATCAGCGATGACTTGAGAGCTGCCGGCGGCCTCGTGATGACGATCGACCGCTACGCCTTCCTGTCGTCGGTTGTCATTGGGCTCGGTGGCTGGATTTACATCTGGAGCCGCCAGATTCCTGCCGCCTTCGATCCGGCCTATCTTCGGCAGCTTCGCCGCTTTTTCCTGCTATGCGGCGCGGCCGCGGCGGCACTGGTCGTCTCCGTCATCAGCGACGCGGTGCTTACGGGGCTGCAGCTGACGGGAACGGGCCTTGCCGCGGAATTTCTGGTGCCGATCCTGTCGATGGCGATCGAACTGGTGGGCGTCTCGATTTTGATTTTTCGCATCCGCGGCGTCGCGCTGCGGGCAGCCTGCACGGCGGCCCTGACGCAAACGTAACGAAGCTCGCGATCGAGCGGTTGCACTCACCCCGCCAAAAAGTCCAGCACGATCTCGCAGTATTTCTGCGGCGCCTGTTCGAACATCGGATGGGTGGCGCCCGGAATCATTTCCGTCCTTGAGCCCGCCACATGCGCCGCCAGCGCGTGCAGCACTTTCCGCAGCATCCCCTTGGTGTTGGCGCCGCCGATGAACAGCGTCGGCGTCAGAATCGCTTCCGCATCCGCCTTCGAGAATGGCGGGCGCCGGTCGCTGGCCTGCCCGATCAGCGTCATCGCATTGTCGCGCAGCTGCTGCTTCGGCGTCGCGGGCAGCCGTGCCCAGGCGCCCGTACCTTCGATCGCGTCGAAGAACATCGTCAGTCCGACTTCGCTGTCCCCGGCCGCGATTTTCTCGGCGGAGGCCGCGATCCGAGCCGCGAGCGGCGACGGCCCCGGCTTGTAATCCGGATCGAGCGTACCATCGAGCTCGCCGCCGGGCTCGGCCAGGATCAGCTTGCGCAACAGATCCGGCCGCCGCTGCGCCACGCGGAACGAGACATGCCCGCCGCGGGAATGGCCCATCAGGTCGACCGGCTTTGGGGTTAGCTGTTCGATGAACGCGATCACGTCGTCGACATGCTGCGCGATCGAATAGGTGTCGCCGACGCCGTCCCAGCGTTCGGGGAAGAAATGCCGCAAGGACACCACGATCACGCGATGTTTTTTTGTGAGCGGGCCGAGCACCGACGACCAGATGCGGAAGTCGCAGAGCGAGCCATGCACGCAGACCAAGGGCGGGCGCTGATCTGTCTTCTTGCCCACCTCGAGATAGGCCATGTCGTATCCGTTGACTTTTAGAGTTTGCATGGGGGCTCGCCGGTCGGGGAAGGGCGGTTCCCTCGACCGTTAGGGGAGGGAGCGGAATAAAACAACGGTGCAAGATTCCCGGAATCCGGGTGGATCGCAACAATTTCCAAGCCTAGATTCCAGCTCAAGATTACACATGGGGCGAGCAAATTGGAGCCAGCCATGACAGACCAGCATTTTACCCTGTTCGATACTCCGATCGGCATCTGCGGGATCGAGTGGGGCCCGCGCGGCATCAACGGGGTGCAACTGCCGATGGGGAGCGAGGAAAAGACCCGCGCCCGCATCCGCCAGCGCCACGGCGATGTCGTGGAGACTGAGCCCACGGCCGAGGTGCAAAGCGCGATCGGGGGCATCGTCGAGTTGCTCTCGGGCAAGCCGAACGATCTTTCGGACATTCCGCTCGACCTCGACGGCGTGCCCGAGTTCAACCGCGGCGTCTATTCAATCGCGCGCAGCATTCCGCCGGGTCAGACCATGACCTATGGCGATATCGCCAAGAAACTCGGCGGCGTGGAGTTGTCGCGCGACGTTGGCCAGGCGCTCGGCCGCAACCCGTGCCCGATCGTGGTGCCCTGTCATCGCGTGCTCGCGGCGGGCAACAAGCCCGGCGGCTTTTCCGCTCGCGGCGGCGTGGAGACCAAGCTGAAGATGCTGGCGATCGAGGGCGCCGCCATCAACCACACGCCGAACCTGTTTGATTGACTTGCTTCTCCCTCGCCCCGTTGTTACGGGGAGAGGCGTAGGCGGCCCACGGCCGCCGTTCCTATTAGAGGAACGCCGATGCGAAGCATCGGCTATGGTGAGGGGCTCTATCTGCGGGCTGTGCTCGTGGAGAGTCCCCCCTCACCCGAAATTCACTATGCGAATTTCGACCTCTCCCCGCAAGCGCCGCAAGCGGGGCGAGGTGAACCGAGCGTGTGGCACGCGCGTCGTCAAGCAGCGAGCTACACCGCCTCGCACGTAAATCCATCGCCCCTGCGCCGGATCTTGCCCGACGACGGCGAGGGAAAGTGCGCGGTGCAGCACAGCGTGTCGGTGTCGCAATAGCGCTCCAGGAAATTGCGCCGCGTCACCGCCGCCTGCGCGGGATCGACGTCGAATTTCGGCGACAGTTCGGGATGGTGCGTCTGCAGCGGCGTGTGCATGAGATCGCCAGCGAAGATGGCGTCATCCTTGCCCTTGCCGAACGCGATGGCGACATGGCCAGGCGTGTGGCCGGGGGTCGGCAGGATGCGCGCGTGGTCACCGATCGAGAAGTCGTTCTGCACGATTTCGGCCTTCCTGGCCTCGACCACCGGCAGGACGCTGTCGACGAAGGGAGGCACCTCGGCCTTGGCGTTCTGCTCGGTCCAGTAATCGAACTCGCCTTTGGCGAAGACATAGCGCGCGTTGGGGAAGGTCGGCACCCAGCGACCGTTTTCCAGCCGCGTGTTCCAGCCGACATGATCGACATGCAGATGCGTGCACATCACGTAGTCGATGTCGCCGAAGGAAAAGCCCGCCGCCTTCAACCCGCGCACATAGGTGTCGTCGGTCTTCATGTTCCATTTCGGGCGCGCCGGCCGCGGCTTGTCGTTGCCGATACAGCTATCGATCAGGATGGTGTGGTGCGGCGTTGTCACGATGTAGGACTGGAAGCACAGGATCAGCGTATCGCTGTCGTCGATGGCGCCTGCCTGTTTCATCCAAGGCTTATTCTCCGCCAACAGCTCCGGCGTCAGCTTGGGAAAAAAGTCCAGAGCCGGGAAGAAGGTGGTTTCCTGCTCGATGAGGCGATGGATGGTGAGATCGCCGACGTTGAATTTCAGGCTCATGGATTATTCCTATGAACTACGCCTGTGGCGGCACTGATATCTTGATCGACGGCCGTTCCAGCATCTTCTGGTGGAACGCATCGAGCTTCGGATAGGCCTTGCGCCAGCCGCAGTCGGCGAAGCGGAAATCGGCGTAGCCGAGCACGCAAACCAGCGCGATCTGCGCGATATCGAGCGGCCGCGCCGCCATCGCATCGACCTGCTTCTCGAACCGCGCCATGCCCATCCAGGCCCGGTTCCAATGATCGTCGGTCCATGCCTGCCAGCGCAGGGCCTCCGGCCGAACCATCTTCTCATAGCGGCACAGCAGCATGGAATTGAGCATGCCCTGCAACAGCGAGTGATCGCTCTTCACCTTCCATGTGAGCGTTCCGGATGCGGGGATCAGCTTGCCGCCGCCGGCGAGCTCGTCGAGATATTCGACGATCACGTAGGAATCGACGACGACGTCGCCATCGTCGAGGATCAGCACCGGCAGCTTCTTCAATGGATGGATCTTCGAATATTCGTCGTTGGGCTGGCCCGGCGCGACCGCGACCGGCGAGAGTTCGATTCTGTCGATCAGCCCAAGCTCGATCGCGGCAATGCGCACCTTGCGGGCGAAGGGCGAGGCGGGGGAATAGGTGAGTTTCATGGATGGTCCTTGTGAGTACTCGCAGTCATTCCGGGGCGATGCGGAAGCATCGAACTGCGATGTGCACTTGCACATCGGAGAATCTCGAGATTCCGGGTCTGGTCCTTCGGACCATCCCGGAATGACCGGATTGCTTCGCTTCGCTCGCAATGACAACGGGGCGCGCATTCGCGCGACCCACCGGCTTGCAGTGACGTTGGTGCGCGCAGCCGTGTCGCGCCCCTCACGCCGCAACAATCTCCTGACGCTGCTCGCCGAGCCCTTCGATGCCCAGCGTGACGACGTCGCCGACATTGAGGAACTGCGGCGGCTTCATGCCGGTGCCGACGCCGGGCGGCGTGCCCGTGGTGATGATGTCGCCGGGCAGAAGCGTCAGGAACTGCGAGACGTAGGAAATGCATTTCGCCATCGAGAAGATCATGGTCGAGGTCGTGCCGGTCTGCCGGCGCGTGCCGTTGACGTCGAGCCACAGCGACAGCTTCTGCACGTCCGCAATCTCGTCCTTGGTGACGAGCCACGGGCCGACCGGACCGAAGGTGTCGTGCGACTTGCCTTTCGTCCACTGCCCCAACCGCTCGATCTGGAAGTTGCGCTCGGAGACGTCGTTGCAGACGCAGTAGCCGGCGACGTGGCTGAGCGCGTCGGCCTCGGAGACATACTTGGCGCGGGTGCCGATGATGGCGGCGATCTCGACTTCCCAGTCGAGCTTGGTCGACCCGCGCGGCTTCTCGACCGGATCGTTCGGACCCGAAAGCGCCGTGTTGGCCTTCAGGAAGAAGATCGGCTCGGTCGGGATTTGATTGCCGGTTTCCTTGGCGTGATCGGAATAGTTCAACCCGATCGCGACGAATTTCGAGATGCCGGAGACGGGGGCGCCAAGCCGCGGCTTGCCCGAAACGGCCGGGAGCGAGGCGGGGTCGATTTCGGCCAGCTTCTTCAGCGAAGCCGGCGAATAGGTCTCGCCAGTGAGGTCCTTGATGTGCGCGGAAAGATCGCGCAACTGGCCGGATTTTTCGATCAGACCGGGCTTTTCCGCACCCTTTTCGCCGTAACGAACAAGCTTCATTTCTCATTACTCCCTAGGGATGGATGGCTCGCTTTCAATGCTTCATGGAACAGCGGGCGGGGAAATTCAACTGCCCATTGGGAGGGTCTGGCGCATCGCAGCAGTCCTCATCTTGAGGAGCCCGCCGCAGGCGGGCGTCTCGAAGGACGGGCGGCATCGGGGCCGCATGGTTCGAGACGCGCGAAGACGCGCTCCTCGCCATGAGGGGGTTCCAACTATGCCAAACTGATGAATTTAAAGGCATCGAATCTAAAGGTATCACCTTGGCGCCGAATATGGCCGGCATCGAAATGCCCGCCGATCACGAGCGTCGGCTGATCCGCAAACCGCGCGAACAATTGACGCCGGGTCATCGCCGACTGCACGGGGTCGGAATCGGCGGTCGATGACCAGTCGAGATGCGCCATCTGGCAGGGGTGGTGGGCGACGTCGCCGGAGAGCAGCGCCTGTTCGCCCTCGGACTGGACGAGAATGCTCATATGACCCCGGCTGTGGCCCGGCGTCGGGATCATGGTGATCTCGTCGCAGAGCTTGGCGTCGCTTGCGATCAATTCGGCCTTGCCGGCATCGACGATCGGCTTCACCGAGTTGGCGAATACCGCCTTCTTGTCCGGCTCGTCGCTATGGTCGCGCCAGTGCTCGTATTCGGTCTTGCCGAACACGTAGCGCGCGCGGCCAAAGGTCGGCACCCATCGGCTGCCGACAAGCCTTGTGTTCCAACCGACGTGATCGACGTGCAGATGTGTGCATAGAACGCTATCGATGCTGTCGGGTGGAAAGCCGGCTTGTGTCAGCGTTTCGAGATAGGGGCCGTTGCGGTTGTTCCAGGTAGGCACGTTGCGGCCCTGCTTGTCGTTGCCGAGCCCGGTGTCGACCACGATGCGGTGCGAGGGAGTTTCGACCGCCAGCGAGTGGATCGACATTTTCAGCCGGCCCTCTTCGGTCGCAAAATGCGGGATCAGCCAGGGCAATTTGCGGATTTCGTCGTTGCTCGCGAGCGGCAGGATGAAGCGCGTCGAGCCGACGGTTTCAAGCTCGACGATCTTGGTGATTTTGACCTTGCCGACCTTCCAGTGCATCGCTGCGTATCCTGTTGGTTGTTCTAGCGCGCGCCGTCCACGATGACCGTGCCGAGTTTGTCGCCTTTCTCCACCGCGAGATGGGCCTGCGCGGTTTCCGACAGCGGAAACTGCGCGGCGATTTTGTGGAGGCGCACTCCCGCGGCGAGCCATCTCGAGATATCGGCTTGGGCTGCGGCGAGCAAAGGCAGCGGCAGCGCGAACAGCACCAGCGTGCGCAACGCGATGCATTTGTCCATCAATTCGCGCATCGGCACTACGGGATTGCGGTTGCCGTTGGTGGCATAGACCGCAATCGTCGAATTCATGGCCATCAGCTTCAGTGTCGTTGCGATATTGCCGCCGAAGTCGACATCGACGACACGGTCGACGCCGCGCTGTTCGGTGAATGCCAAAGCCTTCGCGATGACGTCGTCGGCTTTGTAGTTGACCACGAGATCGGCGCCGGCAAGCTGCACCTGTTCGGCCTTGGCCGCCGAGCTGACGGTCGCGATCACCCGCGCGCCGCCCCATTTCGCCAACTGCACCGCATAATGCCCGACCGCGCCGGCGCCACCGGTGACCAGCACCGTCTTTCCTGCGATCGGCCCGTCGCAAAACAGACAGCACCACGCGGTCATGGCGGGAATGCCGAGCGTTGCGCCTTGCGCAAACGACAGGCTATCCGGTAGCGGCGTCACCAGATGTTCGGCAAGCGCGATATATTCTGCCGCGGTGCCGAAAGCGCGGCCATTGCGCTGGCCATTGAACAGCCAGACGCGCTGGCCGAGCTTCAGCCGCGTCACGCCGTCGCCGACCTGGTCGATGATCCCGGCGCCGTCGCTGTTGGGGATCACGCGGGCGAATTCCATTCCCCGGTAGGCGCCAGCGCGTCGGCCGACGTCGGCCGGGTTGACGCCGGAAGCTTCCAGACGCACCCGTACCTCGCCCGGACCGGCCAACGGCGTCGGCATCTCGCCGAAGGTGAGGACGTCCGCCGCAGGACCTGCGCGCTCGTACCAGACCGCTTTCACAGCGTACCCGGGAAGGCGCCGCCATCGAGCAGGATGTTTTGCCCGGTGATGAAGCCGGCCTTGGCGCCGCACAGGAAGGCGCAAGCGAGGCCAAATTCCTCGGGGTCGCCGAAACGCCCGGCGGGATTAAGCTTGGCGCGTTCGGCCAGCACCTGGTCCGGCGTGATGCTGCGCTTCTCGGCTTCGGGCTTTGCCGTGCTGCGCAGGCGGTCGGTCTCGAACGGTCCCGGCAACAGCCCGTTGATGGTGACGTTGTTGATCACGGTCTTGCGGGAGAGGCCGGCGATGAAGCCGGTCAGGCCGGCGCGCGCGCCGTTGGAGAGGCCCAGGATATCGATCGGCGCCTTCACCGCGGCGGAGGTGATGTTGACGATGCGGCCGAACTTTCGCGACATCATGCCGTCGACCGTGGCCTTGATCAGCTCGATCGGGGTCAGCATGTTGGCGTCGATCGCCTTGATCCAGTCATCTCGGGTCCAGTTGCGGAAATCGCCGGGCGGCGGCCCGCCGGCATTGTTGACCAGAATATCCGGATCGGGACAGGCCTTCAGCACGGCCTCGCGGCCCGCCGGCGTGGTGATGTCACCGACCACCTCGGTCACGGTGAGGCCGGGATGGGCCTTGCGGATTTCGTCGGCGGTCTTCTTCAGCGCTTCGGCGCCGCGCGCCGTCAGCGTGACATGCGCGCCTTCGTTGGCCAGCGCAATCGCGCAGGCGCGTCCCAATCCCTTGCTCGATGCGCAGACGATGGCGCGGCGGCCCTTGATCCCGAGATCCACTGTTTCACTCCCGTATAGGTCAGGTGATTTTTGAAGGTGCGATAGGCCGACCTTAGCCAACCTCGGTGCCCCTGATAATAGTCAAAATGCATATCAGGGGGCGCCAACTGTACCCGCAATGTAGGCTAGATCCGCCGTTTATGCTTCAGCCGGTCGATGGTGGCGGCGATCTCGGGCGGCAGCGACCTGAAGCCCTTTTGTCCGGCGGCGGAGAACAGCGGCCGCAATTGCGAACCCTTCAGAAACGGAGGCTCGCGGCCGGCGGGGATGAGCTGGTCGAACACCAGCACCGCGGAGGTCGCGACCAGGCCGATACGAAGCGCTCCCAGCGCGGCGCCGGCGAGGCGATCGCCGATGCCTGCTTCCGATCCGATGGTCTCATCGAGCGCCATGCGCGCCAGCTTGCCGAGCCCCATGCCGGCCGCCAGGAACACGCCGAGAAAGAATCCCCAGTTCTGGGCGAAAGGCTGATCGAACTTGCCGCCGAACTGCGGCGCGATCGCCGACACCGCCCATATCGCAATCGGCATCGCAAAGAGATAGGCCAGAATCGTCACCGCGCTGCGCAACAGGCCGGTATTGAAGCCGGTGACTACGGCGATAGCGAGAGCGAGCAACACGACGATGTCGAAACTGTTCATGGCTTGAGTTGCCTTTTCTTGAACCCCGGCGCTTGGGCAATGAAACCGGTTTGCGATCGCTAAAATCGTCTGTATCAATGCTGACTTACGCGGGACCTCGCCATGTCAGACCTATTCGACGTCCGTAAAGAAACCATCCTCATCACCGGCGCTTCGCAAGGGTTGGGACGCCGGTTCGCGCGCGTGTTGTCAGCGCATGGCGCGACGGTGGCGCTCGCGGCGCGCCAGACCGCCAAACTGAAAAATCTTGAGGAGGAAATCCGCACTGGTGGCGGCCGCGCCGCTGCGGTTGCGATGGACGTCACCGACACCGCTTCGATTGAGAACGCCATCGATGCGGCGGAGGCAGCCCTTGGCCCGGTCAGCGTGCTGATCAACAATGCCGGCATCGCGATCGAAAAGCCTGCGGTCGACCAGAACGAAGCCGATTGGGACGCCGTGATTGGCGCCAATCTCAAGGGCGCCTATTTCGCGGCCACCGAGATGGCGCGGCGGATGATCACGCGCAAGCAGGAGGGCAACATCGTCAATATCGCCTCCGTGCTCGGCATCGGCGTGATGAAATTCCTGTCGCCCTACACGATCTCCAAGGCCGGCATTATCCAGGCGACGAAAGCGATGGCGCTGGAACTGGCGGGTAACGGCATCCGCGTCAATGCGCTGGCGCCCGGCTATGTCGATACCGAGATGAATCACGATTTCTGGGCGACGGCGGCCGGCGAACGGCTGGCCAAGCGGATCCCGCAGCGCCGGGTCGGCGCCGAATCCGATCTCGACGGCGCCATCCTGCTGCTCGCCTCCAGCGCGTCGCGCTACATGACCGGCAGCGTGGTCACGGTGGACGGCGGGTTTTTGCTGACGTGAGACAAGGACGCCGTCGTCCCGGACAAGCGAGCGACGGCGAGCGTGGATCCGGGACCCATACCGCGTGATCTGTCAATGGGCAGGGTGGCCGACACCTTTCGTCATCCAGCCGCCTGTGGTTATGGTCTTGGCTTTCGCCAGGACGACGATGGGGCTGACAGTCACTCAATTCACCCGCATCTCGCTTCTGATCATGTCGGCGGCCTTTTCGCCGATCATGATGGTCGGCGCGTTGGTGTTGCCGCCGATCAGGGTCGGCATGATCGAGGCGTCGACCACGCGCAGGCCCTCCAGCCCGTACACCCTGAGCTTCGGATCGACCACGGCGAGCGGGTCGTTGACGCCCATCTTGCAGGTGCCGACCGGGTGATAGACGGTGTCGACATAGTTGCGCAGGGTCTTTCGGATATCGTCATCGCTTTCGACGCCTGCGGTGAACACGTCGGAAGTTTGCAGCGCTTTCAGGGCGGGCGCGTCCAATAGCCGCCTGGTCATCTTGAAGCCTTTGACCATCGCATCGAGGTCGGCCTCCTCGCCGAGGAAGTTCGGATCGATCGCGGGCGGTGCTAACGGGGCGGCGCTGTGCAGCCAGACGCTGCCGTGGCTCTGCGGTCGCAACAGGCAGACGTGACAGGAGAAGCCGGTGCCCCAGCGCGGCTTGCGGCCATGATCGGCCACCATCGCCATGCAGAAATGCAACTGGATGTCGGGCAGGTCGAGGTCGGGGCGGGTCTTTAAGAATCCGCCGCACTCGGCGACGTTCGACGTCATCGGTCCACGCCGCTCGCGCCGATATTGCGCAATCCCCTTGAAGATCCGCGCGATGCCGGAGAACGACAGGCCGGCGAAATACGGCGCGTCGGAGGTGAAGGCGAACACGAAGTCCGGATGGTCCTGCAGGTTTTGTCCGACACCGGGCAAATGATGCACGCTGGCGATGCCGTGCTTTCCAAGTGCTGTGGCATCGCCGACGCCGGACAGCATCAGGAGTTGCGGGCTCTGGAATGCGCCTGAAGCAAGGATCACCTCGCGGCGGGCGCGTAGCTGCCTTGTTTCGTTGCCTTGCCGGTATTCGACGCCGACCGCGCGCTTGCCCTCGAACAGGATGCGGCTCGCATGCGCCAGGGTCTCGACGCGCAGGTTCGTGCGGTTATCCATATGAGGGTGCACATAGGCGCGCGCCGCGCTCCAGCGTTCGCCGTTCTCCTGCGTCACCTGGTAGATGCCCAGCCCCTCCTGCTCCTCGGCATTGAAATCCTCGCGGATGCGGAACTGCGCCTCGCGCGCCGCCTGCAGGAAGATTTCCTGCACCGGGTTGTCGGAGCGCGGGCGGTTGACGCGCAGCGGCCCGCCCTTGGCGTGATATTCGCCGTTGAAATCAGAATTGTGCTCCGCGCGCTTGAAATAGGGCAGCACGTCGGCATAGGACCACCCGGTGTTGCCGAGCGCGGCCCAGCGGTCGTAGTCGGCGCGGTGGCCGCGGATATAGACCATGGCGTTGATCGCGGACGAGCCGCCGAGTCCCTTGCCGCGCGGCTGATAGCCGATCCGCCCGTTGAGGCCCTTCTGCGGTACCGTGTCGAAAGCCCAGTTGTTGACCTTGCCGCCGACCATCAGGATGATCGCGCCCGGCGTGGTCACTACCCAGTTGTGGTTCTTTCCGCCGGCATCGAGCAGCGCCACCGAAGTGTTCGGATCCTCCGACAGCCTTCCTGCCACCGCGCAGCCGCCGGAGCCTGCGCCCACCACCACGAAATCGAATGTATCCGTCACGCATATTACCTCTGAAGTTCTATTTTTTTCTCATCATTCCGGGCGATGCGAAGCAGCGAACCCGGAAATCTCGAGATTCCGGGTTCGCGCGTTTCACGAGCGCCGCGAAATGACGAGGCCGGCACTACGCCATGAACCGCAGCAGCTTCTGCAGCCGTGCGATTTTTCCGCCGTAGGGCGGATAGAGATCGGCCAGCCGATTGAACGGCGAGCGATAAAACACCGGCTTGAGCTTGCTCAGCGCCCGAAAGCCCCATTCGCCGTGATAGGCGCCGGTGCCGGAGGCGCCGACGCCGCCCATCGGCTGGTTGACTTGGGTGAAGTGAAACAGGCAGTCGTTGACGGTGACGCCGCCGGAGACGGTGCGCGCGAGCACATCGTCGCGCGCGGCGTCGTCCTTGCCGAACCAGTACAGCGCCAGCGGCCGGTCGTGCTGGTTGATATAGCTGACCGGCTCGTTGGCGTCCTTGTAGCCGATCACCGGCAGCACGGGTCCGAAGATTTCCTCCTGCATGAGGGTCATGTCGGATGTCGCGCCGACCACGATGGTCGGCGGGAATTTGCGCATTCGCTTCCACATTGGATCGTCAGCCTTCGCGGGCTGCAGAATACGCGCGCCTTTGGCCGCCGCATCCGCCACCAGCGCTTCAAGTCGTGCGTAGTGCCGGTCGGAGATGACAGAGGTGTAGTCCTCGTTCGCAGGATCGGTGCCGAACATGCGCCGCATGTGGCCGACCACCTTGTCGGCGAAAGTCTGCAGCTCGTTGTCCGGCACCAGCGCATAATCCGGCGCGATGCAGGTCTGGCCCGCATTGAGCAATTTGCCGTAGGCGATGCGCTCGGCCGCCTCGTTGATGTCGGCCGAGCGGTCGACGATCGCGGGCGACTTGCCGCCGAGCTCGAGCGTGATCGGCGTCAAGTTGCGCCCGGCGGCTTCCGCGACCAATCGGCCGACCTTGGTCGAGCCGGTGAATACCAGATGATCGAACGGCAGCGAGGCAAAGGCTTTTGCAATTTCTTCCTCGACGCCGGTCACCATCATTTCGGTGACGTCGAACTTGGCCGCGATGACTTCCTTCAACAGCGCGGAAAACCGCGGCGTCAGCTCGCTCGGCTTGATCATCACCCGGTTGCCGGCTGCGATCGCGCCGATCGCGGGCGCGAGCGTCAGCTGCAGCGGATAGTTCCAGGGCGCGATGATGCCGACGACGCCGAGCGGCTGCGGGATCAGGCGGTTTTTCGCCGGCATGAACTGCAGCGCGGTCGCGATCCGCCGCGGCGCCATCCATTTCTTTAAGCGCTTTGTAGCGTGCTTGATCTCGACCATCAAAAACAGCGTCTCGGCGATGGTGGTTTCCACCGCCGAGCGGTGGCCGAAATCCGCCGAGATCGCCTGCTCGAACCGGGCCTCGTTGTCCGAAACCGCCGCCCGCAGCCGCCTCAAGCGGTCTAGCCGTACCTCCAGCGCCGGCGCCGGCTCGAGGCGCGACTTGTCCAACATGGCGTGAAAGGCGTCATCGAGGCCGGCCTGCGCCGGGCTTTTCAGGGGCTGGTCCATGGCGTTTCCTCGTGCGTTATTGCCCCAAAGCTGGGCTTTTGCAGAACTTATGGCAAGAGGGCTCCGATCCGGGCCGTTTTGGCACATTTTGCCTGTCATAAAATCGAAAAAACCGGCCCACGGACCCTTTCCAAAGCGGGTGGGCATTGGTACATACCGCCCGCACCCCTTGGGGCTCAGGCCCGGGGTTGTCTTCTCTGGAAGCCTTTTGGACGGGATCGTTCGGCGCGCCCAAGCGTGTTGGTCAACCTCCGTTTCGTCAGCGGTTTTCTCTGAAAGGGGCGCAACGGCTTATCGCGGGGTGGAGCAGCCCGGTAGCTCGTCAGGCTCATAACCTGAAGGTCACAGGTTCAAATCCTGTCCCCGCAACCAGACAAAGCCCTTGAAAACACATCGTTTTCAAGGGCTTTTTGCTGTCTGGATTTTCACCCCTGTCCAGCGCGGCCGGACATCCTCTTCATTCCAGATTTTCGCATCGGCAACTCCCGAACCTTGGGCAAGTGACTCCTGTCGTGTGCGACGCCTGTCGTGTGTTGAAATTCTGAAGCTGTTGGGCTTCACTTGGCGGCCTGATGTCTCGAACCTGTGTTGGCCCCGCCCGATGCAATCGAAACCGGTCTTTGGGATAGAGGACACCCACCGTATCCTGCATCGGTTTCAGGCCGACATTCGCGCCTCGAGCGAGGGTCTCGGCTGGTCGTCGGCATTTGCCTCGATCCAGCGCGAGCGCGCCTATCGGGGCAAGCTGCACGCGCTATCGGACAGTCTAATGGTTCTGCATCGCGGCGGTCCGGTCGATATCACCTATACCGTGGACGGAAAATCGGTTGGCCGGCATATCCCCAAAGGCGGCGTATTCTTTCTCCCGGCCGGTCACGAATGCGACGTCGCGCTGCATGCAGCGCTCGATACCACCCATATCTATCTTCGCTCCGATCTGTTCGCGGATCAGGAGAGCGGCGCGCACAACGTCGTCGGCCGGCTGGCGCCCATGCTCGGCGAGAAGGATGCGGTGCTCGAACATCTCGCCGCCGCGATCGGCGAGACCGTCGTCGGTTGCCTGCCGGCCTCGTCGCTGTTCGTCGATCCGATCGTCAAGGCGATCGCCAACCGGTTCATCGCGATCAACTATCACACGCCGGCGGCCGAGCCCGGCAAGCAGACGCAGCGGCTGACCAATCGGCAGATGCAGCGCATCCGCGACTTCGTCGAGGCCAATCTCGAGAAAGATATCCGGCTGGACATGATGGCGGCCATCTGCGGCCGCAGCACCGAATATTTCGTGCGCATCTTCAAGGCGACCGCCGGCGTCTCGCCCTATCAATATGTGCTCAATCTGCGGATCGAGCGCGCCAAGACGTTGCTGGGCGAGGAAGGCTCGAGCATCGCCGACGTCGCCCTGCAATGCGGCTTCTCGCACCAGGAACATCTGACGCGCATGTTCCGCCGCTTCACCGGCGTGACCCCGGGCCGCTACCGGAGCAGTCATTAGACTCGCTTCCGAGCTAAGTCAGTCTCCCGTCCTCTCCCCATGAGGGGGCATCATTTTCCCAGCTTTGTGCAGAATTCCTCCGGTTTCGTGCAGGCTCTCACCGACCGTTGCGCATAGCGTCCGACCCAACACAACAAGAAATCCAGTTCGCCGGCACCTCCGGCGCGGGAGGACGCCATGAGCATCACCGGTGTCGATGCCAACAGCGCAAATAATGTGCACGCGACAGATCCAGCCGCGGCCCAGAGCGCGTATCCGCCCGGGTTCGCCTACAGCTCGCAGCAATACCGCGTGGTGTTCGGCGCCGGCAGCGCCGCGCGGCTCAACGAAGAGGTTGAACGCCTGGGGATCAGGCGAGTGCTGGTGCTGACGACGCGCGAGCAGCGCGACCTGGGCGCCCGCCTCGGCGCGCATCTCGGCAGCCGGCTCGCAGAGTTGTTTTCCGATGCGCGGATGCATACGCCGGTCGAGGTCACCGAAGCCGGCATCGCAGTGGTCCAGGCGCTGGATATCGACGGCTTCGTTGCGATCGGCGGCGGTTCGACGATCGGGCTCGGCAAGGCGCTGTCGTTGCGCACCGGGCTTCCCCATATCGCCATGCCCACCACCTATGCCGGATCGGAAATGACGCCGATCCTCGGTGAGACCCAGCACGGCGTCAAAACCACCCAACGATCCCAGGACCTGATTCCCGATACCGTGATCTACGACGTCGATCTGACCCTGGGGCTGCCTCCAAGAGTTTCCGCCGCCAGCGGCATGAACGCCATCGCTCACGCGGTCGAGGCGCTCTATGCGGAGAATGCCAATCCGCTGACCTCGCTGATGGCGGAAGAAGGTATCGCGGCGCTCGCCCGCGCCCTGCCGCGGATCATCGTGGCGCCTTCCGACGGCGCCGCAAGGCACCACGCTTTGTATGGCGCGTGGCTATGCGGCACATGCCTCGGCGCGGTGGGAATGTCGCTGCATCACAAGCTGTGCCACGTACTCGGCGGCTCGTTCGATCTGCCGCACGCCGAAACTCACGCAATCGTGCTGCCTCATGCGGCGGCGTACAACGCCGTGGCCGCTCCGGAGGCGATGGTCCGGATTGCGCGGGCGCTGGGAGAATCCGACGCGGCGCGTGCCCTCCACGGACTGGCGCGACGCCTCGGACTTCCCAAAACGCTGGCGGAGATCGGCATGCCGGAATCCGGCATCGACCGCGCTGCCGACATGGCGGTTCACAACGCCTATGCCAATCCGCGGCCGGTCGACCGCGCCTCGGTGCGCGAGCTGATCGCTGCGGCTTACCGCGGCGACCCACCTTCGCTGCACTGATCCAACAGCGCGATTGCGCGACCATACCCGAAGGACCACACCGATGACCCAGTTCCGCGATCAAGAACTTACCGCAGAAGTGATCCGCAGTTTTGAAGCGACACCGGATACCAGGCTCAAATTCATTCTCGAACAGGTCGTGACGTCGCTGCACGATCTCGTGCGTCGCACCAATCTCACCTTTGAAGAGTGGGAGCGAGCAATCGATTTCCTGACCCGAACCGGACAGACCTGCACGTCGTTGCGCCAGGAGTTCATCCTGCTCTCCGACGTGCTCGGCGTGTCGATGCTGGTCGATGCGGTCAATCATCGCGAACGGGAAGGCGCCACCCAGACCACCGTGCTTGGCCCGTTCTATGTTGGCGAGCACAAGCGGACGCCGCATGGCTCCGATATTTCTCAAGGCACCGTCGGCGAGCCGATGTTCGTGCGCAGCCGTGTCACCGATTTGGCCGGCCAGCCGCTCACCGGCGCCGAGATCGACGTCTGGCACGCCGACGACGACGGTTTCTACGATTCGCAAAAGCCCTGCTATGAGACGCAGGGTCCCTCGCTGAGGGCGCGGTTCGTTGCCGATGCCGACGGGCGATTCTCGTTCCGCACCATTCTGCCCTGCAGCTATCCTATCCCGACCGATGGCCCGGTCGGCGAATTGATCTCGGCGACCAAACGTCACCCGATGCGGCCGGCCCATGTCCATTTCCTGGTGAAGGCGCAGGGCTTTGAGCCGCTGGTTACGCACGTGTTCATCGAGGGCGACGAATACCTCGGCTCGGATGCGGTGTTCGGCGTCAAGGACGAACTCGTGGCCAGGGTCGAACGTCACGACGAGCCGGTGATGCCCGACGGCACACCCGGATCAGGGCCGTGGCACCTCATGACTTATGACTTTCAGATGAAGCCGGGTGCTGGCGTCGTGCCGCAGCCAATGATGGCCGCGGCCGAGTAACGCGATCGCCCACACCGCAAAACGGCATCTGGCAATCGGGAGAGGGAAATGGCCAAGACAGCTAGGACCACAGTAGAGACCGACGTTCTGGTGGTGGGAAGCGGGCCTGCCGGCGGGGCCGCCGCGGCGCTGCTCGGCATGTACGGCGTCGAGCATATTCTGGTGACTAAATATGGCTGGCTTGCCGATACGCCGCGCGCCCACATTACCAACCAGCGGGCCATGGAAGTGTTGCGCGATCTTGGTCTTGAAGCGAAAGCCATCGCCCAGGCGACCCCGCAGCATCTGATGGCCAACAACGTGTTCTGCGAAAGCCTCGCCGGCGAAGAGCTCGGTCGGCTGTATTCCTGGGGCAATCATCCGGCGCGGCGTGCCGATTACGAACTGGCGAGTCCGGTCAGCATCTGCGACCTGCCGCAGAATTTCCTGGAGCCAATCTTGCTCGAGGCTGCGGGTCAGCGCGGTACCGCGATCCGCTTCAACACCGAATTCGTCGATCTGGTTCAGGACGCCGATGGCGTTAGCGCAACCGTGAAGGACCGGCTGTCCGGCGAGACCTACGAGATCCGCGCCAAATATCTGATCGGCGCAGACGGCGGCCGCAGCCGCGTCGCCGAAGTCATCGGCCTGCCGATGCTGGGACAGATGGGCCGCGCCGGCAGCATGAACATCATCGTGCAGGCTGATCTCGCCAAATACGTCGCCCACCGACCGAGCGTTCTGTACTGGGTGCTGCAGCCCGGCGCGCAGACCGGCGGCATTGGCGCCGGCCTGGTACGTATGGTGCGGCCGTGGAACGAATGGCTGTTCATCTGGGGCTACGACATCGAGCAGGGCGAACGGCAGCTGACCGACGACGAGGCGATTTCGATCGTGCGCAATCTGGTCGGCGACGAGACGCTCGAGGTCGCGGTCCGGTCGACTTCGACCTGGACCGTCAATGAAATGTATGCGGGTCACTATTCGTCAGGCCGGGTATTTTGCATGGGCGACGCCGTGCACCGGCATCCGCCGACCAATGGGCTCGGCTCCAACACCTCGATCCAGGACGCCTACAATCTATGTTGGAAGCTGAAACTGGTTCTGGAGACCAAAGCTTCGCCCGCGCTACTCGACAGCTACTCAGCGGAACGTCAGCCGGTCGGCAAGCAAATCGTGACCCGCGCCAACAAAAGCATCGACGACTTCCCGCCGATCTTCGAGGCCGTCGGCCTGTTATCGTCCACCGATCCGGTTCAGGCTAGGAAAAACATCGAGGCGCGCAAGGCGCCAACCGAGGAGGGCAAAGCGCGACGCAAGAAGCTCCATGAAGCGATCGCGCACAAGAGCTACGAGTTCAACTGCCACGGCGTCGAGATGAACCAACGCTACGCGTCAAGTGCTGTAGTCTCCGATGGCACTCCGGAGCCAGCATTCAGCCGCGACCGTGAGTTGTATTACCAGGCCACCACCTGGCCGGGCGCGCATCTTCCTCACGTCTGGGTCGAGCATCACGGTATTCGCAGGTCGACGCTCGATCTCGCCGGCAAGGGTCGTTTCACCCTGCTCACCGGCATCGGCGGCGAATGCTGGAGTGCGGCCGCGGCCGCGGTGGAAGCGACCTACGGCTTGCCGGTCGATGTCGTCAGCATAGGCCCCGCGGGCAGCGATGCGCAGGACATCTATGCCGACTGGTATCGGCAGAGCGAGGTCGATGAAGATGGCTGCGTCGTGGTGCGGCCAGACATGTACGTCGCCTGGCGGGCCAAGCAAGCCGTGGCGAACGCCTCGGATGTCCTGATTGGCGTGTTCGGACAATTGCTCGGCCGCACCGCTGAAACTGATCGCTCGGAGGCTTCGGTCGCCGCGGCTTGACAACGCTGCCCCAGTTTCCTCTCCCGCTCATTGTTACGTCGTGCGGAAGGCCAAACTCGGTCGCGTGATAAGGTTCGCCCACCTGCGCCTCAAAAGGCAGCAAACGAATCTCCGAACCGTGATAAGTAATGGCTGTTGCAGGAGCGCCACCCGCAGAGGGGTTCGTGGTGCATCCAGCCCGGTGCAATGTGGTCTCTGGATCGGATGGGACTCCGCATCGGTGTCCAAAAGGGACCCCTGGATCGGCGAAGGCGTGCGTAGGGTGAGGACCCCGAGTGGCAAACAGATTGCCATCTCGAGACTGCAGGTTCCGACGGACCGCCTCGTTCTTTACGATTACAAGCTGAGCGGAGGTCTAGTCTCTACCAGATGTAAGGCGTTGCTGGTAGGACTTGATGTGCGCATAGGCGAGCTCGAGCGTCTTGTTTTCAAGACCGAATGATCGAGCGCAGGAGAGCATGAAGCCGATGACGTGATCCACTTCGGTGCGACCGCGGCGCTCCGTGTCGCGAAGCATCGACGTTGCGTAAGCGGACGACGCATCGGAAAAGACCCGACGATAGTTCTTCATGAACTCGGCGGATGGCTCATATCCGCTTAGGGAAGAAATTCGGCTTAACTCATCGAGGAGTTCGAGAAACAGCCTGCCTCCATCAGGAGTCCTGACGATCTGGCCGACGTTGGCCCTCATGAGACATGTCATCGTGACCGCTGTCGAAAGGCGAGTTATGGGTTGAAAGGGAAGGCGGCGCGGCGCTACCGCTGCGTCCTCGCGCGCCGGACACGCGGCCCCCCTGACAACACGACGCGCGCAAGCAGATTGCGGCGGGCTCCGTTGACGCCGTCGAGCGGGGACACGACATATCCTGTACCGCCGATCCAGGTCACTGCTCAGGAGAGCAAGATATGAACGCGCCGCCAAACATCGATCCCATCACCGCGCATTCTGACAGCGACGTTGTGCGCTGGCTGACAAACGACACGCGCGATGAGCGCTTCATTGACAATATTTTCGCTGAGCTGTGTGTCCGGCTCCAGCGAGCGGGCATTCCCGTCAAGCGGGCGTCGCTTCACGTACTGACCCTCCATCCGCAGTGGCTTGGCGCCCGGATCATGTGGGCCGACGGGATGCGCGAGGCCGAGATTGCGAGGGTCGACTACGATGTCAGGGAGCGATCCGAATACATCGGTAGTCCCGCCAACGAAATCCATGACGGTGCCACCGTGGTGCGCGAGAACCTCGAACGCGATCCCTCGCTGGGCCGCAAGCACGCCGTCTATGACGAGATGCGGGCGAAAGGCCTGACCGACTATGTGGCGTGGCCGCTGTACCATACGCTCGGCAAGCGGCATATCGTGACCTTTGCAACCGACCGGCCCGGAGGTTTCGACGACGCGCATATCGCCGGCCTGTTGAAACTGTTGCCGGTTCTGGCGCTGGTCAGTGAAATCCGTATCAAGAACCGGCTGGCGCGAACGCTGCTCGAAACCTATGTCGGGTCGCATGCCAGCGAACTCATTCTGGCCGGCGCCACCAGGCGCGGAAGCGGGACGACGGTACGCGCCGCCATCATGATCTGCGATCTGCGTGATTTCACCCGGATCTCCGACAACTGGCCGCGCGATGACGTCATTGATCTTCTGAACAGCTATTTCGACGCGATGTCGGAGCCGATTGCGCGGCATGGTGGGGAAATACTGAAATTCATCGGCGACGGCCTGCTCGCCATTTTTCCGCTTAGCCAGCCTCAAGCCTGCGCAAATCTGCTGCATGCCGTGACTGAGGCCCGTCAGGCCATGGTTGCCCTGAACGAAAAGAACAGCGAAACCGGTCGTGCGCCACTGAATTACGGCATCGGCGTCCACGTCGGAGACGTCATGTACGGCAATATCGGGTCGCGGACCCGGCTCGACTTCACCGTCATCGGTCCGGCGGTCAACATGGCTTCGCGTCTCGAAACCCTCACCAAGCAATTGGGCAGAACGGTGCTGCTGTCCCGCGCGTTCGCCGACTTCGTCGAAAGCGATTTCGATCTCGAACGCGTCGGCGAATACCCGGTGCGCGGCTTCAACGACCCAATCGAGCTGTTTGCCTATCACGGCTGAATGCCGATCTATCGCCAGGTGCCTCGCCGCCCCCAAGGGGCGCGAACTCGTCAAACGGCCACTATCGGCGAATGTCGGTCCCACTGATTGCTGGTCCCCGCAACCAACTCGATGAAAAACCTCTGCAATTTCAAAGAATTGCAGGCGTTTCGATTGGCTTCTGTAAGCGTTGATCAGACGCCAGCCCCAGTTACAACCGGCCCAAGTTATTCATCCCGGATTTTGGAGCTTGCCACTTCCGACAAACGCCTGCCGCGATCGCCGCCGCGATTGATAGGCAGGCACCCGCCGAGCGCCGGCACCACGCACGTGGCGCCTTGCGCGTGACATATCAGGCGGGACGCTTTCGTCTTCGGAAGATGAGAAAGGCGACGCCCAAAAACACGACGATCGCCGCGGCTGCTATACCCCCGCGAGCGAGTGCGAGCAGTGGAGAGGAGGGGCCGCCCCGGCGCTCCTCGGCGACCTGTTGTTCGGTGATGGCGGTATCGGCCGACCCATAGTGGGCGAGCACGTAGTTGCCGAGCACCACAATGTCGCGATCGCTGAGTGGATTGGCATCGGTCGCGTGGCCGCCGAAGCCGGGCATGAAGGCCTGTCTCCCCGATGTGGTGCGATCCACGCCGTACAGGATGGTGGCAACGAGGTTGGTCGCGTTCCTCGCGCCAGTGGCCGAGTTCGCGAACAGGCTCGGATAGTAGCCGTCCTTGCTGCCTTGACCTTCAGCCGAATGGCAGGAGCCGCAATTGCCTTGAAACAGCGCTGCGCCGCTCGGATCGGCATCGGTATCAGACCTGATGCCGTCGCGTCCGCGCAACGCTCCGAGTTCGGAGAACATCTTTCCGGCAGTGAAGCGGGAAGCGTCATCGGCCGGGCCGTGGACGGCCGCAACGCTCTTGATGTAAGTCGCGATGGCGTCGAGGTCCGCGGCCGTAAGGTGCTGGAAACTGTCTTCGACAGCTTCGCCCATGCTTCCGGCGGCCTGCGCCTTTCCGGACAGGTGTCCCGTGCGCAAATAGGCGGCGAGCTCTTCCTTGGTCCAGCGTCCAATGCCGCTCATCGGGTCCGACGTGATGTTAGGCGCGTACCAGGGCCCGACCTGCGCGCCCGACAAAGCACGGCTGGTCTTCTCCTGCATCAGAAAGCCGCGCGGCGTATGACAGGTGCTGCAATGCGCGGCGCCCTGCACGAGATAGGCGCCCCGATTCCATTCCGCCGATTGATGCGGGTCCGGCACGAAGGCTGCCGAGTCCAGGAACAGCAGGTTCCAGGCCATCATCGACGCGCGTATGTTCATTGGAAACGGCAGCTGGGTCGGCGGCGCCCGCTGTTCGACGGGTTTTATCGCCTGCGTGAAGTATACGTAAAGCGCATGCGCGTCGTCTTCGGTGAACCTCGCATAGGATGTGTATGGCATCGCGGGATAGAGGTTGGCGCCATCCCGTCGAATGCCACGACGGAGCGCCCGCGAAAACTCTTCCTCCGTGTAGCGCCCAATCCCGAAATCCGCCGACGGTGTGATATTGGTCGAATAAATGGTGCCGAGCGGCGTGTCGATGGGCAGCCCGCCGGCAAAGGGCTTGCTGCCTGGCGCCGTGTGGCAAGCGCCACAGTCAGCGGCCGTTGCCAGATACTCCCCGCGGTTGATCGCGGCAGCAGTTTGATCTGGCGGATCGGCCGCATGACAAATGCCGGCCGCCATGGTTCCAGCGAGAAGCGCACCGAGGCGATGACTCGAGTTGCCCATGATTAGCCGTGCTTGAGTTGATTGGCGATCGCGTCAGCCGCCTTCAGCGCCAGCGCGGCCATGGTGAGAGTACTGTTTGAGGCAGTTCCGCTGGGCATCGCGCCGCCACCAGGCAAGAACAGGTTGGGGTGATCGTGCGCACGACAGTCGGCATCTACCACCGCTGTCGCCGGTTCGGCCCCCATGACGCAGCCGCCCATGATGTGGTCGCTGTTGAGAAATTCGGGGGACAGCTGGAAATTGGTGGCGCCGAGTTCGGCCGCCAACTGCTGCAATCGCGGCACGGTGTATTCTTTGGCGCTTTGGCGCACATAGTCGCCGACGTCATAATTGATATTCGGTTTGTTGATACCGAGCCAATCTTTCTTGCTGGACAGCGTCAAACGGTTATTGGCTGAAGGCAGTATCTCATGCTCCACGGTCAACCTTGCGGTACAAGCGGAAAGCCGCCGAATCTCGGCATCCAGGGCCTTGCCGACCAACCCTTTTTTCAGCGCGGCGGCCGCGCCGAGGGGGCTGCGGGCGAAGTTCTCCATACGGAACATCGCTCCCGCATAGCGGCTGCGGAATTCGCCTTGCGTGGTATTGAGAATGCTGCTGCTCTGAACCGGCCCGACGCCTGTCCATAGTGGTTCTTTGAGCTCCAGGTCCGCTATGAGCTTCGGCTGATCCATCATGTTACGCCCAACCTGATCGGAGCTGTTCGCCACGCCGTTAGGATTGCGTTCGTCCCTTGACAGCAACAGCAGTTTTGGCGTCTCGATGCCGTTGCAGGCAATCACGAAGATCTTGGCCGTGACTTTGTGCGAGCGTTTGTCCGGATCGAAAAAGTGAACCGCCGCGATCGAATTCTTCTCGCCCGTCTCGATTCGATAGACGACGGCGTTGGCCAGGATTTTACCGCCCTTGGTCTCGATCTTCGGCAAGGCCGTCGCCGCATCGTACTTGGCGGCGATAGGGCATACAGGAAAACAGTTGTTGTTGCCGCAACACGCCGGCCGGCCGTCATAGGAGACGCCGCTGTTGCGTGCCTGAGGCGCCGGCAAGTTGATCATCCCGATTCTCGCTGCCGCCTCGGTGAAACGGTGCTCACCCGGACCGAAGGGAATTGGTCCCATGGGGTAGGGTTTTGAGCGTTTTGTATTCGGCGGCCATTGAAGCGTGGGGTCGGATGGACCGCACACGCCGATCGCATATTCGGCGCGCGTGTAGTAGGGCTCGATAACGTCGTGGCTGAATGGCCAGTCCCGGCCGACCCCATAAAGGCTTTTCAGGCGCATGTCCTCGGGCGTCAAGCGCCAGCAGATTCCGGCCCAGTGCCAGGTTGCGCCTCCCGCATAGCGAACGTAGCCCTGGAGATAAGCGCGGGCATTCGGCCCTTCCAATTGAAGGTATTGTTCCGACTCTTTGCCCACGCGCGTTTCGAGGTGCGGCGCCCACGGCTTCGGCGGGTAGGGCGCGTCCCAGTGAAACAGTCGCAGGCTTGGCGGAAGGTTCCGGAAATTCTCGACGATTTGCCAGCGATCGACGCGAGGACCGGCCTCGAGCATCAGCACGGACAAGCCAGCTTCCAGGGCCTGTTCCGCGATCAGGCAACCGACGACCCCGGTCCCCACGATGACGACGTCTGCACTGTAATCACTCGCCATCTGGACAATTCCCTGTTCTTTCGAAAGCACGGCGTTCAAAATTCAGGCATGTTGCTCAGTGGGGGAGCCTCGGCCGTCCATCCGTTCGGCCCGGAGATCGCGTAGGAGGGAATGGTCATGACGTCCCTCGTCGGCTGGTACATCAGCGCGTACTCGTAGGCGAGCACCTCGGCATCGGGAGCGTCGGTTACGACACCCAGATACCAAGCGGAAATGATTGAGAGCGCCGTCTCCTTGAGCGGACCATCCGGCACGTCGGCGAAGAAGTCCTCGACGATGCGTGCGTTCTTTTCTCGTGCGATGGCAAGGAGCCCGTCAATTTGCTGCGACAGCGACGGATTCAACGCGGCCATCGCAGCGCCCATACGCTTCCCGACCTCATCGTTCAGGCGATGGGGAACCAGCAGCAACGAAATTTCCATAAACCGCGCCGCGGATTGATCCGACCATGAGGTCGGCGCCGCAATAACCGGCAGCGTCGGCAGTGCGGCAATCCCGCCAATTATGAGCCCACCTACCAAAACCTTGCGGCGAGCGAGATTGAATGCCGTAGGAGAGTCGTCGCGGTACTGGTCAACCATATGCGTACACCTCGCTGTTAAGAGCTGTAGCCGGCCCATTGACGGATTTTACTAGAGTTGACGTGCATTTGCCATCGATCAGGTTTGAAATTGTTGCACCATTCGCGCAAGGCGCCAGCAAATCCCGGAAATTTAAGCCAAATCTTAGCTTAAGCTTGCAGGTGACCGGCCTAGAGATCCGACGTCCGCGCCAGGCATAGTCGTCCGTGCCTGATGACTTGGTCCAGGTTCTCAGCGCCAGATCTCTTTGAGCACGCGGCGGTTCGCCACGCGCAATACCTTGGCGCAAGGAGCACCGACGGGCAAAGATCGGAAGGATCGCACCGTTCCTCCGGCACACGCTATGACACGGGAAGCGCCGTGCAGATTCTAGGATAAGGCAAGCTGACAAGTGAAGAGCGCCAGTGTCTGACAACGAATGAACAGCGCGAACTGGCGGGCCGATGAAGCAACCGCGCAAGCGGAGAGATACTCGTTCTTGCTTCCAACTAGCGGGATGATCAAATCGTCATCCCGCGCTATCTTTTGGATCGAGCATGATCTCCGCGCAAACGCTTCACGTCTGTCGCGAGGGAAAAATGGTATCCCCTTTCCCAGATCATGCGCTAATCGATGGTTGAATCGAGAATGTCTGCGCGGGTCCGCGCCGGTGTGAAACGTGGTCTCGACGGCTCGGAGGTGTGAGCCGGATGATGCCGCCGCCGACATGCCGCCAATATCAATATTCAATACAAATAATGCCGTCGTCACCGCACTCCGCGTCGCGCGGACTGAGCGCGTCTCAGCGCCTGCACAACCCGCTCGTGAGCGTCCAGCCCTGATCCGTTTGCGTCGCCGAAACGATGCCAAGGTATAGCCGCTGATCGGGATCTGCTTCCGACACGAATGAGACCTGACACTGGAATCGGCCGTTCACATCATTGTCACAGGTCGCCTCGATGATTCGCAGGCCCTTGTCGCGGCGGAGGCGGGAGTCGGGCGCTGCTCGCTCATAGGCCGCTTGAATGATGGCTGCATTTGGAGCGGATTCGCAAGACAGGCCAACGGTCGCGCAGGCCCAGGAAAAAAACAGCAAGCATTCGTGTCTCCTGCGAAAGGGTCCCTGAGAAAGTCGTAGCAAGGTCTCCATCGCCGAAGCGTGCGGGTGTCCCTTGTCGAGATCGTAATGAATGTCCAGACCGGACAGCATCGCAGCAAATCGATTGCGAGGCTCCTCCATGCCGAGGAGCTCGGACATGGTGTCGCGCAGTGCCTGCGTGCGTTCGTCCGCGCGGCGAAGCGCGATCGCCGCCATCGTGTTGCGCAGCACGCGGGCAGCGACCGGGTGGCGCTCGGCGTGGTAGGTATCCAGGAGACTTTCCGGCGATGTCCGGTTGACCACCTGGGCCAGCTTCCATCCCAGGTTCACCGCATCCTGCACACCGGTGTTGAGGCCCTGTCCACCGTCCGGGGCATGCACGTGTGCGGCGTCGCCGGCCAGCAGTACCTTTCCCTTGCGGTAGGCCGCGGCCTGCCGAGTCATATCGGTGAACCTGGAGATCCAGGTGGGACTATGGATCCCGTAATCTGTCCCGCATACGGCGATGAGCGCCTCGCTGAGATCGCGCAGGGTGGGTTCGGTCGCGGGTCCGACGTGCAGTTCAGTCACCATGATCCGCACCGGCCCCCCATCCATGTAGACCACCTCGCCGTCGCGGATCTCGTACTCCAACCTGCCGAAGGAATGGATGCCAAAGGCATTGCGGTGGATGCCCCATTCCGGCTCCTCGGCCATCTCGACCTCGGCGATCAGGCTGCTTGTTGTTGGATCCCACTCGGGGAACTCGATACCGGCCGCCTTGCGGATCACACTGCGTCCTCCGTCGCACCCGACGAGATATTCCGCCCGCAACGACTGGTCGTCGACCAGCTCGACGTCGACGCCGGTGTCGTCCTGCGCGAAACCCTTCACCTCACGTCCGCGATGGATCGTCACCCCCAGCTCGCCGACCCAGCCGGCCAGTATGCGCTCGATGTGATTCTGCCACAGCCCGAGCCCGTAGTTGTGCCGGGTGGGAAAGTCGCTGATGTCCAAACGCACCGAGGCGAAGCCCGCGACCTGCGCCTTCTGCCCCTGCGACAGGAACCGCTCGGCGATTCCACGCTGATCGAGAACCTCGATGGTGCGTGAGTGCAGACCGCCTGCGCGCGAGCCGGGCAGGTCCTGGTTAGGGCGCCGCTCGACGATGGCAACGTCGACGCCCGCCAACGCCAACTCGCCCGCCAACGTCAGGCCGGTTGGGCCTGCGCCCGCGATCAAGACATCGGCATCCCGCATGGTCATCAAACCGCTCCCGTCGTTCGCAATGGCGCGCTTCAGCCCGCCCGCGTCCCCACCGAAGAGATGAGCGCGCGTGTTTCTGAAGGGATTTCATAAGGCTGCAAATCGAAGCTTTGCAATTCTTGAACTTCTTTAGTTCGGCCCCACATCCAGGCCAGGCGGTGTGCATGTCTATTTAATATCCGCGCATTCCTGGCTTTATATGATGCCGGAACGCAATCGCAACGACCCGATCTGCTTCAGCCGCCACCTCTAGCGCGCCCACAACCTGGTTGAGCGGTTCTTCAACCAGGTCAAACAGTGTCGTCGGGTCGCAACGCGCTATGACAAACTCACCGCCAACTACCTTGCGTTCATCCAGCTTGCGTCGATCAGGCTATGGCTGCGCGTTAATGAGTTCACGTGCTAGCCGGGCGCGTGTTCAACAAAGAAGTGATACAGGCTCGTTTCAGGCAGCGCCTGAATTGCCAAGATGCCCTTGGCGAACAGGAACATGACGGCGCCGATCGACAACAACAGTCCCTTGAACTTCAGCCTGTCGAGCAAGAACAGATTCAATCGCGCGAGCCAGTACACAGCAACGATGAGCCAATTCAGCGGGAACACAACCAGGACAATCCAGACCCAAGGGAGTAGGAAATAGCCGGAGGCCACGGTTACTGCTTGCCCAGACGTCATTGAGCCTGTGGTGCGGATCGGGAACGGGCAATCCAAGAAAGGGCCTGACCTCGCATGCCCTCAAGAAGATGAGGATGAGTGTTGTTGCATGGAGCCCATGGCGAAGGCCTTGAATCTCCCGCGGTCATAGTCACCCCATTGAAAGAACGTGCCAGATTTTGGCTCGAGGCCCCAGCCTAGCCCCCACGCGATCTGTACGTCGTGCAAATGCACCTGCGGTTCGAACCAGAGACGGGCCGTGTCTCGCCTCAAGCCCGCTCCCGCCAATACTGCCTGCAGAAAGCGGGCGAAGTCATCAGCCGTCGTCTTCAAGGAAGCAGCCGCATTCGGCTCAGACGGCTTGATAATCGTACCGGGCTCCATCTCCGCATCGTGTGGGTCCGCATAATTTGCTTCGAACGCCAACTGCCAGGTGTAGCTCGACCGATGCATCCCGAGCGGCTCGAAAATCAACCGACGGAGCGTTGTATCGAGGGATTCGCCGGTGACGGCTTCAACGACGCGCTGGAGCCAGACGAAACCCTCGCCGGAATAGCTAAAACGCTCACCCGATGGGAAGTACGTCTTGAGTGGAAGATCGACAGAGCGCCAATTGGGCAGGCCCGATGTGTGGCTCAGAACGTGCCGTACGGTGACGGCAGCCCGGGGGATCGTCTGCAACATAGTCCGGCACATGCAGCGACAGGGGGGTGTCGAACGCGAGCTTGCCAGCATCGACCATCTGGAGCACCGCGTAGGCGAATAGGGGCTTGGACAGCGACGCTGCAGCAAAAATGGTCTGCTGATCCACGGCAACGCTGTCGAGCGAGTTGCGTACGCCAACGACAGTCAGTGCGGTCGCTTGACGATCATCTATGACGGCCATGGAGAGACCGGGAACGCGTGCGTCGGTCATAAGCTGCTGAACAGCTGATGCGGCAAGAAATGGCATTTGCGAGGGTTCCGATAGACTTGGAGCAGCGCTCACGACCCGTCGGAACGGGGGAGCTTGCTCGCCATGAACTCGTCGGGTCCATCCTGCGATGGACCAGCGGCCCCTCATCGGCTCAGAACTCGGAAATAACCCTGATCAACATTGGGAAATCCTGGGTGGCAACAGCAATCCTATCCGATGCCGCCGTCGCCTGTCCACGCTTGAGCTGCTCGCCGATCTTTTCCCGGTCCATTTTCGGTCTAACCCCGCAACGGACCTCACCAGACCGGCCTGGTTGGTCCGGTTCGTGCCAAGAGCCGACATGTCGTCGGTGGCGGGTGGCATCGATCGAGTCTATTCTAGGGGCCATGCAGTTCGAGAAGGTTCACACGATCCGAGACATTCATGACGGCATCCGAAGCGGCACAGCTGATCTTAGCGGTGCTCCACACTAATTTGCATCCCTCTTTGATGACAAGATAGATGACTATACGCAGCACTTTCGGCTCTATACAGTGAGCGCTCCGTTCATGGAACGAGAGCTCCGGCACTGGGCGATTTACAGGATCTGGGTGGCTAAGTTTCATCGAGGCCTCGAACCTCTCGAAACGCATCCGGGTCATGGCGGCATCGTCCCAGAGTATGATGAACTGAGCGAATGGCTTAACAAGCAAATCAAAACGCTCACACCCATCCCTTCGCTCTACACCGCGACGTTCAGAGAGCTTCCCGGGCAAGACGAACCGCCCGTTGGCATTCTCCGCACGCTTGAGGTCGCGTGGGAGCCCGCGTCCGTTTAGGGTCGATCGCGTCGTTTTGGCCACGGTTCGACCACTTCCGATCCACTCCAATAAACAGACATTCTCCGCGTCCGTGGGCATGTCTCAAAGGTGCACAGAAGCTGACCTCCGGCACGCTTCCCAATCGCTCGAAAGTGCGGTCATATGCCGTCCGGGGGCACTTGGCGTTTTGGGGCGAGGGTGTCCGCTTGCACGGGGGAGAACGCGCGTGAAGGAACTCGCTGGAAAGATTGCGTTCGTGACCGGTGCAGCGTCAGGCATTGGACTGGGGATCGCGACCGCCTTCGCCCAGGCGGGGGCGAAAGTCATGCTTTGCGACATTGAAGAAGCGGCTCTGTCCGCAGCGCTCAAGCAACTGAGGCTCACCAACGTCGATGTCGACGGCGTGAAAGCGGACGTTTCACTCAAAGCCGAACTCGTGGCGGCCGCCGAAGCCACGACTGCCCGCTACGGCAAGGTGCATATCCTCGTCAATAACGCTGGCGTCGGCGGCGGTGGGCCTTATGGCACCTGGACCGAGGCGTCGTGGAATTGGACCATGGGCGTCAACCTGATGGCGACCATTTGGGGGATCGAGATTTTCGGGCCGTTGATCGAACAGCATGGCGAGGGTGGACACATCGTCTCCACAGCCTCGATCGCTGGCCTTATTTCAGGGCAGAGCAATGCATACAACGTTTCCAAGTATGGCGTTGTCGCGCTGTCCGAGGGCCTGCGGCGTGAACTCGCGCCCCGCGGGATTGGCGTATCGGTGCTGTGTCCAGGGTTCATCCGCACTCAAATCATGAACTCAAGACGCAATCTCCCCAAGCGCTTTGAGGGGGCGGTCCGTGCCTTGCCGACTTCGGGCCCAGCTGCCGAGCACATCAATATGGTCCGGGAACGCGTCTCTCAGGGCATAGATCCCATCTATGCCGGTGAACTCGTCCGCGAAGGCGTCGAAAAGGACTGGCCATATATCTTCACCGACCTCGAATTTGAGCCGATGATCGAAGCGCGCTTCGCCGCAATCAAGCAAGGCTTTGACCACATCCGCGGGCGCAACCCGAAACGTTGAGCGCGCAGCCCTTCCACCAGCCTGATTGTGCTTTTATGGGGCCGTGCCGCCGAGACGATTTTGTCGGTAGTCACGCCATGTCCGGTTTGGGTCATTCGCGTCGGTTTGACGCTCAGCCCGCTACTTCCGGTCTACCCCAATGAACGGACTTCGCGAGACCGGCCCGGCTGGTCCGTTTTGTGCCACGAAGTTGCACCACGACGACCTCCCTCGGGCTTCCGCTAACGCGCGGTCGCCGAAGGTTATCGTGGACCGGGTGAGTCGAGTTGTGACGCAATGAAGCGAGAGATAGGAGGGCTTGCTTACCGAGGTGCGGTCGTTGCGAGATCGTGATCTCGGCACACTCCGGCAACAGCATCCAGATAGGAATCTTCAATCGCCTCCCGGCTGGATCTATGACACAGACCGCCCCATCTCCTCGCTTCGGTCTGCGAAGAATCCGTAGGGTAACACCATGAAGTGGGTGAAAGGGGTAGAAGACCTGAACATCTGTATTATCGGCGCTCAGGGTATTGTGGGCGTGGGTGCCACCATCCGCATGTCCACATGATCGTGCCGGGTGGCGGCATCTCTCTGGACGGGACTCGCTGGGTCGCCTGCAGGCCCAACTTCCTTCTCGCCGTGGAGGTTCTCTCGTGTCTGTTTCGAAGACTTGTCCTGGAAAAGCTTGCTGCCGTTCATCGTGCCGGAGAGCTGCAGTTCTTCGGCAAGCACATGGCGCTGACCAATCCAAAAGCCTTCGCGGCTTATTTGGCACCGCTGCGCAACAAAGACTGGGTCGTCTATGCCAAGCGTCCATTCGGGGGACCGGAGCAAGTCCTGCGCTATCTTGCGCGCTACACCCACCGCGTCGCCATCTCCAACCGCCGCCTGATCTCGGCCGACGACAAGGGCGTCACCTTCACGTGGAAGGATTATCGCCGTGACGGCGCCGAGCGATACAACAGGGTGATGACGCTCGATACAAGCGAGTTCATCCGCCGCTTCCTGATGCATGTCTTGCCATCAGGCTTCCACCGCATCCGCTACTATGGCTTCCTCACCTGTCAAACCCGCGACAAGAATATCGAGCGTATCCGTGAGCTGCTTGCTGTGCCGCTCATTCCGCTCGATGACATCAAGGCGGCCAGCGCCAAGATTTCGACGAGCGCTCAGCCCGAGGAGCCCAAAGCACCAGAGCATCCATGCCCTTGCTGTGGCAGCAACATGCGCATCATCGAGACCTTCCTGCGCGGGCAACAGCCGAAACACAAGCCCACGCCAGTTCCGCCAAAGATCAGGATCGACACCTCATGATGACGAAACTGATGCTCGACATATGCAAGTACGATCAATGTCTGTGTTGGCTTCCAGCCGACAACGTTATCCCTTGCGTCGTTACGTCAATGTTGCCGTTCGGCGAAACCCAAAAGCGCAACATTGCGTTACAAAGACGATCCGTGACCCGTTCACAACCCAATTCACGCCCATGCCGCGTGGCAAAATTGCGTACCTTGCCGCCTCGTTCCGCCACATCGACGCCTGCGCCCGCGGCGAAATCCCCATAGTTGCGGCACCACCGCCGTTCCCAACCCGCGATTTCCTGCCTTGGCGCTTTTCGGCCGCCGGCCGTCGCAGTGCCTGGAGAGACCATCATTCCGGCGGCCGAAAACCTGCACATCAGCTGACCTGCTCAATCACCTCGTCGGCGACAGCCCTGATCAGACGCGGCTCCTCATGTTTTCGGTAGCCGACTGATTCCGATGGCGGTGACCAGCATTGGCTTCATCAACGAGTACGTCGCCCACCCTGCATCCAAGTCGCGGCCCATTTTCGCCTATTGATGACGAGACCATTCCCTCCCCTTTTACCCTCTTCACAATCCCAGGGAGGACAGAAACGGCTAATGCGCTGGCGCCACCTTTCTCTGCATCCCCGGTGTCGTGGCGGGCGGCTTCATCGCGGCGGCCTGCGCGGGGAGATATTTGGCAACGATGGCGGGATCGACTTGGGCGATGGCGCTATCGGGCAGGCGGGTCCAGGTCTCGTCGCGGCCGAGCAGCGAGATGCCGATATAGCCGCGCAGCGTCAAGGTCTGCCCATCCGGGCTCAAGGTCATCTTGGCGCTGTAGATCTTGCCGTCGCGGGGATCGAGCACGTTGCCGTTCTCATATTTCAGACCATTGCGCTTCATGTCGCGGACGAAGGAGATACCGAGCCAGGGCGCGTTCTTGCGGTCGTCGGTGCACTCCGAACAGATCCGCGGGCCTGTACTGCCCGGCTTAGGGAACAGTTTCGCCATCAAGCCTTCGAAGACGCCGTTGTGATCGACGACCAACACGTAAAGCCGGGGCTCGCCGTTCTCGATCTTCTGCCACAGGCCCGCCGCGGAGGGCTCGGCCGCAGCAGGCCAAGCAGCGGCCGCCCAGAGGGTAACGCCCACGATCAGCGACAGCAATCGCCGAAGTCCGAAAGACAAATTCCGCATCGTTGTCACCTCGACCAATCCGTCGAATTCAATGACCGCCTTCAATTGCTGAAAACTACGGCCATTTTGCGAGCAGCTCGTGGAAAGCTGCGGTCGCGGCCCGGATAGTGGTTGGTCAACTCCTGCAGCGCGTTGGCATAGTTCGCCTGGACCCTGATGCGCTGCGGCCGTTCATGTCAGTTCCGGGCCAATCGCGTCACTTTAGTCGTCGGCCGATCACTTCCGGTCTACCCCGATCAACGGACATCGTCGGCGCCAGTCGGCATGTCGGGTTGGTGCCAAGATAAGACATCGCCGTGAGCTCACGTCCTCGGCACTTGGGCGCACAGGGAAGCTTGGGTGCGATTGCCATTCGCCGAGATAATTGAAACGCTGATAGTCGGAGCCGGTCCGTTCAAAGAAGCTGGCGAGCGCTGCGGCGTGATGCTTCGGGCTTCGGACGAAATGGGCGGCGGAGCCGGTCGTCTCGTCGACCGAAAAGTCGACGATCTGAAAATGACCGGCGCAAGTTGCTCGCCCATAAGGATGCCTCCGATTTCACGTGACCCGGCGCGCCTCAGATATTTACGAAAGAGGGCGCGCTGGTCACGTGCGAGGCTGATCGTGATCATCGAAAGCCGAGGGTATTAGTTCGCGAAGCAGCAGGAGGCTGTCTTCAGCAGAGGTGGAGTCAATTTCGGCCGTCCAGTGTTCAGCATGGCTGAGCTGGATGGGCCAGATTTCGAACGGCTGGGAAAAGATCCACGCCTTGCGCAGCCCGATTGCATAGGCTGGCTCGGGGAACACGCTTGCCTTAGGGCGAACGAGAACGTCCGTGACAAATCGAGCCAAATGACCAGCGATGATAGAGACCTCAGCATCGTCCGCCACAAGCGGTACACCATCTGAGGCCGCCGTAGAATATGGTGCGACAAGGCCCGCGAGAGGCGCCGGGACGCCGTGCGCGTCGCACCAGGGCATTGATCTGATTCCGAGCCACCAAAGGTCTGGGCTCATGCCCCGATCGGACCCGCGCCACATCTGCGGCACGATCTCCAGCTTGCAGGACGCGGCAAAGCGATTAGCACGTGGTGAGGATGGTAGCGGCGACTCCGCACCGATTACGGTCGATGGAGCGCTCAAGGACTACAGGCGCGACCTCGAAGCGCGCAATGCCAATCCCTACAACGCTGAATCGCCGCGCGTGCATCTGACGAAGGTGCTGCTCGGCAAGCCGGTGCAACTACTCAACGCGCACGAGTTGAAGAAGTGGCGCGATGGCCTGCTCGGCAAGATCGCGCCCGCCACCATAAATCGAGTCTGCAGATGCCGCGGTGATTCAAATTGTGGTTTCGCGAGAAGGTTGCCGAGATCAGATGCTGATACGGTCCACTCGTACTCGTTGACGGGTCGGTCAAGCGCCCGTACCGCTGTCATTTTGGCGGTCCAGCCACCACCCATTGTTTTCTCAACCGAAACCCGCAAACACTCGGCCAAAAGTTCGGACTTCACCTCTTTACTATCTACCTGCAGACGGATTCGGCCTTCCCGCAAGGCTGTGTTAAGCCGCTCGCACGTGATGTACCCATTCTTTTCCGTCAGCTCCCAAATGGAGCCGCTGAAAACGCTTCATCAATCGTGATGCTGGCCGGGGATTTTGCAAATTCCTCTATCATTCGCTTCCGGCCCATGATCAGCTCGCCAGCACCACGACATTCTCGCCGCTCGGTTGCTCATGCTGCAGCAGCGCGCGGCGCGAGATGTCGTCACTGTGCTCGGTGATGCCTTCGAATAGGTCCGCTCGATCATAGCGACCGACGTGTTGTGCGTGCTCGCCGTCAATCTGATCGGAACGCCCAACAACAACTGCCTGACAACAGAACTATGTCTCAAACAGTAGATCGTCATCACCGTAGGATCGAGCCCGATCTCGGTCACGATCTTGTCGATGTGGCGATGATAGCGTTGGCCCGGATTGTCGCCCCATGCGCTGCCGTCCATTTGGGTGAGCAAGGGCGCATCGGCTGCGCGGCCCTTCGCGGCTTCACGCAGCCTCGACGCGAGTTGTGCGGTGATCGGCACCGAATAGCGCTCGGCCTTTTTCGCGCTACGGTTTCGGCCGCCGCCCTTGGCCGATTTTCGGCATCATCAGTTTCGGCCGCACCGGATGGTCGTGCAGGTCCTCGACGCGCAGCCGGACAGCCTGTGATGGCCTCGCGCCAGTGACCGCCAGCACATCGACCAGCAGTCCGAGTTGATCGTCATGGCTATAGGCGGCGGCGACGAACTCGCGCGCCTTGTCGTCCGAGATGATGACGTTGCGCGCCTCGTGAACATCCGGCAAAGCGGCCAGCCCAGTTTCCCACGCCTGCCGGTTCTGGATGCGCTCGTCGTGCTGTCGCGTCATTTCCAAGGCGGCGCATAGGCATCTGCAGACTCGATTTATGGTGGCGGGCGCGATCTTGCCGAGCAGGCCATCGCGCCACTTCTTCAACTCGTGCGCGTTGAGTAGTTGCACCGGCTTGCCGAGCAGCACCTTCGTCAGATGCACGCGCGGCGATTCAGCGTTGTAGGGATTGGCATTGCGCGCTTCGAGGTCGCGCCTGTAGTCCTTGAGCGCTCCCTCGACCGTAATCGGTGCGGAGTCGGCGCTACCATCCTCACCACGTGCTAATCGCTTTGCCGCGTCCTGCGCCTGATAGAACGTCAGCACTTTCTTGGCGTCGGCATCCTCGAAGTCGTCTGCCAGCGCGAAGCTTTTGGTCCAGTAGCTGCCGTGCCCGTCGCTGGCCTTGAGCACCCATGTCCCATTGGTCTTGTTGCGGCGATACATCAGGGAGATGCCGCGCGCGAGCGACGGGCCGCTGTACGGCCTGCGGCGGATTTTCGATCGCAACCGCGGGCTGCGACTCTCCAGTGCGCTGAAGCTGACCTTGCGTGCCATGATGCTTGCCCCGTGCTCGCGAAGTGTCGCGATGGTGTCTGCGAACGCTTAGCGAAGTGCATGGCATCATATGGGAATAAATTTCGCGTGATCAACGGCTTAGACATTCCACGCGGGTCTCTACGAACCCATACGGATATTTGTTTTCCCTTGCGCAGGGAAGGCCGGATGATCCGGCACCACCTGTGGTGACTACCGTGCGCTTTCTACCAATGCACACGCGCCGCGGGTGCGAACTGAGCACCCGGTCTTCCCTGCGCCCTCTTATTTCCGAGGGTCTTTGCTACGTAGGCCTCGGGCGCTTTTCGCGTCGCGATAACTTGGCACGTTGTCCCATCCGGACCGGCCGCCGACCGGGCACACGAATTCACGTGACATTTCATTCAGCCAAGCTAAATACTTCGCGTGCGAAGTAAATTCAAGCGCGAAAATCGGAGTCGCGAATTTGGCGCGCGCCAATCCAGATCGCCGGCTGATCTTCCTTCTCAACGTGGCGCAGCGCCGGTTGCAGCGGTTCTTGGCGGCGCAGATGAATGCGGGCCGGGTGACGGCCGCGCAAAGCGGGCTCTTGTTCATGCTTGGAAAACGCGACGGCGTGCTGATGGGCGAAGCCGGTCGCGCGCTCGACATGGGTCTGCCCGGTATCAGCGGACTGTCGGACCGGATGGTCGAGGCCGACCTGATCGAGAAGCGCGTCGATCCCGATGATGGGCGCGCCTATCGACTGTGGTTGACGCCACAGGGGCGCAAGGCGTTGGCACGAACCAAGGCGGGCGTCGCCGAACTGAATGGCCGCCTCACGCAAGGTTTCACCGACGCCGAAATCGACACGGTCGCGCGCTGGCTCACTCATGTACAGACCAAATTTCCCAGAGGAGAAGACGAATGACCGAACACATCAAAATCGAGAACGCGGAAAATATCCTTAACTTGACCCTCGCGCGGCCTGAGAAGAAGAACGCGCTGACCGATGCCATGTACGGCCGGCTCGCGGACGCGATTGTCGCGGCCGAGACGAACCCTGCGACGAGGGTCATCGTGATCCGCGGCGAGGGCGACATGTTCACGGGTGGCAACGATGTCGGCGAATTCGCCGCCATCGCCACCGGCGCGATCAAAGGCGAGCGGCACGTCACCCGCTTTCTGGATGCGATAGCCCGCTCGACTCGGCCGCTGGTCGCGGCGGTCCAGGGGCGCGCGGTCGGCATCGGCACCACGATGCTGCTGCACTGCGATTTCGTGTTGCTGTCGGAAGACGCGTTGCTGTCGACGCCGTTCGTCAATCTGGCGCTGGTGCCGGAGGCGGCCTCGAGCCTGTTGATGCCGATGCGCGTCGGTTATGCCCGCGCCTTCGAAATGTTCGCGCTCGGCGAGCCGGTGGATGCAAAGACGGCGCTTCAGTTGGGGATCGCGAACCGGGTGGTGCCGCTGCATCGGCTGCACGCCGAGACAGGTCACGTCGCCCAGCGCCTGGCAAGACAGCCGGCCGGTGCGCTCGCCGCGACCAAGCGGCTGATGCGTAAAGCGGAAACCTTGGCGGCGCAGATCGCCGCCGAGAGCGCGTGCTTCGCCGAGCGGCTCAAGACCACTGAGGCCCGCGAGGCCTTCACCGCCTTCGCCGAGAAACGGTCACCTGATTTTACGAAATTTGCAAGTTGAGGACGCGCGCCGTGTTAAGAACAGGGCCCGATACTCGGCTTGAAAAGCCGAAGCCGGTCTTGGAGGCGGTCATTCCGTGGACGAAGAAATCTTGCACCAACTAGAGAAACGTCTCGGACCGCTTCACGCCAAGCAGCGATTGGGGATCGAGCGGGACCATGAGGCGCAAGTCTTCGGTCAGGGGCTCACTTTCTTTCATCTGGAGAACGCATCCCTGGCGCCGGCGGTCATCCGAACGGCGTTGAAGGTGACCGGACTCTATTGGCGGGCCCGCCGGAATGCGGAATGCATTGCGATCAAGCGAAACGAACTGAAGTTCGCCGCGTTACCGGAGGCATTCGACGGCTACACGATCCTGCACATCAGCGACATGCATGTGGACATGAGCGAAGCCGCCATGGAGCATGTCATCGAGCTCGTCGCCGGCATGCCATACGATCTCTGCGTTTTGACCGGCGACTATCGGGGCAAGACCTTTGGATCATTCGATGCGGCGCTGGAGGGCGTGGCGAAGGTGAGAGCCCATCTCAAGCCGCCGATCTATGCTGTGCTGGGCAACCACGATACGATCCAGATGGTCCCGGCGATGGAGGCGACGGGCATCCGGATGCTGCTCAACGAATGCGAAGTGATCGCGCGCGGCAGTCAGCGCATTCATCTCGCTGGCATCGATGACGCCCACTTCTTCAGGGTCGACAACATCGAAAAGGCAGCGTCGCAAATCCCGAACGGTGAGTTCTCGATCCTGCTGTCTCATACGCCGGAAATCTATCGCCAGGCTGCCCACGCCAATTTCAATCTGATGCTGTGCGGCCATACGCATGGCGGCCAGCTTTGTCTGCCTGGATCGATCCCGATCAAGCTGGAAGCGATTCTGCCGCGACGGATGGGGGCGGGCGCCTGGCAGTATCACCACATGAGCGGCTACACTTCTGTCGGTGCAGGATCGAGTGTTGTTGCTGTGCGCCTCAACTGTCCGCCGGAAATCACCCTGCATTGCCTGCGACGCGGCTGACGAATCTGGTAGGGTCTGTCGTAGTGGCGCGGGACGTGCCAGAGGGCTCGTAGATGCATCGCAGGCTGTCCGCAATATCGGAGTGATCATCATGCCCATCTTCACTTGCGTTCAATGCGGCGCCCAGTTTCCCGAAAGCGAGCTGTCGCCGCGGTGGTGTCCGATCTGCGAAGACGAGCGGCAGTTCGTGAATTGGCAGGGGCAGAAGTGGCTGAGTCGCGAGGAGCTCGCGACAACGCACAGACTGGTGTGGCGCGACGATCTCGGCGTTCCCGGCATTGGAATGGAGCCTTCCTTTGCGATCGGCCAGCGCGCGCTGCTGCTCCGCGAAACCGATGGCTGCGTGATGTGGGATTGCGTTCCGCTCGCGACGGATGAGGCCGTGCAATATGTCCGATCGCTCGGCGGGTTGAAGGCGATCGCGGTCTCGCATCCGCATTTTTACGGCGCCGTCGCCGACTGGAGCGACGCGTTCGGCGGCGTGCCGGTCTATCTGCATGGCGACGACCGTCAATGGATCACGCGGCCACACGCCGCGATCGTGCCGTGGTCCGGGGAAGACTGTCAGCTCTCCGACGACATTCTTCTCATGCGCACCGGCGGGCATTTCGCCGGCGCCACGGTGCTGCACTGGCGTAAGGGAGCCGAAGGGCAGGGCGCATTGTTTGTCGGCGATATCGCGATGGTGGCGGCGGATCGCCGGTTCCTGAGCTTCATGTACAGCTATCCGAACTACATCCCGCTCAATGCCGCAGCCGTCGGGCGCATCGCCGATGCCATCCGGCCGCTGGCGTTCGACCGCATTTACGGCGCCTGGTGGAACCGCCATATCTCGACCGGCGCGAAGGCGGCGTTCGATGCCTCGGTGCGCCGATATCTTGCCGCGATCGCATGAATCACCTAATACCGGATCGCGCGTATTCGCAAAAACAGCGTCCCGACTTTTCTCTGACAACACCGACGGGCACGGGTCTTGGCAATACGGCTGCGCAAATCGAGCTTCGTCCATCAGATTAACGTCGGACCGAACAGCGTCCTGCTGGTCCACGCCATCAGCCAGCTCAGGCTCAAGGTCGACGACGAGCTTGGCCGCCTGATGATCTACTTCGCCGAATGGCGCGAATTTCCGGCGGCATTTGCCGAGATCGCAAAGCTGCTTCCTTACGACGACCAGATCCTGGCCGGCACCGTCAACGCGCTGCGCGAGCGCGGGCTGTTGACCGACAAGAGCGCCGGAGAAGAACTCACTGAGATCGCCACCAAGCTTGGCCCCACCCATGGGCGCGATCCCGAAGAGCTTCTCGATCGCTACCGGCGGGAATTGAAGGAAGGCACGCGCGACTATTGGACCGTCAAGACCTCGCAGACCATCCAGGATGTCGGGACGACGAAGCCGCGGCTCGACCTCATCCTGTTCGGCGACTGCGACGTCCATATGGAAGCCGATTTCCTCCGCCGTGAGGCCAACCGGCGCGGCTACGATCTGCGGGTCGCGGCCACCGCTCCCGACGATTTCGCCCTCGCCGCCGAGCACAAGCACGACGCCGTCCTGATCGGCGCACTGCACGCGCGGCATTTCATCACCATGGCGCCGCAACCCGGTGGCGAGCCGCACGAGATCTATATCGCGCAGGCGAGGAATACGCTGCAACGCTTGCGCGAGAAAACCTCGGCGCCGATCCTGATCGACAATCTGCCGGAGCCAACGGTGCAACCCTTAGGCGTTGCCGAGCGTGGCCGCACCGGGCATCGCACGCGTTTCCGCTCCGCCAACGTTGCGCTTGCCGAACTCGCCGAACTGATCCCGGACGTCTACGTCGTCGATATCGCCGCGGCGATTGCAGCCCAAGGCAGCATTCCGCTGGTCGATGACTGGCAGGTCGGCTTCACGCATCTGGGCTCGCCCGGCTGGATGCTGCAGCGTCCGGCGAGCGAAAAGGCTGCGGTCTACAATTTGATGCCGGAGATGACCGGTCTCATCGAGGTCGTCGAGGGCAATCCCTATCGCCGGGAAGGCGCGATCGCGCGAACCCATATCGAGACGCTGTTTGCGGTATTGGGTCTCGGCCGCAAAAAATGCGTGATTGTCGATCTCGACAATACCTTGTGGCCGGGTGTGCTCGCCGAAACCGGCGCCCCCTTTGCGTGGCAGCCATCGCTCAGCGGCGTGTTCTCCTTCATCGGTCTTTATTTCGGCCTGCACGAAGCCCTGTTATGCCTGAAGAAGCGCGGCATCGTGCTCGCCTGTGTCTCCAAGAACGACGAGTCTGTCATGCGCGAACTTTGGAAATATCCCGATTCCTATCCGCGCGACCGGCTGCTGACGCTGGATGATTTTGTCACCCATCGCATCAACTGGAACGACAAGGTCGACAATATCCGCTCGATCGCCGAAGAGCTTGGTTTTGCGCCCGAGGCGTTTCTGTTCATCGACGACAATCCGGTCGAGCGTGATCGCGTGCGGCAGTTCCTGCCCGAGGTCGAAGTCTGGGGCGAGGATCTGTTCGGCCTGCGCCGCGCTCTGCTCGATGATCCCCGCCTGCAGATCGCGCGGGTCACCGGCGAATCGGCAAGGCGCACCGAACTGGTCAAGGCGCAACTGGATCGGCAGCGTCTGCAGGCCGAGGCGGTCGACCAAAACGGCTATATCGCTTCCTTGCAGATACGGACCCGCATCGAGCGCGTCACCACCGAGGCGACGTTCGATCGTATCGAGGAATTGTTTCGCCGCACCACGCAGTTCAACGCCACCGGGCGCGTGTTTGCTGTGCCGCGGCTACAAAAGCTTGCCGCGGCGGCGAATGCGCAGGTGTTCGCGCTTCACGTCGCCGATCGCTTTGCCGATCACGGTCTGGTCGGTGCCGCCGTCGTCGAGGACGGCGAGATCACCGGGCTCGTGATGAGCTGCCGCGTGCTCGGCATGGGCATCGAGCACGCGTTCGTGCAGCACCTGCTGAAAGCGAGCGGCGCCGGACAAATCACGGCAGCCATCGTTCCGACCGCGCGAAACATTCCGGTGCGCAACATCTATCGCGACAACGGTTTTGTCCTTGAGGACAACAACGTGTGGCGGTGGAAAAGCGCTCAGGATGCTTTCGGTCAGGGAAGCGATTCAAGCCGCGTCCTGGTCTCAGACGTCGGTAGCTGAAGCGATCGCGGCCTCAAACATGCACTGCGCTCCGAACCCGGCCGGCATTGCCGAATACTCGCAGATAACGTTCAATCTCGGCTGGGCTGCCGGTTGCCTTTTCCGGATTATCCGAGAGTTTGACGGCCGGCTGTCCGTCGACCCACGTCACTTTGCAGACAAGCGAGATCGGATCGAGATCGACCGATCCATCAGGCGTGCATCCGACGAAATCGTTGGTCAGGTTGGTGCCCCAGCCAAAGCTGATCCTGACGCGGCCGGCGAACCGACGGTGGGTTTCCTCGATCGATCCGACATCCATGGCGTCGGAAAACACCAGGAGCTTCTCCTTGGGATCGCGGCCCTTCTGCTTCCACCAGTTGATGATTTCCTCGCCGGCCTCGATCGGCGGCGCGCTGTCAGGCCGAAAGCCGGTCCAGTCCGCCACCCAATCGGGCGCGTCGCGCAGGAACGACCTGGTGCCAAAGGCGTCGGGCAGGGCGATCAGCAGATTGCCGCCATATGTCTGGCGCCACTGATCGAGAATGCGGTACGGCGCCCAGCGAAGTTCGTCATCATCCTTTGCCAGCGCCGCGGCCACCATCGGCAATTCATGGGCGTTGGTCCCGATCGCCTCCAGATCGTTGTCCATCGCCAGCAGTACGTTCGAGGTGCCGGTGAAGGACGGCCCCAGGCCTTCCTTGACCGCCTCGACACACCAGCGTTGCCACAGGAAGCCATGCCGCCGGCGCGTCCCGAAATCGGAAAGACGCAAGCCTTCCAGCTTGCGCAGGCGCTCGACCTTGCTCCAGAGCTTGGCCTTGGCGCGAGCATAGAGAACGTCGAGCGCAAATCGCCCCTGTCCCTTCATCACCTGGCGCGAGCGCAGCTCGTTGAGCGTGGCAAGCGCGGGGATCTCCCACATGGTGGTATGGGTCCACGGGCCGTGGAAATGCAGTTCGTACTGGCCGTCCACCTTGCGAAGCTCATATTCGGGCAGGCGGAATGTGGCGAGCCAATTGATGAAATCGGAGGAAAACATGTGAGTCTTGCCGTAGAACGTATTACCGGCAAGCCAGATCAATTCCTTTTTGGAGAGGCGGATGGTGCGGGCATGATCAAGCTGCGCGCGCAGCTCCCCCTCATCGATGATCTCGGAAAGACGCACGTGTCGGCTGCGATTGATGACCGAAAAAGTCACCCGCTGGTCCGGGTAGTTTTCCCGAATCATTTGCAGCATCAGTAGCTTATAGAAATCGGTGTCGAGCAGGCTGCGCACGATCGGGTCGAGCCGCCAACCGTGATTATAGGTTCTGCTCGCGATGTCTGTAACGGTCATCCCGCCACTTTATCGCGGCGGAAGCGGCGCAGCCAGTGGCTTTCACCCGGGGCAGACCAGCCGGATTCGATGCTGCGCGCTCACGCGTGCGCGCCCAGCGCCGACTTGTGGTCCTGCCGCTTCGACCACGACACGTAATAGGCGACCGCCGTCATCGCAGCGAGCCCACCCGCGCTGACCAGAACCTGCATGGCCAGCGAGTTCGGCCCGGTGATCAGGACGAGATGCCCGGCAAAGGAAAGAAACACGCCGGCGCAGAAGGTGGCAAGCCATTCTTCACCGCATTTGATGACAGGCTGCAGCAGCTTCCAGCGCAAGCCGGACCAGTCGCTTGGCACCAGGCGTACAAAGACCAACGCAAGCAGAAGGAAATGCAGCACCCGGTCGGGCTCCAGATTTTCCCGGTCGTTGGGCGCGAAGAGATTGAGGACAAAATCGGGGACCAGGCGGCCGATCACGGCGTCCCGGCTTGCGACCGTGACGACCAGCGCGAACAGCAGGTAGCTCAAGGCAAAAATGCGCAACGTCGTCAGCCCCCGCAGCGCTCGCACCAGATCTCTGCCGTTCAAGGCAAACCAGGCGCCCAGCACGAACAGAAGCTGCCAACAGAGCGGGTTCAGGTCCGCGGCTCCCCTGGGATACGCGGGCGGGCCGATATCGAACAGGCGCGCCGCGAGATATAGCGCGATCGACCCGACCAAGGTCAGGTTGGGCCAGCGCAACAGCGCGACGAGCGCGAATGGAAAGAATGCGAGCAGCGTGATCAACAATTGCAGCACGTCGAGATTCAAGGGCTTGGCCAGCAGCAACAGGCCATGCATCAACACGCGTACCGGATCGTTGAGGATGCCGATGACATGATATTGTTCGATAATGTCGGTCGTGCCATATCGTGCGGCGACCCAGCCGATCGTGTTGAGATAAATCACGAACATCACGAGATGGGCGGCGTAAAGCTTGCCGACCCGCTTGATGATCTGGCTGGTCGTTATGACGAAACCGCGCTCCAGCGTCATCTTTCCAAAGAGGATCGCCGCGGCGTAACCGGAGACGAATACGAACAGGTCGGCGGCGCCGCTGAATCCGAAATTTCGAAGAGTCAGCAGGTTGACGATATTGTGCGGGATGTGATCGAGCAGAAGGAACCAGATGGCGATCCCGCGCACGAGATCGACCCGTTGGTCGTGCCCGTGCGCCGCGAGATTGGCCTTGGTTGATGGGTTGATCACAAGCGAGCTTCGACTGTTTTTAAAATGGATTGAGTTGGGAAGAACCAGATTGCGGTGTGTAGAGCGGCGAAGGCGATTCGAACAGGCCGCTCATGAAAGTGTGTAGCCGGGATCATCCAGTCAAAAGTGTCGACGACAATCTGATGCGATCTGCGTTCACATTCGCGATATCACCACGTGATCGGGGCGGCAGCCAGTGCTGCATGTCCATCCTGTAGGTGTGGCGGCCCTCGGGGTGTGTGGTTACCGTAACCTCGAACAGCTCTTCCTGACCGCCGTAATAGCGGGCGTATCACAGTTAGCGCCGTCGACCCCGCCTTGACCTGAAGCGCCCCGGCCAATGTCGTCGGCATGCCGCGCGCGAAAATCTCCATCTGGACATATTCCGTGGTCTGACCGAACATTTTTGCGATCTGTTCGTGCACCGGCGCGCGGCGGCCGTGATCGTTGCGCTTCACCACGCCGGCGAATTTGCGCAGCAGGTAGATTTCGCTCCAGCCGAGGGGGGCTGCGAATTGATCGGAGCGGCGGAGCGCCTCGATCAGGAACCAGTGCTTGCCCGGCTCGCATTTCAACAGTGCCGCCAGCTTGCGATTCGCGATGATCTCGCGGCTGGCGACGACGTCGCGATAGGTTCCATTGGGATATCGACGCCACTCGGCGAGCGATCTGACGCTATGGGTGAACAGCACCGGCGGCTCGGTTGCGATCACCACGGAACCGAGGCCGGCGCGCCGCACGATCAGGCCCTGATCCATCAGGATCCGCAACGCCTCAGGCACTGTCTGGCGGCATAGTGCGTCATCGGTTCGGTTTCGGTCGGCAACAACTCTCCGACCGGATAATTTCCAAGCCTGATCTCGTTCTTCAATTTGGCGGCGATGTCGCGGTAGCGCGACGATCGTGCGTTTCGCGGTTCAGCGGGCATCGCAGGCGACTGGATATCCCGAAATCATCGATTGCAGCGCAGCCTCGAAGACCGACAGCGTCGCGAGCACTTCGCTCTCCGCTACAGGAAAAGGCCGCATGTTCTCGATTGCATCGGCAAAGGCCAAGAGTTCGGCCGCGAGCGAATCAACGGGTTCGTAGCTGACGCGCTGCGGCGCGCTACCGGCGTTTCTTAAGACCATCGTGGTTTCGTCGAGGACCTCCGCCGATCCCCTGGTGCCGAACACGTGAACGCGCCAGTAGAACGGTGTGGCGCGCACTGTCGCCAGCGTCGCGGTGACGCCGCTCGCAAAGTCGATGGCGAGCATGGCCGAATCGAGCGGCGGCGGTCCCGCTTCGCGCGAACTGAGTCGCGCATAGACCTGGCGGGCTGGCCCCAGCAGGCTGACAAAGCCGTCGAGCACGTGCAAACCTGCACCGGTCAGCCCGCCACCCGGAGATTCCTCTGGCGACAGCCGCCAACCCTGCGTGACGCTGTTGGAGTTCTCGTTGCTGTTGTGGCCCTCGACGTGAAGGATGGTGCCGAGCTCGCCGCTTGTAAGGATCTCGCGCAAGGCGCGCATCGAAGGCCAGAACCGGCGATTGTGACCGACCGCGAGCACGACATTGGCTTTTCGGCAGGCGTCGAACATCTCGCGCGCGTGGTCGCCGCGAAGCGCCAAGGGCTTTTCACAAAACACCTGCTTTCCCTTGACAGCGGCGGCGATCACCTGGGCGCGATGCAGCGAATGCGGCGTCGCCAGCAGCACCGCGTCAATGGCGGGATCGTTGAGAACGGAATCAAGACTGCCGGTGAGGTCGATCTTGCGGTCGGCGCAAAAACCTCGCGCCCGCTCGATGTCGGTCTCGACGGCGCGGGTGATGTTGAGGCAATCGAGGTGGCTCGCGGCACCGACGAGACTGCGGCCCCAGCGGCCAAGGCCTGCGATGGCGCAATGGATCATTTGAGGCCCCCGGACCGTTTGCGCGACGGCCGGATGGTCTCGATGACCGCGGCGCTGTCGCATTCGCCACCCACCAGCGCGATGGTGGCGCGGAGCAGCGCGCCCTGCACCGTCATCATCTGACCTAGCCGGCGCGCCTCTCCGAGGATCAGTTCGGCGTCCTTCAAGGTCTGCGAAATATGCGACTGCGGCGTGAAATCGCGTGCCAGCATCTTTTCCCCCTTGACATCCATCACGTGAGAATAAGCGGCCGATCGGCGCGCGGTCGCCAGAAAGTTGGTACCGTCGAGGCCGAGGCTTTCCGCAAACGCAATGCCCTCGGCGAGCGCGGCGCGATTGGTCTGCAGGATGAGATTGAGCGCAAGCTTGGTTCGGGCGGCATCGCCGATCCCGCCGACCCTGATCTGTTGCGGGCAGAGAACGTCCAGCACCGTGGCCGCCGCTTCGATAGCGCACGCTTCGCCTGATATCAGCGCCATCGCCTTTCCGTCGCGCACCTCGGCGCTGGCGCCGGAGACGGGAGCCTCGACGAATCCCAGGCTGGCGTCTGCCGCGCGCTTCGCTATGCCGGCGATCTCTGCCGGCGAGCAGGTCGTGGTGCAGATGACCGTCGTCTCGGAGAGAAATGCGCCCTTGTCAAATTCGTCGAACACTTTTCCAATCTGCGCCGCATTGTACAGGGCGACGACGATTGTTCGGCACTTCGCGATCAGTTCGGAGGCGGAGGCCGCGGCTTCTCCGCCACTGGCCCTCAACGCTTCGCATCGCGCAGCATCAATGTCGAATCCGATCATGGGAAGGCCGGCGTCGATCAGGCGCGCGGATAGCGCCGAACCCATCAGCCCGAGTCCGATCATTCCGACCGGCGAATAAGGTGTCATGAGCACATGTCCGCCGATCTATTGGGGTTCGATGCCGGCGGCCTTCACGTCGGCCGTCCAGCGTACGATCTCGCTTTGAACGAAGGCGCCGAATTCGGCCGGTGGTAGGGGGGAGACGATGACGCCGACCTTAGCCAATCGTTCCTTGACCGCCGGCGTCGTCAGGAACTGTTCGCTCTCCGCGTAAAGCTTGTTGATGACGATCGCGGGCGTGTTGGCGGGCGCGAATAACCCGTACCAGATCGTCGCCTCAAAGCCCGGCATCGCTTCGGCCAGCGCCGGAAGCTCGGGGATCAATTCGTTTCGCCTGAACCTCCCCATGGCTAAAGCCAGGGGGTTCTGAGAGAGGCAGAAGGCAGTCTTTCCGGGGCTCTCGCGGTCTCTGTTTGCAGAGGCGCTACATCATCCCCGGCCTCGACGGCCGGCCCAACACTCTTGATCCGGCGACCCGCTCTAACGCCATTACGGACGTGGGGTTGGGCAAAGCCCTTCCCGCTTGCAGGTTGAAGTACACTCGACATCGCCGTCCTCAGGAGCGGTTCCGCACTGGCCCAAGCGATCTTGACTTGGGGAATGTCGAGCAAATTCGTATCGCAGCATGTCGCAAGAAACGCGCTGTAGAGATCACGTTGAACCGGCTCTGTCCTGCCATCGCCGAACACATGAACCCGCTGCGAGAGCGGCTTCTTGATGTATTCGCCCGTGGTATGATCGAACTGGCTCAACCGTGTATGCCGGGTTTTGATCTCAATCACTCCACCGCCAGCACTTGCAGCCTTGCGCTGAAGCATCGAGATCAACATTCCTGGCGCACGCACTTTCACGCTGCGACCGTAGTTCTTCTGAAATGACTTGTAGCTCAACTCCTCTGTTTTGATGGTTGTCCCTTGACCGAGAATGCGGTTCGCCAACTCGCCATGCGATCGCTTGCGCTCGGCAGCCAATACTCGATCGCGCTCGCGTTTCGAAGCGGCAAGCGCCTGATAGCGCTGCGACCTGTTCCACCTTCTCTTACCCTTGATCGCGCGCCCTTTGGCATCGAAGTTGTCCAGGTTGGTTGCACGTCGCGAGCGGTCCATCGCGCGCTGGATCCGCCGGCAGTCGTTCCACGGTTCGACGACGCTCGGGCATAACTGCTCCAAAATAGCGTCGTCGCTTGATACCGCCGCGATGCTGGACGGCCCGATGTCGAGTCCGACAGTACCGTCCTTGGTGGTGTGCGTAGCGGGCGGCAAGCCCTCTTGCACCAACTGGCAAAACCAGCGAACGCGGCCCTTGATCTCGCGCCGGATAATGCGGACATACTTGGTCCTGGCCGCGAGCGCTTCTCTTTGCCAATCGCGTTTGTCCTTTGGATCGAGCATAAGCGGCAGCACAAGGCCGCTGTAGTGCACGGCCGGAACAGGCTCGGCGCGGTAGCGGATCACAGCGTCCGCTTTGCCCTCGATGCTGTTCAGCCGGTTTAACGATTTGAACCGTGGGCGGCCGCGCTTGCCAAACGCATACTGCTCGGCTGCCCGGAACGCGCGCAAACTCGTGGTTTGCGTGTCGTGGCTGCCGAGGTGATCGCCGATCCAGCAGGCATTGCGGCAGGAGAGCGCATGCTTTTCAATCTCGCGCGAGGTGAAGCCGAACCGCTCCAGTTCGGCCCGGAACGCTTGCGAGCGCGCTTTGTTGTGACGCTTCTCCACTGTCGCAGGCATGGCGCGTGCGGCTTGCCATGCCTTCGATTGCTTCATCAGATCGAGGCGGCGAAGGCACTCCTGCAAACAGGCATTATAGAGGTGCCGGGCCGCGTTCAGCCGCGTATCCAATGTCTTCTCATCCGCCGCAGTCGTCTGAAGCGGGAACTCGGCGACGAAGGACAGGGTTTTAACGCGCGGCATCACAGTCCTCTACGCATCAATTGCCGACTGCATTCATCTGCTAAAGCCGGATAGCTCTCTCCTGTGGCTGAGTAAATCCTTGCTCGAATAACTTGTACCGCAGAGGCGATGCCAACCCGACCAGCGACTTCCTCTAATGCCCTGTCGTACTTATGCCGGATGAAGTTTACGGTGATGCGTTCGAGAAACTCGGCGGGTGCATCTTCCGCCGTCCCGTCTCCATCCCAGTGCCATTCGTTATACGCTTCAATCGCCGCACGTCTCACCCAATGTTCCGGGCGCGTTTCAACAGAAACCTGCATTTCCAGAACCTGCTGCATCAGTGCCGCGCGCTTTGTCTCCACGGCAGTCTTTGCTCCGCACTGACGCCGAGCAGCTTTCGCTTTTGCAGCAAGAAACTCTGACGACACCTCGAAGGAAGCTACTCTTGCGGTGTCGTAGAGGCGCATAGGCGCTGATTTCGCATAATGAGAATTGCGCCTTACCACATCCGGTTCCCCAAGGAGCGTGATGAGGGCTTGTGTCCATCCTCGCGCCTTAAGACCGGCAATTGAAATCATTTGAGGCTTTTCCATCAGACCCTCTTCTGATTTTCAATGTATTGCTTGATGAGCGCGAGGGGAGCGCCGCCGACCGAAGACACAAAATAACTGTTCGTCCATAATGTTGGAATGCGCGTGCGCAGCACCCGGAACTGCTGACGGAGAACACGCGAAGACCGGCGCTTGATGCCCTTCACCAGCCGGTGGATGCCGTATTGCGGATCGCAGCCGACAAGCAGATGGACGTGGTCTGGCATGACTTCCATTTCAATCAGCGCCGATTGCGTCTCGTCGCATACTTGCTGAATTAGTTTCTTAAGTTTGGCGTCGATAGGCGGATTAAGAACTGGCTTCCGGTATTTCGGGCAAAACACCACGTGGTATTTGCACAAGAGAACGTTCCTGTTCGATCTGAAGTCCGCCATAGCCTATTATATACCTGGCTGATGTCTAATAGCAAAGAGGCGCTCACCCCATAGTTGAAACTAGGGGCTTGCGCGCCTAAGTTCGGTCACTGAGGTCACACCGATACCGCGCAAGGTACCGCCCCGCATTTGCGGAATGGCAACCGAGAAATCCGCAAACGAGAGATCGATGGCGCCCGCGATCACGTCGGTGACGGCTTGCGGCACGCCCCGATAGGACGCCGCGATCAGCGACAGGCCGCCGCGCGACTGCAACTGCGCAATGGACAGCTGCGACGCGCCCGAGCCATAGCCCGCGGTCAGATGGGAACGGGTGCGGGCATAGGCGAGAAACCCGTCAAGATCCCGGGCCGGAAAATCGGGCTTGACCAGCATCACCATGGCGGTGGTCGTGGTCCTGATGATGGGCGCAAAATCCTTGGCCGGATCGTAGGCAAGGTTCTTGAGCATCGCGGCATTGCTGGCTTGGGTGGTGTTGGTCCCCATCAGCAGGGTGTAGCCGTCAGGTGCGCTGCGTGCGACTTCAAGGGCTCCAATGCTGCCCAGCGCGCCCGTCCGGTTCTCGATCAGGACGGTCTGGCCGAAGGCATCCTGCAGATGTTGCCCGACCAGGCGGGCCACCTGATCGGGGCCGGATCCGGCTGGAAATGGCACGATGATCCTGATCTGCCGCTTGGGATAGTCGTCGCCGGCGTAAGCCTGCGGCGCCGCCGACCCTAACAAGATGAGTAACGCGAGAAGGCATGACCGCAATCGCATCCCGCTTGCTCCCCCACTTTCGACAATTTATACGGACAAATTTTCCCAACGCTTAGGCGATCGAATAAAATTGTGCGGGCGAGTTCCGACGATTTACACGTATAAATCAGAGGGCCAAACAGGGGAAGGGGCTCGATATGGTTGAAGTCAGCGACTTATACACGCGCGGCCTGAAGCGGCGCCAAAAGATGTTTGGCGAAGCCGAGGTCGAGAAGCGGATGGCGGCTTCCGGCGAGTTCGGCGCGCCGCTGCAGAATATCATCAACGCCTATGTGTACGGTGACGTCTGGGAGAGAAGCGGGCTATCGGATGCCATGCGCAGCCTGGTCATGCTCGGCATAACCGCGGCGAGCAACCGGCCGGCCGAATTTCAGGTGCATGCCAAAGGCGCGCTGGCCAATGGCTGTACGCGCGAACAGGTCCAGGACGTGCTGCTGCTAGTGACGATGTATTGCGGCATTCCGGCAGCGATCGAACCCAATCGGATCGCCTCGGAGATCTTTGGCAAGACCGTCGAGGCCGACAAGTCATAGCGCGCGACGGTCATCAGTCCGCGTCGCGCTCCGGAGCCGCCGATATTCGCGCGATCGTGTTCGGGCGCGCCGTCCTGTTCAGACGCTGAAAATGCCTTTATCAATTCGGCGCGTCTTGCGGCGGGGTGGTTGAAATGGCCGATCAGGAAAACCGCTATATCCCGGCCCACGCCGATGCTTTCGAGCACCCGCTTCCGAATTTTGCCAATCGGCTGAAGGGCCAAGGACCGATCAAGCTCGTGGCGCTCGGGTCGTCGTCGACGGCGGGCGAGGGCGATGTGGTGCCGTATACCTACCGGCTGCAAACATCGCTGCGCGACAAATTCAAGAACCGCATGATCGACGTGCTCAACCGGGGGATTATCGGCGAGGAGGCGCCCCAGGAACTTGCGCGCATGCGGGCGGACGTGATCGCAGAGGCGCCGGTCTTGACCATCTGGCAGGTCGGCACCAACGCCGTCTGGCAGCGCGGGCACAATCTCGACGAGGTGGCCGCGGCGATCGAGCAGGGCTTGCGGGTGCTCGCCGGCGCACCGACGCCGATGGATATCGTGCTGATGGACCTGCAATACGCACCGGCGCTGCTCACCGACGACAAGATTGATGCGACGCGGCGGATGCTGTCGCTGATCAACCAGCTTGCCACGGCCGCCAAGGTGAACGTGTTTCGTCGCTTCGACCTGATGCGGCGGTTTCTCGAGGTCGAGCGGCATTCGTTCGACACCATCATCGACCCCAGGGACGAAACCCGGTTGCATCAAAGCGACTTCAGCGCGGGGCGGATCGGATACGAGCTCGGCGAGACGATCGCTGCCGCCGCCGCTAACGCGGACCCATCGCCGGCGGGCTAGCGCTACGACAACGCCCGCAAGTCCCGCCGCAGGCCGTCGGGATCGGTACCGTCAAGAAGGCCCTCGACTTGCGCATGGGTACGATTCCAGACCGGGACGGCCGATGCCAGCAACGCCCTGCCGGCCGGTGTCAGCGTCAACAGCCGGGTGCGCCGGTCCTCAAGGTCAATCTGCACTTCGACGAATCCAGCACGCTGCAACGGTTTCAGCGCAGCCGTCAGCGTGGTCCGGTCCATCGCCAACACCGCGGCCACAGCCCCCATCGTCGCCGGTTCCTCGCGGTTGAGCGAGGTGAGCAGCGAGAACTGTCCGTTGGTCAGCCCGAGCGGCCGCAGCGCGTCGTCGAACCGCCGCCCCACCATGCGCGCGGCGCGCTGTACATGCAGGCACAGGCAATGATCGCGGATGTGAAGCGTGGTGGCGAACGAAATTTCGGCGGACTTTGACATGCCTTAATTATGTTGATATCAACCCATTATGTCAAGCTTCGCCATGTCGGAAACGTCGCGCGTCGTTCGTCTTCCAGGCGAAGGCAGAGAAGCCGGAAAAAAAGGAGTGAGGCATGAAGTCCTCCTATCGCTGGGTGATCGTCGCTTGCGGCGCGCTGATGACCTGTGTCGGCATCGGCGCGATGTTTTCGCTCGCGATCTACCTGCAGCCGATGTCGGTCGATACCGGATGGTCGCGTACCGGCATCTCGAGCGCCATGACGCTCGATTTCCTGGTGATGGGCGCGGCGGGTTTCGGCTGGGGCGCGCTGAGCGACCGTTTTGGACCACGCATGGTGGTGCTGATGGGCGCGGTGCTGCTCGGGCTTGGTCTTGTGCTGGCGAGCGGGGCGACTTCGCTGCTGCAGTTCCAGCTCACTTACGGATTGATGGTGGGGCTCGCGGCTGGGGCCTTCTTCGCGCCGATGATCGCCACCGTCACCGGCTGGTTTACGGACAATCGCAGCCTCGCGGTATCGCTGGTGTCCGCCGGCATGGGCGTCGCGCCGATGACGATTTCGCCGTTCGCGCGCTGGCTGGTCTCGACTTATGACTGGCGCACCGCGATGATGACCATCGGCATCGGCGCCTGGGTACTCTTGATCCCGGCCGCGCTCCTGGTGCGGCGGCCTTCGGTCGCTGCGGCTGGCACGGCGTCGGGCCCGGCGGTCGACGAGCCCGCGATTTCCGCCACTGAGGCGTTCCGCTCGCCGCAGTTCATTGTGCTGGCATCGACCTTCTTCCTCTGCTGTGCCGCGCATTCCGGGCCGATCTTCCACATGGTGAGCTACGCGATCGGCTGCGGCATAGCGCCGATGGCGGCGGTCTCGATCTACAGCGTCGAGGGCCTGTCCGGCCTCGGCGGCCGCCTCTTGCTCGGACTCCTCGCCGACCGGTTCGGCGCCAAGCCGGTCTTGATCGCGGGCCTTTTGGTGCAGGCGTTTGTGATCGCGTGCTATCTCATGGTCAGCCGGTTAGGGGAGTTCTACTCGCTCGCCATCGTGTTTGGCACCGCTTACGGCGGGGTGATGCCGCTCTATGCGGTATTGGCGCGGGAATCCTTCGGCCAGCGCGTGATGGGCACGGTGTTCGGCGCCATGACCATGGCCTCCTCGATCGGGATGGCGTTCGGCCCGTGGGCGGGCGGACGGGTCTTCGACGCCTTCAACAGCTATATGTGGCTCTATATCGGCGCCTCGACGGTCGCGCTTGGCGCGGTCGCGGTGGCGTTCACCTTTTCGGCCCGGCCGCAGGCGCAGCGGCTGCAGCCGGCGTGAGGTGGGCGGTGACTTCGCCACCTACTTGGTGCGTAAAGGCTTGATCCGAAAGCCAGCCGCGCTATATCGACGTTTTCCATCCATTTTCCGGGCAAACGTATGACGACGACCGATGCCGCTCCCGTGACTCAGCCATTCCAGGCCGAGGTCTCCGAACTGTTGAACCTGATGGTGCACTCGGTCTATTCGGAGACCGATATCTTCCTGCGCGAACTGATCTCGAATGCGTCGGATGCCTGCGACAAGCTGCGCTATGAGGCGATCGCTGTGCCGGCGCTGATCGGCGACGGCGAGGCGCCGAAAATTCGCATCGCGCCGAACAAGAAGGACGATACGCTCACCCTTGCCGATACCGGCATCGGCATGGACCGCCAGGAACTGATCGACAATCTCGGCACCATCGCCCGCTCCGGCACCAAGGCATTCGTGACAAAACTCAGCGAGGCCAAGGACGGCAGCGGCCTGATCGGCCAATTCGGCGTCGGCTTCTATTCCGCCTTCATGGTCGCCGATCGTATCGTCGTCACCAGCCGCCGGGCGGGAACGAGCGAGGTCTGGACCTGGTCGTCGTCCGGCGGCGCGGGTTTTGAAGTCGCGCCCGCCAGCGAAGATGACGCCAGGCGCGTCACGCGCGGGACCGAGATCGTGCTGCACCTGAAAAAGGACGCCGCCAAATATCTCGAAGCCCACGAGATCGAGCGTATTGTCGGCGCCTATTCCGACAATATCCAGTTTCCAATCGAGCTGGTGCCGGAGGAGGGCGAGCCACGGCAGATCAATTCGGCGAGCGCGCTGTGGCAGCGCCCAAAATCCGAGCTCAAGCCGGAGGATTATGCCCAGGCCTACAAGTCGATTGCGAATGCCTTCGACGAGCCGGCGATGACGCTGCACTACCGCGCCGAAGGGCGTTATTCCTACGCGGTGCTGTTATTCGCGCCGTCGACAAAACCGTTCGACCTATTCGAGCCGGCGCGCAAGGGCAAGGTCAAGCTCTATGTGCGGCGGGTGTTCATCACCGACGATGCCGATTTGTTGCCCGCCTACCTGCGCTTCATCCGCGGCGTGATCAACTCTGAGGATCTGCCGCTCAACATTTCGCGCGAGATGCTGCAGAACAATCCGCAGCTCGTGCAGATCAGGAAGGCGGTGACCGGCCGCGTCATCAGCGAACTGGAGACGCTGAGCGAGAAGGAGCAGGAGAGCTTTGACAAGATCTGGGACGCCTTCGGCTCCGTGATCAAGGAAGGCATCTACGAAGACTTCGAGCGGCGCGACAAGTTGCTGGCGCTGTCGCGGTTTTCCACCACCGTGGGCGAAAGGCGCTCGCTCAAGCAATATGTCGCGGACTTGAAGCCGAACCAGACCGAAATCTATTTCCTGGTCGGCGACAGCATCGAGCGGCTGAAATCCAATCCGCGGCTGGAGGCGGCCGCGGCGCGCGGCATCGAGGTGCTGCTATTGACCGATGCGGTCGATGCGTTCTGGACCTCGGCGCGGCTCGAGTTCGAGGGAAAGCCCCTGAAGTCGCTGAGCCAGGGCGACCTCAATCTCGATCTGGTTCCGCTGGTCGATGACAAGACCAAGGACGAGACCGCGCCCGCGGCCGACGAGGCGATGACGATCGCCGCCATCAAGGCGAGCCTCGGTGAGCGCGTCACCGATGTAAAGGCCTCGACCCGGCTGACCACCAGCGCGTCCTGCCTGGTCGCCGGCAGTCACGGGCCGGACCGCGAGCTGGAGCGGATATTGTCGCAGCAGGCGCGCGGGGTACGGACCAAGCCGATCCTGGAAATCAATCTGCGACATCCCTTGGTCGCGGCGATCGCAACAGTGCAAGCGGACAAGAAGACCGTCGATGACCTGTCGCTCTTGCTCCTGGAGCAGGCGCAAATCCTCGACGGCGAACTGCCGGAAGACCCCGCGGCTTTCACGGCGCGGCTGAATCGTCTCGTGCTGCAAGGGATGAGAGGCGGATAGACTCTTTCGTCGTCCCGGCGAAAGCCGGGACCCATACCGCGTGATCTATCGGTAGACGCCGTGTGGTCGACGCCCTTCGCTAAAATGAACGCCTGTGGTTGTGGGTCCCGGCCTTCGCCGCGACGACGGGAAACGTTATTGCTTCCTCACCCCTGACATCTCCACCACCTTGCGCCAGCGCGCGGTCTCGGCGGTGAGCATGGCGCCGAATTCGGTGGCGTTGCCGGTGATCGGAATGGCGCCGAGCTCGGCGATGCGTTGCTTGATGGTGGGATAAGCGCCGCGTTGATCTCCCTGTTCAGGAGGTCGGCGATCTCGCGCGGCGTGTCGCGCGGCGCGCCCACGCCATAAAACGAGCTGGTCTCATAGCTCGGCAACGCGTCCGATATCGGCGGCACGTCGGGCAGGATTTCCGAAACACTCATGCGTGCTGATGCCGAGCGCGCGCAGCTTTCCGGCGCGCAGGAACTCAATTGAAGACGTGACATTGTCGAACATGCCTTGAATCTGCCCGGACATCACGTCGGTTAAGCCTGGCGCAGAGCCGCGATATGGCACATGGGTGAATGCGACGCCGGCCATCGCCTTGAACAATTCGCCGGACAGATGCAGCGAGGTGCCGACGCCGGAAGAGGCAATCGAGAGCTTGCCTGGATTGGCCTTGGCATAGGCGATGAACTCGCTGATGTTGTGCGCAGGCAGGTCGTTGGTTTGATGCGCCTTCAATCCGCGCAACGACGGTGACAACAGGAATTCGCTCACCGGGGAGCGCGGAATAAGCCGTTAAAACCATTTGTGCAGGGAAGACCGGGTGATTCCGACACCACTGTGGCGACTACCGTGGGCTTACTACCTTGCACACGGGCTGCGGATGCGCGCGGAGCACCCGGCTTCCCTGCGCCCTTGTGTGTTCGAGGGACAGCCTTTTGCAAAGCTCGGGCATGGCGGCCGCGAGAACGCGGGCGCATGCACTCGGCCGTTTGACATTGAAATCGCGGATGCGCGGGTGCCGCAACCGCGGGCGCGACGTTTCGCTATTCTGCGGCGTGCTTGATCTCGCCGGCGGGGGGCTCGAAATCATCACGTCTCCCGCTCGTGGTCCAGCGCGCTATCGCGTTCGAGAGATTGTCGAGATAAAGGTAGATCACCGGCGTCGTGAATAGCGTCAGGGCCTGGCTGACCACAAGGCCGCCCACCATCGCATAACCGAGCGGCTGGCGGATTTCCGAACCGCTCCCGGTCCCCAGCATCAGCGGCACCCCGCCGAGCAGCGCCGCCATCGTCGTCATCATGATCGGACGGAATCGCAAGACGGCGGCCTGGCGGATCGATTCCCGCGGCGACAGATGCTGCTCGCGTTCGGCCGCGATCGCGAAGTCGACCATCATGATGCCGTTCTTCTTGACGATGCCGATCAGGAGGATGATCCCGATCAACGCGATCAAGCTGAAATCGAAGCCGAACGCCATCAGGATCGCGAGCGCGCCGACGCCGGCCGAGGGCAGGGTCGATAGAATCGTCAGCGGATGAATGTAGCTTTCATAGAGGATGCCGAGGATCAGATAGACCACGACCAGTGCCGCGAGAATCAGAAGCGGCACGGTGCCGAGTGATTGCTGAAACGCCTGCGCGGTGCCTTGGAAGCTCGTGCTCAGGGTTGCGGGCGCTCCCATCGTCGTCATCGCCTTCTGCACGGCGCCGGTCGCCTGGCCGAGGGCAACGCCCTGGCCGAGATTGAAGCTGATGGTGACCGCCGGGAACTGGCCCTGATGCGCGATCGAGAGCGGGCGCACCGGCACCGTCGTCCACTTGCAGAACACGGATAGCGGCACCTGATCGCCGGTCGTCGGGGACTTGATATAGAGCTTGGAGAGCGTATCGACGCGGCCCTGCAGCTCGGGGAGGATTTCCAGGACGATGTGATAGGAGTTGAGCTGGGTGAAATATTGCGTGACCTGACGCTGGCCGAATGCATCGTACAGCGTGTCGTCGATCAGTTGCGGCTGGATGCCGTAGCGCGAGGCGGTGTTGCGGTCGATGGTCAGTTGCAGCGTCGTCCCTTCGGTTTGCTGGTCGGTGGCGACATCGCGCAATTCGGGCAGCTTTTGCATCCTTGCCAGGATCTTCGGCGCCCACTCATTCAATTCGGCAAGATTGGCGTCCTGCAACGTGAACTCGAACTGCGTTCGGGTGGCGCGGCCGCCGAGACGCACATCCTGCGATGCCTGCATGTAGAGCCGGGCACCCTCGACCTTTTCCAGCTTCGGCCGCAGCCGGGCAATGATCTGTCCCGCGTTGACGTCGCGCTCCTCGCGCGGCTTCAGGGTGACGTACATGCGGCCCGAGTTGAGCGCGGTGCCGCCGCCGCCAATGAACATGGCGATGCTGTCGACGGCGGGATCGGCCTGGACGATCCGGCTCAGCTCCTCCTGGTGCCGCTCCATGTCGGCAAAGGATATGTCCTGCGAGGTCTCCGACACCGCGGTCAGGAAGCCGTTATCCTGCTGCGGGAAGAACCCCTTCGGGATAATGACGAACAGGTAGACCGATAGCGCCACCGTCGCGAAGAAAATGCAGAGCGTCGTCAGGCTGTGACGCAAGGCGAGGTCGAGCCCACGCTCATAGGCGTGCAGCATCTTTTCGAACGCTCGCTCGCTCCATTGGTAGAACCGCCCATGCCTGGTCTGTCCGTGCGCACGCAGGAAGCGCGAGGCCATCATCGGCGTGAGCGTCAGCGACACCACGAGCGAGACAAAGATCGCCATCGCCAGCGTCACCGCGAATTCACGGAACAGCCGGCCGATGACGCCGCCCATCAACAGCAATGGGATCAAAACCGCCACCAGCGAGATGCTGATCGAGACGATCGTGAAGCCGATTTCGCTGGCACCCCGGAAAGCGGCGGCCAGCGGCTTCTCACCTTGCTCGACATAACGCGTGATGTTTTCCAGCATCACGATGGCGTCGTCGACGACGAAGCCGACGGCAATCGTCAGCGCCATCAGCGAGAGGTTATCCAACGTATAGCCGAATGCCCACATCAGCGCGCAGGCCCCGAGCAGCGCAAGCGGCACGGTCACGGCCGGAATCACGGTCGCCCAGAAGCTGCGCAGGAAGATGAAGATCACCATGACCACCAGCACGATGGTGATGAGAAGCGTGAACTGCACCTCGTGGACCGCGGCGCGGATGGTGATCGTCTGGTCGCTGATGATCTTGATCTTGATGGCGGGGGGAATGGTGGCGATCAACCGGGGAAGCTGCGCCTTGATGCGGTCGACGGTGTCGATGACGTTGGCGCCGGGTTGCTTGAAGATGACGAGGAAGACGCCGCGCTTGCCGTCGGCCCAGGCGGCGGTCTTCATGTCTTCGGGCCCGGCGATGGCCCGGCCGATGTCGCGAATCCGCAAAGGTCCGCCGTTGCGATAGGCAATGACGACGTCGTTCCAGTCCTTGGCGTCCAGCAACTGATCATTGGCGTAGATCGTGTAGGCTCGCCTCGAGCCGTCGATATTGCCCTTCGGGCTGTCGACGGTGGTGACTGTGAGCTGGTTGCGGACGTCTTCCAGCTGCAGGCCCTTGGCCACCAGTTTCGCGGGGTCAATCTGGACTCGGATCGCGGGCTTCTGCTGGCCGCCGATGAACACCTGGGCCACGCCCGAAATCTGGCTGATCTGTTGCGCGAGCTGGGCATCGACCGCATCGCTCACCCGGATCAGCGGCAGCGTGTCCGACGTCGCCGACAACAACAGGATCGGCGAGTCCGCCGGGTTAACCTTGCGGTAGGTCGGCGGCGAGGGAAGGTTTTTCGGCAACTGTCCGCTCGCCGCGTTGATGGCGCCCTGGATGTCGTTGGCGGCGCCGTCGATGTTGCGGTTGAGGTCGAACTGGATGGTGACAGCGCTCGAACCCAGCGAGCTCGTCGAGGTCATCTGCGCGATGCCCGGGATCTGTGCGAGCTGGCGCTCCAGCGGCTGCGCCACCGAGGAAGCCATGGTCTCCGGGCTGCCGCCGGGCAGGCTGGCGGAAACCTGGATGGTCGGGAAGTCGACCTGCGGCAGCGGGGCGACGGGAAGCAGCGGATATGCGACCACGCCGACGAACAGGATGCCGGCCATCAGCAGCGACGTTCCGATCGGATAGCGGATAAACGGTGAGGAGATACTTTCGTTCATGCCCAGATCCACAGAACGGCCGGGCGCATCTTTTCCCGAAAGCCGGGAGGCGTCCCCGAAAGGTTCGGGCACGAACGTGCGTTTCCTCGTCCTAAATCAGGAGGTTCCCAAGGACCAAGTGTCCCACGCCCCCTCTGTTGAGCGGTAGCTAACCACTCCTCGCCGCGTTGCGCGAATGAAAACTTGTGCGGTTCATTCGACCTTCGTCCAATCAAGGACCGGGCCTCTGACCGGCGATAACCGGCTGCCGCTCCGCTGGCGGCAGGGTCGCCTTTTAACTCTGCCGGTTAACACTCGATCAGGCCGATCAGCCTATAGATGGCCATTCTTAAATGACCAGCTTCAACCCGTGGTCAGCCATGAACGCAGGCGTCATCGAGCACTCGACCGAAACTCTGCCTGGGCGCGGCAAGCCGTCGGCCGCCAAGGCATGGCTGAAAGCCATCGAGCTGACGTCCCGGATCGAAACCCATCCACAGGCGTTGTTTGCCGATGTCGTGGAGGATTGGGCGAAGCGGCAGCCGGACCGCGCTGCGCTGATCTCGGATCGCGAGACCCTTAGCTATCGCGCGCTCGCGGCGCGCATCAACCGATACGCCCGCTGGGCACTGGCCGCTGGAATCACACCCGGCGACGCGGTCTGCCTGTTGATGCCGAGCCGGCCGGAATATGTCGCGGCCTGGCTCGGCATCAGCCGGGTCGGCGGCATGGTGGCGCTGATCAACACCAAACTGGTCGGGCCGTCGCTTTCGCATTGCATCAATGTCGCCAACGCCGATCATGTGATCGTCGCAAGCGAGCTTGCCGATATGTTTGAAGCGGCCCGTCCGCATCTGGATCGCGTGCCGAAAGTCTGGATGCATGGCGAGAAAAACGAAACCGGCATCGAAACCGTCTTGGATGCGATGGACGGCAACCCGCTGTCACCGCACGAACGGCGCGAGGTCAAGATCGGCGACCGCGCGTTGTTGATCTACACCTCCGGCACCACGGGCCTGCCGAAGGCCGCCAGCATCAGTCACCGCCGAATTCTGAACTGGGGCGGCTGGTTTGCAGGTCTGTTGGACGCTTCGCCCGACGATCGGCTTTACGACTGTCTGCCGGTCTATCACTCCGTGGGCGGCATCGTCGCGCCCTGCAGCATGCTGAGTGCGGGCGGCTCGGCGGTGCTGTCGGACAAATTCTCCGTCAGCCAATTTTGGCGCGACATCGTCCGCTTCGATTGCACGCTGTTTCAATATATCGGCGAGCTCTGCCGCTATCTGTTGAAAGCGCCGACATCGGAATTCGAAAGCCAGCACCGGCTGCGGCTCGCCTGCGGCAATGGATTGCGCGGCGATATCTGGGAGGCGTTTCAGGCGCGCTTCGCCGTTCCGCGGATTCTCGAATTTTATGCGGCGACCGAAGGCAATTTCTCGCTGTTCAACGTCGAGGGCAAGGTGGGCGCGATCGGCCGGATTCCGCCGCTGTTGGCGCACCGTTTTCCGGCCGCGATCGTGCGGGTCGATGCCGAAGCAGGCATTCCGGTTCGCAACGAAGAAGGTCTCTGTACCGCCTGCGCCCGCGGTGAAGTCGGCGAAGCCATCGGCCGCATCGGAACCGCGGATCAGGGCGGCGGCCGCTTCGAGGGCTATACCGACACGGCCGAGACCGAAAAGAAAATCCTGCGTGACGTGTTCGCCAAAGGCGACGCCTGGTTTCGCACCGGCGATTTGATGCTGCTCGACGAGCAGGGATTTTTTCATTTCGTCGATCGCGTCGGCGATACCTTTCGCTGGAAGGGCGAGAACGTAGCGACCAGTGAAGTGAACGAGGCAATACGAGATTGCAAAGGTATCCTCGACGCCACGACCTATGGCGTGAGGGTGCCCGGCACGGACAGCCGTGCCGGCATGGCGGCGATCGTGGCGGGGGATGGCTTCGATTTCGAAGCGTTCGCCGAACATTTGTCGCAGCGCCTGCCTTCCTATGCGATTCCTCTTTTCCTGCGGCTCAGCCAACCGCTCGATGCCACCGAAACCTTCAAGCAGAAGAAACAGCAGCTGGTCCGCGATGGTTTTGATCCAGGCCGCGTGATCGATCCGCTTTTCCTGAGAGACGAGTCCGGTTCCTATCGCCCGCTTGATGCGCGCCTTTACGCTAGCATCGTGCAAGGCTCGATCCGGCTCTAGCAAACCCGGCGATCCCGCTCCTTCGAAAACAAGCTTGCCGGCAAGCTTTGTGTTTACCAACGGGCGCGAAAGATCGGCGGCGGAGCGAAGTTAGTTCATATTTCTACTCTATGATCGCTTCCTGCAATTTAGCGAAAAGGCGAGCCAAACCATGTCGGTAAGGTTAAGGATTATTTCGGCGATGAGGCAGATTGCCGAGGAGCAGCAGGTGAGGTTGCCGCTGCTCGATGACGACCTTTCCCTCCACGAAACCGGTTTCGATTCGCTGGCGTTTGCGATCCTGGTCGCGCGCCTGGAGGACGACCTCGGCATCGATCCGTTCACCATCTCGGAGGACGCGGCGTTTCCTCTCACGGTCGGCGATTTCGTTCGGGCCTACGAAAATGTCCCCGCGTGAGATTTTCGCGCTCCGCGATTATCTCAGTCCGGAGTTGAAGGGCCGCACGATCTCCGACGCGCGGCGCGCCGTGTCGCTGACGGATATCCTTCAGCAGACTTGCCTGGTGGACCGCTTTCGCGAACTTTCCGGACGCTCGGTGCTGCTTGCGGTTTCCGATCAGCTGATCTCAGGCCTCGCCATCACGGAAATCGACGGCGTGGCACGGCGAATGCTGCTGTGTCCGCCTGATCTCAACTCCGATCACGTTCAAGCCCTGATCGACGATGCCGGAATCGATGCCATCGTGACCGATCAGCCGCCACGCTGGGCGGATGTGGGCGTATATCTGGTGGTGGCGGCTCGGGCTCCGGTGCTGGCTTCCGTAAAGCCGAAGACCGAGCGCGTGACCGAATGGCTGATGCTGACATCGGGCACCTCGGGCGTGCCGAAGATCGTCAGTCATACCTTGGAGGGGCTCTGCGGCGCGATCGTCGCCGACGGCCCGGCGCGCGGGGCTGCTCTGGTATGGGCGACGTTCTACGATATCCGCCGCTATGGCGGGCTTCAGATCTTCCTGCGCGCCGTCATCGGCGGGGGCTCGATGGTGCTGTCCGAACCCGGCGAAGCGCTTGCCGACCATGTGGCGCGGCTTCACGCGCGCGGCGTGACGCATATTTCGGGCACGCCGTCGCATTGGCGCAAGCTTTTGATGAGCGGATCGGCCGCGGGCTTTGCGCCGCGTTACGTTCGCCTGTCGGGCGAGATCGTCGACCAGGCGGTGCTCGACGGGCTGGCGAAGGCCTTTCCGCACGCTTCGATCGGCCATGCCTATGCCTCGACCGAAGCCGGCGTCGGCTTCGCCGTGAACGACGGTCTTGAAGGTTTTCCCGCCGAGATGATCGGCAGGAATCGCGACAGCGTCGAGATGAAGATCGAGGACGGCTCGCTCCGCATCCGCTCCAAGCGCGCCGCGCACGCCTATGTCGGCAAGAACGCGTCGGCGCTCACCGACAAGGATGGCTTTGTCGACACCGACGACATGGTGGAGTTGCGCGGCGATCGCTATCACTTCGTCGGCCGCCGCGGCGGCATCATTAACATCGGCGGGTTGAAGGTTCACCCGGAGGAGATCGAAGCCGTCATCAACCGGCACGGCCAAGTGCGGATGTCGCGCGCGCGATCCCGCCGCAGCCCGATCACCGGTTCGATCGTGGTCGCCGACGTCGTTCTCGCCGACGGCTGCGACAAGAGCCGCAGCGACGAGATCCGCGACGAAATAGCTGCCGAGTGCCGGGCCTCACTGGCCTCGCACAAAGTACCTGCGGTGATCCGCATCGTCGAGGCGCTGGATGTGACGCCGGCCGGTAAGCTGGCGCGATCCGATGCGTAATGTTGTCGTCACCGGCGCAAGCCGCGGTATTGGCCTTGCGATCGCGCAAGAACTCGCAGCCGCCGGCTACAACGTCATCGGCGTCGCGCGGCACGAGAGCGACGAGTTCAAGAATGCCGTCCGCGAAGTCAACGGCCGCCTTCACTTCAGGGCATTCGACTTGAGCGAGATCGATGCGATCCCGGCTTTCGTCAAACTGTTGCGCGATAAATTCGGCGCGATCTATGGCCTCATCAACAATGCCGGAATCGGCACCGAGGGCCTGCTCGCCACCTTGCATAATTCCGAGATCGAGGCGCTGGTCCGCCTCAACGTGCTGTCGCCGGTCATTCTGACCAAATATGTCGTGCGCCACATGATGGCCGATGGCGAGGGGCGCATCGTCAACATGTCCTCGATCATCGCCTCGACCGGCTATAACGGCCTGTCGGTCTATGGCGCGACCAAGGCCGCGGCGACCGGGTTTACCCGCTCGCTGGCGCGTGAGGTCGGCAAGCTCGGCATCACCGTCAATGCGATCGCGCCCGGCTTCATCGCGACCGAATTGACGCAAGGCCTTACCGACGAGGCGCGGGCCCGCGTTGTCGGCCGCAGCGCGTTGCGCCGGCTGCCCGAGGCCTGCGACGTCGCGCGCATGGTGGAATATCTGCTCGGCGATGGCGGCCGCAACATCACCGGCAGCGTGCTGACGATCGACGCCGGCAATACAGCGTGAACAGCTCCTGATCTGTTGCGGCCGCAATTTGGCCGCAGAACCGCAAGGCCAAGCCTGTTCAAGTTGGGCGACCGGGCCGATTCTTTCCTGATCTGGATCAAAATGTCGGCATGAATGTCGGTTTTAACCGCTGGGAGATGATCGCGGCACCGAAGGAACCAAGCATCATGGACTACAACCTCTTTTTCGACCGGGCCCTGAACCAGCTTCGCCATGAGCGCCGCTACCGCGTCTTCGCCGATCTGGAACGGCTGGCCGGGCGGTTTCCGCACGCGATCTGGCATTCGCCGAACGGTCCGCGCGACGTGGTGATCTGGTGCTCGAACGACTACCTCGGCATGGCCCAGCATCCGAAGGTGGTGGGGGCGATGGTCGATGCGGCCACGCGCATGGGCACCGGCGCCGGCGGAACGCGCAACATTGCCGGCACCAATCATCCCTTGATCGAGCTCGAGCGCGAACTCGCCGAGCTGCACGGCAAGCAAGCCGCTTTGGTCTTCACCTCGGGCTATGTCTCGAACGAGACCGGCATCTCTACCATCGCAAAACTCTTGCCGAACTGCCTTCTGCTTTCGGATGCTCTGAATCACAACTCGATGATCGAGGGCGTGCGCAAGGCCGGTACCGAAAAACAGATCTGGCGCCATAACGATACCGACCATCTCGAGCAATTGCTGCGCGCGGCCGATCCCGGCCGGCCGAAACTGATCCTGTGCGAAAGCCTCTATTCGATGGACGGCGACGTCGCGCCGCTGCACCGCATCTGCGATCTCGCCGAACGCTATGGAGCGCTGACCTATGTCGACGAGGTTCATGCGGTCGGTATGTACGGTCCGCGTGGCGGCGGCATCGCCGAACGCGACGGCGCAATGGCGCGGATCGACATCCTCGAAGGCACGCTGGCGAAAGCCTTCGGCTGCTTAGGCGGCTATATTGCCGCCACTGCCAATCTGGTCGATGCGGTGCGTTCCTATGCGCCCGGCTTCATCTTCACGACCGCGCTGCCGCCGGCGATCTGCGCGGCGGCGACCGCGGCGATCCGGCATCTGAAGACCTCGCAATGGGAGCGCGATCGCCACCAGGACCGCGCCGCGCGGCTCAAATCGGTGCTGCACGCCGCGCGTCTGCCGGTGATGCCGAGCGAGACCCACATCGTTCCGGTGCATGTCGGCGACCCCGAGAAGTGCAAGATGGCGTCCGACCTGTTGCTGTCGGATCACGGCGTCTACATCCAGCCGATCAATTATCCGACCGTGCCGCGCGGGCTGGAGCGGCTGCGCATCACGCCGTCGCCCTTTCACGATGACGGGCTGATCGATCACCTCGCTGAAGCCTTGGTGGATGTGTGGGACCAGTTGAAGCTGCCGCGGCAGCCGCAGCGTCTGGCGGCGGAGTAATCGCCGCTTGTCTGAATCGGCGCAGCCGCGGCCTCGATGTCGCGCGCCGCCTGCTTAGTTGAGCAGCCACCGCTCATATTTGAGCAGCCGCTTTTTGATCTCGGCTACGTTCGACATTGCATCGGCAAGCGTCAGTATCCTGAGCCGCTCGGGGCCGTCTTTGATCCGTTTCGCACGGGCAGCTTGCGCGTTGGCAAGCCGCTTTGTCTCGTCCGCAGTCGTGAGCGTGCTCGGGGAGCGAGGCATGGTGTAACTCAATTATCGCCTTCCGTGCACACAGTGGATACGCTTTTCACCTCAACGTGCGTTGATCCACGTCAAGCGAAGTTCCCGGGCGCGTGCCGCCGCCCTCGCACTTGTTGCTCAACATCAATTCATTAACGGCGGTGCAAGTGCTATAGTGTACCACGTCAATCGAACTGCCCTTTTCGCAAGGGAGCTCTCCATGGCTGCATCCAACGTGCGTTCGGCGCCCGCCGAACTTCCGAAACAGAAACCGATCATCTCCCATAGCGGGCCGATGCCGCAGCAGGGAAGCATGGGCGGTCACGGCCACGAGATGCATCCGCAGAAATTCGTGCAGCTGGTTGGTTGTCACGTCTCGACGGCGAAACAGAAGACCTTGCATCAGATGCACTAGCGATTCGCAAACCAACGACGGCGCAGGCACGCCCGGGGGCGTCGACCTTGTCCGGCCGCTCTGCTAAGGGCACTATCCCGCAGCAAGCCCGGCCTGAGGTATTTCGTGCAATTCATCAAGACGTTTCAGCTTTACGATTTCTTCGACACTCTGGTCAGCCTGTTCGTCGCTTTTGTGCTGGGAACGCTGATCGGCGCCGAACGCCAGTACCGGCAACGCAGCGCGGGCCTGCGGACCAACGTTCTGGTGTCGGTCGGCGCCGCCGCCTTCGTCGATCTCGCCAATCATCTCGCCGGCGCCGACGGAAGCGTGCGGGTGACCGCCTATGTCGTGTCCGGAATCGGATTTTTGGGCGCTGGCGCGATCATGAAGGAGGGCATGAACGTGCGGGGTCTCAACACGGCGGCCACCTTGTGGGCGTCGGCCGCGGTGGGATCCTGTGCCGGCGCCGACATGGTGGCGCAATCCGTGGCGCTCACCGTGTTCGTGCTGGCGGGAAACACGCTGTTGCGACCGCTGGTGAATGCCATCGACCGTATCCCGTTGAACGAGCAGACGTCGGAAGCGACCTACCAGATCGTCGTCACGACCGACGCCAAACACGCCGCCGAAGTGCGAGATTTCCTGAACGAGCGACTGGAGGCAAGCAACTACCCGGTCAGGGAGTCCAAGGTCTCGTATCGCTCCAACGACAATGTCGAGATTGCGGCCATGCTGGTGTCGCTTGCGGTCGAGGCGGCGGAGCTCGATGCCGTGGTCGCCGAGCTTTCGAAGCAACCTGGGGTGAGCTACGCCACCTGGAACGTCAGCGCGCTGGAATGATGCGTCCGATAGCGTTGGCACGCGGCGATATTGGGAGCACTATCGACCCAACCGCGCCGATCAGCGCGCGGGCCAGCGAGGAGACTTCGAGATGGCGACGCGACGAGATTTCATGCTTGGAGCGGCGGCCGCAGCGCTGCCGAGGCTGATCGCTTCAGGCATCGGCGGACCGGCCTCCGCCGCACAGGCGCCGGCGCCGCGCGAGGCGAACTGGGATCAGGGCGAGGTGCAGCATCTGATCCCGACCGTCAGCCACGACCGTTTCTTGATCAAGGCTTCCTTCACACGGGCTCAATTGGCGGCGCCCGAACTTATGGTCGGCGCGACGCGTGTGCGTGGTCAGGCCAACGCGCCCGCTGGCGATTTCTGGCAGTTCGACGTCACGGGCCTTGCGCCTGCGACGCCCTATCGACTTGCGCTTGGCGGCGCCGGTGGCCGGGCGCTGTGCGAACCCTGGTCGCTGTCGACCTTTCCCGCGCCAGACGCGGCGCCGGAGCGGCTGCGCCTGATGATCTACACCTGCGGCGGTGGCCACGACGCGCTCAATCAGGGCCTACCCGAGGGCAAGATTAATTGGCTGCCATCGGCGCTGCGCCGACGCCTGCTGCAGCGTGGGCTTTCGCTCAAGCCGGATGCGTTGATCGCCAACGGCGATCAGATCTATTGGGACCTGCGCGCGCCGCAGGCGTCGAAGGGCAGCGGTGCGTCGGCTCTGGGCAAGGAAGTCGCGGGCGTGTTCGACCGCGCGCAGCCGGTGTTCGGCACGCCCAACGAAGCCGTGTTCCGGCGCGCGACCGGACCGCAACTCATTCCGCAATATGGCGCGCTGTTGCGCGCGACGCCGGTCTTCTTCATGCAGGATGACCACGATTATTTCGACAATGACGAGGCAACCGACGACATCATCACCTTTCCACCCGATCATTTCATGCTGGAATTGGCCCGTGCCACGCGCCAGCTCTATTATCCGGAATATCTGCCGGACTTAAATCGCCCGCTCGGCCTTCCCGGCGCTTCCGCGCCCGACCGGCCGCCGGGTGTCGCCGAAGCGTTCGGTACACTACGCTACGGCAAGCTGGTCGAAATCCTGCTCTACGATATCCGCCGCTCGCAGACCTTGAACGGGCCGAGCGCGGTGTTCGTCGACGGCACGGTTGAGAACTGGCTGACATCGCGGATGGCCGATCGCGACGTCATCCATGTCGTCAACATTCCCTCCAATCCACCAGGATGGAGCGCGAGCAAATGGGGCGAATGGTATCCCGACATCCTGGGCAAGGACGGCAAGCTGACCACCGACATTCAAAAGCCCTATTGGCAGACCGGCTGGCTCAAGCAGCACGACCGCCTGATGCAGGCGGTCGCGGCGATGCCGGGACGGATCCCGCTCGTCATCTCCGGCGACCTGCACGCGATCGCCGAAGGACGCATGATGCGATGCGGCTCGCTCGATTTCAGCAAGAACCCAGTCGAGGTGATCCTGTCCGGCCCGCTTGGCACAGGCGATCGCGGCTGGCCGTCGGCGTTTCGTGGCATCGGCGCCACGCCTCCGACCCACCTGACGATGGAGGAGAATCTGAAGCCGCTCGAGGAGAATGGTTTCATCATCGCCGACTTCACGCCCGAGAGCATCACCGTGCGCTACTTCCGCTTCAGCTATCACACGCAGTCGCCGGAGGCGATCGATACGCTGGAGCCGTTCCGGGTGACGGAGCTGAAGCGGCCGTGAGCCGATGTCGATCGCATCAATGTCGTGTGTAGATTTCGTAAAAGGTGACTAGGATCTCGAACGCGATCAGGAACACCACGATAAGCTCCAGCCGCAACGCGCGCTTGGTGTCGACAATGTCGGACAGCGTGGTCGCGGTATCCGATATCACAGCCAGTTTGCTGTTCAGGGTTTCCACGCGTTCGCTGAGCTCGTATTCGTCTTCCAGACGGGCATAGAGCCGCTCGAGATCGGGCCGGTCCCAAAGAACGTCCGGCTTTTCTCCGACCGAAACGCGGCCGGACACGCGATGCTGAACCAACAAGGCGTTGCCGAGCAGCTTGAGCAGGTCGGTCCGGTTTCGAGAGGTTCTTCCCACGCGCGCAAGCTCTTGGGCGAACGGCTCGATGGTGTCGAACACGTTGGCGACCTGCCTTTCGTCGCGCGCCAGCACGACGCTCTTGGCCAACGCGTCGGCGACGATCAAAAGCCGTTCCAGCGACATCTCCCGGACCAGTATCGGGCCGCCCGCGGGGATCGGCTCTTCGGCTTCTTTGGCAACCTGGATTTTTGCCCACTCTTCCTCGGGCGGGGCGATGGCGCCAAAGGTGCGCGGTCGCAAGCGCTCGAGGAAGTCGGCTTCCTCCCTGACCGACACGCCAACGAGCACCACGACGCCGTAGCGAAACACCACGGCCAATCCGCTTTCCCCGACCCGCGCCGCGAGCGGCGTGCTGGAGAGGATTTGCCCTTCGAATCCGGCCGTGTTGATGCGATCGCCGATCAGAAGCGCGTGCGCCGAGAGTTGCTGGGCGGCGGTAGGATTTGGGTTCATCATCCGTTGCCTCTCGACGCGTCGGCGTCCATGCGATGCGCCATCCCACGCCGCGTTCGGCTTCGCCTCTAGGCTGACTGAGAAATGAAGGTTTCCAGCCTGGCCGCAAAATAGATCGGCGTCTCCTGCATCGGATAGTGCCCGGAATGGCTGATCTTTTCGATTTTCGCATGGGGGTAGAGCGCCGGATAGACGCTTCTGACGAGATGCTCGCTGACGCCGTTGTCGAATTCGCCGTACAGCACGAGCATCGGCGCTTTGAGCTTGGGAGCACCGGCCGCGAAGTCGTCCTTGATGAAGGAGCGCATATAACCCTTGAACGCCTCCGGGCTTGCGGCGTCGCGCGCCCGCCGCAGCATCGCTTCAAGCCATGCTTTGGGGACACGGTTGCCGACTGAATCGCCGATCAGCGTCAAGGCGACATCATCCTGTTCGCAGGCCGCGGCAAAGAATCCGAACACGGCATCATCAAACGGCAAGGCGGAGGCCGGAACCGGCCCGACCGCTACCACGGATCGCACGCGCAGGCCGGCATCCGTGGCGACCTTCTGCGCCGCCTTGCCTCCCATGGAATGGCCGACCACATGAAACTCCGGCCATCCAAGCCGGTCGGCGAGCGCGATCGCGCCTGCCGCTACTTCGGCAATGGTGTACTCGCCGGAAAGTTTGCGCGAGTTGCCGTAGCCGCGGATATCGAGAAAGGCGTGGGTATATTTGACTGTATCGAGGCAGTCGAAAATCGGCGTGAACACCCGGTGGTCCCAGAACCATCCGTGTATGACCAGGACCTTTATGGGGCCATTGCCTATCGTTTGATGCCAAACCATTTTTTCCCCCTGACGTGTTTTGCCCTGCCGGGCCATCGGCTTCGCAAGCTTTGCAAAGCCGGCCGGCAATGCCAAGTCGCCCTTGCGCGGAATGTCCTGTTCAGGCGGATTAGTTTTTATCGGCGGCCGCGAAGACCTCCCTGCAGGCCGCAACACCGTTGATTGCGGCCGCAACGCCGACATAGGGCACGAGCTGCATCATGATCTCGACGAGTTCTTCCCGTGTGACACCGCAACGCAGGGCTCCGCCGATATGGGTCCGCAACTGTGGCGCCGCGCTTCCAAGCGTCGCCAGCGCCGCGACGGTGACGATCTGCCGCGTGCGCGAGTTGAGCATGGGGTTTTGGTAGATTTCTCCGTAGATCGTCTCGAGCACATAGGTTGCAAGTTGCGGAGCCACGTCGCCGAGAGATCCGTCGACCTGATCCGGGGTCTGCCCGAGGATCTCACCGATTTTTTGTGTGCCGCGCGCGCGGCGCTGAGGGTCAGACTGCATTGTGGCTTCCTTTCGCCGGTCGCGTTAAGATGAACTTGCGGCCAGTTTAGCCCCCGCAGCGAATTTCCGAGTTGTAGGGCCGACGTTCGGAAGCGTCAACAAAGCCAAGAATAGTGCCAAGAATGAAGCAAAGGCGAGGGGGAGCATGTTCAGTCGTTACCTTGGAATGTCCGCATTTTGCTTGGGCGTCGCGATGGTTGCAGCCGCAAGCATCGCCTCCGTTTCGGCGCAAACCTATCCCGCACAACCCATCAAGCTTGTGATCGGTTTCGGACCAGGCTCGGCCGCGGATATCCTTGCGCGACTGGTTGGCAAGCAGATGGAGACCAGCCTTGGTCAACCCGTCATCGTCGAAAACCGCCCGGGCAACAGCAGCATGGTCGCGGCCGAAGCGGTGGCGCGAGCCCCCGCCGATGGTTACACGCTGTTCGTAGCGACGATTGCCAACACGCTCAATCCGGCGGAGATGAAATCGAGTTTCAATCTCGGCAGGGATCTGGCGCCGATCGCCCTTCTTGGCACCGTTGCCAACGTGCTGGTGGCGCATCCGTCGGTCCCAGCCAATAATCTGCAGGAGTTGATCGCGCTGGCGAAGAGCAAACCAGATTCGCTGACATTCGGCTCTTCCGGATATGCAACGGCGAGCTACATGGCGGCCGAGCTGTTCAACGCCAAGGCGGGCACCAAGATCCTGTCGGTCCCCTATCAGGGGGGAAGCAGTCAGGCCCTCTCGGACCTGCTCTCGGGCCGGATCACGCTGATGTTCAATGTGGCTGCGACGCTCGCCCCCCATGTCAGGGCGGGCAAGCTCAGGGCTTTCGCGGTGGCGCAGTCGAAGCGCGCGTCGAGCATGCCGGACGTTCCGACGCTCGCTGAGGCTGGAATGGAAGGATTTGATGCGGGAATCTGGATCGGACTTCTCGCTCCCTCGGCAACGCCGCCGGCCATCATCGAAAAGCTCTCGCGCGCCGCGAATGATGCGTTGGCGACTGAAGCGGTGCGCGGAGCGCTGAAGCAACAGGGGACGGATCCGGTTGGTGGTACGCCGAAGGAATTTGCCGACTTCATCCGCACCGATATCGAAAAGTGGGTCGCGGTTCTGGCGTCGTCGAGCTCCGGGAAGTGAGAGGCCGGACCCTGGTGTGAACCAAACTTCAAGCCCGGCCGTATTTCCTTGGTCGTTCACAGATTCGGACCATCCCCAAATCATGCCCCCATCCACCCCCTGCGACACCTTCTACGGCTCGATCCCCGTGTTCCGGGGCTTCACCAGCCTGATGGATCCGGCGCTGTATTCGCCGTTGCCGGGCGACTGGACGGTCGGCGTCGCCGATATCGTGGAATCGACCAAGGCGATCGCGGCGCAGCGCTACAAGGCGGTCAACATGGCCGGCGCTTCGGTGATCGCTTCCGTCACCAATGCGCTTGATGGCCGCGAGTTTCCGTTCGTGTTCGGCGGCGATGGCGCGAGCTTTGCGGTGGCGTCCGATGATCTTGCCTCCGCGCGCGAGGCGCTTGCGGCGACCACGACCTGGGTCAAGGAGGACCTCGATCTTTCGATGCGGGTGGCGCTGGTGCCGGTCACGGCGATCCGCGCGCAAGGGCTCGACGTCCGCGTGGCGCGGTTCGGGCCGTCGGCGAATTTGTCCTATGCGATGTTCTCCGGCGGCGGCCTAGGCTGGGCGGAAGCGGCAATGAAGCGCGGCGAATTCGCAGTCGTTGCCGCGCCGCCGGGAACGCAACCTGATCTGTCGGGGCTGTCGTGCCGGTTCGAGGAGATTCCTGCCGCGCGCGGTCTCATCCTCTCCGTGCTTGTGGTGCCTTCACCCGGCGCCGATCCCAATTCCTTCCGCAAGGTGATCGAAGACATCATCGGTCTCGTCGAACGCAGCCCCGATGCGGGGCGGCCGGTGCCGCCAGGCGGCCCGCCGCTGCGCTGGCCGCCGCAGGGCGTCGACTATGAGGCGCGCGCGGCGCGCGGCGGTTCGCTGTCGAGGCGTCGTGCGTACGTCTTGGCCCACACGCTGTTCGCCTATGTCATCATGCGTTTCGGCATCACGGTCGGCGGCTTCGTACCGAAGACCTATGTGCAGCAGGTGGTGGAAAATTCCGACTTCCGCAAATATGACGACGGCCTGCGGATGATCCTCGATTGCACGCAGGAGCTCGAGCGCGCGCTGACCGAGCGCCTGACCGCGGCCGCCTCACACGGCATCGTGCGTTACGGATTGCACCGGCAGGACGCGGCGATGATGACCTGCTTCACGCCATCGGCGATGCGCAGCGATCATGTGCATTTCATCGACGGCGCGCGGGGCGGCTATGCTTCCGCAGCCACCGCGTTGAAGGCGATGGTTGCTTGAAGCTGATTTAGCGGCCAGCGCGGCTCCAGGTTTCGCCGCCGCACAGGATGCCAACGCAGCCCTCGACGCGTAACGTATCGGGTCCCAAGACCGAGACGTTGCTCGCATACACGTTGCCGTCGTCGGCATTGTAGATCTGGCCCGACCATTTGCCGGGACCTGCGGGGCGCATGCCGGTGAACAGCGGCAGCCCGATCATCGCGCGCCTGGCGAGCGCGGGATTCGGATTCTTGTCGTCGACGGCAGGCTTCCCGGTCGCCGGATCGATCGGCTCTTTCAGCCAGACGATTGCGCCGCAAATCCCGCCGCCGCATTTGCTGACCTTGACCTTGGCGTCGCCGGCCTGGGTCAGCCAGACGCCTGTGGGTTCGCCGTCGGCCTGCGCGAAGGCCGCGGGCGCGGCAAACTGCGCAAGCAAAACCAGAGCGAGAAATCCAAACCTGCAAGCCATGAAGGCCCCCCAAAAAAACAGGCTTGAATACCAGTAAATCGGATTTGCGCAACGCCGGGGTTCGGCGTTTTTCGGGCATTATCACGGCCTTCTGATCTCCGTTCTGGTTTTTTGTTTTGAAGCGTTTTCTTGAAAGGCGAGGGGCTGCCATTACCAGGGCAAGCCGCAGAGATCGATTGCACCCCGCCGAACCGCACGCTTCAAGTCGAAGACATAAGGGGCGGTCGCCTCGAATCTGATCCGCCCGCTTGGTTGTTCGGCGTAGATCTCGCCATCGAACGGCTTCCAGCCGCGCGCGAGGTAAAACGGCGCCTGGTGCGGCTCGCAAAACAACAGCGCGAAATCGATGCTTCGCTCGTCCTTCAGGGTCTGGATCGCTGCATTCAGCGCGACACTGGCATAGCCGCGGCCTCTTCGATCGTTGCGGGTTGCGACCCCGCCGATACCTCCGCAGCGCATTTTTCGTACGTTCCACATCACATCGCGGCGAAAGATGCCGACATGGCAGACGAGGCCATCCGGTTCGGAGACTAGCACGCGGAGGTCGGGATCGGCGAAGACGAGATCGCCCCAGGGCAGCTTGGCAAGAACTTCCGGCGGCCAGACCGCCTCAAGCAGCGCCTTCGCCAGTTTCCACGATGCACCACCGTTCAGGACGTCGATTTCGATGCTCATTCAATGGGCCATATTTTGCGATGGGCCATGTTTCGCCAATTTGCGGGTGTCTAACGCCGATGGAACCTTCTATAAAGGGGTCCGTTAAGCCACTCCCACAGTTGCGGACATCATCCCATGACCTTTACCCTTCCCCCCCTGCCTTACGCCTATGACGCCCTCGGCGCCTATATGTCGAAGGAAACCCTGGAATATCACCACGACAAGCACCATCAGGCCTATGTCACCAACGGAAACAACGCGATCAAGGGGACCGAATTCGAGGGTAAGTCCCTTGAGGAGATCGTGAAGGGTTCGTTCGGCAAGAGCGCCCCGGTCTTCAACAATGCCGGCCAGCACTACAACCACATCCACTTCTGGAAGTGGATGAAGCCCAATGGCGGCGGCGACAAATTGCCCGGCGCTCTTGAGAAGAAGATCAACCAGGACCTCGGTGGTCTGGAGAAGTTCAAGACCGATTTCGCCGCCGCCGGCGTCGGCCAGTTCGGCTCCGGCTGGTGCTGGCTACAGGTCAAGAACGGCAAGCTCGAAATCTCGAAAACCGCCAACGGCGAAAATCCGCTGGTGCACGGCGCGACCCCGATCCTCGGTTGCGACGTCTGGGAACACTCCTACTACATCGATTATCGCAACCGCCGTCCGGACTATCTGAAGGCGTTTGTCGATCATCTGGTGAACTGGGAGTATGTCGAGGAGCTGTTCTCGAAGGTGGCCTGAACGCTGCTATCGGTCATTCTGGGATGGTCCGAAGAACCAGACCCGGAATCTTGAGATTCCGGGTTCGATGCTTTGCATCGCCCCGAATTGACTCCAGAAGCATTCCGGGGCGGTGGCCAAAAGCTATCGCCCTTTTGTTTGCGTTAGTGGGGATTGGTGCTGCCATCCTTGCAGACGCCGCAAGCTTGCGGCAAAAACCTCGTTGCCGGTGACTTCGAAAACAAGCGCGCGGGGAAAAACAGCGTGATCAACTATCTTCTGGTGTTCTTCGGCGGCGGGCTTGGTGCCTCGCTCCGCCACACCGTCAACATCGCCTGCGCGAAATGCATCGGCACGGCGTTTCCCTACGGCACCTTCATCATCAACATATCGGGCTCGACCGTGATGGGCCTGATCGCGGGCTATCTCGCGTTCCAGGGCGAGGCCACGCAGCATTGGCGGCTGTTTCTGATGACCGGCATTTTGGGCGGCTACACCACGTTCTCGGCGTTCTCGCTCGATGCCGCGCTGCTCTATGAGCGCGGCGCGCTCGGGCTGGCCGGCTTTTACGTGCTGGGGTCGGTGGGCTTTTCGATCGCAGGTCTGTTCGCCGGCCTCGCGCTGGTTCGCTATCTGACCTGAGGCGCAATCGCCCATGGGCCCCATGACGGGCGCACGGGTCTTGCCGCCATTCCCTTTGCATCGCCCAGGAGCCGAGACAAATTAGGTTGGGTTACCCCACCACGCATCAGACCCATTGCCTTGTCAGAGCTCCCTCTAAACGACCCGGCGCAGGCCTCCGACGCCGCGGAAGACGAACCGCGTCCAGGCCACGTCCGCAAACCCGTCGGCTGGTCAATGATCACCATCGGCGTGCTGGTCGCGGTCAGCGCCACGCTGGGTCTGGCGGCGCGACGGTTTTGGCGGCGTGCTCGAAATCCTGACCCACGATCTCAGCCTGTTCGGCGGCATCCTGCCGCGCGTGCTCACCGGCTGCCTGCTGGGGGCATTCATCTCGGAAATCCTGCCGCATGACAAGGTTTCGCGCTCGCTCGGGCCGAACTCAGGGCTCAAGGGCTTGCTGATCGGCGCGGCGTTCGGCGCGATCCTGCCGGGCGGCCCGTTCACCACCTATCCGGTGGCGAGCGCGTTGCTCGCGGTCGGCGCCAATTTTCGGCGCCCCCATCGCGATGGTCGTGAGCTGGCCCTGATCGGCTACGGTCGGGCGGTCGCCTGGGAATTGCCGATCATGGGCACCGACTTTACCCTGTGGCGCATCGTGATCTCGCTGCCGCTTGCTCGCCGGCGCCCTCGGCCGCTTTGTCTATGTCCGGATGTATCCGGCCAAGAGCGAGGACGAATGAGCACGGCGCTCCTGATCGATATCATCCTGTGGGGTTCGGTCGCAGGCGTCGGCTTCATCGCCTATCAGCGCGGCCCGAAAGTGCTGACCAGGTCGATGCGCGAGGGCACCCTGGACTTCATCAACATCGTGCCCCGCATCGCGCTGGGCGTGATCGGCTCCGGCTATATCGCCGCCGTCATCCCGCAGGAGATCATCACCGGCTGGCTCGGGCCGAACAGCGGCTGGCTTGGGGTTGCGACCGCGGCGGTCGCCCGGCGCGGCGACGCCGGGCGGCCCAGTGGTCGGCCTTTCCATTGGCGCCGGAGCGTTGAACGCCCGGCGGCGGTCCGCCGCGGGTGCTCGCTGTTTGCGTTCCAGCGGCTGTTATTGTGGGAAATCCCCTTCATGCCCGCCCGTTTCGTGTGGTTTCGGGCTGCGGTTTCCGTCCTGTTCCCATTCCTGGCCATCGCCATCGCCATGGCGATCGGCAAGCCATAGGGCCGCTTAAATCAAACCTTTCTATTGAAATTGGGCCCGCCGTGGACACCTGTAATGTTATAATATAACGTTCCCGGATGGTTCCATCGACTTCCCACGACAACCCGCACGATCATGGACATGGCCATGTCCACGTGCATTCGCATACGCCGGCTTCGCCGCATCCGGCGCAGGCCGCGCCATGGTCGATCCTGCGCATGACGGTTCTGGCACGGCTTGCGGCCGCGGTCGCGATCACCGCCGCCCTGTGGGCCGTGGTGTGGCTGGCGATGCGGTGAGATCAGTATGCTTGTGCAGGTCAAACTTCGTGACGTTACGCTCGGCTACGACCGGCACCCGGCCGTGCATCATCTCTCCGGCGAGATCGCGCCAGGTGCGCTGCTTGCCGTGATCGGCCCGAACGGCGCCGGCAAATCGACACTGTTCCGAGGGTTGGTCGGCATCCTCAAGCCGCTTGCTGGATCGATCGAAGTAGGCGGCCTCGATGTCCGCGACATCGCCTATCTGCCGCAGAGCGCCGAGATCGACCGCAGCTTCCCGATTTCCGTATTTGATTTCGTCGGCACCGGGCTCTGGCGTGCGACCGGATTCTTCGGCGGCATCGGCAAGGGCGCGCGGGAAAGGATTGCGCAGGCGCTCGCCGCCGTCGGCCTCACCGGCTTCGAGAACCGCAATATCGGCACGCTGTCCGGCGGGCAGATGCAGCGGCTATTGTTCGCGCGCGTGTTGCTGCAGGATGCGCGGCTGATCGTACTGGACGAGCCGTTCAACGCCATCGACGCCAAGACCTCGGCCGATCTGATGGCGCTGGTCGAGCGCTGGCACGCCGAAGGACGCACTGTGCTGGCCGCGCTGCACGATATGGACCTGGTGCGCGCGCATTTCCCGGAAACCCTGATGCTGGCCCGCGAGCCAGTCGCATGGGGGGAGACCTCCGAGGTGCTGACCGCGGAAAACCTCAAAGAGGCGCGGCGAATGTGCGAAGCTTTCGACGACCATGCCGCCGCGTGCGCGGCTGATGCGATGCGGTCGCGGGCCGCGTAAGATGATCTACAACGTGCTGATCGCGCCGTTCACCGAGTTCGAATTCATGCGTCGCGCGCTTGCCGCCGTGATCGCGCTGTCGCTCGGCGGCGCGCCGATCGGCGTGTTCCTGATGCTGCGGCGGATGAGCCTCGTCGGTGATGCGATGGCGCATGCGATCCTGCCGGGGGCGGCGATCGGCTTCCTGTTGTCCGGCCTCAATCTGTTCGCGATGACCACGGGTGGCCTGATCGCGGGCTTTACGGTCGCGATCCTCGCGGGGCTGGTGACGCGGACCACCGGGCTGAAGGAGGACGCCTCGCTTGCGACCTTCTATCTCACTTCGCTCGCGCTCGGCGTGACCATCGTCTCGATCAAGGGCACCAACATCGACCTGTTGCACGTGCTGTTCGGCAACATCCTCGCGATGGATGACCAGACGCTGTTGGTGGTCGCGTTCAACGCCACGATCTCCATGCTGGTGCTGGCTGTGATCTTTCGCCCGCTGGTGGTCGAAAGCGTTGATCCACTGTTCCTGCGCACGGTGAGTCGGGCCGGCGCGCCCGCGCACCTCGCCTTTCTCGCGCTTGTCGTCATCAACCTGGTCAACGGCTTTCAGGCGCTCGGCACCTTGCTCGCGGTCGGGCTGATGATCCTTCCCGCCGGTATCGCGCGGTTCTGGTCGCGCGATATCACCGGCATGATTTCTATCGCGGTGGTGAGCGCGATCCTGTCAGGCTACGCCGGACTGGTGCTGTCGTTCCAGACAAGGGTGCCGTCAGGTCCGGCGATCATCCTGGTGGCCGCAGTGCTTTACATCGCTTCCGTGCTGTTCGGAAGCGGCGGCCTGGTCCGGCAGTTGTTTCCCGGCCGGCATCTTGAGGCGTGAGCCGATGCGATGCGTTCGCCTTTGGCTGGTTGCTCTCGCGGTCACCATCGCCGCGATGCCGTCGCGCGCGCAGGACCGAATCAACGTCGTCGCGAGCTTTTCGATCCTGGGCGATTTCGTGCGCGTTGTCGGGGGCGACCGGGTCAACGTGACGAGCTTGGTCGGCCCCAATGGTGACGTCCATGTCTATGCGCCGGCGCCCGCGGACGCGAAGATAATCGCCGATGCCCGGCTCGTCATCATCAACGGGCTTGGCCTGGAAGGCTGGCTGCCGCGGCTATTGCAATCCTCCGGCAGCAAGGCGCCGATCATCACCGCAACCAAAGGCATCGCGCCTTTGAAGCTCGGTTCGGACGCCGATCCGCATGCCTGGCAATCGGTTGCGAACGCGAAAATCTATGTCGCCAACATCCGCAACGCGCTGGTCCAGGCCGACCCTGCGGACGTGGATTATTTCCGAGAACACGCCGAGCGCTACTTGGCCCAACTCGACGCCCTCGACCGCGAGGTGCGTTCAGCCGTTGCGCAAATCCCGCCCGAGCGGCGCAAGGTGATCTCGACCCATGACGCCTTCGGCTATTTCGCGAAAGAATACGGTATCGAATTTATCGCGCCGTTAGGCGTGTCCACCGAGTCCGAGCCGAGCGCCCGCGATATCGCCGCCATCATCAGCCAGGTCAAGGCGGACAAGACCTCAGCGGTCTTTCTGGAAAATATCAGCGATGACCGGCTGATTCGCCGCATCGCGTCCGAGACTGGTGCAAAAGTCGGCGGTACCCTCTATTCGGATGGTTTGACCGACGAAAAGGGGCCGGCCCCCACTTACATTGACATGGTCAGGCACAATATAAAGGCCCTGACCAGCGCGCTCGACCATCAGTAGCAGGGGGCCCCCGCCGCCGGGATGCGCCGCAAAACCCCGTTTCGGAGTTGTTATGGCTGAAGCTTCCAAAATTCCCGTGACCGTGCTGACCGGCTATCTCGGTGCCGGCAAGACTACGTTGCTGAACCGCATCCTGTCGGAAAACCACGGCAAGAAATACGCCGTCATCGTCAACGAATTCGGCGAGATCGGCATCGACAACGATCTCATCATCGGCGCCGATGAGGAAGTGTTCGAGATGAACAACGGCTGCGTGTGCTGCACCGTGCGTGGCGACCTGGTGCGCATCCTCGACGGGTTGATGAAGCGCAAGGGCAAGTTCGACGCCATCATCGTCGAGACCACGGGGCTGGCCGATCCTGCGCCGGTGGCGCAGACCTTCTTCGTCGACGAGGACGTGCAGAAGAACGCGCGCCTCGATGCCGTCGTGACGGTGGCGGACGCCAAATGGCTCTCCGATCGTCTGAAGGACGCGCCCGAAGCCAAGAACCAGATCGCGTTCGCCGACGTCATCGTGCTCAACAAGACCGACCTCGTGTCCAAGGCGGAGCTTGCCGAAGTCGAGGCGCGGATCCGCGCCATCAATCCTTACGCCAGGCTGCACCGCACCGAGCGCTGCAAAGTCAAGCTGTCGGACGTGCTAGAGCGTGGCGCGTTCGACCTCGACCGCATCCTCGACATCGAGCCGGATTTCCTCGAAGCCGGCGACGAGCACGATCACGATCACCACCACGGCCATGATCATCATCACGATCACGGCCAAGGTCATGGTCACGGCTTGAAGCACTATCACGACGAGGACATGCAATCGCTGTCGCTGCGCACCGACAGGCCGCTCGACCCCAACAGGTTCATGCCGTGGCTGCAGAACCTCGTTGCCGTCGAGGGGCAGAAGATTCTGCGCTCCAAGGGCATTCTCGCCTTCTCTGGCGACGACGACCGTTACGTCTTCCAGGGCGTGCACATGATGCTGGAGGGCGATCATCAGCGGAAATGGAAGGACGGCGAGCCGCGCGAGAGTCGCCTCGTCTTCATCGGCCGTGAATTGCCGGAGCAGATCATCCGCGACGGTTTTGAAAGCTGCATCGTTTCGTGATGAGCGCCTTCGAGCCCGGCCCCGAACAAGTCTCGATCGCTTCCGTCACCGACCGCGTGCGCCCGGTCGCGCTCGGCGCGCCCGTGACGTCAGTGCATTTTCTGGTCGACCGCGCCGCCTTTGTCGGCGCCGAGGAAAGCGTGGCTTTTGTCGACGCGCAAGGTGAGATCGCGAAGGTCGCGGTCCACAGCGGCGGCATTCTCTGTGCAGTCTCCGACGGCGAGCGTCTCGTCATGGGCGGCGACGACGGCAAGCTAGTTGCGCTCGACGCCAAAGGCGGGGTTGCGCCGCTCGCGCTCGACCCAAAACGGCGCTGGATCGACAATGTCGCGCTGCATCCCGACGGCGGCTGCGCCTGGTCGGTGGGCAAGACCGCCTTCGTCCGCAGCGCCAAGGGCGAAGAGAAATCGTTCGAGGTGCCCTCGACCGTCGGCGGGCTCGCCTTCGCGCCAAAGGGCTTTCGGCTTGCGATCGCGCATTATAACGGCGTGACGCTGTGGTTTCCCAACATGGCGGCGAATGCGGAATTCTTGGAATGGGCCGGCTCGCATCTCGGTGTCGTGTTCAGCCCCGACAATAAATTCCTGGTCACCACGATGCACGAGCCGGCGCTGCATGGCTGGCGGCTTGCCGACTCCAGGCACATGCGCATGACCGGCTATCCCGGCCGCGTCAGGTCGATGTCGTGGAGCTCAGGTGGAAAATTCCTGGCGACCTCCGGCGCCGACACCGTGATCATGTGGCCGTTCGGGAGCAAGGACGGCCCGATGGGCAAGGAGCCCGCGATGCTGGCGCCGCTGCCGGCGCGCGTCAGCGTGGTCGCCTGCCATCCCAAGCAGGACATCCTCGCCGCCGGCTACAGCGACGGCACCACTTTGATGGTGCGGCTCGAAGACGGCGCGGAAATCCTGGTGCGCCGCAGAGGCGCGGCGCCGGTTGCGGCCTTGGCCTGGAACGCGAAGGGCACCTTACTGGCGTTCGCCGACGAGGAAGGCGACGCGGGGATGCTCGAGCTCTGACGGTTTCCGCTAAGGGATCCGAGGCCGGGCAATCCAGTCGGCCAAAGCATCTCGAACCCGTTCCATCACCGGCGCCCAATCGCGTGCTGCGGTCTGGCGGAACAGTCGTGCGGTGGGGTACCAGGGCGAATCGTCGCGATCGAGCAGCCACCGCCAATCGGGAATATAGGGCAGCAAGATCCACAGCGGACGTCCGAGGCCGCCGGCGAGATGGACGAGGCTCGTATCGACTGAAATGATGAGGTCGAGCTGCTGGGCGACCGCAGCGGTATCGGTGAAATCGCGCAGCGCCGGACCAAGATCGAGGACGTCGCTTCGTCAGCAGCTCCTCGTCTTCAGGGCGCAGATTCTTCTGCAAGCTCACGAACTCCGCCGCAACCCCGTCCAGCAGCGGCAGCAGCTCTCTGAATGGTAGCGACCGGTTGCGGTCGTTGGTGTGATTGGGATTGCCGGACCAGACGAGGCCGATCCGAGGGCGTTCGCTCGGGCCGAGCTGCTGCGGGCCAGCCCCTTCGCTCGCCTGCGGAAGATACGGCACCTCCGACGGAATCGTATCGAGCGTGGTCGAAAAAGCGAGCGGCGGGCTCGTCAATGGGCAATGGAAGTCGAAGGTGGGTAGCTGAGCGCCCTTGGCGAGGCAGCGCGAGATTCCAGGCAATCTCGAGAACAGTTCTTGGAGAGGACTTTCGATTTCAAGGATGATTTCCGCCGCAGGGCATTTCCAGCGCCACTCGCTCTCGATCCATCCTCTCCGCAAATCGCCAAGGCGCAGCCTGTTGACGGCGAGGTTCCAATCGGTCTCGGGCTCATCGGGATCGATCGATAGCGCGCTCTCGTAGTTCGCGAGTGCCTCGCCATATCTGGCCATGCCTTCGAGGCAGGTGCCCTGGTTGGTATGCGCCGCGGCGAAGCGAGCGTTGATCGCGATTACGCGATCGAAACATGCCAACGCTTCGCCAAAGCGGTCGATATCCTTCAGGGCACCCCTTTGATGTTGAGGAGGTCCGGCATCCCCGGCGAAATGGAAATGGCTTCGTCGATCTGACGCAGCGCTTCTTCGGGTCGCTTGAGCAGGACAAGAACCCTGCGGAGGTTGTTGAGGGCGGCGGCGTAGCAGGGGGCGATCTTGAGGGCTTTGCGAAAACTCTCGGCCGCCGCTTCCAATTGCAAGGTTTGCGATAGCATATGCCCGAGATCATTGTAGGCCTCGGCGAAGTCCGGCTTGAGCCACACCGCGGCTTCAAAATCGGCAATGGCCTCGGCAAATCTGCCGAGTTTTACGAGCACGTTGCCGCGGTTCTTCAGGACGGCGGGAGCGTTACGCCTTAGATTGAGCGCGCTTTTGAAGCTCTCAATCGCTTCCTGCAGTTGGCCCAAAGCCGAATAACCGGCAGCGAGATTTGCGTATTAATCGCGATTGTTCCGGTTGTGGCGTATCGCCTGTCTGATCAGTTCGACGCCGGCCGTGTGTCTTTTCGTTGCGATTGCAACGACGCCAAGCAGGTGCAGCGCATCGGCATGGTCGGGAATTTTTCGAGGGCTTGTCGGAAGCAGGCCTCCGCATCCGCCATGCGCCCCGCCTGGAACTGAGCTATCCCCAATTCCAGGTGAGAGGCAGGCGATGCGCCGGCGTTCGACTTAGCGCCAGCGCGACGTTGTTGTTTGCTCATTTTTGGCCTCATGCTCTCGCAATCCGGTCGATCAGAGCAGCTCGAACCCGTTCCACGACCTCCGCCCAGTCGCGCATTGCGGTCTGGCGGAACAGTCGTGCGGTGGGGTACCAGGGCGAGTAGTCGCCATCGAGTAGCCACCGCCAATCGGGAATATAGGGCAGCAAGACCCAGAGCGGCCGGCCGAGGCCGCCGGCGAGATGAACGACGCTGGTGTCCACTGAAATGATGAGGTCGAGCTGCTCAACGACGGCGGCGGTATCGGCGAAGTCGCGCAGCGCCGGACCGAGATCGAGGACGTCGCTTCGTTGCCGCAGCAGTTCCTCGTCTTGCGGCCGCGCGTTCTTCTGCAAGCTCACGAACTGCGCCGCAACCCCGTCAAGCAGCGGCAGCAGTTCCCCAAACGGCAGAGACCGGTTGTGGTCGTTCAAATGATTGGGATTGCCCGACCAGACAAGGCCGATCCGCGGGCGTTTGCTCGGGCCGAGCTGCGGGCCGGCCTGGTCACGCGCCTTCGGAAGATAAGGCACCTCTGACGGAATCGTGTCGAGCGTGGTCGAAAAAGCGAGCGGCAGGCTCGTCAATGGGCAATGGAAATCGAAGGTGGGCAGTCGAGCGCCCTTGGCGAAGCAGCGCGAGATTCCAGGCAGTTTCGCAAACAGCGCGTTGAGAGCGCCGTCGATCTCAAGGATGATGTCGGCGCCGCGCGCTTTAAGCAGCGGCACGTAGCGGCAGAATTGCAGGGCATCGCCGAGGCCCTGGTCGTTGTGAAGTAGCACCACCTTGCCGGCGATCGGCTCCGCTCCGAGCCACAGCGGCTTGTCAAATGAGCGATCGACAAGATTCTGCGAAGGGCATTTCCAGCGCCACTCGTACTCGATCCATCCTCCCTGCAGATCGCCGAGGCGCAGCTTGTTGACCGCCTTGTTCAAGTGCGCTTCAGCGTAGCCTGGATCCACCTCGATCGCGCGGTCGAAATATCCCAGCGCTTCCAACGGCCGATCGAGGTCGACAAAAACCGAGCCCAGGTTATTGAGGGCAGCGACGTGGCGGGGGTCGATCTCCAGGGCCTTGCGAAAATTCTCGGTGGCCGTTTCCAGTTGCCGGATCGTGGTGAAGGCGCACCCGAGATCGCTGTAGGCTTCGGCGAAGTCCGGCTTGAGCGACACCGCGCGCTCGAAATCCGAGATGGCTTCTGCAAATTTGCCGATGGCCATGAACGCGAGCCCCCGCTCGTGGAGCGCTTCGGGAACATCGCCCTTGAGGGCGATCGCCGCGGTAAGGCTTGAGACCGCTTCGTCGAAGCGCGTCAAGTCCCGCATCAGCGCGCCGCGCAGGATCAGTGTCAGCAAATGTTGCGGATGTAGACGAAGCGCGTGGAGGAATTTAGTTTCGGCCTCTGCATAACGGCCGAGTTTGTGCAGGATCATCCCGGCCGCGTTCACCGCATCCACGTAATCCGGCTTGAGCGAGCAAGCGCGCTCGTAATCCGCTAGTGCCTCCTCAAGCCTGTTCAACCTGGCGAGCACGTTGGCGCGGCTGTATAACACCGCAGGCAAGTTGCTCCTCAACTTCAACGCGACGGTATAGCTCTCCAGCGCTTCCTGCAGCTGGCACAAGTTCGAATAGCCGGCGCCCAGATGTGCGTGATAATCGGGATTGTTTCGGTTGTGGCGTATCGCCTGTCGGATGAGCTCGACGCCGGCCGCATCTCTTTGCGTTGCGATGGCAACGAAGCCAAGCAAGTGCAGCGCGTCGGGATGGGTCGGAAATTTTTCGAGGACGTGTCGAAAGCAGGTTTCGGCTTCCGCCATGCGCCCCGCCTGGAGGTGAGCTATCCCTAGCTCCAGGTGCGAAGCAACCGAAGCGCCGGCGTTCGACTTGGCGCCAACGCGACGTTGCTGTCTGTTCATTTTGGAGATCGTTCCAAAGAACGTAGATTCTATAAAAAACCTAGGTGATTCGGCTGCAGACGACAAGCAAGCGCGGCTAGCCCGCACGTTGCGGGCTTGCGCTCCGAACGCGAGGTTGGTCGGTTTGCCCCGGGGAACAATGCGCTTCCACAGCCGTTGATCCGGCGAGCAAAAGTCGCGGTGATCACGATGTCTGCCGACCATAGCAAACGCACGCTTGGCAAGGACCTGCTTCTCGCCTCCGCCATGGTGATGGCGGGGTTGGTTGTATCGGGTCTTGCGCTGACAAAGCTTCGCGCTACCCACGACCGGCAGGTGGCGCAGGCGACGCAGCCGCTGCAATCATCTCCCCCTTCAGATCAGGTCAAGCCGGCCGAGTCGAAACCCGGCGGAACGCGCCCGACCACGCCGGCGCCCGAGCCCGCGCGCCCCGATCCCCAAGCGCAGCAGCAGGGCGCCAAGGCGGCGTTGCCGCCGGCGCCAGCGGAAAAGCTCGCGCCGCCGATCAAGGATCGGTGACGTCGTTGATATGACGACGCGGTGACGTTTGCGGATATTCCACCTCACCCTGCCGATTTTACAGTCTCGCTTGTTGCAACCGCTCGCCGCATAATGGCAAAAGCGCGATAGCTCGCTATCGCGCTTTAATTTAATGTTTGAGCATGATTCTTTCGGAAGACCGCTCTCCGCCATTCCGGATCATGCTCCCGGTGCAGATGACCCACGAGGCGAACCATGAAGATTGAAGATGTCAGGCGAACCGCCTATTCGATGCCGCTGACCAACCCGTCATTCCCGCCGGGGCCCTACCGCTTCTTCAACCGCGAATATTTCGTCATCACCTACCGAACCGATCCGGAAGCGCTCGCAGCCGTGGTGCCGGAGCCGCTGGAAGTCGTCGAACCCGTCGTCAAATATGAATTCATCCGCATGCCCAACTCGACCGGCTTCGGCGACTACACGGAGACCGGGCAGGTGATCCCGGTCCGCCTCAACGGCGAGGAAGGCGCCTATACCCACGCGATGTATCTCGACGACGACGCGCCGATCGCGGGCGGCCGGGAGCTGTGGGGATTTCCGAAGAAACTCGCCAAGCCGAAAATCGAAGTCGAGAGCGATGTGCTGGTCGGCACAATGCATTACGGCTCGGTGCTGTGCGTCTCTGCCACCATGGGTTACAAGCACCGCTACGTCGACCATGACACCGTGCTGAAGAGCATGAAGGCGCCGAATTTCATTTTGAAGATCATTCCGCATGTCGACGGATCCGCGCGCATCTGCGAATTGGTGCGCTTTAACCTCGAGGACATCACGCTGAAGGAAGCTTGGACCGGCCCCGCCGCGCTCGGCCTGTTCCCGCACGCACTCGCCGACGTCGCGCGCCTGCCGGTGCGCGAGGTGGTCTCCGCGCTGCATTTCAAGGCGGATTTGACGTTGGGGCTTGGGAGCGTGGCGTTCGATTATATGGCGAAGTGACGAAGTCTCTTCCGCCCCCGCTCGTCATGCCCCGCGAAAGCGGGGCATCCAGTACGCTGAGACGTTCGTAAGACTCGAGGGGCCGGTGTTTACTGGACCACCAGTATTCGCGGATGATGACGGTTGAACAAGTTGGAACGGCGTGCGCTTACAACGCCGCCGCTAGCGCACCAGCACGTTCCTGAACTGCCACGGATCCGACGTGTCGATATCCTCCGGAAACAGGCCAGGCCGGTCGGCGAGCGGGGTCCAGCCGGTATAAAAACCTTTCACCGGGCCAAGATACGGCATCTGAATTTCCAGGCAGCGCCGGAAATCCATCTCGTCGGCTTCGACGATGCCCTCGGTCGGATTTTCCAGCGCCCACACCATGCCGGCGAGCACGGCGGAAGAGACCTGCATGCCGGTGGCGTTCTGGTAAGGGGCCACGCGGCGGGTCTCCTCGATCGAGAGCTGCGAGCCGTACCAGTAGGCGTTCTTGGCGTGGCCGTAGAGCAGTACGCCGAGCTCATCGATGCCGTCGACGATCTCGTGCTCGTCGAGAATGTGCCACTTCTCCTGCATCTTGCCGGTCGCGCCAAAAATCTCATGCAGCGACAGCACCGCGTCGTTCGCCGGGTGATAGGCGTAGTGGCAGGTCGGGCGGTACACCACGTTCTGGCCGTCGCGTACCGTGAAATAATCCGCGATCGAGATCGACTCGTTGTGCGTGACCAGAAAACCGTATTGCGCGCCCGGGGTCGGGCACCACGAACGCACGCGGGTGTTGGCGCCGGGCTGCAACAGATAGATCGCGGCCTGGCACCCGATCTCGTGCTTGCGGCCGTTCTCCGGCATCCATTTTTCATGGGTGCCCCAGCCGAGCTCGGCCGGCTGCATGCCTTCGGAGACAAAACCCTCGACCGACCAGGTGTTGACGAAGACGTCCATCGGCTTCGGATTCTTCGAGCGCTGGGTGTCGCGTTCGGCGATATGGACGCCCTTGACGCCAAGCTTGCGCGCCAGTTCGCCCCAGCCTTCCCGGCTCTTGGGCTCGTTGAACGGCGTGTTGGTGTCACGCGCGATGTCGAGCAGCGCCTGCTTGACGAGCCAGGACACCATGCCGGGATTGGCGCCGCAGGTGGAGACGGCGGTCGTGCCGCCGGGGCTCTTGTGCTTGGCTGCGAGCAGCGTCTCGCGCAGCGCGTAGTTCGAACGGTTTTCCGGACCGATGTTCTTGTCGAAATAGAAGCCGGCCCACGGCTCGACCACGGTGTCGACATAGAGCGCGCCGATCTCCCGGCACATCGTCATGATGTCGACCGAAGAGGTGTCAACCGACAGGTTGACGCAAAAGCCCTGGCCGCCACCCGCGGTCAGAAGCGGCACCAAAAGCTCGCGATAATTGTCGCGGGTGATCCCCTGCTTGATGAAGCGCACGCCGTGCTGTTTGGCGAGTTCGCCGTCCTCATGCGGATCGATGATGACGAAGCGCGACGTGTCATAGTCGAAATGCCGCTCGATCAAAGGCAGCGTGCCTTTGCCGATCGAGCCGAAGCCGATCATGACGATGGGACCGGAAATTTTCGCGTGGATTTGCGAGGGCGGGCTCATGGGGTGGGTCTCTCCGAAAAAGTGCTAACGGTTAGGGAAAGGGAATCAGGCGGTGCGCCGCTTGGCGGTCACTTCGATCTCGACCTTCATCTCGGGCTTGAAGTAGTTCCATGACTGGCTCATGACGGCTTCAGGACCTCGATCTGGGGTTTTGGGGGCTTCCGGCGGCCAGCGTGAACGCCCCTTCGCTATATTACCGGGAACGCTGTGTCACGTCGGTGGTTGCCTGGGTCGCGGATCCAAAGCGGCGTACCAGAATGTCCCTGACGATCAAGACGGCCAGCATGATCAGAAGGACCGTGGTGACGGTGCTGCGGGCGCGCGACGGCGCGACATCGCGCCCTGCGGATGGTTTTACCGACATGATGCGCACGCCGGGCGCGTGACCAGTCGCGCCGCCTTGCCGGCGCGCTCCGCCCTGATTTCCGGCAAGGCGTCACCGGTCGGCACCACCATCCCCCAGGCGCCATCGAGCGTGCCCTCGCAGAGCTCGAGGCCGAGCAGGCGCTCGCGCTCGAACGCGCCCGGCAGGGCGAGTTCGCCAGTCTTCTCGGCCGAAAAACCGAAGCGGGCATAGTAGGGCGCGTCGCCGAGCAGGATCACCGCGCGATGGCCGCGGCCACGCGCCGCCGCGAGCGCGCGGGCAATCAGCGCGGCCCCAAGCCCAAGCCTGCGGCAGGAATCTTCCACCGCCAGCGGGCCGAGCATGAGCGCCGCCACGCCCCCGGCGCTGACGTGCCACAACCGCACGGTTCCGACCAGCCGGCCCTCGCGCACGGCCGACAGGCTAAGGCCTGCGGCGGGCACGCGTCCGTCGCGCAGGCGCTGGCAGGTGCGCATTTGGCGGCCCTCGCCAAAGCAGGCATCCAGCAGCGCTTCACGCGCAACGACGTCGGATGCGCGTTCCGCACGGATCGCGAACGGAGCGGCATTCGAAGTGAGGGCAACGGGGGCGTTCCGCAATTCGGTCATGGCACGTCAGTCCTCGCTTGCCATGGCGACGAGGTCGCCCACGGAAGCGTTGTCAGAAAAATCGAAAAATGAGGGGAGGGGCCGGCCGGCCGGCTCCTTGCTTTCTTGCTCCCTCCCCCGCTTGCGGGGAGGGTTGGGGTGGGGTGCTAGACCCAGAACGGGCTGCTAGAGCTTTCCCGCACCCGCCGCGCTCTTGCGAGCGCGCCGACCTCCTCCGCAAGCGGGGGAGGTGAAGTGCCGCTTTTGCTACACCTCAGATGTGGTAGGTCCGGAGTGGCGGGATGCCGTTGAAGGCCACCGACGAGTAAGTCGACGTATAGGCCCCGGTCCCTTCGATCAGCACCTTATCGCCGATCTCGAGCGTCACCGGAAGCGGATACGGCATCTTCTCGTACAAGACGTCGGCGGAATCGCAGGTCGGACCTGCGAGCACGCACGCCGTCATCTCCGCCCCGTCATGCGGGGTGCGGATGGCGTAGCGGATCGACTCGTCCATGGTCTCGGCGAGGCCGCCGAACTTGCCGATGTCCAGGTACACCCAGCGCACCTCGTCCTCGTCGCTCTTCTTGGAGATCAGAACGACTTCGGACTCGATGATGCCGGCATTGCCGACCATGCCGCGTCCCGGCTCGATGATGGTCTCCGGGATCTGATTGCCGAAATGCTTGCGTAGCGCACGGAAGATCGACCGGCCGTACTGCACGACCGGCGGAACGTCCTTCAGGTACTTGGTCGGGAAACCGCCGCCCATGTTGACCATGGAGAGGCTGATTCCGCGCTCCGCGCAGTCGCGGAACACGGTCGAGGCCATCGCCAGCGCGCGCTCCCACGCCTTCACCTTGCGCTGCTGCGAGCCGACATGGAACGAGATGCCGCACGGCTCGAGGCCCAGACGCTTGGCGAGGTCGAGCACCTCGACCGCCATCTCCGGGTCGCAGCCGAACTTCCGCGACAGCGGCCATTCGGCGCCGGCGCAGTCATAGAGGATGCGGCAGAACACTTTGGCGCCGGGGGCGGCGCGGGCGATCTTCTCGACCTCGGCTGAGCAATCGACCGCGAACAGGCGAATGCCGAGCGCAAAGGCGCGCGCAATGTCACGCTCCTTCTTGATCGTGTTGCCATATGAGATGCGGTCCGGCGTCGCGCCCGCGGCCAGCGCCATTTCGATTTCGGCAACGGTCGCCGTGTCGAAGCAGGAGCCGAGCGAGGTGAGCAGCGACAGCACTTCCGGCGCGGGGTTGGCCTTCACCGCGTAGAACACGCGGCTGTCCGGCAGCGCCCTGGCAAAGCTCTGATAGTTGTCGCGCACGACGTCGAGGTCGACCACGAGGCAAGGCTCGGTGTCCCGGCCCTCGCTGCGACGGTTACGCAGGAATTCCCGAATACGTTCGGTCATAGTAGCACCCTCCAAACGGACCCAGCGACGGGCCCCGTTCAAAATGATCTCGGACGTAGGTGCTTCGGCGTTGCCGCACGATGGAGACGCGACAAGGCCTTGAACCCGGACCGAATTGTGCTGCCGTGGATTGGTTGGGAATTTTCCCGCCCGCACACCTGGCAATGAAGGACAAGCCTTTTCAGTAGCCCGCGCCGGCGGTGGAGTGCCGGTAGAGACCAAAAAAGCCCGATCCGTCGTTGCTTTAAGTCGCGTCCCCCGTTGAGAGCGGGGTGCGCCGGTTCGCCTCCGGCTGCCAGTCACGGTTGCAAGGGGTGGAGAGACCTTCAACGGCATCTCTTGAGAGAGATGCTGGCCTCTTAAATCTTCGACCTGAAGTCTTGGACCTTTGGAGTTTTGGACTTCTGAAGTCTTGGACCTAAGCGACCCTCGGTTCTTCATCCCTTGGCGGCTGTCCGGCCTCTTGTCCGGATACCTACCGACTGACACACGACCACAGGCACGTGCGAAATTGGGCAAAACGGGAAATAAGCGTTTTGAGTCCGCTTCGCAACAATTTTTTTAGGCTGAGGACAAATTTGCCTAATGGCTACTTGCGGAGCGCCGCTTCGAAGCGCGTGGCAGCGCCAAGTCTGAACGGCTGTTAATTTAGCTTAAGGAAACGTAATCGATTTTGCGCCTGCGGCGCAAGGCTTTCTCGTATCGCTCGATCTAGCCGCGCTTGAAGAACGGCTCGACGCGCTGGGCGGCACGCACGAACGCCACCATGACGAGGACGCCGAGCGCGAACAGCACTCCCTGCACGATGTGGGCGCCGGTGTCGTCGAGTCCGAACAGGATCGCGAGCGCCCAGCCGCCGGCAAAGGCAGCTCCGAACACCTCGGCGCCGATCAGGATCGCGGCGCTGATGACGGTGACGACGCTCGGCCAGACGACCTGGCGGGAGGTGGTGGGTTGTAAGCTCATGGTCTTCAGATCCTGTTTGACGAGCGCGCAATCTCACCGAAAAGGCTCGTGCTAGCAAGCGTAAAAGGTCCAAAAAAGCCCCACGGCATGCTATAGATTCCGCAGAGATTTTAAGGACAAAACGGAACATTGTGATGTCAGAAGCCCTGCAAAATACGGCCCCCGCGCAAGCGCCGACCAACCCGCTGTTGAAGGCGTGGCAGACGCCGTTTCAGACGCCGCCCTTCGACGAGATCGCGCCGGAGCATTTCCTTCCGGCCTTCGAGCAGGCCTTCGTCGATCACGCTTCCGAGATCGCCGCGATCACCCATGATCCATCCACGCCCGACTTCGCCAACACCATCACTGCGCTGGAGCGCTCGGGCAAGCTGCTCGCCAAGGTCGCGGCCGTGTTCCACGACCTGGTGTCGGCGCATTCCAACCCGGCGATCCTGGAGATCGACAAGGAAGTGTCGCTGCGGATGGCGCGGCACTGGAACCCGATCATGATGAACGCGGTGCTGTTCGGCCGCATCGCGATGCTGCACGACAATCGATCGAGCCTGAAGCTGACCGGCGAAGAGATGCGGCTGTTGGAGCGCACCTATATCCGCTTCCACCGCGCCGGCGCAGGTCTTAGCGAAGAGGCCAAGAAGCGGATGGCCGAGATCAACGAGCGACTCGCCCATCTCGGCACCACTTTCAGCCATCATCTGCTCGGCGACGAGCAGGATTGGGTCCTGGAGCTAGGCGAGGCCGATCGCGCCGGGCTTTCCGACAGCTTCGTGGCCGCCGCCAAGGCGGCCGCCGAGGAGCGCGGCATGGCCGGAAAGGCGCTTCTGACCCTGTCGCGCTCGTCCGTCGAGCCGTTCCTGAAGAGCTCGGCCAGGCGCGACCTGCGCGAGAAGGTGTTCAAGGCCTTCACCGCCCGCGGCGACAATGGCAACGACAACGACAACACCACCGTCATCGTCGAGATCCTCGCGCTGCGCGAGGAAAGCGCCAAGCTGCTCGGCTTTCCGACCTATGCCGCCTATCGGCTGGAGGATTCCATGGCCAAGACGCCGGAAGCCGTGCGCGGCCTCCTGGAGCGGGTCTGGAAGCCGGCCCGGGCCCGGGCGCTGGCCGACCGCGACGAGCTGCAGGCGCTGATCACGGAGGAGGGCGGCAATTTCGCGCTCGCCCCATGGGACTGGCGCTACTACGCCGAGAAGCTCAGGCAGCGCCGCGCCAATTTCGACGACGCCGCGATCAAGCCGTATCTGGCGCTCGATCACATGATCGAGGCCGCCTTCGACTGCGCCGCCCGCCTGTTCGGCGTTACCTTCACCGAGCGGCGGGACATTCCGGTCTGGCATCCGGATGTCCGGGTCTGGGAGGTCAGCGACGCGGCAGGCCGCCACAAGGCGCTGTTCTATGGCGACTACTATGCAAGGTCCTCGAAGCGCTCCGGCGCCTGGATGACGTCCTTGCGCGACCAGCAGAAGCTCGACGGCGAGATCGCGCCGCTGATTCTCAATGTCTGCAATTTCGTCAAGGGGGCCGACGGCCAGCCGTCGCTGCTGTCACCGGATGACGCCCGCACCCTGTTCCACGAATTCGGCCACGGCCTGCACGGCATGCTGTCGAACGTGACCTACCCATCGCTGTCGGGCACCTCGGTGTTCACCGATTTCGTCGAGCTGCCGTCGCAGCTCTACGAGCACTGGCAGGAGCAGCCGCAGGTGCTGCAGCGCTTCGCCCGGCACTACCAGACCGGCGAGCCGCTGCCGGAGGATCTGCTCAGGCGCTTCCTCGCCGCGCGCAAATTCAACCAGGGCTTTGCCACCGTCGAGTTCGTCTCTTCGGCGCTGATCGATCTGGAATTCCACACCCAGCCGGCCGCAGCCAGCCGCGACGTCCGGGCCTTCGAGCGCGCCGAGCTGGAAAAGATCGGCATGCCCCAGGAGATCGCGATGCGGCACCGGCCGCAGCAGTTCGGCCATATCTTCTCCGGCGACCACTATGCGGCGGGCTACTACAGCTACATGTGGTCGGAGGTGATGGATGCCGACGCCTTCGGCGCGTTCGAGGAGGCTGGCAATATCTTCGACCCCGCTGTGGCCAAACGCCTGCACGACGACATCTATTCGTCCGGCGGCTCGCTCGATCCGGAAGACGCCTATGTCGCCTTCCGCGGCCGCGAGCCCGAGCCCGACGCGCTGCTGCGCCGCCGCGGCCTGTTGGAGGCGCCCGAGGTCGCCTGATCCAGGCAGCAGTTTTCTTCGCGGGGGAGGGTTGGGGTGGGGGTGCCTCCACAAAACGCGCTGGTCGAGGGGGTAGACCTTCCCCCACCCGCCGCGCTCTTCGAGCGCCCTAGCCGAAGCTCAGCTTCGGCATTCTACTTTAGGACGGCCGAAAATGGCGGCCTCTGCTCCCCCGCATGCGGGAGAGGTGCAGCGAACCCGCCCGGGCCGGTCGCTTCAGTCAACGCTGGCGCGTTCTCAAGCCGGCAAAAGCCGGCGGATCAGCGGCAGGAAGAAGATCGCGATATTGATGACGAAGCCGATGTTCCAGAGGATCGATCGGAGCCGCGGGCGGTTGCCGAGATAGGTGAAGACATAGGCGATGCGCACGATCAGGAACAGCACCGCCAGTTCGTTGATCAGGTTCTGCGGCGCGGCGCGGAATTCGGCCAGCAGAACCGCTGCGGCGAAGAATGGAAAGGCCTCGATGCCGTTCTGGTGCGCACCGAGCGCGCGGGCGCGGATGGCGTCCTGATAGAACGCCGGGTTACGCGGCTTGGAATTGTCATAGTCGCGAAACCCGATCCATTTGACCGGTGCGATGGTCAATAGATAGAGCGCCACGCACCCGAAAACGCAGTATTCGGCGACCGTCATCATGTCCTCCGGGCGTGACACTACCGAACCCGCCATTATCTTGACAAGGATGGTGCAAACGCGCGATGGCACAGGCCGATATGACAGTTGTTGTGCAAATCGAAAACGCCAAACCCGCGGCCGAGGCGAACCCGGCGCGCGTCGGCGTGCTTTTGATCAACCTCGGCACGCCGGATACCGCCGATGCCCGGGGCGTGCGGATCTACCTGAAGGAATTTCTCAGTGATCCCCGGGTGATCGAAGATCAGGGTCTGATCTGGAAGCTGATCTTGAACGGCATCATCCTGCGCATCCGACCGCGGAAAAAGGCGCGCGACTACCGCAAGATATGGAACAGCGAGCGGGATGAATTGCCGCTGAAGACCATCACGCGCGCGCAGTCGGAGAAGCTCGCAAGGAGCATTGCCGACCGCGACCATGTCGAGGTGGATTGGGCGATGCGTTACGGCAACCCCTCGATCGGCGCCGGCATCGAGGCGCTGATGGCGCGCGGGTGCGACCGGATTCTGGCGGTGCCGCTCTATCCGCAATATTCGGCGGCGACCTCGGCGACAGTCTGCGACGAGGTGTTCCGGGTGCTCGCCGAGATGCGCGCGCAGCCGACACTGCGGGTGACGCCGCCTTATTACGACGACCCGGACTACATCGAGGCCTTGGCGGTCACGATCAACGCGCATCTGGCGACGCTGTCGTTCAAGCCGGAATTGATCGTGGCCTCGTTTCACGGCATGCCGAAGGCATATGTCGACAAAGGCGATCCGTATCTTGCGCACTGCATCGCGACCACGAGCGCCTTGCGCGAGCGCTTGGGCCTGGATGCCTCGAAGCTGCTGCTCACTTTCCAGTCGCGCTTCGGCAACGCCGAATGGCTGCAGCCCTACACCGACAAGACCATCGAGCAATTGGCGAAAGACGGCGTGCGCCGCATCGCCGTGGTGATGCCGGGCTTCGCCGCCGACTGCCTGGAAACGCTGGAAGAGATCGCGCAGGAGAATGCCGAGCTTTTCAGGCACAATGGCGGCGAAGAATTTTCGGCAATCCCCTGCCTGAACGACAGCGAACCCGGCATGGACGTCATCCGCCAGCTCGTGCTGCGTGAGCTGCAGGGCTGGATTTGATGACCGAACAAGATTTACCGTCCTGAAGTTCAAGCGTTTTCCTGAAGCAGACGAGCCAGCTGCCGCGTTCACGCTGCTTGCATCTGGAACGCGGTAAACTCATACATAGCTATATAAAGGCGAGAACAGTCGGCCTGAACCGGCGATGCGGCTCCGCAGACAAAAGCAAGCGGCGTCCGCGAACGGCTTTGCGGGGATTGGTGCGGGCGCCTCTCGCCCGCCTTGGAGGGTTCATGTCCGGTTTCGATATTTTCGCGATCGTGCTGGTGCTGCTCGTTATCTTCACGCTGTTCTCCGGCATCAAGACGGTGCCGCAGGGTTTCGACTGGACCATCGAGCGGTTCGGCAAATTCACCCGCACGCTGTCGCCGGGGCTGAACATCATCGTTCCCTATTTCGACCGTGTCGGGCGCAAGATGAACATGATGGAGCAGGTGATCAACATTCCGGAGCAGGAGGTGATCACCAAGGACAACGCCACCGTGACGGTGGACGGCGTCGCCTTCTACCAGGTGTTCGATGCCGCGAAGGCGAGCTACGAGGTGTCCAATCTCAACCAGGCGATCATCGTTTTGACCATGACCAATATCCGTTCTGTGATGGGCGCGATGGATCTCGACCAGGTGCTGTCGCATCGCGATGAGATCAACGAGCGGCTGTTGCGCGTGGTCGATGCCGCGGTGTCGCCGTGGGGGCTGAAGGTCAACCGCATCGAGATCAAGGATATCGTGCCGCCGGCCGACCTCGTCGAGGCGATGGGACGGCAGATGAAGGCTGAGCGCGTCAAGCGCGCCGACATCCTGCAGGCCGAAGGCCAGCGCCAATCGGAAATTCTTCGCGCCGAGGGTGCAAAGCAGGGCCAGATCCTGCAGGCCGAGGGCCGCCGCGAGGCCGCGTTCCGCGATGCCGAGGCGCGCGAGCGCTCGGCGGAAGCCGAAGCCAAGGCGACCCAGATGGTCTCCGAAGCCATCGCCAAAGGCGATGTCGCCGCGCTGAACTATTTTATTGCCACCAACTACATCAAGGCGTTCGGGCAGTTTGCGGATTCGCCGAACCAGAAGGTGATCATGCTGCCGATCGAGGCGACGAGCCTGCTCGGCTCGCTCGCCGGCATCGGCGAGATCGCCAAGGCAACCTTCGGCGAAAGCGCGATGTCGGCGCAGGCGGCTGCGCGCCGCACCTCGGTGCCGAGCGCCGGGCCGGCCGGGCCGCCCGCACCGCCGGTGCCACCGCAACAATAGGAGCACATGATCGATGTCCGATATGTTTTCCACACTGGGCACCTGGAACTGGCTGATCTTCGGCTTCGTCCTGATGGCGCTGGAATTGATCGCGCCCGGCGTCTTCCTGTTCTGGCTCGGGCTCGCGGCACTTTTGGTTGGGCTGGTTTCGTTCGCGCTGCATCCGTCATGGCAGGCGCAGCTTCTGATGTTCGCCGTGTTCGCGGCTGCGGCCGTGCCAGTGTGGCGGCGGTTGGCGCGGGGAAGCAGCGCGGCGAGCGTCAGCAATCCGTTCCTCAACAGGCGTACGGACGCGCTGGTCGGCCGGGAGTTCACGCTGGAAAAGCCGATCATCGACGGCTTCGGCACGGTACGGATCGACGACACCATCTGGCGCGTTGCCGGTCCCGATGCGCCTGCCGGCAGCCGCGTCCGGATCGTGCAGGCGGATGGTGCCAATCTCACGGTAGCGGCGGCGTGAGTGTCGCCTCCATCCGCGAGCTCAGTTCACCTCACCCCGCTCTTCGCGGGGAGAGGTCGGATTACATCGCAGATGCAATCCGGGTGAGGGGCTCTCTGCACGAGCACAGTCCGTGGATAGAGCCCCTCACCCCACCCTCTGCCCGCGAAAGTGCGGGGAGAGAGGGCCTCTAGCCTGCCCCGCGCTTGCTCCAGCGCTCGGCAAAGCGATGTAGCGGCAAGACGTTCTCTGAGAGTTCGCGACCCAAGGGCGTGAGGCCGTAGCCGCCTTCCGGTGCCAACTCGACGAAACTCGCCTCGCGCAGTTCCGATAGCCGCGCCTGCAGCACGGTCGGGGAAGCTTCATCGCAGGCCGCACGCAGCGCGCGCGAGGTCAGCGTCTGCTCCCGCAGCTCCCACAGGATCCGCAAGCTCCAGCGTCGCCCCAACAGGTCGAGCAGCGCCATGATCGGGCGCCCCGTGCGGGAACCACGGACGCTGCGCTTTATCGCCGGTTTCGGCATCTCTGCCTCCTTGCACGCTGCTACGTATAATGTAGCATGGTGCTATGGTTATTGTAGCACGGAAGCAAGCCATGTCACGCATCGCACCGCTTGAGCCACCTTACGCGCCGGAAATCCAGGCCCAGTTCGACCACATCATGCGCGGCGCGCCGCCGCTGACGCTTTTCCGTGTCATGGCCGGGCATGCGCGCGCCTGGGAAAAGTTCCGCGCCGGAGGCCTGCTCGACCGCGGCCCGCTCAATTTGCGCGAGCGCGAGATCGTGATCGACCGCACCTGCGCGCTGAACCGATGCGAATATGAATGGGGGGTGCATGTCGCGATCTTTGCGAAAGCCGCTGAGCTGACCGAGGAGGAAGTCCGCGCCACCGTGCTTGATGGCGCCGACAGCGCGCGCTGGTCGGACGCGGAAAAGGCGCTGATCGCGGCGGTGGACGCGCTACACCACCGCGCGACCTTGAGCGAGGCCGAATTCAAGGCGCTGTCGGCGCATCATGACGAGGAAAAGATCCTCGAGATCATGCTGCTCTGCGGCTTCTATCGCACCGTGTCGTATCTGGCAAACGGGCTCGATTTGCCACTGGAGGAAAAGGCTGCGCGGTTTCCTAAGCGCGCGGATTGAACCTTCGTTGTTCACGCGGCCGGCTTCTGCCACTCCATGATCAGGAAGTAAGGAACGCGCCGGTGCCACTCCGATCGCGCGGGGTCGGCGCCGACCGGCATCGGCTCGCAGAAGTGGCGCAGCCGCAGATCCTGGTCGAGCAGCAGAGACATGTAAGTGCTGAGCGGCCGGTGCCAGTTGTGGACGCGGATACCGTGCCATTGCACCCAGTCCGCGCGCTCCTCCATATAGTGGTCGATGAAGAAACGAGAATTGCCGTCGGCGTCCCGCACCCATCCATTTGGCTGGCCCGCAGTATTGAAGCTGGTGAGATTGGCGATCAACAGCGAACCTCCCGGCTCAAGAACTCTATTCATTTCTGCTATCGCCGTCCGAATGTCTGGAATGTCGATCAGCGTCAGATAGCTCACGACGAGGTCATACGACCGGTCCGGAAAATCGAGTACTTCGGCGCGGCCAATGCGGTAGTCCCCTGCCGGGTCTTGCTGCCTTGCATGCCGGATCAGGGCTTCCGTCGGGTCGATCCCGACCATCTTGATGCCGACCGCCCCAAGCATGCGGCAGAAGCGTCCTTCGCCGCAGCCGACGTCCAGCGCCCTGCGGAAACCTCTGTTTCTCACACGCCCAACCATGGGCGCGTCGAGCACGAATCGGCGGCCAAAGTCGCCTTCGGTACCGATATCGGCGATCCAGCCGGAAGCCGATTCCTCCCATCCATTGGTCATAACTCTCCCCCATCGCGAACGCGGCGCTGGCGGAGAGCGCCGGTTTGTGAGCGTGTCGAATCTCTGGAATCTGGCGATAATGCCCGTCCAGTTTGAGAGAGATGACAACAGCGGTTTGCGCCCTGGAACGACGTCTACGGCGTCAGGCCACCCCCGCCTTCAGCAGACCGTGAAAATTCACGATGCCAACCGGCTTGCCGGCGTCGGTGACGATCAGCGCGGTGATCCTGGCGGAGTTGAGCAGCTCCAGCGCCTCGCTCGCGAGCGAGTCGCGGTCGATGGTCCTGGGATTCTTCGTCATGATGTCGTCGACCAAGGTCGTCATCAGGTCCGGCCGCATCTTCCGGCGCAGATCGCCGTCGGTGATGATGCCGGTGATGGCGCCGTGCCCATCGACGATGGCGACGCAGCCAAAACCCTTCGAGGACATCTCGACCAGCGCCTCCGACATTTTGGTGCCGAGCGGTTTTAGCGGCACCGCGTCGCCGCTCTCCATCAGGTCGGAGGTGCGCTTGAGCATCGCGCCCAGCTTGCCGCCGGGGTGGAAATTGGCGAACTGCAGCGCGGTAAAACCGCGGCTTTCCAGGAGCGCAATCGCAAGCGCGTCGCCGATCGCGGCCTGCATCAAGGTCGAGGTGGTCGGCGCCAGATTGTGCGGGCAGGCCTCGCGCGCCTTCGGCAGTTCCAGCACGATCCGCGCCGCCTCGCCGAGCGAGGATTCCGCGTTCGAGGTCACCGCGATCATCGGGATCGCGAAGCGCGCGGAATAATTGACCAGGTTCTTCATCTCCGGCTGCTCGCCGGACCACGACAGTGCGATGATCACGTCATCCGGCGTAATCATGCCGAGGTCGCCGTGGCTTGCTTCCGCGGCGTGCACGAAGAAGGCCGGCGTACCGGTCGAGGCGAGCGTCGAGGCGACCTTGCGCGCGACATGGCCGGATTTGCCGAGCCCGGTAACGATGACGCGCCCCGTGGCCTGCCGGATCAGATCGACGGTAGCCGCAAACGCCACCCCCAGCGGGCCGTTGAGCGCCTCGGCGATCGCGGCGATGCCGCTGCCGCCGACTTCGAGCGTGCGCAGCGCCGACTGGACGGCGGTTGCGTCATCGGTGCCGGATGATTTGGCCATCAGCGGTTTCGAACTTGGCATGTCTGCTTCCGGGGAGGGGAGGGCAAAGCCCTTTTGCTTTTCTTAGCACGGGCGGCCTTGAGAGGCGACGCGGGGAGGCGGTCTCAACGGCTCATTAACCATAATTGTTTTAACTCCCACTAACGACGTTTTCCGCCTGCCGCGTGGTGGTGTATGCGGCGGGAACCGATCGGTGAAGCTTATGAATTTGTTGGAGTATTTCTGTCTTGATGCCGGGTCCAGCCAAGGGCCACGAACGGCGCGCGCCTCTCTTCCGCGCGTTTTTGCCATGCCTTGTGCTGATCGCCTTGAATCAAACCTCCGCGCGCGCCCAGTCGCTGACCCCAGGCCTCTTCAACCCGACCCGTGGCGGCTTCGTCGCAGCCCAGGACCTGCCGCCACGCCCGATCGGCGAGACCACGGCCGATAGTCCGCCGAGCAATCCCAATCGCGATACACGTCAGAACGACCGCAATGCGCCGGGCGACCGCAACATGCCGGCGCCGTCGCGGATCGGCCAGGTCCCGACCTATGGGCTCCCAGCCGCGAACGGCGCGGGCGACGCGGGCTTCGATTCGCTCAACCGCAAGCGCAAGCCGACGAAATATTATCCCGCGCAAGCCAGGCCGAAGCCGCCGCCGGGGCCCGGCACGCCGCCGCAGCAGCCACCGCCGGTGAATGCGATCGGCGAATTGCGCCTTTCCGTTCCGCCCTCCGATTCCGCCAACAGGCCGCCGATCCCGCCCGCGATGGCGGACGCCGTGACCGGCCAGCCGCCGCGCCGGCGGCTCAAGCTCGACGACGACCCGTTCGGCGCGATCGCCGATCATGCCGGCAGCTTCCTGATCAAGTCGGCGGTCGAACTGTCCGGCGGCTACGACAGCAATCCCGGCCGCCTTCCCGAGCAGCACGGCTTGCCGTTCTATGTGGTCGCGCCGGAGTTTCTCGCGGTGTCCGACTGGGACCGTCACGCGCTGGTCGCAGACCTCCGCGGGTCCTTCACCGGCTATGGCGGCAGCTTGCCGGCGACGTTCGACGGCGCGGCATCGCCGGCGCCGACCAATGTCGACCGGCCCGATTTTACGGGCCATGTCGACGGCCGCCTCGACGTTTCCAGGGACATCGACTTCACCGCGCAGCTGCGCTTGCGGCTGGCGACCGACAACCCCGGGAGCCCCAACATCCAGGCGGGGCTTGCGTCTTATCCTATCTATACCACGCTCGGCGGCACCCTCGGCTTCGACCAGCGTTTCAATCGCCTGCAGGTGTCCGGCGGCACCACGGTTGACCGCACCTCCTATACCGACTCGACGCTGAGCGACGGCGAGCATGCCTCCAACGACGATCGCAATTTCAACCAGTATGGCGGGGTCGGCCGCGTCTCCTATGAATTGACGCCCGCCGTCAAACCGTTCGTCGAGGCCGAGGGCGACACCCGCGTGCATGATTTGCAGTTCGACCGCAGCGGTTTTGAGCGCGATTCCAACGGCGGTTATGCCAAGGCCGGCACCTCGTTCGAATTCACGCGGCTCCTGACCGGCGAAATCTCGATCGGCTACGCTGCGCGCAACTATATCGATCCGCGGCTCGACCGCCTGCAGGGCTTCCTGACCACGGCGTCCCTGATCTGGAACGCGACGCCGCTCACCACGGCAAAATTCTATTCCGACACCCAGATCGCCGAGACCACGCTGCCCGGCGCCTCCGGCGTCTTGGTGCACACCTACACCTTCGAGGTCGATCACGACTTCCGCCGCTGGCTGACCGGCATCGGCAGGTTCACCTACGGCACGCTCGACTACCAGGGTTTCGGCCGCACCGACAAGACCTACTCGCTCGAGGGCGACCTGATCTACAAGCTGACCCGCAACCTCTGGATCAAGGGCACGCTGCGCCACGATATCCTCGAGTCCAACGTGGCGCTTTCGAGCTCGAGTGCGACGGTGGTGATGCTGGGTGTGAGATTGCAGAATTAGCCGCGCCGCGCGCAAAGCCCGAAGCCATCATGCCCTAAGCCGTCATGCCCCGCGAAGGCGGGGCATCCAGTACGCCGTCGTTCTCCGAAATTTCTTGGCGTCCCCGGAATACTGGATCACCCGCCCTCGCAGGTGACGACGGCTGTGCCTGTGGCGCGCAAACATTACATCCGTAGCTATCGCGAAATCCTGCGGACATCTACCTGCTCAAGCTGCTTTCGAGCATTCGCGGCCAACCCCAATCCCGAAATTTTGCAGGAGGCAGGTCATGCGCGTTTCTGACATCGAGCTTTATCACTATCCGGCCACGCGCAGCGCGCGAGTCAAATGGCTGCTGCATAAGCTGGTGGGCGACGAATTCAAGGTCAACCGCATCGATCTCTACAGTCTGGAGGCGTATGGCCCGGATTATCTGCGGCTCAATCCCAATCATAACGTTCCCTTGATTCGGTTCAGGATGAGCGACGGTGAGCCTGTCACCGCGGTGGAAAGCGGCGCCATCCTCACGCTCTTGGCGGATGCTCGTGACGATCGCGATACGCCCCTCTATGCGACGATACCCGAATTTTGCAGGCCATCCGGCAAGAAGCCTTCTGGAAGCCGGTCGCATTCCTGAAGCCGCTGATTTCTTGTTGTTTTGGGGCCATTTCAGGGGCCGTGAGCTGTATCCCCTAGCGAACGCCAATCGGGACGGCAACCGCCGCGCAGATTTCCCTACGCCGGCAAATCGCTCTTCCCCATCAAGAACCGATCAATCGCCCGCGCGCACAGCCTGCCCTCGCGGATCGCCCAGACCACCAGCGATTGTCCCCGCCGCATGTCGCCGGCGGAGAAGACGTTCGGCCGCGAGGTCTGATAGTCGTTAAAGTTGGCGCGGACGTTGCCGCGCGGATCGAGGTCGACGCCGAGCGTCTTCAACAGGCCCTCGTGCACGGGGTGGACGAAACCCATCGCGAGCAGCACGAGCTGGGCGTCGAGGTCGAACTCCGTGCCGGGCAGCGGCTTGAACTTGTCGTCGACTTGGACGCAATGCAGCTTTTCGACCTTGCCGTTCTCGCCGGTGAAGCGCTGGGTCAGCACGGCATATTCGCGCCGCGCGCCTTCGGCCTGGCTGGAGGAGGTGCGCATCTTCAACGGCCAGTTCGGCCAGGTCAGGCCCTTGTTCTCGCGCTCGGGCGGCGCCGGCATGATCTCGAGCTGGGTCACGGATTTGGCGCCCTGCCGGAACGAGGTGCCGATGCAGTCGCTTCCGGTGTCGCCGCCGCCGATTACGACGACATGCTTGTCGCCGGCGAGGATATCGCGCACGCCGTCGAGCGGCTCCTCAGAGACGCGGCGGTTCTGCTGCGGCAGGAAATCCATTGCGAAATGGATGCCGTCGAGGTCGCGGCCGGGGATCGGTAGGTCGCGCGGGGCTTCCGCGCCGCCGGTCAGTGCCAGCGCGTCATACTCGTTCAGCATCTGGCGCGGGTCGAGGTTGCTGCCGACATGGACGCCGTAATGGAAGGTAACGCCCTCGGCTTCCATCTGCGTCACGCGGCGGTCGATGACGGCTTTCTCCATCTTGAAATCGGGAATGCCATATCGCAGGAGCCCGCCGGCTTTGGCGTATTTCTCGTAGACATGCACCTCGTGGCCGGCGCGCGCGAGCTGCTGCGCGCAGGCCATGCCCGCCGGGCCGGAGCCGATCACCGCGACACGCTTGCCGGTCTTGAGCTCGGGGATTTCCGGCTTGACCCAGCCGCTCTGCCAGGCACGGTCGACGATCGCGCATTCGATGGTCTTGATGGTGACCGGGTTGTCGTCGATGTTGAGCGTGCAGGAGGTTTCGCACGGCGCCGGACAGATGCGGCCCGTAAACTCCGGGAAATTATTGGTCGAGTGCAGGTTGCGCGAGGCTTCCTGCCAATTGTTTTGATAGACCAGATCGTTGAAGTCGGGGATCTGGTTGTTCACCGGACAGCCCGGCGTGCCCGGCGCCACTGAGCCCGTGCCATGGCAATAGGGAATGCCGCAATTCATGCAGCGCGCGGCTTGGTCGCGCGTCTCTTTCTCCGAGAGCGGAACGACGAATTCGTTGAAATGCTTCACGCGCTCGGCGACCGGCGCGTACTTGCGGTCGTGCCGTTCGATTTCCAGAAAACCTGTGACCTTGCCCATTAAGCCTGACGTCCCTGCATTAACTCTCCAAGACCCTGATCCTGAGGAGCGGCGCCTAGCGCCGCGTCTCGAAGGATGAAGGCCACCATCGTGGCCTCATGGTTCGGGACGGCGCAAATGCGCCTCCTCACCATGAGGGTCTATTATTACGCCCCGATCGCGATTTTCGGCTCGGCGTCGGCGTTTGCCTTCAATTCCTTCAGCGCGCGGCGGTACTCCACCGGCATCACCTTGCGGAATTTCGGCAGCCATTCGGTCCAGTTCGACAGGATCTCGGCGGCGCGCTTCGATCCCGTCGCCTTGGCGTGGCGGGTGATCAGGACATGCAGCCGTTCGACGTCGGCGTCGAGCAGGTCCTTGAACACGTCGACCCGGCCGTGCGCCTCGAGATCGCCCATCTGGTGATAGGCGCTCTCGTTGACCATCTCTTCCGAAAACACCGGCTCGAGATCGACCATCGCGAGGTTGCAGAGCTTGTCGAAGTCGCCTGCCTCGTCCAGCACATAGGCGATGCCGCCGGACATGCCAGCCGCGAAATTGCGCCCGGTCTTGCCAAGCACCACCACGATGCCGCCGGTCATGTATTCGCAGCAATGGTCGCCGGCGCCCTCGACCACCGCGACCGCGCCGGAGTTGCGCACGGCAAAGCGCTCGCCGGCGATGCCGCGGAAGTAGCATTCGCCCTCGATCGCGCCGTACATCACGGTGTTGCCGACGATGATGGATTCCTCCGGCACGATGCCGGAATTCTTTGGCGGCTTGACGATGAGGCGGCCGCCGGACAGGCCCTTGCCGACATAGTCATTGCCTTCGCCTTCGAGATCGAAGGTGATGCCGCGCACGAGCCACGCGCCGAACGCCTGGCCCGCGGTGCCCTTGAAGCTGACATGGATGGTGTCATGCGGCAGCCCGGCATGGCCGTAGATCTTCGCCACGTTGCCGGACAGCATGGCGCCAGCCGAGCGGTCGGTGTTGTTGATCTCTTCCTCGATTCGGACCGGCGCGCCGCGATCGAGCGAGGCTTGCGCCTTCTCGATCAGCCTGCGGTCGAGCACGGCCTCCAGATGGTGGTTCTGCGCCTCGGAGCGATAGATCTTCTGCCCCTTCTCTTCCTTCTGGCGCACGAACAGTTTTGAGAAATCGAGCCCCTTGGCCTTCCAATGCGCGACCAGCGAGGTCTGATCGAGCATCTGGGTCTGCCCGATCATCTCGTTGAAGCTGCGGTAGCCGAGGCCCGCCATGATCTCGCGCACTTCCTCCGCGACGAAGAAGAAGTAGTTGATGACGTGCTCGGGCTGGCCGGTGAAGCGCTTCCGAAGCACCGGGTCCTGGGTCGCAACCCCAACGGGGCAGGTGTTGAGATGGCACTTGCGCATCATGATGCAGCCGGCCGCGATCAAAGGCGCGGTGGCAAAGCCGAATTCGTCGGCGCCGAGCAGCGCTCCGATCACGACGTCGCGTCCGGTGCGGAAGCCGCCATCGACCTGGACGACGATGCGGCTGCGCAGCCGCTCGCGCACCAGGGTCTGGTGGGTTTCGGCCAAGCCGATCTCCCAGGGCGAGCCGGCATGCTTGATCGAGGTGAGCGGGGAGGCGCCGGTGCCGCCCTCAAAACCCGCGATGGTGACATGGTCGGCGCGCGCTTTCGCAACGCCCGCGGCCACCGTGCCGACGCCGATCTCGGAGACGAGCTTGACCGAGACCATTCCGTCCGGATTGACGTTCTTGAGGTCGTAGATGAGTTGCGCCAGATCCTCGATCGAGTAGATGTCGTGATGCGGCGGCGGCGAGATCAGGCCGACCCCCGGCGTCGAGTGCCGCACGCGGGCGATCACGGCGTCGACCTTGTGTCCGGGCAATTGGCCGCCTTCGCCGGGCTTGGCGCCCTGCGCCATCTTGATCTGCATCATGTCGGAATTGACGAGATATTCCGTGGTGACGCCAAAGCGGCCCGAGGCGACCTGCTTGATCGCCGAGCGCATCGAATCGCCGTTCGGCAGCGGCTTGAAACGGTCAGCCTCTTCACCGCCTTCGCCGGTGTTGGACTTGCCGCCGATCCGGTTCATGGCGATCGCAAGCGTCGTATGCGCCTCGCGCGAGATCGAGCCGAAACTCATCGCGCCGGTGGCAAAACGCCTGACGATGTCCTTGGCCGGCTCGACCTGGTCGAGCGGCACCGGCCGGCGCTTCTCGTCTTCCGCGCTCCTGAGCTTGAACAGGCCGCGCAGCGTCACCAGCCGCTCGGACTGCTCGTTGAGGATTTTTGCGAACGCCCGGTAGCGCTCTTTCGAGTTGCCGCGTGCGGCGTGCTGCAGGGTCGAGACCAATTCGGCGGTCCAGGCATGGTCCTCGCCGCGGGTGCGGTAGGCATATTCGCCGCCGACGTCGAGCGCAGTCTTGTAGACCAGCGCATCGCCGAACGCATCCGTATGGCGGCGCGTGGTCTCTTCCGCGATTTCGGCGAGGCCAACGCCCTCGATGCGGGTGAGGGTGCCGGCGAAATATTTCGCGACGAAATCCGCTTTCAGCCCGACGGCGTCGAAGATCTGCGCACCGCAATAGGACTGATAGGTCGAGATCCCCATCTTCGACATCACCTTCAACAGGCCCTTGCCGATCGACTTGATGTAGCGCTTAACGATTTCATAGTCGTCGAGCGCCGTCGGCAGCCGGTCCTTCATCGCGACGATGGTCTCGAAGGCGAGATAGGGGTTGATCGCCTCGGCGCCGTAGCCGGTAAGGCAGGCGAAGTGATGCACCTCGCGCGGCTCGCCGGATTCGACCACCAGCCCAACCGACGTGCGCAAACCGGTGCGGATCAGATGATGATGCACGGAGGCGCAGGCGAGCAGCGAAGGGATCGGAATCCGGTCCGAGCCGACCATGCGGTCGGACAGGATGATGATGTTGACGCCTTCGCGCACCGCGGATTCGGCGCGCGCGCTGAGCTCGTCGAGCACCTGTTCGAGGCCGGCCGGGCCAAGGCCGGCGTGGAAGGTCGTGTCCAATGTGCGCGACCGGAAATGGGTGTCGGCGATCTCGGAGATCGAGCGGATCTTCTCCAGATCCGCGTCGGTCAGGATCGGCTGGCGCACTTCGAGGCGCTTGGTGGAGGCCAGGCCCTGCAGGTCGAACAGGTTCGGCCGCGGCCCGATGATCGAGACCAGGCTCATGACAAGCTCTTCGCGGATCGGGTCGATCGGCGGGTTCGTCACCTGCGCGAAATTCTGCTTGAAGTAGGTGAACAGCGGCTTCGGCTTGTCCGACAGCGCCGAGATCGGGGTGTCGTTGCCCATCGAGCCGTTGGCCTCTTCGCCGGTCGAGGCCATCGGCGTCATCAGGATGTTGATGTCCTCCTGGCTGTAGCCGAACGCCTGCTGCCGGTCCAACAGCGGCAGGTTGGTGCGCATGCCCTTGGCCGGCGCGCCCGGGAGCTCCTCGAGCACGATCTGGGTGCGGTCGAGCCACTCGCGATAGGGATGGCTCTTGGACAGCTCCGCCTTGATCTCGTCGTCGGGGATGAGCCGGCCCTGTTCGAGATCGACCAGCAGCATCTTGCCGGGCTGCAATCGCCACTTGGTGACGATCTCATCCTCCGGGATCTTCAAGACGCCCATTTCGGACGCCATCACGATGCGGTCGTCCCGGGTGACGAGGTAGCGCGCCGGGCGCAGGCCGTTGCGGTCGAGCGTCGCGCCGATCTGGCGGCCGTCGGTAAACGCGATCGCGGCGGGGCCGTCCCACGGCTCCATCATCGCGGCATGATATTCGTAGAACGAGCGGCGCTGCTCGTCCATCAGCGGATTGCCGGCCCAGGCTTCCGGAATCATCATCATGACGGCGTGCGGCAGCGAGTAGCCGCCCTGCACCAGGAATTCGAGCGCATTGTCGAAGCAGGCGGTGTCGGACTGGCCCTCATAGGAGATCGGCCACAGCCGGGTGATGTCCTTGCCGTAGAGCTCGGAGCTGACGGATGCCTGCCGCGCCGCCATCCAGTTGACGTTGCCGCGCAGCGTGTTGATCTCGCCGTTATGGGCGATCATCCGGTAGGGATGCGCCAGCGACCAGGTCGGGAAGGTGTTGGTGGAGAAGCGCTGATGCACCAGCGCCAGCGCGCTCTCGAAATCCGCTTCATGCAGATCGGCATAATACTTACCGAGCTGGTCGGCCAGGAACATGCCCTTGTAGATGATGGTGCGGCACGACATCGAACACGGGTAATAGCCGGCAAGCCCGCGGTCGCGACGCTGATAGATCGCCTGCGAGATCGACTTGCGCAGGATGTAAAGCCTTCGCTCGAATTCGTCCTCGGTCTTTGCCGCTTCGTTACGGCCGATGAACACCTGCATATGGGTCGGCTCGGTCGGCTTGACGGTGACGCCGAGCGAGGAATTGTCGGTCGGCACGTCGCGCCAGCCAAGCAGGATCAAGCCTTCGGCCTTGATCTGGTCGGCGATGATGCTCTGGATCACCTTGCGCCAGGCGGTTTCCTTCGGCATGAACAGGGCGCCGATGGCGTATTCGCCGGGGGCCGGCAATTCGAAGCCGATCTCGGCCGCCTTGCGCTTGAAGAAGGCGTGCGGGATCTGCACCAGGATTCCGGCGCCGTCGCCGAAACGCGGGTCGGCGCCGACCGCGCCGCGATGCTCGAGATTGCAGAGAATGCTGAGCGCGTCGGAGACGATCTGGTGCGACTTCTTGCCCTTGATGTTGGCGATGAAGCCGACGCCGCAGGAATCCTTCTCCAGCGCGGGATCGTAGAGGCCCTCGGCGGGCGGGCGCCAAGTATGCTGCTCAATCGTGTGTTCGCCCATGGGCTCACGCACGACATCGGCCGGTTCCGAGCTGAATACCGCCGACGGTGCATCGCTAGAGATGTTTTGGCGCTCGAACTCCGACCCGCTCATCGTTCGTTTCCTCTCCGGTAAGTGCCTCACCGTTGTCTTCGGCGCACCTTGGGCGCTCCGCGGCACCCACCGGGCCACCGCTCGTCCGCAAGCCGAGCCGCATTTTCAGAATTCAGGTGAGGAGCGTTCGACGTCCCTGGGGAACGGCCCTACCTGCACTTTTCCGGCACCAAAAGCGCCGGATTTTCGTTGCAATCCCCGTGCCGGATTTGCAGCGAATTTTTAGACAGCCATGCTGCCCTAACTCCAACCATGCCAAACTTTTCCTTATCACACAAGCACGTGAATGTCCCTCGTCGGCTTGCAGGACCGGCCGCCGATCCACCTCGCGTCAATTTGAGGCAACCGCGCCTCGATCCGGCCCAAGGACCGCCGAAATCACCACCGACCCTGCGCGGCGGAGTGAGTTGGGGCTATAATGAGCGGGGCTCTAGGAGCGAATAAGCGATGAAGCTTATCACAGGGTGGGTCGTATCGGCCGGATTGGTTCTCGCGGTAAGCGCCGCACACGCGCAGATGGTGGTGCCGTCTGATGGGACAAGGTCGCCGTACCGGGCGACCTCCGATTTCGACCGGCCCGACGCGGAAATGCCGCCGGAGCCGCCGGCCTATCGCCATGGGCAAGGGTACGGTCAAGGGTATGGCCCAAGATACAATCAAGGTTACGACCAAGGGTACGGCCCGCCCCTGATGCCGCCGCAGGAAGTGTACGCGGTGTTGCGCGAGAACGGCTTCTCGCCGCTTGGGATTCCGCACCAGCGCGGTTACGTCTACACGATCTCGGCGATCGATCGCGCCGGCGAGGATGGGCGCGTGGTGATCGATGCCCGGACCGGGCGCATCCTCCGCTTCGTGCCGGCCAGTCGCTGGGGCGGCAATTTTGAGGAAGGCGCTCCGCCGCCACCGACTTACGGGCCGCAGAGCGCGCTGCCGCCTCCGACCGCGATCCGCGGCGTACCACGCCCGCCGGCCTCGGTCCCCCGCGTCGCCAGCCAAACCGTGCCGATGCCGAAGCCGGCGCCGACAAGGCCCGCACCCAATTCTTCGCAGCAGTCCGCCGCGGTCGCGGTACCGGCGAAGCCGATCGAGACTCCAGCCGCGACCGGCACAATCGGCCAGGCCATGCCGCCGGCGCCAGCGCCGCTAATCCGGCCGACCCAGGCGATGCCGAAGATGCAGGATCTGGAGTGACGGGCTGTTAGCCCGTCATTCCAGGGCGCGCGCCAGCGCGAACCTCAGATGTGCAATTGCACATCGGGGAATTTCTCGCCGGCGGCGCTATTATCTATCGCTGACCGACGGCTGCGAGGATCAGGTCGGCCACCTCCTTGGGGTGAGACACTAGCGACAGATGACCGGCTTCGAGCTCCACAGTAGTCGAGTTCATGCGCTTGGCCAGAAAAACCGCTCAAGGTCGGGATTGATGGTCTGATCGAGCTTGGAGACGGCATACCAGGAGGGTTTCGAGCGCCAGGCCGCGACCGCGGTCCGTCCGGCAAAGATCGAGGCTGCCGTCGGCCATTGTACGGCATAGAGCACTTTGGTCTTTTCCGGATCGACGCCGTTGGCGAAATACTTCGGGAACGCGTCCTCGGACAATCTGGTGAAGCCGTCGTGTTCCTGGACGCTGGCCCGCGCCGGCCCGGTCGGGAATTTCCCGGACAGTGCGACGAAATCCTCGTCGGCGTCGGGCGCGCGTGCGGCGATGTAGACCAGTGCGGTGACTTTACGATCGGTGCCGACTTCGCTGATGACCGTTCCGCCCCACGAGTGCGCGACCAGCACCGTGGGGCCATTCTGCTCGGCCAGGGCGGGGCGGGTGGCCTCGACCGAATCCTTCAGCAAGGTCAGCGGATTTTGCACGGCGGTCACCGTGAGGCCCGCCGCCTGCAGTTTTGGAATGACTTCGGCCCAGCTCGACCGTCGGCCCAAGCCCCGTGCACCAGCACGACGTTTTTCACCTTGGGCGGCGACGCCGACTGCGCCCGCGCAACGGCGGACGAGGCGGCGAGCAAGCCTGCCGCGACCGCCAAACCTGAAAGAACTTCATGACCGAACTCCGTGATCTAGCTTTTTTTGACGCGTTTTCCGCTCGCGAACCGGGGCCCATTTCGCTGGAAGACGCTCTATTGTCACGGAATTGGAGACGCGCATTCGCGCCTCACCGGAGTGTGAAATTCACATCGCTTCGCATCACGCAACAAAAAACGCCCCGGTTTCGCCGGGGCGTTTTCGCTGTTAAGTAAATTTTGCAACAAGCCTCGCGGAAACGCTTAGGCGGCGGCCTTCTCGGCCGAGCCGTCGACCACCTGTGGCGCCTGCGCGCTCGAGGAGATCGGAATGCTGCGGGGCTTCTTGGCTTCGGGAATCTCGCGGACGAGATCGACGTGGAGCAGGCCGTTCTCGAGCGAGGCATTCTTCACCAGCACGAAATCGGCGAGCTGGAACACGCGCTCGAAGGCGCGCGCGGCAATGCCGCGGTACAGCACTTCGGACTTGTCCTGGCCGTTCTCGTTGGCGACCTTCTCGCCCTTGATCGTTAGCGTGTTTTCCTTCGCGAGGATGGAAAGCTCTTCTTTGGCGAAGCCGGATACCGCAACCGTGATGCGGTAGGCGTTCTCACCGGTCCGCTCGATATTGTAGGGCGGATAGCCGGGACTGCCGTCGGAGGTCGCCTGGTCGAGCAGGGAGAGCAGGCGGTCGAAGCCGACGGTGGAACGATAGAACGGGGTGAGGTCATAAGTACGCATGGGTAGTCCTCCATTGAGCGACTGTTTCGGGTAACCCGCCCGCCATCGGGCCGGGCTTTCGTCTTGCGCAGCCTGGAGTGGTCCGGCTTTTCCGAAACACTGGTAGCGGCCTGCACGAAAGTGATATGGGAAAAGGCGAGACGGCGTTCAAGAGGGTCGAAAAGTACCCTTTTTGGCGCTTCGACGCCTTGCCCGCTCTTGATTCCCAGCCATTTTCACCTAGCCGATCCTTAAGCCCATGACGCTTGTCTCGATTCCCGCCAATCCGGTTCCGGAAAACGTCATCACCGGCACCATCAAGACCCCCGACGGCGCCGAACTGCGTTTCGCGCGCTGGGCGCCGCCGGCCGGGCGCAAGGGCACGGTCTGCGTCTTCGCCGGCCGCGGCGAGCAGATCGAGAAATATTTCGAGACGGTGCGGGACCTGCGCGATCGCGGCTTCGCGGTCGCCATGATCGACTGGCGCGGGCAGGGCCATTCGTCGCGGCGGCTGCGCGATCCGCGCAAGGGCTATGTGCGCGATTTCTCCGACTACGAGGTCGACGTCGAGACCTTCGTGCAGCAGGTTGTGCTGCCGGATTGTCCGCCGCCGCATTTTGCGCTCGCCCATTCGATGGGCGGCGCGGTGATGCTGCGCCTCGCGCATGCGGGAAAGCGCTGGTTCGACCGCATGGTGCTGTCGGCGCCGATGATCGACCTACCGGGTCGCGCGACCTCGCTTCCGGTGCGGGTGCTGCTCAGGGTGCTGCGGCTCGCCGGACAGGGTGGCCGCTACGTGCCCGGCGGCGGCGACAAGCTGACCGGCACCGACTCCTTCATCAACAATCCCCTGACCAGCGATCCCGTGCGTTACGCGCGCAATGCCGCGGTCCTGGAGGAGGACCCCACCCTTGGCCTCGGTTCGCCCACGGTCGCCTGGGCCGATACGGCCTTCCGCGCCATGCACACGTTTCGGGCGATGGATTATCCCTCGCAGATCCGCCAGCCGATCCTGATGCTGGCTGCCAGTAACGACGCCGTCGTCTCGACCTCCGCAATCGAGGAGTTCGCCTATCATTTGCGCGCCGGCTCGCATCTCGTCATCGCCGGCTCCAAGCACGAAATCCTGCAGGAGCAGGACCGCTACCGCGCGCAGTTCTGGGCGGCATTCGACGCGTTCGTGCCGGGCACACCGCTGTTCGGGTGAAATCAAACGAGCCTCCGCTCCGATTGAATCGGAACGGAGGCTCTCTAGATAGTTTTTGTTTTGACGCGTTTTCTTGGACAGCGAGCCGGCTGGAAACGCTCTTAAAGCGTCTTCAAATATTCGATCAGGTCGTAACGCTCTTGATCCGTGAGCAGGCGGCCGATGACCCCCGGTGGATGCTCATTCGGCGCTACCGCCGGTCCTTCAAACGAGTGGCCGAGATTGCTGTTGCCGTGGATCGGCTTTCCGTCGGGGCTCGTCGCCGAGAACAGGGTTTCGCCGTCCTGGCACTTTTGCACTTCATCGGCCGCCACGTGGAAGCCGACCTCGTGCGGATCGAAGTCGCGGAAGCCCATGCAGAATTGCTTGGGACGTTGCGCCGCCGGCACCAGCATCCAATGGAGCGAGGGCACCGAACCGTTGTGAAGATAGGGAGCGGTCGCCCAGACGCCGTTGAGCGGGCGGGCGCGATAGTGCAAGGCCACCTCTGGATTTGGACAGTTCTTTCGGAAACCCCAAAACACTTGTTGGGATTCGGGGTCTTTCGGAATGTTGTGATCGTCCATCCATTTCCTGCTGAACAGGTCCACAGCGGTCATCAGCGCGATCGAATACGGCATGTTCGTCGACGAATAGGAGACGGGTTTGGGCAAATCAGTGCATCCCCAAACCTTTCCAAGATCGCGTGCGGGTTGGATATCCAGGAAGCCGGGAAGGCTGACCTTGCGTTCTCCGAGAACCTTGGCCTGCGCTCGGTCCGTGCCCATTTCATCCACGGTTCTCTGGATTTCCCTCAACACTGGACCCCTCGGGTCCCAATGCTCCTGCTTCCAGACACTCTGGCCCGGGAATTGCGTGTCGAACACGGGATCATCGACCGGTCCGAGGTGGCACTCGGCGCAGATCTCGGCGTAAAGCGCGCGGCCTTTCGATACGCGCGCTGGATCGATCTTCCACGCGGGATCGCCGGCGAAAATCTGCGAGGGCCATTTCGGTGGCTGCAGCCCGCCGAAGCCCTTTGGATTCTGGCTAAAGGGATCATCGGGACCACGCAGCATATCTTCGATGCGAATGAGATTCTCAAGCGCGATCGTCGAGCGGAAAAGCGCCTCCCTGGGGGCGTCGGGCGAAAGATTGACCAGGGCCGAAACCCCGAGCGCCTCGCCGGCGTTGCGGATCAAGGGCTGCTCGATCGAGGCGTCGTATTGCGCCCATAGAAACCACGGCACGGTCCAGATCGGCGGAAAACTGACCGGCGCGTCCCTGGCCTCCAGGTTCTTATCGAATCCTGTCACGCCGCTCATGGCGAGGTCAGTGGAGAAAACCTGATTGCCGATCCGGTTGAGCGCATCCAGCCGCCCGTAGCCTTCCTCGGTATCCGTCTGATTCTTATCTTTGAGCGCCTTCACCAGCGCCTTCGCCTGGCCGAGCACGTCGTCGCCAGCCTTCGACAGACCTTTCTTGAGCTCGCGGCGCTCCGCCCGAGTTGCATCGGGACCGAGCACGCGCGTGGCGAAGCGATTGAAACGGCCCGGTACGTGCAGCGTGTAAAGAATGGAAAGCCCGGTGGCCTTTTCGAGCTTCAGCAGGTCCACCATCCCCGGGCCGCCGTCGAAGCGTACGCTGACGCCCTTGTAGTTGATATGTCCGGTGTGACAGGCCGCACATGACAGCCCGATCATGTCGGGTCTGCTCTTGCCAGTGATGGGATCGAGGGACCCTGCCAGCCGGGCGAAGCCGACAGGGAGGCCGTCGAAATTCTCGACCGGCGTAGGCTTCAGGCCCGTGACGGACGCCGGCGCCAGCTCGGTCTTGGCGTCGGCATTCGAATAGCCGAAGCGGCGCAAGGTCGCTTCGTCGGTATGGATGGTTTTCGGGCTTGGCAGGAAACCGAACCGTTCGAGGTAATTGCTGTCCTTGAACAGGCCGGGTCGGGTGAACAAGTGGATGCCCGGTTGTTCCAGCGCGACAAACCAGGCGTAGGGCACCGGAAACGTCGCGGTGCCCTGACTTGCATGGTGGAACCAGTGCCTTTCCTCCGTCGACCAGTTCTGGTCGAGCCAATGCGCCTCTTTGGTGGGGGCGAGGGTCGGCAAGGGAGGGGGCAGCAATTGAGCGATGAACTGCGGCAGGATGCTCCCGACCTCGTCTGGGAATTCGATAATCGCGACGATCGCCGCGAGAACACAAGCGATCGCCACGAGCGCTACTTTGACGAGCTTGTGAAGGGTTGTTTCCTGCATGGACGGCGGCTGCGCCTTCAGGCGTGCAACAATCCGCTCCGGCAGCCGCCGACCGACGAAAAGGGTTCTGACCTCCGCCACGCTGAGGTAGCGTGCCTTGCCCTCGCCCTTGCCCATGATTTTCAGCAGCACCGGCCATTCGCCGATCATCAATATCCGGTCGCACCACCGTCGCTTGCCCTTGGCGCGCGCGAAATTCGCGTTCATGTAGGTGGTGATTTCTGAGGCCGTCAGGCCGCGCTCGGTACCGCCCGCGTGATCCTGCCGGTCCTTCCCGAACTCGGCCAGACGCGCAATTTCTGCCTCGTTCACGTGGGCGGTCGCGTCGAGGATGCGCGAGCCGACGCCATGCTTGTCGAGCGGACCATTGCGCAGATTGTCGAGCACCGCGCCGGACCACCAACTGCGCAACAGGCGCAGCGGATTGAGGCCGTTCGCGATCAGGGCAATCGGGAAGGTCTTCATGCCGACCAGCTTTTTATTCAATCCTTGTTCGCCGCTGGCGGCCTCGACGGCCTGGCCAAGCGTGGCGAGCGGCACGACGTGGCCACCGACGAAGCCGCCCGCGACCAGCGCGCGCAAAAACGGGCAGGGATTATCGGGCGAAACCGGAATCTGGCCGGCCGGCGTGTCGCTCGAAGCTGTCCCGGCGTTCTCGTTTGGCATGGATATGATCCTCAAATGTACCGAATCACGAAACCGAATGATGAAACTGAATACGCCTTAATATGAGAGGGATAGATGTGAAACGGATAATGTTGAAAGAGAGTTGGCGCGGCGGTGCACTACCTCAGGATGTGCTGGAGTTTGGTTGAATTCGAAGCTATGTCAACTGAGGAGGGTAACACCGGGGCTAACTATTGGCCGTTCGCTTCGAGGGAGGCTCGACGAGGGTCAATTTGGTCGATGGCACGCCGGCTTTCAAAAGTCCGTCACGAAAATGGGCGATGTCGGCCGGGTTTTTCCAGCGGAAATTCCGAAGGTGCCGTTCGACGGTCAGATCCGGATAGCAGGTGAGCAGAACTTTGGTCGCCTTGGCCGCTTCCTCGGCGCGGCCCGACTGCGCCAGCGCCGCTGCCCGCACCGCGAGCACCTGAAGATGAACTGGATTCAGATACAAGGCTTCGCGCGACCAGGACAACGCGGCATCATACTGCCCGAGTAGGTAGTGGCTGAACGCGATCAAGGCCGCCCATTGATAGCGGGGGTCGCTGTTGCCGCGCTGCACGGCCGTCGACAGCAGTTCGATCGACTGCTGATGGTCGCCCATGACGAGGTAACAGAGCCCAAGAACGCCGCGGGCCCCCATGTCGTATGGGTTCAGTTCGACCGCCTTCTTTCCGGCCTCCAGGGCAGCCTCGTGATTCCCTCCCATCGCATGCATATAGGACAGAGCCGAAAATGCGAATGACGAACGAGGATCAAGCCGGACACTGCTTTCCGCCAAACTCATCGCCTCGGTCCATAATTCGCGCGTGCTCCTGAGCCATCCATAGTGCGTGCCCTGCACCAGGACCGTGGCGAGATAGGCGTGCGCGATGGCAAGCGTGGGATCAAGCGCGATGGCTTCCCTGAACAGGGCAATCGAGGCCTCAAGGTCCTGCTTCGTCGGGTGATAATAGTGAGAAAGCCCCCGCAAGAACCGATCCCAGGCGGTCAAATCGGCGGAGGTTGACCGGGTGGGGAGGGAGGCTTCCGCGCGATAGATTTCCGGGGCCAGTGCGCCGGACAAACTCGTGGTCAGTTCGTCCTGCAGCGCGAACAGATCGCCCATGTCCCTGTCATACCGACCGGTCCATAATTGCTCGCCGTTCTCGGCCGTGATCAGTTCGGCGGTGACGCGAATCTTGCTTCCGGAACGCCTGACCGAGCCCTGGATCAGGTAGGTCGCGTCAATCTCGCGCGCAATCAGGCGTGCGCTCAGGCTTTTGCCCTTGAACGAGAACGTCGAACTTCTGCTCAGCACCCGGTAAAACGATTGCAGCGAAAGCGCGTGGATCAAATCCTCGGTCAATCCATCGGAGAAATACTCATCGGTGCTGTCGCTGAGGTTTTCGAAGGGAAGAATTCCGACGATCGCCGTTCGGTATTGCGGCGGCAGGTTCGACTTGTTCCTGAGCTCCCGACCGCTCGTATCGGACCCGCTTGGCTCCCAGCTCCAGACCTTTACCGGCTCTTCGATGTTCTTGAAACGGTGGCTGCCGCCGTCGACAAGGGTGACGCTGAGGTGCTTGCCGGCCTCAAGATAGGCCTTTTCCGAAACAGCCACGCCGCCGGGGAAGGCAACCGCCTCAAGGCGGACGGCGATATTCACGCCGTCCCCGAATACTTCGTCTTCGTCCGAGATCACATCTCCCATGTGAACGCCCAGGCGGAATTGCATGACCCGATCCGCCGGGAGGTGGTTGTTGCGTTCGGCCATCAGCCCCTGCGTTGCGATGGCCAACTCGATGGCCCCTACGACGCTCGGAAATTCCAGCAGGAAACCGTCGCCGGTGTTCTTCACCAGCCGACCGCCGTGATTGAGGATGATCGGGTATATCGCGCTGCGATGGGCCTTGAAGGTGGCGTGCGTGCCCGCCTCGTCGGCGCCCATCATGCGCGCGTAGCCTGCCACATCTGCGCAAACGATGGCGGCTAGACGTCTCTCCATGGTTCCAGTGCTCCAGCCCGGCCGATAACCAGTACGCGCTCGGCCGACCGATTCCAATGGTTATAGGATACACGGGCGCTGGTGGAAGCCCGATCTACGCGTCATAAAGCATGCAAGCCACCCGAGAATTCGCGGCCGGGGCGCAAGGCCGGCGGTCACAGAACCGTCACGACGTGGTTTTTCTAAGCGAGAGGTTACTATGCTCGGCATCCACGATCTGCGGCTGTTCATTGCCTCCGGGCTTCTGCTCAACGTGACGCCCGGACCCGATACCGCCTACATCGCCGCGCGCAGCGTGCAATTGGGATGGCGGGGTGGCGTGGCTGCGGCGCTCGGAATCAGCACCGGCTGCCTCGTCCATGTTTCCGGCGGCGCGATCGGCCTTTCGGCGCTGCTCGCCGCCTCCTCGACGGCCTTTGCCGTCGTGAAATGGGCCGGCGCGGCTTATCTTTGCTTCATAGGTATGATGATGTTGTTGTCGCGAGCGCAAGCAAGCGTTCCCGACGCAGAAGGTAGCGCCATATCGCTGCGACGGGTGTTCTTGCAGGGCGCGCTGACCAACATCCTCAACCCGAAAGTGGCGCTGTTCTTCCTCGCCTTCCTGCCGCAATTCGTGAGCGCCGATTCGGAGCACAAGGCGGCGGCGTTCCTGCTGCTCGGTCTGATCTTCGTGAGCAACGGCACGCTGTGGTGCCTGAGCGTCGCTGCCTTCGCGGCAAGGGCGGCTCATCGCGTCAAGCGATCCGGCAAGACTTCTGATTTGGATCAACCGCGCCCTCGGCGGGATGTTCGTCTATCTCGGCGCCCGCATTGCGCTACTTCAGGCGAGGTGAAGGTTGAAGATCGCGGTTCCAACGAGGTAGAGCCCGAGAAATATCATCGCGATCAAGAACCAGCGGCGGAAGGCTTCGGGCTGCATCCGCGAGCGTACCGCCTGGCCGACGAACACGCCGGTAAACGAGCAGACCATCGCGACTGCGCCCGGCAAGGCGGTGGCCGCCGTCAGCACTCCGGCGGTGGAAAGACTGAACGCGAGCGCCAGCGTCGCGACCGTGAAGAACACCCCGAGCGCCTGCACCAGCTCGTCCTTCTCCATGCCGATCGCCTGCATGAAGGGCATCGACGGGATCACCTGCACGCCGGTCGCCGCCGAAATCACGCCGGTGACGACGCCGACGATGCCGCCGATCCACTTCTCGTCGCGGCGGGCGACATTGAAGCTAAATCGGCTCAAGCCCACGATCGCATAGATTACCAGGAGCACCCCGAGCGCGATCGGGACGTAGTGGGCATAAGGCCCGGTCAGCGATCCCGCGTTTAGCCAGATGCCGACGACCGTGCCCGCCATCAGCGGCCACAGCCGTTTGATGATGTCGCGCAGATGGGGCCCGACGAAGGTCTGCCAGATATTGGTGGCGATCGCCGGCACGATGACGATGGCGAGCGCCCTGGAGGGCGGCATCGCCACCGCGAGCAGGCCCATCGACACAGTCGGCAGGCCCATCCCGAGCGCACCCTTGATGAAGCCCGCAAGCAGCAAGGCGGCAGCGATGAAAAAAAGCAAAGCCTCGGACATAAGGCTACATTGACCGATCGAGGCCGTGGGCACAATCTGGAGGTTACGGAGATAGCCTTCGGCCATGACGAAGGCAGGAGGTTCGCGCCACCTCATCCTGAGGAGCGCGTCTTCGCCACGTCTCGAAGGATGGGCCACGGGGCCTCATGGTTCTCCGAGCGATACGAAACATCGTCCGGAGACGGCGCAGGGGCGCCTCCTCGCCATGAGGGACAGGGAAATCGCCATGCGTTTCGACCTGGTCGACCTGCAGCTGTTCATCGCGGTGGCGGATAGCCGCAGCATCACGCGCGGTGCGGACCGCGCGCATCTGGCGCTGGCGTCTGCGAGCGCCAGGATCAAGGGCTTGGAGGCCGCGTTCGGAGTGACGCTGTTCAAGCGCGGTCGCCGCGGGGTCGAATTGACGCCGGCGGGCGAAAGCCTGCTCGACCATGCGCGGCTCGTCATCCACAATGTGGAGGCGATGCGGGGCGATCTTGCGCGTTTTGCTTCCGGCATCCGGGCGAGCGTGCATCTGTTGGCCAATACCTCGGGTTTATCGGAGCATCTGCCGCGCGCGCTGGCTTCCTTTCTGCGCCAGCATCCCGATCTCAATGTCGATGTCGAGGAACGCGAAAGCACCGATATTGCGAGCGCGATTGCGACCGGCGCGGCCGATCTCGGCTTTGCCGCCGAGCATGCGCTGCCGGACAATGTCGAGCGGTTTGCCTTCAGCGAGGACCGCCTGACCCTGGTCACGGCGCGGCGCGGCGAGTTGGCCGGCCGACGCCAGGTCGACTTTCAGGACGTGGCCGACCATGCCTTCGTCGGACTGACGAATGCGACCGCGCTGCAGGTGCACATCGCAAAGCACGCCGCACGGCTCGGCATGCGCCTGCATTTCCGGGCGCGGTTGCGGGATTTCGACGCGATCTGCCAGATGGTCGCCGCTGGCGTCGGCGTTGCCGTGGTGCCGGAGGCTGCCGCCAGGCGCTGCGCCCAGTCGATGCCGATCGCGATGATCCGGATCAGGGATTCCTGGGCGAACCGCAAGCTCGTGATCTGCGCCCGCAGTTTCAAGGTGCTGCCGCGCCCGGCGAAACTGTTGGTGGAGCATTTGCGCAAGGCTGGACAATGACCCAGCGAAGGTTGCGATTAAGCCTTCGGCTGGAACGAACGGGGCCTCCGCCAATTCCGGCTTGCCTCCATCGTTGCGCCTGGAATGATCTGGGCCGGCGATGAAGAGGCATGGGAGATCGATATGCCCGACGTGCTGGTCGAGGTTAGGAGCGGGTGGGTCGCAAGCCACGGGTTCCAAATTTCTCGACGCCATCCACCGTGCCATCGTCGAGACGCTCCATACCCCCGAAGACGGCAAGGTTTTGCGGCTGGTCGAGCATCCGGCGGAGCGCTTCGCCATTCCAGGATCGGCGGGCGAGCGGTACACCCATATCGAGATTACCATGTTTGCCGGCCGGACTCTGGCGACCAAGCGCTCTCTCTACCAGACGATCGTCAGGAATCTCGAACCCTTCGGCGTGTCGCCAAAGGATGTGAAGATCATCCTGATTGAAGTATCTGCCGACAGCGTTGGGATGCGAGGCGGAATCGCTGCGTGCGATCTTGAGATTGGCTACGAAATAAGGGTGTAGCGCACTCACTTCGTCGTTTCGAGGCCTGCTTCCTTAATGACTTCCGCCCATTTCGTGGTCTCGGTTTCGATAAAACCGCGAAAATGCTCCGGCGTGTCGCCGATCAGCTCAGCCCCCTGGACGGCGAGCCTTTCCTTAACCGTCGGATCGCGCATCGCCTCGGTCGCGATTCTGTTCAAGGCGGAAATGATGGCGGGCGGCGTTCCCCGCGGCGCGACCATGCCGTACCAGTTTTCGGCCAAGACATTCGGCATCCCGACTTCCGCTGTTGTCGGCACATCGGGCGCGGTCGGGGCGCGTTGCGGAGCGCCGAGCGCGATCGCCCGCAGCGCGCCGGATTTGATCTGCGGCAACAGGATCGGCAGATCGAGGAACGTGATCTGCACCTGATGGCCGAGCAGATCGTTGACCGCGGGAGCGGCACCGCGATAGGGCACGTGCACGATGTCGATTTTTGCCGTGAGCTTGAACAACTCGCCGGCGAGATGGGGCAGGCCGCCGGGACCGGTCGATGCAAAATTGAGTTTTCCGGGCTCGGCTTTGGCGAGCCCAACCAGCTCCTCCATGTTCTTGGCGGGCACGCTGCTATCGACCACCAGCATCTCCGGCACCGTGGCCACCAGCGTGACCGGTGCCAGATCCTTCCGCGGATCGTAGGCGACCTTTTCAATGCTGGGGCTGATGGCGAGGGCGCCCGCGCTCACGATCCCAATGGTGTAGCCGTCGGGGTTAGCCTTCGCCACCGCATCCGTCCCCAGCACGCCGCCCTGTCCGCCGCGATTGTCGATCACGATCGGCTGCTTGGCGAGTTCCGACATGCGCTGCCCGACGACGCGGGCGATGATGTCGTTGGGTCCGCCGGCCGGAAACGGCACGATCAGCCGGATCGGTTTGGTGGGAAAGTCCTCGGCGGCCCATGCTGGCGACAAGAGCAGCACAAGCGCGGTGAGCAATCCGCCCAGAACTTTCATACTTTCCCCCCGTTTCGACTTTTATGCCAACTCTTAGACCATATCCGGGTGGCCGAATAGCGACTGATGAGCTAGCGAAGCAGTTCGTCCGTCCTGGTGAGTGTGATCGATCGTTGCGTGATCAGGTTGCTCCAAATCCTGTGGGTGGCGAAATATAAGTCAGGCCGCGATCGGAGTCTGAAACAGACCGCGGCAATGTGGCCGCCACGCGTGACGGTCAAGCGAGGCTGCAACAGCTGAGGATACGCCGGCGCGTAGCGAGGGGGTCGAGCCGCCGAGCGAACGATGGACTCGATGCGAGTTGTAATACATTTTGTAATCGTGCAGCTTGCGCGCCAAGTCCGCGGCGTTCCAAAAAAATACCCGATCGAAGTACTCCCGCCGGATTGTTCCGATGAGACGCTCGACGAACGGATGTGAAACCGGAGCGGACGGAACCGATTTAATTTCCTCGATCTCCAGCACGCGCAAGTTTGCGAGCCAGCGGTGAAAACGAAAGAGTGGATCGTGATCCGTACTGAGGTATTTCGGTTTCGGTTGCCCAGCAGTGGCGCAATTGAACATGCGGCACACCGACATGCCATCAATGGACGTGGGAGCGATGCCGAACCCAATGATTCGACGAGTGAAGACGTCCATGACCAGCATCACCCAATGGCTCCGCAGGAGGATCGATTCAACGCGGAACAAATCGACCGACCAGACGCTGTCTTTGGCGTGAGCGATGAGAGTTAGCCATGACGGACCATCGGCACCCGGCTCGGGTCGACAGTGTGTGGCAAGCACGCGACGCACGACATCTTTGTCAATTTTGATACCAAAAGCGTATTTGATCTGCTGGGCGATGCGGACACAACCGAACTTTGGATTGCGGCGCTTCATCTCGACGATGGCCGCGATGAGTTGTGTGGAAGGGCCTTTCGGTCCAGGCTTTCGTTTCCGGCGGGAAGCGGAGAACAGCAGACGGTATTTTCGATGGACCAGCGCCTTGTGGAATTCGAATAGCGTGGCCGGCTTGAGAATCGCGGATAGCTTCGGAATGCGATGTGGGCTCACAAAGAGGGTAGTCAGCCCGAGCACAAGGCGATCGAGCATGGTGAGATTTGGCGCACGCTGTCGGGAGCGATTGCTGATCAGGAGTTGATGTTTGAGCAAGAGCAATTCAGCTGCGACCTGGCGCGTGCCGCCCGGGCCGAGGAGTTTCGCGAGGGTCACGAGCAGATGGATCGCCAGGAGGAGCAGATCGCGCATGAGTTGAAAATTATCATGCCGGCGTGTGCTGTAGAAAACTATGGAGGGAGGAGTAATGACCTAACAACATAGGGAAGCTGTTTGAAAGATGGTGGTCGGCCCACCGGCATCGGCTTTCAGAGGCGGGTGTCAAACCGCTCCAAGCGGCGATGATTAAGTGTCATGGTCGTGAGCGTTGGAGGAAAAGTACGGAGTAAACCGTGCAGGTGAGTGTCAAAGAGATGAGCGCAAGCAAACCTTCCGATCACGCGTCGTAAACACAACAATGCCGTCAAAATCAGAGGCGAATGGTACTTCTGAGAAAAGTCTGCCGGATATCTGGTTACTGGGCAGGCGGCGGTCGGCGTAGAGGGGGCATGAATTTGACACAGGCTTTCAAACGGAACTGCAGGAACCAGTCGTTCTAATGCAAAGGGAAAAGCACAAGTGGTCGCAGCCACGAGGCGAAAGTACCGATGTAGAGCACTGGGGCGGAACGATCCGTACGAGCGCTGAAGGTTCTGTAATGGAACTGGAGCAAAGGGATCGTGTCAGGTGTTGCATCTAACGTGCAACTGGAAACAGGATGAAACGATGGATGCAACAAAGACGAAGCCGTTTAATATCGACAAGAAGTTAGTGTACGACGCCTACAAAGCGGTCAAAGCCAATGCGGGCGCGGCCGGGGTGGCTGGGCAGTCACTCGAGATGTTCGACAAAGATCTTATGCGGAATCTGTATAAGATCTGGAACCGAATGAGCTCAGGTAGCTACTTTCCGCCACCGGTGCGCGCTGTTTCCATTCCGAAAAAGACTGGCGGACAACGCATTTTGGGGGTGCCCACAGTGGCAGATCGTGTGGCGCAGATGGTGGTCAAGAAGATCGTGGAAAGAGAAGTCGAGCCTATCTTTCTGCCGGATTCCTATGGGTATCGGCCGAATAAATCGGCCATAGATGCCGTAGGGGTAACGCGCAAGCGGTGCTGGCAGTACGACTTTGTGCTTGAATTTGATATCCGCGGCCTTTTCGACAACATCGACCACACACTGTTATTACGTGCTGTTCGCAAACACGTGAAGTGCAAATGGAGTTTGCTGTACATCGAAAGATGGCTGACAGCGCCGATGGAAATGGAGGATGGCACGCGGATCGAGAGGTCCAAAGGCACTCCGCAAGGCGGTGTTGTCAGTCCTGTATTCGCGAATCTTTTTCTGCACTACACGTTCGATGCATGGATGGCACGAGAGTACCCAGACCTCCCTTGGTGCCGGTATGCGGATGACGGGTTGGTACACTGTCGAACAGAAGCTGAAGCCACAGCCGTAAAGGCAAAGCTTGCAGCTCGGTTCGCCGAATGCCACCTTGAAATGCATCCGGACAAAACCAAGATCGTCTACTGCAAAGATGCGAAACGCAAAGGTAAATATCCGAATACGATGTTTGACTTCCTCGGATATCGCTTTGGACCAAAGGCTGTGAAGAACAAGAAAACCAAAGAAGTTTTCACAAGCTTCAAACCACAGGTCAGTGCGTTGTCTCTCAAGTCGATGCGGAAGACGATCAGGGAGCTACAACTTCGTAGACGCACACATGTAGAGCTGGCAGATATAGCTCAGGAGATCAATCCAATCCTTCTAGGCTGGTTGAACTACTATGGAGCCTATACCCCGTCGGCTTTGCAACCGATATGGCATTACGTCAACGCCACATTGGTCGCGTGGGTCATGCGAAAGTACAAGCGCTACCGGGGCGCGAAGATACAGGCTGGTCGATTGATTGAGGTCATTGCGGTCAAAAGACGCAGACTGTTCGTACATTGGAAGCTCGGTGTTACCGGCATGTCTGCCTGATGGGAGCAGTGTGAAGCGAGAGTTTCAAGCACTGTTCTGCGAGAAGCCGGAGGTGCAATCCCTTCGGCTTACTCTCCCAATCTGCGCAAGACTGCACCACAGCGGCGATTTATGCCAAAGTTGCCAATTCGCCACCCACAGGTGTTCCTGAGCTCCATGCTGGTGCTGGCGGTCATGCTGCCCATCGTGTTCTGGATCGCCTCGCGACTACTGCAGAGGCAGCTGCTCGATCCGCTGTTCAACCTGCGCGGCGAGGCTGGCGCCATCGCCCAAGGCGACCTCGAGCAGGCGATCGCCAACACCAACCGCAAGGACGAGATCGGCCAGCTCGCCAAGAGCTTCGCCTCGATGCGCGATGCTGTACGCAGCACCATCACCGACCTCAAGCAGACTAATCTTTCGATCGAGCGGTTCGTGCCGCACGCCTTCCTGTCGATCGTCGGCAAGCCCCGGATCGTCGACGTCGAGCTGGGCGACAACAAGCGCGAGGAGATGAGCATCCTGTTCTCCGACATCCGCAGTTTTACGACACTGTCGGAGAACATGACGCCGGACGAGAACTTCGCCTTCATCAACGCCTATCTCGAGCGTATGGGCCCGGTGATCCGCGACCACAATGGCTTCATCGACAAGTACATCGGCGACGCCATCATGGCGCTGTTCAAGAATGCAGACGACGCGCTGCGTGCCGGCCTCGCCATGCTCGATACGCCCGACCAGTTCAACGCCGGGAGGCGCGCAGCGGGGCAGCAGCCGATCGCCATCGGCATTGGTATCAACACCGGATCGCTTATGCTGGGCACGATCGGCGAGCGGCATCGCATGGACGGCACGGTGATCTCCGACGCGGTCAACCTGGCGGCGCGGGTGGAGAGCCTGACCAAGGACTACAAGGTGCCGCTGCTGATCTCGGAGTACACTTGGCGGCAACTGGCCGATCCCAAGGCCTACGCCATCCGACCGGTCGACGTGGTGGTGGTGAAGGGCAAGACGCGGCCGGTCAATATTTTCGAGGTCTATCGGCGCGACCCGCCGACCGAGCGCGCCGTCAGAGGCGCACGCGCGGATGTCGCCGGGAACCCGAGCAATCCTCAAAGCGCATCGTGGACTGAAACAGATATCTGAAACGCCGTCCTTTTACAGGCGGTGGTCTCGAAAGCGGCGGGTCGTTAGCTCGATCGCTTGCCCGAAGTAGAAATCGTGAACTAACGGCGCACGCCGCTGAGGGATGTCTGCTCATGCGAGCAAAGCGGAAAACATCTGCTCGCAGTGAGGATTTCGCATATTGACCCGGAACGGACCTCCCGCCGGTCGGGCCGTTGCCTTTCTTTGTGCACGGGATGGAATAAAATTTACACTGACGATTCGGCGTTGAGGCAGTGCGGAAGCGTAATGGCAAAGTCATCTAAACTCGTTGCAACAAAACGCGGGCGTGTGTTGTTGGTAAGAAGAAGAAGACGTGACCATCTGTGGATGTTTCCGGGAGGTCGCAAGCGAGGCCGCGAAACCGAAAAAGATTGCTTGAGGCGGGAAATCCGAGAGGAGCTTCCTGAGCTGAAGTTGGGACGATTGAGGCTTTGGAAAGAGGTCGAGGCCAGGAACCGCAGATCAGGCAGGAAGATGAGCGACGCTATATTCGTCGCGAACAAGGCGTCCGGTCGTCTCGCCATCGACGATAAGAAAGAGATCGACAAGGCTACATGGCGTAAGCCGCGAGGCATTCGTTTGACCCCAACCTCGCGTTACATTCGCGACAAGCTGTTCCCTAAGCGGAAGTGAGCCAGGCCAAATCCTCGAAGCGGCGCCTACAGCGGCGATTGCAATAAAAGTGATGCCTGCGGCTCTGAAACGCGGCCTTGTATGGCTTGATAGCCCAAGGGGAATTGCAGGCATAAACGACGTCGTTTAGGCCTCTTCTTCTCGGACTATGCCATACAAATCAGCTTTTCCGAACCGCAGGCCGGACTTCATTTGCATGATTGCGGTTCGGAAGTCCATTCGTGGTTCGGCGTTTATGACTACGCCGACTGGAAACCCATCGAAAGGGAGCCCAAGAATATCAGGGCTCCAGACTGACAGGCGTCCTTACTGAGGGCTAAGCCTCCCGCCGCCAGCGCCCCAATTCAGGGAATTGCTATGGTGAGCCCTGTGGTCACCCCAATCGCTCGCTCATGGCCCCTGCTGAACGAATAGCTGTAGGTGGGCTCGACGAACCAACCGAACTTTCGGTCTGCTGTAGGCCAGATCATCCATTCGAGGGCGAACTCGCTCGCAATTTGTGTTCCACCGCCCACAGTGGCGTAACTCAACTGCGGACCCGCGCCGATCATAAACTCGACATGCTCGTTGATTGTGAACGGCTTCTTGAAGAGAAGATCAGATTGCCATTCCGTCTGACCTGGGCGGAATAATGGTGAGATACCCGTCTCGATTTCAAGCCAATCCTTGATGACCGGAAACTCAACCGAAGCCGAAGGCCCGGTGCTGTAGGTGCCCTCTTGGATACTTCGTTCCGTTGCGGCTCCTAGTTCAACCACTGCGAATGGCTCTTTATCCTCTGCCCGCAGTTGTGCGATTTGGCAGAAAACGAAGGTAGTGATGATGACAAATCTCGCGCCATAGATCATGGACAAATTTATCAGCGCAACCTTGCCGTATGGCAACTGGAAAGATTTAGATTGGGACAAGCCCGCCTCAGTCGGCGGCGCAAGGCAGCAGCCGTTCGGCACGCTCTTAACGGCGCCACGACGTCCGAGCTGATGGCATGGTTTGGCTGGAAGACGATCGGCGAGGCGCAGCGCTACACCGAGGAGGCAAACCGCATCAGGCTGGCGGAGAGTGTGCCGCGGTCAAAATGCGAACAAGCAATGGCTCACCTGCCAACCCGGTGAGCCAAAATGAAGCCCAAGCTGTTGAAAACATTGGAGCGGGAAAATGAGATGGCGATCCCAGCAGGACTCGCAATAGATCTTTCGGCCCGTCACGCCGGAGGTCGCGGGTTCGAGCCTGTTTCTCGCGCGCCATTTGGCGCAGGAATGGTGCCAAAGAGAACGGCCTCAGCCGGCTTTTCTTGCCCTCCGGATGACGATGAACGGTTCTGACGGAGGAGGGGGGAACGCGTGAATCGCCCCCCGCTACCACCTTTCGATCGCGATCTTTGCCGGAGTTTCGAAATGAGATTCCGTATCGAAGATTGCCATCCCGTGACGATCCTGTGCGACGCGCTTGGTGTCGCGTAGACTGTAAGCAGAATGTAAAAAAGCATTGCGGCGTCCCGCGTTGGGGTAGATGATCCAAACAGCGCGTCGTTGCCCGAAAATTGTCGCCAGCTGAAACGTGAGCTAATGATGAACGCGATGCGAAAGCGCCTCGGTATGATCGCGCCATCGTCGAATTCGGTTCTCGAGCCAGTTACCTATGCGATGCTCACCGGAGTCTCCGGGATCAGCGCGCACTTCTCCCGCTTCCGGGTGACCGAGATCGCGCTCGATGCGGAGGCGCTCGATCAATTTCATCCATCTAGGATGTTGCCTGCTGCGGATTTGCTTGCGGACGCGAAGGTCGAAGCCATGGCCTGGAACGGCACTTCGGCCAGCTGGCTTGGAATCGAGCGCGACCGGAGCCTTTGTGAGGCTATCAGTGCACGCACCGGAAAACCTGCCACGACGTCGACGCTGGCCTGCATCGATGCGGTGCGGTCGAGTGGAGCGCAGCGCGTTGGCTTCGTGACGCCTTACACGGACGATGTGCAACTGCGTATCGAAAGCGTTTGGGCAGGTGTGGGCATTGCTTGTCACGCGGAGCGACATCTCGGCCTGCGCGATAATTTCTCGTTCGGGCAGGTAGCTCCTGCCGAGATCGCCGACGAGATCCGTGCCGTTGCCGCAGAGGGGTGCGACGCTGTCGTGGTCCTCTGTACGAATATGGAAGGGGCAGCGGTTACCGCTGCCCTGGAGCGCGAGCTCAATGTCTTGATTCTCGATTCCGTTGCGGTCACGCTGTGGCGAACGATGTTGCTTGCGCGTGCAGACCCGAGAACATTGTCCGGCTGGGGTCGGGTCTTTCAGTTCTCACTGTTATAGACGCCTACCGGAGGCGCTTTAAGCGGCGCCGTTTGATCTCGCCGTTCGCGGCGGCAAAATTGCAACGCTAGCGATCAATTTCGTGCCGATATCGGTATTCGCGGAGCCGCATCGTGAGCCAACCGCATTGAGCGGGCGTCGCAGGAGATCGATGCGACGGGCCTGCTGGCGTTGCCCGCATTGATAGTAACGTCCAGAATTCGCAGCGGTCGGGGCCCGATGTCGTGAGGGCCGATGACTTTGCTTCTGCCACTCGCGCAGCCGCAGCCGTTGGCACCACGATCCTGCTGTTTGCTCTGCAGATCAACGGCTCATCGCGCATGCAAGAAAAGGAGTCCTTGGATAACTCTCGTCTGAAGCCGAAAGGCAGCGCAAAAAGGCATCTCGACTTCTGAGTGTCAATTGGAACGAGCCGCGACTGGCTTGAAAGGCCAACGGCTTCCGTTGCTGCGAAAAGCGGGGGCCATCGATGCCGAACCGACATGCTGGTCAGTCACGTGATTTTCGTGCATACACCGGGCCATCGACGTTGTCCGGAAAACACCGCTGTGAGCTCCGTAAATGGTACTTTGAAAGTTGGCGCCCGCCTCAGGCGCGCGCGGCTTTCCAAGGGATTGCGCATGAGGGACCTGGCGCAGGCCGTCGGCTGCGACGAAAGCATGATTTCGAAGATCGAGGCCGGCAAGGTCATGCCGTCGCTGCCGATGCTTAACAAGATGGTCCAGGCCTTGGACCGCGACATGGCGTCGTTCTTCGGGCTCAAGATCGATGAGTATAAGCTGGTGCAAAAGCCGGAGGATCGGCTGAAAGTGCCTGTCGATGCGCTGCGCGGCGGCACCGGCGTGACCTATGAGCGGCTGGTCCCGGTCGCGGCCGGCAACCTACTCGAGGCCAATGTTCACGTGGTCGCTCCCGGCGGCGAGAAGGTCGATCTCATCACACATCAAGGCGAAGCGGTCGGCTATCTCGTGTCCGGAACCATCGAGCTGACCATCGATGACACCACCTACCTGATGACTCCCGGCGACTCCTTCTTCTTCAAGGCCTATCTCACCAACAGCTATCGCAACGTGGGACCGGACGAAGCGCGGATCATCTGGGTCAACACGCCGCAGGTTCACTGAGCCGAGCAGTCCACTCAGCGGAAAAATCCACTGAGGCGAAAGATCGGGCGCAAGGCGCATGAATTTCATGCATGTGACGCAAAGAACGGCAGCAGCCTGCTGAACATTTCCGTTTTTCAAGTTGCGGTCGCCGTCCCGACCTCATGAATTGCCTGCTGCTTCCGACCTCGCTCGCCTGCCAAGCGCCCTGGGCGGTGGCACAGCACTTGCTACGATCCAGACATGAATGAGATGCATGCCAATCGCTCCTGGCTGCCGATCGATCCTGACAACAGGGCGAACCGCTCATGAGTTTCGTCTGGAAACGTCTGTTGGGCACCGTGCCCAGCCTGCTCGGCGTCATCGTTCTTACATTTTTCATATCGCACGCGCTGCCAGGCGATCCGGCCGCGTTCTTCGCGGGGCCGGCAGCGAACGCTGCTTCGATCGCCAGTATCCGAACCACATTGGGGTTGGACCGCCCGCTTCCCGAGCAGTTCCTCCACTATGTCAACGACCTCGTGCACGGCAATCTCGGCCACTCGCTGACAACAGGCCAACCGGTCTTGACCGATCTTGTCGAGCGGCTGCCCGCGTCACTGGAATTGTCGGCCTTCGCGTTGCTGTTCGCGGTGGGCCTGGCCCTCCCACTCGGCGTGTCGGCGGCGACGCGCGTCAACGGACCTGTCGACCACGCCTGCCGCGCCCTGGTCACAGTCAGCGCGGCCTTCCCGACCTTCTTCGTCGGTCTGCTCCTTGTCTATATATTCTACTTCCTGCTCGGATGGGCGCCGCAGCCACTCGGCCGCCTGAACGAGATCGCCTTTTCGCCGCCGCCGCACGTCACCGGAGCCTACACCGTCGATGCCCTGATCGCGGGTGATTGGGTCGTGTTGCGAGCGACACTGGCCCAACTGGTGTTGCCGGCGATCTCGCTCGGCCTTTTCGCGCTGGCCCCCATCGCCCGCATCACGCGTGCCGCGATGCTGGAGGCCCTTAGCAGCGACTTCGTCCGCACCGCGCGCGCGAGCGGACTGCCGGTCGGCAAGATCCTGATCACCTACGCATTCCGCAATGTCCTGCTGCCCGTCAGCAGCGTTCTCGGCATGGTGTTCTCCTTCCTGCTGGGCTCCAACGTCCTCATCGAACAGGTGTTCGGCTGGCAGGGCGTCGGCGCCTACGCCGTTTCGGCAGTGATCGCCTCGGATTATGCTGCCGTGCAGGGCTTCGTCCTAATGATGGCGCTGCTTTACGTGCTGCTGAATCTTGCGGTCGACATCTTCGCGGCCTTGATCGATCCACGCGTCCGGTTCGAGGGCTGAAGCCATGAGCCTTGTCACGCTCGCCCGCAACACCGGATATGCCTTCGGCGAGAACCGGCTGACACTTGCTGCCGCAATCATCCTTGCGCTGCTGGCGCTTTGCGCACTTTTCGGGCCCTCCATTGCGCCGTTCGATCCACTGACCACCTCCGCCGCGATCAAGCTGGCGCCCCCCACCGCCCTGCATCCCTTCGGAACCGATGCGCTCGGCCGCGATATCCTCAGTCGCGTCATCGTGGCGGCACGTTTGGACCTCGGCATGGCGATTTCCGCCGTGGCCCTGTCGTTCGTCGTCGGCCTGGCGCTGGGTTCGCTCGCCGGCTATTTCGGCGGCTGGACTGACCGGATCGTCGGCCGGGCGATGGACACCATCATGGCCTTCCCGCTGTTCGTGCTCGCCATGGGCATCGTGGTGGCGCTCGGCAACAGCGTGGCCAACATCATCATCGCAACGATGATCATCAACCTGCCGTTCTACTGCCGCTTCGCGCGTGCCGAGGTGAATGTGCGGCGCGATCTCGGTTATGTCGAGGCGGCGCGCATGGGAGGCAACGGCTCGCTGCGGGTTTTGCTGAACCACATCATCCCCAACATCCTGCCGCCGATGATGGTGCAGGCGTCGCTGAACATGGGATGGGCGATCCTAAACGCCGCCGGCCTGTCGTTCATCGGCCTCGGCGTCCGGCCGCCGACGCCGGAATGGGGCATCATGGTGTCCGAAGGCGCGAGCTACATCATTTCCGGCGAGTGGTGGGCCTTCATGTTCCCAGGGGCCGCCCTCGTGCTCGCGGTGTTCTCCTTCAACATGCTCGGCGACGGCCTGCGCGATCTCCTCGATCCAAGGAAACGCGTGTAATGGCGCAGCTCGAGATCGACAATCTTTCGGTGGAGTTTCGCACCCGTCACGGCGTGGTGCGGGCACTGGAAGGCGTCACCCTCTCCGTCGCGCGCGGCGAGATCCTTGGCGTGGTCGGTGAAAGCGGATCAGGCAAATCCGTCACCGCCTATACCGTCATGGCGCTCAACGATGAGGCCGCCGAGATCAAGAGCGGCCGCATCACGATGGGTGGCATTGATCTGCTGGCGGCGCGACCGGACGCAATGCGCGAACTGCGCGGGCGCGAGATGGCGATGATCTTCCAAAGCCCCCGCACCGCGCTGCACCCGATCCGCAAGGTCGGAAAGCAGATCGAGGACGTGCTGCGCGAGCATGCCAGTCTGCCGAGCCGCGATCTGAAGCAGGCGGCGATCGCGGCGCTAGCGCGGGTCCGCATCCCCGATCCCGAACGCCGGGCTGAAGCCTATCCGTTCGAACTTTCCGGCGGCATGTGCCAGCGCGTGATGATCGCGATGGCGCTCGCCTGCAGTCCGTCGGTGTTGATCGCGGATGAGCCGACCACCGGCCTCGACGTCACGACCCAGGCTGTCATCATGGACCTGATCCGGGACATGAGCCGCAGCGCGCGGATGTCCACGCTGCTGATCACTCACGATCTCGGGCTGGCCGGAGAATATTGCGACCGGATTGCCGTCATGCATGCCGGGCATGTGGTCGAGATCGCCGAGACCGAGACGCTGCTCGATCATCCGGCCCATCTCTATACGCGCCAACTCCTGGCAGCCACACCGGTCCCGGAAAGCCGCATCGAGAGCCTCAACTCGATCCCGGGTCAGTTGCCGGATTTGCGCAGTGCGCTGCCGCCATGCCGCTTCAGTGGACGATGCGAGCGGCGTCAGCCGATCTGCGACGAAGGAGAGCTTCCCTGGACCGAATTGTCGCCCACGCATGTCGTGCGCTGCAGGTTTCCACTGTGATGGCGCCGCTGCTCGAAGCCAGGTCGCTGACCAAATTCTACCCGATCAAGCGGGCGGCGCGCGGAGCCAAGCTCCACGCCGTCGACGATGTCAGTCTGACCATCGATACGGGGGAAAGCGTCGGCCTGGTCGGCGAATCCGGCTGCGGCAAGTCCACCATGGTGCGCCTTCTCGGCCGGCTGATCGATCCCACCACGGGACAGATCCTGCTCGGTGGCGAAGATATCACCGCGATGTCGCAGGCCCGGTTCGCGTCCTCGCTCGGCCGGCGGCGAATCCAGATCGTGTTCCAGGATGCCACCGAAAGCCTCAACCCCTCGTTCCGGGTCTTCCAGTCGATCGCCGACCCGCTGAAGCGGCTGCTCGACATGCGCAATGGCGCCGAGATCGAACAGCGCGTCCGCGCGACGGCCGCGCTGGTCGGGCTCCCGGACGAATTGCTGCAGCGCTATCCGCATCAATTATCCGGCGGCCAGCGCGCGCGCGTCGGGATCGCACGCGCCGTTGCTGTCGAGCCCTCGCTTTTGATCTTGGACGAGCCGACCTCGGCGCTCGATGTGTCGGTCCAGGCCGTGATTCTCCGTCTGCTGGCCGATCTCCGCGACCGGTTGAAGATGAGCTACCTGTTTGTGTCGCATGACCTCAACGTGGTGCGGCTGCTGTGTTCGCGCGTTGTCGTCATGTACCTCGGCAAGATCGTCGAGATCGCGCCGGGGGAAGCGCTCTTCACCGCGCCGAGTCACCCTTATACGCGGGCGTTGGTTGCCGCGATCCCCGATCCCGCGCGACGGAGAGAAGCGCGGCCGCGCCTCGACGGCAGTCCGACCAGCCCGATCGATCCGGACCCGAACGCGTGCCGCTTTTACGGCCGTTGTCCGAAGAGCACCGATCTCTGCGCCAACAGCATGCCGCCGCTTCGCGCCGTTGGCCCGGACCATTTCGCGGCCTGCCACTTCGCTCTCTTACCCATAGGAGGAAACCCATGAGCGTTGACAATGAGATCTGCCGCATGGACGCCGGTACCGTCGCGGCGAAGGTCAAGGACAAGACGCTGTCGGCTGTCGAGGTCACGGAAGCGGTTCTGCGCCGCATGGAAACCCTCGAGCCGTACATTCACGCCTTCTGCACGCCGACTCCCGATGTTGCGCGCAAAGCCGCTGCCGCGGTCGACGCCAAGATCGCGGCAGGGGAAGACCCTGGCCTGCTTGCGGGCGTGCCGATTGGAATCAAGGACCTCGTCGCCACCAAAGATATCCTGACCGTCATGGGGTCGCCGCTCTATCGGGACTTCGTGCCGGACGAGGACGATATCGTGGTCGAGCGGCTCAAGGCGGCCGGGGCCGTGATCATCGGCAAGACCAACGTGCCGGAATTCGGCTACAGCGGCGTCGGCCATAATCCGGTCTTCCCCGCGACCCGCAATCCCTGGAATCTGGACATGACATCGGGCGGATCGAGCGCCGGTTCCGGCGCCTCCGTCGCCGCCGGCGTCGCCCCGTTCGCAATCGGCTCCGATGGCGGCGGATCGATCCGCATTCCGTCGGCGCTGTGCGGGCTTTACGGCATCAAGGCGTCGATGGGCCGGGTCCCGCTCTATCCGGGATGTCGCGATGAACGCTATCCCGGCGTGTCCAGCTGGGAATCGCTCGAACATGTCGGCCCGATGAGCCGGACCGTCGCCGACTCGGCGCTGATGCTGAAAGTGATCACCGGACCCGACCCGCGCGACCGCTATTCCATTCCGGCCGCCGACTTCGACTATGTCGAAGCGACCAAAGAGAGCATCAGGGGTCTTCGCATCGCCTACAGCGAAGACTGGGGTTACGCGCCGGTCGATCCGGAAGTCCGCCGCGTCGTCTCCGAGGCGGTCAAGATCTTCGAGACCGATCTCGGCTGCACGGTCGAGCGAGTCAATCCCGGCTGGGAGGATCCGTTTCCGCATTTCTGGACCATCGTTGCCGGCGATACCGATCTGACCGGCATGCGGCGCATGATGAAGGGGCGCGAGAAGGAAATGTCGCCGCACCTCGTCGCCCTTTTGCAGCGTGAATGGACCGGTACGGAGTTCACCGACGCCAAGATGATCCGGCAAATGGTCTGCAATCGCATGTGGCGGTTCATGGCCAATTATGACCTGCTGTTGACGCCGACGCTCGCGGTGCCCGCCTTCCCGCTCTACATGCAGGGTCCCGAGATCATCGAAGACAAGATGGTCACCACAGGCGATTGGCTCTGTTTCACCTTCATCTGCAATCTGACCGGCCAGCCGGCTGCGACCATTCCCGCGGGCTTCACCAAGGACGGGTTGCCGGTGGGAATGCAGATCATCGGTCGCCACCTTGCGGATCGCACCGTGCTCGCCGCCTCCGGCGCATTCGAACAAGCGCGTCCGTGGGCTCACACATGGCCGAAACTATTGGGCGATCTCGGCCTCTGACACTGCCCCTCGCTCAACCAACTTAAGGAGGATGCACGATATGAAGCTCAATCGAACAACCTTTGCGGCGGCGATGCTCACGGCCTCCATCGCATGGCCCGGCGCGCCGGGCCGGGCGGCCGAAATTTCGAAGGATACGCTGGTCATCGTTTCCGAAATGGGCCCCAACGGTCTCGATACCATGGTGCCGACCGCCAACGATCACAGCCGCATGGTAGTCTGGCAGGCTTACGACCGGCTCGTCAGCCACGGCGAAAAGACGCTTGCTGACGGCACGGTGTCCTATGACGCAAAGGTCGTGACGCCGGAACTCGCCGAAAGCTGGGAGGCGACCGACGACGGCAAGACCTATGTCTTCCATCTGCGCAAGGACGCCACCTTCCACGATGGTTCCCCGGTGACAGCCAAGGACGTCAAATGGTCGTTCGATCGGGCCATCGCTGCAGGCGGCTTTCCCGCGGTGCAGATGGCGGCGGGCTCGCTGGTGAAGCCCGAGCAGTTCTCGGTAGTCGACGACCACACCTTCAAGGCCACCTTCGATCAATTCAACAAGCTCACGATGCCGGACCTCGTCGTCCCCGTGCCGGTCATCGTCAATTCCGAATTGGCCAAGAAACACGCCACGCCCCAGGACCCATGGGCGTTCGAATGGGTGTCGCGCAACGATTGCGGCGGTGGCGCCTTCAAGGTGGAGTCCTGGACCTCGGGGCAACAGACCGTCTTCACGCGGTTCGACGAGTGGAAGTCCGGACCGTTGCCTAAACTCAAGCGCGTCGTCTATCGGCAGATTGCCTCGGCCGGCACGCGCAGGGCGCTGCTTGAAAAGGGCGACGTCGACATGTCGGTCGGCCTGCCGCCGAAGGATTATGCCGAACTCGCCGAACAGGGGAAAGTCAAGGTCATCGGCGTTCCCGTGCAGAACGACCTGGTCTTCGTCGACATGAACGTGAAGATCCCGCCGTTCGACAATCCCAAGGTGCGGGAAGCCATCTCCTATGCCATCCCCTACAAGGAGATCATCAGTTCGGCGCTCTACAACCGCGCCAAGCCGATGTTCGGTGGTGACCCGTCGCAACCCTATCCCGCGGCGACGTGGCCGGTTCCGATCAAGCACGGTCAGGATCTGGCCAAGGCCAAACAACTGCTCACCGAAGCCGGCTTCCCCAACGGTTTCAAGACGACGCTGTCGATCGATCTCAGCGAATCCACGGTCCGCGAACCCTCCGCGATCCTGATCCAGGAGGCGCTGAAGTCGATCGGTGTCGAGGTCAGCATCGAGAAGGTGCCGGGCTCGAACTGGTTCGCCCAGATGGCGAGCAAGACCATGCCGATGGTCATCGCCGAATTCTACGGCTGGCTCGACTACCCCGATTACTTCTTCTTCTGGACGTTTGACGGCGCCAACAATTCGGTGTTCGACACGGCCAATTATGTCAATCCGGACCTCGACAAGGTGATCGATGAGGCCCGCTTCACCCGCGATCCCGAAGTCTACAAGACCAGCCTGAACAAGATGGTCGACATCGTCATGACCGATCTGCCCCGCATCCCGCTGTACACGCGCTTCGCCGACTACGCGGTGCAGAAGAATGTGCAAGGCTTCGAATACTGGTTTCACACCCATCCGGACTTCCGCAAGCTCTACAAGGACTAAGCAACAACACATTTGGGAGGGCGCTCGGATCGAGCGCCCTCCTTGCAATCAGGACAACGTCGTGGAAGACCGGCTTGGCGCCTTCGTTCCGGGCGCGATCATTCATCGAGCGCCTCGCGGCGCAGGCCCTTTGTCGGGCCTGAGCTTCGCCGCCAAGGACCTGTTTGACGTGGCCGGCCTCGTCACCGGTTGCGGCAATCCCGATTGGGCCAACACGCATGAACCGGCGAAGGCCGATGCCTGGGCCGTCGACGCTGTTCTGAGCGCCGGCGCCACGCTGCGGGGCAAGACCGTCACCGACGAAATCTCCCTCGGCCTGCTCGGCATCAATAAATTTTACGGCACACCGCTCAATCCACGCGCGCCGGATCGCGTACCGGGCGGCTCGTCCAGCGGCTCCGCCTCTGCGGTCGCGGGTGGGCTCGTCGACGTCGCGCTCGGCACCGATTCGGGTGGCTCGGTGCGCATCCCCGCAAGCTTCTGCGGCCTCTACGGCTTGCGGCCGACCCATGGCCGCATCTCGACCGCGGGCATGATGACCCAGGCTCCCTCTTTCGACACGGTCGGATATTTCGCCGATAACGCTGCGACCTTCGGCCGGGCAGGCAGCGTACTGCTCGGGGAACAGGTCGTCGGCGTGCTCCCCGACGAGATCATCGTCGCATCCGATTGTTTTGCGCTTGCCGACGAGCCGGTGCGGCGTGCTTTGCTGTCGACGCTCGATCGCCTGCGCCGCATCGTCCCCGTTAGGGAGTCGCTCCTCGCAGAGAGCGACCTCCCTGACTGGTCGCGCCACCAGCGTGTGCTGCAGAAATCCGAATTCCACGCGACGTTTCGGGACTGGATCGATCGGGTCAACCCGCGCTTCTCCGCCGAGGTCGCTGGCGCGTTCGCAGACGACGGACACATTGCCGAAAGTGACATCGCGGCGGCCAACGCTTTTCGCGAGAGCGCCTCAAACAGGCTCGATCGGCTGCTCGATGGACGGCGCATGCTGTGCCTGCCGACCTCGCCAATCCTGCCGATTGCTCGCGACGCGCGCCTGTCTGAGATGCGCGCAGCCGTGCACCGGATCGTCGATCTGACCTGCATCGCCGGACTGACGGGGCTTCCGCAGGTGAACCTGCCGATGGCTGTGATCGGCGCGATCCGGGTCGGCCTGTCACTCATCGGCTGGCGCGGCGGCGATGCTGCACTCGTCGGCGCGGCATGCGCCATCGCGCGCGATCTCTCCCCCGGATTGTTGCAGGAGCGATCATGACCGACGTCAAGGACGCGCGGACGCTGACGCTTGAAGGGGCGCCGACATGTGCCTCGATTTCATTGCCATGGGAGCTGAAGACAGCAACATGATTCCAGGATCGAGACCGCGGGGAACGCCCTGAAGAATGCGATGAAAGCGACGGTTATTGCGTCCTGCGGGCAGTATCGCAGCCGCTGCTATCCGTCTTGTTAATCACCGGGGAGAAAATCTGCGCCGCCCTAGCTTAGCTAGGCGTCGGGCAGCCAGCGAGGGTTGTGCCGAGGTCAGGTCGATCGTCACGGACGAAGCTCGGATCCATACCTTACGTAATTAGCGGTCCCAGCAGGACTGGAACTTGCAACCCGCGGAGTTGTGCGGCCGGCCACCGGTTGACCACCGAAAGCCCGTGAACAAACAGCGATAACGGTGGTCAATCGCCGTCAAAGATGATTGTTTTTTGTCGATCTTTTCGTTCGCTATTTGCGTTCGGGACGTAGGGCGGATCTGGGTCCGGCATCTTGGTCAGATCGCAACCTGAACCAAATGCCGTTATCGAGATTTGTAGTTTATTGGATCGCGGGCGTCGTCATCGTACATCCTCTCGCTGCTTGAGGATGCGGTCGATCAATCCCCATTCCAGAGCTTCCTCCGACGTCATGAAGTGATCCCGATCGAGGGTCTGCTCGACCTCCTCGAAGCTGCGTCGGCAATGCTCGGCGTAGAGCCGGATGATCCGACGCTTGGTCTTCAGCATCTCCTCGGCGTGGATGAGGATTTCCGACGCCTGGCCCTGGAAACCGCCGAGCGGCTGATGGACGTGCAGGCTCGCATTGGGCAGCGCCACCCGCTCGCCCGGTTCGCCCGCCATCAGCAGGAACGAGCCCATCGAGCGGGCCGTCCCCATGCATACCGTGTGCACCGGCGCCTTGATGTATCGCATGGTGTCATACATGGCGAAACCGCTGGTGACCACACCACCCGGCGAATTGATGTAGTGGATCGGCTTGTGCGGATTATCGGCCTCCAGGAATAATAGCTGCGCGCAGACCAGCGCGGACACGGCATCATTGACTTCTCCGTTGAGAAAGACGATGCGCTCGCGCAAGAGCCGCGAATAGATGTCGAAAGACCGTTCTCCCCGGCTGGATTGTTCGACAACCATGGGGACGAGCTGCATCGCTTCGCGCATCGGCGAACTCCTGTCCTGCTGAATTTCCGTAAACTGGGCCGAGGCGTCAGGCGGCGCGCATCAGGCAACGCCCGTTATTATTCGCGGCCCTTGGCAGCTCGTGCTGGGCTCGCCGGTCCGCCAGCCGGTGAATGATCCTCAAGTGGGTGCCGCCGTCCGCGTTGGGGCTCAATTGAAACGTCACGATGCTGTGCAGGAAGGGTGGTTCGTCGTCCCGCATTCGGTAGCCGATCTCCTCGCCCGGCACCGAACGCACCGGCTCGGCGTCGGCCAATGCTGCTTTCGGCAGCCATCTCTCGCGAAACCCGGCGATGCTGAGCGCCCGCCAGACTTTTTGCGGCGGCGCGTCGAGTTCGTAGTCGAACACCAATTGGTCCGTCTGCGCTTGATCTGCCAAGTCTTGATCTGCCGAGTCTTGATCCGACGCGTCGTTCATTGGTCCATATCCTTCAGCAACGTTTTCAGAGCGTCGACCCGGCGCGGCCAGTAGGCGTGATACTTCACCAGCCATCTGGCGATCAGTGCCAGGCCGGCTGGATCCACCTCGTAGTTCACGAAACGTCCGCGCGTTGTTCGCGCACCAGCCTGGCGTTGCGCAGCACCGCAAGGTGCTGGGACATGGCCGGCTGGCTGATCTCCATGCCTTCGCGCAACGCGCTGGCGTTCATGCCGCCGGTCGCCAGTTTCGCGAAGATGGCGCGGCGGGTCGGGTCCGCCAGGGCCTTGAAGAGGTCATTCTCGATCATGTCATTAGATAAGCATACGCTTATCTAATGCGCAAAGTGAAACCAACCCGTCAGGCTTCTGTTGCGACATCGTCAAATCAGTGTTTTCTACGACATTATACGATGCAGCTCCGGTTCGGGACCGCGATGTCGTTCGACAACCGATTGATCGCAGCACGCTGTATTGGCGGAGCATGGTCACTTGGCGAGGCTCGTTCGCAGAATGAGCAATATGGAACGACCGCTTCTGGCGGTGCAAAGCGGACAAAACCGTAGTCGCTTCAATTCGGCTCGCCGGCGGGTGTGAAGGTTCGCACGACTTCGTAGACGCCGGGTTCAAACTTGGCGATCGTGAGCGCTTCCTGAAGAAACGGAAGCGGGGCAGGATCATGACGCATCGCCTGATAATCATCGATGCTCCGCCATTGTGCATACATCGTGACCTTCGTCCCGTCAGTGCTGCGATGGAGGCTGGCAGAAACAAAGCCCGGCGCCCGACGCACTGAAACCTCCGTGGCTTCGGTTAGAAGTTCAACGAGTTGTCGCTGGTTTGCCGGTTCAACCGTGAACATGTTGATCAGGGTCATTACATCGCTTTTCGCAGAAATCGTGGTCATAGTGTCGCTTCCTTCAGAGAGAGGTCGAGATAAGGCCGGAGCTACGCTGCTGGTGGGTGCACGTGCGAGGCGGGCGCGCTCACGTCGTACTTCGGTCGGAACTCGTTGTTCGAGGACGACCGCATTCAGAGCGATCGAGGCAGGCGCCTGGATTCCATTGCCTTTGGCGATGCGGTTAGGCTTCCGCATATTTCACGCGCGCCAGATCACGGCTTGCTCATGGCGCGCGATTTACGCCCACGCGAGAGTACGCCGGCAATTTGAGATCACCGGCTGAACAATGATCTTGGCCTGTGGCGGAACCTCCACCCGCCCGGGAGCGCCGGCAGCGGCGAGCACGAACCGAGGAGGAATCGCGTGGGCCGCGGAAGCGAAACAAATAAGTGACCGGGGATGCGTGAGTGGGAAGTCGTAGCGCCCTCATAGTACTGACGACGTCGGGGAACTGGTCTCGCCGGGACCCGATCGAGGAAAGGGGGGCGTCGTGAGGAGAGAACCGCTGACGGGCAACATGGGAGAGAACTTTGGGTCTTACAAACCTGTCCACGAAACGGCAGCGGATAGCTGAACTGGCAAGAGCAAAAAGCGGGGTGGCATTGTCCACGCTGCACCACGTCCTCGATCTGGAGTGGATGAGGGAAGCCTACCGGCTCACCCGCAAGGATGGTGCCCCCGGTATCGACGGTGTGACGGCGGCAGAGTATGCGCAAAACCTGGAGGTCAATCTTTCGGATCTCCTGGAACGCATCAAGTCAGGCCGCTATTACGCACCGCCGGTCCGGCGGGTGTAGCTCCATCCCGACAAGACACGCTTTGTCGATTTCCGCAGCAACCGACCAGATGGCAAGGACCACCCGGACACGGATGGGACAACGTTCACCTTCCTCGGCTTCTGCCACGTTTGGGGAAAGTCGCGGAAGGGTAAGAACGTGGTGAGGCAGGTAACGGCAAAGAAGCGTTACGCCCGCGCGCTGGCGGCGGTCAGCGATTGGTGTCGGACAAACCGACATCTGTCGATCCCCGAGCAGCATGCCCAACTGGTTGCGAAGATGCGGGGCCACTATGCCTACTACGGCATATCGGGCAACTTTCGACGATTAAGCTGGTACGCCCACAAGGTTGCGAGGATCTGGCACAAATGGCTGTCGCGACGAGGGAGCCGGTTCCCATGGGATCGGTTCAACAACCTCCTAAAGCGGCACCCTCTGCCAGCAGCTCGGATCGTCCACCGCCACACCGCTGTGAGCGAATCTCTCCCGTGAAGAACCGGATGCTAGAAATCGGCACGTCCGGGACTGTGAGGGGTGAGGATGGAAACATCCTCACCTACTCGGCACTTCGACTTGAATGGTGAGGCCAGGATCGCCAGAGCGAACCAAAGCAGCCCGATCATTAGGACAGTTTAAGCGGTTCCGTCACGTTATCAACTCGGATAAGGTTTTCGGTACACACAGGTACGATAATGGTCGCGTTCGTTGACGTTGCTTCATTTTCGTTGGAGGTTGGTCATGTTCGCTGGATTCTGTTGAGATCGTTCCTGGAGCGAAACTGGTGCGGCCCGCCGCCATCTGTCTGGACGGTAGGCGGGCAAAGCGTGATTTCCGAGAACTCGGCATGAGCATATTTGTCTTTCGGCGGATTCTGACCCTGGCGGCAACGCTGATCGGGGCCTCGCTGATCATTTTCCTGGTGCTCGACGCATTGCCGGGCAATGCCGCCCAGATGCTGATGGGCGCCGACGCGTCGCCCGATGTGGTGAGGGCGTTGACGATCAAGCTCGGGCTGGATCAGCCCTTGCTCTACCGCTATTTGCATTGGATCCAGGGCATGGCGGTCGGCGATCTCGGCAACAGCTATGTCTATGGCACGCCCGTTGCGGGATTGATCGCGGAGCGCCTAGTGCTGACCATTCCGCTCGCGATTATGTCCATGCTGATCACGGTCGTGCTGGCGCTGGCGGCCGGAATTTATACCGCAGCCAATCACAATAAAATCGGCGATGTCGGCGTGATGTCACTGACGCAAATCGGGATCGCGCTGCCGAATTTCTGGTTCGCGATCCTGCTGATCCTGTTGTTCGCGGTGAAGCTGCGGTGGCTCTCGGCGGGGGGATTTGCCGGCTGGGAAGACGGCATCTGGGAAGGGATCCGCTCGCTGCTACTGCCTGCGATTTCGCTGGCGCTGGTGCAGGCTGCCATCCTCGCGCGCGTGACACGTTCGGCCGTGCTCGAGGTACTGCGTGAGGATTTCGTGCGTACGGCGCGCGCCAAGGGTCTGAGCAAGCGCGAGGCGCTCTGGGGCCACGTCATGCGCAACGCCATGATCCCGGTGATGACGGTGATGGGCCTGCAATTCGCCAATCTGCTGGCTGGCACCATCGTCATCGAGAACGTTTTCTACCTGCCGGGTCTCGGCCGGCTGATTTTCCAGTCCATCGCCAACCGCGACCTGATCGTGGTACGCAACTGCGTGATGCTGCTGGCAGCGATGGTGGTAACGGTCAATTTCGTGGTCGATGTGCTCTATGCCTTTATCGATCCCCGCATCAAGGTCCATAACCTGTGAGCGGCTCGACGACTGCAACGATCGACACGCCGATCGCGACGCCGCATCGCCCGGCAACGAGCTTCTGGCGCCGCGCACTTCGCCATCGCAGCTTTGTATTGGGCGGCGCGCTCGTCCTACTGGTGTTTGCTGCCGCGCTTGTCTCCCTCATCTGGACGCCGTGGCCGCCTTACGACATCGACATCGCTGCCAGGCTGAAGGCGCCGTCGGCCGCGCATTGGCTGGGCACCGACGCGCTCGGCCGCGACATCGTCTCACTGCTGTTGGTCGGGGCGCGATCGACCATCCTGGTCGGCGTGATCGCGGTCGGGATCGGCTTGACCTTCGGAGTTTGCCTCGGCCTGACCGCTGCCGTTCGAAGAGGCTGGGTGGCGGAACTCATCATGCGAATGAGCGATTTCGCTTTTGCTTTTCCTGCCGTTCTGTCCGCTATCATGCTGGCCGCAGCAATCGGGCCAGGCATGGTGACCTCGATCATTGCCATCGGTATTTTCCAGATCCCCATTTTCGTGCGGGTTACCCGGGGATCGGCCAATGCGGTCTGGGCGCGGGAGTTTGTGCTGGCCGCGCGGACCTCGGGCAAGGGCAACTTCCGCATCACCATCGAGCACGTGGTGCCCAATATTCTGTCCGTGCTGATCGTGCAGGCAACGATTCAGTTCGCGCTGGCGATCCTGGCTGAGGCGGCGCTGTCCTATCTCGGACTTGGCACGCAGCCGCCGCAGCCATCCTGGGGGCGCATGCTCAATGACGCTCAGACCCTGTTGTTCCAGGAGCCGAGCCTTGCGGTCTATCCGGGCGCAGCGATCGCGATCGCCGTGCTGGGCCTCAACCTGTTGGGCGATGGTTTACGCGACCTGCTCGACCCGCGGTTGGCACGGGAGCGTTGACGATGAACGTATCCGCGAACACGCCTCTGATCGAGGTCGAAAACCTCGGCGTCAGGCTCAACACCAGCCGTGGAGCCGCACAGGCCGTCCGCAAGGTCAGTTTTTCGCTCGGGCGAGGGGAGACGCTGGGGCTGGTCGGGGAGTCCGGATGCGGTAAATCCGTCACGGCGCTGGCCTTGATGGGGCTGTTGCCGGATGGCGCCGTCGTCAGCGGCAGTGTTCGGCTGGACGGCAGCGAGCTGGTGGGACTGAAGGACGTGGATTACCGCAAGCTGCGTGGCAATCGCATCAGCATGATCTTCCAGGAGCCAATGACCGCGCTCAATCCGATGCATACGATCGGGCGGCAGGTGGCTGAGCCGTTGCGGCGCCACAAGGACCTGTCGTCTGCCGAAGCGCGCAAGGAGGCAATTGCTTTGCTTGATCGCGTCGGCTTGCCCGATGCGGCGAAGCGCGTCGATGCTTATCCGCATCAGTTTTCCGGCGGCCAGCGCCAGCGCGTCACCATCGCCATGGCCTTGGCCTGCCAGCCCGACGTGCTGATTGCCGACGAGCCGACCACCGCGCTTGATGTCACGATCCAGGGGCAGATACTCGATCTGATCGGCGATCTGGTCGCCGAGCGCGGCATGGCGATGATCCTGATCTCGCACGATCTCGGCGTCATCGCCGAGAACATGCAGAAAATGATGGTGATGTATGGTGGCACCGTCGTCGAGAGCGGCCCAACGGCGGAAGTATTCGCGCGCATGGGGCATCCCTATACGCAGGGCCTGTTTCGTGCCCGTCCGCGACTTGGCGCAAGGAAGGGGACGCGGCTGAAGACCATTGTCGGCACGGTACCGGAGCTTGCCGACCTGCCGGCCGGTTGCGCCTTCGCCGACCGTTGCGCGATTGTGGAGAGCCGATGCCGCGCAGCGTTTCCGGCTGCGGTGGAGGTGAGGGCGGGCCATCAGGTGCGCTGTCTGAGAACCGACGTTTCGATGACAGAGTGCGCATGACGACGCTGGAACCCGCCTCACCCACGACCGAGTTGCCGCTGCTCGACGCAAAGAACCTAGTCCAACGCTATGGGCTGCCGCGCGAAAGCTTATTCCGCCCGCGAAGCGAGGTGCTTGCGCTTAACGGCGTGACCGCGCGGGTCATGGCTGGCAAGAGCCTTGGCGTGGTGGGAGAATCCGGCTGCGGCAAATCAACCTTCGCTCGCCTCGCAATGGCGCTGGAGCGGCCGACATCGGGCTCGGTGTCGCTGCTCGGCCGCGATCTCAATCGGATGCGGCCCGACGAACTGCGGCATGCCCGGCGCGATTTCCAGATGGTGTTTCAGGACCCCTATGGTTCGCTGGATCCCCGGCAGACGATTGCGCGCATCGTCGCCGAACCGCTGACGGCGCTTGGACGGATGGATCGGGCCGTGTTACGGGAACGCGTTGCCACGGTGTTGAAACAGGTGGGTCTGCGCGATGCCGACATGAGCAAGTTTCCGCACGAATTTTCGGGCGGCCAGCGGCAGCGCATCGCGATCGCTCGCGCGCTCATTACCCAGCCCAAGCTGATCATCGCCGACGAACCCGTCAGCGCGCTCGACGTGTCCGTGCAGGCGCAGGTGCTCAATCTGCTCCAGGACCTGCAGGAGCAATTCGGGTTGAGCTATGTCCTCATCAGCCACGATCTCGCGGTTATCGATTATCTCTGCGACGAGGTTGCGGTGATGTATCTCGGCCGCATTGTGGAGCAGGGGCGGCCTGAAGATTTGTTCGAACATTGCGCCCATCCCTATACGCGCGCCCTGCTCGAGGCCGTTCCGCGCGCCCGGGCTGGCGGCGCTCGCCGCCGTCGGGCAGCACAAGCAATCGCCTCGCAATCCGTCGGCGGCTCGGGGTGTCCTTACATCGCACGCTGTCCCTTGGCGGACCAGCGTTGTGCCGAGACCGCGCCTGCGCTACGCAAGGTCGGGCAGGCGCATCTCGCCGCGTGCCACAAGGCCGAGGCGGTGATGGCGCTACCGTCGCTGGTGCCGGAGGAGGGATAACCTTCCCGATTCGCCGAGCGGATTTTTTGATCCAGGAGCAGACCGATGTTCAAAAACCTATCCATTTTCGCGGTGACGGCCGCCTCGACAGTCGCCTTAGCCATGGCGCCGCTGCCGAGCCTGGCGCAGTCCAAGAAGGACAGCGCCGTGATGGGTATGACGCTGGAGCCGCCCGGGCTCGATCCGACTGCCGCCGCGGCCGCTGCGATCGCCGAGGTCGCACTCTACAACGTCTATGAGACACTGACCAAGATCAAGGAAGACGGCTCGGTGTCGCCCCTGCTTGCCGAGAGCTGGCAGGCTTCGCCCGACCTGAAAACCTATACGTTCAAGCTCCGCAAGGGCGTTAAATTCCAGAACGGCGAACCTTTCAATTCCGCAGCCGTCAAATTCTCCTTCGAGCGCGCGGCACTACCGACCAGCACCAACAAGGACAAGAGCCTGTTCCAGAGCTTCGAGTCCGTGACCACGCCAGATCCCGACACTGTCGTGCTCGCGCTGAAATATTCCGAGCCGAATCTGCTGTTCCTGCTCGGGCAGGCGACGGCGTCCATCATCGAGCCGAAGAGCGCACCAACCGACGCCACGCAGCCGGTCGGAACCGGACCCTATACACTTGGCGCCTGGGCCAAGGGATCCTCGATCACGCTTACTAAATGGCCCGATTATCGCGACGCCGGCGCGATCAGTCTCGCCAGGATCACCATCCGCTTTATCAGCGATCCCGCGGCCCAGGTGGCGGCGTTGTTGTCCGGCGACGTCGATGCGTTTCCGCGCGTTGCGGCAGCCCGGAGCCTCGCGCAATTCAAATCCGATCCGCGCTTCAAGGTCCTGATCGGCGGCTCCAAGGCAAAGACCATCGTCGGCATCAACGAACGGCACAAGCCGCTCGACGACGTCAGGGTTCGACGTGCGATCCTCGCCGCGATCGACCGCAAGGCAATGATTGACGGTGCCGTCGACGGCTTCGGCGCTCCCATCGGCAGCTTCTATACGCCGGGATCCCTGGGCTATGTCGACACCACCGGCATCAACCCGTACGACCCGGAGAAGGCCAAGAAGCTCCTGGCTGAGGCGGGGGTCTCGACACCGCTCGAGCTGACCCTGAAGCTGCCGCCGCCGAGCTACGCACGCCAGGGCGGAGAGATCCTCGCCGCGCAGCTCGCCAAGGTCGGAATCGTTGCCAAGATCGAGAACGTGGAATGGGCCCAATGGCTGTCGCAGGTCTTCACCGGGCCGCATAATTACGACCTGACCATCGTGTCCCATGTCGAGCCGTTCGACCTCGTGAAAATGACCGAGAGCGATTATTACCTTGGCTACAATTCCGTGGCTTTCAACGACCTCTACAAGTCGATCATGAGCACGCCGGCCAAAGCCGACCGGGCCAAGCTGCTCGGTGACGCCCAGCGTATGCTGGCGACCGACGCGGTCGCCGGCTTCCTGTTCCAACCGCAATGGATCACCATCACCAGCAAGCGCCTCAAGGGCGTGTGGCAGGAAGTGCCGCAGTTCGAGAACGACTTCTCAGCCTGGTCCTGGGAGTAGCGTTCAGCCAGCTAACGGCGGCGGTCCGAATGCAGCCGAGGGCGCGGCCCAGCCAAGCTTAGGTCGATGAGCGTTGGGGTCCAGTCTGGCGAAATTCGTTTTCCGCTGCAGGGGACTCACTTTCCGCTCCGCTTGAGCAATGCGCTCAAACAAGCTGAGAATCCCCAATAGCCGGGAGGAAGAGCTCATTTCTGTTCATCTTCCTTTGACGTCGTTCGTTGTCGCTTGCTCCGATTGTTTGTGATGAAATTGGTGCGGATGCGATAGGAGCTCACGGCGGACCAGCTAAGGCCAATGAGTTATCAAGCGAACTGAATCGATCTGGCGGCTCTACCGAAATATGCACGCAGTACCCCAGGCCCGATCCTGATAAAGGAAGCCGACGGGGCTGTCGGACCCTGAAGGGGCATATTATGTTGCTGTTCGAAGCGAACAAGCCCGCAAGGCGAGGCACAAACATCACCGGCATAGAAGAAGGCTGCGGGAAGGAGGAATGATGGAATTTGGCTTATTCCATGAATTTCAGAAATCGCAGGACACGAGCGAAGCAGAAGCCTTCGCGCAATCCTTCGCGCTGGTCGACGCGGCCGAGCAGTGGGGGCTCGACGCCATGTGGCTTGCAGAGCTGCATTTCGCGCCCGATCGCTCGGTCCTGGCATCGCCATTGATCCTTGCGGCCGCCATTGCCCAGCGCACGCGCCGGATGAAGATTGGCACCGCCGTCCAGGTGTTGCCGCTCTGCCATCCCCTGCGGCTCGCCGAGGAAGCCGCCACCGTCGACCAGATCAGCGACGGACGTCTCGTCTTCGGCGTCGGACGCAGCGGGTTTGCCCATACCTACCAGGCCTACGGCGTTCCCTATGATGAAAGCCGCGAGCGCTTCACTGAGACGCTGGAGATTGTTAAACGGGCCTGGACCGAGGAGCGCTTCTCGTACCGCGGAAAATACTTCGCCTGCGAGAAGGTGGCATTGGTGCCGAAGCCCCGGCAGAAGCCATATCCGCCGATCCGCATCGCCGCCACCAGCGTCGATACCTATGCCGCGATCGGAACGCTGGGTCACGCCATCTTCGTCGCCGCCCGCATCGGCACGCTCTCAGAGTTAGCACCCCTGGTACGCGGCTATCGCGAGGCTTATCGCGCCGCCGGCCATCCTGGCGCGGGCGAGGTCTATCTTCGCGTGCCGGTCTACGTCGCCGAGACCGCGGAGCGGGCACGACGCGAGCCCGAAGAAAGCGTCATGCATCTCTTCCGCTCCACCGGCGGACAGCTCGAGGCCTCTGCAAGCCTGTCGGGAGCGCGCGCCGTAGAGTGGCGTGCCGAGCGAGGCCGGCGGCTACAGACCGTCAGCTACGAAGATGCGCTGCGCGACAAGATGATCGTCGGCACGCCCGATCAAGTGGTCGAAAAACTGCAACGCCTGCGCCAGGAGATCGGGCTCGACGGCATCCTAGCCGAACTCAACCCCGGCAGCCTCATTCCGCATGCGCTCGTGATGAATGCCTTGCGCCTGCTCTGCCAGGAAGTCATGCCGCGCTTCCAATAGCCAGATTTTGTCGGTCGCTATGACGACAGATCGAAGCCTCCGAGTCGATTGCGACCGCCATGTGAGCCCGGGATTCGAACCTGTTCGCCAGAGCGGGATCGCGCATAGGCCTAGCATCATGCGGATGCTTGAAGGAGGTAATGCAAGTCGGTCGGGTGTGGGTGAAAGACGGTAGCGCTCCCCTGACTCGAATCCCCGATCGCTTACGGTTCGCCTTTGAGCGTCGGCCCGCGACGCTCGCTGCCGAGACCTGTCATTGCGACAAAGGAAAAACCTATTGCCGGTTCAATGCAGGTTGGACGACACGTTTGTCGGAATGGACGTTGATTTTCCAAAGAAATCATACGCCTCTTAATCAGCGGGTCCCAGGTTCGAGCCCTGGTGCGCCCAAGCACTTGTACCAGATAGTTAAAGTATCATTCCGACAAGCTGAGTCAGTTGCGACAAAGCGTAGCTTTGTTCACGGTGATGGAATTACCGGTCACGCGCGCGTGGCGGGACTCCTTGCGAGAGCCCGTAAGCTTTTGAGGAGGCGATTGGACGTTGTTCTACCGGCGATACCGGCAACGGGCCCAGAGTTGGAATGTTGGGTGAGCCAAATGCCCTCGTGGACTTCCTTGATGCCGAGCTTCTGGCGGGCCAGCACGGTGGAGACGTCGATTTTCTTGCGATGCAGGCAGAGCGGTCCGCAGGCGGTGATGAGAACGTCGCGATCATGGAAGGGATAGGTCAGTTCGGGCTGGCCGTAATAGGAGCGCGCTGCGGCGGTGTAGAGCTCGGCAGGGCACTTCATGTTCAGGGCCTCGTGCGGGCGTCCGGCATTGAACTCGCGCAGGAAGGTGTCAAAGCGCTCTAGTGGGTCCCCGAACCGATTGACGCATGTCGTTAAATGAGCCGACGATCACGATCATCGCCGCGATCAGCAGCAGCAAGAGAAGCAGCGTGCTGCTGGACCGATCATCGGGCCGACGATGATGATCATGATAGTGCTGCCGGTGCTGTCGTTGACGGTCGAACGGGTTTGCAATCGAAGTCGACGGCCGGCGATCTCCTTACCGACCCAGTCACCAGCTTCGGCGGTCATCCGCGCCTGTGATCGGCTGCAAGCTTGACCATGCTCCCGCCATCGCGGAGGGAATCGATGCTGCCTGCCCAGAACTGCATCATCTTGGTGCGCTCGGGCACGCGTTGGTCGCGGTTGTAGATCGCGGCAACCGATGCATCGACATGCTCAAGCTGGAATTCAACCGCCTGCTCGGCAAAGCGCGGCAGCTCGGTGCCGTCGACCGTGATGCGCTCAGCATTGAGCAAGGTGGAAGCCGACGAACGGAAGCCATGCGGGCAATGCACATCCTGATAGCCGAGCAAGTTGAGTGCGTTTTCCAAAGCATTGGTCGAGATCGGCCAATTCTTGCGGCCCGGAAACACGTAACGACCATTGCCGGTCTGCTTTTTCAGCTCGCGCAAGAGCGCCAACGCCTGTCGCGACAGCGGCACATAATGCGGCTTGCCTCTCAGCTCCTTGATGCTCTCGCGGAATTTGCGCTGTTTCAGTTTCGTGAACGGGATCGTCCAAAGCGCGCCGTCAAGGTCGAACTCATCCCACTCGGCTTGGGTCACCGTGCCCGGGCGAACGAAGGTCAGCGCGAGCAGGTCGAGCGCCTTGCGCACAAGGTTGCCCCGCCGTCCAGAATAGGCGGCGACATCGCGCAACAACTGTCCGAACGGCTCGGCCTCGGTGATGGCCGGGCGCGGCCGGTTGGTCGGTGAGGTGAAGGCTTTGCCGTAGGCAATGCCAAGGAAGGGATTGTGCTCAATCCAAGCCTTGCCATGCGCATAGCCGCCGATATTGAGAGCGGCGGCTTGCAGACGCGCGCGGGTCTCCGTAGCTCTCGTTGTCCTCAAAGGTTTCGAGCAGGTCGATCAGGTCCTTGGCCTCAACCTCATCGATCGGCTTGTTGCCGAAGGCGCCAGTGAGATAGCTGATCATCCGCTCGTCGCGGTCCCGGGTCTTTTCGGCGCGCGGCTTCTTGTTGATCAGCTCGCGCCAGCCAGCAGCGGCGTCCTTGAACGTCTTGCGTTCTGCTCGCGCGGCTTCCAGATCCGCCCGCGTGGCCTGCCGCACTTCCAATGGATCAATCCCGCGCTTAAGGCTTCGCTTTGCCTCCTGATGAAGCTCTCGCGCTTCCTTGAGGCTTATGGCCGGGTACTGCCCGAGCGCAAGCGTCTTAGCCTTACCGCCGTACACGTAATTGTAGCGCCAAAGGACTGATCCGTTCGGGCGGATCAGGGCGTACAAACCGCCGCCATCGGCCAATTTGAATGGAGCGGCACGCGGCTTGACGCTGCGTAGGCCGGTGTCGGTCAAAGCGAACGCGAGCTTCATTTTCCCACCCTGCCAATCTGAGGATATCAAAAGAACACATCGGCAACACCGAGCGTCGATACCCTGTCTTATACCCTGAAAAAATAGCCGATGTGTGCGAACGATGCCGAACTGTCGCGGCACGGACGCAAGCGGAAAGTGATCGACTTACAATGAGTTGTGGAGGTGTGCTGAACTGCTGCGAACAAGGAAGAACAGAAAAGGACAGCCAAATGGCTCCCCATTGAGGAGCCCAACCTGCATGTCGACGACCAGCATGGCGTCCATTGACGCCCCTCAACTATTAAGCAGCTTGATCGCCGCTTCATGCACCCGCGGGTCGCCGGCGGCGACGATGCGGCCGCCGTTTTGCGCGGGCGCGCCGTCCCAGGTGGTGACGACGCCGCCGGCGCCGGTGATGATCGGGATCAGGGCGGCGATGTCGTAGGGTTTCAGTTCGGTCTCGACCACGAGATCGAGATGGCCGGCAGCGAGCATGCAATAGGAGTAGCAATCGCCGCCATAGCGCGACAGCCGCGCCGCGCTTTCGACGCGAGCGAAGGCAGGGCGGTCGCGGTCATTCATCAACAACGGGCTCGTGGTGTAGCAGGTCGCCTCCTTCAGCGAGGCGCAGCGCCGCACCGAAAGCCGGCGCTCGCCCGACGGTCCCGCGTAATTGGTCGAGCCGCTGTCGCCGGAGAAGCGCTCGGCGATAAAGGGCTGGTGCATCATCCCGAACACCGGCGTGCCCCGGTGCAAAAGCGCGATCAGCGTGCCCCAGATCGGAAAGCCGGCGATAAAGGATTTGGTGCCGTCGATCGGATCCAGTACCCAGACATATTCGGCGTCCTCGCGCTCGTTGCCGAATTCCTCGCCGACGATGCCGTGCTGGGGGAAATTGGCCTTGATCATCCGCCGCATCACGGCCTCGGCGGCGCGGTCGGCCTCGGTCACGGGGTCGAAATCGTGGCTGACACTCTTATTGTCGATCGAGAGCGAGGTGCGGAAGAACGGCAGAATGGTTTCGCCGGAGGCAGTCGCAAGGCGGCCAATGAAGGCTGTGAAGTCGATGACCATCACGGCAGTTCCTTAGACCAGGGGCGTTTGGAACGGGTTTTGAGAATCCTGTGCGTCTTGCCTAGCTCAATCCTGGCCGCCGCGCACCGGGATTGGCGGCTTCCCTCTGGTATTTTGAATGCCGAGTCGCGCCTCGCGAGACGTAAATTTTCGGATGACGACCGAGGTCACGAAATCGCGAGATTACCCGAATTTCCCGTAAAGTGCCCCGAGCCAAGTCGTTAACGTCATGGAAAATATGGTGAATCCGGCGGCTCACCCAAGTGTTGCACGCGTGCAAGCCTTGCGAAATTTGCATGGGAAAAGGGCGAAAAACTCTTGCACTTTGTGCAGCGCGGTCGCATATTGTTGCGGTGCGGTAGCGCCTTGCGCTATCGCTGCCCTCCTTGGGCGTTTCCTCCCTAGACTTGGGCCGCTTGCTATCGCAAGCGGCCCTTTTTTCTGTGGGAGCCGCGCCACGTCATTCCGCGGCCCGCCACTTGGCGCGAGCCCGGAAATCCATACTCACGAGGGTGGTTATGGATTCCGTTCTCGCGACTGCGTCGCGACCCGGAACGACGGAGAGACTGGAGCCTAGGCGCTTTTATTCCGCCGCGGCCTGGAACGGTCCGAGGTCGCCGAGCGGAACGGTGGCGAGCGCATCCGCAAGCTCGGCGAAATCAGCGGCGACCTGCGCAAATCGCGGGCTCTTCTCGCGTCGCCGCTCGTCCATGTAGATCGCCCGGTTGAGCTCGAGCTGGATCGCGTGCAGGCCGCTTGCCGGATTGCCGTAATGCTCGGTGATGAAACCTCCCGCATAGGGCTTGTTGCGGCCGACCGAATAGCCGAGCCGGCCCATGGTCGCCTCGACGATGTCGGGCAAAAGCTGTGCGCAGCTCGTGCCGTAGCGGTCGCCGATCACCACGTCCGGCCGCCGCGGCTCGTCGCGCGAGACGCCGATCGAGGGCATCGAATGGCAGTCCACTACCACCACCGCGCCGAAGGTCTGGTGCACCCGGTTGATCAGCCGCCGCAGCGCGCGGTGATAGGGCTTGTAGAGCGTTTCGATCCTTAACAGCGCGTCCTCGACCGCAAGCCGCTCGCGATAGATCTCCTGGCCGTCGCCGACCACCCGCGGGATGGTGCCGAGCCCGCCGGCGACCCGCATCGACCTGGTGTTGGCGAAGCTTGGCAGGCGCCCCGAAAACATCCGCGGATCGAGCTCATAGGGCTCGCGATTGACGTCGACATAGGAGCGGGGAAACTTGACCCGGACCACCGGAAAGCCGCGGCGGCTCAAATCGGCGATCAGCTCGTCCATGAAGGAATCTTCCGAACGGCGCAGCGTCGGCAGATCGATCCGCGACGCGATCAGGAAGTCGTCCGGATAGACCGAGCCGGAATGCGGCGAGTTGAAGATGATTGGCGCCCGCCACTGGAGCGGCTCCACGATCTCGAACGGGGGCGACACTGCGCCATCAAACCGGGTCATCGTAGGGCGTCGTCCCTTGCATTCCGCTGCTCTGGAGGCATCTTTCCTGCCACAAAGGCGGAGCTTTTATGAGCGCATTGTCGATAATCACAACCATTCTGCCAAGAGGAAAACACGCGAAAAAGTTCTGACCAAGCCTGGAACGTCGTGAGAGAGACGCAAAACACCCCGCTTTATTGATTTAAGGCGCATTCCGGTCCAGAAATGGCCTTGCCAAAGGCTCATCCTAGCCCTCAAGCTTTCACCCGAAATTTACCGTCTGTCGGGCTTAGTGAGTTCCGTAATCTGTAAATCGGGAAGTCGACGCACCCTCCATGCACAAGATCCTCCTCGCCGAAGACGACAACGACATGCGCCGCTTCCTGGTCAAGGCGCTGGAAAACGCCGGGTTTCAGGTCTCGCCCCACGACAACGGCATGTCGGCCTATCAGCGGTTGCGCGAGGAGCCGTTCGAGATGCTCTTAACTGACATCGTGATGCCGGAGATGGACGGCATCGAGCTCGCGCGCCGCGCTTCCGAGCTCGACCCCGACATCAAGATCATGTTCATCACCGGCTTCGCCGCGGTGGCCCTGAATTTCCGATTCGGAGGCGCCCCGGAATGCCAAGGTGCTGTCGAAACCGGTTCACCTTCGTGAATTGGTCAGCGAAGTGAACAAGATGCTGGCGGCCTGAATTCGGCCCCATTATCGGCCGTCCAGCGCCTTGCCTGCTTGCGTTGGAGCCGATATACGGACCCGAGCCGATAACTTCTAGGGCACGTAGCTCAGCGGGAGAGCACTACCTTGACATGGTAGGGGTCACAGGTTCGATCCCTGTCGTGCCCACCACGAACTCTCTGTTTTCTCAGGATTTCTGGAATCACCCTCGCCCCGATCGCCTGCAAATCCTCCTTCGTCAACAGTACGTCAACAGCAAACAGCGGCCTGCCGCAGTGCTGCTGGATCAGTGCGATTACGCAATCGGTGGCCAGCGCGACATCCGCGAGCATATCCGGGTCGTCTGACTCGTAGTTCGCCGTTGTGCGCGAGCCGTCACGCACGACGTGACCCATCCACAATGAGCGGTGCTCGCGCGGCACATTCCGGAACATCTTCTTTATTTGGTCGGCCATGAAATGGCGCAAGCTGTACCGCGAGAAGCCCATCAGTCGGAGCTCTGCGCCGATACGTCGAAAGGCGCGCTTCACAGTTGCCACACGCTTGCCCTTGTACACGATGAGTTCGAGCTCAGGTGGAGTCCGATCCTCGGCAACGGCGGCTGCTCGCCGAGCCGCATCTTCTTTGTTCCAGACCGGTAGCCAGCCCGCGAGGCACCCGGTGAGCAGCTGGCGGGGCCGGCGTTTCTTCGTAGGTACCCAACCGATCGGAGCGAGATCAATCAAGCCGCCGTTCCAGTCAACCTGAGTTGCCGGATCGAAATCGATGATGGCTTGTGGCCGTGCCCATGTGCACAGACTTATTATCGCGAAACGGAAGAGATGGGGTGTTTTGAGTGAATCCAGCACCGCGGCCATCTGCTCGACGGAGAGTGTCGCCGGTCGCGGCCGACGTGCTGGGATTTTGAGTTCAATAGCGATTGCCTCACGTTTCCAAACTATTTTCGGCGCGTGGCTCATCAGCGCCGTTTCGACCTTGTTACCGACGGCATCCAATCTGATTTTGGTGACGCAGGCGTCGTTGAATGCAGATCTCATCACATTGAAGAGCCGTTCCATGTAGCCTGCGGAATGCAAGTGTTTTTCGACGCACCATTTGGCCAACTCGAGCTGCTGGGCTGGCGTCCAAAATGCGACAGGTGCATCGATCTTGCTTATGCTGGCGAGATAGTCCGTGAACAGTTCGACTGCCCGCTCGGTCGCATCTCTGACGCAATGTGTGAGCCGCGTTCGTCGAGATACGCCTTGAGCGCGGCCACACTGAGGATCTGGTCGGGTCCGGGCGGTCCTACCCGGTACGCGCTGCTGGGAGCGGAGGCGACGAGCGCCGCGAGCTTGACCTTGGCCTCTTCGAAATCTGTTGTCTTAAGACTTCTGCGGCAGACTTGGCGAGTTCCGGGGTCATATCTGCAAGCGTACCAGAAGCCGAGATGCTCTGGATGCGTGCGCTCGAGATAGTAGCCGCCGAGTTCGAATCTCCACTGTTGCTGAGTGCCTGTTGAGGCGCCCCCCGACGGCTCGAAAACGCGCTAATTCAAAAAAGACTACACGAGACGAATGCAGCGGTCGCAGCGCACAAGACCAACGAGGCACTGGTCGCAATGAAGACGGGACTAGCTCTGGACCCCGGGTTCACGATCCAACGATATCGCAATAACCCATTGTCCGATAACCCGTCCTATTTGGCGCACCGTAAACGCATTTGCGAGGGAATGTTTGGCGCGGGAGTGCCTGAGAATTAGGTCGGGTGTCGGAGGATCTATTTCTTTCGACCCCTTGACGGCGTCCATGCACCCGTTACCGATTATCAGCATGCGATGCGTCGCTGCCATCGCTGTTCTTGCAGTCTGGGCGCGAGATAGGATCGGGAAGGGGCTCTCAACGTCAATCGTGAGTGTCCTAGTGCTTTTTCTTCCGAGGCTTCTTTCTCGCCTTAGAGCTGACTGTTTTTCGTAAGGGAAGAGGGCTCTTCTTTAGAACACGCTTTTTCTTCTTCGGCCTTGGCTTCGCAAAGATGTCAATGTCCTTCGCTTTCACGACGGCTTTTTTGCAGCGTCGCCGCCGCGGTTCATCGCGGCTATCATCCTCTCTAGAACGGATTTGGTGCTGGCCATAGCTTCCCCAGATGATCCTGGAGGCTAATTGATTCGATCGACACCGGTGTGAGGCAAAAGCGGGCAGGGTGCACAAACGCCCGCAACTCGTCGGAGTGTTTTACTGGGATAGGTTAGCTGGCGGTAGCGGGTAGGCGCGAAAGTGGATGAGCAGATCTTCCGGCAAAGTCCGAAGAGAAAGACGATGGCTATGATGAGAGTTCGAAATCCACGATGTTGCCGACCATCTGCGCGACGCTTTCGAGTACGTTCGGGTCGACGCGGGTACGTTATAACTTGCTAATTTGATAATGTACAAATTGTAGCACGATGTTAGAAGGGCGCCTTCCCAAATCAAGGAGCATGTTATGGCTACGAGGGACAAGAAGCGCGTTCGCCGTGAATACACCAAAGCCGAAGAGAAAGAATTGCGCGCGCATTCGAAGGCGCGGACCCCGGTCAAGAAAATTGCCGGGCTTACAAAACGCTCCGAAGCCGCACTGCGCTCGAAGGCCAGCGGCATGGGTATGCGGCTCGGCCATCAGCGGTAAGCCTCCCCGTTATCTAACTTAGCGAATGCAAACGCCTGCCGAGGATGTCCGTTCTCGGTGGAAGAGCGGAAAATATCTGCTCGCAGTGAGTATTTCGCAGTTTGACCATAAGAGACATAGCGGCAGAGGTCGGTATTGGCGTCGCGCTCTCGTCGAACGTCGAAGACCCCATGTTCGCCGTGTGGCAAACGAAATCGCCTCCCGGGCCGGCGGGCAGAATGGTTCATCGAGCAGCTGAGGCAGATACCAGTGGCGGCCGCAGTTCCGAAGCCGCATGCCGCCACGAAGGAAGAGCCCGGGCCCGAAAAGCCTAGCGACCATACTCACGCTCCATCGTGTTCGCCGATGGTTTGTATCGATAGCCCTATCGACGATCTGAGTACGGGCCCAATGTAGGTCCCATGGATAGACATCCCGCCGTGTAGGCCCGGAGAGCAGATGATAGAGCACCGCCGCATCGATGAAATCGGTGGCACGACCGCGATCGGTGGCTCGGCCTTACGATATTCTTCGCTGTCGTGGCCAATCTAACCGTCTTGCACGCCAATCCAGTGCCGGCCGTCGTTCTGCTGCTTCTCAACGCGCTTATCGTCTATCCGCGCCGCGACGAACTCGCCTCGATAGCACGAGCCCTGTCGGAACGGCGCTAAGAGGAGACGACGTATGAGATCGGCGGTGGTGCGACCGCGTTCACACTTGACGTCATCGACGCCAAAGCCGTTGGAGTCACAGATGGAGGCAATACATGTCGGAACAGTCAGCGAATTGGTCGCTCACCAGCAAGGCCGTCACGTACAAGACCCTAGGCGGCTATGAGGTCATCGAATTCGTGGAACGCACGGTTCGGGCGCCTGTGGCCGGTGAGGTCCGTATCGAGGTGAAGGCGGCAGCGGTCAACCCGGCCGACCTCATGTTCCGCGATCCAGGCTGGCCTAATATGACCTCAAATATCGTGCCGGGTATAGAAGCCGCAGGAGTCATCGAATCGGTCGGGCAAGGCGTATCGCGCCTACATCCCGGCCAGAAGGTGATTGCGGCAGTCCCAGTGCGCCCTGAAGGCGGCGCGCAGGCCCAGCACATCGTGGTGCCCGCTGCCTCGGTCGTTCCGGTACCTGAGGGTGTTTCTTTGGCGCAAGGCTTCTATCCTGTTGATGAACGGACTGACTGCACTCAACGCGCTGCAAATTGCTGCGCTGAAGAAGGAACAGATCTTAGCCCTGAGCGGTGGCACTGGGCTTCTGGCTCAATACGCGATCCCGGCCGCGAAACGGCAGGGAATTAAGGTCATCGCCGACGCCCGGCCAGCAGATGCCGAGGTAGCACGCGGCTACGGCGCGGATATCGTGATCGAGCGCGGACCCGGTTTCGCCCACGCGATCCGCAGGGAGTTCCCCAGGTGCCGACGCGCTGCTCGACACGGCGGTCCTTGGAGAAGAGTCCTTTGGTGCCATCCGTGACGGGGGCATCTACATTCCGGTTCGCGGCTGGGGAGACAAGCCCGCCGAACGGGGAATGAAGATCAAGCCGATGATGGTATCCGATGTCCTCGAACGTACCGAATGGCTCGAACTGCTCCGCAACATGGTCACAGCTGGGGAAATAAAGCTGCGCGCTGTTGAGGAATTCGAAAGCCGCAGATGCACAGCGCGCACTCGTGGCCGGTAGCCTCCGCGGACGGCCAGTAATCCTCTTTTAGCAGGTTGCGGAAATTCACCACCCGAAGCGGCGGCGAGCCAGCTCAGCCAAGGCTAAAGGGGGCGATTTAGCAGAGCCCGCGAGGTGATCGACCGGACGGACGGAAAAGCTTTCCAGGCAATTGATCACGGCGAGGTTCACTCGAGCAGTTGAGCGACGATCAACTCCTTTCCTTCGCCGCAGGCGGATTGAGGGAAAAGGAGCCCAAGGCTCTGCCAGCGCCCGACTTGCTGCCATGCATGATTCCGGAAATGGCACAAAGCCGACACGGTCGGTCTAGCTCACGACGTCCGTTGTTGTGCAGGTTTTCGGACGCCGGCATGAGGAGGCTATCCACGCGCTGCGGCGGCCGGCGTCCGAAAAGCGCCAATGCACGAAGTCGCGGGAGTGTGGCACCCGGCAGTGCAGCGAGTGCTATGGGGATCGTATGTTGGTGGCGATCTCGATGGTGGACGCGGCGCGAGCAGAATGCTTCCACAACTTCCGCGTTTTGGCATGAACGTTGCACAAGTGGATTTTTAATGTTTTTGGCTCGTGTAATTTCAAATGGTTGCGCGTGGCAGAAACAGCACATCCCACAACCATTGCGCGATTGATCGGTCGATCGGTGTTCGGTGGCATGGTGCGGATCAATTTCTTGCGAGTAGAAATATCCACGGCACATTCAAGCAAACTTGGTTTGCGCTATTCGTCAAGACAACTTTGTCATTGCGTGATGGCGGGGTCGATGTAACTCGCCGCATCAGGGTGCCGGCCTGCCAGATGATCCTTGCTGTTCTTGATCATGCGTTGCACGCCGACAATACATGAGCTGATCGTGTTGACCTTGCCACCTCGCCATCGCTGTCCTCTCACCTGGCTACCGGCCTCTCGGCTCTTGCTCCCGCGCAGCGGGCTGGAGCGCAGCGACTTCGTGCATTGAGGTCAAAGCAGAAGAACCAAATCGGTTTCCCTAGAACAATCCGCTAGAAATAACTCACTGGTGGCCGTTTTTGCCTTGCCTGCAAGCTATCTAGCGATGCGAGCTATCTGGCGACAATTATGAAAGCATCCGAACTCGCCATGCACCTCTTCATGCGGCCATCTTCCCGAAAATTCGCTCTGCTAAAGTAATTCTGTCATCAACGCCGTCATCGTCTGCCATAGCGGATATTCCTGTGGAGGTAGATCGCCGGCGGCGTCGGCTTTGTTGTCTCAGTGCTTGGCGCCGGCGATGGACGCTAACGCCTTGCGTTTAGCGGAGCTGCGTCGCAACCGTCAACTCGCCGATCTTTTTGCCCATATCCTTACCTACCTCTGTCGAAAAGCGGTAATGAAACCCGGCATAGATACGCGCATTGGCAACTTCGTCGCTGTAGTCCTGGAGCCGGCTCCATTTGCGCGTTACGCCCGGCGCAGTGGGGCTGGTCAGCGAAAACTCCCCGAACTCTTCCCCAACGATGTTCCGAAGAACCGTGGAGATCGCAGCGGAAGTGATGCAGTGTGCGCACGGATACTCCGGATGCATCGGGGTATCGCCTAACGGCAACCATAACTCTTCGCGCGGCGTCGCCGGATTCTGCGTGATATCCGCATTGCGTATTGCCGTAACCGGTCGCCAGACGTTGTACTGATATTTCGCATCGAACACCGCGACAAGAGCATCATTGCCGGCGATCGAGGTAAGGGCGAAGAGGCGAGCGCAATCAACCACGTCCATGTTTTTAGCCATCGCGGCTTGCCGGATGATTGGATTGTAGCTGCGAGGCCCCACCAGGAACCAAAACCGTCCAATCGTCGTCTGCTCTGCCGTTCGAACGGTGCTGTTGCGAGCGCCAATTTCACGAATTTCGTTGACGTCTCTGGTCCACGTCTCGGAATCAAGCGCGGGGGGCGGCCCCGGACGGAATTGTGAGCCGGAGGTCATAACCCAAGGGGTTGTAGCTCCAATTGTGGAGAAGAGGGGCACGATGGTTGGCACGTAGACGCCAGGCTTCGTGTACGGGCGGTAACTTTCCTGTGCGTTACTGCCGTCGCTCGCCCGAAACGCGATCACGCCCTCAGCGGCTTTTTTCCCAAGTACAATTCCTTCGACTTTCCTTCAGTTTCTGGAATGCCGGAAAGCGAAGCTGTGAGTGCTGTATCAAGAACAGCTTTCTGATCTGGATAAATCGCAAGAAGAACGTCGTAGGCAGCCACAGCCGCAGCCGCTTCCTTGGAAGTGGAGCGGTCCGCGGAGAGCGTTAGCTTGTATGGTGTGTATCTTAGTTCTATCGCGTTCACCGCTTCGAACATGGCAATGTGAAGCATTGACATTGCGCGGCTTTGCTGTGCAGGCAACACCTGCTTTTCCGCAGCAATTGCATCGGCTTTCGCATTCCAATCCATAATAACATCAGCATGCGCCGCTCCGGCGAAAGCTGCAGTCAATGCAATTGCGAGCAATGTTCGGGACTTCGTCGCAAGAAATGTCTTCATCTTCTTACTCCTCGCTGTAAATCAAGGCGGACGGATCCATGCGTGCGCAAGGACCGAGCAAGAATTGAGAAACGCCAGACGACCTTAAGGTCGTGATGAACAGTACGTAGTGAACCAGCTTACAATCACCGCCGCTTCAATCGAAAGAATTTCGTATGCATTCGGCGGCTTAACTCGGCCCGATGAGTAAACCTCGCTGTTTTACCAGCGGTAAGCGACGGTGAAATCCACCGAGCGGCCAACATTGACGCCCCAATTTAATCAGACGCGATGCTTTTACTCCCAGGGAACAACACCTCAGACAACGCGCTCTAAATTACTAAATCCATTGATCAGTATGAACCGTTGTTCAAACATCTATAGGGGACTTGATGTCGCACTTCGGAACGTAAAACGTCCGCGGCGATTGCAGCGCTTTTCCCTCAGCGGGGTGACCGACTACCCGCGCGGTAAATCGAAGTCCCCCATGAACTACGCTGCCGAATAACGTCCGATGTTGGGAGCAAAGCGGAAAACTTCTGCTCGCAGTGAGGATTTCGTTCTTTGACCCGAACGGACGCGGGAATTGTTAACCCATCCCTCCATTGGCATTGGCGCAAGCCGGGCAGTCTTCGCTTTTGCCGCCCTCCGCGATGTCGCTCGCTCTCGCGGCAACTTAAGGGTTGATAATCGAAATTGGGTTAAAGGGGGGACGGGCGTCGTTCTCAGCTAGTGGCGTGATAGTTCGGCTTCCCGAACCACATCCAAAGGCCTCCACGGCTTAGGCATGAAGATTGTTCCCTCGGGTAGAGCTGGTGGATTTTTCGCAGAGGTGACAACTACCCTCAAACTGGGAAAACGCTGTCTTGCCTTCGTTGCTAGCTCAGCGCCAGTCATGCGTCCGGCGAGATTGACGTCAGTGAACATCATGCAAAGACACCCGCCAACTTTTTCTCAGATTCTGCAGCTTCGCCGCTCTCGCATTGGATGACCTGGATATCCGTCTCTTCCAAGAGCATCGAAACCATGGCGCGCTGGGATTGATCATCCTCGACCACTAACGCAACCGCTTTCAGTGCATCTTCCATGATGAACCTCGTTTTTGAGTTCGACTTGATTGGGAACAGCTAATTAGATCGAGAAACGATCCTGCCGCACGCCCTACAAGTCAGAAATTATCGTCCGACGGCACAATCGGAGGAGATTGTACCTCCAATTCACGCAGCCGATCTAACCGCCGTTTAAGCTGAGGTGGCAGCGGCGATTGATCTTTCAATAAATCAATTCCCAACCTCTCGCCAATCTCGGCGCAGATCGCCCAACTATGAAGCGGGTCAATTCGATCAGTTCGCTTCTGCATATTGCGACCCTGTCAAAATAGTCAGGTTGGGACCAAGCCCTGGCCAGGTGATTAGTTCACGCCCAGTTGCCTAAATTTTGCGCGCCATGAGATCGGGAACAGGCAGTGCAGAGACGTACGATGACGCGGAGGCGGCCCAGCAGTAAGCATCCGAATCTGTTATACATCCAAGATGCAATTCTACGGCTGCCAACCCGCTATCGCCGATCGCTGCCGTGGTCGCAGGAGCTAGAGCCAATGAATGCCGGTTCTATCGAAGCCACGCGCGAACTCTGCGTTGACCTGGACAACTTGATCGAGCTCACCAAAGAAAGTCGCGCGCCGATTCGCGCCCTCTCGTTGATTGAGCGGCCAGGTCCAGGCCTACCTCGATGAGCTCGAGCGAACAACAAGCGCGTCCGCCACTCACTAATCGTGCGATGGTGAAGGAAGCCAAATTTTTCCGGAAGCAGGCGGCTAAGGCTGAACGTATGGCGCGGACCTCCGCAGACGCCGAAATCTCCGACGCTGCCCTGAATCGCGAGGGGTATGGCGGCCGAGGCGGACGTCCTGAAGGCAAAGAAAAAGCCCCGCCTGAAGGCCAAGAAGGAGTCCGGCAAAAAGCGACGCTGACGGGCGTTGCTGGCAATTTGCGCCAGGCCATCCGTTATGCCCCCATATGGGAGGTCTTTTGATCTACGTCGCGCTGCGTTCGATGGCGAATTGAACTTCAGGCGGTTGTGCACGTTTGAGACATGCCGCCGAACAGGGGAATGTCTGCTCAAACCCTTCGGCGCCAGTTCAATGCATAAGCAGGCATCCATTACCGCCGAGCCCCTTCTCTTCATCCCGGAAGGCCGATGCGGTGCAGAAGCTCTTCGAATCGAGCGTCGGACCGCAGCGGATTGAAGGCCGGACGCAACGGGATCGATGCCTGAATCGGGCGTCATAACCCTTCTTCAACCAGCTAATCGCCTGATCCGGATCGCGCGGAGTCCAACATAGATCAGGGCGATATCGGCATCGAGGGAGGGATTTTGATCTTGCCGGTTCTCCAGATCTTGACCACCTTTTTGGCTTCTTCCGTCCGTCCCGACACGGCGTAGGCATAGCCGAGGTTAGAAGTCGAAGGCTCCCACTATGCTCGGAAATTGCGATCGCCTTTTGAAACTCGGCGATGGCTTGATCGTGCAGGTGCCTTTGCTCCAGCGCCTGGCCCAACTCATAGTGGCCAATGGCAAAATTGGAATCCAGCTGCAGTGTTTTCCTGGCTTGTTGCTCGGCTTCGTCAAACCGATGAGCGACAGACAATGCGTCCGCCACGTCGGCGCTGATGATCAGGGAGAGAGGATCAAGGCTTTCTGCTTCCTTAGCTCGGCGATGGCCTCGCTATTCCGCCCCATCATGAGCAGATGCCAGGAATACCATTGATGAGCCGTCGCATAGCCGACATTCAGCTTGATCGCGCGCTTGTATTCAGTAGGCCGCCTCCCAGTCCCAGCCATAAAGGTCCAAGGCATAAGCGAGGGAGGCGTGGGCTTCGCCGAGGCTTTCATCCAGCGCCAGGGCCTTGGTTGCAGCTGCCTTTGCCTTAGGGAAAGCTTCCTGCGGGGAAAGGACGCCGTACTTCCAATCGCCAGACAAGGCGTACGCGTCAGCCAGGCCCGAATAGGCCTCGGCGTAGTTTGAATCGCTCTCGATCGCGCGCTTGAAATACTCGATCGCCGTCCTCAGACCATCTCCGGTTCGCTTGTTCAGGAAATACCGCCCCTTGAGGTAGGCCTCATAAGCCTCCGGGTTCACGGCCTTCGAGTTATCCAGCGCCACCTGTTCCTGCCAATTCAAGGTGGTCCGGATTTGCGCGGCGATCGAGCGGCTACCCTGCTTGGAGAGCCAGCGTGTCACGGAAATCTCCTTCGTAGCTTTCGGCCCAGATCTGCTTGTCAGCGGGCACCTCGATCAACTGAGCCGCGATCCGTACGCGTTCGCCGGAATGCAACACGCTTCCTTCGACCAGGGCATCGACATTCAGTTCGCGGGCAATCTCGGCCAGGGGCTTGTGAGCGTTCTTATAGGTCATCGCCGAGGTCCGGGAGATAACGCGTATGGCGCCGATCTGCCCCAGGTGAGTGATCAATTCGTCGGTCATTCCGTCGGCGAAATAATCCTGAGACGCATCGTTGGAAAGATTTTCCAGCGGCAGCACCGCCAAGGAATGGATCGTGGAAAGCGGGTGCCTCCACGAATAGAAAAACCACGACAGGAAGACTGCCAGCGCCAGAGCTGTCACGAGGCCGGAAAGCTTCCAGCCGAAAGGGCGGGTCGGCCATCTTGCCGACGTGTCGGCGTCGGGGGGGTGTTCGAGACCGGGGGCTTCGCGGCCATCCGCAAGATCGCCGGCCGCGGTTTGCGGTTGCCCGCCTTCGACAACCGCAACGTACAGAAACCGGTAGCCACGGCTGGCGATGGTCTCGATGAAGCGGGGATTTTCGGCCGAAATCTCCCAGTGCTTCTCGAATTTTGCTGATCGCTTTATTGACGCCGTGATCGAAATCCACGATCGTCTTCGGCCAAAGTCTTTCGCGAAGTTCCTCCCGGATCACCAGCTCTCCCGGCTTTTCCAGCAGCATGGTCAGCAACTGGAATGGCTGCTCTTGCAACCTGACCCGTTTGCCAAGCCTGGTGAGCTCGCCGGTTCGAGGGTCGGCTTCGAAAACCCCAAACTTGAAACGCTTGAACGGTTGGGTGGCTTGCTTCATGGCAAACCCGAGCGTTCCAAGGTTTCCCGCGTACAAACCAGTAAGGCCCGTTTGCAGGGGATCACTGCTTCTAAGTCATTTATTTAATGATGTTTTTCAGGGTACCCATATTTCAGGAAGATGGAACCGGCGATCCATTGAAGGAATATACATTTCCAATCACACAATCCGCGGGTTTGCACAATGTCGCTCGTCATAGGAACCTGCCGATGCCCGCCTTTGCCGTTCGCCGCAACTGCACTGCGGCCATCCCGCCCGCCGCCGAGCAAGACGTGGGAGGCCGCGCGTGCAGATCGTGAACGGCGCCATCGATCCTCGACGCAAACCTGCCGCAGCCACCGCGAGAGGCCGGCCCGTCGCATTCACGCCAAAGTCGGCACTGGACCAATTAGGCCTGCTGGTGCAAAGCAGGCCGCCGGCCGCGGATGCGACCTTTGCCAGATTTAAGCAGAACATCGTTCCTCAGCTCGACGCGGCCTACAATTTCGCGCGTTTTCTCAGCCGGGATGCCGACGCGGCCCAGGATATCGTGCAGGAGGCATTCCTTCGAGCCTATCGAGGCTTCGCCGGATATCGCGGCGGGGAAGCCCGCCTGGATCTTCACGATTGTGCGAAATTGCTATCACAGCTGGCTGATGGACCGACGGAGAAAGTCACGTTTGGAGCTCGATTACCACGGCGAGGGTGGTTCTGAAGAGTTCATCCACAATATATCTTCGGACGAGGACACTCCGGAAGCAACTCTGGTGCGCAATGAGGAAGCCCAGACCGTTCGCAGCATTCTCAATGCGATGCCTCGCCCGATGCGAGAAATACTGGTTTTGCGCGAACTCGAAGAGCTCTCCTATCATCAAATTGCGGATATCACGGCCCTGCCGATCGGCACTGTCATGTCCTGGTCTGGCGCGTGCGCGAAGGGCGTTTGGGGTTGCCTGGGACCGCGACGCGCCCGCAAGGGCGGCTGAACGGTAACAACGGTAACCGAGCAGAAAGGTCAATTCAAGCCAGATCGCTTCTCGCCCGTGGTTCGGCAACCCGGATCATTAGCCGGCCCGCGATTGCTGGACGGGCCTCATCGCTACGACCTCGGGCTTCAGGTTCCCGGTCCGCACGACCATCGGCATCTCCGGTAGCATCCGCTGTATGATCTGGTCGCGGAAAACAAACTTGTGCGCGATGGCGGCGGCCACGTGGGCACCGATCACCAGCAACAGCGCCCATTCAGTGGTGCCGTGCCCATCTGCCGATTTCATTTGCGAGCAGCGAGCCTTCGGTCGGCAACATTGGGAGAGGGACCGCGAAGAACAGCGAAATCGACCAACCACGCTCGGATCCAAAGATCCAACCGGTCATCGTGGTCGCAAGCACCAGCACGTCAGCAGCCAGTGCACTGCTTCCGACATCAATTGCTGCCAGACAGGAAGCCATCTTGCCGGCGCGACGCAATGGGTGATGCGGCAGCAGAGACGCGACACTATCACTGCCAGGATCGTGATCCCAAAGGAAATATGCAACGTCATCGCGTCGCCGGGCGTCATCCCCCGATGAATGCCCGGCATGAACTTGCCGAGCGGATACTGTACAATCAGAGTGCCGCGATCAGCCAGTGAAACACCTTCGTGGTCGTTCCATAGTGTGGTTGTTTGGCCATGATGTTCCTTGCTTTCGGCTGCCTTGTGTTGCTTCGTCGTGTGAGGCCCGCTTACCTAGCGGGCGTTCCGTATTCCGGTTTGCGGAAGTGACAATCGTTGCCCGCAACCTTCGTCCATCCTGGATAAGTTCGCTCCCTACAGTCAGGAGACCCATCTCTCTCATGTGGCTCAACAGGCTTTAGTCGGAATCAGTGAGAGGACTTGCCGCGAGAACTTCCTATTCCAACTCATCAGGTTTTGTTAATGCCGAATTGAAACGATTGCGTGAGGCAGTCGAAGATCCTTTGTAGGGTGGGCCGTCTTGAGTTCAAATGAAGCGGCGACGCACGCAACACGTCACGCACGAAGCGGTCGCAGCATCTTGGTCAAAAGACAGCATTCGGAATATCCATGCCGGAATATTAGTCGTGTTATCGGAGGCAGCGTGACGGCGCTTTAGCTGCACGTTCGCCGGCGCCGCTCGACCGGCAAAACCTCCAAAGCGTCTCAGCCGCCCGCCCCCGGCTGAGACGCTTTTTTGTTCGGTCATTGGTACCGCATAAGGCGGGTCAAGACTTTTGGCGGCTGGGTCAAGGGGCCCAGTTAATCCACATCTTGCCGGAAAGACGCTATTCAGAAATATTCCGCGGTGGCCGCCGGGATTCGAGGAGTTTCCGACAGCGTTTCTTTTTCGACCGCCTATGAGGATCCTTGCTCCGGCTAATCAGAGCGAGAGGTCGGACTTATTGCTCGGAACCAGTACAACGTTATGGCAATTGAAGCACTCGAACGTTCGTACGCTCAAGTCCACGCCGGCCGATTTGATCCGGACGAGCATCGGGGCACGGCAATTTGGGCAAGGATGAAAATCAATTTTGTTCGACGTGAAGCAAAAGAGCAAATCCGAATCAGACATATTGCTCTCCCTTGATCAATCTAACTGTGAAGTCGGTCCAACTCGGTGTTGGCTGCGGGCCTCAAATTTACTCGGGCCACTCGATCAGTGTCGGAACCTACTTAGGGCTCTGTTGGACCGCCTTTACTGCATTCGGGCGCCGGCTTGTTGGCGCGGGCCTGTCACATCTTGTGATTGGTAGTGTAACGCTTCGCCGAGATGCGCTTCACCGGAACGCTCGCATTCGCACCGCTGCGTGCCGACGCCATGGCGCTCGCTGTCGGCCGTCGGATCCAACACCCAGGCTCTGGTAAAAGGCCTGCAAGCCGGGTTCGTCGACAGCTTGCTGTGCAAATACCGGGGTCGCGATCGCCGCTGGAAAAAATCGCAGTCACGCTGAGAAGTTTCAAGTTAGTCGTCTGAAATCGCTCCACGTTGTGAGCCAGCGCGCAGCATGCGCGGGTCTCTGACAGAAAGAGTCAATCTCTTTTGATACTCCCGAGCACGCGAAATCGTGAAGTCCCGCTCAATCTGTCGGTGTCTTTGCGCGCATCACCTTCTTCGATGTTAACCGGCGTCGGTCATGCGCGCCTGCGATTGGTTGTTCTGTGAGCCTCGTAAAATGGACAAATGTCAGCTTGCGCAGGAATATATTATTTCTCGGGGAAATATATATTCCTGTATGGCAATTGAGCCCGCATGCCGGCTTGGTCTGCGGCGGACACCGGTAAAATCAGCCGTACATCACCTGAGGTGGGCAGATTTAGATCCGACGGGTTGAGACTGGAGTGGTCACGAAGAGGAGCCTCAAAGCGCTACTCGCGACGACTATCCTGCTTGCGGGAATTGAGGCAAGCGACGCGGCGGTTCGGATCATGGATGATCCCAGCGGCCAAATCGGACCTTACATGGATCTAAGGGCATCCCAAATCTGCCGCCGGACGCTACGGTCCAATCGTAGATAGCAGCACGCACGGCAGCCTTGCTCGAAAGAGGTTTTGCGCAAAACAGCCCCGATCGCAAACGAGCTGCAGGGATGGCCGGTATTCCAATTCGGAAAGCGTAAAACCATTTCTTGGAGTGATTTAGTCCGAGAATGCCGGCGGCGATTTTCCTAGGCGACGATGGCGGAACTCGGTGAGGACAAAATCTTCGCCTTCGCAACAACCCGGACAACCATGGGTTCGGCGCGTCCACGGATCGCGACTTCTTGCTCCGGCAATGCATCGACGGGCAAGCTCGCCGTCTTGCGAACCTCTTCCGACAAGATGACTTCGCATCCGTGGCTCTTGGTCATGTCCTGCAGCCGCGAAGCGACGTTGACCGCGTCTCCGAGAGCGGTAAACACCATGTGATCTTGGTAGCCGATATCGCCGATGATCACTTCGCCACCGTGAATTCCGATCCCGAAACGGATCGGCTCCCGCAAGTCGTGCCTTAGAAATTGATTCAGCTCATCGATATTGGCAGCAATCATCGACGCAGCCTTCAGCGCCTGTCCACAGGCTGTTTTCGGATCGGTGCGGAGCCCGAACAGCGCCAGTTGTCCATCGCCGAGAAACTGGTTGGGTTGGCCGCCGCATTCGATCACCGCCTGCGAGACCGCACCCAGGAACCGATTGACGATGAACACGGTATCGAACGGCAATCGCTGCTCGGCAAGCTTGGTCGAGTCGCGCATGTCCACAAACATGCTGACGAGATAGCGCTCCTTACCAACTCGGGCCGCACTTGTCGTCCGCAGGTCAGCCGCCGTGATCTGCGGCAGAAAGATCTGGAAGAAGGAAATATCGGTATTCGGCCGTAACTGACAGGCGAGACGGATTGACGGATCGGCCCCTGCCCCACTCGGTTGAGCACAAAGGCCTCTCGTTTTGACGGTTCCGGCAACGAACTGCAATCGCCAATCACCCGAATTCGACAGGTGGAGCAACGGGCGCGACCCCCGCAGACGCTTGCATGCGGTATGTTGTTGCGCAGGCTTGCTTCCAGCACGCTCAGGCCCTTGGGTACGCGAACGGTCTTGCCGTTACCATATGACAGATTGATCATGCCGCCGCGGCGCTCGTTCAATAGGCGCGCGCCGCGTGCCACGAAAACAAATCCAATCAGGCCGACATATCCAATCAAGAAATAATCGATGATTTGATCGATCACGTCCCGCTCGGCTGGCGTGCCGATCTGACGTGGAGAGAGGTTTTCCACCTGCCATTCTGCGCTGCTACTTTGCTGCACGACTGCTCGCCCGCCCTGATAAAGGCCCAGCATTGCAAGCGTTGGAACGAGCACTGCCGCGGCAAGCAAAACTGAGGCTGCGTTTGCAAAGAACGTCTTCATCCGGAGCCAAAAATATAGTCCGATGCAGCCGTGTACCCACGAGATGATCAGGACAATGTTCATCAACCACATTTTGTATGGCGAGACGATCCAGTAGGCGTAGAGCACCTGCGGATAGAGTTTTTGGTCCTGGAAAAGAACTTCGGCAATCCGCACGCCGGCGAGATGGGTGATGATGAGCGCGGGGACGCTTAGTCCGAGGGCAAGCTGTATCGGCTCGATCGCTTTCCAGCGAAATTGCCGCCGCTCGTAGAGCGCCCAGAAACCCAGGCCCGTATGCACCGTTGCCGCGCTATAAAACACGATCGCGACGGGCAAAATCTGCCAGAAGGCCTTGTGATATTCAATTCCTTTAGCCATTGCGCCAAGCGAAATGTTGCCAAGGGCGTGGTTAAAAAAATGGCTGACGAGATAGGCAAACAGAACAAACCCGCAAGCCAGACGGACCTGCCGGACGCTGATGCCGCGGATGAATTTGCCAAGCGACTCGCGATTGAGCATAGTCATGGTGCCGACGCCGTCGGGAATCTGAACGGAAATGACGCCCCCTTCCACCGAGACTGCACGAGACGCGCATCGGCAGAACCAATGCGGAGCACGTATGCGTTGACTACAGGACCAATTAGTCCGCCGACTAGGGCGCCTCGTCCAATTGAGCCGTATGCCTTCCCGGTCACTTGACTTTTGGGTTGAGGAGCTCTTGCGAACGCGCGGAGCTCATGTTGGCCTTGGTGACAAGGGTTGCCCCGGTATCGACATTGGCCGACACCTGCTCGCCCTTCGAGGCGGCGAGCGCAGTCTTGACGCCGTCATAACCCATGCGGAATGGGTCCTCCACGACGAGCCCGGCGAGCACGTCGTCCTGCAGAAGTTTGACGAGCTTTTCGTCCGAGCCAACGCCGACGACATTGATCTTGTCGTCCGATTTCTTTTCGGCCACGGCTTGGCCCACGGCCAGCGTCATGACCGGGTCCGAAACAAACACGCCGCGCAGGTCCGCTGTTTTGGCGATGAGGTCCTTCATTATGTTGAGGGCAGTCGCCGGCTTGCCGTCAGCGACCTTATCGGCAGTGATATCGAGTGCCCGATATTTCGACGCGACCACCTCCTTGAAGCCCTTGGCGCGCTGATCGAGTGAAGCCACTCCGGGCATGGAGGTGATTATCACAATATCGCCTTCTGTGTCAGCATAGGACGTCGTGATTGCCACGGCGAGAGCGTCTGCGGCGACGCGACCGGCATTCACATTGTCGGTCGCCAGGAGCGAGATCATAGCCTTGGTATCGGCAGCAGGAACTCGATGCCGATGATCTTGACTTTCTTGGCGGCTTCATCGATCGGCTTTCCGAGCGCGGCAAATTGCGCGGGCGCGATGACGATCGCCGCGGGATTTGATGCGACGGCTTTCTCGAGTATGCTGATTTGGCCGCTTACGTCGGATTCGGATTGCGCGCCGAGCGCGACAACGTTGACGCCGAGATCTTGACCAGCCTTGCGTGCGCCGGATAGCACGGCTTGCCAATAGGGCGACGTCATATCTTTTACGATGACCGGAATCGTCGGCTTTGTCTGCGCGATGGCGGGCACCCCGAACGCAATGCCGGCAACGATGCCAGCCGCTACCACAAGCTTCTTCATGATCATACTCCGATATTGAGGCCGAGCGGCCCTCTCAATTGGATGTGCAATCGCCGGTCGGTGGTTGCATTGTCGCTTAAATTTCGAAGGTTCGACCCGAACCGTCACTTCGGAACGCGTGCTTTTCGATGCACGGTGCCGTGTCACCAATGCTCAGAACCTTCAGCAGCGAGATGATGAAGAGCCAAACGTCGGTGACACGGCTGCCGCGCCACTGACACGAAAAAGTCCTCAGAGGCGATGATGAAGAATCAAATGTCGGTGACACGACGTCGGTTCAGCCCGCCGCCAATGGCTGATCGGTGACGGCGAGATTTTCGCCCTGGTGGTAGGCGACGGTTCTGACGCCGAGCAGCCCGCAACTCGCCGGCCGGAACGAGCTTGGGCCGGGCGCAGGGGCCGTGCCGGGCGCCGGCTGCGGAAAGGCGGTGGAGCGCGCGGTATAGAAGGCGACGTTGCCCTCGACCTTCTGCATCAACTGATGGATGTGTCCGTTCAGCACCGTGACCGAGCCGAAACGGGCGAGCAGCGCAAGCGCCTGCGCCGAATCCTCCGTGCCCCAGCCCCATTCCGGCGCGATGGTCCAGAGCGGGATATGCGCGAACACGACGATCGGGGTCGAGGCGCTCTTGCCCGGAGATCGTCGGTGAGCCAGGCGAGTTGCTCGGGCCCGAGATTGCCCATGCCGCCGGCCTTGAGGTCGACCACATTGACGAGGCCGATGAAATGGACGCCGCCCTGATCGAAAGAGTACCAGCCCGCGCCCTTGGCGTTCTTGCCGTAGCGTTCGAGATAGGCCTTGCCTGGTCCTCGTCGATGACGTCATGTTCGCCCGGCACGTAATGGACGTCGAGCTTCGCTTGACCGATGAGCCTGATCCGCGTCGTCGAATTGCTGCGGCTTCGACAAATGAGAGATGTCGCCGGTGTGGATCATGAAGGCGGGCTTGGCGGGCAACGCGACGACCTTGCCGATCGCTTCGTGCAGCGTGCCGAGCGCGTTGGGGTTGGCCGGCTTGTCGAAGCCGACATGGCTGTCGGAAATCTGCAGGAAGGTGAAGCCGGCCTCGGCCGCGTGCGCCGATCCCAACAGGCTGGACTTCGGCACGCCGCCGGCGACCGTCCAGAGGACGCCGGTGCCCGCCCAAAGCATGCATTGGAGCGCGTGCCGCCGGCTGATGCCATCT
>CAWGJM010000062.1:0-242824 GCA_963822795.1 uncultured Alphaproteobacteria bacterium
TGCCGTAGCGATCTTGACCATACCGCGCACCAGCTTGCCTTTGCGATCGCGGTTGAAGCTACAAGGCAAATCGAAGGCTCGATTTCCGGAGACATTTTCACGGTTCTTGGATTGCGCAGTTGCCTGGCGATGAAGGCAGCGGGCTGATTGCCTATGACGACGACTGCCGTATCGTGGGAGCATGTCGACGAGGCCGCGCGATCTTGGGCTTGAGGGATTCCATGATCAAATCCGGTATCGAAGTGTCCAGCCTAATCCAGCTAGACGACCGCGTGACAAAGGTGTCAGGCGGCATCGTCGAGCTCCGCCGAGCGGATGGGGCACTGTTGGGCTTAGGCCAAATTGCTCCGCCCCCTCGCGGCAGGTCGACAAGGGTCGCGGCACTGCCGCGTTGGAATGTGCAAGATCGGTTCGCCGTACTGAACAGGCTTGCCGGGAGCGACCCTGCACTCCATAAGAGCGTCAAACGCCTGAAAGCGGTTGTCAACCTAGACTTACCCGTCTTGCTTCATGGCGAGACGGGTTCTGGCAAGGACGTTTTTGCTCGGGCCATACATGCGGCGAGCAACCGCGCGGGTCAAGCTACGTAGCTTTAAATTGCGCGGCGATCCCGGAAAGCCTGATTGATGCCGAATTGTTTGGATACGAAGCGGGTGCTTTTACTGGGGCTCGTCGCGAGGGGTCCAAAGGCTTGATCCTTCAAGCCAACGGCGGGACGCTGTTCCTTGACGAAATCGGCGACATGCCGATTGCGCTCCAAACTCGGCTCTTGCCAAGTCCTAGAAAATCGAGAGGTGTGGCCGCTAGGAGGCCTAAAGCCAGTATCGGTGGATATCCGTCTCATTAGCGCTACGCACCGGGATCTAGGTCAGATGACCGAGGCCGGCTCATTCCGATCGGATCTTTATTATCGGCTCCGTGGCTTGGAAATCAGGCTGCCTGCCCCTTCGGGAACGCTCGGATAAGGCCGACGTGGTTGCCCACATCGCTAACGAGGAAGCACCTAATTGCCGTATCGCTCCTAACGCCTGGACGACTGCTCTCCTATTCATTTCCGGGAAATATGCGGCAGTTAAGACATGTGTTGCGATTGGCGGGCTGCACTGCTGAGGGTGGCGTCATTATCGAGGCCGATCTCGACTTGCCACCGGTTAGTCGTCAAACCGTCGATTCCGAACATGCCGACGAACGTCCTGCGATCGTTGAAGCATTGCAGATCCACGGGGGACGCGTAACGCAGGCCGCCCGAGCACTAAATCTCAGCCGCGCAACGCTTTACCGCAAAATCAAGCTCCTAAAAATCGTAATGCCCGACTAGGCTTACTACGGGAGGCGGTTAGGAATACACTCCAGCTATTTCGCCGTGCGTCAAGATCGCCGACTGAAATTCGTTCTTGGATGTTGCGCACACCCTGAAAGCCGCTGCGCAAATAGATCAAGGGGTTAGGCGCGGTCGAGATACGGACGAGGCGGACTTCCCCCACGAACACCGAGTGCGTCTTTGTCCCGAATTCCTGCGCGAGCATACAATCGAACGCAACCGCCGCATCTTCGAGGACCGGAACGCCGAGTCGTTCCATCCAGCCATCTACCGAAGGCGAAGCGATCGTCGCCGTTAATGCCTCTCTGGCCACTGAATCTCATAAGCAAGGTATGCTCTTCGCTCAGAAAATTGATAGCGAAGCATCCTTCGTCCCTGATGCGAGCATGCGCGCTTGCATTTCGGTTGACGCAGACGAGAAGAGAAGGGGGGTCGTCGGAAAGCGAGCAGGCTGATGTAACCGTTAGGCCGGTCCGCCGTCCTGGTTCAATTCCGACCGTCACCAACGCGACAGCGCCGGCGCAGTGCTTCATGGCTTGCTTGAAAGTCAGCCCATCGATGTTCATAGTACGGTCTCCAGTGTCGGACGGCGAAGCAAATTCACCATCACTAAGCTAGCTTCGGTTCCGGGCGCGAAGTCCTTCCCCGCACCCGGAAAGCCGTTTGAAGCTATGCTGCCTTCGGCAGCTCGTCACCGAGATGCTTCAGTCGAGGCATCACCTCGTTCTTCAGTAGATCCAGCGAATGCCGCCAAGCATCCGGCTTGTGTTTGTAGTCGAAGCCGAACACACAAAGTACGCCGAAGCCGCCAACCTCGCGATAAATCGTTTCAATTCTCTCCGCGACTGTGGACGGCGAGCCAACGATCCAATTGCGGCGCGCGCAATATTCGACCGTAACATCACTGTCTGCAACCTCGGGCGTGTGCTTGAGGTAGTCCTTGAAGCCGAAGTGACCCAGTAACGGCAGGAAATACTCGCCCATCATGCGGCCCATCATATCGCCAGCGGACAACTTCCAGGCCTCCTCGTCGGTATCCGCGACGAACACTTCGCGCACCAGTCGCCAATCCCTACGGCTAGGCTTGCGCCCCATCTTGGCCGCGCCGATTTCGACCAATTCCCAGTGGCTGCTAACATAGGCAGGGTTTGAGTTCATTCATAGGAATGAAGCCGCGCTCGCCGGCCAATTTCAGAGTGTCCGAGTTCTTGGACAGTCCGGCGACACCGATAGGCGGATGAGGGGTCTGCAAAGGCTTGATGTGAGGTTTCAGGAAATCGAACATCGTGTCCGGCTTGGTCAACCGTCCAGTATTTACCCTTGTAGGTGAAAGGTGCCGGCTCGGCCCAAAGTTTGAGGATGATCTCCAGGGCTTCACGCGTCATGTCACAATTCTCGGCCGGACATGCCGTCAACATTAAACATGGCCCAGTCGCTGGGCAGGCCCGAAGCCGCCACACCGAAATTCAACCGTCCCTCGGAGAGATGATCGAGCATCGCTACCCGATTTGCGAGCTCCGCGGGATGATGATACGGGAGCAGGAATCCACCTGGCCCGATGCGAAGCTTCTTGGTTTGCAACAGTGCTTGGGCGATGAGGAGATCAGGCGAAGGATTGGGCTCCCAGGGCGCCGTGTGATGTTCACCAATCCAGGCTTCCTGATAGTCGAGTTCATCCAACCAACGCAGGACCTGTAGATCCCAGTCGTTTCCTTCTTTCAACCCGCACTCCGGCGGATGTGAAGGCATCGAGAAGTATCCGAGCTCCATTTTGTGTCTCCTTCCTTGTTGATGATTGGGTCTTGCGCGTCGCTTGCATCCGCTCAACAGCAAGGGGCGTGCCACCGGCGAGAGTTCACAGGGCGCGGCAAAAACGGTGAGATATTTCGGAGTTCTCGATAGAGACTCATGTTGGGGTCGGAGGTCGAATGCGTCTCATCGTCGCAAGACGGTGTTGCGCACCATAGACGATTCAATGGAATGCGTCGCGGCGATAAGCTTCGCAGCCGGCTCTCGTCGCCGCTCTCCAACTGTCTACGCCAGTTACATTGTCTTTCGACACGAGACGATTTCGCCGAATCCTCTGAAGAGCTTTGGCCGCGCGGTTCGTCTGCGAACTTTCCATTTCGCTCGAAGCTGAAGGCGGTCTCGGCGGTGGCACGGACCTTGCTGACCGGCGGCCGTTCGAGCTCGACACACCCCTCAGGGTGCCTGCAGAGTGCGGCTGGTTCGATGCCGCCCGTGAAGGTCGGCGTCTCGGTGATCTAACCGGAAGCGGAAGCGGGCAGGAATTTCCATGCGGGACGACATCTATTGGGTCTGTGTTTTCAAGATCGAACCTGAGCAATTTGATCAATTTCAGCAGGTCGTTGCGCCTCTCGTCGCGGCGACGAAGCAAGAGCCGGGAGCGCTTGCGTATGAATACAACGTCAGTGACGACCGCACGACCATCCACATTCTGAAGCACTATCGGAATTCGGATGCCGTCGTGTCACACGTTCAGCAGACGTTTGCGAAATTCGCTGAACGGTTTACCGCCCTTGCGACTGTGGCCAGCTTTGTTGTGTACGGCGTTCCAGGGCCAGAGGCTCGCAAGATATTGGGCAGCTTCGGAGCAAATTACATGATTCCATTCGATGGCTTCTCCCGTTAGGCGTCGACTGAATGCGCCGTGTCCCCATTAGCGGCGCGACGGCCTACGGCGATCGGATGGGGCACGCGTTCTTCGCGATGGGTGGCCCGTTCTTGAAAAGATGGTGACTAGGCCAGCTGGTTGTCTCACGAAGGACAGTGTCTCGCGACATGAGACGATTTTCGGGACTCTCCTCATGCTGTGCTGACGGTCCTTGCGCAGAGAATGCGTTCTTTTGGTTTGGCATCGGACCAGTGGATCCGTGGCACGGCCCTTGCTAACCGACCTTCATTGCCCAGCAAGACGCGGTTGAACGCCGGAGGAAAGCCAATAAATCGCTTCATGTGAGGGCGTTCGTGTTGGAAGCCCTTCGATGTTGGGGGATGCAGCATGAAGCCGCTCCCTTCGACGACGCTCGACCTCATTCCCGCACTACCCTTTCGCTTTTGTTCCCCGGGAGCATCAGATGCGAAGGTCCTGGCAGGCAAGCGAAACCAGCGGGACGGCGTCGGAGACTGGGATGCCGTCAAGTTAAGTTACTGCCGTTCTTTTCGACAAGTGTTCGTGTGCAGCGATCGGAAAATCGACGCGGTTAAACCAGGAGGAGACGATGAAGGCATCAATGGCGAGCAGCCTAGGACTGGTTTGCTTTCTGACCACGGCTACCGTTGCGCTTGCGGCGGATCCGGGAACCGAAGATCCGAATAACTGGCCATTATATAACCGCACTGCTAACGCGTGGCGTTACAGTCCGCTCGATCAAATCAACAAGGACAACGTTAGCAAGCTGTCAGTCGCGTGGATCGCCCACGGCGGCGACATCACCATGGGGCTTCAGGAAACGCCCATCGTGATCGATGGCGTGATCTACTCGATCAGCTCGGGAAATCGGGTGGCGGCGCTCGACGGAAAGACCGGACAGCAGATTTGGACCTATGAGCCAAAGCTGGATCCGCTGACCAAGAAGGTGCTGTTCGCGCCCTATAGCCGCGGCGTGGCGGTCGGCCATGGCATGGTCTTCATCGGCACCGTGGACGGACGCGGCATCGCTCTGGACCAAAAGACCGGCAAGGAGAAGTGGCAGGTACAGCTGACCGACTTCACCAACTGCCATGGCTGCAACTTCACTTCGCCGCCAGTCGTCGCGGGCGACATTCTAACCTTTGGTTCCACAGCAGGTGAACTCGCGACCCAAGGCAAGATCTACGGCGTCGAAGTGGCTACCGGCAAGAAAGTTTGGGAATTCAACACCATCAAGGAGGACCCGAAGAGCTGGCCGGGCCAAAGCGGAAGGTATGGCGGTGGCGGCGCGTGGATGCCCGGCACCTATGATGCGAAGACCGATACCGTCTTCTACGGCACCGGCAATCCGGGCAAGGATTTTGACGCTTCTGATCGCGAAGGTGACAATCTTTACACCGACTCGGTCGTCGCGTTGGAGGCCAAGACCGGAAAGTTGAAATGGTATCGGCAGGAAATCCCACACGATGTCTGGGATTTCGATTCGCCATACGAGGTTCTGCAGATCACGAAGGACGGCAAGGATCTGCTCGTCCACATGAACAAGAGTGGCTATGTTTTCGTGCTCGATAAGAACAATGGAAACATCGACAACATCTGGTCGATTAGCGACCTGAAGAACTTCGTGAAAGACATCGATCCAAAGGCCGGCGAGTTGATCGGCCGTGTCGAACTAACGATGGATAAGGAAACGTTGATCTGCCCGTCCACGTTCGGCGCGCGAAGCTGGAATTCGGGTGCCTACAATCCGAAGACCGGCCTCTGGTACAACAACGTGCTCGATTTCTGCGACTACCTCAAGCCGGTCGCGCAGAAGGAGGATCCCAAGGACTACGGCACCGGTCACACTGGTTCGAACGACTTCGGCCGGTTGGTTATGGCGCCCGATGGCCGCAAGCCCGGTCAGCTCAGCGCCAATGATCCTCTCACAGGCAAGCAGAAATGGCGCTATGCGATGGAGGTACCGGGCTTTTCCTGTGTGCTTACCACCGCCGGAGGCTTGGTATTTAACGGCGATCCAATGGGCGAGCTTCAGGCCTTTGACGCAGAGACAGGGAAGGTTCTGTGGAGCTTCAATACGGGCTCCGGAATGCGCGGCGGCATCGTCACGTACGCGGTTGATGGGGAGCAGTACATCCTGGTGCCAAGCGGATGGGGGTCGTATGCAGCCCTCCTGATGCCGGCTCTCTTGCCGCAACTGGAGAAGGTGCCAGCAGCTTCAACGCTGATTGCCTTCAAGATAGCGAAGTAGTTGCCGGGGCGGCACAGAAACGGCCGCCCCCCGCTAATTGGGAGTGAGCGATGCGATTTCTCGTTGTTTGGGCGAGCATGGTTCTTTTCAGTGGTTTGGCACTTGCCAAGCTACATGCCCAAGAGATGCCCGATCTCAAGGACCCGAAAGTGATTGCCGCTGGTCACGAGTTATTTCTGGAAAAGCAGTGCGCGCATTGTCATGGTGAGGATGGCAGGGGTGGCATCAATCTCGCGCGGCGCACGCTTGACGCCAAGGGCGTCTTTACATCCATCGCGGAAGGGCGCGAGCGCAATGGGATCCGCATGCCGGAGTGGCGTGGGGTACTGAGTGACGACGAGATCTGGCAGGCGACAGCGTATGTCTTGTCGATCAGCCAGTCGAGCAACGGCGCGAATTAGAAGTCGGATTTATCTTCCGTCGCGCAGCGGCAGCGCGAACTCGCCCAATCGGGCAGTGGCCGGTCCGCGAGATCGAACTGCAGGGAAGGATGGCGCTGGGCAAGCGACTAGTCTTTTTGGCGGGACGCCTTGCGCCTTTTGTCGGCACCAAACTGGAAATCAACCGTCGAGCCCAAACGTTCAGATAGCCTTCGGCTCGAACTAAGAAGAGCTCGACCGTTCCGCAGCCTATGCCGCGCGCTATGTGGCGAAAAATATCGTCGCCGCCGGGCTCGCCGATCGCTGCACGCTGCATCAAACAGGTGGAAGTTCGTATCCTGCGGTCGAGGCATGGTTCACCGGCTGAGGATTGCCAGCTCCCAGATTCCAGGTTTTCCCCGTCAGTCCCGTTTCTGCTGCGTTTCGGTCTATTTGATGACCTTCTTCTCTGGCCGTTCGCGCCAACGCCTGTGTGTACCGAAAACCTTATCCGGGTTGATGACGTGGTGGAATCGCTTAAGCTGGCGAAATGATCGGGCTGCTCTGTTTCTTTCTGGCCGTCTTGGCTTCACCATTTAAGTCGAAGTTGCGGCTTGAAGCTGAGAACGCGGTGCTTCGACACCAGTTGAATCTCTTGAGGCGCAAGCTGCATGGCCGCGTCCGGGCTCACGAACCTTGATCGCTTGTTCCTTATCCAGCTGTATCGTTGGTTTCCATCAATCCTGAAGGTTCTCACAATCATCCGGCCCGAGACCCTCGTGCGTTGGCACAGAGCGGGCTTTCGCTGCTACTGGCGTCGGAAGTCGCGCCCACAGGGAGGGCGACCGCAGATCGACACGGAGCTGCGCAGATTGATCCGCCGGATGAGCGTCGAGAATCCGCTTTGGGGCGCACCACGCATTCACGGAGAACTGCTCAAGCTTGGGTTTGAAGTCGCGCAGTCGAGCGTCGCTAAGTACATGGTCAAACGGCGAGGGCCGCCCAGCCAGGGATGGCGGACCTTCTTGCATAACCACGCGCCGGACATTGCCGCCATGGACCTGTTCGTTGTTCCGACCATCGGTTTCGACCTGCTCTATGCTTTCGTCATCGTCCGGCTCGGTCGCAGAGATCTTGTCTGGATCAATGTCACAGCATATCCGACCGCCGATTGGATCGCGCGACAAATCACGGAGGCATTCCCCTGGAACGAGGCTCCGCGCTACATGATCCGAGACCGCGATCGGATCTTCGGCACCGTCGTCACGCGCCGACTGCGCGCGATGGGCATCCGGGACAAGCCTACCGCACCGGCCTCACCCTGGCAGAATGGCGTTGTCGAACGCCTGATCGGCTCGATCCGACGAGAGAGCGTCGATCATATGATCGTCCTGGGCGAGGCGCATCTGCGTCGCATTCTGAAATCTTACGCCCGTTACCACAACGGAGTCAGAACGCATCGGTCTTTGAACAAGGATGCGCCCGTCTCTCGCTCGATACAGCGCACCGGTGTCATTCGTTCACGCGCCATCCTTGGCGGACTTCATCACCATTATAGTCGGATTTAAGTTTTCGGTACACACAGCTTGAATCCCCAGCGCGTGTATTCGTGCTCGGCGCCTGAGAGCGGGATGCGGGTCTTGGCCTTTAGTTTGACGTAGCTGTCGATACGATCGGGCATGAAGCACTCTTCGAGCCAGCGCGGCCGGTACTCTTCGATGCGCGACGCGAAATCGACGGCGTAGTCGAAATTCAGGCTCTGCCAGCAGTCGATCATGATGTCGTAATCATCGCCTAGGGATTCGCGCAGGGTGCGGACCATTCCGACATTGAGCTTCATGCCTTCGTGGCCGCTCGCCGGCCCGTGCCGGATGAACCATTTCTGCGCGGAGAAGCCCATTTCCTTGTAGCGCATGGCGCGCTCGCGCACCTTGCCGAGATCCTCGACCACGTAACCCAGCATGCTGACATAGGCGGGAATCTCGGTCCGCGTCGGTCCGCCAAGCAGGCGCCAGGCAGGCGCGTTCAGCGACAGGGCAAGGATGCCCCACAGCGCGCAATCAACCGCCGAGATGGCGATCATCGCATCGCCCTGGCGACCATGCACCTGCAGACGATGCATCTGATCCCACAAGAGTTCGATGGCGCGCGGGTCCTTGCTGACGATGATCGGAGCCAGCTGAGTGAGCACCAGCCGTGCGGCATCGGCCCCTACCGGCCCGGCGCGGCCAACGATGCCTTCGTCGGTTTCGATATCGAGGAAATATTGCACCAAGCGCAGATGCCTGTCGTCGACTTGTTCGCCCCCCTCGGTGCGCCCAGCGCGTCGGTATTCCGGATAGATGTCAATCGGGCGCAGCAGCCGCTCTTCCCAGAACAGCCCATTAGTTTCCATCGTGCCGGTCAGCTCCCTGAGACGAATCTTGGCAATCTTCATGGATCTCTTCTCCCTTTGGGCGCCACGTGAAATGGGCTCTTTGTCGGAGCGTCCCGCCGGTCGGACGAAGTTACCGTCCCATGGTAGAGGAATGTCCGCCTCGGGAAACCCGGAATAGCTCGCGCTGAGCATAATGAGTCCGTGCTCGGGTCCTCATACCTCGCTGCGATGAGGGCCAATCAGAGCGCGCCGCAAACGCGACAGCGCAAACTCCGGTGGTGATTACCTCAGAAGCACATCAGAACGGCCAGAGCTGACGGTCGACCCGGTCAACAGCACGTCAACAGCAAATCCGCTTCGTTCTAGCTCCGTTCATGCTCGGATTTGCACTTCTACCGATCCCTTCGTTTTGATTTCACACGAGAATTGGTGTTCCGGACTACCTTGACATGGTAGGGGTCACAGGTTCGATCCCTGTCGTGCCCACCGCTCAGACTTCCGAAACTTGGATGTTAGAGCCTGCAAGCAGGAAGGCCGCTTTTGCGGCCATTTCTCGCGATTTTCTCTAGCCAACTTTCAGTCTCTGTGAGTAGTTGCCGTCTCTAGAGCAGTTTCGGCGGGCCTGTCTTCGGCGGCAAAATTCCCGTTCCCGGCGGCGCACGGCCAACCGTTACGTCAAGCCTGATATTCGGCGCAACCTAGCTAATCTAGGAACCTATATCTGTCCCGTCGCGACCGTAACTGGCGACCCCCTCTCTGCGCGCTCCTCGGCAGGGCACGCTTTGCGGCTAAGATTCAAGGCGCAGTTGATCAAACCAACATGGCTGTAGGCCTGTGGAAAATTTCCCAGCATACGGCCGGCAAACGGGTCGAACTCTTCGGTCACCTTGCGTCATCCTCAAACCAAAGGAGATCGACTGGCCAAGGGCCAACAGAAGATCAAAGTCATTGCCGCAGCACAAAGCCAAAAGAGTGCGGGCGTAGTTATGTCCGACAAACTTCCGCCAGCTGCCGTTTAGTAGCGCGTAGGGCGGATTAGCCGCCGCACATCGCCAAGTGAACTTGCCGACAACATCAGTCAGTTTGCCTGGACGTCCTCTAAAAAAGAGATGGTTGCCGAGCGCTTGCCCGCACTCCATATAAGAAACATGTCCGAACACGAAGTAACTTTGAAATGGGAGCGCGGCGGAACTGAGTTTTCCTATCAGAGGTATCCGCGCGATCATACCTGGAGCTTCGATGGCGGCCATACGATGACGGCGACGGCGGCCCCCGCTTATCTGGGGAACCCGGCGAATGTCGATCCCGAGGAGGCTTTCGTAGCTTCACTCGCGAGCTGTCACATGCTCACGTTCCTGTCGATCGCCTGTAAGCAAAAGTTCGTGCTCAATTCGTACGAGGACGAGGCAGTCGGGCATATGGAGAAAAACGCTGACGGCAAGCTGGCGATCACTCGAGTTGAGCTTCGCCCGAAGATCACATGGAGCGGCAACCGAAGACCCAGTGTAGAAGAACTCGATAAGATGCATCACGCTGCACATGAGAATTGCTTCATTGCAAACTCGGTCAAAACGAACGTGACGGTGGCAGAACGGTAGCAGCCGTCCCAACCGTCTTCGCACAAGTCAATTCTCAACGCTGAGCTCAACGATTTCGGCGTGCAACTTGCCATGCTCGACGGTCATGCGGCCGACGGTGATGGGCAGGCGGAAGCGGCGTGGCCCGGCACTGCCCGGATTGAAAAAGAGTGTGCCGTTCGTTGTCTCGATCTTGGGCTGGTGCGAATGACCGTAGATTACCGCGTCGACGTTGTCGGCGGCCTGGGGGTTAAGCTCGGCCAGAATGTGTAGCACATAAATGCGGAAGCCATCGATCTCGATGCGCTGCGTCACAGGTAAATTCGCGCTCCAGGCACCGTGATCGACGTTTCCGCGAACGGCGTGGACTGCCGCCAGCGCGCCGAGCCTCGCAAGTACCGCAGGGCTGCCAATATCCCCGGCATGGATGATGGGATCGCAGCCGGCAAGTGCCGCGAGCGCCTGCGGCCGCAGCAGGCCATGAGTATCCGAAATCACACCAATGGTTCGCATCATGCCCGATCAGACCGGCGGCAGAATTTAATGCGCCCAACCGCCGCGGTACCGAACGCACAGTCCAGGAGCACGGCACCTCGTCCCGAGGTCCGCTCGGCCCCTGCTACAGCTTGTAGCCGATCTTTCGCAGCAGGTCTTTCCGCCACGCAATGTCAACGTCGGTTTCGACGCCCAGCGGCGAGGCGCCATCCACCACGCCGAGTACGCCGCGGCCGAGCTCCGTTTGCGCGACAATCACCTGTGTCGAATTTGCCGTTGCACAATAGATGCGGCAAACCTCCGGTACCGCGCGAACCGCGGCCAGCACATTTACGGGAAAGAACCCGTCGCCCAGGAAGATCAGGAAAGTATGGCCGGCGCCAATGGCCAGGGCGTTATCACGCGCGAGGGTGAGGGCGGGCTCGTCATTACCCGACCAGCGCACCAGCCGCTTACCCGAGGCCTCGCAGAAGGCAAGCCCGAAGCGGATGCCCGGCACCGCGCCCACTAATGCCTCGTGGAGGTCTTCCACGGTCTTAATGAAATGCGACTGGCCGAAGATGAAGTTGGCTGCATCGGGCTTGGTGATGGGTACCACGGTGAGTTCCATGGCTGCGCTCCTACAAAGCGAGGTACGCAATCCATGCTAGGCCGTCGAAAGGCGATTGCAAAGCGCCGCGGGCGGCCAAATCGGTGCGAGTGATCCAAGTTGCAAAAATCTGTCGCCCCGCTGGCTCTAGTTTGCGCTGTCGCCTTCAGCAGCGTCGTGGCTTCGCCCTGCTGGACCCGCTTATGAGGGAGCACTAGGCTTTGCGACCGGAAAACGGGCAGATTGGGCGCGACCAGGAGGAGAGAGCAGCGTGCCTTCTGAGTGCAGTATCAGGTTAGATTCGATGTGAACGATCCTGCTACGGCGGAATCGATACGACGAAAAGTGCGCCAGCCGGCGCTAGCGCCTCTCTTCGACATCCTCGCCATGCATCGCGCCGCACCGAAATGTCAGTTCGACGCCTTTGCGGAGTATGTCGCCGCTGCAGAAGAGCAGGGCGTCAATGGCTATCCATTCCGCCGGAGCATCGCGCAGCCGCTCGATGTTAATGCCGCGAAACTGTCTCCAGTCTGCTCAGCACGCAAAAGAAGGCCCCGCCAAAGCGGGGCGCCGTACGCCTCCGAACGCTGCGGGGAATCTTCGCTTTGGCCGCCGGCGCTTCGTTCACGCTAGCGTTATGTTTTGGTTCTTCAGCGGGAACGACCGAATGCGTTTGCCGGTCGCTGCGAAGATCGCATTGAGCACCGCCGGCGCAGCCACGAAAATCGTCGGCTCGCCGACGCCGCCCCAGAATCCGCCGGACGGCATGATAATGCACTCGACCTTCGGCATCTCGCTGATGCGCATCGAATTGTAGGTGTCGAAATTGGTCTGCTCGATGCGGCCGTCCTTGACCGTGCACTCCTGGTAGAACAAGGCGGACAGCCCGTAGACGAAGGAGCCGGCGATCTGCCGCTCGATCTGCGCGGGATTAACCGCGTGGCCCGGATCGGTCGCGGCAACGATGCGGTGGATTTTGACCGCTCCCTTGTCACTCACCGAGACTTCTGCACACGCCGCTACATAGCTGCCGTAACCCATGTGTTGGCAGAGGCCGCGATAGACGCCCTTGGGGGCGGGTTTGCCCCAGCCTGCGCGCTCGGCGACCGCATTGAGGACCGCCAAATGCTTGGGGTGATCCGCCAGCAGCTTGCGGCGGAACTCGAGCGGATCCTGGCCGACTGCGTGGGCGAGCTCATCCATGAAGCATTCGAGGTAGATGGCATTATGATTGTTGTTTACGCCGCGCCAGAAGTGCGGCGGGACGTGCGGGTTTCGCATGGCGTGGTCAATCAACAGGTTCGGGATCGTGTAACCGAACACGCCTTCTGTCCCACCGGCGTTGAGACCCTGGAACACGAACGGATCCTTGCCGTTCTGCAGGCCCTGCGGATTGACGAAGGCAAGGATTGACTGGCCGGAAATCCGCATGTGCAGCGCGGTGAGGTTGTTGTTGGCATCGAACGCACCGACCATTTTCGCCTGAGTGACGGGATGGTAGCGCCCGTGCGTCATGTCCTCCTCGCGCGACCAGATCAACTTCACCGGTGTGCCGGGTATCTGCTTTGCGATCGCGACTCCCTGATGCACGAAGTCGTGGGTGGTGCGTCGGCCGAAGCCGCCGCCGAGCGGTATCTTGTGGACGTCGCATTTGTAAATCGGCAGGCCGGAAGCCTCGGACAGCGCGGCTAGTGCCGCCTCGGCGACCTGCGTGGGCACCCACGCTTCACAGCGATCCGCCGTATAGAGCACGGTGGTGTTCATCGGCTCCATGGTGGCGTGGTTCTGGTAAGGATAGGCGTAGACTGCCTCGACCTTCTTCGCCGCGCCGGCAATGGCTTGTTTCACGTCGCCGTGCTCGTTGCCGACGAAGGCCTGATCGGCGTCGAGCCCAGTCTTGAGGAACTCCGCAATGCTGGCGCTCGAGACCTTGGCGTTCTCGCCCTCATCCCAGGTCGCCGGCAGCGCGTCGAGCGCGGTTTTCGCCTGCCACCAGCGCTCGGCAACGACCGCGACAGCGCTGTCGCCAACCTTCACCACATGCTTGACGCCGGGCATGCCCTGCACCTTGGCGGCGTCAAAGCTCGTGAGCTTGCCGCCGAAGACCGGGCAGTCCTTGATCGCGGCGCACAGCATGCCGGGCAGCTTCAGATCCAGACTGTAAATCTGCGCTCCGGTGAGCTTGGGCGCGGTGTCGAGACGCTTGAGCGGTTTGCCGGCGATCTTCCAGTCCTTCGGATCCTTGAGCGGCACGTCCTTGGGCTGCTCGATCTTTGCAGCGGCTTCGGCGACCTTGCCGAAGGTCGTGGTTCGCCCAGACGGGTTATGTTTAATCACGCTGTTTGATGCGCTGCACTCCGATGCCGGCACCTTCCACTCGTTGGCGGCGGTTGCAATCAACATCGTGCGCGCGGTCGCGCCGGCCTTGCGCACATATTCATTCGATTCGCGGATAGCGCGGCTTCCGGCGGTGAACTGACTGCCCCAGACGCGGTTGCGCGCGAGGTTCTCGCCCGGCGTCGGAAATTCAGTCGAGACTTTGGACCAGTCGCATTCCAGCTCCTCGGCCACAAGCTGCGCGAGGCCGGTCATGCTCCCTTGCCCCATCTCAGAGCGGGCAACGCGAATGATCACGCTGTCATCCGGCTTGATAACAACCCAGGCGGTCACCTCGGGAGAGCCGTCCGCGGCGCGAACGACGTTGGCACCGAATGGAAGATCGACCCCAAGCGCGAGCCCGCCGCCAAAAGCCGCCGCACTGACGACGAAGGCACGCCGATTGATCTGCGGTACGTAGTTCATGGTCGCCTCCCTCACGCGCTCGCCGCGGCGTGGATTGCCGCGCGCACCTGCTGGAAGGTGCCGCAGCGACAGATGTTGGTGATGGCGCTGTCGATGTCGGCATCGCTCGGTTTCGGCTTGTCTTTAAGCAAAGCCGCCACGGCCATGATCATTCCGCTTTGGCAATAGCCGCACTGCGGCACGTCGTGCTCGAGCCAGGCTTTCTGAACCGGATGCAGATTGCCGTTCTGAGCAAGGCCCTCGATCGTGGTGATCTGCTTGCCGGCGGCCAGGTTAAGCGGCGTTACGCAAGACCTGGTGGCGACGCCGTCAATATGCACAGTGCAAGCGCCGCACTGGGCAATTCCGCAGCCGTACTTGGTGCCCGTCATGCCGATCCATTCGCGCAGCACCCACAATAAGGGGGTGTTAGGATCGGCGTCGACATCGTGTGTTTTTCCATTGACTGTGAGATTTGCCATTCGCGTAGCTCCTCAGTCGAAGACAATCGGGATCAAATGGCCGCCGCAGAGCGGATTGAATTTATGGGAGTGATCCGGCAGCAGCGGTCTCGTCTCCTAGATTACCTATCACCCGGGCACGTCGCCAGCCGCAGTTTGGATCGCGCAAGCTGTGGGAATTCACAGCAGGCGCAGCTTCAGAAGCTTTGGCGCAAGCAAACTCCAGCCGCCAAAGCCCTCTTGCGCAGCAATCCGATTGAGCGCCTCGTGCAGCGGAACGTTTCGTCGCGGGATATGAGTCTACTCAAGAGTGCCACCTTCTTTTCATCCGGCCAAGCGGAAAATGTCATGCTGACGGTGTCTTGACGATCAGCGATGAATTTCGCGAGGGAACCGTTTTTTGGGGAAATAGGGAGCGGGAAGTGTCAGACGGAGAGCATTGCCGACGACAAATTCTAACGGCGGGATACCCGGACGAATGGTTCTCAACCACGACCCGAACGGGTCCCAAACGAGCTTGGGAGCAACATGCGCGCCAAAGTCTCGATTGGCGTGGTCTCTGCCTGCGAACATCGGCCAAATGGGCCGATTTTGTCGCTCAGTCGCTGCATTGGAAACTCCCGTTCCCGACTCAGGTTCGAGACTGGTTCGATGACTGGGTGGTGGGCAGCCAGTTCGATATCTACTGTCTCCACCATCCAGTCTCCGCAAACCGCGCGTTTCCAGCACGACGCCAAATAGGGCGTTTCTGCTGGGATTTCTGGCCATTCATTTCCCGGATTTCGGTCTCCGCAGGCGATCTGGCGTCTTAGCGGCGATTTTTGGCGTCCTGTCTCCGTATCCAAAAAGTCCGTTCCTTGGCGGCCGTGGTTGAGCGCGAAGTCCGAGCGCGGTTGATGCCGTATTCCGGTTGTTGCGCTGCCGTAATTTGCGAGCTTGCGCGGGCGATGTCTGATGCGGTGGCTCGAAGATCGGAATTGCGGTTGCAAGTACGGCCGAAGTCCCTTGTCGCGCACCGACGGCCTAGTGGTGGTCCCGGAGATGATCCAAAGTGGATTCCTTTCCAAAAGCGCTCTCCACTGATTTCTTCAAACTATGGACTGCGCCACGGATTGCTTGATTCATGGTCGCTTCATGGTGGGTTACAACGATGGGTTCACGGCCATCGCGACGCGCTTCGATTTTGCAGCATTTGTCGTCGTGGCCGGCTTTGTTGCTGGTCGCGTCGCTGAGGTACACATCGACCCGCCGGATGCGATCGCCGAACCGGTCCAGCGTAGCTTGCACGACGGTTTTTACTTCGTCTGAAAACTGCTCGCTACCCTGAATGTTGCCGTCTGTTCTGACTTCGATCAGCATCTTCAACTCCGTCATTTTTCGCGCGGCTTCCGACTATCTTATGGCTGTCCGATGCTCGTTCGGAAAGATCGCAAACGCGGTTGCTACAGCATAGGCGCTAAATTTGGTGCCCGTGTGATCAATAATGCTCACTTGGCGCGCTTGGCTGATGCGTTGTGCCAGCTCAAGCTATCGCAGGACCGATCCAGATATTTGATTCTGCGGTTTGATGAAATTCTGCTGCTTTGGTTGTTCGGTTTTAGATATCGTAATCCTCCGTGTTCTGATTTAGCTGCTAGCGCGCCACAAGTCGCCAAAGTTCGAGAGGTTCCGATTTTCAGTCGTAAATACATTCTGGCTTTGTGAGCAATATTGATCAGAGCGTTGGGGTCGCCAACGTGCATAGTTCGCGATACCATCGCCCTGCCTGTGACGCCTTTTGGTGACGGAGAGCTCGGTAGGGCTCCCGCATTTGAGGTTTGAAAAAAAGCGGGCAGTGATGCACTGCTGCGATTGTACTTCGTCACGGCTCGCAAAATCGAAATTACTACCTATCTGACAAAGCATACGATCTACGAGTATATCAGTGAGGTTGACCCGGTGAGCCCTATTGCAGTCGCCAATGGCCGACCGACTTCAAAAATCAGGGGCTAAAGCCGCAGCCGCCGCCGAGGTTCACAGGGCCGCGTGTTCGCCACAGCGAACGAGGGGAGGCACTGGGTTCATTCGGGCAACCCCGCCTTCCGAAGACCCTCAATGTGCAGCTTCGCGTTGGATTGCCCGCCCCGAGCGATCCACGCAGATATAGTAAAGGCGGGATCAAGCTCAAGCAGACGCGCCGCCGCCTCCCGCGCCTCAGCGTCGCGTCCGAGATGGGCGAAAGCGCAAGCGAGACAGCGGTAAGCTGCCGAAAATGAGGAGTTCCGGCGTTGAGCTTTCTTCCCTGCGACGATGGCCTCGTCAAAGCGACGAAGCTCAATAAAGGCCTGCGCCACCCCCAAAAACGTCACGTGTAGCCGTGGATCTACCGGGCTCGTGCGAATGGCACGTTCAAAGCTGCGGAGCGCCTCCTGGCAGCCCCGCAATTCGATAGACGTGGCCTCTGCTGCTCCATGCCAAAAATGAATTGGGGTTGAGTGCGACCGCGCGGTCAGCCATTTCTATTTCACTTTCACAATCGCCGACCATATACGCCGAGACTAGGCTAGCCCATGCTAACGTGTCCGGATCACCATCGTCGACACTCAGGGCCAAGCGAAAAAGCCGAACTGCTTCCTTCGTGTCGAACTGAGGATCGACAGCATAGCCATAAAGGACCCTTTGCATGTGGCAGACACCTGCCAGCACCGCGACAAAGCCGAACCGAGCGTCCAGCTCGAGAGCGCGATGAGCCAGCCTGATCGCCTCGGCCAAACCTTCGCGGGTCGTCAGGTAATACCGTTGCATGGCTCGGAGAAAAAAGTCATAGGCAGTGAGGTTCTCTGGTCGCCGCCGCGCCGCCATTGCAATTTCTGTTTGAAGCAATTTTGGCTGAATGGCTGAGACAACGGCGACCGTGACTTCGTCCTGGAGAGCGAAAATGTCTGTTAGGTCACGCTCGAACCTGTCCGCCCATATGTGCGAGCCTGTTGCCGTATCAATCAACTGTCCTGTGATCCGAACCTTCCCCGACGCCTTGCGTACCGACCCCTCAAGGACATAGCGCACACCAAGCCTGCGTCCGACTTCCTTGACATCGACGGCTTTGCCTTTGAACGTAAAGCTCGAATTGCGAGCGATCACGAACAGCCATTTGAACCGCGAGAGCGCGGTGGTGATTTCTTCAACCATCCCATCCGCAAAATACTCCTGCTCGGGATCACCGGACATGTTCTGGAACGGCAGGACCGCGATGGAAGGCTTGTCGGGCAGCGGAGGTGGGCTCTCAGTCTCAACAACACGCGCATCGGCGGCCTCTCGCGTTTCACTCGGCGTACCCACCTGATAGACCCTGATTGGCTCTTGAATGTTCTTCACCTGCTGAACACCAAGGCCCACGAAGGTCATCGGCAAGACCTTGCGCACCTGATCGTAGGTCGCACCTGAGATACAAACGGCTCCAGGGTTCGCCAATGTTTGTAGCCGCGCGGCAATGTTCACGCCGTCGCCAAATAGGTCCCCAGCCCGTACCATCACGTCGCCGATGTGGACACCGATGCGGAAATTGATGCGCTTGTCGGTGGGGAGACTGGTATTCGTTTCAGCGAGAGCGGTCTGCGCCTCTACAGCGCACTGCACGGCCTCTACGGCGCTACCAAATTCAGCAAGAACACTGTCGCCCGCCGTGTTTGCTATGCGGCCCCTGTGGTCCCTAATGAGCCTATCGAGGATCGCGCGCCGTTCGGTCAGACCCTTGAGCGTACCGACCTCGTCAGCGCCCATGAGGCGGCTGTAGCCCTCCACATCCGCTGCGAAGACTGCGACGAGGCGTCGGCTGACGTCCATTGGGTCTGACATGCGTGCACCAAATGCGGCTGCGACAACTAGTCTGGGCTGGGTGGCGCATCCCGTCAACCAAGGGATGCCCAAGGCTCCCCGAACTGACGAAGGTCAGCCCTCGGGTACCCCGGCCAACCGCATGCCCTCATATGTCCGCTCACGCCCAGCTAGGTACGCAGGATGGTCGCAAGCGGCACTTCCGCGATAGCGGCTGATCGTGAAACTCGGATGAAGCTTGATGCCGGCCCGTGCTGCAGCGCTTGCCTCACCCAACTCTCCGAAGTGCGCCAATGCAGCGGCAAGATAGAACTGCGCTAACGGATAATTTCGGTTGGCCTCGACGGACCGTCGCAACCATGCGACCGCTTCCGCATCGGCGCCCTGCCACAGCTTGGCAATACCGACATACATCATCCACAGGTGGACGTTGACATCGCGAGGAGAGAGCCGGAGCGCATCCTTGATATGACCTTCCGTCTCTGCGCCTCGGCCAATAAAATATTTTGCCTGGCCGATGGATCCGTGCGCGGTGACCAAATTTCGATCCAGTGCCAGAGCGCGCTCGCATTGAGCCATGCCTTGAGCAACCCGGTTCGTAAAGATTTGGACGACGCCCAAAATGCGATTAGCCTCGGCATGGTTCGGCGCCAGGGACAGAGCTTTGAGCACGGCCGCCTCAGCAGCCAGGCGCGCGGTCCGGATTTCACTAAACAAGATGTTGGCGGCTTGAATGTTAACCAACGCCGCGCCGACTAGTGCCTCTACGCAGCAGGGGTCAAGCAGCAACGCACGTTCGAAAAATCGCCGTGCCTGCGTATTGTATTCAGGCGTGGCGCCTCTATTCAACGAAGCCCAGCCCTGGAAATACAGGTCCATCGCATCGGGATGCGGTGAACGTTCTGCTCGCCGCGCCTCGGCTGCGATCAACTCGGCGTTAAGCGTATTGGCGAGCCGAGATACAATTTCGTCCTGCATATCGAAGAGGTCGGCGACTGGTTTGTCGAAGCGCTCGGCCCACAGGTGATTTCCAGTCTCAGCATCGATCAGCTGTACGTTCACCCTGAGGCGGCTGCCGCCACGTTGCACCGAACCTTCAAGAACGTACCGGACGTTCAACTCGCGGCCGATTTGCTTCACGTCAATCGCCTTGCCCTTGAAGCTGAAGGCCGTGTTGCGAGCGATAACGAATGAGCCGCTGATGCGCGACAGGTCAATGGTCAGGCTCTCGGTAACACCATCAACGAAGTAATCCTGCTCGGGATCGCCGCCAATATTCGCAAGCGGCAGCACCACAATGGATAGACGCGGAGCTGAAGATGGCAGCGGGGCGGTTTGATGAGCATTCGCGCTCAGACCAACCGCATAGGCACGGATCGGACGGGCGATGTTCTTGAGAGGCCGCTCACCAAGATCGGCGAACTCGACCGCGACCTTTCCGCGAACCTGATCGTAGGCAGAAGATGAGATGCAGATGCCACCCGGTTCAGCAATCCCTTCAAGCCGAGCCGCGACGTTTACGCCATCTCCAAGAATGTCATCGCCCTCGATAAGGATGTCGCCGAGATTGACCCCGACCCGAAACAGCATACGCCGGTCCGGCGGGATGCCCTCGTTCCTCTGGGCCATCACCGCTTGCACAGCCACCGCACATTCGACTGCATCGACCACCGAGGGAAACTCAAGCAGCACGCCGTCCCCCGTGGTCTTGACAATGCGACCGCCATGCTTTGCCACTAGCGCATCGATGACCACGCGGTGTTCTCGGAGTGTACGGGCAGTGCCGACCTCGTCGAGACCCATGAGCCGCGAGTAGCCCGCCACATCAGCCGCGACTATCGCCGCCAACCTGCGTCCGACCCGAACTGGCTGCTCTTGCTCCATGGCTAAGCTGCCCCAGCGACATCATCCCTGCCCGGATGCCGCCTGCCGCCAGTCTGGGCTTGCGGGCGGGCCTCGTCAACAAACGGAACCATTGGTCTCCCAAGGCCGCGCTAGACCGGCAGTGGCGATTGGGGCCCCGTTTTGCTCGCCCTACGGTTCTGGCGTGCCGCCGAGGGCGACTTCAAAAACTCGGCGCAAAGGCCGTTGCTGCCGCCGGGCTTAGAACTGCTGTGCGTCTCATCGGGGACCAACTTAGAAACGAACGGGTCCCATAGGAGCACTTGCGTTTCCCTCGGGTCCCATACAAGCCCGCCGCTAAACGGGTCCTATATGAAGTACGCAGGGGTCCAACGGGTCCCAAACGAGTGCGTAAGTTTCGCCGACACGCTCTCGGTTAGCAAACTCACAAGACCGCTTCGATTTTGAATTTGTAAGCACAATGTCCGCTCTTCCTCCAAAAGCGACGCGAAAGAGTGCATCGAGGGAGGTCCGCGTCGTGCCACTTCCGGACTGATGCACCGCAGCAAAAGAGTCGCTATTTGTGCTCATCGGCAGCATGAGATTAGCGGTTCATGGCGCCGACGTGCGCCACAGAGAATTCTCGGCCGCAGATTGAATGATAATGGCAACGTCATCGGGCAACAGGAAGCCATCCCGCTCCAGTTCGCGCGCAGCGATTCGAACACGATTCACATACTCGTTGCGCGTCTTGTACCTCTCCAGGACTGGGCGATGCGTGTCATGAGCTGCGTCGGTGTCCGCCTGTGTTCGGGGAAACGCCACATATGCACCGGCAAGCATACACAGAAAGGACAGCGGCGGATTTTGCCGCGCATTAACCCCGAGCGGCGCTTCCATATCGGGGAGTCGCACACCTCCGACCGCATTTCCGTCCTCATCGCGCTTCGGAATTTCTATAATCGCTTTGGGCAGATGACTGGGCGCGCGCAGGACGGTCGGGTCGCCTTTCGCATCCTCCAATGGCATCAGGCGGCTCTTCGGCGGTTCGGTCCCCTTTGCCACCCAGTCATCTAGAAGCAGCAGCGTCGCGCGCGAAATCGGGCTCCAATCGAGTCTGGCTGTCGGCAGTTCGCAGTTAGCCTTGCGCAAAACGACATGGGAGGCGCCGGCAATGTCGTAAACGCGGACATTGTCCGGAATGGATTGCTCGGCCGTACCTTCGGCCCCGGTCCGCGACATGGAAGCGCGCAGCGAGAAGTAGTCAGTCGTCGAGTTGATAAGAATCATACGGGGTGGGCTCTCGCCACGCGCTTTGACACGTTGGATAAGGTCGCCAATCGTCAGCACGTCCTCGTTGACGCCGCGAAATTCAGGATTTTCAAAAGTTGGAACTCCGGTAGCGCTCGACTGTGGCCCGGTGCCCGATTGCATGATGGGCAGCATGCCTGCACCCGAGACAAACACATGCATGCCGTCGAATACGCGCCGTCCCTCAATCATATTGAAACCGTTCAGGAGGAACGTTTTGAGGTAGCGCCCCGATTGCGACTTACCGGCCGCTAACGTCCGCTTGACAGCGCCTTGCAGGGGATTGGCCGTACCTGATGTATCGGACGTGGCATGTGCGAGGAAATCAGCCGTATCCCTGACAATGGCGAAACCAACGCCCTCGACGAAGCGCTTCTGCCCGGAGCTGTCGAGAAAGATGGGTAGGTTGGCACCTTGGCCCAGCTCCCACTGCACCTCAGCGACGGCGAAACCGTGGTCCTGAAGGAAGCCTGTGCCCACTTCAAAGGTGCCGGCCTCGAACGGCTCATCGCGCGGGCTATTGTAAAGCGCCTGTGCATACGGGCGCCCCCGGTTGGGGATATCGACCAAAAGCACACCGTTGCCGCTTTTTGGATCCTTGGGAAAAATCAAAGAGATTTTTGCTGAATATTCGACCAACCCATTGGCGTTTTTTGGCGCTTTGTCGATGTCGGGAATCTTCTCGATTGGCTGTAGCTCACCGGCGATACGGCCTTCCCAGAACTCGAATTCGCCGGGCTTGAAGGTGCCGTAGCTTTGCTTCGAGGTGATCTCCAGCCCGGTGACTTTCGCGTCGGCAGAAATTGAGAAGCCGATTCCAAACATAAGAACCGAGGTCACCAGGGCCACCGCGGTGAAATGAACACGCCTCATAAAGAAATCTCCCGTCGGGACGCGCGATTGACTATACACAGCACGCGTGACAGCCGCGATCAAATTTCGGATTGCTGCGTCGCGCCAATGTCGCTGTTGGGTCAAACTGAGAAGAACTCAGCCTGAGCAAATGTTTTCCGATGTAAACCTGTGAACGGACATTGCTCGAAGAGGTCGGCATGTCGCAAACGTGCCACGAGCCGCGATACTTGCCGCGAGCAAATCAAGTCTGCTCTGCCTCCGAAACCCGCCGTGACAAGCTCGCGGCCAACTACCTTGCCTTCATCCAGTGCCTGCTAAATCTGTGCCGGCTCACAGCTCCCGATTGCTTGCTTCGGACCAAGTCGCTGACGAACGGATCCCACGCGAGCGCGTGTTTTTCCAGTGGACCCGATCAGACCGATGCACGAGAGGGCGCTGTTAGTTTGCCGCAGTGGCCCCGATAGACGAAGTGCTCCCTTTTGAACGGTTTTGCAGTCCGATCCTAGAGGCCACTTGTTATACAAAAAATCGTGCTGTCAGTTGAGAGTTCCACACCTCTCACATAACTACCGGAATGCAAGCGTGGGGCGACGATCAGACCAGGGCCCACGATGCCAGCACACGAAAGTAAGACCACCAGACGCCTCGTCACCGGCAACCAAATCGACAAGATTGGCTGCGAGTGGAACAACCGCAGACGCACGTTCGAGATACATTGTTCGGAGGGTCCGCCATTGGCTCTCACTCCGCACGAGCTAGTCGAGTTGGGCGTAGAGCTGGTGATGGAGGGAACCAAGGCGATGACGGAGAAACGCTGGCACTAGACCAGGATCAGCGCTTAGCGTGCGGGGCGCTCGGCTGCTCGCGGACCCGACAGGGAGTCAAGTGATACCACAGCCTCTCGATGACTCAGGGACAGCCACTGGTGCGTTTTGGCGCTTGTGGCCTCCCGCCCTTGCTCTGGGGAAAACAAACGCGCCCTGTGAGTCCCCGCGGCTGGCTGGTGGAGGCATCCTAAGCGGACCTAAGGCCGCGTGTCGGCCAGCACCCCCTTACGTCCAATCGGTTCTCGAACATCGGGGCCACCGGGCTCCCCACGGAAAACCGTTGCAGTGCCCTGTGAAGACTCTGCGGAGTCCACTGGAAGCCGTTTGGGCTGGCCGCTCCGTGTAAGCCGAAGGAGGCGACGCAAACGAATCCTAAGTCACCGCTGGGCCCTACAGGCCTATTCCTGCCAATTTCGGAGAACCCCTAGGGGTCGTCAGCCGGCGGCCATAGACGAGAGCGCGCGCCAACCTGGAGTCAATTCTGACCCATCGGCGGGGCATCCAATGCGACCGGATGACTCATGCCGTTTAAACGAGTTTGGAGAGTCACTGGTGCGCGTTTTTCTGAGGGCCACAAAGGTAGCCGAGGGCCGCGCGCGCGAATCTGGAGTCAATCCTCGGCCACGGAAACCATCGCCGCCGCAAAGGCTCGTGGGGTCGCCTCAGGCAGTCTCCAAGCTCCACGGGACCCGTAGGAGCGCGGTGGCATCCATCAAGGCCGAGGCCGACCGACGCGCAGCCAACGTCCTGCCAATCATCAAGGCTGGCGCGACGACGCTCAGGCAGATTGCTGAGGCGGCTCAATGCCCGTGGCGTGGCGACGGCGCGCGGAGGACAGTGGTACGCGACGTCAGTGAGCAACGTGCTTAACAGAGCCTGAGGGGCATCTATGGCGACCCGACGTGAGCGGCATGTGGTTCTATGAACTTGGACGCGAAGTGGCTCGGAAGATAGCAGCGGCTATCGAAGATCCGACGCCAGTACGCAAGAAACCAGCACGCACAGCCCCGGCCAAACCCTGACGACCCCATACCGAGGTAGCTATGGAAGCGGAGCTATCGCATCCGTAACCCTTACAAAAGTTTGGAAGATACGTGTTTCAGCAGCTCTCAGGATACCGAAGATTGGGTCTCGGATCATCTAAGCCGACGAGCCCTCGGCACCGTTGCCGGCGTGCTCGCGGGCGCTAAGGTGCCCAGAGCTGCAATTCAATATCAAGGCGCTTGCACTTGTCCGCTCTTGCTCAACAAGCGGACAATCCTTTGGACTAACGACAGGTCCGCTTAGTGCCACTTCCGGACTCATGCAACGCAGCAACTGCGTCCCATCATCTCGTCGGCATGGACGAGCACGGCTCATTCGGGCAACCCCGCTTTCCGAAGTCCCTCAAGGGCCAGCTTCGCGTTTGATTGCCCGCCCCGCGCGATCCACTCAGATATTGTAAAGGCGGGATCGAGCTCAAGCACACGCGCCGCCGCCTCACGGGCCTCCGCATCACGTCCGAGATGGGCGAACGCAGACGCGAGACAGCGGTAAGCTGCCACATAGGAGGGATTCTGACGAAGGGCTTTCTTCAGTGCGACGATGGCCTCGTCAAAGCGACGAAGCTCAATAAGGGCCATCCCCATCCCAGTAAACGTTAGGTGTAGCCGCGGGTCTACAGGGCTCATCCGCATGGCGCATTCAAAGCTACGGACCGCTTCCTCCAGTAGCCCCGCAACTCTATAGGCTTGGCCTCTGCAGCTCCATGCGCCAAATGAACTTGGGTTAAGCGCGACCGCCCGGTCAGCCAATTCGATCTCACTTTCACTATCGCCGACCATGAACGCCGAGATTAAGGCAGCCCATGCTAACGTGTCTGCATCACTATCGTCGAGGCTCAATGCCAAGCGAGCAAGCCGAACTGCTTCCTTGCGGTCGAATTGAGGATCGACAGCATAGCCAAAAAGGACTTTTTCCATGTGACAGAGACCTGCCAGGGCCGCGACAAAGCCGAACCGAGGGTCCAGCTCCAAAGCACGATGCGCCAGCCTGATCGCCTCGGTATTCCCTCCGCGGGTCGCCAGGTAAAACTGCTGCATAGCCCGCAGAAAAAAGTCATAGGTGGTGAGGTTCTCTGGTCGCCGCCGCGCCGCCATCGCAATTTCGGTTTGAAGTAATTTCGGCTGAATAGCTGAGACAACGGCGACCGTGACTTCGTCCTGGAGAGCGAAAACATCCGTTAGATCGCGCTCGAACCTATCCGCCCAAATGTGGGTGCCTGTCACCGCATCAATCAACTGCCCCGTGATGCGAACTTTCCCCGACGCCTTGCGCACAGATCCCTCAAGGACATAGCGCACCCCAAGCCTGCGCCCAACTTCCTTGATGTCGACCGCTTTGCCTTTGAACGTAAAGCTCGAATTTCGAGCGATCACAAACAACCATTTGAAACGCGAGAGCGCGGTGGTGATCTCCTCAACCATTCCGTCGGCAAAATACTCCTGTTCGGGATCGCCGCTCATGTTCTCAAACGGCAGCACAGCGATAGACGGTTTGTCTGGAAGTGGAGGGGCCGCGCCCAACTTCGCGATCGGCGCGTTATACGCTCCCGCACGGGCAGCGTAAGCACGGACCGGCTTGGAGATGTTCTTGAGCTGCTGCTCGCCGCGATCCTGGAAGCCAACATCCAGCTTGCCTTCGACTTCGCTGTAAACCTTTTCGGAAAGCAGGATGCCGCCCGGGTCGGCAATCCCCTCCAACCGGACGGCGATGTTGATCCCGTCGCCGTAGAGTTCACCGTCCTGCCCAACGATAACGTCACCAAGGTTTAGCCCGACGCGTAACCTTAGCGGACTATCTCCCGAGGCGAGATGATCCTGCATCTCAACCGCGCATCTCATAGCGGCCAAGGGACTGGCGAACTCGGCGAGCGCGCCGTCACCCGTAGTCTTGATAAGTCGCCCGTCGTGGCGGGAGAGGCTAGGCTCGATCAATTCTCGCTTGAGCCGTTCGAACTCGGCATAGGTGGCTTCTTCGTCGCGTTCCATGAGCGCGGAATAACCAACCACGTCGGCGGCCAAGATCGCCGCTAATCGCCTTTGAACCCGCTGCTCGGTCACGACAGCCTCGGAAGGACCAGACTGCAGGTGCCTGCCATCCAGCTACCGCTGCCACGTTAGGCACGCTCCGTGGATGCTCAACCTAGCACTTTGCTAGGGGCCTTTGGGCGGAAATTGCGGGAGCCTTTGCCTCAAACGGCATTCGCTGGGCCAACCCACGGGGTGACAAGCATGCGTCAACTCGGGAGTCTGAGTTTGTGTAGGTTTTCGGACGCCGGCATGAGGAGGCTATCCACGCACTGCGGTGGCCGGCGTCCGAAAAGCGCCAATGCACGAAGTCGCGGGAAGTTGGGCACTGGCTGGCAGCGAGTGCTATGGGGATTTAATGTTGGCGCCGATCTCGATGATGAGCGGCACGCCAGCACGACACCACCTCGATGTCTGCACACGCGAGGTCGGGAGAGTGCAGTAGGCGTTTCGGCGCCCGCTCGGAGCGCATCAACGGGCGAACGGCGGACTGGGGGATGGGATTAGGTCGAGAGAGATCGCCGCCGGCGCGGAGCCAGCGCATCGGAACGGGAAAGCCGCAACGTCGACAGGAGGTCTGGCTCATGACGTGTCGATCCTAATCGGTGTCGGCCGCCAGCTCGGCTCGCAGCCGCGCGCGAAAGTCTCGATGACGATCATGCGAGCGCCACAGCGGGGGCATGGGCAGGGCAGCACGCGCGGGCTATCGGGCGCAACATCCGGCTGCTCTTGGGGATCGGCGGCAGGCGGGGCGACATTGAGGAGTGCGCGGGCCGTCGCGATGGTCTCGGCGCGATTGGCGGAGGCAAAGAGCCCGTAGTGGCGGATGCGGTGGAAGCCCTTGGGCAGCACGTGCAGCAGGAAGCGCCTGATGAACTCGTGCGGGTGAAGCCTCATCGTCTTCCAGCGGTCGGGGCCGTTCGTGCGATAATCCTTCCAGCGGAACGCAATCGCGTCGTCGTCGGCTGCAACGAGGCGGCGGTTCGAGATGGCGACACGATGGGTGTAACGGGAGAGATAGCGCAGCACCTGCTCGGGCCCTGCGAACGGCGCCTTGCAATCGACCACCCACTTGATGCGCCGCAGCGGGGCGATGAAGCGCTTGAACGTTCTCTTGTCGGCGAGTCCGGCATGGGCGTTGAAGAACTTCAACTCGTCGGCGTTGTGCGCATGCATGAGCATCGCCAGCATCTTGCCCCGGAATAGGCGCGCCAGCACCTTGACATGCACGAGGAAGTTGGAGCGCGCGGCGACCCATCGCGCGCCGTCAAACGAGAGCCCTCCACCTGGCACGATCATATGCACGTGCGGATGATGGGTGAGTGCCGAGCCCCAGGTGTGCAGCACGGCGGTGACGCCGATCCGTGCGCCGAGGCGCTTGGGATCGCTTGCGATGGCGAGCGTTGTCTCGGCCGCCGCCTTCATCAGCAGGTTATAGACCACGCGCTTATTCTGGTAGGCGATGTCACGCAGCTCGCTCGGCAACGTGTATACGACGTGAAAGTAAGGCACATATGTGCTGCAGCACATATGTGCCGTTATGTTCTGTCGAAATTTATGTGCTGTTGAGTACGAAAAAGCTGAGTTATCGGCTCGGATACTGCGTTCTGCAGAACATAATTGTCTTCGAACGATCGATGTTTTTTGCCATCATGTGCAATTGGTTCTAGCTGTTCGATCCATCATTAGATTGACATGCACCCGCTGCGCGGCAACAGCCCGCAATATGTTCAAACAAACAAGTAATTGAAGTGACGACCTCTGGGTTTGTGACTTTCCCAAGGTCGCCATCGTAATTAGTTATGTGGTCTTCAAACTCGACGCGAGGGCCGACAATACTGCGTCAGAGCGCTAGCCAGCACATAAATTTCGACAGAACATAAAGGCACCGGCAACAGCTCCGCTTCGCGGTCGGTCAGCCATTGGCGTGACGCCGCAGCCTGACACTTAGGGCAATGCCTATTGCGGCAGGAGTTGAACGCGATCTCCGTATAGCCGCACGCCGCGTTCTCGCAGCGTGCGACATGCCCGCCGAGCGCCGCCGTGCGACAGCGCTCGATCGCACTCATCACCTTCAATTGCTCGAGGCTCAGATGCCCGCGGTTGGCCTCGCGCCAAGCAGGACCGTGATCGCGGAGAATGTCCGCGACCTCCAGAGCTGGTCGAGCCATGGCCGACGGCGCTACGGCGCCGGCGGCTCCTTATTGTCCCGCCTCGCACGCCTGCGGCGCGGCGCGCTCAGGCCCTCCAGGGGGCTCTCGATCTTGGCAATCATTCCGGTCGCCACGCGGGTGTAGCGGGCCGTCGTCTCCAACCTCTTGTGTCCGAGCAATGCCTGAATCACTCGAATATCCGTGCCGCGCTCGAGCAGATGAGTTGCAAAGCTATGACGCAGCGCATGGAGAGAGAGCGTCTTGCGCAGCCCCGCGGCTTTGGCGGCTTCCTTGAACAACCGTCCGAACTGGCGCGTAGTCAGCGGCCGATGATCACTGCGACCTGGAAACAGCCAGCGGTGTTCCGGCGCGACGCCGCCGTCATCATACGTGGTCGGCCGCGCCTTCCACCATTGCCGCAACAGCTCGAGGACCTCCGCCGGTAGCATCACGTGCCGGTCCTTGCGGCCCTTCGACTGCACGATGCGGATGATCATCTGCTCACTGTCGATGTCGCCCGCTCGCAGCCGCACCACCTCGCTGGCCCGCAGCCCGCAACCATAGGCCAGCGTTAGCTTCGCTCGCGCCTTCAGGCTCGTCGCCATAGTCAGAACACGCTTGACCTCCCCGGGGCTCAGCACCGGCGGCAGCCTCTCGGGCTCCTTGAGGTGCCAGACCTCGGCCGCCAAATCATGGCGACGTAGCGTGACGCGGAACAAGAACCGCACCCCGGTCATGATCCGATTGCGGTTGCAGATGCTCGCGCCGCTTTCGATGAGGTGCAGTTGGAAACGCCGAACCTCGTCGGGCGTTGCCGTATCGGGCGAGCGTTTGAGCCAAGCGGCGAACCGCTTGCAACTGTGGATATAGCTGCGTTGCGTGTGTGGGTTGAGCTTGCGCGCAGCCATGTCTTCGATCATATGCTGACGCAGCGGACTGACAGTGTTAGTCTGGCTCATGGGGAGCTCCTTCCTGAGTGAGGTTGACGACACCTCAATTCTCAGGACGGGAGCTCTCCACCGCTATCACTATCCTCTCACCTGGCTACCGGTATCTCGGCTCTTGCTCCCGCGCAGCGGGCTGGAGCGCAGCGACTTCGTGCATGGGTCAAACTGAGAAGTCCGGGCGTTCAACCGGGAGGTCGGCTTTACCCCCAACTCCGGACGTGGCCTTACACTGCGCAAATTGACGCTTTGCGCCAAAAGCGCCGTTTTTGTTGTCTGCCGATGACTTCCGGTCTTCCCCGATGAACAGACATTCTCGGGGTTCGTCCGCATTTCGCAAACGTGCCATGTGTGGAAGTCGGCGGGCTCTATTCGATCATCATTGGCAAGGGCGAGCAACAAAGGCACGGTCGGTAGGCCGTGCATGCTCAAAAGGACAACCGTTGGCAGTTGCTAAAAATTTAGCGTAGCATTTGTCGAAACAACGGAGGCTAACGACTATGGCAAACTATTCCGGGGAGTGTTTTTGCGGTGCGGTCAAAGTAGAGGTCTCCGGAGAACCGGAAGCGATGGGTTATTGTCATTGCCGATCATGCCGTTCGTGGTCAGGTGGACCGGTAAATGCCTTCACCCTTTGGAAGCCAGATGCCGTGGAGATCACGGCCGGGGCAGAGCATGTTGGCATGTTTCAGAAGACGCCAGTGAGTCAACGGCAATACTGCAAAAAGTGCGGGGGCCATTTGATGACCAATCACCCTCCGCTAGGACTGGTTGACGTATTTTCGGCCACTTTGCCAACGCTTAAATACAGTCCCGGCGTCCATGTGAACTATGCTGAGACTGTACTCCCCATGAAAGATGGTCTCCCGAAGTTTAAGGATTTCCCGGCGGAGTTCGGTGGATCGGGCGAGCAGATGACCGAGTAGTGGAGGTCCGGTCAATCGCGTCACTTTGACCGTGGGCCGGCCCCTTCCGGTATACCCCGATCAACGGACATCGTCAGACCGCCCCAGCATGTCGGGTTGGTGCCAAATGCGGAAGTGAGGACGTTCTGCCCTTAGTATGGGATCGATCTAGCCAATGCGCTCGACAAGTTCAAAGCGTTCACACCAAAGCATCATGTCCGGCGAGTATCTTCCAAGCCGCGAAAAGTATCGCGTATGCGCCTCGCGCCAGTAGCGCAGAGAGCGATCACCTTCACCCTCGTCATAAGCAAACGCCTCATCGACTTCATCAAAACGTCGCTTCGTCAATTCAATCGTCTTGAGGACGGCTTTCGGAGCCCCTTGCCCATCTAGGACTACCATCAGCTTGCCAATTTCCGCAGAGAGAAGACCCTGACTTTCTGCCCAGCACGTCGCGCGCTTTGTTCCCGAGAGAACAAGCTCAAGAAGCCTGTTCGCCAGATCGGAATTGTCGCCAAATGAAAATGTTTCCAAATTTTGCCAATCCATTGCAAAAGAGTGCGTTCGGATTTGAGTGCTGTCAACAATGCAACATGTGGCGATAGCCCTAGCTTGGATGCTCGCTATGACCCTTCAAATAGAGCCACGGCACGACCTCTCGCTGGATGACATCGACGCGATAGAAGAACGCCTCTACGAGCACAATAGTCATGCAACCGGACGCAATGATGGTCGGGGCTTGGGCTTTGTGATCCGCGACGATGCGGGACAAATGGTCGGCGTCGCCGCTGGCTATACGTGGGCAGGCACTTCTGAACTTAAACAAATGTGGATTGATGAGGCATATCGAGGACGCGGTTACGGGCGAGCGTTATTGAATGCTTTCGTCACCGAAGCACGCAGCCGGGGTGTTCTCCAGATTTGGGTAGCTAGCTATGATTTCCAAGCTCCGGGCATGTACGAAAAGGCTGGCTTCAAGCGTATGGCCGAGTTTGAAGGCTGGCCCGAGGGCCACACCAATGTGGTTCTTTGCAAAACCCTGTAAGACGAACGCCGTGATGTCCGCTCGGGGTCAAAAGCGTCGACTTGACGATGTCCGAGCAGAGTCCGCTTTCCCCCCGTTAGCGACCTTTGAGCGGACGTCGCGGGATGTCTCAAAGGTGCCAAAAACCGACGTGAGCCAGGACTTCGCCAGATGCAGTGAACGTTCGCGAGAGCGGGAATTGGAAAATCCGGATGCTGTCGGCTTCCCCCCCCGTCGGCCAAGGATCGTCTCCGTCCCCGGTGCGGATCAGTGCGCCGGGGCTGTGCGTTACTATGAATCGAATAGAACGCTCTAGCCCCCGATTTCGCTGCTTAGTGTGGGCCCGAACAACTCCCATCTGTCGCCCTTGAACCTCCTGAGCTGCACCTGTTTGATCGGCGCGAAATCGATCGGGCTGGTATTGATCTTGATGCCGGGCAGCAGGTTGGTGGTCCTGAAATCCTTGAGGTTTGCCGCCTGTTTCATGACGTTCTCGCGCGTGAGGTTGTCGCCGCACTGCTTTATTACCTGAACCAGTGTCTGAGCCGAATTGAATCCGTTTATCACGAGGCTGTCGGCCCGGTTGCCTTCCGGGAAATCCTTGGTGAGGAATTCGTCGAAGGCTTTCATGCCAGGATCATCCTTCCATTGCGGATCGAGCGCATCCATCAAATAGGACACCGAAATGATGTCCTGCGCGTTTTCGGCACCCGCAGGTCTGATAACGGCTCCAATGGAGGTGCTGACGCTGTTGAGGAAGTGCAGCGGCTTCCAGCCGATCTCAGCCGCCTTCCTGATGGCCTGAGCCGCGAATTTGGGCCCAGTGATATCGACGAATACGTCGGCATTCAGCGACTTCATCTTGACGATGTGCGAGTCGATCGTCGGCTCGGCGACCTCATAGGCGTCCTCGGCAACGATCATCGACGCGGCCTTGGCGCCGAGGCCGTCCTTCAGACCTTTGAGATAGTCCTTCCCGTAGTCGTCGTTCTGATAGAGCACGGCGATTCTGGCGTTCGGCTTCTCATTCAGAATATACTTCGCATAAATCCGCGCCTCGTTCTGATAATTGGGCTGCCAGCCCATGGTCCACGGGAAGTTCTGCGGATCATTCCATTTGGTCGCGCCGCTCGCGACGAACAGCTGAGGCACCTTCTTGGCGTTCATGTACCTCTGAATGGCGGTGTTGGACGGCGTGCCAAGCGAGTTGAAGATCAGGAGGACTTCATCGCTCTCGACCAACTTGCGCGCCTGTTCGACCGCCTTAGGTGGGCTGTAGCCGTCGTCATAGGAGATGAACATGATCTTGCGGCCGTTGACGCCGCCTTCGGCGTTGATCTTCCGGAAATAGGCTGCCTGCGTCTTGCCGACCATGCCCCAGGCAGATGCTGGCCCGCTGTAGGGCGCGATGTTGCCGATCTTGATCTCGGTGTCAGTTACGCCCGTATCGTATTTCGCTTGGGCAAGCGCGCTGCTTGCAGCAACAGCAATCAAAATGATGGCGGTCGATAACGCCGCCAATCGTCGCGCGACGAAGGACATTTCGTTTATCCCTATGATTGAGCCAATGAATGTGTCTGTTTGCTTCGGGACCTCTTTCGGGTCTCTCGTCCAATATTGAACACCCTCAGCAGACCTTGTCGATGGAGAACGCCACCTCGTCTGCGCTGTCGGATCAGTTTGCGCGGTTCGGTCAACGTAGCTGACGTAATAGGTCGCAACTGCTTCGGCTGACGAGTGCATAACGACGAACGAGTCTTGGTCGCCTTTGGGTCAAAGGCAGCCGTGTCGCCCTCAAGGATGGATGTCCGGATTATCCCCCGATAGCGGACATTGGTGAGCTGAGCGTCCGTGGGTCTCGAAAGCTAGCATGTGCGAAATCCATCCTAGCGCCGCCTGATCCGTCTGGGGCGCCGAATGGTTCTTAGGATTCTTAGGAGAGCCGCTGGTTAGCCGTTGTGTGTACCGAAAACTTAGATCCGACTATAATGGTGATGAAGTCCGCCAAGGATGGCGCGTGAACAAATGACACCGGTGCGCTGTACCGAGCGAGAGACGGGCGCATCCTTGTTCAAAGACCGATGCGTTCTGACTCCGTTGTAGTAACGGGCGTAAGATTTCAGGATGCGACGCAGATGCGCCTCGCCCAGGACAATCATATGATCGACGCTCTCTCGCCGGATCGAGCCGATCAGCCGTTCGACAACGCCATTCTGCCAGGGTGAGGCCGGTGCGGTAGGCTTGTCCCGGATGCCCATGGCGCGCAGTCGGCGTGTGACGACGGTGCCGTAGATCCGATCGCGGTCTCGGATCATGTAGCGCGGAGCCTCGTTCCAGGGGAATGCCTCCGTGATTTGTCGCGCGATCCAATCGGCGGTCGGATATGCTGTGACATTGATCCAGACAAGATCTCTGCGACCGAGCCGGACGATGACGAAAGCATAGAGCAGGTCGAAACCGATGGTCGGAACAACGAACAGGTCCATGGCGGCGATATCCGGCGCGTGGTTATGCAAGAAGGTCCGCCATCCCTGGCTGGGCGGCCCTCGCCGTTTGACCATGTATTTGGCGACGCTCGACTGCGCGACCTCAAACCCGAGCTTGAGCAGTTCTCCGTGAATGCGTGGTGCTCCCCAAAGCGGATTTTCGACGCTCATCCGGCGGATCAATCTGCGCAGCTCCGTGTCGATCTGCGGTCGCCCTCCCTGTGGGCGCGACTTCCAACGCCAGTAGAAGCGAAAGCCGGCTCTGTGCCAACGCACGAGGGTCTCGGGCCGGATGATTGTGAGAACCTTCAGGATTGATGGAAACCAACGATACAGCTGGATAAAGAACAAGCGATCATGGTTCGTGAGCCGGACGCGACCATGCAGCTTGCGCCTCAAGACATTCAACTGGTGTCGAAGCACCGCGTTCTAAGCTTCAAGCCGCAACTTCGACTTAAATGGTGAGGCCAAGACGGCCAGAAGGAAACAGAGCAGCCCGATCATTCCGCCAGCTTAAGCGATTTCACCACGTCATCAACTCGGATAAGGTTTTCGGTACGCACAACCAGTCTCATTTGAGCGACAACGACTGAGAGAGCCCCGGCATCGTCTGGGGCTTTTTCGTTGGGCTTGGCATCAATATATCGCGACGCGCAGGTTCAAAGGGCGTTACAGCAACCGATTTCGCTCCCTCCGCCACGTGAAAAATTGCGGCAGATTCGCCGCAGTATGGCGGCGCCATTGATCGCCCCAAGAATGTGCCGCACGGTCTGCAGAACCGCTATCCGGCCCGTGGATAAGTGACCGTGTTCTCTGCCGTTTTCAGTTTTTTGACCTTACGGGGTGAGTTGAGCTGATCCGCCGCGCGTTGGTGCTCAAACGCGCCGGACAAAGCCATCTCCTTTGCCGGGCACTTCCGCCCGCAAGGAGCATGTCAGCGATGGATCTGTTGCAACAGGGTGTCGAGCAGTCCGTGATTGCGCTATGGCTGGGTCATGAGTCGATTGAGACTACGCAGGTCTATTTGGATGCCAGTCTTGAGTTGAAGCAGAGGGTTCTCGACACGGTCACACCTCTCAACGGAAAGCCTGGTCGGTATCGGCCCGACGCGAGCTTCTCTCCTTCCTCAGAAGCCTGCGACAACACGGACTATGTCCCGGCCAGCTAGTCGTTCGCACTGATGGTGAACCGCGTCACTGCGCGACGGGACATAGTCCGACGCGGGAGATAATCCAGTTTTGTGTGGCCGAGTAGGAGCTCGCTAGTCGCTTCGACAAACTGCTGGCCCCTGAACCAGGAATGCACCCAAGTTTCGCCCTCACCAAGGCCCTGACGAGGATCAGGCGCATCCATTGCTAGGCGGATGCGTTTAGACGGCTCACGGTATTCATAAATCTGCCTTATAAGGGCAAGCATCTTTTCCGATCTAATTGCTGGCAATCGCTTCTACTATCTCACTATCCAGCGGTCCGCGCGATCGGAAGGCAAATATCATGAAAGTTAGCCCAGAGCTTGTTCGCCATCATGTTCCAAGCGGACATCGTGGCTGGAGCGTCGAGAACGCTGCGCCCTGCGACCAACTGATGCGCGGCGGCGAGATACATCACAAGGTTGCACGATGAAGAAGGTAATCAACTCAGCGCCGTCGCGCCGACACTTTTTGCGGCTAACATCAATGGCTGCAGCTTCAGCCTTTGCTCCAACGGTTTTATTGGCCGAGCAGCGAGAAGCAGGGGACGCGGCCACATCCGTGCCCGCACGCATCGCCACGTTCGAGGAGGTGTGGCGGACCGTGCGAGACCGGTTCTACGATCCGCATCTAGACGGGCTCGATTGGTCAGCGGTCCGGGAACGTTACATGCCAGACGCCACACGGGCGAGCTCCGAAGAGGCGCTGGCCAGCGTCATTAATAGCATGCTCTCCGAGCTGCATGCTTCGCATACGCGCTACTACACACCGCAGGAACCAGAGTACTACCAGCTTTCCGGTATTTTTGCTGGTGCGCTGCGGCGACGCGGACTGGAACGCGCCTTTCCGGGAGGCCGTATCTCCTATCCCGGCATTGGCGTCCTCTCGCGTGTCGACATGCAGGGCCGCAGCGTGATTACCGGCGTTATAGAAGGTACGCCGGCCCAACAAGCCGGCCTGCTCGCTGGCGATGAGATTGTCTTGGCCGATGGTGCACCGTTTCAGCCGATACCGTCATTCCGTGGTAAGGTTGACAAGCAAGTCATGCTATCTCTGCGTCGTGCCGGCGCGTTTATGCAAATATCGGTTACGCCGGTCGATATTGAGCCCAACAAAATGTTCTTGGACGGCCTGAAGGCCAGTGCCCGCATAATACCGGCCAACGGCCGAAGCATCGGCTATGTTCATGTCTGGTGCTACGCTGGCTCTGCCTATCAGCGGGCGCTCGAGGATCTTCTCTCGCACATTCCGCTGAACGACGCCGACGCGCTGATCTGGGACCTGCGCGATGGCTGGGGCGGCGCGATACCCGAGTATCTTGATTTGTTTAACACGCGAGCGCCAACGATGCAGGTCACCGGTCGCAATGGCGCCAGCGAACTCGAGAATGTGAAGTGGCGCAAGCCTGTCGCCATGCTTGTCAACGGTGGCACCCGCAGTGGCAAGGAGATCCTTGCCTATGGCTTCAAGAAGTATCGGCTTGGCGAGGTAATCGGTAGCCGGACGGAGGGAGCTGTCCTCGCTGCTACGGCATTCCTCATTGGCGACGGCTTGCTGTTGCTCGCGGTCGAGGACGTGCGGGTTGACGGCGAGCGGCTGGAAGGCGTTGGCGTCGCACCAACGATCGAGGTCCAAGCTGACCCGGCCTCCGTGGGTCTAGGTGATCCTCAACTCAATCGGGCGGTCGCGGTCCTATCCGGGGCCTGATCCTGAATTAGGTAACCCCACGAAGGAATGCATGGACGTAGACTTAGACGCCCAAGCGCGCTCTCGGCGAGTGAAACACGCTGGGGTGGTGCCGTCGGAACGGGCCTCGAATTCGGATTCGCACCGAATTGGTCGGTTGCTGTCGAGTACGATCACCTTTTCATGGGTAACCGTGCCATCACCACGACATCGACAGGCGTTTTGACTGGCATCCCGGCCGGCAGCGTATTCCGCACCAACTCGATCCGTCAGGACGTTGATATGGTCACTGCGCGCATCAACTACCACTTCAACTGGGGTGGCCCGCTCGTCGCGAAGTACTGATCTAGGCTTCTCTCCAGCGACTCAAAAGCCCCGGCATCGTCCGGGGTTTTTTTGTACCCGCCTTGGTGGAATTAAAGATCGCGTGGATGTCGCAGTTGGGTCAATCGCGTCACTTTAGTCGTCGGCCGGCCGCTTCCGGTCTACCCCGATCAACGGACATCATCAGACCGCCCCGGCATGTCGGGTTGGTGCCGTGTCGGACATGGGCATCTTTCAAGTAGCGCAAAAAAGAAAAGCCGCCTGGGGCGGCCACAAGATCAAGACTCAGGTTACGGCAGGAAAATCGGGGCTCCAGCGGAACCTGCTGTGGGTTCGGGCGATTAAGGGGCGTCCAGGAACGGGCAGTTTCGGTCGGTCACGTAGATCTCCTCGGCGGCACGCGGATGGTTTGGAATTTCGATGTTCTGCTCGTTCCTAATGCCCGCACCGGAATCTGCTCTGGTTTCGGGCGAAATCCGTCAAATGGAGACGCCCCATGACGTCAGCGGAGCAGCCCGAGAGAAGAGCAAGATCGGCCCACATGGAAGAATGGTGGAGCATTCTAGCGGCTCTTGTGGGCGCCGGAGCAACTACCTTCTTCCTGTGGCAGGTACCGGACTTTCGGCCTTCCGGCGACTTGGCCTGGGTAGTTCCCGGCTGGTTGGCGCTGGCATACGTGCTGCTCCAGATGGCTTGTTTGCTGGTCTCGGCCACGCAGATACGAGCTCTTGGAGTGGTGGACACAATTGTTGCAATTGTTCCAGTTGTTGCCGCCATTGTGACAGGCATCGAGTGGGGCCTCGGCCGGCTCGCATTATCGCCGTTTCAAATCAATGTTCTCACAACGATGCTGGTGCCAGCATCGGTGAGTTCTTGCTTACGATGTGGACTCGGTTCGTACTTAATCGCCGTACCATCAGTGTCGAATGATGTTTAAGTTCCGCCGCTGCGCAGGGAGTCCGTTGTGAGGTCAAAATGCGAAATACTCATCCCGAGTAGATATCCTCCGCTTTGCGTCTGAACTCGGACATTGCTCGACGCGGTCGGCACTTCGCATTTGTGCCATGAGCAAACCTAGGCTTTAATCGACAGATCAGCTCATACCTGTGCCGTTCCTCTGGTTATCCGAGCGCAAAGCCGGGGACAGACCTGCTGCAGACCAAAACGAAGATCGGTCAGTTTGGGCAGGCTCTATGGTGATCGATCAGTGCGCTCAGCGGTCGACATGCCGAGCAGGCTCGTTGTATCAGCGCATTCAGGCAAAGTGGTTTGGCGATGCCGAACAATAGCCTTGTCGCGAGAGCCTACGGGCTCACTTTGAGCGCGGCTTTATCTGAAAGAAACCAGGAAGGTCCTCGGCTTCCGCCAGACGCGCAAGTTTTGTTGCCAGATCGACTGCGAGATCGAACTGCAACTCGATCAGCCGGCGGCTCATGAACGTACGGAAATAATGGCCCCAGATGAATTCCTGGAACGGCGTATCCTGGTCCTCAAACGCCTCACCACGCACCCGCCGAGCCAGCGAGCGCCAGACGTTGTCAGTGAGCTCGCCGATGTGATGGGGGATGGCGGCGAAAGGCCTGCGGTTGCCATCGGCGTCAATCGGCCAGCAATAGCCATTCTTCTCCATTTTGCGCCAGAACGGCCGCTCCGCCAGCTCCGACCAGTCCGCGACCTTGTCGCCGAGCAGGGCCTCCCGGACGTCGATCGACCAAAGCGCGCGCGAGATGGTGATGGTCGACGATATAAATGTGCTTTCCAGGCCCAAGAACATAAGGAATAGCTTTTTTCTCGAGATAGCTCTTACGGTCCGCGGGCGACTGCTTCTCAAGCTTCACCGCCCGTTCCTTGACCTCCAACAATCCGAGGGTGAGCTGCGTCGGCCTGAGGTCGGCAATTTGAACCTTTGTCTGCGCCATGATGCTGCCATGCTTTGAAATCCACTTGAGTGTGTCCGCACGGCCGCAGCAGTGTCAATGCGGACTTGCCTCGGGAAAGTGGAGAAAGCAGCTACACGTCGCTGCCTCAGTGCAACGCGTTGGCATCGGGCCGCGGGTTATCGGCGGCATCGCCGCGTCTATTAAAGAATGAACCGTATCGGCCGCCGCACCATCATGTGCGTGTTGCTGATCCGGTGCTTTGGAATTTGCTCGGCCAATAGCCGGCAGTCGTCCGGCCAGATTGTAGCCCAGCAAGAAGACTATCATAGTTGGTAGGTGGTGCCCGTAGGTCTATGCGATGGGATACGCTGTTCTACAGGAGGAGCGGCGATGCAAGACATGAGAAAAACTGAGCACGGACGCGGTGGATTGCGCGTTGATCAGCAAGCGTGCGACCGACCCGCAGAAGAAGGAGCTTTCGCAGCAGCGGTCACTCCGGCAGACCCGCCCTGCGCAAACCTCCCGCTATGTGCTGAAACTCGGCGAGGAAGATGACGTTATCGGACCAGCCTCTTCCATCTTGCAGCCATTGGGCGACGGTGTAGTTCGGCATGAGGCGGCTAAGCTCGGCGACGGCGGCCTGGGCTTCACTCTCCCGTCCAGTAAGCGCGTAAGCGGCGGCAAGATCTGCGTAGGCAATCCAAAAGGGCTTCACTGCGATGGAGCGATGGCACCAATCAATCGCTTCCTCGTATTGGCCCAGATGAGTGTGCGCGTGACCGATGTAGAAGTACCAAGTGTTTAGCAGCGGATCACGGGGGCTGAGCTGGACCGCCATTTGCAGTGGTGCAAATGCCTCCGCGGAGCGACCGACGCGAATCTTTGTGGCGCCGAGCGCGCCATAGGCTGGGGCGAGGCTAGGATTGATGGCGATTGCCGCCTCGTACTCGCCGACCGCGGCCTCAACATTCCTACCCGTCGCTCGCTGGATCTCGCCCTTGACGAAATGTGCCATGGCGTCATTCGGAACCACCGACAGCACCTGGCTCACGGCATCGTTGGCACGCCGCAGCTGATCTGTCGGCGCCTCGCTCCAACGATAGTTGACCTCGACGGCCAGAGTATCTGCCAGGCCGACCAACGCCTTAGGAAGCCCGGGGTCGACCTGAAGCGCGCGTTCGAAGAGGGCGCGTGATTGCGCCAGCTGGTCGCGCGAATAGGGCTGGTTGAGCACCGCCCACCCGCGCATCGCAAGATCGACCGCGTCGAGGCTACTGGGCCGCGCAATCTCCGCGTCGCGGCTTTCCTGGTTGGTCAGTTCAAGATCAAGCCGCCGCGCCAATCGACCTGTAACGATGTCTTGCAGTTGCATCGATCTCGACCAGTCGCCGTCGAATCGGTCCGACCATATCTCGGCGCCGGTCCGGGTATCAATCAGCCGGGCATTGATGCGGACCGTTGACTCCGTCCTGTGCAAGCTGCCGTCGAGGATGTAGCGCACGCCGAGCTCAAGGCCAACGCGCTTGGGGTCCACGTTCTTGTATGCGCGGGCGGTGTTCGGCGCGATAACGAAGCTATCTTCGATGCGTGAGAGATCGGCCGTCAGATCGTCAGTAATACCTTCTGCAAAGTACTCCTGCTCGGGTTCGTTGCTGAGGTTCGTCAAAGGCAGTACGACAATCGATAGGCGATGGGCCGATCGCTGCGGCTCGACCGGGCGAAAATGCCAATAAGCTGCACCCGCGCCGGTGATGAGGAGGAGCAGTACTAGCATAAGAGACGTCCTAGCGCGCCGAGCACTGCCCATCTTCGCAGACGAAGCGATTGGCGGCTTGCGGAGCGGCAAAGGAGGACGAGAGCTTGGTGCTGCACCGCTCAGTATCACCCGGTAGACACGCACTGGGCGCTCAATGTTTTTGAGTTGCTGATCGCCTGTGTCCTCAAATGCAACGTCGACCTTCCCGTGTGCGTCCTCCTGCACGCGCGCGGAAACGCAGATGCCTCCGGATTCTGCAAGACCCTCCAGCCGCGCCGCGACGTTCACTCCATCGCCGAAGATGTCATCTGCATCAATGATAATGTCCCCCTGGTGGATACCTACCCGGAACTCGATCCGCTTCTCTTGCGGCACCTCCGCGTTGCGCTCGGCCATCCCCCGCTGAACCTCCACAGCACAGCGGAAAGCATCCACCACGCTGGCAAACTCCACCAGTATTCCGTCCCCTGTAGTCTTCACGATCCGGCCGCGATACTCCGTGATCTTGGGGTCAACCAAGGCGCGACGGTGCCCCTTGAGCTGGGCGAGTGTGGCTTCTTCGTCAGTGCCCATCAGGCGGCTGTACCCGGCGACATCGGCCGCCAGGATGGCCGTGAGCCTGCGCTCTACGCGCTCGGCGGTGGGCAAGGCGCGCTCCAAGGGATGGGTGGGGCAGCTTATCGCGCCCCAGAATAGACCGTAGGTTCTGGCGAACAACCTTAATTTACTCATCCAAAGAAGACTGCTGTCCGCGGCTCAGCCCACCATCGTTCAAATCATCCCGCCGCGAATGCGGCACTCGCAACGCACGTTGGAAATTATCCTGAAGACCACCTCGCGAGCGTCCATCTCAAACCCCTATTGAACCGCACCACGGGGCCGCAGCTTAAGTCGCCGTAGAAGCCGCTGGTGGATGTCCGGACGTGGCACAAACCCGAAGTGCCGGAATGTCCGGTATGCCGCCGCTGTTGGGGGATAAGCGGACGTCGCGGGGAGAGCCCATTTCGGTAGCGATTGACCCATACCGGAAGTCGCACGCGGCGGATCTTCAGAGAACGGGGGAAGCGGAGAGTTTTGTGCAGATATCGTGCAGACACGCCCGACATGCCGGGATAGGATCGCGATCGCGGGCGGACTGTCCATGACCCCCTCACTCACCCGAACTGCCTTTGTGTTCGCGGGCGCGCTCGCGTATCTCGGTCTCGCGATTCTCGGCTGGGGTGGCGTCGGAGCTTATTTCTCGCATCCGCCGTTGACGGCGCTGGCGATCGCTTTTTTCGCGGTGTCAGCGGTTTCGTTGTTCTGCGGCGGCAACGTAAGTCCCGGAATTCGCGAGGATCGCGGTAATCGATGGGTGCTTCCGGTATTTGGCGTGCTCGGCTTTCTCAACGGCTACTTGCCGGCGTGGACCGATCGCATCGGCTTCTGGACGCTGGATGGCGACGCGTTGCGATGGTTTGGTGTACTGCTGTTTCTTGCCAGCGCGGCCCCTGCGCCTCTGGCCGGTCGTCGTGCTAGGCGACCGCTTCAGCGGTCTCGTCGCGATCCAGCCAGGCCATACACTCGTCACCGGCGGCATCTACACCATCATCCGGCATCCGAGCTATGCCGGGATGATCCTCAACTCGCTCGGCTGGTCGCTCGCTTTCCGCTCTGTCGTCGGCGCGTTGATCACCGCGCTGTTGATCCCGCCGATCATCGCTCGGATTTATGCCGAGGAGGCGTTGCTGAGCTCTCAATTCGGCGCGGAATATAATGCGTTCCGGGAGAAGACGAAGTGGCGGTTGATTCCGGGATTGTGGTAGGGCCCAAAGAGTAATGCACATCAATGGTGAAACATGAGGCTCAGGTCACGAAATCTGCAGAATGAATTTAGAAAAACCGCGGTATGATAGTTGTCCGTCCGATACAATACGCCGCCATCGCCGCCATTATAATCTTCGCTCTCTTCGTCGGCGCCCGCGCCGCGTTCGGTGCCGATCAGGTCCACGACGAGATACAGGTTTATAATGCCGGGATAGCCAGCATTGGGCAGTGGACCTATGAGCAACATCTGAACTATGCGGCGATCGGGCAGACCCAGCCGGAAGTGCCTGGTGGCTTTTCGTCAAATCGCGCTCTCCAAGGCACGCCGGAGTTCGCTTACGGCTTAACCAACTGGTGGGAAGCAGGCTTTTATCTACCGTTCGCTGTCAACGGTGACGGCCAGTTTCTGTCTGATGGTGCCAAGATTCGAAACCTCTTTGTGGTTCCGGATGCAGGCAAGCGAAGCTTTTTCTACGGAGTCAATTTCGAGCTCGGCTATGAATTACCGCGGTTCTCTTCTACGCCTTGGAACCTCGAAATCAGGCCGATCATTGGCCTGCGCAACAAGGAGTGGGAATTTATTGTAAATCCTATTGTCGACATTGGCTTCGGCTCCAAGGGTGAATCCGATTTTGCACCAGCCGTTCGACTTGCCCGCAATCTCGGCGAGGATCGCTTCATTGGTCTGGAATATTATGCAGACTTCGGCAAAATAGGTAGCTTCCTGCCCCTGCAACAACAGAACCAGCAATTGTTTGCGGTCACAGATTTCAAGATTAGCAAAATCGACGTGGAGCTTGGCGCTGGCTACGGCTTTACGCCGGGATCAGGCCGCTTTACCCTCAAAGCAATTATCGGCTATGCGTTCCCCGCGCCCAACAATGGCGGCGCGGATAGTTCGTCGCCCTCGCTGCTAAAGATGGGCGCCCCTTCCCGATCGCTTCCGAACGCTTGGGCACTGAACCCGGTAAACCAAAGCAACCGGTAACCTAAGAACGGACGACCGGCTTTTGGGTCGACTGGTAGCGCAACTCTAATGGGCAGAATAGTTTTACGCTATGTCTGCTCATGTTCTGGTTTTTGGACGCCGGCAATAACGAGACGGTCCGCAGGCTCAGCTCGCCGGCGTCCGAAAACCTACACAACAGGAGACGTTCGCCAAGCAACATGCGTACGGCAAGATCGAACGCGGTACCGCCGTCATTGGGCGGCCATGGATTCGATTTTCTGAATAGCTTCCGCGCAACCGGCTGAAGCAGTCAGGGCTCAGCCGCCCCGTGGCGGGTCTGCAAGAGCCGACGACGCATGTCGGCGGCGACTACGCTCTCATCGTCGCTAACCGTAATCGAGTTTTACCATTTACTTAGCGTTTGCTGCTTCCGCCCTCCGTTGCTCGGCTCTTCCTATCCGCCATGTGACTCAAATACGCAAAGATCAGCCCGAGTTCCTCATCGCTCAGGTCCTCTTCGGCAAAGCCGGGCATCCGCTGCTCGGGCCAAACTCGAACCGAGCGCGGATCTCGGATCAGCGCGCGCAAACCGGCATCGGTGAAGTACTCCGTCGGGTTCATCGGCAAATTCAGATCGGGGCCAGCCGACGCCGATCCTGCCTGGTTCATCGTATGGCAAGTGAAGCATTTGTTCACGAAGATGGTTTGCCCGTCTCGCGCCGGATGGAGCGCAGGGAGCATGGGATCAACCGCGAGCGAGGGCCACCGCTTGGCTGGCGCGTCTTGCACCGACAAACTGACAACTTGGTAGGGCCATTTCATGACCGGGACGGATGACGCTTGATCGCCGAGCCATACGATATAGAAGGGGCCTGCACTCTTATCCTTACCTGGAATTCGCGGCCACGGCGTGTCGGCGACTTCGATTGCCATATACGCGACGATGTCGTTGTTGGCGTAGACCAGATCGCGAGGGAGTTGCGTCACAAAGCCGTCTTGCGCTGCCTGTGTGTACCGAAAACTTAAATCCGACTATAACGGTGATGAAGTCCGCCAAGGATGGCGCGTGAACGAATGACGCCGGTGCGCTGTACCGAGCGAGATACGGGGCATCCTTTTTCAAAGACGATGCGTTCTGACTCCGTTGTAGTAACGGGCGTAAGATTTCAAGATGCGACGCAGATGCGCCTCGCCCAGGACGATCATATGATCGACGCTCTCTCGCCGGATCGAGCCGATCAGCCGTTCGACAACGCCATTCTGCCAGGGTGAAGCCGGTGCGGTAGGCTTGTCCCGGATGCCCATGGCGCGCAGTCGGCGTGTGACGACGGTGCCGAAGATCCGATCGCGGTCTCGGATCATGTAGCGCGGAGCCTCGTTCCAGGGGAATGCCTCCGTGATTTGTCGCGCGATCCAATCGGCGGTCGGATATGCTGTGACATTGATCCAGACAAGATCTCTGCGACCGAGCCGGACGATGACGAAAGCATGGAGCAGGTCGAAACCGACGGTCGGAACAACGAACAGGTCCATGGCGGCAATGTCCGGCGCGTGGTTATGCAAGAAGGTCCGCCATCCCTGGCTGGGCGGCCCTCGCCGTTTGACCATGTACTCGGCGACGCTCGACTGCGCGACCTCAAACCCAAGCTTGAGCAGTTCTCCGTGAATGCGTGGTGCGCCCCAAAGCGGATTCTCGACGCTCATCCGGCGGACCATTCTGCGCAGCTCCGTGTCGATCTGCGGTCGCCCTCCCTGTGGGCACGACTTCCAACGCCAGTAGCAGCGAAAGCCGGCTCTTTGCCAACGCACGAGGGTCTCGGGCCGGATGATTGTGAGAACCTTCAGGATTGATGGAAACCAACGATACAGCTGGATAAAGAACAAGCGATCATGGTTCGTGAGCCGGACGCGACCATGCAGCTTGCGCCTCAAGACATTCAACTGATGTCGAAGCACCGCGTTCTCAGCTTCAAGCCGCAACTTCGACTTGAATGGCAAGGCCAGGACGGCCAGAAGGAAACAGAGCAGCCCGATCATTCCGCCAGCTTAAGCGATTTCACCACGTCATCAACTCGGATAAGGTTTTCGGTACACACAGCACCAAAAGATCCCAGTGTCGGGGTCGAACCGTTTTCGTGAGCGAACGGACTAGCAACATCGGACCGTTTTTTCCACGGATTTTCCACGGGTCGAGGTGCCGAGTTTCGGCTCTGTTCTGCCGATAACTGCCGAATGCGGCGGGTTTTAGAATGGCAGAAACCCTAATAAAACAAGGGCTTTCGTGGTGGGCGCACAAGGGATCGAACCTTGGACCTCTCCCGTGTGAAGGGAACGCTCTCCCGCTGAGCTATGCGCCCGGGATTGTCGTGCATCGGCGGAGGCGTAGGGATCAACCTCGAAACCTGAACACGCCGTCAGTTAGAGGCCGCGATTTACGAAGCGCGGGCTATCGGTGTCAAGCGTTCCGCGGCGAATACCGAAAAACGAGGCGTTCAGGCGCCCTGCTGGCGGGCGCGGGAGGCGTGCGACTGCAGCGCCCGGATGCGCTCGGCGAGCGTTCCGCCCTGGGGCGGGCCGCCGGCGGCTGCCGCGCCGTTGGCCAAGTCATTGGCCGGTTTTGGGGGCTTGGCCGCAGCCGGCTCCGCCGCCAGCATCGCCTCGATCGGCGAATTGGGTCCCTCAAGCTGCATCGCAAGCTTGGCGACTTCGGCGGCAATGTCGTTGATGCGCTCGCGCAGAAGCGCGTTTTCCATGCGCTCGGTGGCCCAGGAGCTTTCCGCCTGCTGCTGGAGCGCGTTGATGTCGCGTTGCAGCTTGGCGCGTTCGTCCCGGGCGAGGCGAAGCTGGTCCTCGACCGCGGCCTTCTCCGTCTTCAGTTTTTCCAGCGCCGGCCATTTGCCGCCGTCGGTGAGGCTGATCTCATCGCGCAATTCCTTGATGGTGCGCTCGGCAACAACGCTGGCCTGGCGCAGCTGGTTGTTCTCAAAGTCACGCTCGGCCAGCAGCTTGCCCTGGGTGGTGAGCCGCGCCTCCAGATCGCTGACGCGGTTGCCGAGCATTTCGGCTTCCTTGACCTGCGCGATGAGCTGACGATCGAGATCGGTGACGCGCTGGCTCAGATTCTCCACCCGACCGCGCGCCTCCGTCAGCTCACGGGTTGCCGCATCAGAGTCTCTTTGTTCCTGAGCCAACCGTGCCCGGGTCGCGGCGAATTCCTTCTCGGCCTCGCCGACCCGGTTTTTCAATTCGTCGATCTGGGCGCGCACGACGACGAGCTCGACCTGTCGGCTCTCCGCCGTCATCGAGCGGTCGTTCAGCTCAGTATTGATCTTGGCAAGCTCGTTCTGCTTGCCGGTCAGGGTCTGTTCGGCGGCGCGCAGCGCTTCGGTCTTGGTCACGAATTCCTCTTCCGTGGCGCGCAACTGCTCCTTCACCGCCTTCTCGCGCGCTTCGAGCGCGAAGATGGTGGCGTTCTTCTCGCCGAGCTCGATCTTCATGCGGTTGATCGCGTCCGACTTCTTGCCGAGCTCGGCAAGCTGGCTGGTGGTCTTGTTCTTGAGTTGCTCGACGTTCAGCTCCAGCCGTCGCGCCGACATCGCAAACTCTGCGCGCAACTGGTCCTTGTCGGCCTGGATTTCCGCCATCGACAGCGGGGTCGCGGCCTCGAGCCGACGCGTGGTCAGCCGCACCGCGCGGTTATGCACCAGCGGCACGATCATTAGCCCGCACAGCATCGAAAGCAGAAAACCGATCGCCAGATACATGATCGGCTCGATCATGGTGGGTAACTCCGCGAGAGGTAAGGATTCGTTAATCACAATTGCACGGGCCGCAGGCAAAAGACCAGCCCGTTGCCGCGTTAACGTGAATTCCCAACCAGAAGCCTTCGAAAGCGCGGAAGCGGGATCAGAACGGGTTCCAGGTCGCGCGCGGGGTATATTTGAGATAGCCGATATTGGCGCCCAGACGCAGTCCGATGCCGGATCGGATCGGCACCAGCACGATGTTGTTGGAGGTGAGCGCGGTCATGCCGAAGCCGCCGATGATATAGGCCGAGCCGTCGACGCCCATGAAGCGCTGGTAGATCGCATTGGTCGCCGGGAGGTTGTAAACCAGCGTCATGGTGCGCGCGCCATCGCCACCCCAGTCAAAGCCGACCGACGGCCCCTGCCAGTACACCCGCAAATCGCCGGCGTTCTTGGTATAAAGCGTGCCTTCGCCGTACCTTAAGCCGGCGACAAAGGCGCCCGAGCCTTCCTCGCCCAGAACATAGCCGTTCGGCAGGCCCCATTGGCTGACCGCACGCTCGATGACTGATGCCAGTCCGCGCGAGACATTGCCGAAAAACCGGTGCCCGGCGGAAACCAGTTCGTCCGGCCCGTAAAAATCGGGGCCGGGGTCGCGTTGCGGCGGCGGCAGTTGCGGCGGCGGCCCCTGCTGCGCCGAAACCGGAACGGTCCAGCACATCAGCGCGGCGAAAGCTATCGCGGCAAGACGCGAAGCGGATTTCATGGAATTACCCCTGATATCGAAATACCGGTCGCCACCTTAACCCGACGCCAACAAGCAAGGCTCTAGCCTGCATCCGGTGTGTCCCCTCGACTCGGATGTTATCGGCACCAACTATGACGGCACAATGGCATTGCCTATATTGATACGGCCAAGTAATTGATTTTCCGCTGTATTTTTCGCCTTGTACGCCGGAAACAGCGGCAGCTCGCCCACATAAGCGGCATGCCGGGCAAAAAGGCTCACATCATAGGGCTGGTTAAAGCCGGTCGGATGCACAAGCACCCGCTCGATCAGGTTGCCGAGAGCCATCCGGCATGCCGGGTCGTCGGGGCTGTCCTGCAGCATTGCGTGCAGGGTATCGACATCCCTCGCCAAGGCCTTGATGGCGTTCGGGTGAAGCGTTGCCACGTTGGTCTTGCCGCCGATCATCTCAAGGCGCTGTTGAAGGCCGCGCTGTTCAACCCGGAGCACCTTGAGCCGGTCGACCACTTCCTGCGGGACATCATCGCTTTCGTCATCCTCGGTCAGGCGAATTATCTTTTTGATCCGGAGGTCGACTCGGGCCAGCTCTCTTTCCGTGGTTTCCCGCTCGGCGCCCGCCTCCCGCTCATAGCGTGCAAGCTCCTTAGCGCGTTCCGCTGCCCGCGCTTTCACGAAATCCGGATCGGTCAAATGGGCGTGCATTTGGTCGGTCGCATGTGCGGCTAGTCGCGCGAGGCTGTAGCTCTTGCGATGCTTACAGGCGGTCCCTCTCCACCAAGCTTCCGAGCACACGATGCTACGGTCACCGTTCCGGCCCGAGCCTGCAATGATCATCTTGCTCCCGCATTCCGCACAGCAAAACAGCCCTGCGAACGGATGCGATTTGCGCGCGACCGTCGCACGCTCAATTTGCTTATTGCCGAATATCTTGTTGGCACGTTCGCGGCGCACGGCTTGCGCGGCCTCCCACAAGTCTTGCCCGACGATGCAGAGATGCGGAAAGTTGGCCGTCACCAAATCATCAGGTGAAGCTTTATGAGCGTCGCGCTTGCCGGTGTTATAGTTTCTGACCCGGCGAATGCGGTTGCGGACATAAACGCCGATGTAGATTTCATTCGCCAATATTTTGTTGACGGTTTGAAAGGTCCACTCGCCGCCGCTCGGTGACTTAATTTTGTCGCGCGTCAGATCGAGAGCGATATTTCGTGGCGACTTCCTGCTGGCGGTCTCGCGAAACATGCGAACGACAACCTTGGCCTGACCGTCGTTGATGATCTTCTCGCCGGGCTTGTCCTTAACGTCGTCATAGCCGTACCCCAACGCATGCGGGATGCGATTGTCGCGGACGCAATTGTCTTGGCCGCTCTTGACGCGCCGAGAAAGCATGACGCTGAATTGTTCGTTCTGGTAACTTTCGAAAGTTAGCCGGAGGGGATCGACCTCACCGTTCGGCGTGAAGATTTTGATGCCGAGTCTTTTGAACTGCTCAACCAGCCAAAACATATCCGCCTGTTTACGGGCAAGCCGGTCGGTGTGCTCGACCAGTACGACATCGAACAGCTTTTTTTCGGCAGCATCCAATAGGTCGCGCGTCAACCCCGGGCGATCAAACAGCGTCGTTGCCGATTGTGCAGCATCCGAAAAATAATGCCGCTTATCCAATTTCAGGTCTAATCGCGGCGCGACTTTTTCAAGGTCGGCAGTTTGTCGCTCAATGGATGGCGTTTGATCTTCGTCCGAATAACGACAGTAGATCGCCGCCCTAAGTGTCGGATGATCCCGGGTAACGAGCTTTAGTTTTTGGGCGGTCATCTGGTGCCTTCCTGCCATAAAGGATTTCGAAATCCCTGCGAGCATCCATCCGACCTAGCGCCCTAGCCAACTCTAGCCATTGTTCTTTGTGGCTCGGGTGGTCGATGCTTCTTGGGTCGTTCGGATCGAGGGGTCTGATTCGGCGGGTACGCATTACACTACCATTCACAATCTGATCTCGGGTCTTTAGTTTTTTCGAAAAGTTAAGCCCCTTGTTTTTTCTCGCTTATTTCGGATCGGCCCAATAGGAAGGCCGTCCGTGGGCGATCCGGTCCCGGGCACTTCGGGTCGTTTTCCGGGAAATAACGTCTGGGTGCCCTTCTCGCGGGGCCGGTCATTGGCCTTGCCGCCCTTCTCGCTTTCGATCCTGCTCGGCGATCTCCTCGCGCGCGATGCCGAGCACGCGATCGAGGCCGAACCCGGTCAGCTCCGGATACTCGTGGAATATCCGGACGCGCACCGCTTGCGGATCGAGGCCGGCCTTGATCAGCGCCTTGGCGCGCGCGACGGCATCGGGCCGGAATTTGTTGCCGGTCATCTGCCCCTTCCTTGCCGCTGCAGCTTTGATGCGAGGTCCAACCATTCATCGGCGGCTTGCGCCGAGCCCGTGATGATGTCGCGGGTGATCTCTTGCGCGGAAGCCTCATGCCGTAGCTTCTCGACCTCGCGCGCATGCCGCAACGCTTCGTCGAGGTGATACATAAAGATGCGATGGCGGATCATCTCCGGCGTATCGGCGTCGGACATAGCGACATCCCCAGGGTCCTCGGGGTTGTAGTCGCAAGCTTCTTTCACCTGCCCGTCGATGCGGGTGAACTGGCTGATGAACTTGGGCTGTGATGCCGAATGGACCTGTTGCTCGGCGCGGTCGGTCGCATCGCTAACATCAACCTTCGGCGCGGTCGGCGGCTCTTCGGCGCGGTCGGCGGCTTCCGCTTCCTTTGGCGTTGTCTTGGCGACCAGGGCGGCGCGGGCGCTGACCTTCTCGCCGGCTCTGACGCGCCAAGCGAGATCGAGTTGAGCATCCTCATCAAGCTGGGCAAGCGCATCAAGCTCCTCGCCGGTATCGAGGCAGGTGCGGACGATTTGGGACAGGACCGTAACGTTCTTTGCGCGCGTGATGTCGAGCTTGATTGAGGTGGCTGACCTTCCGGTTTTCTTCACGGTGTCTTCGGTGAAGCTATCAGTTTTCAAAAGCCCAACGGCGGCTTTTGGTCCGCGCCTGTCACCTCCCGCTTTTGTCTCCGGGTGCAGCTTTTCATACAGCGCCTTGCGCGCCGTGGTGTGTATTGCGCGCTCGGCCGGCGATAGCTCGGCGCGGATCAAATTCTCATCGATCTCGATTAGCTGAGCTTGATCATCATCGAGGCCTTCCCTGATCTCGCAGCGAATGGTTTCCCACTTCAATTTCTTCGCGGCTTCGAGGCGATGCCGACCGGCGATAAGCCAATAACCTCGCCCTCCGGGGCGTGGACGCACCACGATGGGCTGCAACTGTCCCTGCGCGTTCATGCTCTCAGCGATTGCATCGACGTTGTCAGGTCGAAGCATTCGGTGACGCTCGCGATCAAGCGTCACCCCAATGGAGCCTACCGTGAGATTCAGCGTGTCCATGGCCGTCACTCCGCAGCCCTGGCGCTGGCGCGATCTTTTCCGGTGGCGCCTTCGCGCTCCATCTTTTCGCGGATGGCCATCACGACAACGGCGGTGACACTTGCGCCCAAGTAGCGCGCTCGCGCTTCGATCCATTGCCATGCATCGGCGGGAATACTTGCGTTGATGCGTCTAGCGTCCGCACTCTTCTTCATTTGGCGCGCCTTCCTTGCTCACATTGGCGCGCAATTGCTCTCGCTTATTTTTCCCGGTGTCAAACCGTTGACCTTAAAGTGCGGGCCGCCATCCGGGTTATTCCCAACCGCTTGAACGCGCGCGTTGTATGAAAACATACAGGCACGCCGCAACTCGACGGTGCGCTATGCGTCGAACACTTCGCGAAATAGCGAAGCGCCAACCGCCGGCTTGCCGCTCTGAATTAGCGGAATGAGCGCCCGCTTCAGGCGCAACTCGGCGTAGCCTTCGCCCTTGGCCGCCGCCGCCATGCGGCGCGCCTTATAGGCTTTGCCGAATTGCCGGAGCGCGCCCATGTCCCGCAGGTGTCGCATGATCTCATCAAGCCGTTCGGCCGCGACGTGCGCGCGCGCCATGGCGACGTCATGCGGTGTCAGCGTTGCCCTAAGCTCCGTCGCCGCCTCGTGCAGCGCCGCGACCACGGACGCGCCGCCCTGGCTATCACCTGTTGAACCTGTTGACGGCGACGGCGCGTTGGCGCTGAGAAGTTTCCTCGCCCGGGCCGCGACCGATCTCGCCTTCTCTTGCGGCAACCAGAAAATTTCGGTGGCGCCCGGCTTGTAGCCGACCGCGATCACGGTGCCACCCGTGCCGGTGGTGATGCTGATCGCGTTGACGCCGCTTGCTTCGAGATAGGCGAGCCCGGCTCTGTCGGCGGCAGGCTTTCCTTGGTCAGTGCCACGTGGCACTAAGTCGAACGTCGTCCCGATCTTAGGTTGGTCGTCGAGCATGGGCGGGGCATCTCGCGGGAGAGATGGCCGCATGTGATACGCCCGGCGCGCGGCGGCGTCAAAGCTCTGCGGGGCCCGGGCTATGGACATAAAAAAAGCCGCCCCGGAGGGCGGCTTTGGTCAGGGTCTATTCGCAATGACAGTGAGAATGAGGCCCGCCATCGTAACTGCAAACCGGATGCGTGCCAGAAGGGCAAGCCATAGCCGGCGCGATAGCCGTACCCAACACGGCCAACGCGCTAGCGATCAGCAACAAATATCGCATTTTAGTTTTCTCCCCTTAAGAAAAAATGCCCCAGAAAATTTCTGAAGCTGAATTTTGTTTGCGCCCAATTCCGCGAACCGGTCAACCCAATTAATTTCACTTTCTTTTACGTTCACCGGGACGCCGGGCAGTAGGAGCAGCAAGAAAAGTAACTTTAAGCAATTTTTGCAGTTAGCTGCAATTTCCGTTGTGGCAGGGCTTTTCGGTCGTGTGGCTCCGACCGCGCGCGCGGTCGATTCAAACGTGAGCCCCGTTCGCCTTGCAGCGCGCCCGCCGCTCGCTTGCGATCTCGATCGCCTCGATCAAACTGTCCGCAACTTCCCGCGAGATTTTCCGGCCATCGCGCTCTTCAATTCGGCCGAGCGTCGTGATGAGCATGTGCTCTAGATTGTCCTGCTCGACAAGATATCGGGGCACGCGCCCGCCGCGCTCGGCGACGGTTTCGAGATGGCGCCGCTCAAAGAGAAAATCCACATAAGCGTCATCCGGATCGGAGACGCCGAAGATCGCGGCGACGACTTTGCGTTTCTTCTTGGTCGACATTAGGGCTCTCCCGTTTTTGGTTTTGTTTGTCACTGATGCCCGGCGGGCAAGCGAAGCTGATAAAGCGGCTCCGGCTCCGGTCGGGCCGCCGCTGGTTGATCGAGCGCGGGGGTCGGCGCTTGAGCTGTTAATCGATAGACCACGGTGAGCACACCGGGCGGCCGAACGATCAGCATGTAAACAAACACGAGTAGACCAACCAAGACGACGCACAGCAGCAACGCGACAAGGAATTGCCCCGCGCTCCATTGCCCAGGTGTCCAGCTCTGCGACGTCGGGAAGTAGCCGGCGTCCCCAAGGCTGACGGCATCGCGCTGGAATGCGTCGAAGCTTCGATATGAGCGGAAGATGACCGGCTGCCTGCTCGCAATGATCTCTTGCTCGGCCTCTCGCGCAAGCCGAGCCGCGCCCCTGTCCATGATCCGCGAGAGTAGACCTAAGACGAAGGGCAACGAGAGCACGGTCAGAGCTCCTACCGCCTTCATGTCGTCCGTCAGCCATTCCGTCAGCCATTGGCCAGTTTCCGCGCCGCCTTGGGCTTGCGCCGCGCCGGTCATCATGAGCAGCGCCAGCGCTGCCAGTATCGGTTTATAGGTCATAAAATTTTGCTCCATTTTTTGAACAGCATGGCCGCGATAAAGATCAGCGTCGTGGCGATCGTTGCGATTATCAGGGCGCGCCACTCACGAAAAATGCGATGCACGGGAAGTGACCGGAAGGTCGTCACGCTCTCGGCGCCCGGCCCTCGCCCGAACGGCCCCGGCAAGCTCCCGCGCGCGAAGGCGCCCGACCGCGTCAAGATCGAGGTTGCCGCCGGATGCGATGACATTGAGGCCCGCCGCCGCATCAAGCAGATCGCGGCCGGGCAGCGTCCACCGGACAACCGTATCTAACGCGAGGGCGCCGCAGATGACCAGGGCGCGGTCGGGGACCTCGCCGCGCGCAAGGCAATCCAAGGCGAGCGCGGCGTCTTCTAAACCGGCGGTGGACATGTCGTTAACCTCCTCGGGCAATGGATCAGGGCGACGTCGCCGCAAGGGCACCGCAAGTGGCGCGATGGCTCGGATGGTTGCGCGGCGCTGCCTCTGTGCCCTGTCCGACATGCGTGTTGCCCCTCACGGGTGGACGGATCGTTACAATCGTTATATCAAGCATACTAGGCCACGCATGGGCTAGAAGCCAACCATTTGTTAGAAAACGAGGGTCTGATGATTCTGGAAAAAGACGTGCCACCGAAACTCTTCAACAAAGCCAAACGGATAGCGCTGGTTGTCGACCTGGAATGGCTCGCCCGGATCGACGAATACCGGAAGCGACATGGCTGGCCGCCCCCGACGGTGTCCAACTCGGTCAGGCAGCTCGTCGATATCGGGCTTGCAGCGCTCGCGGACGGCTACAAGCCGAAGCCGCCGGAGAAGAGCGCGCCGAACGGCGACAAATCGAAGAAGAAGAAGGGCTGACCCGGTAACGCTCGCTCGCGGGCGGCGCGGGAAAAGGGCCCCCCGGCCTGACGTTTGACACCACCGCCGCCGATGCCACATATCCAGCCCATGGCCAAACTTGCGAAGATCGCACAGCTCCCGGATTGGAGCCGCCGGTTCGATCGTCCGATCTTTATCCAGAACCGGCAACAGCCACTCCGAACCCTGCGCGACGCGGCGATCTACGTCTCCGAGCTGCCGGCGGTCGAACAGGATGCGCCACGGTGGAAGACGGCGGCCGAGATGTTGACGATGAATGCCGAGCACGGCGGTGATCTTGCGCCCACGCGCCGCGCGGTGCTGCACGCGCTTCATAACCGCGAGCTGCAGGCTTCATCGAAGCGAGGCGCCCGGATCGTTCGAATTATCCGGTAATCTGCAAAAGAAAAAACCCGGCCTTTGAGACCGGGTTTTCGGCCTTACGGCCCCTTGCCTTGCCGTGCCCAACCGTGCCGGACCTGGCCTCACCATGCCGCGCCATACCTTGCCAAACCAGACCATGCCGCGCCGCGCAAACACCAAGCCATGTAAGCGACAGATTTTCAAATCACGAATTGTGGACTCGTGCGCGGTCGGCGCGGTGCCTGTCCCGCCCGACTCCCGCGCCCGCGAGAGGCACCGTGGTGCGGCGGCGACGTCGAGACCTCCCCAAGGTGAAGGCGGCGGCAACGCCGCTGTACACGGCCACGCCAAGGGCCTCATGATCCCCGCCGATTATTTCCGCTCGGACTCTTCCATCTGCATGCCACGACTCAACGTGTATTGCGTGAACAATCCGCCATAGGTCAGATCGGTTCGCGTGCCCTTCGGAAATCCGTTCAAGTCGACCTTTAGGTGAGCATCGCCCGTGACGGTATGGTTCATGCCGCCGCCGTTGGCTATGGGCAACCGCGAGAGCAGATCGCGTTTCTGTGTTGACTGCAGCCTGTCCCACTCGGCGGCCTGATCTGGATTGCGAAGGCCCGGCGCGAAGAACGACTCGCCGTTGATATCTTTGAGCCAGCGAAACGAACCAGTGCGTTTCTCCTTTGCCGCGAGCCAGCTCGACGAATTATCCGTCGCGTTGCCGCTCACGTTCGATCCGGCGAGCACCTTGGCAAGGTTTTCGTCCATGACGGCGCCCTTTCGAGCACCGTATCCGCGCATGGTCGGGTAGTAGCCGCGTTTCGCATCTTCACTTACGAGTTTTAATTGGGCCGCAAGCGACGTCCCCCGCACGGTGGCGCGGTTCATCATGGTTTCCATGATCGCCTGATTTGCGAGTGTGCCGGATGCACCGCTTGGATCATCTTCGGCGGCTGCGATGCTCTTCAGCCTATCTCGCAGCGCCGGGTTGTCGGCAAGCTCTTTGGCGAAGCGGCTGCGATCCCAGGACCCGCCAACTTGACCGCCGCCGCTGGCATCGCCGCCGCCGCCGGCCGTGTTATCAGCGCCGCCCGGCATCGGCCCCTGGTCGATCCCGAGATGTTTTGCGAGCGCGCGATGGCCGCCGCCGCCGTGGAGCAAGCTATAGCCGCCGCCGCTATGAAGCCCGCCCGACGGGCCGCTGCCTTCCGGCGTATAGGATGCCGGGACGATGCCGCCGTGCTTGCCTGAAAGCGCCGCATACCAGTCTTGAAGCGCCGCCAGCGTGCCGCTGTGGACCGAGCGCGTGAACAGGCTTTCGGCCTCACCGCCGCCCGTGGTGAAGCTTATCGGCGATGCGTGGCCGCCAATGATGGGTGCCGTGAGCAACTTTTTCATAAACTCGGAAAAGCTCGGAACATCTTTGTACGCTTTGTCATCGATGCCGCTCCGGCCGGTTGGCCCATAGTCGGAATAACCCTTGCCGTAGTCCTCGTTGGTGCTTGGCGATTTGCGAAGGCGTGCATAATTGATCATGTCCACGATCCATTTTATGTCTTCGACCTCCTGATGGATTTGATCACCCAAACTCTTGAGCAGCACCGCAGCCTCCGGGCCGAACGCTGAAACGATATCCGCGCTGATCTCGCCAATCGTGCGCTTCAGGTCCTTAAACGCCGTGTCGAGCGCCTTGACGGCCTCGGTGTCATACGGGTGCTCGCGCTGAGAGCGCACGTTTTTTTCATTTTCCTCGCGAAACTCTTTGAGCGTCACCGTCGCAAGACGCTGATCGAAGCCGATCAACTTAAAGACATCGCGAACCTTATCGAGTGCGATCTCGGGGTGCGCTTCCTTCCACTTCATGACCGTTTCGAGCGCCTCCGGGACGGTCTTGCCTTTCAAATCTTGGCCAAGCGTTTCATACAAACCCGCATAGGCCGATTTCCATGCGTTGATGGTGTCCGGCCGCCCGCGCGTGAGGCGCGCAAGTTGCTCATTCACGTCGGCGAGATTTTGGACCGCCTGTCCCGTGTCCTCACCGGTTAAATTCGCGATCGTCGTCGACATCGATTGCAAGAAATCAACCGACGTGCCGGCGCGGATCGAAGCATCTTTGAAGACGTTGAAACTCTCGGCTGCGGATTTTAGAACAGTGACGACCCCTGCGATCCCGGCACCGGCCGCAGCGATCGGGCCACCAACTCCTATCAGGCCGATGCCAAGCTCTTCGAGCGCTGGCCCGATGCCTTCCATCAGCTCGCGGCGCATGCCCTTAAACTTTTCGGCCAACCCTTCGACCTCTTTCCCGTGCAGCTTTGCGTGCTTCACGCCTTCCTCGTGGCCATGCTTGAGCTTGTCGGAAAACTCCTTCCAAGCCTTGCCCATCTCGCGGACCGGCCCGGAAAACTCGTCTTTGATCCGAGCGCCTAACGTGAGTGAGTCTTCTTGGCTCATGATCGGGCTCCTATGCCGGTTTCATCGCGTCTACGCGCCGCTTTAGTAGTTGCCGCTGTCCGTCTTTTTGTCCAACTTCTGCGGCGACGGCGCCGACAAGCCGGGGCCGCGATCGAAACTCGCCGCCGGCTTTGTGGCCAATGGCGGCTTAATTTTCTGCCCCGGCGACGCGCCGGGCTTGCTCGCGGTTGGCGTCGTTCTGGCAGGCGGGCGATAAGTTTGTCGTGCCATCGCGTGGTCCTCTCTCATGGTTGCGAATATTGATCGAACGAAGCTGCCGGCGCGGGAAAAGGAAACGAAACCCGCGCCGGCCGCCTTTGGCTTCGGGGGAAAATGCGAAAGGCCCGACGCCGTCATGCCGGTGTGCTCGCGTCACCGGATTCGAATTTGTCAGCGCGCGCCGTCATTCATAGAACGCGAGCGATCCGAGATCATGATCGCCCGCTCCTCCGATGATCTCATCGATCTCGGCGAGATCGAGCGTCCGCCTGTCGATCAAAGCAACAGCGAGCGCGGCCAACGCCGTGAAATTCGCTTTCAATATCGATCGAGCGGCGCGACGTGCGCGCCTGATCTCATCATCCGAGGCAAGTGCACGAGCTTGGCGCAGATCATCCTCGCAGGCTGTATCAGAGCCGCCGCCGAATAGACGTTCACCTTCATCCCCGGCCACGCAAATGATGAGGCGTTCAAACGTGCGATCAGGCTCGCTCGCCAAGATCATTTTGCCGCCAAAGCCGGCGGAGGGTTCGATCGTCACAGAGGTTGGAGTGGCGCCCAACAGCCGAGCAACAAGCGCGTGCGCGCCCTCGTGCTGCGCAACGGCGGCGTCTTCGCTGCCATCTCCCCAATACCGGGCGCCGCGAGCGAGCAGCGCCTTCCGCTCCCGCTGCATCCGTTCGTATTTCATCATGACTCGCTCTCCTCGGCCTTGCGCGCGCCAACCGCAAGCGGCATCGGCGTTGGCTCCGGCCCGCGCGGCATGGTGACGGTGAAGGCGGGGCCTCTATCCATCACCTCAAACGTCGCGAGCGAACTATGCGTGATCGGCCCGCCCGGTCGCACAGACCGCGCCGGGGCCTCTCGGCCGGGCTCGCCGAGCCACGTGCATGCGGCCTCATCGGGCAGATAGCTGACGGCGCCAAATTCGAGGTCCCGGATGCGTCTTCGATCAGACAACGGCAGCGCCAAATGCTCCGCAAGCGCTTGCCGGCCGAGCGCTTCCGGGACGGAGTGCATCTTGTTCGCGCCGATGCAAACGACGACACCCGCCTTGCTTTGATACTTCAAATTTTTCAGGGCAAAGATCGTCATCATCGGCGACGGCGGGACCAAAGCCAGCTTCACCGGTTCGGGCTCGGGCCTCGGCAAGCTTGCCGGCGCGCGGCGATCGATCACGGCCCGGGCATGGTTGCGCAGGCCGACGACGATCACCTCGATCGCGGGCGGCAGTTGCTCGCGCGCGCTAAGCACGAAGCTTGCGACAGGGTGCCCATCTAAGATGATCAAGGCCGCCTCACGCGCCGCCGCTTCAAGCTCTTGGGCCGCCTCGGTGAAGGCAGCCTGCGCCTTTGCGATCCGGTCGGCTATTACGTTGCAAGCCGCGCTTGTCTCGGCACGCATGCGCCTGTCGACGATCGCCTCGATCTCGCGCTCGATCGCGGCATGCTCGGCCGCGAGCTTGGCGGATGCCGCCTGCAATGCCGAAAGCTTGTCCTCGGCCGCGCGCTTGGCCTGCAGCGCAGCGTCGAGCGCCTTGTCGTCGGCCGCAAGCGCAAGAGCTTCGACGTTCGCGCGAGCTTCGTTGAGCCGGGCCTCGGCGCCTTGCAGACGCGCCGCATTGTCGACGCGCTGCTCGGCCTTGGCCTTGAGCTTGGTCTCGGCGTCATGCTGCGCCTTCACATCAGGATCAGCTTTCGCGAAAAGCGCCATCGTTGTCTCCCATTGTCGGGGCCACGCTACCATGCACCACGGTGTGCCCCTGTGTCTTGCGCTCCGTTCCTACGGAATCCACCATCGCGCGAGCTGCGCGATACCCGCGTGCCATGTCTGCACCGCGCTTTCGCTCGCAAACCATTTGCCGGACGTCGCGAGCCAGTCGGCGACGTCGGCCTTGGTGACGAACCAGTCGCCGCCGATCTTCGTTGCGCGCAGTTCGCCGCTTGCGGCGGCCCTTCGGCCGACCTCGTAAGAGACATGCAACGGAAGCATCGGCTTCAATGGAAATAGCTCGACCTCGCGGGCCTTGGTCTGCTCGGCATCGGCCCGGGCCTTGGCGATCATCGCCTGCAGGTCTTGCTTCGTCAGCGCGATGCCGGCGCCCTCGATCTCGGCCGCGATCTGTTCGGGCGAAAGAAGGTCGTCGGGTTCTTCTGCCATCATGGCGATCACGCCCGACCCATCGCCGGCATCCGGCGCAGCGCCAATGCGTGGAGCACAAGCAGCGTTTCGCGCTTGACCGTTTCGGTCAGGGCCGCTTCATCCGCGAACGGCGAACCTTGCGCGATGCGCGCCGGCAGCGCGCCAAGGATCGCGCTTATATCGTCGTCGCCGAGGGTTGCCGCTTCGATAAACGCGCGCAGCTCGCGCAGCACCACCATGTCGGCGGCGAGGATCGAGGCAACCTGATCGGCGGTGGCGACGATCATTGAAGCCACGTCATGATGCCGGAAATCGCGTCCGCAAATTCTTCATTGAGCACCTTTTGCACCTCGACGCTGCTCTTCATCGCCGCCCGCTCGGCGACCCGCGCCGGCAATGCGGAAAGCCGCGCGTGCAGGCGCGATAGATCGGCTTGCGTCCGCTCCCGCTCCGGTCCTGCCGGCATGCGATCGGCGAGCTGGCGAAGCTCGCGGCAAACTTCGGCAACCTCGTTCATGCGGGCTCCCTTTCCTTGTCGTCCTGCACAGGCTTGCGCGCCTTGACGCGCTCCAGTGCGCTATCCATGGCTTTCCCCTGCAACTCCGGGTCGGATAGCTCGTCAAGCGCCTCATAGACCTTGTCGCGCAAGACCAACTCGATCGCCGCGCGATCTGCCGGCGTGAAGGGTGTGAGACTATCGGCACATGAGCCCGGTATGCTGAGACATCGCTCACGAAAGACCATCAGGTGCGCCTCGTGCACCTTCGCGAACGTCTCCAACCGGACGAACTCGCCGCGCGTCACCGCATTCTTGAGCGCAACCGACTCCGCCCGCTCCCGCGCCAGATTGACATGCTGCGCCGCCAGCTCCTCATTGCCGATCCGGCCCGATAGCTTAGCGCTCTGCCACTTGAAGATCGCCCGGATGCATTCCTGCAAATCATACTTTCCGTCCGCGCGTTTCTTGATCGTCCCACGCGCAACGTGATCGGAAATCGTCTCCCGCGTTGTGTCGATGTAGGCCGCAAGCGCAGTTTGTGTTACGTAGGGCATGACGTTAAAAACCATCTCCTAAACGTTGCGAGCTGCTGGCAGCGGCTAGGCGCGCGCCACCCGTTCCCCACCTCCCCCTCGGGAAGGACCCTGCGGAATCCATGGTAACCGTCTTCGGGCAGCCGATCATGGTCACCGTCCCAGGGCATCAGCCGATCACACCCTCGCCATCAACCGCGCTTGCCTGATCTCATGGGCTCGTGCCCTCACTTTGTCGACGTCGTCTTGCGTCAGATCAGCGAGTGCCGCAGTCTCCCGCGCGTCGATCTCCGCAGGCGACGGCGCAATGGTTGCGTACTCACTTGCGTTGGCCAACATGTTTGCGCGCTGCTCGATCTCTTCGTCTGTCATTCACGCCTCCCTGGTGTCGTCATCGATCAAGTGGTCGCAGCCACTTCGTTGTCAAGCGTGACGCGTGCCCATGTAGTTGTTAGCTGCACGCGCGCCGTCGTTGTGATAACGATGCGAGCCAACACCAAGGAGATCACCCATGAGCGCCACGACACTCACGAACAATCAAGCGGCCTTAAGCTATGCCTTGAGCGAATTGGGCGAGGTGATGCATCTTGCTGCAGGCGGCGCGACACTATCGAGCAGCAAGGACGTTAACGGCGCGCAGGTATTGGCGCCCGGCACAACGGTCGCAGCGGGCAAGACGCATGTCGCCGCTGTGCATCCGCAGTTAGCTGCGGGTTTGGTCAAGGACTAATTACGCCGCGTCGTCATCCTGGCCGAGGTCACGATAGGCGGGGCTAAAGCCAAGACGGGCAAGATGGCGGTTGATCTCGGCGCGCAGGACATCGGCCTTCTCTGTGTCGCCGTCGCGTTCGGCCTTCCATAGCTCGACGTAGTTCCACCATATGCCGCCGGGGACAATGTATTCGTAGTGGTCGCCGTCGTCGCTTAGCTGTGCGCGCAAGTCGTGCTCGGTCACGGACCGTTCCCAACGTTTATCGTTGCTTCGGTATGCTCCCAAGCTTTTGAGGCGCGCCATGGCGTAGGACATGAGGTTGTCGGCCGTGTAGAAGACAAGCGCCCCGCCGAGACGATCGGAGCAGAGCCAATTCAGATTCAGTGCTGGCCGCCGGTCACAGAGCGACTTCGCAGCGCGGATCACCGAGACGCGATGCTTCTTCTCAATGCGATTGACGCCGCGATAGACACGGTCGCATAGATCGTCGACCGTGAACGCGTTGTCGGGTTCGGCGATGAAAGCTGCTTCGATGGCGCGCTCAACTCGACCGGGACCCTTGCCCATAAATGTTTCCTGATGTGCCAACTTGACCAATATGGAAACGTTTATTGAAGCCGACCAAAACCAATTTTCAACGGTGCACGTCTTCGCGACTACCCGAGCCGGTTGAATGCGGGGCGGTTTCCCATTGATCGGGTTGGCGAAAAATTATTTTTGCTTCGGGCAGGGTGCATGAAAACATACAGGTGCCGGTTCCAATTTGTCCGGAGCGGAGACAAAATTGCCCGACGTCGAGATCGAGAGCCGGGCCGGGAAAATAATTACTTCCCGCCCCGGGAAGTAATTTCGTTGAGCTGGTCAACGCAATTTCCAGCTCAAGACCTCACCGATCATGGCGATCTCGATCGCCATCCAGGGACCCGCCGAGCGCCCGCGAGAAGGCTCGGCATGCGCCGGCTTGAGGCGAGGTTAGCTCGGCAAGGCTGGACCGGAACGCCTCTCAAGGGCGCCCTGGCGGGCTCGCTCACTTTTCGTTTTTTTCGGGCCTCACCTTTGTCGACTCTTCCGCTTTTTGCTGTTCGCCGCCGGTTTCGGTCGCTGCGACTCTTCTAGCCGCAATGCGTCAAGCTCGGCTTTCACGTCCTCCAATGATCGGCCGCGATTGGCTTCGAGGAACGCGTTCCAATCGTCGAAAGTCTTTTGCGGGATCGGCATCCATGCATCGCGTATTGGGTTTGGCTTCATCCAGTCCGCTAGCAACGTGCCGCGAGATTGTACCCACTCGGCGTGCATGAAGGCGCTTTCGACGGTGAAGTTTTGAAATCGGCGCAGCCACAAAACGAAAATTTGCCATTCGACCCATTCCGGATCGGTCGGTTCCGGCGCGTTGAAGATGTTGCCGGTCATCACTCCGATATCGTTGGCGACGCAATACTCGATCAACTCATCGCCCTGGAGTCCCGCCATGGTTTTGACCATTTCGAGCAGCTTACGGACGTCGGAACTCAGCATCAGAAGCGCGGCTGCCTCGTTCATACTCAAATCCGCAACGCCATTGCGGATTTGATCCTCGATCGGTTCCCGGTTCTTCGCCAGCCTCATGTAGAGTTGCGCCGTCCGCTCCGACATCTCACAATTGTCCCGGAGCCACGGCAGCCATTGGCCATGCTGCACCTTAGCCTTAGCCTCGATTAGCAACTCTCCGGCAGCGATGCCGTGTTCAACGCTGCTCTTGAGCGCATCTCCCGTCGCCTCGTGCTCGGCCCTGATCCGCGCCGCAAGTTCCGGCAGGCTGTTTGAACCGGCGGCCGGCGGCGTCTGCTCGCCTGTCGGTGGATCAAGGATATCGGTTTCCGTCATTGCCTTTTCTCCCTCGTGCACAGACGGCCCGGCCGGCTGCACCACCATTTACAAAAAACGAGAATTTGGTCCGAAGTAAGAGACACGGCCGCGCCGCCGGCCAACACCAATTGCGCAACCCTGTTCGGCCACGCTGTTACATGCCGTTACATTTTCGGGCGCAACCCCATTTTGAAGAGCCTTCAGGCGGAAATTGGTTTGCTATTTTTCTCACCTCGCGCGCGCAGCACCATAAAGACTCGCGGTGACACCTGTATCTATAGCAAAGACCGTCTCGGTGGAGACGTCCCCACCACTAGCACCGCTGTGCCGCGCCCTTGGCGCCACGCGACAGTGTTGCCGCGTCTCATCGTGGTGACAGTAGTTCGTCCCTGACTCTATGTGCTTCGCACATGCTGCGGACGAAACGCTGTCACCGCTGTCACGGCGCTTCCTCCGGCGATAGGTGCTCTCGCTGATGCCGAGCGCAAGCCATGGCTTCATCCGTGCTTCCGATAGAGCTTGAGGCTTGGCACCCGCTCGCGCCCGCAGCGCCTTATGGCGCGCCGCGTCTCTCTGCTTGCGGCGCGTCTCGCGCTTGGCCTTCTTGCAATCGGTGGCGCCGATCGTGGTGATCCCGAGACGTGTTCGCGTCGCGTCGTTGAGGCCAATGCGTTCCGCGAGCCTGTCGGCCGTCCATTTGAGCGGCTTGCATATCACCGTCTTGATCAGCTTGGCGGTTCGGCGCTCACCGTACCATGGCGCCCATTGCTGCACCCATGCCCTGATCCGAGCCTTCGGCGCGTCAAGGTGCGCAAGGTGGTTTGCCATGACGAAGATGTCGTCAAGCCCGGCGTCGTCGTCGGGCAGCACGGCGCCGTATTGATCGGCGAAGAATTTCTCTAGCTGGCTAATACGGCAATAGGTTTTTGCGCTGTGCTTCTTCTTCCGTTGCCGGTAACGCCATCTGATCCGGCGGCGTTGCTCACGTTGAGCCGGCGTATCGTCTGGATATTTTTCGCGTCGCGTCTTCGACGGCGAGAATTGTTCGGCTAACGGTGCACGTAGCTCTTGCAGAGCGGCGCGGCTCTGCCTATTAACTAGGGCGTGCAAGGGTTGTCCTCCTGTTGCACATGTTCATCGGTTGACCTGCTTGCCGGCGTGGTCAGAAAACTTTTTCGAAGCCCGCGACCCTTCCGAGGTCGCGGGCTTCGTCGTGAAGTAGGTATGCCATCGCCCTTGTAAAGAGCGGCGCCAGAATCAATCGCATCTCTGTCATCATTGCCGCGCTCTCCAATCTCTGACTCGACATCGGACGCTGCAAAACTTCGCGCGGCCTTCGAAGGTGGCGCCGCAGGTGCAGGTCGCGATCGGCTTCGGCTTCGATAATTGCTCCGGCCCGGAGGCATTTTTAAATCGGCCAAGTTGGCCGATTTCGCCGCCATCATCGCCAAGCGGATCAGCGATCAACGCGCGCAACTCGGCAACCAGCTCGGCGAGCGCGCGCCGTGAAGGCGGCAAACGAGACACGCGTGTCTCTTCCTGGCGCGGGATGAAGGTTTCGAAATTTCTGGACGGCGTCGACGGCACCCGGACCCGGCGCACGCCTCGCTTGATGCGCGGGATGTTTCTGCGGTCGAGAAGATCGGCGACGTCTTCTCTTGCGTTGTGATCGTGATCGAGGCCGGTCGCGCGCAACGCGACGCTAACCGAGCATTTTGATCTGCAGATTAGGTTGAACGCTCTCGCGACCTTGATGCGCCGTCTGCGAGTCGCTGGATCGATCGGCGCCGGCTCGACATGAAAGCGTCGGCGGCGGGAAGGTGCTTGCGCGCCCGGCGCGCTCGGGGTATCCGTCATGTGCTGCTTCCTGGCAGTGCTCCTCATGGTGAAAGATCGGGCGCTCCGATCCGCGAGATCGGGGCGCTCTTCACCAAAGTCGATCATGACATCTCGCGCGATCGAGCGCAGCATTTCCAAACCTACCAAAACCTACAGGCGGGCCGGCCACGCGCAAATTGTACGTTGACGCCCGATTTGCGGCTTCGGCTCTTTTAGAGTCGCCAAGTTGGCGACTCTTCTTCGGCCCAAATTCGAAGTTGGCTTCGGAAATATTCCGGAATAGGAATCCAACTTCCGATTTGGAAAGGGGCAAACTTTGCCCCCTTCCAAACGCGCTGCGTCGCGAACGCATCCGCCAACTTGGCGCTTGCGCGTCCACAAGCTGGCCAACTTTGCATCAAGCTCCTTGCCCTGGTCGAGGGAGGTGCCGAGGACGTCAGCAAGCACCTTCACCTTGTTGCCGCGTGTCGAGTCGCGCTGCACGGTGCTGCGACCCTTGCCGCTCTTCTTCGCGGTCTCAGAAACAAAGCTCTCATCTTGAGACCTTTGTTTTCCGGCACCGCCGCCCCTACCTTTCTTCGGTGGCGCACCGCCATGCTTGGTTTTCGGGTGTAACTTCTCGTACAGCTCCTTCCGCCGCGTGAAATGCATCGCGGTCTCAACCGGCGTCAGCTCTGCCCGGATTAGATTCTCATCGATCTCGGCAAGCTCGGCTAAGCTGCTCACATTGAGCGCCTTCGTTAGAGAGTGGCCAACTTGGCCACTCTATTGATTTGCCGCTTCAAGACGCACTTGTGCATCTTGATCGATCGGCGGGTGTCGCGCGTCGTCGACAGCGGAATCAAATAAAGCCACCGGTAACCGGTGAGTTTTGCCTCGGGACGCCCCGGCGAGTTTGCCGCCCGACTTCGAGGTCGAGGCCGTGATCTCGGCGCGGCGTCAACGCAACATTTGCGGCTTTGGGCTTGAATTCGATCTGCCGGCGCCACCATATATCGCGCACAAGGAGGGGTTTCATTGACCCACTTTTTGTTTCGCCTCGAAACACCCGCCCGCGTGCGGGATAACCACGGTGCCCGAGGCCTTCTAATGGCACACGCGCTCGAATGAGACGTGGGAAAGCAGCGCTTGCAAAAGGGTTCTGGCGTGCCAGAACCCTTTTTCGTTTAGCCTAGCGGTCGTGATACTTCGTCGCGATCAGGGCTGGGCGCGGTGCTCGGCATCGGTCGCGTAGCGCTCGGCCTTCTCGCGGGTGGCGCAATGCCAAACCGGTATGCCGTTGTACGTCACGGTCCAGCCTTGCAGCCAGTCCTTGCGACGGGACCATGTCGTTAGGCCGCGTTCGAATCATTGCCGGGAATTGGATCGGACATGCCCCCTATTGAAGCGCCGCCGCGTCGGCTTCGGTGCCAAACCGCAATATTACTGATGTTACCGCCTCGCCACATTGGTTAAAAACTCGGAGCGCAGACGGTCTTTTAGCTTAAAATATAGGCAAATGGGGCAAACGGCCTGTCTGTTACTCGATGGATGCCCTTCTTGTGCATTGCGCGAGGGAGTCCGCCGAGTGTTCAATCCTGTCAATGCGCTTGCGCCGATTCGAACTTAAGCGCTGAAACAGGAAAGCCCTCCCGTTTGCACCGGGAGGGCCTAAGCGAAAGCATCCCACCCATTGGTGATAGAAGGAATGAAGCCGCAAATGAAAGAGTGCCCTCCGACGCCGAGACAGTCAACGACCGATTTGGAAACACCCACCCCGAAAACCGTCCCGGCACCTGCCGAGGTGGCTTGGTGGTGGCGGATCGAGTTTAAGGCTTGGTTCTGCCGTTTGTTTATCGAACACAAAATGTACAAGCGGCGCTAGTCGCCGTGAAAAAAACGCCGCCCCGGTTGGGACGGCGTTCCCTTTGTTCATCATTAACAAGGTAGTTTCAGCCCGCTTGCCGCCACTCGCCAAGGGGTCAGTCAGGCGACCTCTTTCCATCGGCCCAAGAAAATCGGCGGTTTCGATACAGGCAATGACGGCACAACGGCAAGAAAGATACCGGTGGCGCGCTTCGCGCCCCGGAATTACCATGATAGCCCTATTGGCGGGCTTTTGTGCGGCTTGCCCCGACTTTGCCGCCGATGCCACCACCACCGAGCGGATCGTTGCCAACCGCTTCAGCGGGCTGGCCATCGAGGGGTTCGACCCCGTCGCCTATTTCGTCGATCGCGAGCCAGTGCTCGGCCTGCCCGATTTCGAAGCCTGGCAGGGCGGAGTGGTCTGGCGGTTCCACAACGACGGCAATCGCGCCTCCTTCCTCGCCCATCCCGAGGTCTATGGCCCCCAGTTCGGTGGCTACGATCCGATCGATGTGGCGCGCGGCATCACCGTTGCCGGCAACCCCCGGTTCTGGGCGATCGCGGGCGAACGACTCTATTTGTTCAATCTCGAAGCCCACCGCGACGCCTTTGCCGCCGATTCGGCCCGCATCGTGGGGGAGGCGAACGCGCGCTGGCCGGCGATCGAGGAAAACCTCGCTCAATAGGCCTGGCTAAGTAGACCTATCCCAGTAGACCTGTCTCAGTAGACCTATCTTTAGTAGATTTGGCCGCCGGAAGCGTCGCCCCAGGCGATAAAGCCCGGCACGATAAAACCGTTTTGACCCTCGCCGAAGCGCAACGGCGCGCCGTCGGCATCGGTGACCTTGCCGCCGGCGGCCGTCACCACGGCATGGCCGGCGGCGATGTCCCATTCGGATGTCGGCGCCAGCCGAGGGTAGATGTCGGCCGCTCCTTCGGCCAGGCGGCCGAACTTGACCGCCGAACCCAGCGTCAATCTCTGCGCGCCGGGCCGGCTGCCAATCAAGGCTTCGGACCTGGCATCGCCATGCGAGCGGCTGACGGCGGCGATCCAGGGCTCGCCGCGCGCAGGGAGGGGCCGGGTATGGATCGGCTCGGGCCCCCCTCGACCTGCTCCGTATAGCCTCAGCCGCTCGGCGCCACGGCCGACCAGCCCCCGCCACACTAATCCAAGCGCCGGCGCCCCGACGATGCCGAACAGCGGCGTTCCATCGGTCACCAGCGCGAGGTTGACCGTGAACTCGTCGCGGCCGGCCACGAACTCCTTGGTGCCGTCGAGCGGATCGATCAGGAAAAAGCTGCCGCGAAACGGCGGCTTGAGCCCTTGCGCACGCTCTTCCGATACGGCCGGGATGTCCGGGATCAGTTGCGCCAGCCCGTCTGCGATGATGCGGTCGGCGGCAAGATCGGCTTCCGTCACCGGCGATCCGTCGAGTTTGCCCTCGATCGTCATGGCGCGGCGGTTGACGGCGAGAATGGCCGCTCCGGCCCGCACCACCAGATTGGTCAAGGGCCCTATCAGCGCGGCCGCGGCCTCGCCATCGATCGCGCGCGAACGGGTCTCATTCATTGCTTGTTCTCATAACAAGGTCCCGCGGCGAAGTCTCGTGTTCCAATGGTCTTTCCACATCGGCGGCCTTGTGTTGGCAGTTCGCGCTGTCGCAGTGTATCAAGCTTGAAAGCGGGCGTGATTCGCCGCCCGGTTCCGCGCATTCATGCACGCTGTCCAAGGCTTTTTGCGAACAGCTGCCTTTTGGGAACAGCTGCCTATTTGGGAACATCTTATGTCCGGCACGCCGTCACCAGGTCCCGCTCCCGATACCCTCGAACTCGCGGCGCAGTTGTGTTCGCGCGTTTGCCACGATCTCATCAGTCCGGTCGGCGCCATCGTCAATGGGCTTGAGGTCCTCGACGACAATCCCAAGCCCGAGGACCGCGAATTCGCCCTCGACCTGATCCGCAAGAGCGCCAAGACGGCGTCGGCGCGGTTGCAGTTCTGCCGTCTCGCCTTCGGCGCGGCGGGATCGTCCGGCGCGCAGATCGACCTCGGCGACGCCCAAGCCATGTCGCGGGGGCACATCGAGGACGGCAAGACCTCGATCACTTGGAATTTGCCGCGCCTGCTGTTGCCGAAAAACCGGGTCAAGCTCTTGCTCAACATGATGGTGATCGCGCAGCAGACCATCCCGCGCGGCGGCGTGCTCACGGTCGACGCGATCGGCGAAGGCGATTCGATGGGGTTCCGCGTCGCCGCGATCGGGCTAAACGCCCGCTTGCCGCAGAACATCGCCGACCTGTTGAATCCCGATCACGCCGCCTCCGTCGATGCGCATGCCGTGCAGCCTTATTATACAAGGCTTCTTGCCCAGGCCTGCGGGCTCAAGGTGACGCTTGCGCCCGAGGGCGAAGCCGTAGTGGTCACCGCTTCGTAAACGATCAGCGAAGAAACATGGTTAACGAAGGATTGAAAGACGATGGCCGAATCCGCGCCACGGTTTTATCTGTTTGTTGAGCCCAACCATTTCCGGTTACTCAACCAATATTAAACCCTTTGCATAGAAGCTGGCCGCGCTTGTAAGGGCGCGTCGATCTCGCGCGCCGCGGCGCGCGAAGGCCAGTTTCATGGATGATCTGTTGCGGGAGTTTCTGACGGAGACCAGCGAGAGCCTGGATACCGTCGACAATCAGCTGGTGCGGTTCGAGCAGGAGCCGAACAACGCCAAGATTCTGGATAACATCTTCCGTCTGGTTCACACCATCAAGGGGACCTGCGGCTTTCTCGGTCTGCCACGGTTGGAAGCCTTGGCGCATGCCGCCGAAACGCTGATGGGCAAGTTCCGCGACGGCATGCCGGTGACAGGCCAGGCGGTCACGCTGATCCTGACCACGATCGATCGCATCAAGGAGATCTTGGGCCAGCTCGAGGCGACCGAAGCCGAGCCGGAAGGCAACGACCAGGACCTGATCGGCGAGCTCGAAGCGATGGTAGAGCGCGGCATGGCGGCCATGGCTGCCGGCGAAGTAGCGCCGGCCGAAGCGGCGCCGCCGCCGGTACCGGCTGAGGCGCCCGCGGCGAGGCAGGGCAAGCTGATCGAGCAGACTTTGGAGCGGCCGCTGCGTCCGGGCGAGGTATCGCTGGACGAATTGGAGCGCGCCTTCCGCGGGACCGCGACCGAGCAAAGTGCACAGGGTACGTTGGTGCCGCAGACATTGGAGCGGCCGTTGCGTCCCGGTGAAGTATCGCTGGACGAGTTGGAGCGGGCATTCCGTGAGACGGCGACCGAGGCCGCCCCTGCCGCCCCAGCATCGGCGTCTGTTGCTGCTTCGGCCCCAGCTCCCGAGAAGCCCGTCCCCGCCAAAACCAAAGAGGCAAAGCCCGTGGTCAAGCCTTCTGTCGACAAGTCTTCTGCTGGCAAGGCGGTCGCCGATTCCGAGGTTCAGGAAGCCGACAAGGTGGCCAACCAGTCGATCCGGGTCAACGTCGATACGCTCGAACACCTGATGACCATGGTCTCGGAGCTGGTGTTGACCCGCAACCAGCTCCTGGAAATCTCCCGCCGCAACGAGGACACCGAGTTCAAGGTGCCGCTGCAGCGGCTCTCCAACGTCACCGCCGAACTGCAGGAAGGCGTCATGAAGACGCGCATGCAGCCGATCGGCAATGCCTGGCAGAAGCTGCCGCGCATCGTGCGCGACCTCTCTGGCGAACTCGGCAAGCAGATCGAACTCGAGATGCACGGCGCCGACACCGAGCTCGACCGCCAGGTGCTCGACCTGATCAAGGACCCGCTCACCCATATGGTGCGCAACTCCGCCGACCACGGCCTGGAGACGCCCTCAGAGCGCTCAACTTCCGGCAAGCCGGAGCAGGGCACCATCCGGCTGTCCGCCTATCACGAGGGCGGCCACATCATCATCTGCATCGCCGACAACGGCCGCGGCCTCAACACCGAGCGGATCAAGGCCAAGGTGCTTTCCAACGGCCTCGTCAGCGAGGCCGAGCTGGAGAAGATGACAGAAGCCCAGATCCACAAGTTCATCTTCGCTCCCGGTTTCTCGACCGCCGCCACCGTCACCTCGGTCTCCGGCCGCGGCGTCGGCATGGACGTGGTGCGCACCAACATCGACCAGATCGGCGGCACCATCGACATCAAGTCGGTGGCGGGCGAGGGCTGCTCGGTCACCATCAAGATCCCGCTGACGTTAGCCATCGTCTCGGCCCTGATCGTGGAAGCCGGCGGCGACCGCTTCGCCATTCCACAATTGTCGGTGGTCGAGCTGGTGCGGGCGCGCGCCAATTCCGAGCACCGCATCGAGCGCATCAAGGACACCGCGGTCTTGCGGCTGCGCAACAAGCTGTTGCCGCTGATGCATCTGAAGAAGCTGTTGAAGATCGACGACGGCTCCTCTTCCGATCCCGAGAACGGTTTTATCGTGGTGACGCAAGTCGGCAGCCAGACTTTTGGCATCGTGGTCGATGGCGTGTTCCACACCGAAGAGATCGTGGTCAAGCCGATGTCGACAAAACTGCGCCACATCGACATGTTCTCCGGCAACACGATTCTCGGCGACGGCGCGGTGATCATGATCATCGACCCCAACGGCTTCGCCAAGGCGCTCGGCGCTTCCGGCGCGGCCTCCCACGAGATCGCCGACGAGCATGCCGGCCATCATGCAGCGTCCTCCGAACAGACCACCTCGCTGCTGGTGTTCCGCGCCGGCACCAATCAGCCCAAGGCGGTGCCGCTCGGCCTCGTCACCCGGCTGGAAGAGATCGCCGCCGACAAGATCGAGCTCAGTAACGGCCGCTACATGGTGCAGTACCGCGAGCAGCTGATGCCGCTGGTGCAGATGGAGGGCGTCACGGTCCGCACCCAGGGCGCCCAGCCGATCCTGGTGTTCGCCGACGACAGGCGCGCGATGGGGCTCGTGGTCGACGAGATCATCGACATCGTCGAGGAACGGCTCAACATCGAGGTCGCCGGCTCCAGGGACGGCATTTTGGGTTCCGCCGTGATCAAGGGCCAGGCCACCGAAGTGATCGACGTCGGCCACTTCCTGCCGATGGCGTTCGCCGACTGGTTCACCCGCAAGGAGATGGCGCCCTCGGCTTCGGCCCAGTCGGTGCTTCTGGTCGACGATAGTGCCTTCTTCCGCAACATGCTGGCGCCGGTCTTGAAAGCCGCCGGCTACCGGGTGCGGGTCGCGCCCAGCGCGCAGGAAGGTCTCGTCGCGCTGCGCTCGGGACAATCCTTCGACGTGGTTTTGACCGATATCGAAATGCCCGACATGAACGGGTTCGAGTTCGCCGAAACCATCCGCTCGGATACGCACTTGAGCCAGATGCCGATCATCGGATTGTCCTCGCTGGTCTCGCCGGCCGCAATCGAGCGCGGCCGCCTGGCCGGCTTCCACGACTATGTCGCCAAGTTCGACCGTCCCGGCCTGATCGCGGCGCTGAAAGAGCAGACCGCCGAGATGGCCAAAGCGGCGTAAAGGATGAGCGAAATGACCAGCAAGAACTCACGTAAGCGAAGGCCTGATGGCCGAATACGTCACCGCCGCGATCGGCGGGCAGCTGTTCGGCCTGCCGATCTCCCGGGTCCAGGACGTGTTCATGCCGGAGCGGCTGACACGGGTGCCGCTCTCCTCCCAAGAGATCGCGGGCGTGCTCAACCTGCGCGGCCGCATCGTCACGGTGGTGGACATGCGCGCCCGTCTCGGCCTGCCCAAGGCCAGTGACGGCAAGCCGCCGATGGCGGTCGGCGTCGACCTGCGCGGGGAATCCTACGGCCTCCTGATCGACCAGATCGGCGAAGTGCTGCGGCTGTCCGACCACGGCCGCGAGGAAAACCCCGTCAATCTCGACCCCCGCATGGCCAAGCTCGCCGGCGGCGTCCATCGCCTCGACGGACAGCTCATGGTCGTCCTCGACGTCGATCGCGTGCTCGAAATCGCAACCGACAAGCTGGCGGCGTGACGCCGCGGTGGCGGCAAGAAACTGTTGCAAAGTGATGTCCCTTAGGGGATCTGGAATGAAGAGGCTGAAATGAGAACATGTCTGGTGGTCGACGACTCGAGCGTGATTCGAAAGGTCGCGCGGCGCATCCTGGAAGGCCTCGATTTCCAGATCATCGAAGCTGAGGACGGCGAAAAGGCGCTGGAAGTGTGCAAGCGCGGACTGCCGGACGCGATCCTGCTCGACTGGAACATGCCGGTCATGGACGGCTACGAATTCCTCGGCAATCTGCGCCGCATGCCCGGTGGCGATGCGCCCAAGGTGGTGTTCTGCACCACCGAAAACGACGTCGCGCACATCGCACGCGCACTGCATGCCGGCGCCAACGAATACATCATGAAGCCGTTCGACAAGGACATTGTTACCGCCAAGTTCCAGGAAGTCGGTCTGATTTGATCGAAGTCGATACGATTTGATCTAGGCATTTCTATCCGGGGCTTCACGGCCTCGGCCGTTGGCTTTTCGCGTGCCGGCATTGGTGAATCATGAGTGTTGCGTTAGCAAGTTCCCCCACCTCGACTTCGACACGGCAAGAGCCGCTACGGGTCATGGTGGTCGATGATTCCGTCGTTATCCGAGGATTGATCTCGCGCTGGGTCGCAGCCGAACCGGACATGGTGGTTGCCGCCTCGTTGCGCACTGGGCTTGAGGCCGTCAACCAGCTCGATCGCGTCAAACCCGACGTCGCCGTGCTCGACATCGAAATGCCCGAGCTCGACGGCATCTCCGCGCTGCCCCAGCTGCTCGCGAAAAAGCGCGATCTCATCATCATCATGGCCTCGACCCTGACCCGCCGCAACGCGGAGATCAGCTTCAAGGCGCTCTCGCTCGGGGCTTCCGACTATATTCCGAAGCCAGAAACCACCCGCGAGCCTCAGGCTGCCGAAATCTTTCACCACGACCTCGTTCAGAAGATCCGCTCGCTCGGCGCCAAGCTGCGCCGCTCCGCGCCGGCGACGCCGTCGCCGCTGGCTCGTTCCGCGACGCCTGCGCTCGACAGGCTGCGCGAGCCCGCTCTGCGGCCTGCGGCGGCGCACCCCGCGCTGCCGCACCGCGCGTTCAGCACGCAGGCCCCGCGCGCGCTCGTGATCGGTTCGTCGACCGGCGGCCCGCAGGCACTGATGTCGCTCGTCACCGATCTCGGTCCGGTGATCGACCGTTTCCCCGTGCTGATCACCCAGCACATGCCGCCGACCTTCACGACAATCCTGGCCGAGCATCTGGCGCGCTCGAGCCGCAGGCCCGCGCACGAGGCGGTCGACGGCGAGATCGTCAAGCCCGGCCGGATCTATCTCGCGCCAGGCGGACGCCACATGCGCGTGGTGCGGCACGGTGCGGACGTCGCGATCGCGCTCGACGATGGTCCGCCTGTCAATTTCTGCAAGCCCGCCGTCGATCCCCTGTTCACCTCGGCGACCGACGTATGGCAGGGCGCTACCCTCGCCCTCGTGCTGACGGGGATGGGTTCGGACGGCATGCGCGGCGGCAAGGACATCATCGCGGCCGGTGGCAGCGTGATCGCCCAGGACGAAGCCACCAGCGTGGTGTGGGGGATGCCGGGCGCGGCCGCCAATGCGGGCATCTGCGCCGCCATCCTGCCGCTCAACCAGATCGCACCGAAACTGGTCCGATTATTTTCGGGAGATCGATCGTGACGCCCTCGGACTATGAGTTCTTGCGTAAGCTCCTGAAGGAGCGTTCCGGCCTCGATCTCTCCGCCGACAAGCAATATCTGGTCGAGAGCCGGCTGGTGCCGCTGGCGCGCAGGGTTGGGCTCGCCGGGATTCCCGAGCTCGTGCAGAAGATGAGATCGGGCGCCGAGGTGCTGACAACGGAGGTGGTCGAAGCCATGACCACCAACGAGACCTTCTTCTTCCGTGACAAGATCCCGTTCGACCATCTGCGCGAGACCGTCCTGCCGGCGCTGACGCAGTCGCGCGTGAGCCGCCGCTCTCTGCGCATCTGGTCGGCCGCCTCTTCCACCGGGCAGGAGCCGTATTCGATCGCGATGTGCCTGAAGGAAGCGGCCCAGGCGCTATCGGGCTGGCGGATCGAGATCGTCGCAACCGACCTGTCGCAGGAAGTGCTCGAGAAATCCAAGGCCGGAATCTACAGCCAGTTCGAGGTCCAGCGCGGCCTGCCGATCCAGATGCTGGTGAAGTATTTCGCGCAAGTTGGCGAGCTCTGGCAGCTCAATGCCGATATCCGCGGCATGGTCCAGCACCGCCAGCTCAACCTGCTGCAGGACTTCTCGCAGCTCGGCAAGTTCGACGTGATCTTCTGCCGCAACGTATTGATCTATTTCGACCAGGGGACCAAGGCCGCGATCTTCGAGCGCCTTTCCAGGGTTGTCGAACCCGACGGCATGCTGATGCTGGGTGCGGCCGAATCCGTGGTCGGGATCACCGACGCCTTCAGGCCCTATCCGGACCGGCGCGGGCTCTACCAGCCGAACCCTGTTCGCGCCGTGCGCGCGAACGCCGGCGCAATGCCGCAGGGCTTGAAAGTGGTCGCCGCGCGCTAAGGCGCGATCGTCCTAAGCGTTTTCCGCCTCGCTTGAACCATTGCCGCTTCTCCCGTGGCTTCATGGTTCGAGACGCGCATCGAAAGCCAAGTTTACGCGGGCTACGTACACTTGCCTGCGTGACGCGCTCCTCACCATGAGGGTCTTAAGACCTTATCCTGAGGAGCATCGCCAACGGGTCGCGCGAATGCGCGATGACAGGCTCCGCGATGCGTCTCGAAGGATGAAGTCGTCGAAATGGAGATTGCCTTAGAGGATCGCGTGCGGCAGGAAGCGCGAGGTATTGCCGGTGATCGGGTTTCGATCTTCGCGGATCGATAGCCCGCACGGCGTGTGGTCGACCAGCCAGCTTCCAAGCACCGGATATTGCCCGGAAAAATGTCGCAGCGTCGCGAACGCCTGGCGCACGAAACCTTCGGCGCCATACGGCCCCTCGTGCTCGGCGAAGGGCACGCCTTCGCTGATCAGCGTCACATTGGCCCCTTCGCGCGAATAAAGCGGCTTCCGCACGAACGACGTGCCGAGCTCACTGGCCCTTGGATCGTCGTCGAAATAGGCCGGCAGCAAATTAGGATGGCCCGGGAACATCTCCCACAACAGGGGCAGGATGCCCTTGTTGGAGAGGACGGCCTTCCACGGTGGCTCGATCCAGCGCGTCGGCGTTTCCTTTAGCTTGGCGCCGAACTCGTCGCGGAACATCCATTCCCAGGGATAGAGCTTGAAGACGAGCTCGATGTCGCGATTGTCCAGATCGACAAAGCCGCCGCCGTGCTCGCGCCAGCCGATATCCTCGATATCGATCATCGTGGTCGCGAGTTCCGCCTGCGCCGCGGTGTCCTCGAGATAGGAAAGCGTTCCGGCATCCTCGGCATCGCCGGTGATTCCGGTCAGATGGAGGTGGCGGCCTTTCCCCAGTTTCTTCCAGCCCTCGATCAGGCGTTCGTGGATCGAGTTGAACTGATCGGCGTGCGCGGGGATGATCCGCCGCTCGGTCGCCTGCTCGAGCCAATTCCATTGAAATACCGCGGCCTCGAACATCGAGGTCGGCGTATCCGCGTTGTATTCCAAGAGTTTTGCCGGGCCGTGCCCGTCGAAATTGAGGTCGAGCCGGCCATAGAGGCTGGCTTCGTCGCGGTGCCAGCTTTCCGAGATCAGCGGCCAGAACGCTTCCGGTATCTTCAGCCGCTGCAGATATTCATCGTCGTCGATGGCGCAGCTGACGAGTTCGAGACACATTGCATCGATCTCGGCGGTCGGCGCCTCGATCTCGTCTTCGATCTCTTGCAGCGTGAACGCGTAATAGCCGCGTTCGTCCCAATAGCGCTCGTCGTCGATAGTATGGAAATCGAACCCGCAGGCCTCGGCGGTGGTGCGCCAGTCGTCGCGCTCGGGGCAATCGATGCGCCGCATCAGAGGCCGCTAGCCACCGGCATGGCCGTGGCCGGCTGTCCATGGCCATCGCCATGGAAGTGATGCAGCGTGCCGCCGAAGCCGCCGTGAACCGCGCGGCAATAGGGCTGGCCACCCACCCCTGGTATCGCCTCCTCGCCGGGACCGCAGCCGCGCAGCGGCACAAATCCCATCGACACGGCGCCGACCGCCGCGCTCCCCATCAAAGTCAGCACGACACGGCGCGAGCGTTTCATGGGCAGCCCCTCGGCATCGAGATTGTTGTGGTGTAAGCGATCTTCGCCAATTCCGCACCGATCAGGCAAGCGAAACGAGGTGATTTCACGGCATCGTGCGGGGAAAGCGAAGTATCTAAAGCGCGATGAGATCAGGTTGAATCACCATCGCGCGCTTTACGTTCTTGATTGCGCATGATCTTTTCGGAAAACCGCGGCGCATTTTTCCCGGATCGTGCGCTAGCTGCTGGCGGAAAAGCCGAACGCCCGAGCGAACGATCCGAAGCCGCCGCGGCTGACGCCGCTGGATGCGGCGTCCGATGATGTCGCCGATGAGCCAGGACCAGATGAATCGCCGCCGAAGAAGTGTGACGAGCGACTATAGAAGCCGCCGAATGATCCGTGTGGGAAGCAGCCGCCGCTATTTTGCGAGGCGCCAGGCGCGGCCATCGCCGCCGAGGGCGGCTCGCAGCCGTCGGGCATCAGCGCATAGGCGCCGCCGCCGACCGCGAGCGCGTCCCCATCAGGAGCAACGCCACATGGCCGGAGCGCTTCGGCGGCGAAGCCGGCGAAGGCGCCCGGCTTGCGCCTCCCGAATTCCCTGATCGGCTCGTCCTCGGCCATGATCAATAGATCATCGACGCGGCGTTGAGCGCGCCGGCGGCGAGCGACGACAGCCCGAGCCAGATCGCTGCCGCGAGCTCACCCGCCGCGATACGCGCCGACAGGTTCGGCACCGGGATCTTCACGATGCAATAGACCACGATCTGCACGATCAGCGCGATCAAGCTCCAGATCAGGCAATCCACCACATTGCCGGCATGGGCGATCGCACTGACCACCGGCAGCGTGAAGCCGAGCAGGCTCAAGCCCAGCGCGATCGGGGCCGCCGGGTCGTTGTCGCGGATCAGCTGAAACTCATTGTGCGGCGTGATGCGGGTGTAGGCGAACAGATACGCCACGACCGCGATGATGGCGGTGCAGAAATAGACCAGGAAGGCCGGCAGCTCGGCGAGCGATTGAAGAATCATTCTTGAGCGCGCCCCAAGCTTCTAACGATAGTCCATTCGTCAGCACACAGAAGTCGCCGGTTCAATCCCCAAAAAACAAACCGCGCCGCGCACCACTAAGGGAGTGCGGCAATCGGTGGGTCGCAGGCGACGAAAGATCTATGAAGACACCGTGATCGATCAGCTCCGCTCCAGGCTTCTGAGTTTGTTTGCACCACGAGAAGCGGAGATTTTGCTCGAAGAAGGGATGATCGCAAAAGATGTAGTTCTCACACACCTGACCGCTGGCGTTGGTCTTTACGCGGTCGCAGCCGTTGAATTCGAACCGGCCGTCCGGGTCTGTTCCAGTTGCGATCCAGCGAATGAAGTGCAGATCACCCGATTCTGCAAATTCCGGCACGGCCAGGGACCAGTCCGGACATACGATAAGCATATCGGCGATCACGCCGAGATAGAGGTCCGGATCGAGGATGTCCCCGATCGGCCTTGGCCAATGGCCGATGATGCCCCTGGTGATCGTGCTCCGAATGGCCGGAACCATTGAGATATCCGGCTTGGCCCAGAAGGCTCGGAACCCATCGATCGTCCATTCGCGGGTCGAATTTGCGGTTTCATGCCGTGCCATGTCGAACAACTCTTTTCCGCACGACAAGCCTGCAACTGATCGATCAGAACATCGATTACCTCGGAGCTAATCCGCTGGCGGATGATTGGCCTGTGTCAAGCGCATCCCAACGGAGAGCGTGTCCAGCCCCAAAAACAAAAACCCCGCCATTTTCGACGGGGTCCAGTCTGGGAGGAGCGAGCCAGGCGGCTCGCGGTAGAACTCGAAAGATCAGGCCGGGATGCGCTCCTCGAGATCGTGCGGCTCGCGCAGCACATAGCCGCGGCCCCAGACGGTCTCGATGAAGTTGCGGCCTTCGGAGGCGTTGGCGAGCTTCTTGCGCAGCTTGCAGATGAAGACGTCGATGATCTTCAATTCCGGCTCGTCCATGCCGCCATAAAGGTGGTTCAGGAACATTTCCTTGGTCAGCGTGGTGCCCTTGCGCAAGGAGAGCAGCTCCAGCATCTGGTATTCCTTGCCGGTCAGATGCACGCGCTGGCCACCGACCTCGACGGTCTTGGTGTCGAGATTGACCACGAGATCGCCGGTCTGGATCACCGACTGGGCGTGGCCCTTGGAACGGCGCACGATCGCATGGATGCGGGCGACCAGTTCGTCCTTGTGGAAGGGTTTGGTCATGTAGTCGTCGGCGCCGACGCCGAGACCCTTGACCTTGTCCTCGATGCCGGCAAGGCCGGAGAGGATCAGGATCGGTGTCTTGATCTTGGAGACGCGGAGCTGCTTGAGCACGTCATAACCGGACATGTCAGGCAGATTCAGGTCGAGCAATATAATATCGTAATCGTACAGCTTTCCGAGATCGACCCCTTCTTCACCAAGGTCGGTCGTATAAACGTTAAAGCTCTCGGACTTCAGCATCAGTTCGATCGACTGCGCGACGGCGCTGTCATCTTCAATCAGCAAAACGCGCATGCCAGTTCCCCATAGTCGCCGCTCCGGGCGTCAGGTCGGGCCGCATTTGCGGCACTCAAAACGCCTTTGAACAACTGATTCGGATCCTGACGGAATATGGTTAACAAAATCTGATTCTGTTTCGCAAGGCCTTATGATGCAATTTTTATCGAATCGCCCTAAGATATTGCGCTGAAGCAGTTTTTTGTATCCGGTTCCACTCGAGTTCCGCTTTAAGAGACGGGCCTAACCGACTCGCACGACCCGACGTTCTTTCTGAACGGCCGAGCGTTTCCAGTCACCAAAGACAGTGACGCAATGATTAACGATGCGGGTAAACACGAAGTTAAGCTCAAGCGGGAAATGCGTCGAAACTTAAGGTTTTCGCAATGAAGGCCCTCGCCGAGCAGATCAGCGACATTGACGGTGTCAATATATATGGCCGAGTGGTCGGCGTCCGCGGCCTGATGGTCGAGGTCGCGGGGCCCATCCACGCAATGTCGGTTGGCGCCCGGATCGTGGTCGACACCGGCGGCAACAAATTCATTCCCTGCGAGGTTATCGGCTTTTCCGGCAATAATGCGGTGGTGATGCCGTTCGCCGGCCTCGAAGGCGTGCGGCGCGGCTGCCGCGCCGTGATCGCCAATTCCGCAAGCCAGGTGCGGCCGTCGCCGGCCTGGCTCGGTCGCGTCATCAACGCGATCGGCGAGCCGATCGACGGCAAGGGGCCGTTGCCGCAAGGGCCGTCGCCGATGCCGTTTCGCAACACCCCGCCGCCGGCGCATTCGCGCAAGCGCGTCGGTTCGCCGCTCGACCTCGGCGTTCGCTCGCTCAATACCTTCTTGACCTGCTGCCGCGGCCAGCGGCTCGGCATCTTTGCCGGTTCCGGCGTCGGTAAGTCGGTGCTGCTGTCGATGCTGGCGCGCAACGTGGATGCGGACGTTACGGTGATCGGTCTGGTCGGCGAACGCGGCCGCGAGGTGCAGGAATTCCTGCAGGACGATCTCGGCGACGCGGGTCTTGCGCGGTCGGTGGTGGTGGTGGCGACTTCGGACGAGCCGGCGCTGATGCGACGGCAAGCGGCCTATCTGACGCTCGCGATCGCGGAATATTTCCGCGACGAAGACAAGGACGTGCTGTGCCTGATGGATTCGGTGACGCGCTTTGCGATGGCGCAGCGCGAGATCGGGCTGTCTGCAGGCGAGCCTCCGACCGCCAAGGGCTACACGCCGACGGTGTTTACCGAATTGCCGAAGCTGTTGGAACGCGCCGGACCGGGGATTGGCAACGGAACGATCACGGGTATTTTCACGGTCCTGGTCGACGGCGACGACCACAACGAACCGATTGCGGACGCCGTTCGCGGCATCCTCGACGGCCATGTGGTAATGGAGCGCTCGATCGCCGAGCGCGGACGTTATCCGGCCATCAACATCCTCAAATCAGTCTCCCGCACCATGCCGAAATCGGCCGATCCGGCTTTCCTGCCGGTCATCAGCAGGGCGCGCCAGGTGATGGCGACCTACGCCGACATGGAGGAACTAATCCGGCTCGGGGCCTACCGGGCGGGGTCGAGCCCAGAGGTCGACGGGGCGATCAAGCTGCACCAGCCGCTGGAAGCCTTTCTGCGTCAGGGCAAGGACGAGGTCTCCAATTTGGGCGAGGGATACCGGCAACTTGAGCAAATCCTGAACGGCTTGGAAACGGAACGCTAACTTTGTCAGGCCATCATCCGCGTCACACAGTAGCGATGCCGGTGGGACCCATCTGGGATGCCGGACCTGTCCCGCGTTCAAATCGGGACTTCTGGGGAGTATGAGTTGATGAAGTCACGCGAAACGCTGATCCGCCTGAAGAAATTTCAGGTCGACGAGAAGCGCCGAAGGGTCACCCAGATTGAAGGCATGATCGCCGACTTCCAGCGCATGTCGGTCGACCTCGAGCGCGAAATCCAGAGCGAGCAGGAGCGCGCCGGGATCAACGATCCCTCGCACTTCGCCTATCCGACCTATGCAAAGGCTGCGATCCAGCGCCGGGAAAACCTGACGCGCTCCGCCGACGAACTGCGCATCCAGCTCGAGGACGCCAAGGCGTTGCTGTCGGAGGCATTCGAAGAACTCAAGAAGGTCGAGCTCCTCGACGAGCGCGACCAGGCGCGCGAGCGGGCCGAGGAAAGCGCCCGCGAACAGGCCGACCTCGACAGCATCGGATTGATGCGAGCTCGCCTCGGCGTGATCGCCTGACGGCTCTTTAGGCCGCAAGCCGCTTGACCCATTTCTGAACAACCTGGGCCGAAAGGCCCGGGTTTTTCGCGTCGACGCCCAAGGCTGGCCTTGGTGGACCGGTTTTGCGCAGGATATGCTACGAGAAGTGGGACTGCTCCCGGTATACCAAGATACCAAGCGATGGGGCATCGCGATTTTTGGGGACGCTGAATGCTGACGCCGGCTGAGCTGGTCTGGCTGATCGCCGCGGTTGCGAAGGGGGATGAGGCCGCTTTCGAGCGCCTTTACGCCGCCACGCGGTCGAAACTCTACGGCGTCGTGCTCCGTATCTTGCGGCGACAGGATCTCGCGGAGGAGGTCATCCAGGAGACTTACGTCAAGGTCTGGAACAGCGCCGGACAATTCAATCCCGGCCTGTCGTCACCGATCACGTGGATGGCGTCGATTGCGCGCAATCGAGCGATCGATGTTGCGCGCAAGCGGAGCGAACTCTCGCTCGAAGATGAGCCAGGGGCGATGGAAGTCGCGGCCGACAGTCCCGATCCACTGGCGCGCCGGGAAATGAGCGAAGAACTGAAGCGCCTGCTGGAGTGCGTCGGCCGTCTGGAGCCGGATCGCCAGAAACTTGTGCTGCTGGCTTATTACAACGGCTGGAGCCGGGAGCAGCTGGCGGCGAAATTCGAGGCACCGGTAAACACGGTGAAGACATGGCTGCGCCGCAGCATGATGGATATCCGGGAGTGCCTCGGACTTTAGGAGTTCTGGACTTTAGGTGATGGCTTATAGCGAAGACCATATCGCGCTCGCTGCGGAATATGCGCTCGGCACCCTCGATGCCGACGAGCGCTCGCAGGTCGAGACCATGATGTCCGTCGACGCGGACTTCACGGCGATGGTGCAGGCCTGGGAATACAGGCTCGGCGTGCTGAACCAGATGGTCGGCTCGGTCGAACCGCGGCCGATCGTCTGGGAAAACATCAGAACCGCCATCGGCCACGCCGAGCCGCAGGAGCCGATTGTCTTGCCCGAAGCGCCAGCGATCGCCGCTGCGCCGGTCGAGGCGAGCGAGCCCGTCGCTCCGCTCGCTCCGGTCGTGGACGACTCCAATGTCATTCGCCTCTCGCGCCAGGCCCGCCGCTCGCGCTCCCTGGCGACGGCGATGACTGCGATCGCGGCAGCGCTGGTGGCCATGATCGGTATTCAAATCTACCTGCCGGATCTCCTGCCCGAAGCGCTGCGTCCGAAGCCGCGCACGCAGCTGGTCGAGGTGAGAACGCCGGCGCCGCCGCAGCAACCTGCCTCGGCGCAATATGTCGCGGTGCTGCAGGGTCCGGGCGGCGGGCCCGCCTTCATTCTGACCGTCGACGGCACGACCAAGAATTTCATCGTGCGCAAGGTCGGCGCCAACCCCGAGCCCGGCAAGAGTTTCGAGCTGTGGCTGATCTCCGACCGGCTGCCGCGCCCGCGTTCGCTCGGCGTGATCGGCAACGACGAGTTTACCGCGCGTCGGGTACTTGCTTCCTACGATACCGACGTCATCAACAATGCGACCTATGCGGTGACCGTCGAGCAGGCCGGCGGCTCGCCCGATGGCGCCCCGCACTCGACGCCGGTCTTTACCGGCAAGCTGATCGAGACAATTCCCCCGTCGGGGCCGGCGCCCTCGCGGTCGCGCTGATCTCTAGCTAGCGCATGATCCGGAAAAGTGGATACCGGTTTTCCGAAAAGCTCATGCTCAGTCAAAAAGATAGAGCGCGATGACCTTGTCTTCGAAGAAAACTCATCCCGCTCTAGCCACAAAAAGAAAACGCCCGTGGGGAGCGGGCGCTTTCCTAGTAGTCGACTTGGGGGTAGTTGGGGTCTTCTACATATCCACGCGGCACCTTTGGGGGCTGATAAAGAGCCGCGTGAATTCCTTAAAACTCCTGTTATCGAACCACCGATGTGTCGGTGCTGGTGATCGCAACCGGCTTGCCGGCCTTCATGACCCGCGCCGTCTGCGTGTAGCCGTCCTCGAAACTGCTGCGAGCCGCGATGCCAAGGCCTGCCACCACGATGCCAGCAACGAGCGCCACGACCACGATCTTGAGGTGGGTCGAGCGATCCGCGCTGTAGATCGAATGGTTCATCAAGGCCTCCCGCCGCCTTCCTGCTCTTACAGTTGGTCGAACTCGTCGAGCGACAGGTTCAACAACTCGCGTGTCAGAAACGTGGGGATTCGGCTTTCTGTTCCCAAGAAGCGATCACAAGGCAGTGATAATACTTGATCGACCGCGATTGATTGGATGCTTAAAACGATAAAGTAATAAATCTTACAATATGTTAAGTTATTTTTGGCGCCGTGCCCCGAAAAGCTGCCGGTATCGTAAAACCCCACAAAACAGTTGCCTGTGACGAAAAAGCACAGGGATTAAGTGCTTCGTCTTAAACGCTTCCGACCGTTTTCAGCCGCGCGCGAGGGTGGATCTCCGCCTGCGACAGCACCGTGGTCTGCGCGCGGAAGCGCTCAACCAACGAGCGCACGAAAGGTCGGATCGAGGCCGATGTCACCAGCACCGGCGCCTCGCCCTCGCGCGCGGCGCGCTCGAAGGCGTCGCGCACCGTCGCCATGAACTCCGACAGTTTCGACGGCTGCATCGCAAGGCTGCGCTCTTCGCCCTGGCCGATCAGCAATTCGGCGAAGGCCTGCTCCCATTTCGCCGACAGCGCGATCAGCGGCAGGTAGCCGTTGTGCGAGGTGTTCTGCGCGCAGATCTGCCGCGCCAGCCGCGCGCGAACATGCTCGACCATGGTCGACGGATTGCGCGAGAACGCCACCGCGTCCGCAATGCCCTCGAGGATGGTCGAGAGATCGCGGATCGAGATGCGCTCGGCGAGCAGCAATTGCAGCACGCGCTGGATGCCCGAGATCGTGACCTGGCTCGGCACGATGTCCTTGATCAGCTCGCCCTGCTCCTTCGGCAGCTCCTTCAGGAGCTTCTGCACCTCGCCGTAGGACAACAGGTCCGACATGTTGCTCTTCAGCAGTTCGGTGAGGTGGGTCGACAGCACGGTCGCGGCATCGACCACGGTATAGCCCTTCAGCGAGGCTTCTTCCTTCAGGCTGGCCTCGACCCAGGTCGCCGGCAGCCCGAAGGTCGGCTCGATGGTGTGGATGCCGGGCACCGAGACCTGGCCGCCGCCGGGATCCATGACCATGAACTGATTCGGCCAGATCTTGCCGGTGCCGGCGTCGACCTCCTTGATCTTGATGACGTAGGTGTTGGCCTCCAACTGCACGTTGTCGAGGATGCGTACCGACGGCATCACAAAACCCATCTCGATCGCAAGCGAGCGGCGTAGCGCCTTGATCTGGTCGGTGAGGCGGTCGGTGCCGTCGGGACCGTTGACCAGCGGCAGCAGCGCATAGCCCAGTTCGATCTTGAGATCGTCGATCTTGAGCGCGGTGGCGATCGGCTCTTCGGCCGCAGCCGCACCCGCGGCCGCAGCCGGCGCAGCGGCCGCCTTGGCGTCGGCCGCGGCCCTGGCGTGCTTCTGCTTGCGCGCGTTCCAGGCCAGCACAGCCGAGCCGCCGCTCAGTGCCAGGAACGGGATCATCGGAATCCCCGGCAGCAACGACAGCACGAACATGACGCCGGACGCCATGCCGAGCGCCTGTGGATAGCCGGAGAATTGCTTGAACATCGCCTTGTCGGCGGCGCCGGAGACGCCGGCCTTGGAAACCAAGAGGCCCGCCGCGGTCGAGACGATCAGCGCCGGCACCTGCGTGACCAGGCCGTCGCCGACGGTGAGCAGCGTGTAGGCTTGCGCCGCTTCGCCGAAGCCGAGGCCCTGCTGGGCGACGCCGATGATGATGCCGCCGATGACATTGATGAAGACGACGAGCAGCCCCGCGATGGCGTCGCCGCGCACGAATTTCGAGGCGCCGTCCATGGCGCCGAAGAAGCCGCTTTCGTCTTCCAGCGCCTTGCGCCGCTCCTTCGCGATTTTCTCGTCGATCAGGCCGGCGGAGAGGTCGGCGTCGATCGCCATCTGCTTGCCGGGCATCGAGTCCAGGTGGAAACGCGCCGCGACTTCGGCGATGCGGCCCGAACCCTTGGTGATGACGACGAAGTTCACGGTGACGAGAATCGCGAACACGATGATCCCGATCACGAAATTGCCGCCCATGACGAAATTGCCGAACGCCTGGATGACGTGGCCGGCGGCATCGGTGCCCTCGTGCCCGTGCGCCAGGATCAACCGCGTGGAGGCGAGGTTGAGCGACAGCCGCAGCATGGTCGAGATCAAGAGCACGGTCGGAAACGCGGAAAATTCCAGCGGCGCCTGGATGAACAGCGCGGTCATCAGGATCAGGATCGACAGCGTGATCGAGATCGCCAGGAACAGGTCGAGCACGACCGAGGGCAAGGGGAGGATCAGCACCACCAGAATGGTGAGAACGCCGAAGGCCAGCGCGAGATCGCCGCGCTTCAACAGGTTGATGATGTCGCCGAGCTTGAAGCCGCTCAGTGGTAAGCCCGCGCCTTGACCCGCCGCAACGTCGACCATGGTAGCTGCTTCCCCCCGCGTATGCCGGTCACGGGCCCCAAGCGATTGCGCGGCGGCCGAAGGTCCACCGGCTCGAAAGTGAGGCACCGCACTGGCGTCCACGGAGGTCTCCCCCGTTCTACGCGATCGACGACACTCGACTTCACTCGGCAATTCTTGCCGGGTTTATGGTTAGTAAAGGGTTAACGGGGGCGATCTTTCAGGAGCTCCACACCGAGCCGACACACCCCGCGCATGCGGGGTATCCAGTACGCCGTGGCATCTCGGTTTTACCGTGCCGTCTCTGGAATATCGCCCGGCATCTCACTCTCCTACTTCACTGTGAAGACTGATGATTACTTCGCGGCTGGACTCCTCCTGACGCAGCGGAATCCGACATGGCTGGTGGATGTGTCGATCGGCTCGGCGTGCCGCGCGGCGGGTCGATAGCGGCGGCAATAGTTTGGCGCGCAAAGATGCGAGCCGCCCTTCAGCACCTTGCGCGGGATCCTGATGTTCGGAAGACAGGGATCGTAGCTCTGCTCTTCCCGACCGCCGCGCGGATTTTCGGGGATGCAGCACGGCTTCGGCGCATCGGCCTCATGCTTTGTCGACCACCAGCTGGACGTCCATTCCCAGACATTGCCGATCATGTCGTGGAGGCCGTAGCCGTTCGGTGGGAACGCGGTCACCGGCGAGGTGCGTTCGTAACCATCCGCCTTCAAATTCTCGCGGGGAAATTCGCCCTGCCAGGTGTTGGCCATATGGACGCCACTGGGCGTAAATTCATCGCCCCAGGCGAACTCGGCGCCATCAAGACCGCCGTGCGCGGCGAACTCCCACTCGGCTTCGGTCGGCAAATCTTTGCCGGCCCATCGCGCATAGGCCAGCGCATCCGAATAGGACACGTGCACGACAGGATGATCGTCCAGGACGTTGATGTTGCTCTTGGGCCCGTAGGGATGCCGCCAGTCGGCGCCTTTCATGAAGGTCCACCACTGGCTCCAGTCGCGCAAATTCGTCACGCTTCGCGGTGGTGAGAACACCAGCGAGCCGGCATAGAGCATGTGGGGCAAGGCTCCGGGATAGTCCTTCGGATCGGGCAGGATTTCTGCCGTGGTGACGTGGCGGGTCGCCTTGACGAAGGCCTTGAACTGCTTGTTGGTCACCGGCGTGCGGTCGATCCAGAATTCGTCCACCATCACCCGATGGACTGGCGCTTCTTCCGGATAATGATGGCCGGAGCCCATGCGGAAGGTGCTGCCAGGAATCAGGACCATGTCGCTGGTCCGGCTATCTTCCGGCTGCCGATCGTTCCGCTCGATGTCGACCCGCGGCAACGTCATGGGCGTCTACTCCCAGCCCTTTTCATCCGCCGCGTCATTGATATGCGCAGCGAGGATGTCGGTCAGCACCTCTTCTTTTTTGGTCACGCTCTGGAGCAAACTCTACCGCTCAGCTTCGATAGTCAACCTCCAATTGAGTTCATTCCAGGGGAGACTTGCCAGCGCTTGCGATGCGAAGCATCTCGCACATTCATCAACCATTTCCATCGGGTGCGGGCGCCTTTGTCCGACAATCAAATTCAAACAACGACGTTGTTGAAACCAGGCGCATTGACCATCAAATAATTTTGGCTGTTACCAATCTGTCACGGATTTTCGGCGCGCTCCCTGTGCCTACTATTTAAAGTAGCGCGACGTCTCGGAATCATTGCAACTGCTTGCAAATACCGAGCGAAGGTTTGCAACGGCGCGTATCGAATCAAAGTTCCTCCCAATTGGCTGCGCGGCGATGATCGCCGCTCTGGTCCTTTGCCCCGAGATTTCACGCGCCGACGAGAGCGGCATTTCGTTTTGGCTTCCGGGACAGTACGCGAGTCTGGCTGCAGTACCGCAGACGCCAGGCTGGGCGCTTGGTACCATCTATTACCACACCAGTGTCACTGGATCAGGGAACGTTGCCGCGGCGAGAGAGATCCAGATCGGCAGGTTTTCTCCGACCGTGAACGTGAACCTCAATCTGAGCCTGAGCGGTCAAGGCGATCTGGCCATCCTCGCGCCATCCTACACGTTCGCGACGCCCGTGCTTGGCAGACAACTCGCCCTGAGCATGGCGAGCGTGTACGGCAGAGGTGCTGCGAGCATCGCCGGGACGTTGACATCGGTCGCCGGACCGATCGTGAGCACCCGCACCGGAATGCTCGAGGGCTCGCTCACCTGCTTACGTCTCAGGCGATGCTCCCGTCGGCAACTACAACCCGATGCAGCTCGCCAATACCGGCCGCGGCGCGATCGACGCCGGCGGCTCCACCTCTCTTAACCCGGCGACGGGGGACGAGTTCTCCGGCGTGGCCGGCTTTACCTACAATTTCAAGAACCCGACACGCAATACCAGAGCTGCGTCGATTTCCACTTCGACTGGGGCGTGTCGCACTTCCTCTCATAACAGGTGTTCGTCGGCTTCGTTGGATATGCCTATCAGCAAATTACCGACGACTTTGGTCAGCACCCTGTTCTGGGTGGCTTCCGGTCGCGCGTTCTCGGGATCGGTCCACAGATCGGATATGCTTTCCCGGTGGACGACATGCAGGGCTTTCTGGGCTTCACGGGTTACGACGAATTCGATGCCGCCAACCGCCCGTCGGGCGGGAATAGGTGGCTGACATTCGCGATCTCGCCGTCCGCGCCCACTGCGGTAACGCCGACAAAGCATCTGATGACGAAATAGATGTGCTATTGTTCGCCGGGCCGGCCTTCGTCGCGCCCTTAGGTTTGTGCCGACCGGCTGCTCGTCAACCGCGAAGCAACTCATCGGACGCAAGGCGGGCGCCGCCGCCGAAACCATACGAGCAGCGGGCCGAGCAGGCCGAGATGCTTGATCACCACCAAAATCACCGCGGCGACCGCAATCGACACGGTCGCGTGCGACGACACGCAGTAAAGGATCGACCCATGTGCGGCGATCAATATGCCGACTGCCACGAGCAGTATTAGACGGTGCGTCAGCCATCGGCCGCTTGGTTTCATGACTCTCATCTGCTCCTGATGACGACTGCGCTCGAGATCAGGCCGGAACGCTCGCGCGGACAAATTGCAAATTCCTGAAGCCGACCGCGCCGCTATCGATGATGGTGAAGCCGGTATCGCCGAGCAATGCAATGATCTCGCCGAGCCCGACGTGGCCGTGGCGGTGAAAGTGCGTGAGAAGGCCGCTTTCTTGATCGGCTGAGCTTCCGAAGTCGACCACGAGCGCTCGCCCGCTGGGTTTCAGAACCCGGCGCATTTCGCCGGCACATTGTTGGCGTGCTGTTCGCGGCAAGTGATGCAGCATCAGCGTGCTCAGTACCGCGTCGAATTGACCGTCCGCAAACGGCGGCGCCTGGACCGCGCCGTTTCTGAAGATGATCTCAAGACCGGTCTTGGCCGCCTTCTTGCTTGCTCTTGCGAGCATCTCAGGCGAAGCGTCAATGCCGTACACGGTGCCTGTCGACCCAACATGTCGCTTGGCTGCGATTGCCAGGCTTCCTGTGCCGCAGCCGACGTCAAGCACCGACTCGCCTTCTTTCAGGGTGGCGAAGCTGAGAATCTTCTCGCGAAGCGCCCGCTCGCGCCCGAGAGTGAACAGCCAGACCAGAAAATCGTAACGTGCGGCCGCGTGGATCAGCAGACTAGTCGTGCGCGGCGCTGGATGCCGATCCGTCGTCTCGGTCATGTCGTTCTCCGGCTCTAGGAAGCGGACGCTGGTCCGGATTTGGTCTAGGCTAAACAGGTCGCCGGCTGAAGAACACGCGGCACCGATCCGTGCCGTAATGGACAGCCGACCGGCGATTGTCCGTCATCTCCTCCCGTTTATGCAGAGACATCACGCCATGAGTAAACCACCGGTTAGGGATCGAAGGATTCAAAAGACGCGGGACCTGCTGCACCGGGCGCTTGCTGGCTCGATCCGCGAAAAGCCCTACGATGCGATTTCGGTGAAGGAGATCCTCGACCGCGCCGATGTTGGAAGGTCGACCTTCTACACCCACTATCGCGACAAGACGAATTGCTGGTCAGTGCCATTCACGACCTGCTTGCCTCGGTTCAGTCGGACTCGTCCTCGGCAAAACGGTCCGAACGGATGCTCGGTTTCAGCTTGCCGATCTTCGAGCACGTCGACCAGCATCGGCGCGCCGGCGATGCCGGGATCGGCGCCAAGGACCGCGCCCGTCTTCATGACCATCTGCGCGGGGTGCTGGCGGAATTGATCGCCGAGGACGTAGCAAAGGGTTTGCCCGCCACGAGAAGGGCGTCCGGTCAGATTCCACCCCTTAGTCGAATACCTGTCCTCAACCTTCGTTCTCGTGCTGAACTGGTGGGTCGAGAGCCGCGATCCGTTGCCGCCAAACGATGTCAACGACGTGTTTCGTGCGTTGGCCCTGCCGACATTGGCTACCGTCGGACTGTGACGGAAAAGTCCGGTCTGTGGCGTCGTTTGCTCGCCGCAACATCGGTCCGGCTTTGGCGGCGTCGCGCCGGACTCCAGCTAATGCGCCTGCGTCATCCCGGTCGGCTTGTTCATCATACGCAACATCGCGGGCCCGCCTGTCCTGAGGAAGCGCCAGATGAGTAGCGCGGCGAGCAACAGGAAGGTGATGTTGAGCCAGCTCGTGTAGTTCCATGCGACGGAGGCTTCGACGACGCGCGCGTTGCGCTCTGTCGGGACCAGGCCGAGCAGGGAGAAGATTACTTCGACAATCAGCGCCGCGCCGGCCATCGCCGCGTAGAAGGTGACGAACAGGAAGCCCGCCATCCTCATTCCGTAATATTTGCGATAGATGTTGAGGACCGGCAGGACGATCAGGTCGGCGAAGATGAACGCGGTCACGCCGCCGAAACTGATGCCGCCATTCCAGAGCACGGCCGCGAGCGGAATATTTCCGACCGAGCAGACGAACGAGATTACCGCGACCAGGGGCCCGACGATCGGTCCCCAGATATTGGCGAGAACAGGCTGATCGACCAGAAAGAACGACTGCCAGAAATCTGGAGGGACCCAAGCGGCGAGCGCGCCGGCAATAAGCAGGCCTCCCACGATATCCATCCACACCGAGGCCCAATCCGTCACGAAGTAGTGGCTGATCGCCGTCAAACCCTGTTCGGAGGTTATCCGCTGCCAAAGCGAGCCACCCTCGCTGACCGACATGTCCATCTCGGCATGGCCTTCCATGCGGCCCATGATGCCCTTGTCGGCCTGCTCCTTCGCTTCGCTGAGAAGCTTGGGAGTGAGAAATGATCGAAACAGCAGAACGAGCAGCGCGACCATGATCGGCGCGCCGATCATTTCAGCCAGCATGAACTGCCAGCCCAGGAATACCAGCATTATGATGCTGAGTTCGAGCACCAGATTGGTGGAGGCCATTTCGAAGGCCATCGCAGCGGTGAAATTGGCGCCCTTGCGGAACAGCGAGCGGGCGAGGGCTACGGCGGCATAAGAGCATGACGACGATGCGGCGCCGAGCGCAAGAGCGGTCGCGATCGAACGCGACCGGTCGTCCGGTAGCAGCCGGGCCATTTCCCGATGGGAAACCACCGCCTCCACGACCGCCGATAGCGTGAAGCCCAGGATCAGCGGCCACAGGATCTCCCAACCCATGGCGAACGCCATGCTCAAGGCTCGCAGGATCAATTCCATTTCATGCTCCCGTCTCCAACCGCGCCGGAGCAACGCACGACATCAAGGGCGGTTCATGACAGCCCTTCAGCCATTGCGCCACATGGCCAGGATCACTGCCATCAGGCGCGGTTCCGCAACCGCGGCGTCTATTGCGGCTGGATTAATCCGGCCGCGCGCTGCCTTCGTACATGAAGCTCATCGGCTTCGGCCCAGGAATATAGCCGGTCTCGATCCGCTCGATGCGAAAGCCCGCCGTTTCGATCATCGAAGCAATCGGGCGGTTGAGATGACAACCTCCACAGCAAGATCGCCAGATCGGCGTCAGCCGATCCTGCCAGCGACGCACGCCCTCGTCGGGAGCGAGGCCGTGTTCGACAAACAGAAGCTTGCCACCCGGCCGCAAGACGCGCCGCATCTGTGCAAGGGCGGTAGCGGCCTGCGGGATCGAGCACAAGGTCCAGGTCGTGACGATGGTATCGACGCTATGTTGATCAAGCGGTATAGCCTCGGCGGAAGCCTCAAGGAAGCTGACCGGCATGCTGGTCGCACGTGAAGCGCCTCGAGCCATCGTCACAAGGCGCGGTGCCGGTTCGAGTGCCAGTACCTCGCGCACCGGTGGGCGATAGAACGGCAGGTTCATTCCCGAGCCGACGCCGATCTCCAGCACCCGGCCTTCAGCGGCGCCAGTCACGCGCTCGCGAAACGGCAGAAGCTGCTTGTTGCGCATCGCAAGATCGCAGAGCCTCGGCAGGATAATGTCGCCATAGAAGCCCATTGTCCGCTCCTGATGTTCTCAATGGCAGTGGTAGGCGTTACACCCGACGAAAACTGCAGAACTGGAACCGCTGCAGGGCACCCCAAGGTGTCGCGTGATCATGTCGCCGCGCGTCGATCAATTTGAAATCGGCTCCCAGAAGTGCGGACAGAGAGGCCGTGTCGTGTCGAACGATCGGCAATCCGCTGCATCTCTCCGGGCCATCCAAAGCGAAGGTTCCGATGATGACATATCCTCCGGGCTTAAGGGCTCTCTTCAGCCGGTCGACATAGGCGGATTGATCGGTCGGATCAGTCAAGAAATGGAAGGCCGCACGGTCATGCCACAGATCGTAGGTTTGAGATGGCTCCCATTTCGTGACATCGGCAATCTCCCACCGGACATTTGCGGCCTTGTCGTCAAGACGCTGCTTGGCCGCATCGAGAGCGGCGGCAGACAGGTCCAGAACCGTGATCCGCCGAACATTGCGGTCGACGAGGGCATCAACGAGTCGTGACGCGCCGCCTCCGATATCGATGATAGACGCTTCGCGCGAGAGCGCTGCGAGGGCTATCAGTTCAAGCGATGGCGCGGGGCTTTCCTGATACCAGCTGACTTCTTTTTCGCCCTTAGTAGTGTAAACGTTCTCCCAATAGGCTTGTCTGCCGAGATCGCTCATGAACGTCTCCCTCGCACTTCTAAACTCGCAATTCTCAAGGTCTGATAAAGATGGTTGCGCCGATACTGGACAACAAGAACGCATCGTCACCCTCCATCTTTGTGCCCTCGACGCTGTTGCGCGAGGCAAGACGCCAAAAGAATCTCAAAGCGGCCCTGGTGCCGCCGGTGTGCGTGCTCGATCCCGACGGCGACCTTGTACGCAGGCTTCGCGAGACGGCAAAAACCAGGCCCTTCGAAGGCTGGCCCTGCTACCACACGGAACTGGATACTTTTTCGCTCGCCGGGCAAGAGGTAGGCATTGTCGGACGCGTCGTTGGCGCCTCCTTCGCAGTCCTGGTGGCGGAAGAATTGTTCGCAAGTGGCTGCCGGCTGCTCGTGAGCCTCACGTCGGCGGGTCAGGTCGTGGCTTCGGGACCGCCCCCCTATTTCGTCATCATCGATCGGGCGTTGCGTGACGAAGGGACGAGCTACCATTACGCGCCGCCCGCCGAGTTCGCCGAGGCCGACCCACGGCTGGTCGAAATTGCGGCGAACGCCGCCTCGAAAGGCGGGCCCCGCATGGTCGTCGGCGCCGCCTGGACCACGGACGCGCCGTTTCGCGAGACGGCGGAGGCGATCGAGGCGGCCCGAAACAAGGGGATCCTTGCAGTTGAGATGGAAGCAGCCGCCCTCTACACCTTCGCGCGATCGGTCGGCGTTTCGGTTCTCTGTCTGGCCCACGTCACCAACACCATGGGACAGAACGGCGCGGACTTCGAAAAGGGCGAGGCCGATGGCACCAGAGATGCCCTGGCGGTGCTGGAAAGCGTTGTCGCAGCTTTGCACCGGGTGGACTGATCCCCCGCAGGCTATCGTGCATCGAAGTGTCCATCATGACTTAACATCACTCGGCTGGCTCCGCAACGCGCTCAGTGCTTTCAAGCGGCCTGTCAATATGCGGCGTCGGAGTGTCGGAGCCGCTTTTGCGGGCCAAGCCGAAACCCTTCACCAAGCCGAAGATCGCCGGAATCACGATCAGCGTCAGCAGCGTCGACGAGATCATGCCGCCGATCATCGGCACTGCGATACGCTGCATGATCTCGGAGCCTGTGCCGGTGCTCCACATGATCGGCAGCAGCCCCGCCATGATGGCAAAGACGGTCATCATCTTCGGGCGCACGCGCTCGACGGCGCCCTCCATGATAGCGTCGTAAAGATCGCCGCGCGTCAGGGCCCGGCCCTCGATGTCGCGTTGCGTTTTGATCTCCGCCAATGCCTGGTTGAGATAGATCAGCATCACCACGCCGGTTTCGGCGGCGACGCCGGCCAGGGCGATGAAACCGACGACGACGGCAACCGAGAGATTGAAGCCGAGCCACCACGTCAGCCACAAACCGCCGACCAGCGCGAACGGCAGCGACAACATCACGATCATGGTTTCGGTGACGGACCGGAAGTTCAGGTACAGCAGCAGGATGATGATGAGCAGCGTCACCGGCACCACGATCTTCAGCCGAGCCGTCGCACGTTCGAGATATTCATATTGGCCGCTCCACATGATGTAGGTGCCGGGCGGGAATTGAATGCTGGCCAGCACCGCCCGCTGCGCGTCGGCGACATAGCCTCCGAGGTCGCGGTCGCGGATGTCGACGTAGATGTAGGCGGCCAACTGCCCGTTTTCGGTCCGGATCGATGTCGGCCCGCGCGCCGGCGTAACTTTGGCGACTTCGCCGAGCGGCACGCCGCCGCCGGCCGTCATCGGCACCAGCACGTCGTTGGCGATGGCCTGCGGATTCTCCCTGAGGTCGCGCGGATAGCGCATGTTGACGGTAAAGCGCTGCCGGCCTTCCACCGTTGTCGTTACGCTTTGGCCGCCGAGCGCGGTCGCGATTGTGTCCTGGACGTCCTTGACCATGATGCCGTAGCGCGCCAGCGCGGCGCGGTCGGGCGTGATGTCGAGATAGTAGCCGCCGATGCCGCGTTCGGCGTAGGCCGAAGAGGTGCCCGGCACGGCCTTCAGGACGTGCTCGATCTGCTTGGCGAGCTTGTCCACTTCGACAAGTTCCGTGCCGATCACCTTGACGCCAATCGGCGTGCGGATGCCGGTCGACAGCATGTCGATGCGCGCCCTGATCGGCATGGTCCAGGCATTGGACACGCCGGGAAACTGCAGCGCCTTGTCCATATCTGCGATCAAGCCGTCGATCGTCAGGCCGCGACGCCAGTCCTCTTTCGGCTTGAGGTTGATGATGGTCTCGAACATCTCCGACGGGGCTGGATCGGTCGCGGTCTCGGCGCGGCCGGCCTTGCCGTAGACGGAGGCCACTTCGGGGAACGACCGGATGATCTTGTCCTGAGTCTGCATCAATTCGCCAGCCTTGGTGACGGAGATTCCCGGCAGCGTGGTCGGCATGTAGAGCAGCGTGCCTTCGTTCAGGTTCGGCATGAATTCGGTACCGAGTTGGCGTGCAGGCCAGATGGTCACGGCGAGCACGGCAAGCGACAGCAGGATCACCAGCGTCTTGGCGCGCATCACGCCCTTGATCACCGGGCGGTAAATCCAGATCAGGAACCGGTTGATCGGATTGCGATGCTCCGGGACGATCCGCCCGCGAACGAAAATCACCATCAGCGCCGGCACCAGCGTGACCGACAACAACGCTGCCGCTGCCATCGAGAAGGTCTTGGTGAACGCCAGCGGGCTGAATAGCCGCCCCTCCTGGGACTCCAGCGTGAAGATCGGCATGAACGACACGGTGATGATCAAGAGGCTGAAGAACAGCGCCGGCCCGACTTCGGAAGCCGCACCGATCAGGATGTCGATGCGCGACTGGCCCGGTTCCGCTCGCTCCAGATGCTTGTGCGCGTTCTCGATCATCACGATCGCAGCGTCGATCATGGCGCCGATCGCGATGGCGATCCCGCCAAGGCTCATGATGTTGGAGCCGAGATTGAGCAGCTTCATCGCGCCGAATGCCATCAGGATGCCGACCGGCAGCATCAGGATCGCAACCAGGGCGCTGCGGAAGTGCAGCAGAAAAAGGATGCAGACTAGCGCCACTACCACGCTTTCCTCGAACAGCGTATGCTTGAGCGTATCGATGGCCGCGTTGATCAGGTTCGAGCGGTCGTAGACCGGCACGATCTCGACCGATTTCGGCAGACTGCTCGCAATCTCCTTGAAGCGCTTCTTGACGTTCTCGATCACGTCGAGCGCGTTGACGCCGAAGCGCTGCAGCACAATGCCGCTGGCGACTTCACCTTCGCCGTTAAGTTCCGTGATTCCTCGCCTCTCGTCGGGCCCAAGCTCAAGACGCGCGACATCGCGCAGCAGCACCGGCGTGCCGTTGTTGGTCTTGAGCACGATATTGCCGAGGTCGTTGATGTCTTTCAGGTAGCCTCTGCCGCGGACGATATACTCGAATTCCGCAAGCTCGACCGTGCGGCCGCCGACGTCGGCATTGCTGGCCCGGATCGCGTCGCGGATCTTCTGCATGGGGATGCCGAGGTCGCGCATGCGCTGCGGATCGAGGATCACATTGTACTGCTTGACGAAGCCGCCGACGCTGGCGACCTCGGCCACGCCTTCCGCCTTCGCCAGCGCGAACTTAAGGCTCCAGTCCTGGATGGTTCGCGTGTCGGCGAGGTTCAATTCCTTTGACATCACCGCGTACTGGTAGACCCATCCGACACCGGTGGCGTCCGGTCCGATCGTCGGTGCCACGCCGGCCGGCAATCGAGAGACGGCACCGTTGAGGAATTCGAAGACGCGCGAACGCGCCCAGTAGATGTCGGTCCCGTCTTCGAAGATGACGTATACGAACGACACCCCGAAGAAGGAAAAGCCGCGCACGACCTTGGAACGGGGGACGGTCAGCATCGCCGTCGTTAGCGGATAGGTGACTTGATCCTCGATCACCTGCGGGGCCTGGCCGGGGTATTCCGTGTAGACGATCACCTGGGTGTCCGAGAGATCGGGGATGGCATCGAGCGGCAGATGAACGAGGGCGTAGATGCCGGCGGCAGCCGCAAAGCCCGCGCCGAACAGCACCAGCAGCAGGTTGCGGGCAGACCAACCAATCAGCCGCGCGATCATGGCTTATCTCTCGCTTCCGAAAACCCTTTGAGCGCCGCCTTCAGGTTGCTCTCGGCGTCGATCAGGAAGTTCGCCGAAACCACGATCGCTTCGCCCTCGGAAATTCCTTCGCGGATTTCGACGTAGCCGCCGCCGCGACGGCCAAGCTTGACCTCGCGCGGCTCGAAGCGGCCCTGTCCCTTGTCAATCAGGACCGACTGCCGGTTGCCGGTATCGAGAATGGCATTGTCGGGAACGGCGAGCACCGCTAGCGGGCCGCCGGTATCGATCTCGGCGTCCACATACATGTCCGGAAGCAACGCCGCATCCGGATTGGCCAACTCGATCCGGATGCGCGCCGTCCGCGTGTCCTTGTTCAATTGCGGATAGATCACGCCGACCCGGCCCGTGAATTCGCGGCCAGGGTAACCTCGAACGCGCACCACGACCGGCTCGCCGACGGCGAGCACACCGAGATCGCGCTCGGCGATGTCGACCATCGCCCACACGACAGAGGTGTCTGCGACCCGGAACAGCACATCGCCGGGCTGCGCGCGCATTCCCTCGATGGCGTTGCGCTCCAGAACGATACCGTCGCGCGGCGCCGACCATTCGATCGAGATCGGAACGGTGCCGCTCCTTTCCATGGCGACAATCGCCGCATCGGGAACGTCAAGATTCATCAACCGCTGCCGCGAGCCGCGGCCATAGGCCCCGACGCTGCCCACGCTCTTCGAATTGATGGTGGCGATGTACTCCGCGGCAGCCGACGAAATCGAGGGGCTGTAGATCTCCATCAAGGGCTGGCCCTTGCTGACCCGGGTCCCGGTCGTCACGTTTGCGACTTTCTCAACCCAGCTTTCCGATCGCATCGAGATGACCGACACCCGCCGCTCATCGAGCTGTATCGTTCCTGGCGCGCGGATGACGGTATGAATGACACGAGACGAGGCGGCCTCGGATTTAACGCCGCTGCGCTGAATTTTTCCGGGCGACAGCTTGACCGAGGCGTCGTCGCTGTCCTCGTCCTCATAGACGGGGACATAATCCATCCCCATCGAGTCCTTCTTCGGCACCGGTGATGTGTCCAGCAGCCCCATCGGGTTGCGGTAGTATTTGATCTTTCGATCCACCGGCGCGATCTCCGCGGTGGAGGGTTGCTCGAAACTGACATCGGCGTCGGCCGGCACGGGGCGATAGTGGCGCCCGTCCGGAGTCTTCGTCGGTGTCATCGAATAGAGCGGACGGCCGTCGGGGTCCTGGTAATAGATCGGCGCACTGGCGTCCTGCGCCGCCGCCGGCGTCATCACGGCGATGACCGATGTGCCGGCCGGCTGACGTTGCGACCGGCCAGCGATGAAGCCGCCTCCCGCCGCCGCGATCAACGCGGCGACGGTGGCGCTGGTGAAGACGGCGCGGGTCATTTTTGCGCCGTGATGACGAACTTGTTTTCGACCGAGCCGGTCTCGCCCTGGACCTTGGCGCCGAGCGAAAGCTGCCAGTGGCCGGCCATGCTGAAATTGGCCTTGAACTTGTAGGTGCCGGGCTCTCCACCCGGCATCGGCGCGATCTTGGTGGCCATCTCCTGCATGCCGTCCGGGCCCATGTCGAGACGAACCGCGAAGATTACGGCGTCGGGCACCGGCTTGCCGGTCTTGGTATTCATGAGCCTGATGGTGATGACCTTGTCGGGCCCGGCCTGCACGGCCTGGTCGACGAGTTCGAACTTGTAGTCCTTGATGTCGGCGCGTGCGACGGTGACCGAACCGGTCATGGCAAGGCCGATCAGCGCAGCCCGAAGGGCGCGCGGGTAACGAGACGTCTTCATTTTTTGAATCCTCGGTTTTTTTGGTCGCCGCAAGGCGGCATGCGTCAATCCGCGCGGCCTTAAGACCACGCAGCAGCAACCGGCGCTGCAACGCCGATCAGACCAAAATTCGAGGAGGATATTCGGGAGGCGGGTGGCCTAAGCCCTCGGGCCAGGAATCATTTTGCAGCGGCGCGATCTTGCCGGCAGCCGCAAACGGCGGATGGAATAAGGCCGAGGAAACGCCGGCGAAGCACTGGCTCATGCAGGCCGCCATCAAGACGCATTGGTCGCAACCGATCGGTGCTGGCGCCTTTGACGGACAGCACGGCATGTCGCTTCTCATCCCGCCGGCCATGGACATATCATCCGCAGTCGCGGACGTGTCGTCCGCCATCGCCGACATCGACACACCCGAAGGCGTCCCGGCCACAGCATGGCGGGATAGCGGAGCCAGCACCAGCCCTGCAATCACGGAGATTGCCAGCAGGCGACCTATGAGCCGTCGAAGGTTCATAACCCAACATCACACGGGATCGAGGCGTTTGGAAGGTGCATCGCTTCACATATTTGCCAACGAAGATTCCGACTGCAAAAGCGGCCAAGAATCACACGGTTATCCCGGTCGCTCGCGCCGGATCGGAGAGCTCGGTTTGCTGGAAGCAAAGCCGCAGCAGGACGCTGCCCACGTCAGGGACGCACGCTGAACGAATAGGCACCTTTCACGCGATGGCTATCTTCGGAGACGGCATGCCATTCGACCGTGTAGTTGCCGGCCGGCAACTGTTCGCTGATCGGCACAACCAGTACGCTCTTGTTGGCCGGGTCGACTACCGCATTGCCGGTCGCGATCAGCTTTCCAGCTTGATCCTTCAGCTCCACGCCCGAGAATTTGGCGATTACTGCCTCGGAGAAAGTGATCCGTATCTGCGTGGGCGAGGTCGTTGCCGCCGATCCGGCGGCGGGCTCGGCCGATTTCAGATCGGCATGGGCAAACGCAGCCGTACCTAAAAGGCTCGCGACGATGAGGACGACAGCGGACTTCAAATTCGCTTTCGGCACTTTATTTCCTTCGATTTTCGGATCGCGGTTGTCCGTGTCTTCGATCGCGCACCGACATCATCCCTGTGGTCCAATGGTGATCGCCTATCCAGGAACATCGGATTGCCCTCCGATATTACCTCGTCGGCCCGGAATGGGGTGCGGCTCTGTTGCGTTGCTGTCGCATGCCTAATATCGCGCCACGCTGCTTGACCTTAGGGCAGCGGGCGGCGAAGCTGCCGCAACCGTGCACGCCCCCTCCGACCGACCTCATCAGCCCGCCGCCTTCACCCCCGACTCCGGTCGGGCCTGGGTGCGGCTTTGCCTTGCGCTGGTGATCGCTTCGATCGGCGCCGTCGGCATGTGGACGGTGGTGGTGGTGCTGCCGACCGTGCAGGCCGAATTCGCCGCCACCCGCGGCGCGGTGTCGCTCGCCTTCACCATGACCATGATGGGGTTCGGCCTTGGCGGCGTGGTCATGGGCCGAATCACCGATCGTTTCGGCATCGTCGCGGCGATGGGCTTAAGTATCGCCTTCCTCGGCGGTTCCTATGTGCTGGCCGGGCTGTCGGTGACGCTGTGGCAGTTCATCGCGGTCTATTTCCTGATCGGGCTCGGCACGTCGGCGACCTTTGCGCCGCTGATGGCGGAGGCCTCGCACTGGTTCGAACGCTATCGCGGGTTGGCGGTGACCATCGTCGCCAGCGGCAATTATGTGGCGGGCACGGTGTGGCCACCGCTGGTCAATTGGGGTGTGCAGTCGGCCGGTTGGCGCACCACCCATATTGCGATCGGGATTTTCTGCGCGGTGACAATGACGCTGTTGCTATTGGTGCTGCGCAGCCAGATCGGTGACGAAAAAGTCCGCGATCACGCCAACGCGCCGCCGCCGCGGATCGACCTGCAACTGACGACCAATGCGCTGACCGTGCTGTTGTGCATCGCCAGCATCTCCTGTTGCGTGGCGATGGCGATGCCACAGGTCCACATCGTCGCCTATTGCGGCGATCTCGGCTACGGCGTGGCGCGCGGCGCCGAGATGCTGTCGGTGATGATGGGGTTTGGCATCGTCAGCCGGATCGGCTCCGGATTCCTCGCCGACAGGATCGGCGGCATCCGCACGCTTCTGGTCGGATCGGTGGCGCAGGCCTTTGCGCTGTTGTTCTACCTGTTCTTCGACAGCCTCACCTCGCTCTATCTGATCTCCGCGATGTTCGGCCTGTTCCAGGGTGGCATCGTGCCGAGCTATGCCATCATCGTGCGCGAGGCGATGCCGGCGAGCGAGGCCGCCACCCGGGTGGGCCTCGTGATCTTCGCCTCGGTGTTCGGCATGTCGTTCGGCGGCTGGGTGTCGGGTGTGATCTTCGATGCCACCGGCTCCTATGCAGCGGCGTTCGCCAACGGCCTTGCCTGGAACGCGCTCAACATCGCGATCATGGTCGGGCTGTTGATCCGGGCGCGCTCGCGGCTTGCAATGGCGTGAAGATATATCTTGCGGTAGGTAACCAACACTCGTGACATGAGCTTGGCCTGCCTCGATGACGACCTTTCAATATTACGCGCTCGGACTGATCGCGCTCTGGCTGGCGATGGTGCTGATCTGGTTCCGATCGTCGAAGGCCTTTCTGATCGCGGGCCTGGTGGCAATCGGCCTATTGACGCTGGCTGTCTTGCTACCGGCAGCGTCTCGTCATCAGATCTCGGCTTGAGCGGCGTCGAACCGTGGACCGCGACTATCGCTTTTGCGCTCGCATGGCGCGGCTTGGTTTGGGCCTGCAGCCCGCTGGCGGACCGCATCGCGACGTATCTGGTGCGTGAACCGCCGACGCTGGACGCCTTCCGTATCCTGCAGCGGTCGAGGATCATGCTGATCCTCGGGATCGTTGTCGCCTGGATACTCGGCGGGTTTCTTGAGGAGCTGACCTTTCGGGCAATCCTATTGCGTTCAGTCGAAAGCGCGATGTCTGCTTTGCTTCCCGCCGCCGTCGCCGCCGGCATCGCGGGTGGTGGTCGCTGCGGCAGGTGCGGGCGTCATCCACCTCTATCAAGGTCTGCGGGCCGCAATTATCGCGACCAGCTGTCGATGCTGTTCGGCTTGCTGTTTGTCTTGAGCGGGCACGATCTGTGGGCGGTTATCCTGTGCCCCGGACTGGACGATACGATCGCGTTCATCAGATTTGCCATGCATAAGACGCCGGTTCCGAACTCAAGGGGATGTAGCCGTCGGCGTATGATTCCGTCACACCGCTTGCCCCGTCTTGAGCAGCGAGCAGCCGGTGATCTTCAAGCTGCCGTCGGGCTGCTGCTCCAGCGTGTAGAGCGCCTCCCAGGCTTCGCCATTGGCGTCGACGATGTGAACGCGCTGGGCGATCCATCTTCCTTCCGTCCGCGCTTCGCCGAACTCAAAACTCCTGTGCCGGTAAACCGCAGAGTAGGTGTGCTGGACCATCAACATGAAGATGTCGGCTTGCGGGAAAATCTGGTGAATCTCCGGCGCTGCATAGGAATAGGCGGCCGCGGCATCGTCGCGGCTGAACGCCTGTTCCTGCGAACGGATCACATCTTGCGCGGCGGCGACGTCGTCCGCGGCGCGGGCCGGGCTGGCGAGGGCGAAAAGCAAGGCGAGAAGCAGAAAAACGGTGCGCATGATGGGGCTCCATGCTGATTCCAGCTGCCAATCCTAACAGAAAATGAGGCAGTCGCAGGGACGAAGCCAGCGCGAGCGTTGTTCACGATTTGGCAATGCTGGAGCTTATTGATTGAGCATGATCTTTTCGAAGAACAGGTACCCACTTTTCCCGATCATGCTCTAGCGATTGCGCTTGATGGTCTTCTTGGTGCCGCCGGGCCGTGAGGAGGACGTTGCCTTGCGGCCGGCTGCGCGTTGCACGCGTAGGCCGTCGACGAACACATCCAGCAATCGCAGCACCGTCGACTGCCAGCCGGGCTGGTCGTGGATGTAGCACATGCCGACAAGCGCCCGCAGCACGTCCTCGGGACCGATATCGGCGCGGATTTTGCCGGCTGCGACCGCACGCTGCAACAGCGCGCCGACCGCTTTGGTCAGGCGATCAAACGAAAAAGTGAAAAGCTCCGACGACCCGTACGCGGCCAACGCCAACGCTGCCATCATGCCCTTCTTGGTCGCGACGAACTCCACATTGGATCTCAGCCATTTTCGCACCGCTTCGACCGGATCGGGCTCATTCTTCAGTTGTTCCGCAAGCTCGCTGAGTTGTTCCACCTCGCGCCGATAGACCGCCTCGAACAACGCCTCGCGCGTCGGGAAGTGGCGATAGAGGGTTCCGATGCCGACGCCGGCGCATCTTGCGACGGCCTCCAGGCTTGCATCAGCGCCGCCGGCGCTGAACACCGCTTTCGCCGCCGCAAGCACGCGCTCGCGGTTACGAACCGCATCGGCGCGGGGCTTTCGAACCTGTTCGGCGGCCTGATCTGCCATCTGCTTTTTTCTGTTCCCGTCCCTTGTAAAGCGGAGGGACCCTCCGTATATGCGCCTCGCCGCTTGGAGATACCAGGCGGCGACGGATCGATTTCGACATGCCCCCGGCGGGTGGCGGTATCAGCGATCCCGTTCGACCGTAGCACTGTCGGAGCCCTGCATGAACCACTCCATCAGCCTCACCGTTAACGGTGTGCGGCGCGATATCGATCTTGAAGACCCCCGCGTGACGTTGCTCGACCTGTTGCGCGAGCGGCTGCAACTGACCGGAACGAAAAAGGGATGCGACCGCGGTCAATGCGGCGCGTGCACCATCCTGATCGACGGCCGGCGTATCAATTCCTGCCTGGCCTTGGCCGTCAGCCATGACGGCGGCGACATCCAGACCATCGAAGGCATCGCGCGCGGCGACCATCTGCATCCACTGCAGGCCGCCTTCATCGCCCATGACGGTTTTCAGTGCGGGTTCTGCACGCCGGGCCAGATCATGAGCGCGATCGGCCTGATGAACGAAGGGCAGGCCGGTGACGACCCGGAGCGGATCCGCGAAGGCATGAGCGGGAATCTCTGCCGTTGCGGGGCCTATGCGGGGATCACCGACGCGGTGCTCGATGTGCAGACCAGTCTCGACGAGGCCAAGCAGAGGCGCTCCGCATGAAGACTTTTGAATATGTCAGGCCTGCGAGCGTTTCTGACGCCGTCGCGGCCGCCGCCCAACCCGGTGCCGCCTATCTTGCGGCCGGTACCAACCTGCTCGACCTGATGAAGGGCGGCATCACGCGTCCGGACCGTCTGGTCGACGTCACGCATCTGCCGGGGCTCGACCGCATCGAGCGCCTCGCCGATGGGAGCTTGCGGATCGGCGCTCTGGTGCGCAATGCCGATCTCGCCCATGATCCGGACTTCGCGAAGTCTTATCCGGCGATCGCCGAGGCGTTGCTATCCGGGGCGTCGGCGCAATTGCGCAACGCCGCGACGGTCGGCGGCAATCTGTTGCAGCGGACGCGATGCGCCTATTTCTATGACACGGCAAGCCGCTGCAACAAACGCACGCCCGGCTCGGGCTGCGATGCGCGGCTTGGCGAAAACCGCATGCACGCCGTGCTCGGCTGGAGCGAGGCCTGCATCGCCACCCATCCGTCGGATTTCTGCGTGCCGCTCGCGGCGTTCGATGCGGTGGTGGAGATCGAGGGCAAGGCTGGCCGGCGCGAGGTGGCGCTGGAGGATTTTCATCGCCTGCCCGGTGCAACGCCCGAACGCGACAGCGCCCTTGAGCCCGGCGAACTGATCGTCGCGGTGCGGCTGCCCGCTGTGGCGCGCGATTTTGCTGGCCACGCGCGCTATCTGAAAGTCCGTGAGCGCACCTCTTACGCCTTCGCCGTGGTTTCTGCCGCCGCCGCTGTGCGGATCGACGCCGGCAAGATCGCCGACGCGCGGCTCGCGCTCGGCGGCGTGGCGGCAAAACCCTGGCGCACCCGCGCGGCCGAGAAGTTTCTGGCAGGCCACGCGCCCGATGCAACTGTCTTCCGTCGTGCGGCAGAAGCCGCGCTCGCTGATGCAAAACCCTCCGGCGACAATGCGTTCAAGATCGAGTTGGCGCAGCGCGTCCTGATGCGCGCACTGACACTTGCTGCGGCGGGGACGCCAACGCGGATTGCCGCCCTTCCGGCTTCTCCTTTTTCTTCTGCTATCGGGAGCGTTGCATGACGCCAGAGATCAGCCTCACCCCATCCTCTCGCCATGCCCGGCATGGCTCGAATATCGGCCAGCCGCTGACCCGCCGCGACGGGATTTTGAAGGTCAAAGGCGAGGCGCCGTATGCGGCGGATCGCCATCATCCCGGCATGCTCTATGCGGTGATCTCGACGAGCCAGATCGCGCGCGGCCGGGTGACCTCTCTCGATGTCGCGGCGGCCAAGAGCCATCCCGGCGTCGTCGATGTCATGACGCCAAGGCATAAGCCGCCGCTCGCGGAGGACCCCGACGCGAAATTGCACCCTTTCATGTTCCGGATGGAGCTGTTGCAGAACGACAAGGTGCGCTACGCCAACCAGGCGATCGCGGTCGTGATCGCAGAGACGCTGGAGGCCGCAACCGAAGGCGCCGCGCTGCTCGCGCCGAAATATGACATCGAGCCCGCGCGCGTCGGGCTCGAGTCGAATGAGAGTTTTGTACCGCCCGCCGTCGGCATCGGCAATCCATCCGTGATCGAGCGCGGCAATGTCGAAGCCGGACTCTCCGCCGCATCGAAGCGCATCGACGCGACGTTTGAGACGCCGGCGCAATACCACAATGCGATGGAGCCGCACGCGATCGTGGCGGCTTGGGACGGCGACACGCTCTCGATCGATACGCCGAGCCAGGGTATGGCGATGGCGCAGGGGCGGATCGCCGGATTGTTCGGCATCGCGCCGGACAAGATTCATATTCGCAGCCCGTTCCTCGGGGGCGGTTTTGGATCCAAAGGCCTGATCGCCGGTCCGCAGATCCTCGGCATCATGGCGGCCAAGCTCGTCGGAAAACCCGTTAAGCTCGTGCTCCGCCGCGAGCAGATGTACGGTCCCGTCGGCCATCGCGCGCCGACCCGGCAGCGGCTTCGCGTCGGTGCCGACAGCGAAGGCAAGCTGACCGCGCTCGATCATTACGCCAAGACGACAACCAGCACGTTCGACGATTTCTACGAGCCGGCGGCAGATGCTTCCCATACGCTCTATGCAAGCCCCGCCATCAAGACCTCGCACGAGGCGGTCCGCGTCGACACCGGCACACCGCTGTTCATGCGCGCGCCCGGCGAGGCGACCGGATCGATTGCGCTGGAGAGCGCGATCGACGAAATGGCATGGGCCTGCGGCATGGACCCGCTCGACTTCCGCATCAGGAATTATGCCGACGTCGAGCCGATTTCCGGCAAGCCGTTCTCCTCAAAGGCTCTGCGCGAATGCTACACCAAAGGCGCCGAGCGTTTTGGCTGGTCGAAACGTACCCTCGCGCCACGCAAGATGCGCGACAAGACGGGCTTCCTGGTCGGCTGGGGCGTCGGCACGGCGACGTTTCCGGCGCTGATGTTTCAAGCGGCGGCGCGCGCGGTGATAAAGCGCGACGGCTCGGGCGTGATGGAGATCGGCGCCCACGACATGGGGCAGGGCGCGTGGACCGCGCTCGCCCAGATCGCGGCCGATGGATTGGGGCTGGACCTCGATCAAGTGGAGTTCAAGTCCGGCACCTCGGACCTGCCGGACGCCGGCATTGCTGGCGGCTCCGCCCATACCGCGACCGCAGGGACGGCGATCCACAACGCCGGCGCCGCTGTCATCACCAAGCTTGGCGAGCTCGCGACCAATGACGAGCGTTCGCCGCTGTTCGGCGCCGGCAACGCCGGCGTCATCGCCCGCGACGGCCGGCTGTTCCGTCGCGACGATGAAGCGCGCAGCGAAAGCTACGCCGATATCCTTGCCCGGGCCGGTCTTGCCAAAATCGACGCGAGCGGGACGGGGGCCATGAACCCCGCGGCGCAAGCGGATTATGCGATGCACGCGCATGGCGCGGTCTTTGTCGAAGTCAAGGTCGATCCCGATCTCGGCCAGCTCCGCGTCACCCGCGCGGTCGGCGCGTTCGCCGCCGGGCGCATCGTCAATCCGCACTTAGTCCGCAGTCAGCTGTTCGGCGGCATGATCTGGGGCGTGTCGTTCGCGCTGCATGAGGAAGCCGTGATTGACCGCCGAAGCGGCCGCATCATGAATGCGGACCTTGCGGAATATCATATGCCGGTCAATGCCGACGTGCCGTCGCTGGATGTCCTGACGGTCGACGAGCACGATCCTCACGTCAACGCGCTCGGCATCAAAGGTGTCGGCGAGATCGGCATCACCGGCAGCGCCGGTGCGGTCGCCAACGCGGTCTGGCATGCGACCGGCGTCCGCGTGCGTCGCTTTCCGATCAGGATCGACGATCTCGTTGTTGGATAGGGCATCGATAGTGCGTTTTCCGGTTCGCTCGAACCATTCCGTGGCCTCATGGTTCGAGACGCGCGAAGACGCGCTCCTCACCATGAGGGTCCGAGACCTCATCCTGAGGAGCCCGCCACAGGCGGGCGTCTCGAATGAAGCCATTGAAATGAAAGTTGCCTGCCGCCCCATCTCCCGCAAATTCTGCTTCGCTTCCGGGTTGCCGAGCGCGGCCGCCTTCTCGAACCATTGCCGCGCGACCTTAACGTTGCGCGGCACGCCGTCGCCCTCGTTGTAGATCGCGCCCATGCCGTTCATCGCGGCATCGTTGCTCAGCGCGCTGCCTTGCTCCATCAGGCGGCGCGCCTCGGCATAGTCGCTGGGAGACGCATTTGCCCTGCAGATAGAGCAGGCCGAGATTGTTCATCGCCGCTCAGTATGCCGGCCTTGACCGCCGTCTCATATAGCCGCACCGCCTCCGCGCAGTCCTTCCTCACCCCGTGCCCATTCTCATACTGATAGCCGCGATCGACCATCGCGATCGGCTCGCCGAGGTCGACCGCCTTCTTGTACCAATTCACCGCTTGCGCGTAGTCGAGGCGTGTCCCGTCACCGCCTTCATAGAGGGCGCCAATATTGTTGAATACCATCAGGTAGCCTGCCGCGGCGGCCTTGTCGTAGAGACGCCGTGCCTCGGTGAAATCCTTGCGCGCGCCGGCGACGCGCCCGGCCTCGAACACGAAGCCCATCACGTCGGGATAGCGCTTTCATGGCGTCGTCGCAGGCAGGCCCGGCCGCCGCGATGTCGATCTTGTCGAGATCGAGGCCTTGAAGCGCCGGCGCATGACCGGAATCGTAGGGCATCGTCGTGTGGCGCGAGCGGGGTTTGCCCGATCGCCGCGGCCGGTGTCGGCAGGTTGGCCTGCGTCGCAGCCACGGGCTTGCCGGCGAAATAGAAACTCCTCGAGATCGGCGATGACGACAACCACAGCAATTGATCGCCATGCGTCGCCCTGTCCACGGCGAGACCTACTTCGTTAAAGGTCTTGAACAGGCCGAAGCCCGGCCGCTGCATGGTCTCGGCCAGCGCGCGGGTATAAGGGCTGTGGCCGTCGTCGTCGTCGAGGGCAGCGCTGCGCGGCTGGGTCGTAAACGAGATCAGCGTTCCCGGCGATGATTGCATCTGCGCAAGGCCGCCGGTGGTCGGGCGAGAAACGGATTATTTCGGCACGCATCGAGCAAGAGGAGATTGATCTTGGTGCCGGATTTTTCCATCTGGTCGAGGATGCCGGCAGGGCCGGTCATCTGCATGTCCCTCGTCGGCGGGGTTTGCATCGACCGGGACGAGATAGTTCAGCCCATGGGTCTCGACGCCGCGGGGCCAATCCCCGCCTCCTTTAGTCGCCTCAAAGGGGCTGGGGGTTCGGCGCATTAACCTTCCGCCACGGCGTCGCCCCAGGGCTGCGCGGGGTCGGTGACGCCGCTATTGGTCGTGCCGTTGCGCAGCACCAGGCTCGGGCAGGCGAATTTTCCGGGAATGGTCTGGATGCGCGCTTCCTCATAGTCGAAGCGGCTCCGCAACGCCTCGCGCACCTCACCCGGCAGACGCACGTCACCGATCACGATCGCGCCTTCGCTGGCATCGATGCGCGGCTGATGGATCGCCGCATCGAGGTCCATGCCGTTGTCCATCACGAAGGACAGTATCTGCGTCACCGAGGGGAGGATGCGCCGCCCGCCGGAGGCGCCGAGCGCGAGGCGGCTGCCGTCGGCGGCCTGCGCGACCACCGGCGTGTAATTGGTCAGGCAGCGCTTGCCGGGGGCAAGCGAATTCGGCGTGCCCGGCGTCGGGTCGAACCACATGATGCCGTTGTTCATGGTGATGCCGGTTTGCGGCGTTACAAATTTCGAACCGAAGCCCGAGAGCAGCGTCTGCGTCACCGCGGCCATGTTGCCCTCGCGGTCGACAATCGAGAAATGCGTGGTGCAGCTCGGGGCGAGATGCTCGGCGCCAAGCCCGCGCCTGCCGTCGACATCGCCCATGCCCTGCAGCCGTTCGCGGTAGGCCGACTGCAGCGCCAGGGCATAGTTGGTGTAAGCCGATGCATCCGGATCGCGGGTGGGATGCAAATTCGCCTGCAGCAGGCGCAATGCGTGCGCGAGCGTCGGCCCGCTGGTCAATTCCGGTGTCGCGTATACCTTGCCGCCGCGATAGGGAATCACGAGCGGTTCGCGAACACGGGCGCGGAAAGAAGTGAGGTCTTCGACCGACAATGCGCCGCCGCTCGCCGTCACGTCGGCGGCGATGCTCCTCGCCAGATCGCCTTGATAGAAATCGCGCGGGCCTTGGGAAGCGAGATGCGCCAACGTCGCCTTGAGCTTGTCCTGCGGCAGGCGCACGACCGAGCGGATGCCCCATTGCGGGTTCGGCGGCAGGCCGTCTTGGAGATAGGCAGCCGCGCTTGCCGGATAACGCCGCAGGTCCGCGGCCGCGCTGGCGATCATATGCTCCGTCCACCAGTCGACCAACAAACCTTCGCCGGCGAGGGTAACGCTGGGGCCGAGCAACTCGCGCCACGGCAATTTGGCGTGGCGGCGATGTGCCTCCGCCATACCGGCGACCACGCCGGGCACCGCGATCGAGCCCGGTCCGTGAATGTTGCGGTCGTCCTTCACCCGCGGCCACGGGAAGATGTCGGACGCAGCACCTCCCGTCAGCGGATAGTCCTCGACGCGGAGGCTCAAAGGCGCGCGCGTGCCGAAGTCGATCACCTCGCAGCGATCTTCCTTGGCGCGGTAGAGCACCATCGCCCCGCCGCCGCCGACCCCGCTCATCCACGGCTCAAGCACTCCCAGTGCAAAGCTGGTCGCGATCACCGCATCGACGCAATCCCCGCCAGCGGCAAGCACGGCGGCGCCGGTCTCGGCGGCCTGGCGCGATTGCGCCGCGACAATGCCGCCTTTGGAGGAGACGGCCGGTTTTCTGATTTGCTGCAGGTTGGAGAACTGGTCGGACATCTCGAATAACTTTCTTTCGTTTCGCAGCCGGAAACCGGCCCTGTTGGTTGCGCGACCGGCGGCCTTCACTGAGAAACAATATCTTCAAAACATCGTGCGAGTCCCCCGATCAATGGTTTCATGCGCCCCAAAATGGCGCAGGCCCCCCGCCCTTGAAAACGCGGCGCAAAGTCCCCTCGCCGGGGCAGCTCTGAGCGTCCAGGTCGGGCGCGGGTTACCGGATCGCCCGCGCCACAGCTGCCGCTAATCCTCCTGTTTGATCGCAAGTGCGTGAAGGGTCGCACGGTCCCTTGACATATAGCATGCCAAACTTATTATAAGCTTGCTTATGAATGGAACTGCATGGAACTGAACTCCCCTACGCTTGACCCTCCGACGCTCAACTCTCCAGCGCTCAATTCTCCAACGCTCGGATTTCTGCTGCACGAGGTGGCCCGCCTGCTGAAGCGACGCTTCGAACAGAACGCGCGCGGCTCGGGCCTGACACGGTCGCAATGGCAGGTCCTGGCTTACCTTGCGCAAAACGAAGGTATCCACCAAAGCGGGTTGGCCGAATTGTTGGAGATCGAGCCGATCACGCTCGGCCGCATCGTCGACAAGCTGGAGGCGCAGGGCCTGGTCGCGCGGCATCCGCATCCGTCCGATCGGCGGGTCTGGCGTCTTCATCTGACGGCGGCGGCACGTCCGAAACTGGTCCAGCTCCGGAAGCTCGGAGAAATCACCCGCACTGAGGCGCTCGCCGGACTGTCGGAGGCCGACACGGAGCGTTTGCTCAGCACATTGCAGCAACTGAAGGCCAATCTGGCGGAAGCATGCGTTTCGCCGGTCGCGGAAGAAAAACTTGCGAGAGAAAAAAAGAGCAAGCAATGGCTAACCTGAACGAAACCAGTCGCGGCAATTCCGCAGAGACGAAGGCGCGCGCCGGTGAGGCGAGCGTACATCGCCTCGCCCGAAGTCTTCCCGTTGCAAATCAAGCGCCAGATACCGCCGAATCCAAGACGCCGCGTCCCGAGGATCGCAAGCCCGAGCTTGTCCCCTCCGAGGCGCCCCGCGCCGGCGGGACCGGGTCGCGCACTTCGGCGGTGACGCCGAAAAAATCGTTGCGGCGACGGGTGCTGTTCGCGCTGTTGCCGCCGGCGCTGCTCGCGGGCGGCTACTTCTATGTGAGCGGCGGCGCGGTGATGTCGACCGACAATGCCTATGTGCAGGCCGACATGGTCGGCGTCTCGACCGACGTCTCCGGCATCGTCAAGCAGGTATTGGTTCACGACAACCAGAAGGTCACCAAGGGCGACGTTCTGGTCGAATTGGATCCGCAGCCGTTTCAGCTCGCGCTCGATCGCGCCAATGCCCAGATCGGAAATACGCGGAACGACCTCGTGGCGATGCAGGCGGGCTACCGCAACATGCAGGCGCAGGTCGAACAGGCGCAGAAGGACGTCGACTTCAACACCGTCAATTTTCAACGCCAGGAACAATTGATCGCCAACAATTTTACGCCCAAGGCCACCTATGACGCGGCGCGCAATACGCTCGAGAGCTCGCAACAGAAGCTCGCCTCGTTGAAACAACAGCTTGCGGGCATCGCCGCCAATCTCAACGGCAACCCCGACGCGCCGATCGAAGACCATCCCAAATACAAGGATGCCGTCGCCGCACGCGACGAGGCCGCGCGTCAGCTCGCGCATACCGTGGTTCACGCCCCCTTTGCCGGCATCGTGACCAACGTGCCGTCCCTGCAGCCCGGTCAATACCTCACGGCAGCGACGACCGGCTTCAACATCGTCTCGACCGATCACGTCTGGGTCGAGGCCAGTCCGAAGGAAACCGAACTGACCTATGTCCGGCCCGGCCAGAAGGTGACGATCGAGGTCGACACCTATCCGGGCCAGCGATGGACCGGCACCGTCGACAGCATCAGCCCGGCTTCCGCGTCGAGCTTCTCGCTGCTGCCGGCCGAGAATACCAGCGGCAACTGGGTCAAGGTGGTGCAGCGCATTCCGATGCGCGTCAGCGTCAACAACGAGCCCGGCAAGCCTCCGCTGCGGGTCGGCATGAGCGTCGAGGTCAATGTCGATACCGGCCATGAACGGGGTCTGCCGACCTTCCTGACCGGATGGTTCCGCTCATCGGAGACCGACCATGGCTGACGGCGCTGCTGCTACCCAGCCGATCAATCGCCCTGCGATCACGGCCTGCGTCATTCTGGCCGTCGTCATGCAGGCGCTCGATACCACGATCGCCAACGTGGCGCTGCCGTATATGCAGGGCAGCGTTTCGGCGAGCGCCGATCAGATCAACTGGGTGCTGACATCCTACATCGTCGCCGCCGCGATCATGACGCCGCCGTCGGGCTTCCTCGCCACCAGGTTCGGCCGCAAGCGCGTGCTGATGGTGGCGATCGCGGGCTTCGTCGCGGCGTCCGTGCTTTGCGGCATCGCGCAGTCGCTGCTCGAGATCGTGGCATTCCGGCTCTTGCAGGGCTTTTTCGGCGCGGCGCTGGTTCCGATCGCACAATCGATCCTGCTCGACATTTATACGCCGGAGGAACGTGGCTCGGCGATGGCGCTGTTCGGCGTGTCGGTGATGGTTGGACCGGTGCTGGGCCCGGTGATCGGCGGATATTTGACGGATCAATTCAGCTGGCGATGGGTGTTCTATATCAACGTGCCGATCGGGCTCATAGCCTTTGCCGGCGTATCGGCATTCATGCACGAGACCAAGCTTTCGTCCGCGGCCAGGATGGACTGGCTCGGATTTGGCAGTCTGAGCGTTGCGATCGCAGCCCTTCAGGTGTTTCTCGACCGCGGCGCCCAGCTTGATTGGTTCTCCTCATTCGAGATCCTGATCGAGGCAACGGTTTGCGTGTCCGCGTTATACATCTTTCTGGTCCACACCTTCACCGCAACGCGTTCGTTCGTAAATCCCAGTCTGTTCCTGGACCGCAATTTTTCGGTCGGCATGCTCTTCATCTTCATCGTCGGCATCACCTACCTTGCGTCGATGGCGCTGATGACGCCTTATTTGCAGACGCTGATGGGCTACCCGGTAGTGACGGCAGGCCTGGTGATGGGCCCGCGCGGATTGGGGACGATGGCCTGCATGTTCGTCGTCGGCCGCCTGATCGGAAAAGTGGATACGCGGCTGCTGCTGATGATCGGGCTATTGCTGACCGCTTGGGCGATGTACGACATGACCGGCTGGAATCCGAACGTCTCGCAATGGACGATCGCGGTGACCGGCTTCGTCCAGGGCGCGGGGCTGGGGTTCCTGTTTGTTCCACTGACGACGGTCACTTTTGCCACGCTGGCCCCCGAACAGCGCGCCGACGGCACCGGCCTCTACAATCTGTCGCGTAACGTCGGCTCAAGTGTCGGCATCTCCATCGTGTCTTATTTGTTGATCAGAAACGACCAGGTCAATCATGCCACGATCGCGAGCCACGTGACCGCGGTCAATCGCGCATTCGGCAACGGCGCCGTCCTTCATGCCTTCAGTCCGTGGACCGCGGCCGGCCGTGCGGCGCTCGATCAGATGGTCCAGTTGCAAGCCTCGATCATCAGCTACATCGACGACTTCAAGCTGATGATGATCCTCTCGCTGGCCGCCGTCCCCTTGGTCCTGCTGTTGCGCAGCGTGCCGGTGGCCACTGACAGCGATCATGCTGTCGTGATGGAGTAGCCGTCCATCGCTCGGATGTGAGTTGACCGAGCGATGCCGGGTATCCGACCTTGCGGAGAAATCCATCACGCACGGTGTTCATGAATGGCAACAGAGGTTCTAGACGCTGGCCCCGACGAGGCCCGATACCAATTCGACCGGGTGCAGCGCTGGCTGCACTGGATCATGGCAGCGTTAATCTTCGCTGCAATCGTCTTGGGCATCGTATCGGACTACCTGCCCGCCGGACGACAGCCGCGCCAGGGTTTGCTGGAGGTGCACAAGTCGATCGGCTTCACGATCCTGGCGCTTTTGATCATACGCGTGATGTGGCGTCTCATGGCGGGTGAGCCGCCATACCGCATGCCACTCGGACGGCTCAATCATCTGGCAGGCCGCGCCGGCCACGCTCTGCTCTACGCCCTGATGCTGTTCGTGCCGATCACCGGCTACCTCTATTCGGCGGCGGGAGGCTATGATTTGCCGTGGTTCGGCCTTTTTCAATGGCCCCGTCTCGTGCCGCATGATGACGGCATCTCCGCATGGGGAAAGCTGCTGCACGATCGCGGCGGATGGGTCATTGCCGCCGTGGTGGCGCTGCATCTTGCCGCGGTGGCCTGGCATCAGTGGATCAAGCGCGACGAGGTGCTTTCCCGGATGACCTGACGGCTCTAGCCCCGCGTCATTGACCGTCGATCCTGGTGCCGAGCGCCTGCAGCATCGACTCGCGCAGCCATTTGTGACCGGGGTCGCGCTCGCTGTTCACGTGCCACAGCAGAAACGCGTATTGCTCGGGCATCGCGAACGGGACTTCGTGGACGTCGAGTTCGAAGTTCTCGGCGATCTCGTTCACAAACAGGCGCGGCAGGAAGCCGATCAGGTCGGTGCGCTGGACCATCGGCGGGATCGACCAGATTTTCGCGGCCATGTAAGGCACGCGCCGATGGGTGCCGCTGGCGATCAGGTTCTTGTCAATGCCAGTCAGGCCCCGCAATTCGTGGCCTACCGAGATCTGCGGCAGCCGGCGAAGCGTCTCGACATCAAGCGGCTTGCGAATCTCGGGATGGCCGCGCCGGCTGACGACAACGAAATCCACGGGGCACAGCGCCTTCGCGACAATGTCGGAAGTATCGGTCGGAAAGGCGAAACAGGCGAGGTCGATGCTGCCGTCCCTGATATCGTCGACATATTGGGCGGTCGCCGGAATGCATTCGATCTCGATCCCGGGGGCGTGCGCGGCGATGGTGCGTATGATCGACGGCATCAGAATGGGTTCGTAGGGATCGGCCATGATGATCCGGAACAGCCTTTTGTAGGTTGCAAGATCGATCGTGTCGGCGGCGACGAATTGACGGCCGATCACGGTAAGCGCCTCGCGGACCGGTCCGATGATTTCGTGCGACTTGCCGGTGGGCTTGAGGCCGCGCGCTTCGCGCACGAACAGCGGGTCGCCGATCAGGTCGCGCAGGCGAGCGAGCGCATTGGACACCGCGGGTTGGCTCATCCCGAGGCTCTCGGCGGCCCGGCTGGTGCTGCCGGTGGAGTAAAGTGCCTCGAAAATAACCAAAAGGTTAAGATCGATCTTTCTCAGGTTGATCGACATTTTGACCCGTCAACTTGTGCCCATGACAGGCCGATGAAATTGAACCGCCGGGTTGCGGCGATATCGACTCTCAATTTCCAATAAGGCACGGAGTTTTCCACAAGCCTGGCTGACAAATTCTTACGGGAGCGGGACGCACGCTGTCCGATCGGGGGATGAGGGAGGGCGCAAAGGTATCGGAATCCTCAGATCGGACATTGCACGCATCGGCTGCGTTGCGGCTGGAGCGGTTACCTTATACCACTCGGAGCCACGGGCAAGGCCGTCCGCCTGGCTTTTGCCGCGGTGCTCGCGCTGGCGCCGGCGCTTGCGCAAGCGATCAGTTCTCGAATCGCGCCCTCATCAACTGGAACTGGTTTTCGATCGGGCAGCGCCACAGGGTCACCCTCAACCAGCCGAACGTCGTCGGCGACCTAAGCGCGCCGGCGGATTTTCAATCAGGCAGTCAAGACGACATCGGAGACGGCGGCACGGGAACGGTCGAATACTTGTGTTCCGGCGGCAAAATAAGCCGAAAGGCCTTCAACTTCGGTTCCTGCCAAGATGCCAACAGCTCGCCGCAGACGGTACATTGTACGCGGCCCGGACTTCCTTTCGCCGATATCGACTCGGCGACTTGATAAGAGGCCAGGCAGGACGGACAGGCAATGTCGGATATTTTCATGGACGCAACGTGATCGATTGTCAGCGAGTGTATCAAAGCAAATCAATGCGACACCATAAAGGCCGGTCGGCCGTTTTCTTTCGGAGTTGTGCCGGTGCTGTCTTTCCCGCGCCTGCGGGCCCATGTTCAGGACGCAGCGATCTTCGCCGCTCACGCCAATTCCGCTTCCGGGATCTCGCGCGCCAACCGCGCCCGCAGCGGCGCCAGCCGTTCCGCATGGTGCCGCCATCTGCCGACGGACGACGAATAGATCGGGCGCCGCACTTGAACGGCGCTTGCGGTCGCCGACGGCGCCGCGCTTTGGTGAAATCGCAAGACCTCGTCGTCCCAGGGAAGCCCGACAAAGCCGATGAGACGCCGGCTCGCCGCCGCTTGATCCCTTACGATGTCCTCGTAATTCATTTCCAACAACACATCCGCGGGCAGCGTCGCCCGCCAATGTCGCGACAGCCGGCGGTAGGCCAGATAATATTCCGCCAATTCGATCTGATCGTAAGAGAACGAGAACTTGCCTTGAAAGTGGACCTTGTACATGGCCCAGCAGGCGTCCAGCGGATGACGCTGGATCAATATGATCTTGGCTGCCGGCAACGCGGTGTGAATGAGTCCGCAATAGAGATAGTTCTGCAGCGTCTTGTCGGTGAAACGGAGATCTTTCGGCACGCGGAACGCCGTCACCTGCTCGACATAACGTTTGCCGAGAGCTGCGGGATCGGCCTTGCTTGACGCATCGTTCATGGCGCGGCGCATCTCGGCCGCAAACGCGCCGGTTTCTCCCGCCGAAGCCATCGCCGGGTGGCTTGCGATGATCCGCTCAACCAGCGTCGTGCCGGTGCGCGGCAGCCCGGCAACAAACACGGGAGCTGCGGCGGAATAGCCTGACGGTGCGGCGTCGATCCAGGCCCGGGTGTGGGTTTGGATGATCCGGTCGATCTCCGCGATCTCGGCGGCGGGATCGTAACCGATCGAGCGGCGCTGCAGACGGCAGCCGGCATCGACATGACCGAAGGCGCGGTCGTACATCCCCGAGTTTTCCATTCCCAAATCTTCCATCCCGAGGTCTTCGCATTCCTTGCCGAGCGCAAAGCGCAACATGACCTCGCTCGGCCCCGACAGCTTGCCTTCGCGGATGAGCGTTTCCATTTCTTCGATATGATTGCGATCAGCGGACTGTGTGCGCAGGTCCGAGCGCAGATAGTGGGCGAGGCCGTAGTTGCGGTCGAGGGAGATGGCGGTGTCGCAATGCACTTCCGCCTCATCCAGCGCGCCGGTCATTCGCTCGGTGGCGGCGAGATTGAACAGATATTGCGGTACGTCGGGGCGGCTTGCGACCGCGCGCAGGAAAAACTCCCGCGCCTTCTGATGTGACCCCAACAGCCCGAAGATCGCCCCGCACGCGTCGAGCGTTGCGGGAGCGTTGTTCATCATCTTCGAGGCGGCTTCGGCGGCCTCGAGCGCCGCGCCTGCCTCGCCGGAAACAAAGAGGCATTTCGCGCGCAGAATGAGCCCGATCCCGTCCTTCGGCATCAACGCGACGGCGCGATTGGCGCAGATCAAGGCCGCATCCAGCCGGCCACGCTGCAGCGCGGTTTCCGTCAGCAGCGCCCAGGCGGCTCCGTCGTGCGGGGCGCGGGCGAGCACGTCTGAGCAGATCAGCTCGGTTGCCGTCAGATCGCCGTTCGCGAATGCGCGCCGCGCTTCATGAATCGGCGGAACATTGGCTCGTTGCGGAGCAGTGGGGGGCAAGCGGTCACTCCATCATAAAGGATAAAGGCCGGGCGAGATGCGCCCGGCCGTCTGTATTCGTGTGAACAGGGTCGACCGGCGAAAGGCTGCTTCCGTCGCCGGAAGCAGCCTTGATCGATCAATGATCGCCGTGACCGCCGTCGTGATCGGCGAACTGGAAATTGCCCCAGAGATCGCCGAGCGCCGGCCGGTTCAAAGGAACGTACGGGTTATCGTCCGACGTTTTCGGGTTCGGCAGGTTGTCGCGGCTGAGGGCGGAGAGCTTGGGAAGATTCCAGTTCCGTTCGATGAATTTCGGGATCGAGGCATGATCGGAATATTCATGCGAGACGTGTCCGCCTTGCGAATATTTCGACACGACAATCAACGGGATACGGGTTCCGTCGCCGAAATAGTCGAGCGGCTGCACATAGCCGGAGTCGTAATAGCCGCCGCCCTCATCGACGGTGACCAGGATCGCGGTTGATTCCCAAAGTTCCTTGTTGGACTTCACTTCATCGATGATCTTCTTGGTGAAGGCTTCGAAGATATCGACCCTGGACGAGGCCGGATGGCCATCGTTGAATGTGCTCGGCTTGACGAACGACACGGCCGGCAGGGTGCCGTCTTCGATGGCGTCATAGAGATCGAGCGTATCCTTCAGGTGCGCGTCGCGCGCCGAAGCATTGGTCATGACGGAAGCGGAATAGAGGAACGGATTGCAGATGTTGCAGTAGAGATAGGCAATCGGATCAAGCGATCCGAAGTTGGCTCCCTCGCCGGGGGCGGTCTTGAAGTCGTTCCAACGCTCGCCGAAATAGGCCCACGACACGCCGGCCTGGGTCAGGTCGTCGCCGATGTGCTTCTGCTTGATCACCGGCGGCAGCGTGAACGGCCCGTTGTTGATCGGGTCGGTAGCGCCGCTGCCGATGTAGGAGGGTACATAGTTGTTGAGCAGATAATAGGCGTTCGGCGCGCACTGCGCCGGGACGTGAAGCGCCTTCAGGTAAGTGACGATCGGGGCGACGCCCGGCTGCGTCGGGTCGGAGCAGTTGCTGTAGCTGCCGCCGCCATAACCGTCATTGGCGTACCAGTTGTTGGTGCCCGGCGCCGGATTGGGGTTCTCGACCTCGTCGACGAAAACCGGCGGGTTCGAACCGGGAACCTGAACATGGTTGGGGGTTGCGGGATCGCCATTCTGGTCAGCGTAGTAGAGCTCGCCAGCATAGCCGATCATCATGTGGTTGGCGTAGGTTCCGCCCATCGCTGCCTGATGGTAATTATCGTTGAGCGTAAACTCGCGGGCGAGCTCCGTCAGATAGGGCGCGTCGCCCTTGGCGACGTTGTAGAAACCCAACGCGATATCGCCTTCCGCAAGCGGCGTCGGCGTCGGATTGCCGTTGCTGCCGGAGGAGACGGTCATCTCGACAAACGGGAACAGGTCGGCCTGACAACCGCTCGGGTTGCGATTGGTGGCTTTGGCGACGTCGCAGTCGAGTTCCTGCCACATCTGATAGAAGCGATGCACCGGGCTGCCGCCGTAGGTCTTATAAAGGCTCGAGGTTGCGTCGTCGCCCTGCGGCAGCGTCACCAAGGGATAGGGGCCGTTCGGCAGATTGGTGGCATCCAGGATGCGGGTATCGGGCGAATTTTTTGGCACGCCGGTCGCACCCGTCGTCAGGATCGGCAGATCCTGCTTGCTCAGGCCGTAATCGCCGCGAGCGGCCTCGGACAATGTGGCGAGGCATCCCGGACCGTTGAGGGCAGCCTGTTCGACCGTGGTGTAGCAGGTCTGCGGTGCATAGGAAGTTCCCGGCGCCTGCAGCTTGTTGCTGGTGGTGTTGTAGGGGATCTTTGGCGTCGGATTGATCGAGTAGAAATTGTTGACCGTCGTCGAGAACTGCGCGGCCGTAGCGTAGTTCGGACCGGGCGAACCGTCTTCTTTGATGATTCCCTTGGAGAGCAGATTGTCGACATGTTCGCCCTGGCGCGGCTCGTAGGTCGCGAAAATATGGTCGAACGTCCGGTTTTCGCCAATGATGACAATGACGTGCTTGATCGGGCTTTCGGTCTTGCCGTCGTTGCTATGGGCTCCGCCGATCGGGCCGTTGCCCGCCGCGTAACCGTTACCTCCCATGAGCGACAATATTGCCGCGGTGACGACCGTGCGATCGCGTAGACGTTTCGTGGCTTGCTTGAGCATAAGGTGCCTCTCTCTTTGAAATCTGAAACTTCGGCGGTGCCGGTGGCGGACAAGAAATCCATTGCCATTCGCGCGCGGCGAATGGCGCGGAACCTAAGTGCGGCACGTGTCATGTGTGCTGCGAGCACATGTCAGTTCCGTTACAGGATGATGATAATGCTAAATCCAAAAGGGTTTTGGCGGACGCTCGTGTCGATAAATCCTGTACACCTGAAACAAGAGGCTCGCCGGCGAGCACCGGCGAGCCCTGTTTCTTACGTTGGCAGAAGTCAGTCCTGCGCGTTGTGGTCGTGTTCGGCCAGCTCCTTGACCTCGTCGATGAGAGATTTTGCACGGCGTCCGAGGTCGTGTTCCGCGCCCTCGTCGACGGGCTGATTGTGGAATTCGGCGTTGTTCAACACCGTCTTGATCTGGCTCGCGAGTTCGTTGCGATCCTCGGTGATGTCGCCAATTCGCTTGAGGTAGTCGGCATATACTTTGTCGGCGGCAGTGACGGAGCGGTTTGACCAGACCAGGCTGGCGCGGCCGAGTTCTCCCTTCGGCGCGTCAAGCTGCTTGAACAGCTGAGCGAGTTCGATGAAGTTCTCGCGAGCGTCGCGGATACCGTCCGGCAACGCATGGTCGAGCATCCATTCGGCGACCACGCGGCCTTCGTGCACGTAATCGTCCTTCAGGCCGAGCAGCGCCATGATCGTGGGCCTGACGTCGGCATGATCGGTGAAGACCTCATCGTCACGGCCAAGCGGCTTAACGCCGGGACCCACCATAGCGACCCAGGTCCGCGTGATCTGCTGCTGGAAGTCGCCGTGGTTCCAGGCGAAGCCCGGCCCGACGAACACGCAGTCCGATTGCGAGGCACAAGTGCCGCCGTTTCCGGTCTCGAAGAAGTAGTTGTCGTTGCCGAACATGGTCATGGTCGGCGTGCGCGCCGGGCTGGCGGTGACCATGTGCAGAAGCTTCATTTCGGCCTGGTCAGCCAACAGCCGTGACAGCTTGTCGGTGTTGCCGGTCATCGGGTTGGTGGCGACGAGCGCGTCGAGATCGTGCTCCATGGTGCGGGTGACCGCATCGGTCGGCGCCGGGTTGCCGTTGATGTACACGGTCGGGGCGTCGTCACTGTGCACCGAGAACGCCGTGCTGTTGGCGCGCTGCGTAACCAGCAAGCGGTTGATCAGAACGTCGATTTCGCCCTTTTGGCCCGCCGCATAGGTGCAGGGCACGTTGACGCCGTCACAGTTTACAGGCGTCGGAGCGCCGCCGACGAAGTGATCGTTCTCATCCGGCACCACGACGAATAGCGTGTTGTCCTTGGTGATGCCGTCAGCGGCAAGGCGCGCGAAGAACTTGCCGAACGCGGTATCATATTGCTTGAGTTGGGCGACATAGCCAGCCTCGCCGGGGCCAAAGGTGCCGCCGCTGCTGCTGTGATTGTCGTGCGCATCCTCGATATACAGGTAGACCACCTGCACCCCGGCTTCGAGCATGGTCGCAGCATAGCCCAGCGATTGTGTCGCGGATGGGCTGAAGCCGTTCGGGAAGCCGGGACGTCCGAACGGATCGGCGATGACGTTACCATCGAGATCCTTCACTGGACCCTTTGGCGAAATCACCGGTTGCACGCTGATGTTGCCGAACAGGCCCTTGAAGCCGTTGTAGCCGTTGGGTTCGTCGGGCAGCGGATCGGTGGCGGCTAGGCTGTTGTTGCAGAGCGGGCTGCCGATCGCGCAATGGATCGCAATGCCGAGATAATCGGTGGTCGGCTGCTGCCGCGTCGCTGCGCTGGAGGAGGCGAGTTCCGCGCGCACGGCAACATCCTGGGCGCTGCCGGCGCCATAGAAGGTGGTCACATCGTCCGGAACGCGTTCGAACTCGATGTTGGCAACGGAGAAGGCGCCGACGTCGCAGCCGGCGCGGGTGTATGCCACCCAAGGGGCCGGCGCGGTCTTGCCTTGCTCATCGATCATCTCCGGCTTGCCATCGCCACCGAGCGCGGTCCAGTACAGGAACGAGCTTGTGAAGCCGATGCTGCCGTTAGGCTCGAAAAAACCGTAAGAGTTGGCAACGGGAATGCCCGAGCGATCCCCATAAACGCCGGTCAGCGCGGTGACGATGTCGTGGGCGGTGTGCGAAATCAAAGGGGTGTAGTGATTGCCGCTGACGGTACCGTTATTCTGAAGAAAGTTCAAAAGGTTCGGCATCTGCTCCAGATCCGATGGAACATTGGGATTGTCGCGACGCAGATGCACGTTGTCGAAAACAATATTGATCACCCGCTTGGTCTGCCCGCCTGGCGCATTCAGCTGGCAAGCCGCCGATGCCGACTGCGAAGCGGCACCGAGCAAGAACAGGCCGAGCGCTAACGAAATTGGCGCGCACAATGTAGTTCTCAATCTTTTCATCGTTTTCTCCCGACGTCGGCGGGTAAAAATCGGAAATGAATTGCCAACTCGGGCGAGATTACGTTGTCGGTTGTTGCGACGGATTGACACCAAGGTGACGTTTGAACGGCGTGCACATGAATCGCCGTGCGTGGTGCACGACAACCATGCTGACATGACATGCGATCGTCACGATGCTGACGACGATGACGGTCAACGTCGATCGCGGGGCGGGGGCTTTAGCGCGCCTCTCGCGCGTCTCGTCGCCGTCTACGGCCGACCGGGTGCCCAGAGCAGGGCGAGCCGCTGCCCTTCCGCAATTTGCGCAAAGGACATTTTAGATGCCACCGCGTCGCGGAGGCGCAGGAAATAACCGCGCTCGCGCTTCGGTGCACGTGCGGCCGCGAGATTCAGCCATTTGTAGGCCAGGATGAAATCCTGCGGCACGCCGTGGCCCTTGTCGTACATCAGGCCGAGCATGGCCTGTCCGAACGGGTTTCCCGAGGTCGCCGCCTGAATATAAAGGTCGGCGGCCGCGACATAGGCCTGCGGCGCGCCGAATCCATTTTCATACATGAAGCCGAGAAACGCCTGCGCGTTGGGATTCCCGCGTAACGCCAGCGGCGTCAGGGTGTTGACCGCCGTGACATAGTCGCCTCTGGCATAGGCGGCACGGGCAAGCGTCAACGGGTTGGCGTGCGCTGGGTGCGTTGCCACGCAGCAGCACGAGAGCAGAACCACGCTCGCCGCGAGCACGCGAAGCGCCAGTGCGGTGGTCCGGGCCGCCCGGCGCGGCCGCTCTGTGACAACGTCAGTGCTCGGTGTGGACCCGCAGATCATCGGTGCTCGCTCCCACGGTGCCACGCAGTTTCGACCGCAGCTCTTCCGCAACATTGTGAGCATCGGTGCCGTCGCGGATGATCTGCGGGCGGATGAAGATGATCAATTCGGTGCGGGTTCCCGTTTTGCTCTGATTCGAAAAGGCGTCGCCCAATCCCTGGATTTCATCGAGCAGCGGAATTCCGGCGCGGGTTCCGTTTTGCTGTTCGCTGATCAATCCGGCGAGCAGGACCGTCTGCCCGGTCGTGACCGAAATCGAACTCTTCACCAGGCGTTCTGACAGTGTCGGCGTCAAGCTCGCAGCCGTTGACGGCAGGACATTGCTGATTTCCTGCTCGACTTCGAGCCTGACATTGCCATTGATATTAACGCGCGGCGACACACGCAGGATGATGCCAGTGTTGCGATAGTCGATGGTGTTGACCACGGTATTGTTGGTGGTGAGCACCGTGGCGCTGCCCGTCGACACCGGCACGACGTTACCGACCTGCAGCGTCGCCGTTTGATTATTGATGACGACCAACGACGGATTTGACAGCACCTTGACGCTGGTAAATTGATGCAGGGCGTCGAGGATGGCACTGGGCTGTGCTTCCGACCCGATCAGGAAATTGAAGCCGGGAAAGGCGCGGCTGATGAATGCATTGGTCACCGTTCCGGCCGCCGCCGCGGCGCCCGTTGCCGTAGTGGTGGTAGTCGTGGTCGGAGCTTGCGTCGACTGCGTGTTGAGAATCGAACCTTGATCCGGATGTAGACCAAAGTTGCTGCTGGTCAGGAAGGCCTGCACGCCGTAGGACAATTGGTTGGTGAGGGTGACCTCCGCGATTGTCGCGTCGATCGCCACCTGCAACTGCGGTTGATCGACCTGATCGAGCGTCGCTTTGATGATCTGGTAGTTTCCCTGATCGGCATAGATCAGAAGCGTGTTGTTGACCACGTCAGGAGTAAACCGCACCCCCTGCATCAGCGGCTGCCCGTTACCCCCGGAGCTTCGCGCATCGAGTGCACCGCCGGCGGTCGCAGGATTTCCGCCTGCCGCTTGAGACGAACCTGATCCCGGCGCCCCGCCGATGCCCGTTCCGGATGACATGCGCGAGCCAAGGCCGCTTGGTTGCGCTGAAGACGACGAAGAGGAATTGGGGTTGAACGACAGCCGGTCGGCGGCGCTGGATGCCGTGGTTGAACCGGATCCCGGCGCCAGTTGATTGTCCGGACTATCGAGCGAGGACTGCGAACCGCCCACGAACATTTCGGTGAGCACTTTTGCAACCTGGCGGGCGTCGCCATATTTCATGCGGTAGACGTGCACGCTGTTGCGCGTGGTGTCCTCGCGATCGAGCCGCTTGATCCAGGTCGCGGCGGTATGCAGCAGCGTCGGCTTGCGACTGACCACGAGAATGGCGTTGAGCCGGCTGACCGGCTGGAATTTAACGACACCTTGGCTGAGGCCGCTGTCGCCCGAATCCATGATCCTTTCCAGCTCGGCGATCAGCGGCTCGGGCGCGCTGGAGGAGAGCGGATAGATGCCGACCGATTGGCCGCGCATCCAGTCGACATCGAAGCTCATGGCGGTGTCGACCGCGGTCCGCCGTTCGGCGCCGGTGCCCTGAATCAACAGCAGATTGCGCGTCGAATCGGCGCGAACGCTGCCCGGCTTGGTGGCGAAGGAATCCATCAACTTCAGAATGGTCTGCGCCGAGACGTATTGCAGCGGTACCACCGACACGCCGTAGCCGGGCTCGGGGCTTGCCGCAGCGGAATCGACCCTTCCGGCGCCGACTGCGTCGCCGAGCGGCGTCAGTCGGTAACCGGCGCTGTCGCGGACCAAAACCACGCCAGAGAGCCTAAGCGCGCTTTCAAGCACGAAGACGATGTCCGATTTGGCGATCGGCCGCACCGACACCAGACTGACCGTGCCCTGGACACGCGGATCGATCGTGTAACCGGTGTTCAAGATGTCGCCGAGCACCACCTTGGCAACGGTCGTGACCGGCGTGTTCTCGAAATTGAGGTCGTAGCCATTGCCGCTCGCGGCCGGCTGCACCCGCGTGTCCCCAACGTCGGATATCTCGGTTCCCTCGAACACCGCGGCGCGGCTGCGTTCGCCAGTGTTGGACTGCGCCGAGTTCGCGCCCTGGGGCTGCCGGGGCATGATGTCCAGCGAACGAACCTTGTCGAGCACATCAACATCGGCCGGCGCGTTGATATCGGGCGACGCCGTTGTTCCGACTGTTGTAATATTGCAAGACGTTAGAAGCGCAGCGGCACAAAGCACAACCGCAATCACGCCAAGACTGCGTGCCGCTGTCCGGGACCGGCCTTGATTGCCGACACGCGCCATCCTTCGCCGATCCAATTTTAGAATACGCAAGATACTCGAAACGCAAGATACTGAAGCTGCGGAATACTCAAGCCTCGGATCATGCGCAATCGCCAAACCGAGCCAGCTCGGGGCGCCAGCGAAGAAGCATGACAGCGGCGTTTAGCCCTGATGTTTGTCTGTTTGATGACTTGATGGAGTCGTGCATCGCGTCCACAGCTTCACCTCAATCATCTGCGTTTCGTACGGGTGTCACATTCCCGATCGATAACTCCGTGTTGGGTGATCGACGGCCAAAAGTTGCGCCGCGACATCCGCTCACGAGCACGCAGTGCGACTGGAAGGACGCATGACGGGTCAGCAGTCATTGCAGTTCGTGGAGCATCTTCGTCGGACCGGGCATCTCAAGCTGACGGACGCGGGAGAGGCTGCGGGCACAGCTCTGCCTGACCAACCGCAGGGCGAGCTCCGGCGCTATCTGCAATCCACCTCGCAGGCGAAGCTCTGGGAGATCACCGACCTGTCGGCGGGTGAATTCGCCGACGAAGCCGCCGGTTTCTACCAATATCCGCGCGTGACGTTGCAGGACATGATGGCGGCCGCGTCGCTGACGGCATCTTTTTCGCCGCGCTTTCTCCGCGAGACTTTGGTGTTTCCCTTTTCCCTCGGTGGAGGCGATATCGCGCTCGCGGTCGCAGACCCGACCGATCTCGCCGCAAAGCGCGCCGCGGAAATTGTGCTCGGGCCGAATATCGACATCAGAATGGCTGCGTTCGACGACGTAGCGACCGTGTTGGATCAGCGTCTTGTCAATGGCGAGGTGGAGGAGAACGGCGCTGCCGACGGGTTTTCGCAGCTGCGCGAAGACGACATTGAAAGTTTGCGCGATCTCGCCAGCGGCGCGCCCGTGGTACGCGCCGTCAACGATCTCCTTGAAAAGGCCATCGAGCTGCGCGCCAGCGATATCCATATCGAGCCGTTTCTCACCGGCCTTGTGGTCCGCATGAGGGTCGACGGGTTGCTGCGGCCGGTTACCGCGCCTGCCGGTGTGCTGCCGCAAGCCGTTATCTCCCGCATCAAGATCCTCGCGAGCCTCAACATCGCGGAGCGGCGGCTGCCGCAGGACGGCGCCGCGCGCCTGCGTGTGGGCCGCACCGACATCGATATCCGTGTCGCCATCATGCCGACGCAACACGGCGAATCCGCCGTCATCCGCGTCCTGCCGAAGGATCGCGGACTATTGGTCGTGGACAAGCTCGGCTTCGCGCCGGCCGATGAGACCAAGCTGAGGCGGCTGTTGAAACTGCCGCATGGCATGATCGTGATTACCGGACCGACCGGCAGCGGCAAGACCACCACGCTGGCGACCATCCTGTCGATCCTGAACGAGCCGATCCGCAAGATTCTGACGATCGAGGATCCGGTCGAATATGAAATCCCCGGCGTCAACCAGTCGCAGATCAAGCCCGCGATCGGGCTGACCTTTGCGAGCGCCTTGCGCTCGTTCGTGCGCCAGGATCCCGACGTCATCATGGTCGGCGAGGTGCGCGACTCCGAGACCGCGCATGTCGCGGTTCATGCAGCCCTGACCGGACATTTGGTGCTCACGACGCTGCACACCGAGACCGCGGCAGCCGCCGTGCCGCGCCTGCTCGATCTCGGCGTTGAGGGCTATCTGCTGCGCTCGACGCTGCGCGCGGTCATTGCCCAGCGCCTGGTGCGCCAGCTCTGCGAGCGCTGCAGGAAGCCTCATATGTTATGTGAAGGAGATTTTAGCGAGGACCCGCGGCTAGCCACGCTCGGATTCCGGTCCGGCGAGAAGTTGCACTTGCCGGGCGGCTGCGAGCGCTGCGGCGGCTCCGGCTACCGCGGCCGACTCGGCGTGTTCGAGGTGCTCGAACTCAACGACGAATTGCGCGAATTGATTGGAGAGCGAACCGACGGGCTGAAGATCGATCAGGCCGCGATCCGCGGCGGCATGACCACGATGCTCGACGACGGCATCGCCAAGTGCCGCGCCGGACTGACTTCGCCCGCGGAAATTCTCCGCGTCACCACCACACGGTGAGGGCAACGTGCCGAATTTTCGCTACCGGGCTCTGACGCAGAACGGCGAAATCGTGCACGGCACGCTGTCGGCGCCGACAGCGACTGAAGTCGCAGCCCGCATCGAATATCTGCGGCTGTTGCCGATCGAAACCATTGAGGAGAAGCGGCCAAGTTCCGGTTCGAGCGGCCTTTCGCTGTTCAACCAGCCGGGATCGGCGGAGGTGACTACCTTCACCCGCGACCTCGCGCTGCTGCTAAAGGCCGGGGCGCGGCTCGACGATGCGCTCGAACTGCTGGCGAGCGATGCCGATGTCGGCCGGCTGCGCCCCGTGGTCGGCAAACTGCGCGGAGCACTTCTGAGCGGAGAGAGCCTTGCCGAGGCGGTCGCGGCGCATCCGGCGCTGTTTCCGCCGATGTATGTGGCGCTGGTGCGGGTCGGCGAGGTGTCGGGCACGCTCGACCAGGTGCTGGACATGCTGGGCGCGGAGCGGGCGCGCTCCGAGCAGATGCGCCGCAAGCTGACGGATGCGATGCAGTATCCGGTTTTCGTGCTGGTCGCGGCGGCCGGCGTGATGCTGTTCTTTATCCTCTTCGTGCTGCCGCAGTTCTCTTCGGTGCTGCAGGATTTCGGCGGCAAGTCGGATACCGCGCTCAGCAGCTTTATCCATCTGTCGGAGTTCATGCGCGCCAACGGCACCGCGTTGTCGCTTGCGGCCATCGCCCTGGTCGCATCGATCTGGCTGACGCTGCGCCGGCCGGGCGCGAGGGCAGCGATCGTCGGAGCGGTCGGGCGTACGCCGGGCCTTGCTGGCATCTTCCGGTTTTACCGGACCACGCTGTTCTGCCGCAATCTTGGCGTCCTGCTCGGCAGCGGTCTCAGCCTGACCGCGACCTTGCGCATCCTGGTCGATATCATGGCGGTCACCGGCAATGTCGATGGCTGGACGGCTGCGGCCGACCGGGTGCGGCACGGCGGCAAATTGTCGGAAGCGCTCTCAGTATCGAGCAGCCTGCCGCCGATGGCGCTTCGAATGTTGCGGCTCGGCGAAGAAACCGGGCAATTGCCGGCGCTCGCCGGCCGGGTCGCCGAATTCTACGAAACGAAATTGCAGCGCAGCCTCGACCGTCTGGTCGCCATCATCGGTCCGCTCGCCATCATCGGTATCTCCACCGTCGTCGGCGGGCTGATCGTCTCGGTCATGACTGCACTACTGTCCGTCACACAACTCGTTGGATAAGCTAAGGATCGCTGCCATGTCGAACAAAGCCTACGCCAGAACGTTTGGCCTTCGCGCCGGGCGAGACGAGACCCGGTCGAACGAGCGGGGTTTTACCCTGGTGGAAATGCTCGTGGTCATCACCATCATCGGCCTGATCATGGGGCTGATCGGCCCGCGCGTGCTCAACTATTTGAGCGAGTCGAAGGTCAAGGCGGCCAAGATCCAGATGCAGAGTTTTGCGAGCGCGCTCGATCTGTTCAATCTCGACGTCGGCCGCTATCCGTCCACGGCGGAAGGTCTGACCGCGCTGGTGCGCCCGACTGCCGGGCTTGCCGCCTGGAACGGACCCTATCTGAAGGGCAACATCGTCCCTAACGATCCCTGGAACAATCCTTACGTCTATCGCGCCCCCGCCGAGCACGGCGCCTACGACATCGTCTCCTATGGCTCGGACGGCCAGGAGGGCGGCAGCGGAGTCGCCGCCGACATCTCGCTGGACACAATGACCAGCGCCAAGAACGAATAGAGCCCTTGGACTGAACCGATGACCGATGCCATGACGGAAACCCACGAGCGCGGCTTTACGCTGCTCGAAATGGTGTGCGTCATCGCGCTGATCAGCATGCTTGTGGCCGTGCTGCTGCCGTTCGTGCCGAGACATACGTCGCGCTCGCGGCTGCAGGCCTTCGCGCTGGAAGCCGCGACCTTGCTGAAGGCCGACCGCAACGCTGCGATCCAGCGTCAGGCCGAAGTCTCCACGTTGGTCGATGCGCATTCGCTCGCGATCCGCTCCGGCGCCACGGCGCAGACGCTGCGCATCCCCGACGACGTCCGCTTCGATGCGTCGTTGCCACAGACCTGCCGGCAGCGCGCCGCGCTGTCGGCGATCAGCTTCTTTGCCGACGGCATGTCGTGCGGCGGCACCATCGCGCTGGCGAGATTCGATACGGCTTATGAAATCCGTGTCAACTGGCTGACCGGAAGGATTGAAATTGTCCCCCGCCCGACAACAGCCAATTGATTGGCCAGAGGCCGGATTCACGATCCTCGAGGTGCTGATCGCGCTCGCGGTCGTCGCGGTCTCGATCGTTGCGATCGGATCGGTGATGTCGACCAACGCCCGCGGAGTGCGGGTGCTAGAGAACCATGTCGCGCTGATGCAAACCGCGCAGACGGTGCTGGCGACCGCGATTCCGCCGCGCCAGCAACTCGTTCCCGGCTCGCGCTCCGGACAGCTTCGTGACTTTCGCTGGCAGGTCGATGTCGGTCCCGTCGGTGGCGATTGGGATCCGGGCGACGCCGACGTCGCCTGGATCCCCGAACTGGTGACGATCCGGGTTCGCTCGGCGAGTGGGGCGACCGTCGATCTCAAGACCGTCCGCTTGATGCGCAGGCCGCAGCAATGATGGCGAGGCGCGCAAGAAGTCAGGCGGGATTTACGCTGATCGAGGCGCTGGTGGCGCTGGCGCTGACCGGGCTGGTGTTGTCGGTGCTCGCAACGCTCACCGCACAATGGTTTCCGAACTGGAACCGCGGCATCGACCGCATCCAGCATAGCGAGCTGATCGGCATTGCGATGCAGCGCATCGCCGCCGATCTGGCTGCGGCCGAATATGTCCCGGCCAATCGCGAAACCAAGAAGCCGCTGTTCGAAGGTTCGGCGCTGTCGGTCACCTTCGTGCGCACGGCGCTTGGGCCCAACGCCGGCATCGGGCTTGACGTGGTGCGCATCGGTGAGGCCACTGATCGCAGCCATCTGGTGACGCTGCGTTCGCGCGCGCCGTTCGCGCCGTTACCCCCAGAGGTCTCGGTTTCCGAGCAGGTCCATCTGTCAGCCCCGGTGGTGCTGTTGCAGCCGCCACTGCGGCTGTCATTTGCGTATGCCGGCCCGGATCAGGTGTTTCGCGACAGCTGGCTCAATGCTGACAGGCTGCCGTCGGCGATCATGCTGACGGTGCGCGATTCGAGCGGGGCTGTGTTGTCGGCCTCGACGGTAACACCGGTCCACATCGATGCGCCCGCGAGCGGCGGAAAATCCGGTGCCGGAAAACCCGACGTTGACTCCAAGGACGATAGCGACGGTGATAACGTCGCCGCTACCCTTCCTAAGCAGGGCGGTTAAGGATGACAGAACAGCTCCGCCGCAACGTTGCGCGCTCATCCCAGCAAGGCTTCGTCCTCGTCGCCGTGCTGTGGCTGCTCGCGGCACTCGCGGCGCTGGCGACGATCTTTTCGGTCTATTTGTCGAACTCGGCGCGGGCGCTCGCCCTCAACGACACGGCCTTGCAGACGCAAGCCCTGGTCTCGGCGGGCGTCGAGCTCGCAGCTTACCGATTGCGGCTTGCCGGCGAAGATTCCGGTCCGGCACAGGGTTCGTTCCGCGTCCGGCTGAACGGTGCGGAGATTTCGGTCTCCTTCGTCTCCGAGGCGGCGCGGGTCGATCTCAATAGCGCGCCGAAGGAATTGCTCGCCGGGCTGTTGGCGGTGCTTGGCGCGAACGAGGATGCTGCGAAAGAAGGCGCCGATCGCATCGTTGCCTGGCGGACAAAACCGGCGCCGGAAACGGCCGGGAACGAAGACGCGCTGTATCAGGCGGCGGGTCTCACCTACCCGCCGCGTCAGGCGCCGTTCGCGCATGTCAACGAGCTCGGCCTCGTGCTCGGCCTGACGCCTGAACTGGTCGAGCGCGCGCTGCCGTTTGTTACCGTGTTCAGCGGCGCGTCCGGCGTCGACGCGCTGATCGCGCCGGCTGAGGTGATCGCGGCATTGCCTGGCATGACGCCGCTGACCCTGAAGCAATTCCTACAAGATCGGGCCACCCTGCCGAACGACAATGAGGCGATCGCCGCCGCACTCGGCGAGGCGAAGGCAAATGCGACGACCCAAAAGAGCCGGGCCTATCGGATCTTGACCCGGATTGGTCTCCCCGGAGGACGCGAGACCGCCTCGGAAATCGTGATCGGCCTTCGCGGCAAGGAAGAACCCTACCGCGTGTTGTCGTGGCAGGATGACGTGCCCCTGCGCCAGCTTGCATCAAGGGAGCTCTAAGCAAGATGATGGCGGAGCTGAAAGACCTGTTTGGGAGCTGGATCGCGGCGGTCACGACCGCACTCCACTTCATCACGGCGCGGATACGATCGCAGCGGCGCATCCTCTTCGTCGAGCGCGATCCCGACAATTTCACCGCGCGCATCGCTTCGCCCCGAAAAGGTCGGGTCCTGCGCGAAGCGTCGTTTCATCTTCTGCATGGACGGCCTGAACCGGCCCTGACCGCGGAGTGGCTGGCGGCGCTGCGCGGCAGCCACATCGACATATTGATGCGGCCGGATCGGGTGCTGTTCCGCGCGGTCGATTTTCCCAAACAGGCGACCGATTTTCTCGATGGCATGATACGTGCCCAGATCGATCGGCTGACGCCCTGGCCGGCGAGCGAGGTGGAGTTCGGGACAACGCCACCGGTGCCGCTCGGCGGCGAGCGTGTGGCGCTGACGGTTGCGGCAACTTCGAAGCAAAAGATTCTACCGCTACTGCGGATTGCTGCCGATTGCGGTGCGGCGTCGGTCGCTGGATTGGTCAATGAACCGGAGGCGGCGGCGGCGCCGATCGAACTGTTCGACAGGGCGCTGACAGGCGCGGCGAGCGGAAAAATCGACGTCGCGCGGATGCTGCGGATGCTGCTGCTCGGTACGGCTGTTGCGGCCGCCGCTTCGCTTGCGATCTCAGCCTATGTCGGCGGCGGGCTTGACATCGAACAGCAGGAGCTGCAGCGGCGGATCGCGCAGCGCCGTGCCGCGTTGCGCTTGAGCGAGCCTGGCGGCTCGGCGGAAGCGCTGCTCGCCAAACGCAAGCAGACACAGCCTTCGGGCGTGATGGTGCTTGAAGAAATCTCGCGCGTGCTGCCCGATACCACCTATGTGACGGAGCTGCGGGTCGAAGGCGACAAGATGCAGGTGATGGGCCTGACCCAGGACGCGCCGTCGCTGATCAGCCTGCTCGAACAATCGCCGCAGTTCGCCCGCGCCACCTTCTTCGCACCGACCACGCGGAGCCAGAGCGATCCCGGCGAACGTTTCCACATCGAGGCGCACATCACGCCGTATTTCGGGTCGGGATCATGAACCAGACCGCAGGTTTGAAAAGGATTCTGGCCGCGCCGCTGCCGGGTGCGACTTTATATCTCGGCTTGATGATCCTGCTCTTGTTCGTGGTCTTCAGTTCGCTCGCCGAGATCTTGAGCCGGCGCGCCGATGTCGCTGCGTCAGGTGCGATGCTGGAGCAGTTCGAAGGCCGCCGCCCCGCCGCCGTCCGCGGGCAGGGGACGAGCGTCGCGCCGGTCGGTTCGCCATTTCTGCAGGGCGAAACGGTCACTGTCGCCGGTGCCAACCTGCTGCAGCGCGTAACTTCCGCCGTGGCAAGGCTTGGCGGCAAGGTGTTGTCGTCTCAGGTCGACTTGCAAGGTCCCCAACAAGGCACGCAATCCAAGGCAGGATTTCTCAACGTCATTGCCAGTTGCGAGATCGACCAGCCGGGCTTGCAGCAACTGCTGTACGATGTGGAGGCCGGCATGCCGTTCCTGTTTGTCGATCAGCTCGTCGTCGAGGCGCCGGCAAGTGTCGCCGAGTCCGGCGCCGGCAAGCTGCGGGTTCTGTTGACGGTTTCCGGGCAGTGGCAAGGCAAGAAATGACAGGGCGGGAAACGATGCAGAAGCTTGCGATCAGGCTGACATTGCTGCTGGCGTCCGCGCTCGCCGTTCCGGCCTCGACTAAGGCGCTGACGGCGGATGTCTCCGATATCGATGCCGAGGCCCCGCGTCGTGCCGACGTCCCGGCCGCGCCGTCACTGTGGGAGACCCCCTCGGCCTCTGCGCCGGTGATGGTCAAGGTTGCGGCGCAGCCGCCCGCGCCGCCCGAGCGCGCGCAAAGCGCTAATCCGCTGTGGGCAATCCCGCTTGCGGTGTTGCGGAATACGCGTGATCGACCGGTCTTCTCCGTCTCGCGGCGGCCTCCCCCGGCCGCCGTGGCGCCGGTCGCGGTCGCGAAGCCGCCGGCACCGCCCCCGCAGCCGCTGCGGGTCGAGCGTCCGCAGCTTTCGCTGGTCGGCACCATCGCCGGCAGCGACCAAAGCTTCGGCATTTTTGTCGACCAGACCACCAAGGCCGTGCTGCGATTGAAGATCGGCGAAGACTATCAGGGCTGGAGATTGCATGCGGTGCAGGGCCGCGAGGCGACCCTGATGCGCGACCAGCAGACGATCATGCTGAGCTTGCCGCAGCCCGGCACCGTCACGCCCGAGCCGGTGCGCGTAGAGGCTGCGAATGCGGCGACGCAAGGCGCGGTTCTCACGCCGCAGCGTGGTGGCAGGCGCTAACCGGTCAAGCCTGTTTGCTCAAATACCAAGGTTACGAGCAGCCCAAGCGCGAGAAACGGTCCGAACGGCAGTGAGGTCTGCCGCGTCATCGTCCGCCCTGCGAGGTGCAGGCCGCCTGCCGCTGCCAACGCCGCACACGATCCGACCAGCAGTTGCACCGGAACGCCGGCGAGGCCGATCCAGATCCCGGATGCGGCGAGCAGCTTGACGTCACCAAGCCCGAGGCCCTGATACTTTCGGAACATGAAATAAAGCCGGCGCAACAGCCAGGCGATCGCGCCGACGGCAATGCCTTCTGAGCCGGCGCCAAGCGCAGCCTCCCAGCCTTCAAAGAGCAGAGCCCGCGCAAGGCCGATGACGGCGATCAAGAGATTGAGCCAATCCGGGATGATGCCGTAACGCAGGTCGATCCACGCGAGCGAGACGCTCGCAAGGCAGAGCAGGGCGAGAAAGGTTGCTGCAATCATGCTGGGTAAGGGCGAAGTCAGCTTGCACCATGGCACATAGAAATAAAAAAAGCCCCCGGCGCGGATCCCCGGGGGGTATTTGGTTCGCGGTCTCGTGGTTGGCTCAATCAGTTCCGATCATGATCGTGGTCATGATTGTCGTCACCGTTGGCCGAGGTCCAGACAACGGCGCCGGTCGCCTGATCGAGGATCAGCTTGCGCGGATTATCCTCATTGTGGTCGTCGAAGTCGAACATGTGTTCGAGCGTGCCGGCGATGGTGTCAAATGAACCGCCCGGCTGGATGCGCTCGCCGTGCAGCCAGTTGTCTTCGACGAAGCGCAGCACCGAGCTCTGGTCGGTGAGCGTGTGGTCGACGTGGTTGCGTTTGGCGAACGGTGAAACCACCAACAGCGGCATGCGGGTGCCGTAGCCGCAGCGACCCCAGACCGGCTGGCCGAAAGTGCCGTTGAGCATCGGTGCCGGCACCGGCTTGCCCTGCTGGAAGCCGTTGCTGGTGTTGCAGACGCCCGGTCCGTTGAGGGTATCGACAGCGGGATTGGCCGAGGAGTTCACGACCGGCGGCATCTGGTGGTCGTACCAGCCGTCGGAGTCGTCATAGAGAATGACCACCGCAGTCTCGGCCCATTCGGGGCTCTTCTGCAGGGCATTGATGACCTGCACCAGGAAGTGCTGCTCATCGATCGGGTCGGAATAGCCGGCATGGCCGTCCTGGAATGCCGGCGCCTTCAGGAAGCTCACCGCCGGCAGATTGTGTGCAGAGAGCGCGTCGAAGAAGTCGTGGGTGTCGTAGTTGTGGTTGGCCGGTTCTGGCGTGTTGGTCCCCGGGATCACGCTGCGGCCAATGGCCTGGACCGAGCTCGGACGCTTGTGCGTCGGGTTCCGCGTCGAGGCGTAATATTGGAACCAGGCGTGGTGCGGGATATAGTCAACCGAGGTGAAGGCGGGCGTGCCGGGTGCGGTCGGGTCGGTTTCGCGTCCGCAGCCGGTGGTGCCGTTGACGTTGACGATGTTCAGGTCGAACCCGCCCATGAACGATCCCCAGGTGATGCCCTTTTCGTTCAGCAAATCGCCGATATTCTTGCCGGCCAAGGTCACCTGGTCGCCGGTCGGGTTCGAACAGGTGTCCAGAAGCGGATCGCCGTCGCCGATCTGGGTGATGTTGCTGGTGAGACGAGCGGCATCGCCAAACGCTTCATGTGTGGGGTGCAGCAGGGTGCCCGAGCTGCTGAGCATGTTCAACGTCGCTGCGATGCCGTTGGTCTGGCCGGAGATCAGGTTGATCGCGCCCGGCGTCGAGGGACCGAACTGGGTGGTGTAGTTGTTGTCGTTGAGCGCGAAGTACTGGGCGTAGTTCCAGATCGCGGTGGTGGTGTTGCCGTCGAAGTAGCCCATCACCAGATTGGCGCCGACACCGGCGGGCGGCGGGCCCGAAGTGCCGACCCAGGCCGGAAAGCCGTCCATCTTGCCATTGTCGTACGCGCTCTCCTCGGGGCTCTCGTTGTGGCCCTGATCGTTAGTGAGCGCTTGCGACGGTGCAAGGCGGAACGGATTCGAAGCGCCGGCGGCATTCTGCTTGCCGTTGTTCGGCGCGGTCGGATTGTTGTTGGGGTTGTTGTGGATGAGATCGACGCCCGAAAGCGGCGCGAAATGGCTGTTGACGTCGAGCGGCGTGACGAGATTGTTGGCCGTCGGCGTGTTCTTCTTGGCCACGAAGGGGGTTTCGCCGGCGAGGTTCATGGCCTTCGGGTAGGTTCCGAAATAATGGTCAAAGGAAACGTTTTCCTGAAAGATCACCACCAGATGCTTGATCGGGGTCGCGGTTTCGATGCGGTGATCATCCCGATCTTGATCTTGATCTTCGGCAATCGCGCCGGCGCCGCCGAGCAATAAAGCAAGGGCGGAGACCAGACCGAGGGTTGTTGGCAAACGCATGAAGATTGCCCTGCTGGTTGAGTAATAGGAAAATACGAAAATACGCTGATCTTTGGCGCGGCGTGAAAAGAAGAACCGACGGAGCGCCGCACGGAACTTTCCAGAGCAGCGTCACACCGAGATGAAAAAAATATGACTAAGCGCTGAAATTGGCCTCATTTGCGAGAAGCGCTCGCGGTGCAGCAACAGAAAAAAGCAGTGGATGCCCGGAAATATTTTTCAGAGGGCGTCGGGGAATATTTTTCGAGTAGCGGACAAGTGCCCGTAAACACGGCCTCATTCCGTGACGTCCATGGTTCGGCCACGATCCTGTCTTGCGGCTGTTTTCGAACGGTCACTCAACCCGATCGCGCGCGTCATCGTCGCGGAATAAGAACACGCCTGTTGCCCACTACCACTTCTACTTCCAAGAGTCCCAACAATAGGAGAGAGCTATGTTGAGAGCTTCGCTCGCGCGCAGGCTTGGCCGCTTGCTGCTTGGCGCGTCGGTCGCAAGCCTTGCGCTGTCGCAAGGCGTTCGCGCCGAGGATGATCGCGATCACGACGGGGGTAACCCGATCGAACAGATCAGGACCGCCTCGCCGATCAAGCACGTCATCATCATCGTCGGCGAAAATCGCAGTTTCGATCATCTGTTCGCGACCTACGTGCCGAAGGCGGGCGATGAACGGGTCTTGAATTTGCTGTCCGAGCATATCGTCAAGGCGGACGGCTCGCCCAACGAGAATTTCGCGGCGGCGCACCAGTTCCAGATCGCCTCGGCGCCGAACGGTGGAAAGTATTTCATCAGCTCGGGGGCAGCCAACAAGACGTTGTACACGACGCTGCCTGCCCCCGATCTCGGTGGCGTACAAAACCCGCCGGCTGCCGCCATTCTCGGCCTGCCCGGCGGCGATCCCGGACTTCCCGCTGCCGATCAGTTCCTGTTCGGGACCGGCGGCACCGGTCTGCCGAACAGTCTTGGCCCGGATACCCGCATCACCAACGTCAATACCCTGCCGCCCGGACCGTTCCAGATGACCGGGCCGACCATGCCCTATGACGCCTATACCGGCGACACCATCCATCAGTTCTTCCAGATGTACCAGCAGGTGGATTGCGCGATCGACAGCGAGCATGTCACACAGCGTAACCCGACCGGTTGCCTGCACGACCTGCAGTCGGCGATCACCACGACCTACTCGACGCCGTCCGGCGGCACGCCGCACGATACCGGCCAAACCATGGCGTTCTTCAACATGCAGAATGGCGATGTGCCCTTCCTGAAGTCGCTCGCCGATCAGTACACGATGAGCGACAACTATCATCAGCCCGTGATGGGCGGAACTGGTCCCGACAGCGTGCCGCTCGGCTTTGCCGATCAGGTGTTCTTCGGCGACGGCCATGGCAACGCCGCCACGCCGCCGGCGACCAGCATCTACAATCCCGATCCGCAAGCGAACACGCTGAACCTGTACACCTTGCGCGGGCAGTGGTTCAATTGCTCCGACGCGACGCAGCCGGGAATCAAGGCGATCCAGGACTACCTTGGCAAGCTACCCTACGCGCTGCAGACCAAGTGCGATGCTGGGCATTTCTATAATGCCGTCAACGTCAACCCGGCCTGGACGCCGCAAGGCACGCCGAGCGGCGCCGGTTCGGTTCCGACCGTCACCATGACGAGCATCGGCGATCTATTGAGCGCTAAGAATATCCCGTGGAAGTATTATGGCGGCGGCTATGCTGTTTCCGGCACGGGGACTCCGCTCGACGGGCTCTATTGCAACATCTGCAATCCGTTCGAGTATCAGCTGAACTACCCGGCGATGCGCGCCGACCACATGCGCGATGTCACCGATCTGTTCACCGATCTCAAGAACGGCACGATGCCGGCGGTCGCATACGTCAAGCCGGACGGCACCATGGATGGCCATCCTGCATCGTCGAAGTTCGATCTGTTCGAAGCCTTCGCCAAGAACATCATCGAGCTTGCCCAATCCAACAAGGAACTGTGGGAAAGCACGGCGATCTTCGTTACCGTGGACGAGGGCGGCGGATACTACGACTCCGGCTTCATCCAGCCAGTCGACTTCTTCGGCACCGGACCGCGCATTCCGATGATCGCGGTCTCGCCGTTCTCGCAGGGCGGCCACATCAGCCACGTCTATAACGAACACTCATCGTTCGTGAAATTCGTGGAACGCAACTGGTATCTCGGCAAGCTCACGGCGCGCAGCCGTGACAACCTGCCCAATCCGCGGATGGACGACGACAATGGCTACGTTCCCGTCAACATGCCGGCGATCGGCGACCTGTTCGACATGTTCGATTTCGGCCGCGATCATGACCGCCATGGCGACCCGGATTCTCGATAATCGGTCGTAGTGAGCACGCCCGATCAAAACGGTGGGGCCAGCCAGTTCGCTGGCCCCATTTTTTATGAGGATACAGGTTTTACCTTAGCCAAGCGTTTGCGCGGAGATCGTGCTCAAATAGTCAGCTCAACCGCGACCTCGCCACCCACTCAGCAGACGGGCTGCAAATCGTCTGGCAGCGAACAAGAACAAGACAAATCCGCCATCGCAGGAACCTTTGTCGGCTGACTCCATTTGCTCTCTATCCAATGAGGATTCGCATTCGCAATACCTCGCCTGGTGAAATGTTACGCGGCATAACGCTGTAACAGAGAGGTAGTGATGTTCTTCCCTTTTCATTCAACCATGATGCTGGGTCTGGAATCCGGTAACGTGATCGGACTTCGCATGCTCAAGCTTACACGCGGTGGCAGTGACGCCCTGAACGAAATGCATCTGATGATCGGGGAGAAGGTCAACGCAGCGTTCGAATCGGCTGCCAATCTGATGGCAGGCGCTTCGGCCGATAGCGTCGTCGATCGGTATCGGCAGCACGTCGCCGCGAACGCTGAACGACTTTCGATCCGCTAGGTCGTGTCGCCAGTTATCGGTTGCAGTCAAAGGTGGGGGCTAGCCGTTCAGTGCTGGCCCCCATTTCTCGAGAGGGTCGTCCGGCAGATCTTTGGCGCTTTGGAGGCGCGATATGGCCGAACCTCGCAGGCTTGTCCGACGAGCGGAGCTGATTGCAACACATCCTGGCTTCGTTGATCCGGATTCGACGGTGATCGACCGCGATGACATCGTTCCACGCCTGGAAGCCGCTCATTTTGCTTGCGAAACATACAGCAACATAAGCCACCTTGTTCGCAATCTTTCGAAATCTTCGGGACAGAGCGTCGCGCTAGGCAGACCGTCTGACACCCGGGGAACGAGAGCTGAGAACAGGCCATCTCAATTCATTCTTGAAATTCGTCTGCGCGCACGCATTAGTCGTAGGCCTTGCCGGTTGCGCCTCGGCGTCGCTGGAAACATCCGGATCGCTGTCGTTCTACGACAGCCCCGCGCCGGCGGACGGTATCGTCACTCATTCCAAGCTCAGAGTGGACAAAACGAATGTCCCTTCCGCGAAAGGCGTTGCGATCATACCGACATCGTTCTCCAGCGAGGCTGCGATGGCCGAACTCACCGACAAGCAGCGACACGTGATCGCGAAAGCGGTGGATCGGTCGGTGTGTATCGATCTGAGCGACCGCTTTGACGCCGTTCCTCCGCTGAACCTCCCCATGGCTAAAGCCAGGGGGTTCTGAGAGAGGCAGAAGGCAGTCTTTCCGGGGCTCTCGCGGTCTCTGTTTGCAGAGGCGCTACATCATCCCCGGCCTCGACGGCCGGCCCAACTCTCTTGATCCGGCGACCCGCTCTAACGCCATTACGGACGTGGGGTTGGGCAAAGCCCTTCCCGCTTGCAGGTTGAAGTACACTCGACATCGCCGTCCTCAGGAGCGGTTCCGCACTGGCCCAAGCGATCTTGACTTGGGGAATGTCGAGCAAATTCGTATCGCAGCATGTCGCAAGAAACGCGCTGTAGAGATCACGTTGAACCGGCTCTGTCCTGCCATCGCCGAACACATGAACCCGCTGCGAGAGCGGCTTCTTGATGTATTCGCCCGTGGTATGATCGAACTGGCTCAACCGTGTATGCCGGGTTTTGATCTCAATCACTCCACCGCCAGCACTTGCAGCCTTGCGCTGAAGCATCGAGATCAACATTCCTGGCGCACGCACTTTCACGCTGCGACCGTAGTTCTTCTGAAATGACTTGTAGCTCAACTCCTCTGTTTTGATGGTTGTCCCTTGACCGAGAATGCGGTTCGCCAACTCGCCATGCGATCGCTTGCGCTCGGCAGCCAATACTCGATCGCGCTCGCGTTTCGAAGCGGCAAGCGCCTGATAGCGCTGCGACCTGTTCCACCTTCTCTTACCCTTGATCGCGCGCCCTTTGGCATCGAAGTTGTCCAGGTTGGTTGCACGTCGCGAGCGGTCCATCGCGCGCTGGATCCGCCGGCAGTCGTTCCACGGTTCGACGACGCTCGGGCATAACTGCTCCAAAATAGCGTCGTCGCTTGATACCGCCGCGATGCTGGACGGCCCGATGTCGAGTCCGACAGTACCGTCCTTGGTGGTGTGCGTAGCGGGCGGCAAGCCCTCTTGCACCAACTGGCAAAACCAGCGAACGCGGCCCTTGATCTCGCGCCGGATAATGCGGACATACTTGGTCCTGGCCGCGAGCGCTTCTCTTTGCCAATCGCGTTTGTCCTTTGGATCGAGCATAAGCGGCAGCACAAGGCCGCTGTAGTGCACGGCCGGAACCGGCTCGGCGCGGTAGCGGATCACAGCGTCCGCTTTGCCCTCGATGCTGTTCAGCCGGTTTAACGATTTGAACCGTGGGCGGCCGCGCTTGCCAAACGCATACTGCTCGGCTGCCCGGAACGCGCGCAAACTCGTGGTTTGCGTGTCGTGGCTGCCGAGGTGATCGCCGATCCAGCAGGCATTGCGGCAGGAGAGCGCATGCTTTTCAATCTCGCGCGAGGTGAAGCCGAACCGCTCAAGTTCGGCCCGGAACGCTTGCGAGCGCGCTTTGTTGTGACGCTTCTCCACTGTCGCAGGCATGGCGCGTGCGGCTTGCCATGCCTTCGACTGCTTCATCAGATCGAGGCGGCGAAGGCACTCCTGCAAACAGGCATTATAGAGGTGCCGGGCCGCGTTCAGCCGCGTATCCAATGTCTTCTCATCCGCCGCAGTCGTCTGAAGCCGGAACTCGGCGACGAAGGACAGGGTTTTAACGCGCGGCATCACAGTCCTCTACGCATCAATTGCCGACTGCATTCATCTGCTAAAGCCGGATAGCTCTCTCCTATGGCTATGGCTGAGTAAATCTTTGCTCTGTACCGCAGAGGCGATGCCAACCCGACCAGCGACTTCCTCTAATGCCCTGTCGTACGCTGTTAGATTATGCCGGATGAAGTTTACGGTGATGCGTTCGAGAAACTCGGCGGGTGCATCTTCCGCCGTCCCATCTCCATCCCCGTGCCGTTCGTTATACGCTTCAATCGCCGCACGTCTCACCCAATGTTCCGGGCGCGTTTCAACAGAAACCTGCATTTCCAGAACCTGCTGCATCAGTGCCGCGCGCTTTGTCTCCACGGCAGTCTTTGCTCCGCACTGACGCCGAGCAGCTTTCGCTTTTGCAGCAAGAAACTCTGACGACACCTCGAAGGAAGCTACTCTTGCGGTGTCGTAGAGGCGCATAGGCGCTGATTTCGCATAATGAGAATTGCGCCCTACCACATCCGGTTCCCCAAGGAGCGTGATGAGGGCTTGTGTCCATCCTCGCGCCTTAAGACCGGCAATTGAAATCATTTGAGGCTTTTCCATCAGACCCTCTTCTGATTTTCAATGTATTGCTTGATGAGCGCGAGGGGAGCGCCGCCGACCGAAGACACAAAATAACTGTTCGTCCATAATGTTGGAATGCGCGTGCGCAGCACCCGGAACTGCTGACGGAGAACACGCGAAGACCGGCGCTTGATGCCCTTCACCAGCCGGTGGATGCCGTATTGCGGATCGCAGCCGACAAGCAGATGGACGTGGTCTGGCATGACTTCCATTTCAATCAGCGCCGATTGCGTCTCGTCGCATACTTGCTGAATTAGTTTCTTAAGTTTGGCGTCGATAGGCGGATTAAGAACTGGCTTTCGGTATTTCGGGCAAAACACCACGTGGTATTTGCACGAGAAGAGAACGTTCCTGTTCGATCTGAAGTCCGCCACAGCCTATTATATACCTAGCTGATGTCTAATAGCAAAGAGGCCCTCACCCCATAGTTGAAACTAGGGGCTTGCGCGCCTAAGTTCGGTCATAACCCGCTAACGGAACCATTAATGGCCTTTCATAAGTTACTGATCGCCAATCGCGGCGAGATTGCCATTCGCATCGCCCGCGCTGCTGGCGAAACCGGCCTCGCGACCGTCGTCATCCACCCATCGGACGACGCACTGTCGCTGCACGTTCGCGCCGCCGACGAGTGTTGCGAAATTCCAGGGCGGGGGGCGCGCGCCTATCTTGATATCGAGGGGGTGATTGCGGCCGCGAAGGCGACGAGATGCGACGCGTTGCACCCCGGTTATGGCTTTCTCAGCGAGAATGCATTGCTGGCGCGGCGTTGTGCCGAGGAAGGTGTCGTTTTCGTCGGGCCTTCGCCCGAGGCGCTCGATCTGTTCGGCGACAAGGGAGAAGCCAAGACGCTAGCCAGGCGCGTTGATGTGCCGGTGATCGAGGGCACGAGCGGACCGGCCACGCTGGAGGCGGCTAAGGCATTTTTCGCTTCGCTCGGTGCTGGCGGCGCTGTCATGATCAAGGCGGTGGCCGGCGGCGGCGGGCGCGGAATGCGCGTCGTCGAGCATGCCTCGAAGCTGGAGGAGGCCTATGCGCGTTGCCAATCCGAGGCCAAGGCAGCCTTCGGAAGCGATCGGGTCTATGTCGAACGCCTGATCCGCAAAGCGCGCCATATCGAAGTGCAGATCATCGGCGACCGGTCGGGGGCGATCAGCCATTTATGGGAGCGTGAATGCACGATCCAGCGGCGCAACCAGAAGCTCATCGAAATCGCGCCAAGTCCCTCGTTGAGGGACAGCTTGCGTTCGCGCATCATCGATGCTGCAACGCGGCTTGCGGCGGCCGCGCACTACGACAATCTCGGCACGTTCGAATTTCTGGTTGACGGTGAAGCAACCGAGCTCGATCCCGCTTTCGCCTTCATCGAGGCCAATCCACGCCTTCAAGTCGAGCACACCGTGACCGAGGAGGTGCTTGGCGTCGATCTGGTGAAAGCGCAGCTCGCGGTCGCCGCCGGCGCCACGCTGGCCTCGCTTGGTCTGACGCAGACCGCCGTCCCGGCACCGCGCGGCTACGCCATGCAGCTTCGTATTAACATGGAAGTGATGGACGAGAAGGGGATGACGAAGCCGACGGGCGGGACGCTCGCGGCATTCGATCCGCCGTCCGGTCCCGGCGTGCGCGTCGATAGCTTCGGCTATTCCGGGTACAAGATCAGCGCGGCCTTCGACTCGCTTCTCGCCAAGGTCATCGTTCATTCGCCCGCCGCGAGCTGGGCCGATGTCGTGCATAAGGCCGCGCGCAGCTTGCGCGAATTCCGCATCCAGGGCGTCGCCACCAACATTGCGTTCATCCAGGCGGTGCTGGCGCATCCGGACTTTGTCGCCAACCGCCTCGCGACCGATTTCATCGATACCCACGTCGCCACGCTCGTCGGCGCGGCCAGGGAGATCGCGCGACCGCTATTCTTTGCGCCGGAGGATGCCGCCGCCGAAACGGCCGCATCTTCCGGCGCCGCCAAATCGATCAACGGTCCGGCGGGATCAGTACCGGTGGGTGCGCCCTTGCAAGGCACAATAGTTGCGATCGAGGTTTCCGACGGGGACATCGTTCGCCCGGGACAGCAGATCGCCGTCCTCGAATCGATGAAAATGGAGCACCTGGTGACCGCGCCGCACGGCGGCAAGGTCACGAAAATAGTCGCCTCAAACGGCGCTACGCTGATGCACGGCGAGCCGATCCTGTTTCTCGAGCCGATCGAGGTCGACGGCGGCGAGGCTGCGCTAGAAGCTGCGGTCGACCTCGATCACATTCGCCCCGATCTCGCCGAGGTGATCGCGCGCCACGCCATTACGCTCGACGAGAACCGCCCCGCAGCGGTCGGACGTCGACACAAGACCAATCAGCGCACGGCGCGGGAGAACGTCGCGCAACTTGTCGATCGCGGTTCGTTCGTTGAATACGGATCGCTGGCGATCGCCGCCCAGCGTCGCCGCCGCAAACTCGATGACCTGATCAAGAGCACGCCCGCCGACGGGCTGATCACGGGCGTTGCGACCGTCAACGCCGACAAGTTCGGTGCGAAAGGTGCGCGCTGCATGGTGATCGCTTACGACTATACCGTGCTGGCCGGCACCCAAGGTCATATGAACCACAAGAAGATCGATCGGATGCTCGGCCTGGTCGAACAATGGCGCATGCCGCTGGTATTTTATGCCGAGGGTGGCGGCGGCCGGCCCGGCGATACCGACCGGCTCGGCATGACCGGTCTCGACGGCCCGTCATTCGTGCAGTTCGCAAAACTGTCCGGCCTGGTGCCGGTGGTGGGCGTGGTGTCCGGCTATTGCTTCGCGGGCAACGCGGCGATGCTCGGTTGCTGCGACGTCATCATCGCGACCAGGAATGCGTCGATCGGCATGGGCGGGCCAGCGATGATCGAAGGCGGCGGTCTCGGCGTCTACCATCCCGCCGAGGTCGGGCCGGTGTCGTTTCAAGCGCCGAACGGCGTCATCGACATTCTCGTTGAGGATGAAGTCGAAGCCACCAGCGTCGCGCAGAAATACCTGTCTTACTTTCAAGGTTCGTTGACCTCCTGGAAAACGCAGGACCAGCGCCTGCTGCGGCGTGCCATCCCTGAAAACCGGCTGCGCGTCTATGACATTCGCACCGTTATCGATCTTCTCGCCGACGAGGGTTCGGTGCTCGAGATACGTCGCGATTTCGGCATCGGGATGATCACCAGCTTCATCCGCATCGAGGGCAAGCCGTTCGGAATGATCGCCAATAATCCGAAGCATCTCGGCGGTGCGATCGACGCGCCAGCGGGGGATAAGGCCGCGCGCTTCATGCAGCTCTGTGATGCCTTTGACGTTCCGATCGTGTCGCTGTGCGACACGCCCGGCTTCATGGTCGGGCCCGAGGCCGAGAAGACGGCGATCGTGCGTCACGTCTCCCGCATGTTCGTGACCGGGGCGAGCCTCACCGTGCCGCTATTCGGGATCGTGCTCCGCAAGGGTTACGGCCTCGGCGCACAATCCATGATCGGCGGCGGTTTCCACGCCTCCTTCTTCACGGTCGCATGGCCGACCGGCGAGTTCGGCGGGATGGGCTTGGAAGGCTATGTGCGGCTTGGCTTCCGCAAGGAAATGGAAGCGATCGCCGATCCCACTGAACGGGAGAAATACTACAAGACCAAAGTCGCAGAGCTCTATGCCAATGGAAAGGCGGTCTCTATCGCCTCCGTTCTGGAGATCGATGAAGTGATAGATCCAGCCGAGACCCGCCGCTGGATCATGGCTGGCCTGCGATCCGTGCCAGAGCCTGAACCGCGCCGTCACCACAAACGACCCTGCATCGATGCCTGGTAGGATCAGGTACCGCGCGCATAGCGATGTGCGGAATAATCCATTGATCTTACTAAGGTCCCAGGTTTGAAGTAGTGTATGCAACTGCCGAACAGCATTCTCGGCTGGACCACCTTGGCCGGATGAAGGGGCCTGGTGCGGCCCGAAGAAGGACGCGGCCAACCACCGCAGTGCGCGGTATCGGAACCATACACTGACCGGAAAGTGCCATGAACGTATCGAGTAGACCGGCGCTCCTTGCCGAACAGGTTCCAGCACTGCTGGCAAAGCTAGGCGTCGACGAGCGAGCATTTCGCGGCGGAACGCTTGAGGTGCGTACGCCGATCACGGGCGAAGTCATCGCCCATGCGCATAAGACCGATGCAAGCGAAGTTGCCCATCGGATCGGCTTGGCGCACGAAGCGTTCCTGCAATGGCGATCGGTTCCTGCGCCGCGCCGGGGAGAGTTGGTGCGTTTGTTCGGCGAGGAGTTGCGGGCCGCGAAGACCGAGCTCGGACGGCTTGTGACCATCGAAGTCGGGAAGACCCTCTCCGAGGGCCTGGGCGAGGTCCAGGAGATGATCGATATCTGCGACTTCGCCACCGGCTTGTCGCGCCAGCTCTACGGCCTCACCATGCCAAGCGAGCGTCCGGACCATCGCCTGATGGAGCAATGGCACCCCGCAGGCGTGGTCGGTGTGATCTCGGCGTTCAATTTTCCGGTCGCGGTCTGGTCGTGGAACGCGGCGCTCGCGTTTGTCTGCGGCAACTCCGTGGTCTGGAAACCGTCGGAGAAAACGCCGCTGACGGCGATCGCCGTCACGGCCCTGTTCGAACGGGCGGCGGCGAAGTTCGAGGGCGCGCCCGAAAATCTTGCGACCCTCATTGTTGGCGGCCGCGAGGCCGGCGAGTGCCTGGTCGATGACGCGCGCGTGCCGGTCGTTTCCGCTACCGGCTCCACGGCGATGGGACGCCTCGTCGGGCAGCGCGTCGCGAAACGGTTCGGCCGGTTGATCCTCGAGCTTGGCGGCAACAATGCATCGATCGTCTCTCCATCCGCGGATCTTGATCTGGCGTTGCGGGCGATCGCCTTCGGCGCGATGGGAACGGCCGGTCAGCGTTGCACGACGCTGCGCCGCCTGATCGTGCATGAGAGTATCTATGACGCGTTGGTGCCGCGTCTCAAGCAGGTCTACGCATCGGTCTCGATCGGCAATCCGCACGACGATGACGTCCTGGTGGGGCCGCTGATCGACGAGGCGGCCTTCTTCGGGATGCAGAAGGCGTTGGCGGCGGCGAAGGCCGCCGGCGGTATCGTTCATGGCGGCGAGCGCTACGATGAATCGCGGTGGCCGACGGCCTACTATGTCCGCCCGGCATTGGTCGAGATGCCGGACCAAATCGGGCCGGTGGCGCAGGAAACCTTCGCTCCCATTCTGTATGTCTTGAAATACCAAAGTCTCGAACAGGCCGTGCTGCTGCACAACGGCGTGCCGCAGGGACTTTCGTCCTCGATCTTCACCACCGACATGCGCGAGGCGGACCGTTTCCTCTCCTGTCTTGGTTCCGATTGTGGAATCGCGAACGTCAATATGGGGCCGTCCGGGGCAGAGATCGGAGGAGCCTTCGGCGGCGAAAAGGAAACGGGCGGTGGCCGGGAGTCCGGTTCGGACGCGTGGAAGGCCTATATGCGGCGCATGACCAGCGCGGTGAACTATGGACACGCGATGCCGCTCGCGCAAGGCGTCAAATTCGACGTCGCCTGAGGTCGTCATGAGTTTCGTAGCTCACCCGGGCAGGTGCGGCTCCCGGACAGGTCGATGCATTTGGCCCAACCCGGAACGACGAGAGGATTGACCTTCGCGCGGGATTTTGCGGAAGACGCGCCCAGCCAGCTTTTCGAAAGCTTAGCGGTAGATATCCAGTCAGGCCGCTTTCTTGATCTGGGTCGCTTCTGGTTTGGTGCCGAACTCAACTACCCCTGAGGTCGTGCGCCTCGGCGAAAAACATGTCTTTCCAGGATGCCGGCAGGTGCTTCAGGCGGCCGACCTTGTGCATGAAGGCGACGTGCTTCATCAGATTGGCCGGCGCGGTCGTGTATTCGATGTCCGGGTCGGTGACCATTGCCATCAGATCGTCGGCGGAGTTCTTCCTGTCGTTGGTCAGCCTCAGATAGATTTCCGCGGCGGCCTTCGGCTCGCGCTTGATGAAGGCGTTGGCCTCCTCATGTGCCGCACGCACCGCATCGCAGATTCTTGGATTGGCATCGTGGAAGGCCTTGGTCGTCACTTGGATGCCGTTGGTGTGCTTGCCGTCGGTCTCGTAGCTATTGAGCACCTTGTGGATGCCGGGCACCCGCAGCTCGTAGTAGTTGAACGGCGCCACGGTGAAATGACTGTTCACGGTCTGGCCGGAGAGCACCGCTTGCATGGCGTCCGGGTGACCCATGGTCACCGTGAACTCATCGAGCTTGTCGTATTTCTCGAAACCCCACAGTTTGGCGGCCGCCATTTGCAGCGCCATGGCCTGGCCGGAAATCTTCACGGTCGGCACCGCGATGCGGTCGGCGGCGCTGAAATCGGCAATCGTCTTCACCGCGGGATTCCGCGTGGTCAATACGTACGGCATCGATTGCACGGCGCAGATCGCGCGCACCTCCAGCGGCGTGCCAAAAGTCTTGTCCCATAGCGTGGCGAGCGAGGGCGAAGCGACGTTGATCAATTGAATCGTTCCGCTCAGCAGTCCGTCGTTCAGCGCGCCCGGACCGCCCATGGTCTGCCAGCCGACACCCAGGCCGTCGACGCCGAGCCTCAAGGCGTGCGCCTCGATCAACTTTCGATCTTCCATCACCATCTGCGGCAGGAACGGCAGACCATATTGCTTGCCGAGATTGATGGCGGAAAGCGGGCCGTAGCAGGGCCGGAAGTGCGGCAAGACCGGTGACGAATTGGCGCCTGTTCATGCCGCCCTCCGATGAGGATGTTTCCCATTCAGCGTGCTGGATCGCGGATCCCGTGCCGTTCGTTCACATAGACTACTTGAACCCGAACAGCCGCGCCGGATTGTCGGCGAGGATGCGCTTTCGCATCCCGGTATCGGGCGCCCATTCACCCAGCAGATTATAGAGCTGGATGGTACCAACGCGATCGTGGAACGACAGATGTGGAAAGTCGCTGCCCCAGATCAATTGATCCGGTACCTCGGCCATCAGCGCCTGCGCGATCGGCTTTACATCTGCGAAATCTGGTGCGGTGCAGAAGCGTTAGATGCCGGTGAGCTTGACCCAGCAGCGTTTCGAACCGTCGCCGGCCAGCCTGAGAAATTCCCGAAAACCCGGCTGCTGTGGCCCGCCCTTGGCCGGAAACAGCCCCATATGCGCGACCGAAAATGCGATCGGCAGTTCGCGCAACGTCGGCATCAATTCGCTGACCAGCCAGCCCGGCGTCAGGAAGTCGAGGTGCCAGCCGAGTTCCCCGCAGATCTTTGCGAGCCGCGCGATGCGTGGCCGCATCGAGGCGGCGAGCCCGGCTTCCGGCCTGCGGACCGGTGAGATGACGCGAATACCGCGCACGCCGGTCAAGTTCAGCTCGGCCAGATCCTTGTCGCCGGTGCTGTTCTCGTCGAGATCGATGATGCCGCGCCGGATCGCTGGATCGAGCTGGCGCATCGAATTGAGCATGCAGGAATTGTAAAAGCCATAAGCGCTCGGCTGAACCAATACATAGCGCACCAAGCCAATGCGGCGCGCCAGCTTGAGGTACAGCTCGAGAGGCTCGTAAGGCGGCTTGTAGCGGATGTCGCTGCCGTAAGGATATTTCTCGGCCGGGCCGAACACGTGAGAATGAAAATCGCAGGCGTTTTGACGGGGCCGCAAAGGCCGGCTCAAAGCCGGCATCCGGATCGTGCTTGGTCATTTCGTTCGTGGTCCTTTCATGCGGCCTGGTTGAAGCGCACCGGCAGGCCCTGATTCGTCAGGGCCGCGGCGCCGGCCCAGGCGGTCGCCTGGATCGACGACCAGATCGGGATGCTGAATTCGGTGCGTAATCGCACGACCGCGTTGAGCGTCGGCAACTGGGAACAAGCGACGAACAGGCTCTTGCTCCGCGGCGTCACCGTGCGTCGCGCCAGTTCGACCACCTGATCCTCGGTGATCGCGTCGAGTTCTGCGGTGGTCTTGCAGAAGAAGCTGTTCAATGTCTCGACCTCGATGTCGGACAATTCGAGATAACCGCGCAAGCCGTCGTTGACCGGCTCCAGATAGGGCGTCACCACCGCGGTCTCCGATACGCCGGCGTGGCGCAACGCATCGATCATGGCCCCGGCGGTGCTGACGACGGTGGCGCGGGTGCGCTCGCGCAAGCGCTCCACCATGCGGGTGTTGCTGTTTGGACCGCCGAGGAAGCCGGCGGCGGTGCAGCCATAGATCACCAGGTCCCACGGCTCCGCCACAAACGGCGCGATGGCGTCTTGGGCAGCTTCGGCATAGGCCGGCAGATCCTCGAGTTGCAGCGTGCGCGACGGGCGTTTGACGCGCGCGACCGTGACCGGCGCCAGCGGCGGGCAAAGCGCGGAAATCTCCGGCTCCATCGTGGTGTTGTTCTCCGGCACCACGATCAACGCTTTATGTGTCGTGACATGATCTCGCTTCCTCAAAGCGTCAGCTTGAACAATGTCGTGGTTTCCATGTCGTCGCCGAACCAGGCGCTGATCGCGGCTTCGCGCTTGCCGATATATTTCGTCGCGCCGTTCTCCAGCACCATCGGACGTCGTGCCCCGGCACGACGATGTTGCCGGGTCGTTTCCGCCACATCGCCCAGATCGCATCGATCGATGCCTTGCTGACCGCGGCGTCATAGGTCATGTTGGTCATGCCCGACACCAGCTCGGCGCGATTCTTGGCCGCATCGCCGGCAAAGATCACGTCGCCCTCGGTCGCCTCGTGCGCGGTCGGCCAGACGTTCAACTCGCGCATATCGCATATAAAGTCCGGGGACCGGTGTCTCGCCCCACGGCACCGCCAACGACCAGGCCTGTTCGTCGGCGCCGATCACGATCCGCGCCTCGGGAAACATGGTCCAGTTCGCCGAATGATCGTGATACGAATGCGTGAGCAGCAGCTCGGTGATGTCGGCCGGCTTTAATCCGCGTTCGGCGAAGCGTTGGATCAGCATGGTGCGCATGCTCATGTTGCCGGTATCGATCAGCGCCAGGCGGCGGTGCGCACGCAGCAGCACTACCGAACACCAGCCCAAACCGCCATGGCAGACCGATTTGCCGGGAAAGCCCTGCACCACGATGTCGAGATCGTATTCGTTGATTTTCGTGGCGCCATCCTATGCCAGCGGCGTGTTCGAGACCGGCAGCGGCGGCAGTCCGGCCTTGGCCGCGGCCTCCCGCAGTGCGGCGACTTCCTTGGCGTGGAACGGCACGCCGGTGCGGCGATGGTCGGCTTCCAGCCGTCGCTCGCGTTCGCCGGGCATGATGACTTCGTCGAAGCCTTCCGCGGTCGGGCAGGCATGCACGCGCTGCACCAGCGTATCCATGCGCTTGCCATATTCGTCGCGGCTGACGAACAGATCCGGCTTGATCGCCATGATGAAATGGCCGACGTTCTGCGGCTTGTCGTATTCCTCGAAATGATTGCGCACGTCGCCGCCGAACGCTGCGCCCGAAATCACGCCGCCCATCACGTCCATCAGCATCGCCAGCGCCGAACCTTTCGGTCCGCCGATCGGCTGCACCGTGCCGCCGTCGAGCGCGACATTCGGGTCGGTGGTTTGGCGGCCCTTGGCGTCGAGCGCATAGCCGAGCGGGATTGGCTGGCCGCGCCGTGCCGCGCGTCGGATTTTCCCGCGCGCGGCTACCGCCGGCGACATGTCGAGATCGAACGGCATTTCCCGGCCGCCCGGCGCCGCCACCGCGATCGGGCTGGTGCCGAGCACGGCTTCGCGGCCGCCCCATGGCGGCATCGCTTTCGACGCGTTGGTGAAGACGATGCCGATAAAGCCTAACTCCATCGCCTGCAGCGCGTAATTGGCGGCCATGCCGAAATGCGTGCTGCGGCGCGCCGAAACGATGCCGACGCCGAACTCGCCGGCCATATCGATGGCCTCGGCCATGGCTTTGGTCGCGACCACGAAGCCGAAGGCGTCCTGGCCATCGAGCGCGCCGACCATCGGCGTGACGCGCTCGACCTTCAGATTCGGCCGTGGATTGATCAGCCTCCGCCGCACCCTTTCCAGATAATGCGGCAGCGTCTGCAGCCCATGGGTATCGACGCCGCGCAGGTCGGCGCGCACCAGGCAGCGCGCGACCGTCGCTGCGTCCTGCTCGGGCAAACCATGCGCGACCAGCAGCCGGCGAGCGAAGGCCTCGGCGGCGTCGGCGTCGGCATAGAACGGACCCTGCGTGGGCTCGGCTTGCGCCGCTTGTGTGACTGTCATGATCCCCCACTCAACTGCCGTTCAAGCCATAGGCCTCGGAGAAGAACATGTCCTTCCACGATGCGGGCTTTTTCTTGATGCGTCCGACCTGGTACATGAAGTCGACGATCTTCATCACGCAGACCGGCGTGGTGGTATAATCGACATCGGGGTCGGCCACCATTTTCTCCAACGCATCAAGTGCATTCTTGTCTTTGGTGGCGGTCAGGTAGAGTTGCGCGGCCTCTCGCGCGGATGCGCCTTGATGAAAGCGTTGGCCTGTTCGAACGCCGCGACCACCACGCCGCAGATTTTCGGATTGGCATCGTGGAATTTCTTGCTGGTGACCAGCACGCCATTGGTGCGCCGTGCGCCGAGCGCGTCATAGGATTTGAGCACTTGATGGATGCCCGGCGTCGCCAGCTCGTAGTAATAAAACGGCGCGCTGGCAAAATGCGAATTGATCTCCGATTGGCCCGACATCACCGCCGCCGCCGCGTCCGCATGCGAGCGCGTGATGGTGATGGAATCAAGCTTGTCGTAGTGGTCCGGCCCCCAGATCCTGGCGGCTTCGATTTCCAGCGCGATGGCGTGACCGGTCAGCTTGACCGCCGGCAGCGCGATCTCATCCTTGTCGGTGAAACCCGCGATGGTCTTGACCGCCGGATTGCGCGTCACCAGTACGTAGGGCATCGACTGCATCGCGATCAGCGCGCGGGCTTCCTGCGGCGTGCCGACGGTCTTGTCCCAGATCGTAGCCAGGGTCGGGACACCCGGTCCGATGAAGTCGGCTTGGCCGGCGAGCAGCGCATCGAGGTCGGCTGCGGGGCCGGCACGCTGGGTCCAATTCGTGGCGACGTCGCCAAGACCCGCAGCCTTGGCGTTTTTCTCAATCAGCTGCTGGGCCTCGATCACGATCATCGGCAGATAGGGCAGCCCGAACTGCTTCGACAGCCGCACTTCCGTGACTTCGGCATGTGCGCCGCCGGCGATGGTCGTTGCAATCAGCGCGGCCGCCACGAGCTCCCTCCACATGATTGCTTCTCCGCCTTTTATGTTTCTAATATTGGTAAAGTCGCGCCGTCATGTCACGGAAATCTCGTGGACCTGCTTCGCCTTCTCGGTCATGGCGGCGAGCAGAAACTGGATGTCGGTTCCGGTCGACAGCAGGCGCGCGCCCATGGCGATGAACTCGGCGGCGAGCTTGGGCTTGGTCGACAGGCCGCCGACGCCGACGTGCTTGCCATGCTTGCGGCAGGCGGCGATGGTGCGCGCATAGGCGTCGCGCACCATGGGGTGATCGAGCTGGCCGGCAAGTCCCATGTCGGCGAGCAGGTCGTTGACGCCGATCAGCACCATGTCGACGCCTTCGACCGCGGCGATCTCTTCCGCCTTGTCCACCGCCTCGGCGGATTCGAATTGCACGACGACCATGGTGGCGTCGTTGATGGCGGCATTGGCCTCGGCGGTCGGAAACGAACGGTACTCGAGGTGAGGCAGGGCGCCGCCGGCGCCGCGTTCGCCGAGCGGCGCGTATTTCGCGGCCCTGACCACGGCGCGCGCTTGATCGGCCGACCGGACGCCCGGCGCGATGATGCCGAGCGCGCCGCCGTCCAGCACGCGCTGGATATATTCGGGCGTGTTGGTGGGAACGCGGACCATGGGCGTGACGCCGACACTCAGCGCCGCCTGACAAATCTGGCCGGTGGCTTCGAGCGTCATGGTCGAATGCTCGAGGTCGATGTAGATCATGTCGAAGCCTGCGGTCTTGGCCAGCCGCGCGATCTCGACGCCGCGCACCAGGCGGATGGTCATCGAGGCGACCACCTCGTTGCGATCAAGCTTTTCCTTGACGACGTTGCATACGATCTCGCTCGCCTTCACGTCATTTTCCCATGGATCTGTTATTCCGGATCGGGCAATTCGATCGCCAGCATCACATTGCTATAGCTCTTGCCATGAATGTCCTGCGCGAGCGAGACCGTGACGCCGCCGCCGAGCGCATTCTCGATGACGAAATTGAATGCCTTGAGGTTGCGCAGCGGGTGACGGCGGACCGGACCCTTGGCGATATGCCGGAAGGCCTCCGCGACGCGTTCTTCCGTCAGCTCGCGCTTCAGGAACTCCCAATGCCTGGCGTCGTAGCAGATCACCGAAATATTCGAGGTGTTGCCTTTGTCCCCGGCGCGCGAATGGGCGAGGTCGTAGACGCGGACGCTCATGGCGTGCCCTCCACGATCACCTGGGCATTGACCATGCTTTTCGGCAGCAGCACCGACTTGACCGCCAGCACGTCGCGCACCCGCGGCTCGCAGGCGCCGCCGGCGCCGCCCGGGCCGTGCATGTGCAGGGCGCGGACCTCGAAGCCGATCGCGTGCGCGGCCTTGCGGTCGCGGGTGCGGCCGGCCATGCGCAGCCGGACTTCGTAGGGCTCGGGCCGGCTCTCGACCTGATCGTGCAGGCTGGACATGCCGATCAGATCGACGCGGAAATCGTCGTAGGCGAAGCCTTGCAGCTTCAACCTTTCCTTGACGATCTCGGCGGCCCATTTGGCCCGAGCGACGGCGTCGATGCCGCCATAGGACACCTCGCCTTCGCCGATATAGCCGTCGGCATAGCCGACATTGACTTTGTAGGTCGGCGTGGCGGGACGGGCCTTGGCGTTGGTGACGCGGACGCGGTCGGCGGCTTCCTGCGTCAGCGCGATGCCGGTGATGTCGAGCACGCAGTCCGGCGTGATATAGAGGGTGGGGTCGTGGATCTCGTAGATCAACTGCTCGGTGCAGGTCATGACGTCGAGGCGGCCGCCGGAGCCCGGCGTCTTGCCGATCACGATCGCGCCGTCGGCGTTGACATCGGCGAACGGAAAGCCGTTGCGGGCGAGATCCGGCACGTTTTTCTTGCCGGGCCAGCCGAAACAGCCGCCGGTGACGGAAGCCGTGCATTCGAGCAGATGGCCGGCCGCGGTGCCCTGCGCGATTTTAGGCAGGTCGTCATGGGCCCAGCCGAATTCATGCATCATCGGCGCCAGGAACAGCGAGGGATCGGCGACCCGGCCGCAGAGAACGATCGGCGCCCCGCTCTTGAGCGCTTCGCAGACCACGTCGGCGCCGAGATAGGCATTGGCGGAAATCATCGTCGGTAGGATGGATTCCAGCGGCTCACCGTTTTCGATCAGCCGCAGCTCGCCTTTGTGCTTCACCAGGCTCGACACGTCGTCGCCGAGCACCACCGCGACGGCGACGTCGCCGAGACCAAGGTCGGCCGCTTCCTTGCGCGCGGCCCGCGCCCCGCCCAGCGGATTGGCGGCGCCCATATTGCTGACGATGCGGATGCCTTTCCCGATGCAGGTTGGCAGCACCAGGCGCAGCCGCGCGTGCAGCGACGGCGAATAGCCCCGGTCGGGATCCTTGCTGCGCGACAAGTTCTCGCGTGACACCGTCCGCTCGGCGAGACACTCGAACACGAGGTAGTCGATGTCGCCGCGCTCGGCCAGCTCCAGCGCCGGGACCAGCCGGTCGTCCGATGTCCCCGCCCCGGAGCCAACGCGCACCGTGTCCTTCGAACTCATCCCGCGTTTCCCCAGTTTGTTTTGCGACGAGTGTGGGCGGCGGGCGGTGTACGCGTCCAATCAGGAGCTTGGCGTGGTCCATAAGCTCTGCTTATGTCCAGAGCGATGCAACCAACCGATAGCTTAGCGCGCCATGAACCTGCGGCATATGGAAGTCTTTCACGCGATCATGCGCACCGGCTCGGTGACCGGCGCCGCGCGCGCGCTCAATGTCACGCAGCCGGCGGTCAGCGCGGTGCTCAAGCATTGCGAAAGCCAATTGAAGATGAAGCTGTTTACGCGGGTGTCGGGACGGCTGCAGCCGACCGCGGAAGCCAATGCGATATTTCCGGAAATCGCCGCGATTTTCGGCCGGGTCGAGGCGGTCAATGCGCTCGCCCAGGACCTGGTCGGCGGCCGCCTCGGCACCCTGTCGATTGCGGCCGCGTTCCCGATCGCCAACGGGTATCTGGCCAAGGCGGTTGCGACTTTCGTCGCCAAGCGGCCCAATGTGCGGGTGGCGTTGCAGTCGCTGACCTCGCCGCAGGTGCTCGACCGCGTCGTCAACCGCGAGGTCGAATTGGGGATCGCCTATGAACCGGTGGTCAGTTCGGAGGTCGAGACCCGGGTCCTGACCCGTACCGGAATCGCCTGCGTGATGGCGGCCGACCATCGGCTCGCCCGCCGCAAGGAAGTGGCGGTGCGCGACCTCGAACCCTATTCGATCATCACCTACCTGCCGCAGATCCTGTTCCGCCGCTACGTTGACCGCGCGCTGAGCGCCGCCGGCATCGTGCCGAACATCGCTGGCCAGGTCAGCGTGTCGCTCACGGGCATCATGCTGGCGCGCCACGGCGCTGGCATCGCGCTGGTCGAGCCGCTTCTCGTCGCCTCGATGGGATTGCCGGGCGTGGTGGCGCGACCGCTCAAGCCGCGCATCGACGTCAAGACGCTGCTGATCCGGCACAAGACAACGCCGCACTCCAAGGTCATGAACGAGTTCGTCGGCCATCTCGGCCGGATCGTCGCAGCGGAGCCGGGCCAATAGACAGGCTTATGGAAACCGGCCAAATTGTTATTGGACAGTTATGTGGGACTAACCGAAGTCTCAGCTAAAAAATAAACGATCGTGGGAGGATGTGGCGGATGACGAGAGCCGCAATACTTGCGTCGAAAACGGCCTCGGATATGGCGGGTATCAAGCCCGCCAAACCGGCTGTGGCGCCGCGCGGCCGCGCGGCGAGGGGTGCCGAGGCGGGACGCCCGCTGCTCGACGTCCGCGGCGTGACCATGCAATACAAGACCCAAGCTCATCTGATCACCGCGACCTATCGCGTCAGCTTCAACGTGCTGCAGGGCGATCGCTTCGTCGTGGTTGGCCCGTCGGGCTGCGGCAAGTCGACCTTGCTCAAGGCGGTCGGCGGCTACCTGACGGCGACCGAGGGCGAGATCAGATTGAAGGGCGAGCGTATCGTCAAACCCGGCCCCGATCGGATCATGGTGTTCCAGGAGTTTGACCAGCTGCTGCCGTGGATGACGGTGCTCGAGAACGTCACCTTTCCACTCAAGACCACCGGCACGCTGCGCGGCAAGACCGCCGACGAGCGGGCGATGCACTATATCGAGAAGGTCAAGCTCGCCGATTTTGCGCACAGCTATCCGCACACGCTGTCCGGCGGCATGAAGCAGCGCGTCGCCATCGCGCGCGGCATGGCGATGGAGCCGGATATTCTCTTGATGGACGAGCCGTTTGCGGCGCTCGACGCGCTCACCCGCACCCGCATGCAGGATGAGCTGTTGTCGCTGTGGGACGAGACCCGCTTCACCGTGCTGTTCGTCACGCACTCGATTCCGGAAGCGATCAAGCTCGGCAGCCGCATTCTGCTGTTGTCGCCGCATCCCGGCCAGGTCAAGGCCGAGGGTCGCGGCCAGCATGGCGGCGGCGACTTCCTGTTTCATCAGCAGAAAACGCATCTGGCGCTGCCGCGCCGCTTCCATCAATTCCACCAACTCGCCACCCGGGTGTCCGACGATGAAGGGGGTGCCGGCTTCCTTGAACGCTGCTGCAAGCACTTCGACGGTGGTGGGCATTGCGAAGTCTCCCGGAAATTTTTTTCTGTATCGGCCACCATGACAGAACCGGTGTCAGCTTCCAACGGTGCGGAAGGGGTGAGGCGATAGCTATATCGCCGTCGTTCATTACTATAATTATTGTTACTGTAGCCGACTTGTTCCAGCCGCGGTTCGTACAATGGATTGCGAGATGCCCGGTGTCACGGTTGCCGTCCTCGACACGTTTCATCCGCAAATCAAGGCGGCGGTTGAAGCGGCGGTCCCCGCCGACTGGACGCTGCGTTTCGTTGACGAGAATTCCTTCGCCGCGCGCGTGACGCTGATCCGCGAAGCCGACATCGTCTTCGTCATGGCGGCGCCGATGCCGAAGGAAATGCTGGCCGAGGCGCGGCGCCTCCGCCTGATCCAGAAACTCGGCGCCGGCGTCGACCGCATCGATCTCGATTTTTGCCGCGCGCATGGCATCGGCGTGGCTCAATGCCGGCAATGCGGTTCCGGTCGCCGAGCACACTATTCTGCTGATGTTGGCGACCTATCGCCAGCTCCCGCAGATCGATCGCCGCACCCGTGCCGGCACCTGGAGCAAGGAGGACGCGCGCGGCACCCACCGCTCGCTGCAGCACAAGACGGTCGGCCTGGTCGGCTTCGGCGCCATCGGCAGGGAGGTGGCGAAGCGGCTGCGCGCCTTCGAAGTCAAGGCTCTCTATTATGACCCGGTACGCGCCGCGGCGGACGTCGAGCAGAGCCTTGGCGTCACCTACGCCGACCTCGACGCGCTGTTGCGCGAAGCCGACATTGTCTCGCTGCATCTGCCGTTGATGCCGCAGACCGCTGATATCATCGACGCGCAGCGCATTGCCGCGATGAAACCCGGCGCGGTGTTGATCAACTGCGCGCGCGGCGGGCTGGTCGACGAAGCTGCGCTGGCCGAAGCGTTGAAGGCGGGGCGGCTGTTCGGCGCCGGCATCGACGCGTTCTCGCAGGAGCCGCCGGCCGGCAGTCCGCTGCTCGAACTGGATAACACTGTGCTGACGTCGCATCTGGCGGGCGCCACGCTCGACATTTTGCCGTAGTCGTGGCGCGCGGGGTGAAGAACGCAAAGGCCGTGCTGCGGGGCGAGCCGCTTCTCGCCAGCGACGTGGCGGTCGCCCCCGCTGAAGTGTCGCCGAACGAGACGCCAGATAGATAAAGTTGGCGGTCCGCGTGCTGCCAAGGAATGACGGCGTGGACGAAGCGGGGCGTTTCCGGCGCGGTGATCGCAAATACGACCGAAACAGCATTTCAGATCGCAAACTGTCAACAGTTGATGAAATCAAATGCTTAAATTACGCTCGATCGGAAAATTCGGCAGCGCTGCCGCGGCCCTTGCGGGGCTGGAAACCCACCATCAGGGAGGAAATATTGCAACGGCCTGTAACCGCTGGCGCTAGCAGCCCCAGCCCGTCGGATCCTGCACAGCAAATCGGTGTACTTCCATGAAAATCGCCGAGGGAAAATTTGTCGTCACGGGCGGTGCCAGCCTGATCGGATCGCACGTCGCAGAGCAGCTCATAAGCCAGGGAGCCAGAGAAGTCGTTTTGCTCGACAACTATGCGCTTGGCAGTCCGGATACCGTTCGATCGCTTGTGGAAAATCCGCGGATCAAGTTCGTGCGTGGTGATATCCTGCGCGTCAACGAGCTGTACGACGCTTTCGAAGGCGCGGATGGCGTGTTTGCCATTGCCGGCTTCCTGACGCTTCCGCTCAGTCAGAATCCGAGCCTGGGGCTCGCGGTCAACGTGGATGGGCAAGTCAATATTTTCGAGGCGTGCCGCTATCGGGGCGTCAAGAAGGTCGTGTTCTCGTCCTCGGTCGCCGTCTATGGCGACCCTGCTCCAGGAGTGGTAGACGAGAAGGCTCCGGCCAGCCTGGCGACTTTCCAGCCCGCGGCCTCGCTCTATGCCTGCACCAAGTTGATCGGCGAGAGCCTGTGCGGTCTCTACAGCGCGCGGCATGGCATCCAGGCCGTTGCACTTCGTTACTCGACTGTCTACGGCGAACGTCAGCATTATCGCGGTGTCAACGCCCTCTACATCATGGAGAACTACGATCGCATCATGCGCGGCGAGCGGCCGACGATTCCGGACGACGGCAGCGAGGTGCACGACTACATCCACGTCTCGGACGTCGCACGGGCGAACGTGATAGCGATGGCCTCCGACGTCACCGCAGAAAGTTTCAATGTGGTGACGGGCGTTGCGACCACGCTCAACCGCATCGTGGAGCTTGTGCTGCAATTCACCGGTAGCAGCCTCAAGCCGGAATACAAATCGGCGAATTCACAGGTTCGCTCGAGCGTCACGAAGCAACTGGATTTCAGCCGGACCAAGATCGAGAAAATGCTGGGCTGGGTGCCGGAAGTGACGATCGAGGAGGGTATCCGCAGGCTGCTCGAATGGCGCAAGAGCCAGCCGTAAGCGGGGCAGCAGGGCGGTCCCGCCGCGATATCGTCGTCTGGACGCTGACCATTGAAGCGCGGCTGAAAGGGCCAAGGCTACGATCGCGCCAGCCCGGATGTTCGGCTGCCTGCCTTACCGATCGGGCTGCCGTTGCGGCATGCCTTCCGGCGTCACCGACGTAATGATCGACGAATCCAGGGATTCATATTCGTGGTAGCCGATGGTCGCATACAGTTCGGCGCGCGTCTGCATCCGGTCGATCAGTCGATGGGTGCCGCCGTCCCTGCGTGGTCCCGGACCCGAGTTGGCCAGGAGCGAGTACGTCAAGCGGGCCTATCTCGGGATCTGACCCGTTGTGTTCGCGCCACCCGCGCGCGGTGCAGTGTCGATTGTTGGCAGTTGCCATAATTCTTGATAGCCTGCGATGCTTGAGCGCCGTCAGATTGGTCGGATACTAAAAGGCGTTCATGAGCGATCTTCTGAAGAGCAAGGTGTCTGCACAATCGCTGGTCGACGTCCTGGTCGAACGAATCGAGGCCGCAATCGTCGGCGGCGACCTCCAGCCCGGCAGTAAACTGAGCGAACAGGCGCTCGCGGTTTCCCTCGGGGTAAGCCGTGGCCCATTACGTGAAGCCATCCGTCGTCTCGAGGGACGCAAGCTGCTGGAGCGCACGCCAAACATCGGCGTTCACATCGCGCGCCTGTCGTTGAAGGATCTGCATGAGGTGCTTCAGATCCGAGAGGCGCTTGAGGGGATGGCGTGCGGGCTCGCTGCCACCAGCATGACGGATGCTGAACTGAAGGGTTTGGCCGAGTTGCTGGATCAGCACCAGCAACAGCGAAGCGTTCAGGAGGGAACCGGCTATTATCAGGAGTCGAAGGATTTCGACTTCCACTTCCGGATCGTGAAGGCAAGCCGCAACGAACGCCTGATCCAGATGCTGTGCGAGGATCTCTATTATCTGCTGCGCGTCTATCGCTATAAATCGAGCACCAAGCCGGGGCGCGCCATGAAGGCGTTGCGCGAGCACAAGGAGATTGTCGCCGCACTGATTCGTCGCCGATCGGGCCGAGCAGAAGATGCGTCAGCACGTCAGCAATGCGCGCCAATACGTTGAAGAACTGCTCAAGGAGGAGGCCGCCGCCAACGCGGTGGCCGAGCCGGCGCTGTTGAAGTCGAAGTCCGCTGCTCCAGGTGGACCATGCAAAGAATCTGCGCGGAAGCGAAAGGCGCTCGCGCGCTGAGGCTCACTCGGCGGCGACCGCGTCGGCAAGCTTCGCCGCCTTTGGCCGATAGTACACATAGCCTTCGAACAATTTGCGCATGGTACGATAGACTGCGCCAAACACCGCATGGGCTTTCGCTGCGTCGTGCGCATGATCGACGCGGGCATCCACCATCACGACGCCGGATGGATGGGCGATCACGATCGGCCCGTCGCTACTCGCGGCAAGCGCGTTGGGAATCGAGCCCTCGATGCGGGTGGCGATCGCAAGGCACGTCGCGCCGGTGATGGGTACGGCACGGTGCGGCTGGCCCATCGAGATCATGCGCACCAGGATCGAGATCTCGTTCGCGGCGAGCGATCGACCTGACAACGTCGGCGCTTGCTTCGGTGCGCTGACCACGGCAACCTTCGGCACGCTGGGAATGCGCGCGGCGGTCGCGAGATCGGGCGCGATGCCCATGGCGACGGAGGCCGACTGTCGGATCGCTTCCAGCGCGGCGAGGCAGGCCGCATCGGCTTCTAGCGCATCGGGTAATTCGGTCCCGGTCTTTCCGAGCGTGGCCGCGTCGATGAAGACGCACGGATTGGCGGCATCGACCATGGTCGCCTCGACGCCGCCTACCCCCGGAACATCAAGGCGATCACGGGCTCGCCCGGTGGGGAGCAGGCGCCCGGTTTTGGCGCCTCCGGGTTCGTTGAATTCGAGGCGGACCGAGGCCGCGGTGTCGGCGACGCCATCGATGGCAAGGTCGCCATCGGTCTCCGCCTCACCTTCGGTCATGGTGAAGCGCGAGGTGATGATCTTGCTGGTGTTGGTGTTGTGGATGCGCACGACCGCGGTGCCATCGCGTGGCACGGCGCACAGGCCTTCTTCGGCGGCGAACGGACCCATGGCCGAAGACATGTTCCCGCAATTGCCGCTGTAGTCGACGGAAGCTTCCTTCACCGACACCTGTGCGAAGGTGTAATCGATGTCCGCATCCGATCAACTCGGTGGGCCGACGATGCAAATCTTGGAAAGCGAGGAGATGCCGCCGCCCATGCCGTCGAGCTGGCGGCCGTTTGGATCGGGCGATCCCATGACGGCCAGAAAGATGTCGTTCCAGGCGGCTGGATCGGAAGGCAAATCGCTGCGCCGAAAGACGACAGCCTTGGATGTTCCGCCGCGCATGAACACGGCCTTGATGCGCTTCTGCGTCATTCAATTCCTCCAAAGCCAGACCCACGCCGCGGTTGGGCTTGCTTGATCGTTTTGGAATACAATTGTATACATCATAATTCATGATGTCGTATCGGGCAACTTGTCCATCGATAACCCTGTCCTGCGCGCGCATCGCATGGGTCGAGATCCGGAATCAAACAATGACAGTGACCACCGCCCAGCCGGCCGAGCGCACCGATTATGGATCGGTGGCCGACTACGCCTATGCGGCGTTGCGCCGGGAGATTCTCGAAGGCCAATTCCCACCGGGCCGACGCATGCGCGAGATCGAGCTGGCATCATGGCTCGGTGTCAGTCGCACGCCGACGCGGCAGGCGCTGTCGCGGCTGGAGCACGAGGGCCTTGTCGATATGCGGCCTCGCATCGGCCTGGTGGTCGCAACGCTGGATGCTGCTGCGATGGAGGAACTTTACGAGATGCGCGGGGCGCTGGAAGGCATCGCTTCGGCGTTGGCGGCCCGGCATTCCAGCACCCGCGACGTCGAGACTCTGGTTCAGCTCGTGGAGACCGAAGTGACGCTTCCGGAGGATGCGTCGATCCGCTACCAGCACAACCTGGCGTTCCATCAGGCGATCTACCAGGCGGCGCACAACCGTTTTCTCATGAAGAGTCTACAGGCGCTGAACGATGCGATCGCGCTGCTTGGGCCGACCACGATGGGGATCAAGGGGCGGTTTGCCGACGCGCATGACGAGCACCGCCGCATCGTCGCGGCGATCGAAGCGCGCGATAGCGAGAAGGCTGACGCCGAGGCTCGCGCCCACGTCGCCCGCGGACTCGAAGTGCGCAGGCAAATGCGGGCCGTCGAGCCCACCAATCAAGACCCGCTGTAACGCAGCTCGCGTCTATCGAAGCGACTTCCCGTCCGCGAGCGGCGCCTGCGCGCCATCAAGCTCCAGCATCAATCTGGTCGACGTCCGGCCAGCAGGCGGTGAGCCGCCCGGCGCGCCATTCGTCAGCCAAAGTCTAGCAATTTCAACGATCTAGCTCGCTCTTAACGATACCACGACTGTCTTGGCCTGGCTCCCTATTGACGTCTGCATTTCTATGTATACAAAAGTATTCATAGGTGAAACCCAACGCCGGACTGACGCGGCGGGCTGCAAGGATGCATTCCATGGAAGACGCGAAGGCTCCGCTCTACGACGTGATCGCGATCGGCGCGGGCAACGCGGCGCTCGCTGCGGCCGTGTCGGCGCGAGAGAACGGCGCCGAAAGAGTTGTCGTGCTGGAAAAAGCGCCGCGCGAGATGCGGGGCGGCAACACGCATTGGAGCGGCGGCGTTCTGCGCTTTGCCTACGATGATCCGCGCGAGATCGGCGCGCTGCTTCCGGGTGTCGAGGAGGAGTTCGAGAATTTCTACGACGGCATTTCCCCGTATACGCAGGACGATTATCACGGTGACCTGATGCGGGTGACCAATGGAAGGACAGATCCCGTCCTCTCCAAACTGCTAGTGACCAATTCCCAAGCCACGGTGCGCTGGATGAAGGACACCGGCGGGATCAAGATGGAGCCGGCCATCACCCTGTCGGCGGTGAAGAAGGACAATGTCATGGTCTGGGCGCGCGGCCTTGTGGTGCGCGCCGCGCATGAGGGCGTGGGCCTGTCGCGCAGTTGGTTCGCCACCGCCGAACGACTTGGCATCGAGGTCCGCTACGAATCCGCCGCGACGGAGCTCATCGTTGACGAAAACAGCGGCCGCGTCGCGGGCGTGAAGGTACGCGACGACGAGGGCATTAAGGTGCTTTCGTCAAAGGCTGTGGTTCTCGGTTGCGGGGGGTTCGAGGCCAACGTCCAGATGCGCACCCAGCACATCGGCCCGTTGGTCGGCGCGGCGAAAGTGCGCGGCACGCCGCATAACCAGGGCGACGGTCTGCGCATGGCGATGAATATCGGCGCCATGCCGTGGGGGCAATGGAGCGGTTGCCACGCGACGCCGATCAGCGCCGACTGGGGCGATTTCGCACCGCGCGAACTCACCGATCGCAGCAATCGCCTCTCCTATGTTTATGCCGTGATGATCAACCGCAGGGGACGTCGCTTTGTCGACGAAGGCGAGGATGGCGCGCTGTTCACCTATGCTAAGTTTGGACGCGCGATCCTCGCCGAGCCGGGCGCCAAGGCCTACCAGATCTTCGACAGCAAGGTGGTCCATCTGCTCGAGCCGCGCTACCAGACCAGCGATCCGATCGTATCCAACACGCTCGAAGACCTGATTGACCAGCTCGATATCGATGACAAGGCGCAGGCGCTGCAGACGTTGCTGGAATACAATTCGTGCGCCCGCAGTACCGAGGATGGCTTCGACCCCACGAAGAAGGACGGTCTGTCAAGCAAGGGGCTGGCGCTGGAAAAAACCAACTGGGCACTTCGCATCGACAAGCCTCCTTACTACGCCTACAGCGCGACCGGGGGCATCACCTTTACCTTCGGCGGGCTCAAAGTTAACGAAAACGCGCAAGTGATCGGCACCGACTGGCGGCCGATCAAGGGTCTGTATTGCTGCGGCGAGATGATCGGCGGCCTGTTCTACGACAACTATCCTGCCGGCACGGGCCTCGTGTCGGGCGCGACCTTCGGGCGGATTGCCGGACGCAATGCCGCAACGGCGAACTAAGAATCGAAAAGGGGAGAGCTCGATGGCGTGCGTCGAATCGATTGACAACACCAAAAACGTCATCAGCAACGCGATCGTCGCTCGTCTCGCCGGCAAAATCGTCGACTTCGACAAGACGAATTTGACCAAGCAAGCGCTGGCGCAGGCCAAGAGCCGCATCCTCGATACGATCGGCGTAACGCTCGCCGGCGTTCCGGAACCTTGTACGCAGATACTGCTCAGGACTCCCGGTGTCGCCACGGCGCCGGGCCTATCCTTGATCGTTGGCACGGACCGGCGCACCAGCGCGCTCGATGCGACGCTGGTCAATGGCGCCGCTTCGCATGCCCTCGATCTCGACGGCATGCCCGGCGGACATCATCGGGTCCCAATCGTGTGCATGCTGTTCGCGCTCGCGGAAGAACGCAAGGGCCGCGGCGACGATCTCATCGCGGCCTACGTGATCGGCATTGAGACCGAGACGCGACTTGCACCTGCGCTAGACTTTCACGACGACAAGGGTCGGCATCCAGCCTTCACGCTTGGCACCTTCGCTGCCGCTGGGGCCGCTTCCCACTTTCTCAAGCTCGATCCGGAACGCGTCGCGGCGGCGCTCGCGATCGCCGCATCGCTGGCAAGCAGGATCACGGTCGATGTTGGTGCTATGACGAAACCGCTGCTGGTCGGACAATGCGCGCGCAACGGCCTATTGGCGGCGCTTCTCGCGGAGCAAGGCCTCGATGCGGTCGCGAATGCTTCTGCGGATCACCAGGGCTTCTTCCATGTCTTCAACGGCGCGGGCGCGTTCGACGTCGAACGATTGTTCGCCGATTGGGGCGCACCACTCGAGATCGAGGCCGCAACGACAGGTCATTCGGAGCAGTGGGACAAATTCGAAGATCGTGCCGCACGGGCATTGCCGCGCGAGCGGATTGCTTCGCTCTTCGAACGCCTGGAGACGCTCGACAAGGTCGTGGACATCAGCCAGGCGACACGGCTGCTGCAGACCAGCGCGCTCCACCAGCCGCAGGCGAAGAAGGTCGTGTTTGCTGCGCGCGGCCAGCACGAACCTGAGGAGACGTCCTGGGTGCCTTAACGGAAGATCGGCCGCCACCTTTAGACTAGCTGCGTGGCCGGTCAACCGACCGGACCGTCCCGCGCCAGTTTCGGTGATTAGACCGCCTCTCGCGCAACGCGGAAATCGAAGCGGCATGCCGGGTCGACATCCTTGATGGCAATCCGGGCCCGTCATGACGCCAGATTTACGCTGCCTTCTTTGCCTTGCGAGGTTTGCTCCGTTTTCCGATGTCTTCTTCCTCGCGCTTCCCTGCAAGCGGGCCTGCATCGGACATCGCAAGCAGATTGCGTTTCATCGCAAGTAATGCGTCCGAGGTTGCCTCCAATTGCTTGCGATCAATCCCGCGGGTTATTTTTTCGTTGAACTTGTCGGTTTCCTTGCGAAGCTTTTCCAGAAACCCGCGCGCCTGCTTGGTAACAAACACACGCTTTACACGGCGGTCGACCGGGTCTGCCTGTCGAATAACGAAGCCGGAAGACTCAAGGCGATCGATCAGTGCTCCCACACCAACCTTGCCGACGTCGAGCTCATTGGCAAGTTGGGTTTGGGGAAGCCCGTCCTTGCGCGAAATGAAGGCAAGCACCCACCACTGCGACCTTGTGATTCCGAGTGGCGCCAAGGCGCGGTCAAACATCATCCGGCGCAGCCGGGAAACGTCGTGAATGAGGTACCCCAGTCGGAGATCCCATTCGGGCCGGTCGACCATGTCAGGTTTCCTTCGTATCGGCTTGATATGCCTTGCGGGTCAAATCACGAGACTCACGTAATATCATACACAAGCGTATCTTTAAAAGATTGAATGAACGCGGCCGGCTGGCGGCCGCGATCTGGTCGGCACCGCAATCGATTTACTCGGCTCCAATTCGCCGGTTTTGCGCCGAAGCGCGAAATCCGCTTCGGTAAGGCAGAACATCAACTCGATTTACATATGAAGTACAGTAGTGTATCAATTGAGGTATGGTGACGATTTTGACCGGGACGCTTCAGGCCGTGGCCGGCCGGGCCGAATAAAAGGACGTTCCCTCTTCATGTTTAGTGGAGATGTTCTCAAGGGAAAGCAAATCCTGGTGACCGGCGGCGGAACGGGCCTCGGCAAGGAAATGTCGGTGGGATTCGCCGCGCACGGGGCGCACGTCTTCATCTGCGGTCGCCGGCAGGAAGTTCTCGATCATGCGGTCGGCGAAATTCGCAACCGATCGGGTGGCCAGGCCGACGCGTTGGTCGCCAACGTTCGCGATCCGGACAGCATCGAGAAGATGCTGGCGGATATCTGGACAACAGGTCCGCTCACCGGCCTCGTGAACAACGCCGGCGCCAATTTTCTCGCGCCGACCGAAACATTGTCGCCGCGTGGCTACGAAGCGATCAGGTCGACGGTCATGGATGGGTCGTTCTATGCGGCGCAAGCTTGCGGAAAACGATGGATTGCCACCGGTCTCCCTGGGGTGATCATCAGCAATCTGGTGACCTGGGTCTGGACCGGGTCGGCCTATGTGGTGCCGGCCGCAATGGCCAAGGCCGCGGTTCACGCGATGACGATGTCGCTCGCGGTCGAATGGGGGCCGAAAGGAATTCGCGTTAACGCGATCGCGCCTGGTCCGTTTCCGACCGAAAATGCCTGGGACAAGCTCAATCCGCTGGCGGAAACCGGCGTGGGCGCCACGCAAGCCGATGAAGTGCCGTTGCGTCGATTCGGAAAGATGGATGAATTGCGCAATCTCGTGATCTTTCTGATGTCGGATGGCTGCAGCTACATCACCGGCGATACGATCAGCATCGACGGCGGGCATCATTTGGCGGCGCCGAGCACGTTCGCGGGACTCTCAAGGCTTTCGCCGGAGGATTGGCTGCGGGCCCGGGAGGCTATCCAGGCTTCCACGCGCAAGGAAAAAGAAGGCAGGTCAGCCTGATATTGCGCCGCCGCCGTGGAACCGGAAAGTTTGATATGCCGCCACCGCCCGCCACGCATTTCTGTAAGGCCGAGAGGCAGGGAGAAGCGTGCGGGAAAATAGGTCGCGCGACTACCAGTGCTCGGCATCGTTCGGCGCGACGAACGGCCGGTAGTCGATGGCCTGACCGCCGCGCGAAAAGCCTGTAAGTGAATTTATTCCTTGCTCGGCGACGAGGTGCAGCCATTTTGCTGGTTGGCAGAAAGTCGTGAGGTGATATAAGGTACACACATGAACGATATCCGTCGCCAAATCGGAAAGCGGGTGAGAACCGGAGGGAACACATCGTGACAGCGACCGCCAAACGGGGCATGTCCCGCGACCACTTCCGTGAAGCCGGATACTGGCTGGACAAAACGGTCGATCAGCTTCTGACCGAGGCCGCAGCGCGGACCGCCGACAAGATTTCGATCGTGGCAGATAGGGCCGACCGCGAACAGGTGCGTGTTTTCACCTACCGCGAGCTGGAAGCTCTGGCTGAGCGCGCGGCAAGCTCGTTGCGCAAACTCGGGGTCGGTCCAGGCGACGTGGTCACTGTCCAACTGCCGAACTGGTGGGAATTTGTCGTCACGGCGTTTGCCTGCAGCAAGATCGGCGCCATCCTGAATCCCGTCATGCCGATCCTGCGCGAACGGGAGCTGCTCTACATCCTGAATTTTTGCGAGGCCAAGGTCTTTGTCGTCCCCAAGCTGTATCGGGGTTTTGATCATTCGATGATGGCCGAGGGCATGCGCGCCGAGCTGCCTCACCTGAAGCACCTGATTGTTGTCGACGGCGAGGGCAGTTCGAGTTTCGAGCGTACGCTGTTGGCAGCCGAACCTGCGGGCAAGAACGCAGGCCTGCGACCCGATGACACGTCGGTACTGATGTTCACCTCCGGCACCACCGGCGAGCCCAAGGGTGTGATTCACACCTCTAACTCGCTGATTGGATGCACCAAGGCGCTAACGGAACGCTTCGGTCTCGATGCAAGCGACGTATTGCTGGTGGCGTCCCCCGTCGGTCATATGACGGGGTATGCGGCCGTCGTCTTGTTGTCGGTCTATCTGGGCGGAACCATGGTGCTGCAGGACGTCTGGGAACCGAAGCGCGGCGTGTCGTTGATGGCGCGCCAAGGCGTGACCTATACCGCCGCGTCGACTCCATTCCTTAGCGACATCTGCGACGCGGTGAAGGCCGGCGCCCCACGTCCGGCAAGCCTGCGGTCATTCCTCTGCGGCGGCGCGCCTATTCCGTCAGTGCTGATCGAGCGGGCGGCAAGCGAGCTCGGCATCAAGGTGTGCTCGCTGTGGGGAATGACCGAAGTCTTGTCGGGGACGCTCACCGAACCTTCGCGCGCATCCGACAAGTCGCCGACCACCGATGGCCGCGCGCTGGAAGGCATGGAAGTGCGCATCGTTGATTTTGACGGAAAGCCGGTTCCCACCGGACAATCCGGGCGGCTCTTGGTGCGCGGCTGTCAGATGTTCACCGGTTATTACAAGAGGCCCGAACTGAAAACGTTTGACGCGGAGGGATGGTTCGACTCTGGCGATCTCGCTTACATGGATAGCGAAGGTTACGTCCGGATATCGGGTCGAGTGAAGGATGTGCTGATCCGGGGCGGCGAGAACGTTCCGGTGGTGGAAATCGAAAACCTTCTCTACAAGCATCCTGCCGTCGCCGCGGTTGCGGTGGTTGGTTATCCCGATGCCCGCCTGGGCGAGCGCGGTTGCGCCTTTATCGTATCGAAATCGGGCACGACGATCGATCTCGCTGCGATGCAGGTCTACCTGGCCGAGTGCAAGATGGCCAAGCAGTTTTGGCCGGAACGCGTCGAACTGGTGACCGAGCTGCCGCGCACCGCGAGCGGAAAGATTCAGAAGTTCAAGCTCAGGGAAGTCGCCGAAGCGTTTGGCGACGGCAAATAGCCATGGCGGCTGCCGCGAAATACCGACGACGACCAGATCCGAGCTTGAACGATCCGCTAGCGATCGGAATAGGACGGGTCGCGGCGTTCGCGGAACGCGGCGACCGCTTCGCGATGATCGCTGGTCTCGAGCAGAATGACCTGCTGACGATCCTCGATCATCAGCGCGGCGTCGATGCCAGCAGCGTCGATGAGTGCGTTGAGCGTTTGCTTGGTCAAGCGCAACCCCATCGGCGAGGCGCGGGCCATCTCGGCGGCGAACGCGAGGCCGGTGTCGAGCAATTTGTCGTCGGCGACGACGTCGCTGACCAGTCCCACGGCTTTCGCCCGATCCGCATCGAGAAACCGCCCGGTCAACAGCAGCTCAGAAGCGACCGAAAGACCGATCAGCCGCGGCAGCAGATAGCCGGATCCCATATCGCAGCCGCCGACGCCGACCCGGATGTAGGCGGCGTTCATCCGCGCAGCCGGTGTGGCGAAGCGAACGTCGCAGGCAAGCAACAACGAGAATCCGGCGCCGCAGGCGGCACCGTGAACCAGTGCAACAATCGGCTGCGGGCAGCTTCGCATCAGTCGGATGATCCGCGAGTAGCGCTGTTGCATGTCGAGCTGCCGTTGCGGACGCCCTTCGCCGGGCGCAGCGAATGCATCCGAACCGAGTTCCGCGCCCGCGCAAAACGCCCGACCATTGCCCCTGAGAATGACAATCCGGGTACTCAGGCGGTCGTGAAGTCTGGAAAAATACGCGATCAGCTCATCGGCCATTGCCGGCGTCACTGCATTAAGAGCATCCGGCCGGTCGAGTGAGAGGATTTCAATCGTGTCATGCTGTTCGACGGTGATAGTCGTGAATTTTTCCATGTCTTGTGTTTCCTAAAGGCGTTGCCCATCTCCTGGCCGGCAGGATGTCACAGCGACGGCGACGCGTTGATTGGCAAAGGCGATGCGCCATTGCTCGCTGGCGAAAGAGAATACAATATATCATAATATAGTGTACGATATTAACAACCCTTCGCCCTTGGGCCGGCTCTCGGAGAACACGATGCCGTATCAGTCCGTCTTCAGGCCGGATCTGTTCAAAGCCCGGACGATTATCGTCACGGGTGGCGGCAGCGGCATCGGCCGCTGCACTGCACATGAACTGGCGGCGCTCGGCGCCAACGTCGCGATCCTCGGGCGTGCGGCCGAAAAGCTCGCACAGGTGAAAGCGGAGATCGAAGAGGATGGCGGTGTGGTCGTCAGCCAGGTTTGCGATATCCGCGACGAGGCGATGGTGATCTCGGCGATCGACGCAGTGCTCGGCACTTTTGGCTGCATCGATGGGCTCGTCAACAATGCCGGCGGTCAATATCGAGCACCGATGAAAACCATCTCGACCAAGGGATTCGAGGCGGTGGTCCGGAGCAATCTGACCGGCGGGTTCATCTTCATGCGCGAGGTCTACAACCGCTGGATGGAGGCCAACGGCGGAGCCATCGTCAACATCATCGCCGATATCTGGCATGGCTGGCCCGAGTTTTCCCACTCGGGCGCGGCGCGCGGCGGAATGCTGACTCTTACCGAAACGGCGGCGTGCGAATGGTCGGCATCGGGCGTGCGCGTCAATGCGGTCGCTCCCGGAGGCATCGTGTCCAGCGGGTTTGATACCTACACGCCGGAAATGCAGAAGAAACTGCACGATTTCACGGCTGGAGTGCCGTTGCAGCGTTTCGGCACCGAAGCCGAAATCTCGGCGGCAATCACCTTCCTGTTGTCGCCGGCCGCGGCTTATATCACCGGATCATGCATCCGGGTCGACGGCGGTACGCCGAACGCGCGCAACACCTGGAAGCTCGAACCGCACAATCGAAGCACGCCCTTCGAGGGGTTCCATCGTTCCAAGCTTCCGCAGGCTTTGAAGAAAGCGCCGTAAGATCTTGGTAGGGGACGACCGGAAAGCCCTGGCGTATTGTTCCAAGCTAGGCATCCATGTCGTACGCTTGTGTACGATATCATCTTGCGCTAGATATGCTACGAGCAAGAAAACGATGCAGATGGCGGCAGAGGCCCTCGCAGCGATAAGTGTGTGGCGGTGTCGATCGCTGGGCTTCTGCAGGGAGAGCATGCGATGGCGGGACTCTATTTCGAGCAATTTTCCGTCGGGCAAACGTTTGTTCATGAGATCAGGCGCACGGTCACCGACATGGACAATATTCTGTTCTCGGCGTTGACATACAATCCGGCAGCCGTCCACATTGATCACGAATATGCCAAATCGACTGAATTCGGCAAACCGCTGATGAATTCGATCTTCACCCTTGGTCTGATCATCGGTTTGTCTGTCCAGGACACTACCCTGGGCACGACCGTCGGCAACCTCGGGATGGAGGAGACCAAATTCCCGCGCCCGGTCTTTGCCGGTGATACCCTGCGGGCGGAGACAAGAATTCTAGCCGTGCGCGAGAGCAAGTCCCGCCCCACTCAGGGAATAGTCACGTTCGAACATCGCGGTTTCAATCAACGCAACGAGGAAATCGCCTATTGCCGCCGCAGCGGGCTGATGATGAGGCGCCCCACATGAAATTGCGTTCCCTTCTGTTTGTTCCTGGTGACAGCGAGCATAAGTTCACAAAGGCTTCCGGCATCGGCGCCGATGCGCTGATTCTCGATCTGGAAGATTCCGTTGCGCCGCCGCGCAAGGGACTGGCACGCAACATGGTGAAGAACCTGCTGGGCGGACCGCCGCACGACTGGGCGTTTTTGGTGCGCATCAATCCGCTCGGAAGCGGGTTGACGCTTGACGACCTTGCCGCCATTGTCCGCCCGGGCCTCGACGGCATCCTGATCCCGAAGGTCAACGGCATCCAGGACATCGAACTGATTTCGAATTACGTCGATGTGCTGGAGGTCGCCACCGGCGTTACGCCGGGTCATGTGAAGCTGCTTGTGGTCGCAACCGAGACGCCGGCCGCGATGATCGGCTTTGCCAGCTATGCGACGCCGAGCCGCCGCCTCGTCGCCATGACGTGGGGTGCGGAGGATCTCGGCGCAGCGCTCGGCGCTCTCTCCAACAAGGAAGCGGATGGAAGTTGGACGTTCCCCTATCAGGTGGCGCGCGCGCAATGCCTGTTCGCCGCCGGTGCAGCAGGCGTGTTGGCGCTCGACACCCTGTATGGCGACTTCAAGGATCAGAATGGGCTGGCGGAGAGCTGCAGGATTGCGCGCCGCGATGGCTTCGTCGGAAAGATTGCCATTCATCCCAACCAGATTGCGACGATCAATGAATGCTTCACGCCATCCGAGGCCGATCTGGCGCATGCGCGCCGCGTAGTGGCAGCCTTTGCGGCCCAACCCGACGCCGGAACGCTAGGCATTGACGGCAAGATGTATGACATGCCGCATCTGATCGCGGCGAAGCGCACACTCGTCTCGGTCGGGGAGGGCGTCACGCCATGAGCTCATTGTTGGCGAACGAGTTCGAGCCGGCAGACGATCACGCCGCCATTCGCGAAGGCGTGCGCTCGGTCGTCACGCGCTTCGGCGATGACTACTGGCTGGCGCGCGACGACGACGGCAAGTTCCCGTTCGAGTTTCATCGCGCGATGGCCGATGCAGGCTGGCTCGGCATCACGATGCCGGAGGAATATGGCGGCTCGGGTCTTGGGGTGACCGAGGCCGCGATCATGATGCATGAGGTGGCAGGCCATGGCGGCGGAATGTCCGCGACCTCGGCGGTGCACATCAACCTGTTCGGACCGCATCCGATTGTCGTGAAGGGCACGCCGGAGCAGAAGGCACGCTGGGTTCCACGCCTGGTCGCGGGCGAAGATCAATGCTGCTTCGGTTTCACCGAACCGGATGCCGGCCTCAACACGACCCGCATCAAGACCTTCGCGCAGAAGGCTCCGGGCGGCTACCTGGTGCATGGCCAGAAGGTCTGGACCTCGACAGCACAGGTCGCCAACAAGATCATGCTGCTGACGCGGACGACTAAATACGAGGACTGCGCGCGGCCAACGGATGGAATTACGATCTTCTATACCGACCTCGATCGGTCGAAGATCGATGTCCATCGAATTCCGAAAATGGGCCGCAAGGCGGTCGACTCCAATGCCATCTTCATCGACGGCCTCTTCATTCCGGAATCCGATCGGATCGGTGAGGAGGGCAAGGGCTTCTCATACATTCTGCACAGCCTCAATCCCGAGCGTATCCTGATCGCGGTCGAAGCGATCGGGATCGGCCAGGATGCGCTGCGCCGCGCGACAAAATATGCAAGGGAACGTGTGGTGTTCGATCGTCCGATCGGACAAAATCAGGGCATACAGCATCCCCTTGCCGAAAACTGGATGTATCTGGAATCAGCCTGGCAAATGGCATTGCGCGCCGCCTGGCTCTACGATCACGACAAGCCGTGCGGCGCCGAAGCCAATGCCGCCAAATTCCTCGGTGCCCGCGCCGGGCACGAGGCTGCCTGGCAGGCGATCATGACCCACGGCGGCTTTGGATACGCCAAGGAGTATCACGTGGAACGTCTGTTCCGCGAGGTTTCCATCACGCGGCTCGCGCCGATCACCGAACAATTGATCCTCAGCTTCATCGCCGAGAAGGTGCTCGAACTGCCGAAGAGCTATTGATCAAGGTGACGGTCAAAGGCTTCGCGAAATCAACTCGCGCATGATTTCCGAGGTGCCGCCGTAAATCCGCAGCACACGTGCGTCCGCGTAGAGACGGCAGATTTCATAGTCGCGCATGAAACCGTAGCCGCCGAAGAACTGCAGGCATTGGTCGACGACCCGGCCATGCATTTCCGTGATCCAGAGTTTTGCGGTCGAGGCGGCGTAGGTCGTCAGTTCGTGATTGATGTGCTCGCGCAGGCATTGATCGGCATAGGCCCAGCCAACCGCAAGATCGGATTTCAGGTCAGCCAGCTTGAACCGTGTATTCTGGAAACTTCCGATCGGCGATCCAAACGCGTTGCGCTGCTGGACGTAGTCCTTGGCAAGGTCGAAGGCCTTCTGCGCCGCGGCGATCGAATGAAGCGCGATGGTCAGGCGTTCCTGCGGCAGTTCGTTCATCAACGCGCCCATCGCGCCCCCTTGCGCTCCCAACAAGTTGCTGATGGGGACGCGCACCGCATCGAAGAACAATTCCGACGTATCGGAGGAGAGATGCCCCAGCTTTTCGAGGTTTCGGCCGTGGCGGAAACCGGGCCGGTCGGTCTCGACCAGAACCAGACTCATGCCCCGCGAGCCGCCCTCCGGCGCGGTCCGAACCACGACGATCACGAGATCGCACATCTGTCCGTTGGAGATGAAGGTCTTCTGGCCCGATATCACAAACTCGTCGCCCTCGCACACGGCGCGGGTGCGGATGCCCTGCAGGTCGCTTCCGGTGCCGGGTTCGGTCATCGCGACGGCGCACACGGTTTCGCCCAACACCATTCGCGGCAGCCATTTTTTCTTTTGCTCAGCCGTTCCATAGCTGAGCAGGTATCCACAGCACACGTCGTTGTGCACGGAGAAGTCGGTGGCCGGACCTGCGAAACCGGAGTAGCTGAGCTCTTCGATCACGACCGCATTGTGCCGGAAGTCTCCGCCGGCTCCGCCGAACTCTTTGGGAACCTGTGGGCAGAGCAGGCCGGCTGTGCCGCCGGCGCTCCATAGCGAGCGGTCAACGATACCGGCTTCCTCCCAGCGCTGGAAGTCGGGCGCGATCTTCGACGCCACAAAGCGCCGCACCGTTTCTCGGAGTTGATTGTGTTCTTCGTCGTAAACCCTGCGATGGGGTAGCATCGAGGTCCCTCCCGTCATTCGTGTCGACGACCCGGCCGCCGTATCGGCGTTTCGATCGATGGCGGTTCAGAACGCGACGTTGTCGCCGCCCTTGAGTTCAAGGATTTCGCGCGCCTCGTCGGCTGTCGCGACGTCCAGTCCCAGTCCTTCGATGATCTTGCGAACCTGCGTCACCTGATCGGCGTTCGATGCCGCGAGCTTGCCGGCACCGATCCAGAGGCTGTCTTCCAGGCCCACCCGCACGTTGCCGCCGATCGAGGCCGCGATCGCCGCGACCGGCATCTGCGCGCGCCCGGCTCCCAGCACCGACCAGCGATAATTATCGCCGAACAGGCGATCGGCCGTGCGCTTCATATGCATGACGTCTTCCTGATGCGAGCCGATGCCGCCGAGCAGACCGAACACGGTCTGAATGAACAATGGGGCCTTGACCAATCCTTCAGTCCAGAAGTGATGCAGATTGTAGAGGTGGCTGGTGTCGTAGCATTCGAACTCATAGCGCGTGCCGGTGCTGTTTAGCGTTTCCAGCGCGTAACGGATGTCCTTGAAGGAATTGCGGAAGACGAGATCGTGCGAGCCTTCCAGCATGGCCGGCTCCCAGTCGTACTTGAATTTCTTGTATCGCTTGAGCATCGGGAACAGTCCGAAATTCATCGATCCCATGTTCAGACTGGCGACCTCCGGCTTCCAGACCGCCGCGGGCTTGATGCGCTCTTCGACGGTCATGTAGGGAGAGCCGCCGGTCGTCAGATTCACGACCACAGTGGATTGCTGCTTGATGACGCGAAGAAACGGCTCGAAGGCCTCCGGCGACTGGTCGGGCCGACCGTCCTGCGGATTGCGGGCGTGAAGATGGACGATCGCCGCACCTGCCTCGGCTGCAGCCAAGGCCTGCTCCGCGATCTCGGTTGCCGTCACCGGGAGGTGGGGAGACATCGACGGCGTGTGGATGGATCCCGTGATTGCGCAGGAAATGATGACCTTGCGTCCCGACACGATGTCTTCCTATGTGAACTTGTGAAAGTCCGGCGCGCGCTTCTCGTTGAAGGCGGCGACGCCTTCCTTCGATTCCGCCGTATCGTAGAACATCTTCAGGGCATGAAGGGCGAGGTTGCTGATACCGCGAATGTTGTCCGAGTCGGCATTGAACGAGCGCTTCGCCAAAGCAATCGCCGTCGGCGATCTTTGTGCCAGCTTGTCGGTCCAATCCTTGACGGCGGCGTCGAGTTCGGCGGCCGGAACGACCTTGTTGACCAGGCCCATTTCGCGGGCCTGTTCGGCGGTGTAGCGGTCGTTGATGAACCAGATTTCGCGCGCCTTCTTGTCGCCGACATGACGCGCCAGCAGGGCGGTGCCCCAGCCCGCGTCGACGGAGCCGACCTTCGGGCCGACCTGGCCGAATTGAGCGGTGTCGGCGGCAATCGTCAGGTCGCACAGCGTTGCCAGCACGTTGCCGCCGCCGATCGCAAAGCCGTTGACGCGCGCGATCACCGGCTTCGGCACGTCACGGATTAGTCCCTGCAGCTCATCGATCGGCAATCCAACGACGCCGCGGCCGTCATATTGTCCCTCGTGCGCGGACTGGTCTCCGCCGGTGCAGAAGGCCTTGTCGCCGGCGCCTGTCAGCACGATGCTCGATACATTGCGGTCATTCGCGGCGAGCTGGAAGGCCAGAAGGAGTTCTTCAAGCGTCTGGCCGCGAAAGGCATTGTATACCTTGGGCCGATTGATAATGATCCAGGCGGCGCGATCGCGGACTTCGTAGATCACATCGGTGAACTTGGTCGGGTCTGACATCTTGGTCGGGTCTGACATTGTGCTACCTCACATCTGCTAGATCATGTTCATTCCGCCGGAGACCGAAATGGCCTGTCCGGTGATGAAATTTCCGTCGTCCGACGCAAGCAGAGCGATAATCCCGGCATAGTCGTCGGGTTCGCCCATTCTTTTCAGTGGAATGCCGCGAACCATCGCGTCCTTCCACTTCACCGCTTGTTCGCCTTCGCCCAGCACCGCTGCCATCATCGGTGTATTGGTGGGACCCGGACACACCGCGTTCAAGAGCACATTCTTCCGCGCAAGTTCGCGAGCGATCGACTTGGTGAAGGAAATAAGGCCGCCCTTGCAGGCCGAATAGACCGCCTCGTCGCTGGTGCCGACCCGGGCCGCATCGGACGCAATGTTGATGATACGGCCGCCACCATGTTCCACCATCAACGGTGCGATGGCGTGGTGGGTGTTGAGGGGACCGTAGAGATTGATGCGGATGATCTTGTCCCAGAGATCCCTGTCGGTCTTCAGGAACGGCATCGGCCGATCCCAGCCGGCGTTGTTGACCAGAATCCAGATCGGCCCGATCTCGGCCTCGACCTGGGCGACCGCATGATCCACCGACGCCCGATCGCCGACGTCAACGGCATAGGTTTTGATCGCCGATTGCGGCGCAAGCTTCGCCGTCTCTTGTCCGGCGTCGGGATTGATATCGAAAATCGCGACCTTGCAGCCTTCCTCCGCGAGCCGAAGGGTGATGGCGCGCCCGATGCCTTGGCCGCCACCGGTAACGATCGCTACCCTGCCTGATAAGCCTCTCAAAGTCTCACTCCCTTGTTTTGCGCCGTTTTCGCCGACCGCTTTGTTTGGCGGGGCCCGCTGGCGCCCGGCGAAAAGGCGAGATCAACCACTCTTGGTCAGTGCGAAGCCACGTTGTGCGAACATTTGCCGGGCAATGATGGTCTTCATGATCTCAATCGATCCGCCCGCGATCTTGACAATCCTGGCGTCGACATAGGCGCGGGCGATCGGATATTCACACATATATCCCCAACCTCCGAACAGTTGCAGGCATTCATCGACGGCTTCGCAATGAAGTTCTGAGGTGAACATCTTGGCCATCGCGGCGTCCACCGGATCCAGCTTTCCCTCCATGAACAGCGAAATACATCGGTCGGTAAAGACGCGGGCGACCGCTGCCTTGGTTTTCAGGTCGGCAAGCTTGAATTGCGTGTTCTGAAAGTTCGCGAGCTTTTGACCGAACACGCTCCGGTCCGAGGTATATTCTACAGTCCAGTCAAGCACCGTTTCGATGACCGTTGCCGAGCGGATCGCCTGGGCAAGCCGCTCTTGCGCAAGCTTCGTCATGATCAACGCAAAACCCTTGCCCTCCTGTCCGAGCATGTTGGTGGCGGGAATGCGGAGGTCTTCGAAGAACAGTTCGGAAGTATCCTGGGCTTTCATCCCGATCTTTTCGAGATTTCTTCCGCGCTGAAACCCTGGCCGGCTGCTCTCGACGATGAAGAGCGTCACGCCCTTGGCGCCCGCACTGCCGTCGGTCTTGGTCGCAAGCACGACAAAATCGCAGAGTTGACCGTTCGAGATAAAGACCTTCTGGCCGTTGATGACGAAATCGTCGCCGTCGCGAACCGCGCGGGTCCGGATCGCCTTGAGGTCGCTGCCCGCATGGGGCTCGGTCATGCCGAGTGAGCCGATGGCTTCACCCGAAACCATCTTCGGCAGCCACTGGCGCTTTTGAGTTTCGCTTCCAAAGGAAAGAAGATAGGTCGCGACGAGATCGGTGTGGATCAGAAACCCCGGGCCGCTGGCGCCGGACCGCCATAGTTCCTCGAACACGACGACGTCGAACAGATAGTCGAGGCCCATTCCCCCATACTGCTCCGGTACGGTACAGCAAAGAAGGCCTTGTGCGCCGGCCTTGAGCCACAGCTCCCGTGGCACAATGCCGTCTTTCTCCCACTGCGCGTGAAATGGCACGATTTCGCGATCGACGAAGCGCCGCACCAATTCCCGGAAAATAGCGTGCTCTTCGCGGAAAATGGTTCGTTCGATCATCGCTGCGGATCCACCTGAATTTAGTAATTTAGTTCGTTAGTGTACTATATATTCGGAGCCGGCAAATGGCAAGCTGGAGCCGAAGGCTTTTCAGCCTCCGCTGAGGTCAGCGACGTTCTGCACCGGAACCCCGGTAAAGTGCCCGGTTCAGGCCATGCAGCAACGGCAACAGGCGGGCTCTTGCGGCTCGCAAAATCCCCTCACCGGAACTAGTACGCAGATATACGGTATGCTATATTGCATCGCGTTTGTCGCGGAGAATGCCATGACGGTGCTGGGGAAGCTGAAGCAATTCAGGGCCGAACGCGGCGAAAACGGTGTTCTGCACCTTGTTTTCGACGTGCCTGACCGCCCGATGAATGTGTTCTGCAATGCGGCGATCGCCGAACTCGTTGTTTTCAGCGAGTGGCTGGGTGGAAGCGACGTGAAGGGCGTGGTTATTCGCTCGGGAAAGCAAACGGCGTTCTGCGCCGGCGCCGATCTCAACGAATTGGGACAAGCCTACGACATGATCATGGCCGCGCCGGCCGAGACGCGTGATGGCGTGGCATTCGACCATTTCTTTCCTCTCAGCCTGGCGCTGCGCCGCATCGAAACCGCGGGCAAACCGGTTGCCGCTGCGATTGCCGGTTTGGCGCTCGGTGGGGGCGGGGAACTGGCGCTGGCCGCGCATTGCAGGATTATGGTCGACGATCCCAAGGTAGCGCTCGGCCTACCGGAGTCGCTCGTCGGGCTGTTGCCGGGAGGGGGAGGAACCCAGCGGCTTCCTCGCCTGATCGGAATCGAAAGGTCTCTTCCGGTCCTGCTGGAAGGTGCGCGGCTATCGGGGCAAGCCGCCGCGGCAGCCGGCGTGGTCGATCGGTTGGTTGCTGCAGGCGAAGAGGTGGCGGCGGCGGAACGATGGGTGCTGGCCAATGCGGCCGCGTCGCAACCCTGGGATCGCCCGGGGTGGCGGCAGGCCGATGCCGATCGTGCAACCGCTATCATCGACCGAAAACGTGCGGCAGTTCTCGCCGAGAGCCTAGGCCACTATCCGGCGCCGCTCGCCATTCTTGATTGCGTCGCCCAAGGATTGCCACAGCGATTCGATGATGCGATCCGCACCGAGATGAAAATATTCTCAAAACTCATTCAGCGGCGAGAACCGCGCAACATGATCAGGACACTGTTTCTCGGCCGACTTGATCACGATCGTCTTGGTAAGGCGGGAGGCATTCCTGCACTGGTCGAAGAAGCCGTGGCCGCGGTCTCGCAGACGCTACAGATCCATGCAAATCAGGATCCTGTTCTGGCACGAGCCTACGCTCGCGCGGGCTTTGGCGGACAAGCCGGCCCCGCGCAGCCGTTCGATGGCGTCATCTCGCAAGGCGCTTTCTGGTCGGAGGCAGAGCCCATCACCGACGGCAGGCTTGCGCTGCGCGAACGGCTTGCAAAGGCGGCTGTCGTCGCGGCAAGATGGCGGACGCTTCTATCGGAGGATGAGCGTCGCGCGGCAGATTATTTGTTGGTGAAGAATTTTGGCTTTCCGGCCTACATGGGCGGTGTCTTCGCGTCGGGTTATAACCACTGACGAACAGCAATCTTCAAAACTTTGTGCTACCGCGCATTGCGCAAATCGCCGAGCGAAAGGAAAGCAGTGTCAAAGCCCCTGACTGGCATACGTGTGCTTGACCTGTCGAAAGTCCTGGCGGGTCCATTATGCGCCCAATATCTCGGCGATCTCGGTGCCGACATCATCAAGGTGGAAACCGTGGGACAGGGCGACGAAACCCGCGGCTGGCCGCCGTTCCCGGCGCCCGGCCTTGGCACTGTCTTTCTCAGCGCCAATCGAAACAAGCGCAGCATCGCCGTCGACCTGAAAACCGAAAAGGGGCGAGAGATCGTCCATGCGCTGGCAAGGTCGGCCGACGTCGCCCTCGAAAGTTTCGGGACCGGCGTTGCCGAGCGACTGGGAATCGACGGCCCAACGCTTCGCGTCCTGAACGAGCGTCTGATTCACTGCAGCATTTCCGGATTTGGACGCTCGGGGCCGCTGAAGAACTCACCGGGCTACGATGTGATCCTGCAGGCGTTTTGCGGAATCATGTCGATGACCGGCGATGAGGACGGCGGCTATATCCGCAGTCCGATATCTCCGATCGATCAGATGACCGGCGTGCACGCGTTCAGCGGTATTCTAGCGTCACTATATGCGCGGGAAAAAACCGGCAAAGGAGGCACGATCCAGGTATCGCTGTTCGAAACCGCGCTTGGTCTGTTGGGCTACAATTTTCAGACCTATTGGGAACGCGGCGTTCAGCCGCCGAAATGCGGTTCGGGCCACGAGTTGCTTTGTCCCTACCAGGCATTCGAGGCCGCCGATGGCCCGATCATGATCGGGATCGCCAACGACAATTTGTGGCGCAAGTTCTGCACCGTCGCCGGGTTGGATACGATCGTCGACGATCCCAGATTCAGGACCAACGCTGATCGGGCGGCGCACCGCAAGGAAACCATCGGTCATGTCCAACCAGCGATCGCGCAGCATCCGGTCGCGTACTGGAACGACGCGCTGGCGGGCGCCGGCGTTCCCTGCGCGCCCATCAATTCAATCGCTCAATTGCTTGAGCACCCGCACACAACGGCAAGCGGGATTATCGTCGAGTACGAGCACCAAGCCGCAGGCCGGTTGAAGGGAGTGGGTCACCCGGTCTTGATCGACGGGGCGGAGCGCCAAGCGGGCTTGCCACCGCCAATGCATGGGCAGCACACCGATGAAGTCTTGATCGAAATGGGTCTATCATCAGAAACAATCGGCGAATTACGGCAAGCTCGCATCGTCGGTTGATGCCCGGGCAGCTTACGCGGCTCTTGTTCGCCTTGATCAGTCGATAAGCGATTGCCGCTTGGATTGGCCGTCCGGATGAGCAGCGGCTGCGGTCGGGCGTCGTTGCTCATCCGCGTCGCGCGGTTGCCGCCGATTTCGCCGTGTCCGTTTATTTGACCAGCATCCAGGATGTATTTTCAAATCTTGCCATGCGCAGCGAGTGGTACGGCGCGTAATCTTCCTTGGAGTTATTGAGTTCCACCCCTGGCAGAAGCATTGCGACGCGATCCCCCTTGAAATTCGTTGCCTGGTGCAGAAGATTGTCTCTGGTGAGGTCATCGCCACATCGCTTGAGGGCGAGCGCGATCACCTGGGCATTGATGTAGCCAGACAAGGCAATGAAATCATTCGCGCTATCATTCGGCGTCCATTTTTTCAGGAATGCAATATATTCGACGACTTCCGGGTCTTGCGCCCACACTGGATCGCCAGCCTGTTTCGTGAACTGCGTCGTCAGTACCCCCTGTACGTTTTCAAGCCCGGCCGCGGTGAGCACCGTCTGCACCGAGTTTGCCGGGCTGGCAAGGAACTGCGTCGGCTTCCAATCCAGTTCGTGGACCTTCTTGAGCGCCTGGGCTGCGAATTTTGGAGTTGAGAAGTGAAGAAGGGTATCGGCGCCGGAAGCCTTTAACTGAATCACCTGAGAATCGATGGTCGGGTCAGCCAATTCGTAGCTGGCTTCACCGACAAGTTTTGCCTGGGCGTCGTTCCCCAATGCACTCTTGAGGCCGGTCAGAAAGTCCTTTCCATAGTCGTCGTTCTGGTAGAGGACGGCGATTTTTGCATTCGGCATGTTCTTCAGGATGTAGTCGCCGAAAGTGGCGCCTTCCATCTGGAACGCCGGATAGGATGGAACAGTCCACGGGAAGTACCGAGGATCGTTGAAGCGTCGGCCCCCCGCTGAGGCAAATACGTGAGGGACCTTGTTCTGATTGAGATATTTTTGAATGGCGATGTTCGGGACAGTGCCGACAGTTCCAACATCGGCGAGGACTCCGTCGTCCTCCACGAGCTTGCGCGTTTGTTCAAGGGCTTTCGGCGGGCTGTAGGCATTGTCGAGTGAAATCAAGTTGACCTTTCTGCCGTTGATGCCGCCTTTCTCGTTCAACATTTGGAAGTAGCCCGCCATCACGCGGCCGTAACTCGAAAATGCCGAGGCGGGGCCGCTATAGGGGACGGTCTGACCGATCTTGATCTCGGTGTTCGTTACGCCTGGACCATATTTCTTTTCAGCGGCTGCGGCGCTAAACTGACAGGCGCCCAGGAGAATCGCCAAAACAACAACCAATGTTGAGTTCTTCATCTTCTCTCCCCGATTTTGGTGTACGGCTATCGGAATATTCGGCGCCAACGATTTTTTTGCGTTTCGAATAGATATATGAGCATATAGTACACTACTATTATCATCAAGCGAGCTCGTCGTCCCGTGCGCCAATTTCGCGCGACAATGTGCTGCAGCGCGAAGGAATGGCCGTCCCTATTGTACGCGGGTTTCCTTTGAGCTAGGTGGTCGCGAAGCAGAATATCCGTCATGGCGGTTACCCAACTTCGTCGCTTGAATGCACATTCGATTGTGATACAAATCGTAATAAAGCGTACGAATGTTTGGTGTCATCGTCGATGTAGCTTGAGAGCCTGACTTTGATCGGACCGGATCGATCGGGGTCACACCAGTTGTTGGTGCGGGTTGAACGGGAGGTCAGGACAATGGGTGCATCGACAGCTACGGCCCTTGCCGCGTTGAAAATCGGAGGGCGCGTTGCGTTCGAGCGTCTCGCCCGACCAAAGGCCCGGCGGCTCGAGGACGTACCCGGTTCACCTTATGCCATTACGAGCGAATGGCTGACGGCCGTACTCTGTGGCAACAGTCCGGGGGCCGTTGTCACGCACGTCGAAGTCAAGCCGGCGAGTGCGGGTACGCACGAACGCCACCAGCTTGTTGTGTCCTACAACGAGGAAGGCAGACGCGCCGGATTGCCGGTTTCGATCTTCACCAAGTCGCTGCCGAGCGTCGTCACGCGCATGATAGGCGGCTTCAACGGCACGGCGCGTGTCGAGGGTAATTTCTACACGCAGCTTCGATCTGCGCTGCAGATCGAAGCCCCGCTGTGCTATCATTCTGCCTGCGACCGGCGAACATTCGCGGCGATCCATCTACTAGAAGACATGGTCGCTACCAAAGCCGCCACGTTTTGCAATCACAAGACCTGCGTTTCGCGCGCCATGGCAGACGACATGATCGATCTGCTGGCGTCGCTTCACAGCCGCTTCTACGGCGATCCTGATCTCGCGGAGCGCCACCGATGGCTTGCCGGCTATCCGAGATGGTTCACGATCGGTTCGCAGAAAATGGGCACCGAGTATTACACCCGCAAGGCATTCGACGCCGCGGCCCACGTCATTCCTGCGAGCATTCTTGCGCGCCGCGACGATGTGTGGCCGGCAACGATGCGCGCACTTGCGCTGCACGACAGCGAGCCGCAAGGGCTCATTCACTCCGATGTGCACATCGGAAACTGGTATCGGACCGGCGCGGGCCAAATGGGGTTGTGCGACTGGCAATGTCTTTCGCGCGGCCACTGGTCACGCGATTTCGCATACGCGGTGACGGCCTCGCTGGCGCCGAACAATCGTCGAAGTTGGGAACGTGATCTGCTGGCGCGGTATATCGAGCGGTTTGCGGAGCAAACCGGTGTCAGGCCGGACTTCGATCGCAGTTTCCTGCACTACCGGCAGCAGGTCGTCCATGCGCTCGCCATGTGGACGATCACGCTATGCCACTCGCCGCTGCTGCCGAACATGCAGCCCGAGGACACGACGCTCACGATGATCGAGCGGATCACGACAGCGATGGCCGATCTGGAGTCGATCAGCAGTTGATGCACTATTGGCGCGAGTGGCGTCGGACGGAGACCTATTTCGCGAAGATGTTATTGGAGAGTGGTCCATGCAAGATGCGATGTCCTTGGTAGGAAAAACGATTGTCGTTACCGGCGCTGCTCGCGTTTCCGATGCTGGTGGCCGCGGCAAGACGTGACAGAGTGAAGCGAAGGAATTAAGCGCTTCCGGCACGAGGTTTGGGCTGAAGTCGAGTTCGCCTATGCCACATTCTTGGTCGAGGGCGCGCCCGAGCTGCGTCTAGTAGCCTATAGCACGCCGGATGGCGCGCGCGCTCGGCTTCACTGGAAGCCGAGCGCGAAAGCTTCCGGCGGTTAGACCCACTCTCGATTTGCTCTCAGAGAAGCCAGGATATTGCGACTTCTGGCAGCGGCACGGGCGGGTATTCGAAGAGAGTCTTTGACCGATAGATGGCTTTCCGAATTATCTACACCCGTCGGCCGAAACCGCGCCCCATAGCTCCTTGCTAATCGCGCCTTACTTCGACAACGAGAACGGCTTGAGCGTAAATGGGCCGGGATCCTTCCCCTTGTTGTCGCCGATGATGTAGGACAATTTGCCTTCCGCAACCCACGCGGTATCGCCGACCTGCGTCACCGAGACGGGCTCGGTGAAGCCGTCCTTGATGGTCTCGATCTCAGCGTCGTCGCCTTTGATCGTGATCTTGTCGAGTTTGCCATTGCCCTCGATCAACAACAGGCTGTCACCGAATCCACGCATCGCATCCGCATGGTCCAGCGGGCGAGACGATCTCAGCGCGGTGACTGCACCGGCCTTGCCGTCCTTGACGGTGATCTTGAACAACGCGGCCGGGATATACGTCGTGACGTAGAGATTGCCGTCCGCCCCGAACGCGATGCCGTCGAGGCCGACGCCATCCTTTGCCGGCGCCAACAGCGGATCCGTTGCCCAGACCTCGAGCGCGGTGCCACCCGGTCGTCGGCAAGCACTCCGAGCGTGGAACGGCTGTCGCCGGTGCCGGGCTTGATGAACTGTTCTGCCTTGCCTGACGCGACTTTCGTCACGCCGCCGAGGTTAAAGCTGCCGACATAAAGCGTGCCGTCCTCGGTCGACGTCACGCCTTCCGGAAAGCTTTTGTCCGGAACCCCGACTGGCGCGCTCTCGGCCCGCGCAACGCCAAAAGACGCGGCGCCAAGCATGAGTGCCAATCCTGCCGTGCCGAGCGCTCGCGCGCAGCGGTTCTTGAGCAAATCTTCCTGTGCAAGCGAGCACAGTACAACGCTGTGTTCTTGATTCATGATTGAGAATCCCGATTGAGGGTGAGTTGGACGAGGCACTGCCTCAGAGGCCGATCATCACCAGCCATCGGCTCGCTGCGCTGCGATAACGCAGGAGGGGCTGCGATCCAACGATGGCAGCCTGGAATTAACCCGACAATGAAGTCTAGGCCGCGGTTCGAAAACTTGAAAGCGGGACGTTCACCAAGGAGAGCAGGTTGCCGTCGATCTGCCGGTTCGCGAGTTTAGAGATGACCGAATAGCGAAGCTTTTTCTGCAGTGCAAAGAGCGCACCCCCTAGGATTGTCATCGGGGCCGTCAAACCGCGTAAAGTTCCAACTGGCAATCTCGTTGAACGTTACCTTCTGGTCGCGCAGTAGGCTGATAGCAACCTCTTCTCCGAGTATCAGCGACAGCTCGTAATCCGACCTGCAATTGTCCCCCGCGTGACTGCGACCCAACCCGATATTTGCAGCAATGGTCTAGCAAACCTTTGCCACTCTAAAGAAACGCCTCGGGCGGCACACCGAGCAGGATCTGCCCGACCAACTCGAAATGGGCGCTGCGTGCCTGGATCTGCTGAGAGAGCGTGTGCATGTCGCGGAAGCGGCGCTCGAACGGGCTGCCCGGGAAGATCGCGTCGACGCCCGCCGCCTTGTAGGCGAAGTCTGCCACCTCGGCCGCGCCTTGGATCGCGTTGGTGCAGGCGAGCCGCACGCGGGCCCGATCGGTTACCTCGATCGGCGCCACGTCGTCGGCATGCGCATAGATCGTGGTGAGCGTCTCGATGAGGTAGGCTCGCGCCGAGCCGAGCCGCGCCTCCGCGCGCGCCACGTCGGCCTGCACGACGGCGTTGTCGGCGAGCCGGGTCAGGCCGCGCGGCGCCTTGCGGGACGCCAGCGCGATTAACTCGGACAGCATCGCGCGCGCGATGCCGAATGCCACAGCGGCGACACCGGTCGCGTAGAGGCACTGCATGGTAAAGGCATAAAGCGGGCCGCGCTCGCGGCGCAGCGTCGGGTCCTCGCGCGTGGTGCTGAACGCCTCGGACACGAACACGTCGTTGACGCAATAGGAGTCCGACGCCGTGCCGCGCAGCCCGATCGTGCGCCAGGTGTCGAGCAGGGTCGCCTCGCTCGCCGGAAACAGGAGCGTGCGGACCGTGGGCCGGCCGAAGCGGTTGAGCCTGAGCGCGCCGTCCGCTTCGAGCACATGGCAGTGCGCGCCCATCCAACGGGCCTGCCGGCAGCCGCTGGCGAAATCCCACTTGCCGGTCAGGCGATAGCCGTCGTCGACCGCTCTCGCGCGCGAAGCGTTTGGAGGTCCCCAGGCCACGGTGCTGCGCGGATCAGCGAAGATGGCGTGATTGACCGCAGGCTCTAGATAGGCGGCGATCAGGGCGGAACTGTTGGCGACGAATCCGTTCCACCCGATCGAGGCGTCGTGCCGGGCGAGTTCCTCGATCGCCGCCACGTAGACCGCAGGTTCCGTCTCGTCGCCACCCGCCGAGCGCGGCAGCAGCATGCGGAACAGCCGCGAGTCATGGAGCCGCCCCAGCAACGTCTCGGGGATGCGCCGCGTGCGCTCGATCTCGTCGGCTGCGGCGGCAATCTCCGCCCCGAACACGCGGGCGCGGGCGACCGGGTCCGGACGGGTCTGGATGTCCATGCGTCACCTCAGGCTGGCGGGCCATTGCGGCCGAACGCCGGGGCGCTGTCAACCGTCTCGTCCCCGCGACGCGGCGTCGGCATGACGCCGCCTTCCGGCATCTGACCATTTTTGGGGGGCGGATTGTTCGATCTGTACAGCGCCGCGACAGTTCTTTATCGCTGACGCATTCTTCCAACGCATTATTGCTGCTCCGCAACGGAGTTTCCCTCATGCAACCGCTGGCTTTCAAATGTCCGCGCGTCCCCGTGCGACCTTTCCATTTCATATATTTCCTCTATATATGAAATATGAGTGACGCCACCGCGTTGGGACATCAATTCCGGTCAGTTCAGCCAATCCTATGATGCAACAACCGGAGTTCTGACGGCGAGCCACGGTAGCCATGGTGCCTCGCTGACGTTCCAGGGTTTCGTCGGGGACGACAGCAATTTTCACTTCGCGTCGGACGGTCATGCCGGCATGCTGATATGCGATCCGCCCGCGCCGCCGGCCGCGGTCAGCGGCAGCGATAACTTCGTGTTCCGGCCGGGCATGGGCATAGAGACCGTTCAAAACTTCGACCTGCTGCATGACACCATCGAGCTCGACCACTTCGCGAACGCGCAGACGATGGAACAACCGATGTCGCTGATTGCGGCGGACGCCCACAGCAACGCGGTGATCGAGCTCGGCCACAGCGATAGCTTTACGGTCGCGGGCTGGACGCCGCAGCAGCTGCAGACCGCGCTCAACAGTGTCGTTCACTTGCACTGAGTTCGCGTTGAACTCGCGCGTATCCGAAACAACTGGCCGGCCTATGCCGGCCTCGAGGTGTTCAACAGGGGCTGATGACATTCATGCAAGCAAAGATCCATTTCATCGCCGGGCTCCCGCGCGCCGGATCGATATTGCTCTCCGCAATTCTCCGGCAGAATCCCGGGTTCCACGCGGGCATGACCGGCCCTGTCGGTTCGCTGGTCGACGGCATGCTCCGCAACGTGAGCATGAGCAACCAGACGGCGATTTTTCATTACCGATGCGCAGCGCAAGGCGCTGTTGCAGAACATCTTCTCGATCTATTACACCGATCTCCCGACAGGTGGACTGGTGTTCGACACCAACCGTGTGTGGTGCGCACGGCTGCTGCTTTTGACCGAGCTATTTTCGGCGGCCAAGGTGATCTGCGGCGTCCGCAGCGTCCCGCGAATTTTGGATTCCATCGAGCTGCTGATCCGCAAGAACAAGTTCCAGCCGTCCGGCATCTTCAACTTCGAGCCCGGCGGAACGGTGTATTCGCGCGTGGAGGGACTTGCCGGCAACAATGGCATGGTAGGCTTTGCCTGGAACGCGCTGCGCGAGGCGTTTTGCGGCGGGCAGGCCGCGTGCCCGCTGGCGCTCATCGACGAAACGCTGACGACGAAGCCGGAACAGGCGCTGGCCGCGGTCTACGAGTTTATCGGCGAGAAGCCGCTCAATCACGATTTCAAGAACATCGAATTCGACGCCGAGGAGTTCGAACCGTCGCATCGGCACGCCCAGGACTTCACAAAGTCGGCCGCAGCATCCACACCAACGAGCGCAGGAATCTCATGCCTGCCGAGCTGAGCCGCATATATGAGAACGACGCATTCTGGCTCGATCCCGCCCTCAATCCGTACAACGTCAAGGTGATTTAGGCCCGAGTGATGCGGAAGCTGCTATTCCAACAGCTATGGTCAAATCGGGGTAGCGATCTCGGTACGGCCACACTCGACGCGGTACGCCGTCCGGCGATATGAAAGCAGTGCTTCTGGCGTAGTGGGTATCGCGATGTAGCGGATCCCAGCTACCGCCAAGAACCCACACCGACTAACGCTACCCTCGGATCGTCTTCATAATTCTCCCCGGCCCAGCAGGACCCGAACCCACCCACAACCAGACCGTTATGAGCGGGAGGATAGAGGTCGATTTCCTCGATTTTCTGGCGTTTTTTGTTCGAACCCGATCGCGTTTGTCGCCCTTTGTCGAGCTCATTTCTGGTGCGAAACTGGTGCGGGCCGCGCGCGCTTCATATCACCGGGATTGTTGTTTCTCGGCTCCTGGCGCTTCGGGCTTCAGATAAACGATCAGGCAACAACAACACATTCCGAGCCCGATCAGCGGAAATTTCAACGCCACGACCGCAGCCACCCCGAAAACACCTAACGTAGCGAGCGACCGGAAGCGCATAATCCTGCGCTCGTTCGGCGAAGCCTCTTTGGGTGAAGCTCGCTCAATAAGCTCCCAAATCAGGGATACATAAGTTGCGTTTACGAGGAAGAAGACCGCGGCATAGAAGGCAACAGGCTGCGGTGCCAAGTCACTCACGGCCATCCAGGCGGTGGAGAGTGGAAGCAGCGACACGGAAAACAGGTGCGCAAAATTGAACCACATTAGACGAGGAGTGGCCTCGGTGGCATAGTGCATGAGATGGTGGTGGTTGGTCCAAACGATCGCGATAAAAAGGTAGCTCACCGCATAGCTGAGCCATGTAGGCCAGAGTGACAGGAGCGCCTTAAAAGTGGGAAAGTCCGGGGGCCGCAGTTCCAAAACGAGGACAGTTATAAGAACAGCGAACACTCCGTCGGAGAACGCGCTCAGTCGCTCCGGGGTCCTTCTTCCGTGTGGCATGACCCCCCTTATTCGATGTCGGGCACACGCTTTCCAGCCATTGGTTGACAGCGGGCGGCCGCCGACGTTGCGAGATTGTCACTTCATGAAGTCACGGATGCTTTCCGCGATTTCACGGGCATGCGTTTCAAGCGCGAAGTGGCCCGTGTCGAAGAAGCGAACAACAGCCCGGGAGTTGTCCCGCTTGAACGCTTCAGCACCGGGCGGCACAAAGAACGGGTCGTTCTTGCCCCAGACCGCCAAGAGCGGCGGCTTGTGAGAGCGGAAGTATTCCTGGAATGACGGATACAGTGCCACGTTGCTCTTGTAGTCGCCGAAGAGGTCGAGCTGCACTTCGTCAGCGCCGGGACGCGCCAAATAAAAAATATCCAGGTTCTGGCCATCCGGCGATACCATCGTTTGGTCGGGAACGCCGTGTGTGTATTGCCAACGGGTCGTCTCCGGAGTGAGGAAGGCGCGGAGCGCCCTTCGGTTCGCCTGCGACGGGTCTTGCCAGTAGGCCCTGATTGGACTCCAGCCCTCGCTAAGACCTTCCTCGTAGGCGTTGCCGTTCTGCGAGATGATGCCAGTGATCCGCTCAGGGTGGCGGATAGCGAGCCGGAAGCCAGTCGGTGCACCGTAGTCAAAGACGTACACTGCAAACCGATCAAGGCCGATGACCTCGGTAAAGCGGTCGATCACGCGAGCGATGTTGTCGAACGTGTAACTGAATTTCTCTCGTGGCGGCATATCGGATTGACCAAATCCAGGAAGGTCCGGCGCGACGATATGAAATCTGTCGGCGAGCAGCGGGATCAGGTCACGGAACATATGGCCCGCGCTCGGGAAGCCGTGCAGGAGCAACAAGTTCGCAGCAATGGTCGCCCCCGCCTCGCGATAGAAAACCTTGAAACCGTCTACGTCGGCGGTGCGGTATCTGATAGGCGCCATGAGATCCTCCTCTCTGTTGATAACCTATTCCATGCTGCAGCAAAGGTTATCAGAAGAAGACCCAACAACCTCTCGCTGGCGGCGTGCAGGGGTTTGCTTCAGTTGCTGGTGACGGAGTGGATTGCGTCGCGGATAATGTCGACGACTGCTCTTGGGGCGGTGACGCTGGGCGTGTGATCGACAGCGAGCGCCTTCATCCTCGCCTTCATGCGCTCCGCCATATAGCGCTGCGTCTCAGGGACGATCATTCGATCGTCTTCGGCCACCAGAAACCAGCTCGGAATGTCCTTCCAAAGCGGGCGCCCGACAGGAACTGTAATGCAGCTCAGCGAAATCGGCCGCTGCACGGCGGCCAGTACCGCGCAATCCTCCGCGGATGCGTTTTGCGCGAACGCCGTCTCAAAAGATCCTTCGGGTAGCCAAATCAAGCCGTTGTTGTCTGGTGCGAGCTTTGGCGCCTGGGGATGGGGTTCGAGGCGATAGAACACGTCTGCGACCTTCTCGTGCTCGTCGGGAGCAAGAGCGGTTACATAGACCAGCGCCTTCACTCGCTCGGGGCGTGCGAGAGCTATGACCGCGCCGGCATAAGCGTGTCCCGCCAATACGATCGGCCCTTCGGTCCGGTCCAAGCTACGGTTAAGGGCGGCGACGTCGTCAGCAAGAGAGGTCAGCGGAAGCGGCGCCGCCAACACCTTAACGCCCTCTGCCTTGAGTGCAGTTATGACCCGTCCCCAACTCGATCCATCCGCCCACGCTCCATGGGCAAGCACTACGCTCACATCGTTCATCGCTATCCTGCTGCTCCTGAGATCGCGCCACCGCCAGCCCATAACCGGATAAATGGCGTTTAACAGGTTATGAAGCTTGACGCGTTATGAAAGCGGTCGCATAACTTGTCAATAGCCGTTTGAGAGGTTATTGGACTGGAACTTTTTTGCCTGGCTCGGGGCCAATCGTGAAACGTAGACCGCCTGCAATTTTTATTGCCGACTCGCTCGGCCTCGATTTTCTGAACTCCGTCGCGACACCGGTCGATACACCTATTGACTGGCTCGACAGCGGCGATGGGTTCTTGGAGTGGCTGGCTCAGGCCAAGCTTGTTTCAGCGGATGCGTTGAATGCGTTGAAGGCGAGAGCGATGCCCGGTGAACTGGACAAGGTTGCAGATCAGGCTCGCGCGCTGCGCGAGTGGTTCAGAGGCTTCGTTCGAAAGCATGCGGGCCGGCCGCTCGGGCCCAAGGCGCTCCACGAACTGGGTCCCCTGAATAGGCTCTTGGAGCGTGACGAAGCGTTCAGCCAGATATCGCGACGTCACCATGGCGATGGCGATCGCCTGGAACTGCGAATGATGCGGCGCTGGCGATCCCCTGAATCTCTATTGCTGCCGATCGGCGAAGCGTTGGCGAAGTTCGTGTGCGAAGATAACTTCGCCGCCGCGAAGGCGTGCGAGGGACATAGCTGCACGCTGGTCTTCGCGGACCGCACGCGGAAGCGGACGAGAAGATGGTGCAGCATGGCGATTTGTGGCAACCGCGCCAAACAGGCCGCGCATCGCAACCGGCTCAAGAGCAAGCACTGACAGGCTGAGTAACTCGAGACCAAGCGTACCAAAAAGGAGTCCAATAACATGGCCGTGCTTCCCCTGATTGTCTTTGATGTCAACGAAACCCTTCTCGATCTTGAAACGATGGAGCCGACCTTCGAGCGCATTTTTGGCGAAAAGAGCGCCATGCGGTTGTGGTTCGCCAATTTCATCATGTATTCCGCCGCCCTAACCGTGGCCGGCTGCTACGTCCCATTCACTGATATCGGATCGGCGGTGATGAAAATGCTAGCAGATACGCGGGGCATCAAAATTGGTGACCAGGACAAGAAGGAGCTAACGGAAAGGTTTTCCACGATGCCGCCCCACCCTGAGGTTCGAGCGGCGCTACGCAAGCTGCGCGATGCAGGTTTCAGGCTCTTCACTCTCACGGACAATCTGCTCGAGGTTCAAACTCGCCAGCTTGAACATGGCGGCATTGTCGATCTCTTTGAGCGACGATTCAGTGCGGACGGCGTGAAGCATCACAAGCCGTCGCGTGAGGCTTATGCCTACGTTGCGAGAGAGCTCGCGGTTGAGCCCTCGCAGCTCTGTCTTGTCGCCTGCCACACATGGGACACTCTCGGTGCCGTCGCGGCTGGCTGGGGGGCGGCGCTGATTAAACGTGCTGGCAATGATGTCTTGGGGGTCGGCCCTCAGCCGCAGATTGTCGGCAACGACCTCAACGACGTGGCCGATCAACTCATAGCTCGACACAAGGGAAGGGGCTAGCTCAGCCGCGATCCCACGCCGGAAGAGCTAATGAATCCAGCTGGTGAGGGATACGGCTACGGATGGCAGCACGTCCATGTGATAACAATGACGGGCGTTTCTGGTGGTGATCGAAAACGAACATCGGTAACGATCGGATCGTATTGGTGGGCGTGGCTTGCCGGGCCGTAGCTCGCGTGCACAGCCCGCCTACGCCCGGTGGGCTCCGGCGCGGCGGCCTTCACTCGGCTCACGCTGAAGGCTGGTGGGCCCGGCAGCAGTCATATGAAACTGCTTTTCTAGAGAAATTTCTGAGTCTTAGTAAGATGTTGATTCATCGAGTACCAACAGAAATACCAACAAAGTAGCCGGGAGAAGAAGATTGGTCCGGCGCCCCCGCACGCAGTCGGTGGCCGCGTTAGTTGGGGTCGTCTATCGCGGCGTCTCATCGAACTATGAAGTTAGCTCGATCGCCATCAATCGTGAAAATACTTTTGAGGTTAGCCTGAGCAAACTAGCTGGTCGATTGTCGGTGCGGTGACAGGCTCTAGCAGGCTGTTGAAAAATTGGCTGGCGACAGGAACCGCGGTGTGATTTGTCTTTCCGTGTTTTGGCGGAGGCTGGCGGATGCGAGGCGAGGATGAGTGGTCCGGATCGCTTTTCAGTTATGTCGATCTTGAAGCTCGCGTTGGCCAAAGCCATCCACTGCCGGCTATCCGCGGGCTTGTGAATGAAGCTCAGGCGGCGCTGTATTCGCCGATTGGGCGGCCGTCGATCATGGCGGCGTCCGCATGAGAACGCCGATGAGCTGTAAACTCGTCGGCCGCTGGCGGATCGTCGAGGCCGACATCTGGGATCGCCAGTATCTCGATCTCTGCGGGCCAGCGACGATCGTCATTCGAGCGAACGGGCGCGGCGAAATCGCCTTCGGCGCGCTGCAAGCCGGCCTCGACATCGAATACAGCCGAGCTTCGGTCGGATTCACCTGGGAAGGCTTCGACGAAATGGACGAAGTCTCCGGCGACGGATCAGCCGAATTGCTCGACGACGGCTCGATCGAGATCGAATTCGCATATCGCAACGGCGACGAAGCCGTTCTCAAAGCCAAGCGGAATACTTCTTCAACAGCCTGCTAGACCAATCCCGCATTCCGCAATCATATCCGATAAATCGTCGCCTCAGCCTTGCTCCGTACCCTTGGATGCACCGGGCCCGTAACCGACCTGGCTCTCATCCAATTCGCTCAAGCGCCTGAGCCGTGCCAGAAACGCGGCAAGGTCGGCGGCGTAAAACAACGTCTTCTTGCCGAACTTGACGCGTTTGAGGTCACCTCGTTTGACCGCTGCGTAGAGCGCAGTGCGGCCGATACTGAGCAAGTCAAGTGTCTCGCCGACCGCGTACGCTACCTTCGTAAGACCGAAGGCACGAGGGTCGATCGGATCGTCTCTGGTGTTCTTGTCGTCGCCCACACTCGATACTGCGTCGTTCGTCGAAACGTGGTCGCGTGACTTGCGAGGGTGAGCCATGGCACGCATTGTGCTACGCGTCTTAGCGCAAATGAACAGCCCAAGTCTGCGCTGTACTACGCTGCGGCTTCCTTCCAGCGGACGTCGGCGGGAGGCCTCGGACGGCGTCGACCGCGATCTGCTGCGCCGCCGTCCCAGAACAAAGAGCAATACCAGGACGTGAACTCATAACCTTGCGGCTGCAGGCAATCCCGCTAGGATTTGAGGTCAGGGACGCCCTTAGAGCCCTACCGGTTCGGTCAGCACGCAATTCCTACAGCCTCACTACGAATCTGGGGGGCAGGAGTTCGAATCTCTTCGGGCGCGTCACTGTACGATTTTGCACGATACTGTTCGATTTCGCCGCCGCAGACCTTGCAAGCGCTGCCGGATCCTCGCCGTTTCGGCGATGTATAGGGCCCTGCCCCAGGGCGATCTCAAGCCCGAGATCGCCAACTCCGGCCTGTCTGCCCTTGCACGTACTCGCGCAGCGCCCGATTAATGCGTGTCTGATAGCCCTCATTGGATTTCGTGTGGCTCTTGAACCAGGCGACGACATCGGCGTCGAGCCGAAGTGTCAGTTGCTGTTTCACGGGTCGATAGAAGACCCCACGTTTGGCGCCGGACCAGTCGAGGAGTTCCGGCGCGTCCGACGTATCAATAGCGCTATCTGGCAGCGCAGCCAGCGACTTCAGTTCCGCCAGTTGCTCGCGCGTCAACCGCTTAGAAGTTTCCTTCTTCATAGGCTTTCCTTTCGTGGGCCGTGGCCTTCCGCGCGCTGATGATGCGGCCGACCAATTCGCCTTCTTCCGATTCGGCCTCGGGCCAGGTGTGAATCACAAGCAGCAAAACCGACCCAACAAGCCCGATGGTGTGCCAGCGATCACCGTCCGGATGAAGGTCGGGCTTCGACGCGTGGAACGGGTCATCAAACGCCAGCACGGCAGTTTCGAACGACAAGCCGTGCTTGACGCGGTTTGCCGCCGCCTTGTTCGGGTCCCACGTCCAGCGCACCGCCGCCTCGTCATGTAGTTACAAATATGGCGCTACAATAACGTGGTGTCAAGGGCGGTGGAGCAGTGACGGTGCACAGTCCGGACGCCTATCCCGTGTGGTCAAAAAATTCGAACGGTGGACGAACCTGTAGGTGGTAGCGCGTCGGCAAGCTTACCGGGCGCGTGAGTTGGGATAACGGGTCGCAAAGGTCTTCCGCGGCTTCTCGATCTCCTGATCGCCGCGGCGGAGTCAGAGTTCAGGATTGAGCCTTGGGCGCGCGATCACGCCGCCTCTTGATGGTAATAACGCAGGAGGCCACCCAATCGCTCACGGCATTGCACAGGCCCGGTGCGGCGGACGCTTGTATCGCGGGGGAACAGCAGCACGTTGTCCTTCCCCTGATGATTGCGCCCAGCATGGTAATGCTCGACGTATTCGCTCAGAGCGCGCCGCAAGGAGCGCTCGCCGAAGAGGATCACCTTGGACAAGCACTCCTCCTTCACCGACCTGAACCAGCGCTCCGCATAGGCATGTCTTTCACCCCGTAAGGTCAAAAAACTGAAACGGCAGAGAACACGGTCACTTATCCACGGGCCGGATAACGGTTCTGCACACCGTCCGGCACATTCTTGGGGCGATCAATGGCGCCGCCATTCAAGGCCGGGACCGTCTGCGCGGTCCTGGCTCTATCGTGGAGCCATCAAAAATTTTGGCCGCGCGCTCGGGGGCGCGCGCGGCATCTTCATGGTCCCAAATTGTCGACAGAATTCATTTTCAACAAGGAGTGAAGTGGTCCGCACCTGAGGCAACTGCAGAAAGCCGCATCGTGACCAGCACCAATTTAGGCCCGCTCGCGAATGCGAGGCGTCGATCCTGTGGGATCAGGTCGGCCCTACGCGCGGGGACCAGCGTGAAGCGGCCGTCGCCACATTTGCCTGTCACCAGCGAGTTGATCGAAGTGGGCGCCGTCATTCCTGACACCGAGACTGGACCCGTGCTCCCCCGGGGTCTTCTGACCCCGCGCCATGGGGCGCGCTACGTTCTGCAGTCTTGCGCCGTCGTTCGCCAGGTCGCGCCGTCTTCGACGTTGATGCGCGGGCGCAAGTCTTGATGCTATCGGCGATGCCAGGTCGTTGTGCGTCGACGACGACGGCAGTCATGGTGGGTCTCCATCGGTTCGTTTTGCGGGCGCGTCCCACGCAACCTCGAACGGACGGATCAGGGCCCGAGGGACGGCTTAAGCCTCGATCGCCTTCCCGCAACGGCTCTGCCGGCTTTTTTCCCTGCCGCCAGGCGGCGGCATTCCTCGCGGGACAAAAAAGCCGTCTGCCGCCGTCCTCCGCGATGCTTTGGGCCTGACGGCTGCGGGCCGATCGCCGGGCCAAGGACCGCCATCGAGGCTGCGATTGGCGCGGCCCGACAACAGAGGAAGACCACCATGGCTATCATCGGCACCTTCACCGCGGCGGACAACGGCTACGGCGGATCGGTCAAGACGCTCACGCTCGACTTCAGGGCAAAGTTCATCCCGACCGAAAAGGACAACGACAAGGCGCCCGACTATCGGATCATCGCAGGTGCCATCGAATGCGGCGCCGCCTGGAAGAAGACCGCGCGGGACAGCGATCGCGAATATCTCTCGGTCAAGATCGACGATCCGAGTTTTCCGGCGCCGATCTATGCCTCGCTGGTGAAAGGCGAGGGTGACGACAGCTTCAACCTGATCTGGTCCCGCCGCAGCGACACCTGATCTATCGGGATCAATCAGCCCCGCCTCTTGAGGCGGGGCCTTTTTGTGCTTCTAATCGACCTTGCACGGAAGCAGGAAAGAGCCTTTTCTCTAAAGTGAATTGCCAAGGGCTCCACCCTCGCGCGGGCAAGGGTGGAGCACGGCTCGCCGTGCCGGCAGGACGCGGTATCCCCGGTCTTCCGCGCCATCATCGGATCTTCGTGGCACCTGGTCGCCAGGCGCGTGCAGACGCGCGCATTCCGTGCGGCTGCCTCAAGGAAGGCCGATATAGGTCCACCAGCCGTGATCTCCAGTTTGGGGTCACCCCGCTGGCAGGACGTGGACGTACCCAGTCGGTATCGTGGGGACGCGATGGAACACCGCATCAACCATTCTCCGGTGAGGGGCCAGCGCGTTGTCGCTGGCAGCATATCTCGCGCGCAACGCTCTCGGTGCCGTCGGCTGTCCAACCTTCGAATCCGTCGGCAGCTGATTATTGACTCAAGATCGGCTGATGCGGCGTGCATCGGCTGAGGCGAGATGTCGTGGCCGTTGATCTGTACCCCCGGTGATACTGCGCCATGCTACGCAATGACGCGATTACATCGATGGACCGATTGCAACACGGTCCGTTTTTCGGTCTCTGCACCCGACCACGCAAATTCGTGACGGGGGCGAGAAGCGATGCCGTATGTTAGCCAAGCTCTATTTCGAGGAGAGTGGCTACGGTTATCCGATCATCTTCATCGATGAATTCGCATCGGACATCCGCGGTTGGGAAGCCCAAGTGCGTTACTTCTCCCGTAGCTACCGTTGCATTGCCTACAATGCCCGAGGCTACCCGCCCAGTGATGTCCCCGACGATGCATCTTTGTATCTCTGGCAGTTCGCGGTCGACGACATCGCCGCGGTGATGCGGGACCTCAAGATCGAGCGGGCTTATCTGGTCGGCTTGAGCATGGGCGGATATGCTGCCTTGCAGTTTGGCTTGCGCTATCCGGAAAAAACCAGCGCGCTGGTCGCCGCAAGCGTAGGGTCTGGCTCTCATCCCTCCCACCGCGACGCCTGGTTGAGGGAAACGTCGGTTCTCGCGCGGATCTTTATCGAGCACGGAATGGTCTCGATGGCCGAGAGAATGGCACGCGTTCCGGCCCGCATCCAGCTCAAGTACAAGGACCAGAAGAGTTGGCGCGAATTCATAGTCCGTCTGGGGCAACATTCGGCACTGGGAATGTCGAACACGATGGCACGCTGCCAAGCCTTGCGGCCATCATTGCATGATCTTCGCGATCAGTTTTTTCGGAGAGTTCTGTTGTGGATATACGGCTGGGCGAAGGTCGAGCGCGTGTTGCAGGCGATCGATGCCATCGAGGCGTTGGGCATCGATCCGGCCGACGTCGCGCCGGACCACTGGCGGCACATCCACAACCGGCTGACCGCGAGCGCGGTCCCTCACGCCTACAGGCGTGAACGCCACGCGGCCTGGCTCAAGCGGCAGAGGATCGCGCCATGACACGCCTCGCTTATGTCATGTCGACGTCCTTCGTCGTATTGGCCATCGCTGGCCGATCGTCCGTCTCCATCACGCCGAAGCTGATCTGGAATGCATCGGCAAGTGCGCCGATCGGGCTCTACACGCTGCGGACGGCGGCTGATCTTGGCGTCACTGATCTCGTCGCCGTTGACGCGCCCGAACCACTGGCGAGTTTTCTCAGCCAGCGCGAATACCTGCCGCGTGGCGTGCCGCTGATGAAGCGCGTCGCAGCGCTTCCCGGACAAACTGTGTGCCGTATCGGACGCAATGTCACCGTTGACACTATCGCGATGGGAGAGGCGCTGGCGCGGGATCGGCGCGGCCGCGAGCTGCCGATCTGGCAGGGCTGTCGGACGCTTGGCGCGAGCGAAATCTTTCTCATGAACTGGGACGTCTGGGACAGCCTCGACAGCCGCTACTTCGGACCGATCCCCAAAGACTCCATCGTCGGCCGCGCGCTTCCGCTGTGGACCGATGAGGGAGGTGACGGCCGCCACCTGTGGCGTGCGCCGACACACTGAACCCGCCTACCAACCATCAGCAGAAAGGGATTCCCATGACGCAGATCGGCACATTCAAGCGGACGAAGACAGGTTTTTCCGGGCGCATCCGCACGCTTGCGCTCGATGCGGAACTGATTCTGGTTCCGGTCGACAAGCGAGATGCGGAGAACGCGCCGGACTATCGCGTCCATCTCGGGGATGACGATGGCGCTGAGGTCGGCCCAGAAGTTGGAGCAGGCTGGAAACGCAGCGGGGAGAAGGCGGGCGATTATATCTCCTTGCGGCTTGACGATCCCAGCTTCGGGCAGCCGATCCGCGCCAATCTGTTCCAGGCCGACGACAAGGGAACGGAGTTCGATTTGTTGTGGAGTTGTCCGCCGCGCCGCCATGAGACGGCGTGATGCCATGTGTGCCCGGCCCGCCGGTCCAATCCCTTTGTTCGATCGAAAGCCGGTCAATCCCTTTGTCCCGATCGGCATCTCGCGGGCCGTCGCGCGCAGCGTCGATCATGGGCGGCCGCAGGCCGGCGCCCGCGCCTTGCCCTTGACGGAGGCGAGCACGATGGCTTGCTCCCGTCCGGTCGGGGGCGCGGTGCGTGTCCGAAGCTTGATCATAGCAGCGATCATGCTGGCGATAACTGGCGGTTCCATCAGCGCGGTTTCCACTGCGTCCGCGCAGGCGCAATCTGCACCAATGGCGGCGGCCAATCTCGCCGATCCCTATGCCGCTGATATCACCGAGGCGTCGCGGCGATTTGGCATTCCCGAAAGCTGGATACGCGCGGTGATGCGCGTCGAAAGCAGCGGTCGCGTGCATGCGATATCGCCGAAAGGCGCCATCGGATTGATGCAGATCATGCCCGATACCTGGGCAGGATTGCGCCTGCGCTACCGGCTCGGCCGCAATCCCCGTGATCCGCGCGACAACATTTTGGCGGGTACGGCTTACTTGCGCGAGATGCACGATCGCTACGGCGCGACGGGCTTTCTCGCGGCCTACAACGCCGGCCCCGGCCGCTATGCGGAGTATCTTGCGACAGGCCGCCCGTTGCCGGCGGAAACGCTCGCCTATGTCGCAGCACTTGCGCCGTTGATTGGCGGCGATCCGGTCAATCGCGGCGTGGTCGTCGCGGCCGGTCCCAACGCATGGATACGTGCGCCACTCTTCGCTGTGGTTGCCGACAGCACTTCATCCGCACATCGGCCGCAATCGGACGGTCGATTGCACGCACGTTCGATTGCCGATCTCTCCGGGCTGGAACCGCCACATGATTGGCATTCGCGCGACATGCTGCGCGGCGCATCGCTGTTCTTCGCGAGGATTTCCAGCGGTCCCACGCACTGAGCGCCGGGACCGATCCGGTGTGCAGACTTTAGAGCGATGATTCTGAGACAGCGATAGGCGGGAGGGCGGAAACTGTGCGAAGGGCGGAGGGCAAGATTAAAGCGGATGGCACCACCTTGGGCCATCGCGCGAAAATATCGTGGTCTGCACACTGGTTGGGAGACGGCGCGCGGCACCGTCCGGAAGGCGGCACAGTGCCGCGCCTTGGCGAAACGCCAGCATTCGCGGGACTTTCAGCGGCACCACGGCTAGTTTTACTGTGTTTTTGCGTTGATTGGCTGGAGCCAGCGCCGATGAGCCGGGATAACGAGGATCGCTTTCGGCCGCGGCCCGGCCGCATCCGCTCCGACGCCCGCGGCGGAGCGGCCACCAAGAGCTTCTTCACCAGGGTTCGCAAGATCGCCCGCCAGCATGGCGCGGCGCCGCCTGGCGCATCCGCGTATAGAAAGAGTGGCGGGTCGGGCGGCCGAGCGCGCGGCAAGGTCGGCGCAGGCCGTGGCGTGCGACGTGGGCGCGGTGCTGCCTTCGTTCGCGGCCGCACCTTGGGTGAACGCGGATGGAGCCACCGTCAACCGAGCGCCCGGCGCGTCATAGTCAAGTCACGCTCCGTTCGTGCCGCCGGAAAGAACGGACGAGCCGTCGCTCATCTGCGTTATATTCAGCGCGACGGCACCTCGCGCGACGGCGAGCGCGGCCGGCTGTATTCGGCGACGCAGGACCGGACCGACGGCGATGCCTTCCTCGATCGCGGCAGGGATGACCGCCACCAGTTTCGCGTCATCGTCTCGCCTGAGGACGGCGCGGAGCTCGGCGACCTCTCCGGCTTCACCCGCGACCTCATGAACAAACTTGAAGGTGACTTGGGAACGAAGCTCGACTGGGTCGCGGTGAACCATTTTAATACCGGCCATCCCCACGTTCATGTCATCATCAACGGCCGAGATGAGCTGGGCGAGGATCTGGTCATCAACGGCGACTACATCGCCCATGGTATTCGCGAGCGGGCGAGCGAGCTGGTGACGCTCGAACTCGGTCCTGTCACCGCGATCGAGCAACAGCGCAAGCTCGCTGCCGAGATCGATCAGGATCGCTTCACCCGCATCGATCGGGCGTTGATCGCCGAGGCCGGCGAGGGTCTCGTGGACCTCCGGCACGCGCCGGCCGATCCGCGCGGCATCTCCGACCGCGCGTTGCGGCTGGCGCGGCTTGGCAAGTTGGAGGGAATGGGGCTTGCCACCGAACAGGCGCCGGGCCGCTGGCAATTGAGCGAAAAACTGGAGCCGACCTTGCTCGAACTGGGCGAGCGCGGCGACATCATCAAGACGATGCACAGGGCGTTGCAGGCGGAGGGCCTCGCGCGCGATCCGGCGAGCTTCCAGATTCACGACGGCGCGCCCTCGACGCCGATCGTCGGCCGCGTCATCGACAAGCACCTTTCTGATGAGCTGGGCGAAAACCTGACCCTTATCATCGATGGCGTTGATGGCCGCGCCCACCACGTTCCCGGCATCGATCCGGCTGGAGTCGAGGACATCAGTATCGGCAGCATCGTCGAGATCGGATCGGCCGAAGTAGGCCGGCGTCCTGCCGACCGCGCCATTGCGAGTGTGGCGGAGGATAGCGTCTATCGGCCGAGCCGCCATCTGGAGCAGGCCCGGTTCGACGGCCGCGTTCCCAGCGGCGACCATGACGGCTTCATCGATGCCCATGTCCGCCGGCTCGAGGCGCTGCGTCGGGCCGGGATCGTCGAGCGGATCGACGCCGACCACTGGCGTCTCCCGCAAGATTTTGAGAGCCGGGCCGCGGCCTATGATGCCAGGCGAAATCGCCAGCTCAACATTCGCGTCCTTTCGACCTTCGACCTGGAAAAGCAGATCGAAGCTGACGGCGCGACCTGGCTCGATCGCCGGCTGGTCGGGCGCGGTCCCGCCGATCTGGTCGCAGCCGGCTTCGGGCAGGAGGTGCAGCAGGCCATGGATCGTCGCCGCGAGCGTCTGATCGAGCAGGGCGACGCTATCAGCCATGCTGATGGCCGAATTTTCTATCGCCGCAACCTGCTCGCCACACTCGAACAACGCGATGTCATCCGCGCCGGCACGGCACTCGCTGCCTCGCGATCCCTGCCGTTTCGGGCCGCCGGCGATGGCGAGACGGTGCAGGGCGTCTTCAAATAGACCGTCCAGCTCACGAGCGGCAAGTTCGCGCTGGTTGAGAACGCTCACGAATTTACGCTGGTGCCTTGGCGGCCCGTAATCGAGAACCGGCTCGGCCGGGAGGTGATGGGGGTCGTTCGGGATGGATCGGTGTCCTGGCAACTCGGGCGAAATAGGGGCCTGGAACTTTAAGTCCACAGGCGCCAGACAATGTCATGACAAAGGACGCCAGACATGCTAGATAGGGCACCAGGAGATGTCATCATGGCTAATGCTACGAGATCCAGCAGTTCTCATTTTGCCTTTTAGGGCGTTTCGGGATGCGACAGTTTGAACTCGGCGCTCAGTGGTTTTCTCGGCCCCGCCACCGTGATTCAAGCCGCCGGTGGGGACGTTGGTCGAGTTGATTCGCACGCTGCGCGAGACGTGTGCCTGTCTGCCGGAGAAGCGCAGGGGGGACAACGCGCGATACGCCATGGTCGACTTCGGCATGGCGGCTTTCTCGAACTTCTTCATGCAATGCCCATCATTTCTAGCCCATCAACGTCTCCTTGAGCGGGGCGCCGGGCACGGGCGGTCCAACTGCGAGACGTTGCTCGAGATGACGGGCATCCCGTGTGACAACCAGATCCGCACCATGCTGGACCCGGTTGAACCGGCGCACTTCTTTCCGGTTTTCGACGCCGCATTCCGCATGATGGAAAAGTGCGGCGGGCTTGATCCCTTCCGGCAGCTTGGCGGATACATTCCCATCGCCTTGGACGGTACAGAATATTTCTGTTCGAACAAGATCAGCTGCTGCAACTGCTCCACACGTGAACGATCGGGCGGCAAGACAGAATATTTTCACTCGTTTCTTTCGGCCACCATTGTGGCGCCTCGCCATAACAGCGTCATGTCGCTACCACCCGAGTTCATTTCCCCACAGGACGGCAACGAGAAACAGGACTGCGAAAGCCGCGCCGCACGACGGTGGCTTGCAGCTCACGGCCCACGTTACGCTGACCTCGACCCAATCTATCTCGGGGATGATCTCTTCTCTCGCCAGACGATCTGCGAAGCTGTGCAGGCTGTTGGGGGTCATTTCCTGTTCGTCTGCAAGCCTGCGTCCCACAAGACCTTACAGGAATGGCTTTATGGCGTCGATCTGCCCAACCGCGTCGTCCCTGTCAAACGCGGCAAAAAGCGCTTCACTTACACGTATCGTTGGCTTGAAGCTGTGCCCCTGCGCGACGGCAACGACGCTATGATGGTCAATTGGCTGGAACTCGAAATTACTGATGCCGAAGGCAAAGTCACCTATCGCAATTCCTTCGTCACCGATCTGCCAGTCAACGCCAAAGACGTTGTCGACCTTGTAAACGTCGGTCGCGCCCGATGGAAGATCGAAAACGAGAGCTTTAATGTCTTGAAGACGAAGGGCTATAACCTCGAGCACAATTTCGGCCACGGCAAGCAAAACCTCTCAGCCGTCCTGGTGACCCTCAACCTCCTCGCCTTCCTGTTCCACACTGTAGCCGAGTTCACCGAAGATCTTTGGCGCGAGGCATTGGAAATCGCTGGCACGCGTGTTCGCTTCTTCTCCAAACTGCGTGAAATCACGGTCTTCGTCCTGTTTCCCTCATGGCAGGTACTGTTCGAGACCCTGACATTCAAAATCTCGCTCGCGTTGCCTCCGTGATACGCTGGACCAGCCGATCCGCACCTAAACCACCCAAACGTCGTGAAAAATGCTGCCAATCTCCAAGCGAGAGAAACGCTTGAACGAGACCCAGGGCCAGCAGGCCGTCTTCACCTTTGCGGTCCTGGCCCACAATCTGAGGCCTAATCCCAAGGCTTCCGAGAGCGTCGGGTGACAATGGCAGCACTTCTGAAGGGCAAATGGCGGATCGTCGAGATGGAGTTGTGGGACAACGACTTCCTCGACATGATGGGACCCGCCTACATTGCATTCGACGGCAAGGCTGGCGGCGAGTTCGCTTTCGGCTGTGTCACTGCAGGCTTACACTGCCGCAAGACCCCATCAGGCGTTGACTTCACCTGGGAAGGCAACGACGAAATGGACCAAGCTTCCGGCGATGGTTGGGCGGAACGTCAAAAAGACGGATCGCTCGAAGGCGAAATCCGCTTCCACAATGGTGACGATTCAACCTTCAAAGCTCGCCCATGGTGAGTTCCTGCTAGCGCCGGGGGCAAAATGAGAATTGCTGTACGAGATCCGAGAAACTTGATTTGCGCCTGACGCCGGAGGCGAAGCGGGTGCTGAACGCCGCTGCGCAAGCCTCGCGGCGCTCGGTCAGCGAATTCGTGCTGGAGAGCGCGCTCGACCGCGCCCAGGAGGCGCTGCCCGATCGTCAGCATTTTGGACTCGACGGGGCGCGCTGGAAGGCGTTTCTGGCCGCGCTCGATGCGCCGCCCCGGCCGCTGCCGCGGCTCCAGCGGCTTTTGACCGAACCCAGCGTGTTCGAGCAAGCGCCGACCGAATAGATGGCGTTCCGCATCGAGAAGCTGCGGCGTGATCATCGCGTCGAGGGGTTCGATTGCGGCAAGGAACCGTTGAACCGCTTCCTGATCCGCTTCGCTCTGCAAAGCCAGCTTTCCAACAGCTCGCAGACTTATCTGGCTTTCTCGGAGGACGAGCTTGTCGGCTTCTACACGTTGGTGTTCGGGGACGTGAACTATGAGGATGCACCGGAGCGGTTGCGCAAGGGCGTCGCCCGGCATCCGATTCCCCTGATGATCCTCGCGCGCCTCGCGGTCGCCAGCGCCTGGGCGGGAAAACGGATCGGGTCCGGTCTTTTGAAGGATGCGCTCGCCCGGACGCTCGCGGCGGCCGAGATCGCCGGCCTTCGGGCCTTCGCCGTCCACGCCAAGGATGATGAGGCGCGGGCCTTCTACAAACGCTTCGACTTCATCGCGTCGCCCAGCGATCCCATGCATCTGTTCGTGCTGTTGAAGGATGTCCGGGCCTTGATCGGCCCTTAACGCGGCGGCTCAGCCTTTTCGGGAGGATCGCCGCAGCAGATCACCCGGCTCGACCCCTAGCGCTTCCGCAATCTGTCCGAGCACCGTGACGCTCGCCGACACATCGCCGCGCTCGATCGCGCCGACATAGCGCGCGCGCTCGGCCAGTTCCTCCTGCGTCATGTGCTGATCGTGGCGCTTCCGACGCAGGTTCATCGCCATGATCTCCTTGAGATCCATGGCGAGATAGGAACCTGAACCGGAATGATCGTTCAAAGGTTATGCTTTGCGTGACCGGTGAGCCGTTCGCTTGGCGAAATGGCCCGTCGAACTCGACCTGCGCCAATATGTCCCCGGGAACAACTCCCAATGCCGCGGCAATATCGACAAACTCGATAACGTCAATTCGTCGCTCTCCGTTCTCATATTTGGCGACAAAGGATTGTGGTTTGCCCAACGCCCTTGCCACGTCGGCCTGCGTCATCCCTTTCGCCTTGCGGGCGTCCGCGAGCAGGGATTGGAGCCGCTCCTGACGTGGCGTGCGCAAGGATTTCGGCATTCGGAACGAGGCCCCATTGAAGAAAAGGAGCCATTCCGGTAATCCTGAGTTGGGATTATCCCAGTTTGGGATACTGGCGAATATCCATCGGGAAAGGAGGGTGCGCCGTGCGCGTAAAGCCTGAACTTGATCCGGATGTCGATGACGAAGCGCCCGACGGTCCCGACATCACCCTGTATGACGAGGCGCATTTCGTGACATATCTGCGCCTGCTCGACGCCGAGAGGGACGGCGCTGATTGGACCGAGGTGGTCCGCATCGTCCTGCATCGCGATCCCGATTGCGAGGAAGCACGAACCCGGCGCTGCTTCGAAAGTCACTTGGCGCGCGCGCAATGGATGACCAAGCGCGGCTACCGCCGGCTGTTGGAGCAATCCGTCGAACGAGCGCGCCGCTCTCGATCCTGATTGCGAAAATTCCAGAACCCCGCCGATTTCCGCGCTGTGGTATCCGGCAGCGCGATCCCGATGGTTTTGGATTGCCTTTCGTCAGGCGGCTTATTCTCTGATCGGCTCTGCATCAACAGCCGATCGGAGCGTTCATGTCCGGAAACCGCATTCTCTGGGGCCAGATCACCCTCGTCTTGGCCGTTGTGCTGGCGACAACCTGGACCGCGACGCAATGGACGGCCGGTTTTCAGCCGCAGCTCGGGCAGCCCTGGTTCGAGCTGGCGCATGGCATGCCCGTCTATTGCCCGCCGGCCTTCTTTTGGTGGTGGTATGCCTACGACGCGTATGCGCCCTCGGTGTTCATTGAAGGCGCCTATATCGCTGCATCGGGGGGATTCATCGCCATCGCGGTCGCCATCACCTTATCGATCTTAAGGGCACGCGAGGCGAAGAACGTCGAGACCTACGGTTCGGCGCGCTGGGCCACCAATGAGGAAATCCGCAAAGCCGGATTGCTCGGTCCGGACGGTGTCATCCTCGGCTGCCATGGCGCGCATTATCTGCGCCATGACGGACCGGAACACGTTTTATGCTTTGCGCCGACAAGATCGGGCAAAGGCGTCGGCCTGGTGGTCCCGACGCCGCTGACCTGGCCCGGAAGCTGCATCGTTCACGACATCAAGGGAGAGAACTGGACGCTGACTGCAGGTTTTCGGTCGCGATTCGGCCGCGTGCTCAAATTCGATCCGACCGACGCGCTATCAGCCGCTTACAATCCGCTCCTGGAGGTGCGTCGCGGCGACAAGGAAGTGCGCGACGTCCAAAACATCGCCGACATCCGGGTTGACCCGGAAGGGGCGCTCGACCGCCGCAATCATTGGGAGAAAACCAGCCACAGCCTCCTCGTCGGTGCGATCCTGCATGTCCTCTATGCCGAACCGGACAAGACGCTCGCCGGCGTCGCTAACTTCCTGTCCGATCCGAAGCGCCCGGTCGAAGCGACGCTGCGCGCCATGATGTCGACACCGCACCTCGGCGAGGGCGGCGTTCACCCCGTCGTCGCCTCCGCCGCCCGCGAGCTCCTGAACAAATCCGACAACGAACGCTCGGGCGTGCTCTCCACCGCGATGTCGTTTCTCGGGCTCTACAGCGATCCCGTGGTCGCGAAGGTAACGGACCGCTGCGACTGGCGCATTGCCGATCTCATCGCGGCGCGAGCGCCAGTCAGCCTCTACCTCGTGGTGCCGCCCTCAGACATCAATCGCACCAAGCCGCTGATCAGGTTGATCCTCAACCAGATCGGGCGGCGGCTCACGGAGGAATTGAACGCCAAAGACCGGCGGCATCGTCTGCTGCTGATGCTTGACGAGTTTCCGGCGCTCGGGCGGTTGGATTTTTTCGAAGTCCGCGCTCGCCTTCATGGCGGGTTACGGCATCAAGAGCTTTTTGATCGCTGTGTGTACCGAAAACCTTATCCGAGTTGATGCCGTGATGGAATCGCCTAAGCTGGCGGAATGATCGGGCTGCTCTGTTTCGTTCTGGCCGTCCTGGCCGCGCCATTCAAGTCGAAGTTGCGGCTTGAAGCTGAGAACGCGGTGCTGCGACATCAGTTGATTGTCTTGAGGCGCAAGCTGCATGGTCGCGTCCGGTTCACGAACCATGATCGCTTGTTCTTGATCCAGCTGTATCGCTGGTTTCCATCAATCCTGAAGGTTCTCACAATCATCCGGCCCGAGACCCTCGTGCGTTGGCACAGAGCCGGCTTTCGCTGCTACTGGCGTTGGAAGTCGCGCCCACGGGGAGGGCGACCGCAGATCGACACGGAGCTGCGCGGATTGATCTGTCGGATGAGCGTTGAAGATCCGCTTTGGGGCGCGCCACGCATCCACGGCGAACTGCTCAAGCTCGGGTTTGAAGTCGCGCAGTCGAGCGTCGCCAAGTACATGGTCAAACGGCGGGGGCCGCCCAGCCAGGGATGGCGAACCTTCTTGCATAACCGCGCGCCCGACACTGCCGCCATGGACCTGTTCGTTGTTCCGACGATCGGTTTCGACCTGCTCTATGCCTTCGTCATCGTCCGGCTCGGCCGCAGAGATCTCACACAGGTGAAGCCATTCGAGATCCGGGAGTTGCTGGCGCGGATGCGTGCCTTGCTTCGGCGCGAAGATAGCGGCTTGTCGGCAGCGCTCACCAACGGAATGCTAAGTCTCGACCTGGCCAGGCGGGAAGCTTCGCTATCGGGCCAAACAGTGCTGCTCACAGCATGCGAGTTCGCGCTGCTTCGAGCGCTGCTGACAAGTCCGGTACGATTTTGTCGCGCAACGAGCTCGAACAGCAGATCCACGGACGGAATGAGGAGGTGGAGAGCGACACAGTCGAGTTACTGATCCACACTATCCGCAAGAAGCTTGGAGCCGCTGCGGTCCGCAACGTGCGCGGCGTCGGGTGGATGGTGGATCGCCGGTCATGTTCGGTATTTTCATTCGCTCTCTGTCTTATAGGCCGCCTTCGCAACGTCGCGCTGGCCCGACAGCTCGGCGAACGTCCGCTGCTTCTCGAGCCACGCGTGATAGTCCTTCTCTTCCTCGACGATGACTTTGCTCCGCATCTGCGCATGCGCGGCGCCGCAGAGTTCCGCGCAGAGAACCTCGAATGTTCCGATGCGGGTGGGCGTGAACCAGTAACTGTAACCGAGCCCGGTATCATATCCATCTTCGCCCGGAACTCGGGCACATAGAAATCGTGTATGACATCAATTGAGCGGAGCAGCACCTTCACCGGTTTCCCAACCGGCAGGTGCAAGTCGTCGTTCTCAATGACGATGTCGTCTTGTCCGGCGGGATCGTCGCGATTCATCCCCAGAGGATTCTCGGAACTGATATTGCGGGCATTGGTGGTCCCAAGCCGGCCGTCCTTTCCGGGAAGCCGATAGCTCCATTGCCACTGCTGTCCCACGACCTCGACATCGGTCGCATCGGCCGGAACCGTGACGAACTGGTGCCAGACAACCAGCCCGGGTGCCAACATCGCTGCGACGCCGATTGCAGTTCCGATGCTGAGCCACCATTCGAGCTTCTTGTTTTCGGGATTGTAGGCTGCCTGCCTTCCCTCCGTGTGACGAAAGCGGAAGACACAATAGGCCATGAACACGACGACCGCGGAGAAAACCGCCCCGGTGATCCAGAACGTCAGGGTGATCGTGTTGTCGATGTAGCTCCAGTTTGAGGCAATCGGCGTCCACCACCACGGGCTGAAGAGGTGAAACAGCACCGAGGCGACCGCTACCAAAAGCAGTATGAGTGCTACAGCCATCCCTTATGCATCCTTGCCACCAAAGGCTGCGGATACGAATTAAAGGGCGGAGCTCACGTTTGTGGCGACGGCGGATTCCACTTTCGCCATCGTCGTGTCTCTTGCCTCGCCCATTCAACCGGTCGCGACGTCAAAACAACACATGGAATACGTATCACGGCCGCTCATCTCGTCGGAGCTGGGGGCGTCTAAAATTTCGAGATGGTACCAACACGGTACCCGCCGCGCCTGCCGTCAATAGCTCATCGAGCACTATGTCACGCCCTGATCTGGCGCGTTCAGTGCGCACTCCGGCGAGCATCCGTCGGCACCGATCGTTTGGTGATGCAAAGCGAAGTATTTCTGGGTCTTCGGGAAAGCTGCACATGTCGGCGGGACAACTTTTGGGGACAGATCACTTATGGCGGGCTTCGGAGTAACGTCCAACAAAACGGGACGGAACACGACCGCTCCATCCCGTTTGCGCGATTGATGCCGCTGACTAAGGCGCAGGTCCGTCCCTATGCGGCTGCCGCGAGACCAAGCTTCCGCGATGCCATTTCCGCACCTTTTAGGCGATTTGTGATCTTCTGGAAGGCGATATCGCGAGCGACGTCCGGCGAGCCGTGCTTGGGTTTAACGTCGATGGAGAATGGCGAGAAGCCGCAATCGTCAGTCGCACCGAGTTGATCCTTCGGAATGTATTTCGCTGCGGTCAAAAGATCGTTACAGACTTCCTCAGCAGTCTCTACCCGCGGGTTTTGAGGGTTGATGACGCCAATGAAGGCGACCTGCTTCACGCCCTTCGCGTCTTTCCGGATGTTCTCGCCGATCAGCTTATAGATGCGCTCCTTGTCCGGCTCGCTCGCGAGCTGCATCAAGAAGTACCCCGCATTCATCTCGAACAGGCTAGGTAGCAGGTCGGCGTAATCAACGTCCGCGCTATGGGTTGCATCGCAGTCGCCGCCGGGACAGGTATGGATGCCAATGTTCTTGCGCTCCTCCGGTGTAAAGCGGTCGAGCACTCGGTTGTTAAGTGCGATGAAGCCTGGCAGCATCTTCCGCCCAGTCCACGGGTTGTTGGGATCATTGCGACAGGCAAGCCGTCCTTCTGTGAAGTCGATCGACACTCGCTTCGCGCCTGCCTTGAACGCCTGGCGGATGTCCTTTTCACATTCATTGACGAGGTCGGATAGGAACTGCTCGCGCGTGTAGCCCGGCACTTCCTTGTCGAGTGAATAAAGCAACGACAGCATTGACGGTGCGATGACCGCCTGCTTCAACGGTTTGGTCGCCATCTTCATTGCCTTCTCGACATATTGGGACGCGTAGGTCCGGTATTTAAACGGTCCACCGGTCAAGCGCGGCAATTGCCGGTGATGGCCATCGGTGAAGATAGCGAAATACTGGCCGTCGAGCGCGAGGTGATCGGCGACGCCAGTTCCCGCCAGGGTATCAGCGAGCGGATAGGTGGCGAAGCTCGATACTCGCTGTTCGCCGTCGGAGACGATCGGCGAGCCCGTCGCCTCCATACGCTTGATCGAGTCAAGGCACGCGGCATCCTGCTCGCGAACCAGATCCTCATGCTTGATCTTGCCCTCGTCGTAAGCCTTGATGGCTTCCTGTAGCTTCATCGGCCGCGGCAACGATCCAACAGGCTCGGTGGGAATTGGCATGGTTTCCTCCTGTGCGATTGTTTCTGATTTTTAGGCTGACTGTCGTACCAATATAGACAGACCGGTCCGTCTATAGGATTCCGCTTCTGCGCTGGGGTCAAGTATCTCCCAAGGGTCTAAGTGCGGGTTTGTCGAGCAGCCAAAGCGCCACGAGCAACAGGATTTTCTGCCACGTTGCGATAAGAGGGCGACGCATGATAAGCCCTAGGAGGTTCCCCGAACCGGCCAAAAGCCGGCGCGAGTGGAAAAACGGCGCATTGCGCCGCTTAGCATGGTATCGGGAATTGGCATTGACAAAGATGGCAGCAAAAGATTCGGTCAAACCGCGCGAGCGCTTGCTAGGCGCTGCCTATGATCTTTTTGCCCGTAACGGCATCAGCAAGGTCGGCATCGATACCATTCTTGCCAAATCGGGGTGCGCAAAGGCCAGCCTTTACGGCAATTTTGATTCCAAGGTCGATCTGGCGATTGCCTTCCTAGATCGGCGTGAAGCGTTGTGGACCCGCGGCTGGCTCGAGGCCGAGGTCAAGCGCCGCGCCTCGACGCCTGACGGAAGATTGCTGGCGATCTTCGATGTGTTCGACGGCTGGTTTCGCAAGAAAACGTTCGAGGGCTGCTCGTTTATCAACGTGCTCCTCGAATCCGATATCGAGAGCCCTGTGCGCCGCGCCGCTGCGATCCATCTCGGCAAGATTCGCGCTTTCATCCACGGACTGGCCAAAGAGGCGCACCTCCGCGATCCCGAAAAATTCGCGCAGGCTTGGCATATGCTGATGAAGGGTTCGATCGTTTCAGCTGGGGAAGGCAACAAGAATGCTGCGCGCGACGCCAAACGCGCCGCCCGATTGATCCTCGACGGCTGGTCGCGAAAGTCCCAGCTATTGCCGGCCCTTTAGTTTGCCTCGGCCCGACCAAGAACTGCCGGATCGTCCACGCAGTGCAGATCGAACCCGGTGTGTGTACCGAAAACCTTATCCGAGTTGATGGCGTGATGGAATCGCCTAAGCTGGCGGAATGATCGGGCTGCTCTGTTTCGTTCTGGGGGCCGCGCCATTCAAGTCGAAGTTGCGGCTTGAAGCTGAGAACGCGGTGCTGCGACATCAGTTGATTGTCTTGAGGCGCAAGCTGCATGGTCGCGTCCGGTTCACAAACCATGATCGCTTGTTCTTGATCCAGCTGTATAGCTGGTTTCCATCAATCCTGCAGGTTCTCACCATCATCCGGCCCGAGACCCTCGTGCGTTGGCACAGAGCCGGCTTTCGCTGCTACTGGCGTTGGAAGTCGCGCCCACGGGGAGGGCGACCGCAGATCGACACGGAGCTGCGCGGATTGATCCGCCGGATGAGCGTTGAAAATCCGCTTTGGGGTGCGCCACGTATCCACGGCGAACTGCTTAAGCTCGGGTTTGAAGTCGCGCAGTCGAGCGTCGCCAAGTGCATGGTCAAACGACGAGCACCGCCCAGCCAGGGATGGCGAACCTTCTTGCATAACCACGCGCCCGACATTGCCGCCACGGACCTGTTCGTTGTTCCGACGATCGGTTTCGACCTGCTCTATGCCTTCGTCATCGTCCGGCTCGGCCGCAGAGATCTCGTGTGGATCAACGTCACGGCAAACCCGACAGCAGAATGGCTTGCGCGCCAGATCACAGAAGCATTCCCGTGAAATGAAGCTCCGCGCTACATGATCCGCGACCGGGATCGCATCTATGGTGCGGTCGTCACACGCCGATTGCGCGCCATGGGCATCCGGGACAAGCCTACCGCACCAGCGTCGCCTTGGCAGAATGGGTTTGTCGAACGGCTGATCGGATCGATCCGGCGTGAATGCGTGGACGACATCATTGTCTTGGGCGAGATGCATTTGCGTTGGGTCCTGAAATCCTACGCCGACTATTATAATAGCGTCAGAACCCATCGATCCCTCAACAAGGATGCGCCGGTCACTCGCCAAATTTAGCGAATCGGAAGCATCAGATCACACGCCATCCTTGGCGGACTTCATCACCACTACGCCCGAGCTTGAGTTTTCGGTACACACAGGGTGGCGCGGTTCTGTTCCATGAATGTGGCGAAGTCGAGTAATCCCTTACCCGCCTCCTGCATCTTGAACCCCAAACCGCGCCGCAGGTTTAGGTACTCGTGGACCGCTTCTCGAAGCTTGTTCATCGCGCATCTCCCGGCCACGGCAGCGCCAATGTGCGCAACGCTTTGAGAGCGACTTTTGCGTAGATCGTGGTGGTCTGGGGATGGTGATGCCCTAGCACTTCGCCGATCTCGTCGAGAGAGGCACCTTGGCGCAGCATCTCGGTGGCCAAGCCATGGCGGAACTGATGTGCCCCTGTGGTGGGAGCATCTACGCCGGCCCGTTTGAGCGAGCGCCGAACGACACAGCCAAGACTGCTCGATCCCCGAAAGCCGTCGATCGGAGCCTTGGTACGCAAGAACACGCGGCGGCTGGTACTGCGTGGTCGCCCTCGCTGCAGATATGCTGCGATTGCTTTGCCAACGTCAGCGGATAACGGCAGTTCGCTACGGTGACCGCCCTTGCCGCGCACACTAAGTTGTCCGGCAGTCCAATCAATATCATCGAGTTCGAGGGATACGACTTCCCCCGAACGCAACCCCAATCGCGCGAGCAAGAGCAGAATCGCATAATCGCGGCGACCAGTCGCCGTGCGCCGATCTAGGCTGTCAAGCAACTTACGCACGGCAGCTGGCGTAATCCCGCGGGGGATCGCTGACATCGACCAGTTGGCCACTGCTGGAACGGCGGCAGCCAGATCGGCTGTAATTTCGCCACGGAGACGCAGGTACTGAAAGAACGATCGCGGCGCGGTGGTCAAAGTCTTGGCTCGCTTCACATGCATGCGAGGTGCTTGGTACCGCACGAATCTGACAACGTCACCGGCGCGCAGCCGGGAAAACGCGATAGGTCCACGGGGGATACGCCAGGAAAGCGAGCGCGTCGAGCGTTTGGAAAATGCTATCCGCGAGGCGGTGCCCGAGTGGTCACTCGCCGAGGTTGTCGTGGCCCTGCAGGCGGTGCGTGGGATTGATCTCATTGCGGCTGTGGGGGTGCTGGCTGAGATCGGTGATCTGTCCCGCTTTCAAAATCCGCGCGAGCTGATGGGCTATCTGGGTCTCGTGCCCTCAGAAAGTTCGACTGGTGACAAGGTCAAGCGCGGCGGCATCACCAAGGCCGGTAATGGGCGGGCGCGACGCATTCTTGTGGAGGCGGCCTGGAGCTATCGATATCCGCCGCGCGTGAGCCGAGACAAGCAGTCAAAGGTGGAGGCCGCACCGAGACGCGTGCGCGAGATTGCGTGGAAAGCGCAAACCAGATTGTGCGGGCGCTTCCGTTCACTCGTGCGGAAGGGCAAGCGGCGGACCGTAATCGCCACGGCGATTGCCCGCGAGCTATCCGCCTTCATTTGGGCGATCAACCGCGAGCTCATGGCACCTCGACAGGCGTAGCGTCGTTAGGGGGCTGTGGACCGCTCGAGTCGTGTGGTGCGCTCGACCAGCCCACAGCCCCTCCGTTGCAAACAGGATCAGGGGGATAGTCGCAGACATCAATCGTGTAGAAGTGAGGGCGGGACCACGGCAGGGGAATTCCTGAAACCCATTATGTGGCCGATCGTCTGATCGACGCCCGACGCTAGACCAGGACAGCCCCAGACGAAAAAACGGAAATGCGGTATCCAACCCGCGCATCAGAGCCTGTTCACCGACGTCTTCGGCTCCCGCCCTCTCCTCTGCACGATCCATCAGTGCAAGAACTTCACGATAAGTCCTCGTGGAGACGGGAAAATCGTGCGCTGTGTGCTTGACTGGGGACATCAGAATGGGATGGTCCGGCCGTGCTCCCGCCCCGCCAACAAGCTAAGCTGGCAAGGGGCACCAAAGACAAGGAGCGCGCCATGTCTCAGACATCCAATACCGCGATCGCCGTGATCGGCATCGATATCGGCAAGAACTCGTTCCACGTCGTGGGCCACGATGCGCGCGGCGCCATCGTGCTGCGGCAAAAGTGGTCGCGTGGCCAAGTGGAAGCCCGGCTCGCCAATGTACCGCCTTGCCTGATCGGCATGGAAGCTTGCGTCGGCGCCCATCACCTGAGCCGCAATCTAGCATCGCTTGGTCACGATGCCAGGTTGATGCCGGCCAAATATGTCCGCCCCTATAGCAAGGGACAGAAGAACGACTTCAATGACGCCGAAGCGATTGCCGAAGCCGTGCAGCGCCCGACGATGAAGTTTGTGGCGACCAAGACCGCGGAGCAACTCGATCTGCAGGCGCTGCATCGGGTGCGCGAGCGGCTGGTGTCGCAACGCACCGGCATCACCAACCAGATTCGCGCCTTCATGCTGGAACGCGGGATCGCGGTGCGCCAGGGTATCGGCTTCCTGCGCATGGAACTACCCACCATCCTTGCGACGCGCACCGATGCCCTGTCGCCACGCATGTTGCGTGTCATCGAGGAGTTGGCAGGCGACTGGCGCCACCTGGATCAGCGCATCGATGGCCTATCCGGCGAGATCGAAGCACTGGCCCGTCTAGATCAGGCATGTTTGCGCCTGATGACGGTGCCTGGCATCGGGCCGATCATTTCGAGCGCCATGGTGGCCGCGATCGGCACTGGCGACGTATTCTCCAAAGGCCGCGACTTCGGCGCCTGGCTTGGACTGGTGCCCAAGCAGATCTCGACGGGAGACCGCACGATCCTCGGCAAAATCTCGCGGCGCGGCAATCGCTACCTGCGCGTTCTGTTTGTGCAGGCGGCACGGGTTGTGCTGGCCAGGATCAAGCACTTGGAACGTTATGGGCTCAAATCCTGGATCGAAGCCGCCAAGAAGCGGTTGCACCCCAACGTGCTGGCGATCGCGCTCGCCAACAAGCTTGCCCGCATCGCCTGGGCGGTTCTTCACAAAGGGCGCGGCTTCGAGTGCGTCAAGACCAATGAAGCGTAAGCGTACCGACCCGCTTAATCCTCGCGCCGTGCTCGGACCCGTCAAGGCGTGGCCTGGCAACGCTGGCGCGAGAGGCAAGGCAAGCGCGACGGCCAACCTTGACGGGCCCTGCGCGCGGCGCATCTCTGCACCCGCAGGTCGGGACGAAGGAACGGCCGCTAGGCACGAACAAAGGAACTGGGCGAAATGAGGAGCAAGCGATGACGTAACCCTATCAACAGTTTCCAGCCGAGGTCTGCGAGAGGAATAAGAAGAGATGGAGGATCGGTCTTCCCGGCGCATGCGAACACTGGTGACCCCAATGGCCCCGTTGAGGCCTGTCCGCTAATGAGAACGCACGCGCGCTGATATCCATGATGGCCCGGAGCAAAAGCTCCAATCAGAGGCCGGATACATTGATGCAAGACCGCAAACCGACAGATCGACGAAAACCTCTTGCAACGCGCGGCCGGACCATACATTCGGGTCAAAGCGTCGTTTTGACCGTGCGCCAAATACTTCCGATCTTCCCCGAGAAACGGACATCGTCAGGGTCGGTCGGCACGTTGGAAATGTGCCATAGATCGGGATAGGGGGGAGCCTCTCCCACACCACCGTACGTACGGGTCCGTATACGGCGGTTCGAGAGGTTGCGCTAACACGCTCCAAACAGAGCGTGTTAGTTGGGCGTTCGGGCTCACTCACCACCGAGAGCGATTCGATGTCTTCCCGTCTCGCCTGCCGGGCTTCACCCGTCGGCGCCGATGAGAAGTCCAGTCTCAACTGGATCAGCCGCTTGTCGCTTTCGAGGTTCATGTCCTACTTGCTCCCCTCTCGTTCGGGCCTTCAGCCATCGTTTCCGGTTCGGCCTATCTGTTGACTCCACCTTTCGGCGACGGAGTGCCTCACTAGCCTCGCCGACGACATGACCTACTACGCCCTCTGCTGACTTCTGCCCTGCGGTCAGAGCGCCTTACGGCGCCCTCAGTCGCCGAAGCGACACAGAGCAGATCTCCTGGGGTAAGCTCAGTCGCCTTCCGTGCACAGTCGCCGGGTCTACGCTTCGCATCCTTGATGGATATCATAGCGCGGACAAACAAATAGGATTAGGCTGTGACTGTTACTCGGCCTGTCGAAATTCCCTCACGCGGCGCACAAAAAAAATATCACCGAACGAACAGGTGAAGCGACCGCTGCACTGCAGTAACCACAAAACAAGAGATATTGGAGGAAAGCGCCTATGAAGAAGCAACCGAAACATCTCGTCACATCCGTTGCGCTTGCCATCGGTGTGACACTCGCTGCATCGTCAACATTCGCTCAAACGGTAGATACCGCACGCATCGAGGCTGGCGGCCAGAATGACTGGCTGACCAACCATGGCTCCTACAAATCCTATAACTTCAGTCCGCTCGCCCAGATCAACACAAGCAACGTCGCCAATCTGGGCGTTGCCTGGATCCACATCCCGGGACGGTCCACCCGCGGTCTGCAGTCGACGCCGCTCGTGGCCGATGGCGTGCTCTACTACACGGGCTCTTACAGCCGGGTCTTTGCGCTGAACGGCGCCACCGGCGAGGTGATCTGGTCCTATTTCCCGGAATTGGACGACGCATTGGTTGCCCGGCAGACCCACTCGCCCTACAATCGCGGCGTCGCGCTCGGCGAGGGCAAAGTCTACGTCGGCACGGTGGACGGTCGGCTCATCGCGCTCGACATGAAGAGCGGAAAGCTGCTCTGGGACACCAAGCTGGTCGATTCCCAGAAGCTGACGGTCGGATTCACCGGTGCGCCCCTTTACGCCAAGGGCACCGTGATAATTGGCTCGCAGGGCGGCGAATGGCCGGGCCGCGGCCCGATCTTCGGTGTTGACGCCACAACCGGCAAGAAGAAATGGGAGTTCCTGACTGTCGCCGGCACCGACGACGCCATGAAGACCTGGGGCAATGATTCCTGGCGCACTGGCGGCGGTGGCGGCTGGATGCCGGGCACCTACAACTCCGAGACCAACACCATCTTGTGGGGCACCGCCAACCCTGCGCCGCTCTACGATTGGTCGGGCAGCGACTACAAGACGCAAGGGGCTCGCCCTGGAGACAATCTCTATACGACTTCAGTGATCGGTCTTGATGCCGATACCGGCAAGTTGAAATTCTACCATCAGGAGCTGCCGCACGACGCTTGGGACTTCGACAGCGCGGTCGGCGAGTTTTTGATGCTCGATCGTGACGGCCAGAAGCTGGTGGTGCATCCCAACAAGAGCGGCTTCGTCTTCGTCTACGACCGCAATCTCGGTTTAAAGAACGTCTGGCGGCTCGTTCAGAATATCAATTTCGTCAAGGATATCGACCCCAAGACCGGCGAGCTGATCGGTCGCCGTGACTTCACAGCCGGGAAAGTTGAGGCGCCACCGCTGTGCCCATACATTGGTGGCGGCATCAGCTGGAACGCCGGTTCATATAACCCGAAGACGGGTCTCTACTACAAGATCGGCCAGGAGTGGTGCATGACGCTCGAGGTCCAGAAGACGACGCCGGTGACCACCCCACAGGTCCAGCTCAACATCGGCGCCGATTTCAAGATGGCGCCTCCTCCCGGCGGCGAGATCTATGGCCATCTCGACGCGCGCGACCCGGTGACCGGGGCCAAGAAGTGGGAGGTTCGCTATCCCGAACCGCCGATTGCGAGCGTGCTGTCGACCGCGGGCAATCTTGTGTTCGTGCCCGACGCCCGCGGCGTCGTTCACGCCTACGATGCCGAGAACGGTACCGAGCTGTGGAACCACAACAACGGCACCGGGCACCAGGGTGGCATCGTCAGCTACTCCGTCGGCGGCAAGCAATATGTCGCCATGACCGCCGGCTTTGGCGGCATGCTGTCGGACGATTACGCCGCGAACTTCGGCGGGGTCTTCAAGAGCATGCCGAGGGATGACGGCGCGCTCATCGTCTACAGCTTGAAATAGGCTGACCATCGGCCGGGGAGCGGGCGCAAGCCGCGCTCCCTGGAGCGTTCAAATAAGCTGATCTTCAGCGAAACCAGACATGGACATCGTCAAATTGGGCTTAAACCTGAAGGCATTGCCGCCGGCCGTGCTGGCCGCCTCGTTGAGATGCGCCGCGCCGGTTTTGGCGCAACAGCCTGCGGCCAATGCGCCAAACAACGAAGTATTCGATGTCCAGCAGCTGTTCGCATCGACCTGCGGCTTTTGTCATGCCGAGGCGGCGGCGCCGCCGGCAGGGGGCCGCAGCTCATGGATTCGCAAAGAAGCGACGAGTATATCCGCAACCGCGTCAAGACCGGCAAGCAGGGCGCGATGCCGGCGTTCGGCGAAACCTTCAGCGACGACGCACAAATCGACGAGATCATCAAATACATCCGGGCATTGAAGCCGAGATGAGCAAGCGAGATCAAATCCGTTCGCACGGAGAACATGGAATGAAGACAATTCTTCAGCTCCTGGTCGGCATCGTCGTCGGCCTGATGGGCCCGGCGCAGGCGCGTTCGCTCGACACGATCCGTTCTCTCGGGGCTCTCGGGCTGTGTGCCCACCCCAACTCGCTTCCATTCGCCAGCAAGGCCGGCGACCCTCCCGGGTTCCAGGTGGAACTGGGGCAGGCCCTGGCGCGCGAGCTTGGTGTCTCACTGAGGCTGGGCTGGATTATCACCGTGTACCAGATCCGCAGCGCCGACTGCGACATCGTTATGGATGTCATTGCGGATCGCGAGGCGCAAAGCGAAACCAACCTGAGGATATCAAAACCCTACTATTACACCGGTGTCGCGCTCGCCGTGCCTTCGGACAGCAAACTCACGTCGTTCAAGAGCCTTGACGAGCATACCAAGGTCGGAGTCCAGGTCGGATCCATGGCGGCGATGATCATCAGTCAGCGTCATGTGCCGACGTCGACCTTCGGGTTCGAGGTCGATAGCCTCGAAGCCCTGGCCAATCATGAGATCGACGCGGCGGCTGTCACGCCAACCATTGCCGCCTATTTCAATCTGACGCATCCCGATAAGGCGGTCCGCATTTTGGGTCCCGACGAGAGCGAGGCGAACCTCAACTGGAATGTCGCCGTTGGCATGGTCCGACCGGACGAGAAGCTCCGCGATGCCATCGAGGCGGCTATCGAGCGGTTGCGTGCCGATGGGACGGTCGAGCGAATGGCGCTACGGAATCGTGCTGCAATCGCCGCGATAGTTCCGCTCCGTGCCGCCCCCGCTTGTGGTCGGCGTCCGACCCTCGGTGGCACTCTAAGGGTGCGGACGCAGTTCATGGATGGCGTGCAACGACAGCGCTGAGCGTGCTATTCAATAAACTCGCTCCGACCTTCGCAGCTTAAGTTGAAGGGGGTACCGAGCGTGGGTGAGCAAACGATGCGCGTGGGGTATTTCGCAGCGAGCAAGGGTGGCCAAGGTATCGTCGGCAACGTAGCAAGTGGAGAGAGGCTCTTCAGCGAGTTCTGTTCGTGCTACGGTTGCCAACATCCGAACGACAGTCCCCCGAGTTTGAATACGAAGCCAGTGGGGAATTCGGAGTCCTTGATCAGCGTTTACCAGATTCCAGACAACTTCTAGGGAGGTAACAATGAACAGACGCACATTTTTGGCAACAACGGCGGCTGCCGCGGCGGCCGCGACCATGACAGCGGCCTCTGCGGCGACCGTCGCGCCGTTCGGCCAATTGGGCTCACCAACCCAGTCGACCGATCCGCTGCCCTTGGGACCGCTAACGGGAAGTCGTTATCCGGATTCTCACCTGGAGTCTGCCCACCCCAAGCTTTCGTTCGGGCCCGCCGGTTTCCCGGCATTCGCCGGCACCATGGCGGTTGAGCGCGTCGCGACCGGGATGCGCTGGGCCGAGGGCCCGGTCTACTTCCCGGCCGGCCGCTACGTGTTGTTCAGCGACATTCCCAACAACCGCATCATGCGCTTCTCGGAGGATGACGGTCACTTGAGCGTATACCGCCAGCCGTCGATGAACTCGAACGGCAACACCATTGATCGGGAAGGACGCCTGATCACTTGCGAACATAGCGGCCGGCGGGTGACCCGGACCGAACTCGACGGCTCGATCACCATCATCGCCGACAAGTACAACGGCAAGAAGCTGAACTCGCCCAACGACGTGGTTGTCGCTTCCGATGGTTCGATCTGGTTCACCGATCCCGTCTACGGCATCGGCGGCTATTATGAGGGCGTCAAAGCCGAGCCTGAGCAGGAAAAGCACAACGTCTACCGGGCAGATCCAAAATCTGGTGACATCAGGGTTGTCGCCGATGACTTCGTGGAGCCCAACGGCATTGCCTTCTCGCCTGACGAGAAGAAGCTCTATGTCATCGATACCGGATTTACGGACGGGCCGGATAACCCGTCGCATATCCGCGTATTCGATCTGAATGTAGAGGCGGGAAAGCTCGGGAACAACAAAGTCTTTGCGGACATGCCCAAGCCCAGCATTACCGACGGGTTACGCTGTGACACCGAGGGGCGTGTTTGGTGCTCCGTGGGTTGGGGCGATCCGAAAGAGGATGGCGTCCGCAGCTACACGAAGGACGGCGATCTGCTCGGCAAGATCCATATACCGGAAACGGTCGCCAACCTCTGCTTCGGCGGTCAGCAACGGAATAGACTTTACATCTGCGGCTCGACATCGCTCTATGCAGTCTACACGAGTGTGCAGGGCGCTCTGAAGCCATGATCAGCTCCGAGGCATCAACAGTGACTTGATGCCTCTGGCGGAAGGGCCGCGGCTTTAATTCCCCGCGACGCGACAGGTGGCGGGCCACCTCTTCAGGTAGCCCGCGTTGCGCGTTTGGCAGCAAGACGTGATGAGCATTGCTTTTCACCAGGCAGCAAAAAATTCTGCTGGCATCATCTTTCGATTTGGAATTTTGATCGGTCTCTGAGCGTTGAGCACGCTGCTCACTTGTCGCGCTTCGTCGGTTCAGGGTCAAAAGCGTCCATTTTGGACGTCGGCCGATGGACTTCTGGTCTGCCCTCAAAAACGGACCTCGGCGAACTACGCGAGCGAGTCCGTTTGGTGCCAATGCACGAAGTCGCTGCGCTCCAGCCCGCTGCGCGGGAGCAAGAGCCGAGAGGCCGGCAGCCGATCGAGAGGACAGCGATGGCGAGGTGGCAAGGTCAACACGATCAGCTCATGTATTGTCGGCGTGCAACGCATGATCAAGAACAGCAAGGATCATCTGGCAGGCCGGCACCCTGATGCGGCGAGTCACATCGACCCCGCCATCACGCAATGACAAAGTTGTCTTGACGAATAGCGCAAACCAAGTTTGCTTGAATGTGCCGTGGATATTTCTCCTCGCAAGAAATTGATTCACACCATGCCACTGAACACAGATCGACCGATCAATCGCGCAATGGTTGTGGGATGTGCTGTTTCTGCCACGCGCAACCATTTGAAATTACACGAGCCAAGAACATTAAAAATACTCTTTAGCAACGTTCATGCCAAAACGCGAAAGTTGTGGAAGCATTCTGCTCGCGCCGCGTCCACCATCGAGATCGCCACCAACATACGATCCCCATAGCACTCGCTGCACTGCCGGGTGCCACACTCCCGCGACTTCGTGCATTGGCGCTTTTCGGACGCCGGTCGCCGCAGCGCGTGGATAGCCCTCGTCATGCCGGCGTCCGAAAACCTACACAAATCCGGAAGTCAGCCAGCCTCACTCGATCACCTCGTTGGCGGCCACTAGTAGTGACATCGGCATGGTGACACCAAGCGCTTTCGCGGTCTTGAGATTGATCACCAAATCGAAATTTTGTCGACCAAGCTCGCCGCGCGAAGGTAGAGGTTAGTATCAACAAGCATACGCGTTGTTTGATGCGGGATCGAGCCGTGGCCTCACACGTACACCTTGGCGATCTCGTCGTAAGCCCATTTGACGGCGGCCTCGGCAGGCATGCCCTGGATCGCCTTGGCGTACAAGTCGGTGATGATATATTTCGTCACTACCTCGGCGGCCTTGCGGTTGGGCGGCCCCGCGTACCCGGCTTGCCTCCCCAACGGCGGGATGTCGCGGAACGGCAGGAGCACCGGATCGGCGTCCCACACCTTGTCCTTCTCCCACATCCGGGTGGCGCCGTCCGAGTAACCCTGCTGCGAGGCAAACCATTCGGCGAATACCGACTTGGAGTGGATCCAGCGCAAGAAGTCGCGGGCGGCTTTCTCGTTCTTCGAATAGCCCATGATCATGTCGGTGAACGGATTCGGCAGGTTGAACTGCCCGCCCGGACCCTTGGGGATGCGGGCGTGCAGGATGTCCTTCCACATCGGCTCGCCTTTTTCGGTGAGATACGTGTCGGGCTTGCGCTTGGCCTCGATGTAGATCGAAGCACCGTTGTTCGTGGCGCAGATGCCGCCCGAGAGGAAAGCGCGGTTGTTATTGGTGTCGTCCCAGGCAAGCCCGCCCTCGTCGCAGGCGTCATGCCAGAGGCCGACCGCGAACTTGACCGACTCGATTGTCTCCTTGCTGTTGAGCGCCACGGACTTGCCGTCGGCCTCGACCTCCTTGCCGCCCCACGACCACAAGTATGGGTACCACCAGTTTGGCGCATCGCCGAACGTGTGGCCGGCGGTCTGACCAAGCGGCCTGCCCTTGGCCTTGAGCTTCTTGCAGGCGTCGAGCAGACCGTCCCAGGTGTCCGGGAAGGTCTTCAACCCGATCTCCTCGAACCACGACTTGCGATACGCGATCAGCCCGCCGCCGACAGTGAACGGCACGCCGATCCAGCGGCCGCCGACGGTAGCGACCAGCTTGGAGACCTCGTAGTAGCCGCCCTGATCCTTGCCAATGTCCTCGGCCACGTCGCTCGCATCGGCCAGGCTCTCCGCATAGAGCTGCGGCCAGTTGCCGATCGCCATAATGATGTCCGGCCCTGTGCCCGACTGGATCGCCGAGGTGATCCGCGCCTGCAGGTCATTGGCGTTGATGGTCTCCACTCTTAGCGTGATGCCTGTCGCCTTCTGGCATTCCTGCGTGATCTGGCCTTTGAGCAGGACGTCGGATGCAGGCACGAAATCTGACCAGCGCAGCCAGTGCACGGTCGTGCCTTGCGCGAAGGCCGGCGCCCGGCCGCTCGCCAAGATGGCGGCTAAGCCGCCGGTCCGCGCTGCCACCGCGCCGGTTGCGGAAAGCTTAAGAAGCTTGCGTCGGGTGATGCGAGCCATGAATTCCTCCCTGTGCGTTGTGCGCAGTCCGGTAGCACATTCGGAGCGCGGGAGCGTTCAACAGGCTTCACGGCGCGACCTTCCAGCCAGTGCTTCCCGGATGCAACGCCGGGTTGAGACTACGCCGATTTGAGGCGGAGCACAGCCCCAATCCATCGGCACAGTGAAGGGTTTGGCGGCCGAGATCGGTCTAACGCACGATTTTATCGGGCTTGCTGCGATGCAGCGATGTCGGCTTGGGGTCAAACTGAGACATCTGTGCCTCGGAGCAAAGGGTCGGCTCCATCCCCGAGACCAGACATTGCGCAAACTGCACGAGTGGGCTTTTCTCTTTATTTCCGAAATCTTTGCGTGCGAACTAGGAGAGGAAAAGGTCCGGTGGAGTTGTTACGACAGGCCCAATTTGCGACCCTTGATCTCATGCGCCGCGCACAGGGACATGCACTGGGCGCTATCGGATTTGATCCTGCCGAACTGTCGCATCGGAGACTTGCCAGCGGAGATCATTGGCGGCTTCGCGATTATGGAGGCCCCGGCCTAGAGACATCGCTGCTCATTATCGCCGCTCCAATCAAGCGGCCTTATATTTGGGATCTCGGGCCAAACGTCAGCGCCATCCGCTACTGCCTGAGCCACGGCGTGCGTGTATACCTCGTCGAATGGATTGCACCGACACCATCAGGCGGACATGTCGGGCTCGATGAATGCGTGAGAGCCATATCCGAATGTGTGGCGAGGATCGCAACCGAGCCGAAAGCGACAAAGCCCTTCCTGATCGGCCACTCGCTTGGCGGGACGTTAGCGGCAGCCTTTAGCGCATGCGAACCGCGAGCTGTCCGCGGTCTATTGCTTCTCGGCGCGCCCATTTGCTTTCAACCAGCGACGAACAGATTTCGCGATGCGCTCGTCTCGATAATTCCGCCTGATCTTAGTGAAACGGACATCATCCCGGGCTCGCTGCTGTCGCATGCAAGCGCATTCGCCTCCCCTGATACGTTCGTATGGTCCCGGCTGATGGATGCAGCAATGAGCATTGGCGACTTGCGGGCGCTGGATGTCCATGCGCGGGTTGAGCGCTGGGCTCTTGACGAGGCCCCGCTCCCGGGAAGGCTGGTCTGTCAGATTGCCGAATGGCTGTATCGGGAAAACCGGTTCTGCCGAGGCGCTCTCACCGTGCTGGGTCGCACGATTGGCCCGTCATGTCTCGACCTCCCGACGCTCGCGGTCGTCAACACGGCGGACGAGGTAGCACCGCTCGCCTCGATTGAACCGCTCCTTGATGCGTTGCCTACCAAGGATGTCTCGCTCATCAAATACCCCGGCGAGATCGGCGTTGCATTGCAGCACCTCGGAATTCTTGTAGGACGGGAGGCTTACGCGCGTATCTGGCCGAACATCATCGCTTGGCTGGCGGCGCATCGCTGAAGGCCGATCCGGCGGCAAACCGGCGCGGATATCCGCTTTGGTCATGACCAAACAACCCCTGCTCTCAATGAGGAGCCCAAGTTTTCCGCTTCGGCAAAGGAGATGTGCACTGTGAAGCGGAATCGGTCGGCAGCCGAGGTCGCCTATGGGTCAATCGCTTCACTTTGACCATGACTGACGCTTATGCGGGCGAGACGCTACACCGAAATCATGGGGGAACGCGAAGAACCATGGTGGGCGCTTATATGAGGCTTCGCCAGTCAAGAGGTTTTTTGCGAGAGCTTCGCTTTCTTGCTTCCCAAGAGGGCCTGTGTCTGCATTCATCATGATGGTCCCCCTTGCTTGGCCGTGCTTTTGCAGTCAAGCCCCAACGCCCCGCAGGGGTTGCGCCTTTGGGCGCAAGGGCTTGACGGCGAAAGCACGCGCCGAGCGATAATGGTCTGGGCCATGTCAGGCGCTCGCGGGTTTCTCAGCGAACGAGTTAATCTCCCCTTTTGTTGTCAGGTGTTCTTCGGTTGAAGTTACGTTTCTATTTGGTTCATTTGATCCAAGGCGGAGCCCTTATTGAGATATGCGGCACTCGCCGCATCAACTTATATCCGGTCGGGATTGCGCCCGTACCAAGGTCCCTCATGCATCGTTGCGAGGGCAAAGGGGCTCCAAGGAGGATGGGACCAATCTATTAGACGGCGTCTTGCAGCCATGTGCCCAAACGGTCACTCATCCACCTTGGATCGGCATATTCCTCTTATCGGTCTTAGGATTCCCATCCGTGCTCTTATCAGTTCAGAACAGCGCCCGTCGGCACCACGCCGGTCTCCAAATAGCGCCACAGGGCGATCAGCAACTTGCGGCCACCGCGACGATAGTGATGCGCCGGATGCGACCCTTGCGGGTCCCGACACGCTCTCGGAACCAGATACTCAACGGGCTGTCGGGCTGATGACGAAGCCATAACCAGGCGAGCTCGATCATAGTTGAGCGGGTGTGTGTACCGAAAACCTTATCCGAGTTGATGACGTGGTGAAATCGCTTAAGCTGGCGGAATGATCGGGCTGCTCTGTTTCCTTCTGGCCGTCTTGGCCTCACCATTTAAGTCGAAGTTGCGGCTTGAAGCTGAGAACGCGGTGCTTCGACACCAGTTGAATGTCTTGAGGCGCAAGCTGCATGGTCGCGTCCGGCTCACGAACCATGATCGCTTGTTCTTTATCCAGCTGTATCGTTGGTTTCCATCAATCCTGAAGGTTCTCACAATCATCCGGCCCGAGACCCTCGTGCGTTGGCACAGAGCGGGCTTTCGCTGCTACTGGCGTTGGAAGTCGCGCCCACAGGGAGGGCGACCGCAGATCGACACGGAGCTGCGCGGATTGGTCCGCCGGATGAGCGTCGAGAATCCGCTTTGGGGGGCACCACGCATTCACGGAGAACTGCTCAAGCTTGGGTTTGAGGTCGCGCAGTCGAGCGTCGCCAAGTATATGGTCAAACGGCGAGGTCCGCCCAGCCAGGGATGGCGGACCTTCTTGCATAACCACGCGCCGGACATTGCCGCCATGGACCTGTTCGTTGTTCCGACCATCGGTTTCGACCTGCTCTATGCTTTCGTCATCGTCCGGCTCGGTCGCAGAGATCTTGTCTGGATCAATGTCACAGCATATCCGACCGCAGATTGGATCGCGCGACAAATCACGGAGGCATTCCCCTGGAACGAGGCTCCGCGCTACATGATCCGAGACCGCGATCGGATCTACGGCACCGTCGTCACACGCCGACTGCGCGCGATGGGCATCCGGGACAAGCCTACCGCACCGGCCTCACCCTGGCAGAATGGCGTTGTCGAACGGCTGATCGGCTCGATCCGGCGAGAGAGCGTCGATCATATGATCGTCCTGGGCGAGGCGCATCTGCGTCGCATCCTGAAATCTTACGCCCGTTACTACAACGGAGTCAGAACGCATCGGTCTTTGAACAAGGATGCGCCCATCTCTCGCTCGGTACAGCGCACCGGCGTCATTCGTTCACGCGCCATCCTTGGCGGACTTCATCACCATTATAGTCGAATTTAAGTTTTCGGTACACACAACGGCAACACCCTTGTCCGCACGCTGCGTAAAGTTTACGGGCAGGGTTTTGCGGCCGGGTATCCGGAAACCGCGAAACTGAGTGAGGTAATGTTTCATCTCAATGGGACTTCGCTAAGCCAACTCCGCCGCGATCACGAGACGGACCACTTGGAGCACAAGATTGCTCAGGCATCGAAATGAAGGGGCCTGGCTGTCGAGCTCGGGCGAAGAAATGACCCCGGTGGTCGGAAGCCCTCCATTGGACGCCGGAGGAAGACGAGCGCCTTTGGAAGCTAGCGTTGACGGGCATAAGTGTCGCCGCGATGGCAAAGCAGCATGGCAGCGGTCTGCAACCGCACCGCCCGGTTGAAGATAGTGGTGGCCAAGTCGCGCAAAGGAGAGATGAAACAGGTCGGTGCTAGACACGATATCATTCGGGAGTGGCGCTCACTTCCGAAGGAACAGCGACAAAAGGACGAGGCCGAAGCGTTCGCGATGCAGATAAAAGACAAATACAAATTCTCTAACGACAGCGCAAACCCATATCAAACCGTCAGGGATTGGCTGCTGAGCTACCTATCGCTTACGCGCGGGCTTGGAGTGAATGCCAAAGACAAAGGGCGAATGCCCGACGACGAGAAAAACACGGAGCGAAAAGCTCTCAGAGTGCGGGAAGCGTAAGAGGCGATCGCCGACCATGAAGAAGCCCAGACACCATTCCATGAAAATCGGGAGTGTCTCCGCAAAGAACGCCTGGTTCGAGGCGACCGAGGGTCCGATGCTCGCTCCCACTCCAGAACTGCCCGACGAATGCCAATCGAACGCGTATTGTTTTCCACCAGGATCCAGAACGCTCTCCGAGCAACCGACCTGAAAATCGTTGGCGAGGTGCGCGAGACATCGGACGAGACACTGATCAGTCTTCCGGATTTTGGAAAGGGCTCGCTCTCTGATCTCCGCAATAAATTGGGCCTGCCGTCGACTGACGGGATTAAACCCTTGGGCAAAAAGCCCGCCTGATTTGCTGATTTGTTCTCTGCCGGGGAGTTTTGTGCGTTTGCGCGGTGCCCGCCATGGCTGTTGGAGAGTGCGATGCATAAGGCTACGACCTTCGAACACGGCGGCAAGGTCTACGAAGTTCGCGCGATCCCGACGTTAAACGGTTGGAAGGTTCGCATTTTCGTCGAGGGCATCCCGGCAAATGGCTTCACTTATTCAGTCGAGTCCGAAGTCTATCAAGATGCTGCGATCGACGGAGTGCCGGAAGATTTGGTGGCCGGGCTGCTAGGCAGTGAGACCCGTAACGCCGTCGCCAAGCATGAGCTGATCGAGATCATCCGCACCACCAAGGATCGTGTGCCGCTGCGCGACACCCTCGTGACGGACGCGGGACGGGCGCGATTGCGGCGATCGCCATGAACAAGCTGCCTATTGCTGTCGTCATGGTGCGCGAGGGAACCCGTGTACTCGACACGGCGCTCGACGAAATGACGACGGTGTTTGCAATCCCGCGCTGGACGGCATTCCGGCACGTCATATTGCCGCAACTGGCGCCCTACATCGCGGCCGCTGAGCGATCCGGTCTTTCTCTGGTCTGGAAGATTGTCCTGGTTGCCGAATTGCTCGGACGCCCAAACGGCGTTGGCTTTGAGATCGGCATTGCCTTCCAGCTATTCGACATCCCTCGTCTGCTCGCCTATGCGCTGACTTTCGTGGCGGTGGTGCTCGCCATCGAAACCGTCCTGGTGCAGCCGTTTGAAACCCGGCTATCAAGGTGGCGGGTCCGTGCAGCTTGAAGTCGAGATCGCATACAAGGCGTTCACAAACGCGGCCGGCGAGCGGAACGAGGTGCTCGCCGATTTCAACTTTGCGCTTGGCCCTGGAGAGGTTGGCGTGTTCGTTGGTCCATCCGGCTGCGGCAAGAGTACTATGCTGAAGATCGTCACCGGCCTCGACCATGACTATCAGGGCCACGTCGCCTGTCCGGCAGGCGCACGGATAGGTATGGTGTTTCAGGAGCCGCGGCTGCTGCCTTGGCGGTCGGTCGATGACAACGTGCGGCTTGCCGCGCCGAAGGCCGATGAAGAGAAGCTCTCCGCACTGTTTGCGGTTCTGGAACTGACCGCCCACCGCAACCATTTTCCCGGCGAACTATCCCTCGGCCTCGCCCGGCGTGTCGCTCTCGCCCGTTCGTTTGCGATCGAGCCGGATTTCCTTATCCTCGACGAACCGTTGGCGTCGCTCGACGCCGCCCTCGCCGCCCGCCTGCGCGACCAGATAGCCAACTTGGTGGACAGCCGTTCCGCGACGACATTGCTGGTCACGCACGACGTGGACGATGCGATTCGCCTCGGCGATCACTTGTTCCTGCTGTCGCCGCGACCGGCACGGATTCTTGCCGAACTACCAATCCGCGCACCGCGCAGCGCGCGTGGCGAAGCCGAGATCGCTGCGATCAAGGCAGACATCGCGTGGCGGAACAATGGCGATCGCACCGAGCGAGATGCTTCATAGGCAGTGCTTGAGGCGTATGCTAAAATACGTCACCGCCGTCATGGCGATAAGACCGAGGCCGAGCGCTGCGGTTCCGATCGCGCGTTTCATCGCCAACTCCGCCGACCGTCGAAATCGGTGCCGATGACCGTGACGCCGGTTAAGTCGGCTCCCCCGAGCTGGGCGCGCTTGAGAGAAGCACCTGTCAGGTCGGCGCCCTTCAGCGAAGCAAATTCGAGATCGACGCGAGACAGTTCGTCGGCTGGTGTGTCGCCGAGCTGCCCGGCGGTCGCGAGCTCGTCACGCTCGATGAAGCCCGGTCATGGCTTCTCGCAACTATATTCTGCAGGGATAGCGCTGGTTTCGGGGCGATCAACACATCCCGTGGCAGCCAGCGCCTGACGAGGCGGCTGTATCCCACTGAGGGGGTGATGCGGTCGAAACACAAAGAATATCGACAGCGCAACCATCGCCCCAGCAGCGAACACGGAAATCCAGTGCAGCATCGCGATATCGTGAGACGAATTTGGACTCAGGATACTCGTTAATCCGGCCCAGATATACGCAACGCGGCGAACAGGGTGGCGCTTTCCCGGGGCCCAGTAACGGTCGCGTTTGTCTTGGTACGGACGAAGCACCTCCTCGAATCCATCGAAGGTGAAGTCTTGTTTAGTAACTCTCTTCTCCTCTGTGGTGTGAATCCAGACGCGATACTGAGTTGCAGCCACGCCTAGCTCATCAACGAGCCCGCTGAACTGCGGAAAGTAGACCGCCGATATCGCCTGCACTTTCGCGAAGGGCGAGACCGTTACCGGGACGTCAGGGCGAATGCCAAATGCGTCACGCTCTCTGACGCCGTCTAGCCAATGATCGAACTCATACACCGCCGCGACCAGTTCCTCGAACTTGTCAGTACGCCGTTTCGCCTTCTCATGGCGCTGTTGTGCTACGTCCCGACGGGCGGCCACCACTGCGCCCACCCCAATCCCGCCTAATGCGAAGAGCCCTGTCAGAAGCCCGCTGCCTCCTCAGTTGCTCTAGCAACATCATACACCAAAGGGTAGAATGCGACTATGTCTGACGATTGCATCATCTGCGGCAAAGCTTCACGGCGGAGCCAGCGGCCCTGAGCTGATCTTTTCGTCCCTTCTAAGCTGAAACCATAGGGCGAAAATCGCATGGAGGCACAGGGCCGAAATCGCAACCCCCGCAATGGCGCCTATTACCTTCATGGCGGTGTCTGACCTCGCAAAGTCAACTGAAAAGAAGGCCGTGAGGCAAATCAGCGTTAGCGTGAACGCAAAGATCACTACGGTCAGAATGGCAGGCATGTCGCAGCTTCATAGGGCGATGTGACGCGGCCGCATTAGGCACCTTATCCCCACACAATGGAACTGCTTATGCTATGCGGCGGCTTCTCGCTAAAGCGGCCGTGTCGTGCGTTTCCCATCAAGCGAGCAAACTGCGCATGACTTATACGGAGCAGCGTCTCATGATCGCCCGCCTCCATACAGATCTCCGGCTGCGCCTCGATGCTGTCGTCCACGATGAGAGGCACCCGAATCCCCACAAGAGCAGCCCCGGACGAACTGCGAATGAGGATGGCTTACGCAACCATCGGATGAACTGAGAGGCTCTCGGCGGTAGCCGCCGATCGATCATCTCAAAGTATCTATTTAGTTCACCCCTTGTTGTTGGCATTTGTGTTCCCGGTGAGCGTCGTCCCGATTAATCCCTCGCCGCCGCAAACTTGAAACCTCAACAAGATTTAGAGCTACTCTCACTCACATGTCGGGTCTCACGGACGCGTTTATCGCCGCCGACCTTGCACTAGCATGATAACGCCAGCACCCACCACGACAAAAACGATGACGGTCGCAAGCGCTTCCACCGAGACCAGGGTCTGGTACCAGTTGTTCCAAAGCTCAACCATGCGCTGGCCTCCATCGAAAGCGCGCGCCCAGCACTGAGAAAATCCCAGTGTGTCGAAAGGACCTGCCTCTGCGAGCAAAAATGCAATGCTACGTTTCGTCGCGCGCGTTTTGATCGCGCGGCATCATGACTTGTGCCGTACGGCGTGGGGGGCGCCAGCGACGTTGTCCCGAAGTCGTCTGGCCGACCGATTCCGCGGCCCAGTGGACCGGAGCTCGCAAGGTGCCAGCATTCTTCTTACTCCGGCAACTATCCCATCGACGTGAAGTTCGGTGTCATCGTTGACGTGGAAGAATCCCGCGCTCCATTCGCCAGGCCGAAGTCGGCGCGGCGAGGATCATGATCGAGCGAACGGAGGATCGCTTCGGTCACAAGCCGGAGCGGCTTGTGGCCGACACCGCCTACGGAGCGGCTTTGGCGGGTGGATGCTGTGTCATCCCAAGCCCAAGAGAACAATGCTGCGCGCGCTCATCACCACACATCTTTCGACGCGCCGTACCTTGCGACGAGCCGACGAGGCAATTGAATGGAGGCACCCGGTGCTTGAGATCCTGCTGCAAAGTCCCAAGACGCCTTGCGACTTTCCGCTAGACGACAAAGCAACCGGCAACCGTCGATCGATGTAGCCTCAAAGGCGCCACCGAAGTCGTCAATGAGTTCGTCGCAGAATGAAGTGGTCTCCCACATCTATATTCGATCGCCGCCCCTACAGCCCGCAAAATTTGTGACCGGGGCTCGGTTTCTGGGGTCCGGCGTTTGATCCCGCAGATACGCGGCCAGGACATCCTTTGCCGCTCACGACCGGTCTGTTCGCCGGCCGTGGCCCGATCATTCCATTTGGCCGGCCTATCGGACTGCTGGCGTGACCGGCAGCTAGATCGCGCGGCCGGCGTACTCGGTACAACGTGTCACGCCCCGCAACACGCCAAGAGTCCCCTTCGGGTTGCGTTAGCTGTCGGGCAGCGAGAACACGGTGAGCTGGCCACCCAGCGCGGTGTAATTGTGCAAGCCGGCATAGCCTCCGACGGCGCCCAATCCAGCGGTGGGCTCCGTCAAGCCGGCAGCCAGGCCAATGCCGGCCCAACCGCCCACTCCGGACAGAACGGCAATGTGCTGCTTCCCATTATGCTCGTAAGTCGTCACGTTTCCGATGATGCCGGAAGGTGTTTTGAACTTGAAGAGTTCCTTGCCGGTCTTGGCATCGGTTGCCTTGAGGTAACCCTCGAGCGTTCCGTAGAACACAACGTTGCCGGCGGTTGCTAACGCACCCGACCAAACCGAGAATTGCTCGTTCTTCGACCAGACGATCTTGCCGGTGCGGGCGTCCCAGGCGATGAAATTGCCCATGTGGTCCTCGCCGGGAGGCGGGTACATCGACAAGGTTGCCCCAACATAAGGCTGCCCAGCCGTGTAGGTCACCTTGAACGGCTCGTAATCCATGCAGACGTGGTTCGTCGGCACGTAGAACAGGCCAGTACCAGGTGAGAATGCGGCAGGCTGTTGATCCTTGGTTCCAAGCGCAGCCGGGCAGATCCCCTTCACATTGGTGTCTTCTCGCTGGGTAGAGTACTTCGGGTCAGCGATAGGACGACCATGGGTCTGCGAGGCCCTTTCCATGTCGACCTTTGTGGCCCAGTTGACTGCTGGATCGTACTTTTCAGCGACGATGAGCGCGCCGTTGGTTCGGTCGAGTGTGTAAGCGAAGCCGTTTCGATCGAAGTGAACGAGGAGCTTCCGCGGCGTCCCGCCTATGGTCTGGTCGACCAGGATCATTTCATTGACGCCGTCGTAGTCCCATTCGTCGTGTGGCGTCATCTGGTACACCCATCTGGCGACTCCGGTATCGACATCACGCGCGAAGATGGTCATCGACCATTTGTTGTCGCCCGGCCGTTGGCTCGGATTCCAGGTCCCGGGATTGGCAGAGCCATAATAGACCAGGTTGAGTTCGGGATCGTAGGAGTACCATCCCCAAGTCGTAGACCCGCCAAGCTTCCACTGGTCGCTGTGCCAGGTCTTGAGGCTCGAGTCACGGCCGACCGGCTTGCCGAGTTCCGTCGTCTTCTGCGGATCAATTAGCATTTCATTGTCCGGACCGACCGAATATGCGCGCCATGCCTGCTTGCCGGTTTTCATGTCGTATGCGGTCATCGAACCGCGAACCGCAAACTCGCCACCGGAGATGCCGACGAAGACCTTGTCCTTGATCACCATTGGAGCCGAAGTCCCGGTCTCGCCCTTCAACGGATCGCCGTTCTTGGCTGACCAGACCACCTTGCCGGTCTTGGCATCGAGTGCGACCACCGTCGTGTCAGCTTGATGCAGGAAGACCTTGCCGTCGCCGTAGGCCAAGCCACGGTTGACTGTATCGCAGCACATGACGGCGATCACATTGGGATCCTGCTTGGGATCGTATTTCCAAAGGATCTTGCCGTCGTTATTCAGATCAAGAGCAAAGACGGGATTCGGAAACGGACCGTGGACGTACATGACATTGCCGATCACTAATGGGCCGCCTTCGTGTCCGCGCAGAACGCCGGTCGAAAACGTCCAGGTCACCTGCAACTTGGCGGCATTCTCCGAGGTGATCTGATTGAGCTGCGAATAGCGATGGTTCGCGTAGTTACCTGTCGGCATCACCCAGTCTTTCGGGTTTTGCGACATCTTGATGAGTTCCTCGTTCGCATTGGCGGCACCCACAGCAAGCACGGCGGCAGCGCTGAAGCAGATTTTTGGAAAGAAATGGCGCATCAGAGTTCTCCCTGTTGCATTGTCGCACAGCGACTGGCGCAGGCGTCGTCGCTCCTGCAACGCGCTGACGCCCGGCGGTGCTGAGATCATTTCGGCCACCAGTACCGCCGCCGTTGGTGCTCCGACAGTTGCACGTTTGTCGCGCGACGATTTCACGCAAATTTATGCTCAACGAGTGTCTATCCCTGTCGATATTGCGCCTCCGCTTCGTCGGTAGCCGCCGATCTGAGCCGTGAGCGCCGAAGGAGCCGCTTGCTCGACAGTTGCGGCCATGGATCACTGTTCTCGCTCACCGGTGAGATAGAGCCGCAACGGGAAAATGTTGATGAGGTTCACACAGCGGCAAGGCACCAAACACCGCCAGCTTTGCTTCGACTCAGTGTCGAAGTTCTCGGCACACTGCTCCTTAATTGACTGTGTGTCCCACGCTATAGGCCGAAGGAAACGACAATGCCGACGACAGAGATTACGAACTGCAGCGCGCTTGACACCATGAAGATGTTCACGAGGCTCGAAACCACGTTGCCGATCAGGCCCATGACAAGGAAGGCGCCGATAGCGGAAAGATCGCGGCGACGCGTCATCTAGCCATAGAAGCTTGTGGCACCCAACATCGACGCCGCAGCGAAGAAGGTCCTCGCAATGTCTGCTCCTGTGAAGAGGGGAAAATCGAAGCCAACGAGAACCCGATGAGGGCGCAGAAGGTCCAGAATAGAGCCTGGGCGGTCGCTGACGGTCGAACACAGGGCTGCCCAATGTCGGAAGCCGGTCATCGCTGCGGTCAGCGGGCACTAGCGCTCCGGGGCGGGTGCGAACTGGTTTGATGTGCGACGTGATTGTCGCGAGCAACACTTCGGGGCTGCCGGAAGTGTGGCTCGGAATATTTGCCGTCAGGGCCCGGATGTGGCTGCGGCGACTATCGAAGTCGAGATAAGCCGATTTGGCTCCGCTCCGACGATAGATGAGTATCGCCCTGGTTCGCCGAAGCGAATGAGTCCCGAACAAGTACGGTCCAGTCCGATTTTGGCAATCCACTCGGAGACGAGAAAGGCGTGCTGCCTCGTTGTCCAGGGACACGCCCGGTCGGTAAGCGTAATTCCACCGGGGACCTGTCCAGTCATAGCGGTGGCGATTGACCCCCAATTCAGGCCCACCAGAATGTCTGCTCTATGGTCGTTATCGAGGGAAATGCCGGGCAATCGATAGCTTCCGCACTGAACAGACTTTGATTTTCGGTCGGAACCAATCCTGAGAAGCCGACCTTGGGCGTCGATGATTGATACTTCATCGCGAACTTGCCGAAGCGCGACGCGGCGACGCACCGGCGGGTCTTGAACCGCCGTAGGGGCAATCTTTACCTGATCGAAGTATGCCGCGGCACCTGCCGCCCGTATCAGGAGAGAGTGATGAATTATCTCCGAACAGCGATCCTTCTGGCCGGTCTCACGGCCCTGTTCATGGGTGTCGGTTATCTGATCGGCGGCGCCAGCGGCGCGACCATCGCACTCGTGATCGCTGCCGGGATGAATCTGTTCGCCTACTGGAACTCGGATTGCATGGTGCTATCAATGTATGGCGCCCACGAGGTCGACCAGCGCACTGCGCCCGAACTCGTGTGTCTGGTGGCCGGACTGGCCGCACGGGCCGGGCTGCCGATACCGCGGGTGTTTTTGATGGAGAATCCGCAGCCCAATGCGTTCGCCACCGGCCGCAATCCGCAGAACGCCGCGGTCGCTGTGACCACCGGACTGGTCCACTCGCTTAGCCGCCAGGAACTCGTTGGGGTGATTGCGCATGAACTCGCGCATGTGAAAAATCACGACACGTTGCTGATGACCATCACCGCGACGATCGCAGGTGCCATCTCAATGCTGGCGCAGTTCGGGACGTTCTTCGGCAGTCACCGCGATAGCAACAACGGCCCCGGCATCATCGGTTCGATCGCGATGATGATCCTCGCGCCACTCGGCGCCATGTTGGTGCAGATGGCGATCAGCCGCACGCGCGAATACGCCGCCGACAATTTCGGCGCTCGTATCGTCGGCCAGCCGATGCGGCTCGCGTCCGCGCTGGTCAAGATCGAGAACGCCGCGCACGAGATTCCGAACGTGGGTGCCGAACGCAATCCGGCGACGGCGCACATGTTCATCATCAATCCGCTGTCAGGTCGCGGTATCGACAATCTGTTTTCGAGGGTCGCCGAGCTGCAGTTGGCTCGCTGCCGAACTCGATACACGCGGTTCAGCACCGTCGGCACGTCCGGGACAGCATGATCCTCGAGACGATCCCTGGGTGGCTCGTCGCAATCACGCGGCTCGCGGACCCTGGGGGTGAAGGAGAGGAAAGTTTGCCTACCCGCCCGTGGCGTTGGCCCGGACGCAAGCGGGCCCCAGTCCATTCGACCGATTACCCCATCTCTTGAGGGGATAGTGTTGCAAAACTCCGAAAATGGCTTGCAGCGATTTTTCCGCGAAAAGAGCAACCAAGCGACAATCGCCGGATCGATGTGTCCTCTAGCATGCTACCGTAGTTGCCGGTGAGTTCATCATTAGTTGCTGTGGTCCCCCACACGATTATTCGGTTGCCGCGCCCACGCCCGGAAAATTTGTCTTTCAGTGATCCAAAAGGAGTTTTGCAACACTGTCGCGGGATGAACACCTAGCTCAGATGAGACTAAAGGTCCGTTGATGATCCAGAGCGGACCTTTGACGAAATTGGTTCGTTAAGGCGGCGAGATGGGCCAAGGAATGAGATCCTCCAATGCAGAACGCACCGCGGCACGCGCACCAATGCGTTTGCGATGACAAACAACGTTTGCATCGGGTGACAGATCGAAATTCACCCAGTTCGCCCAGTTCGATACGACGAAGAAATGTGCATCGGTGAGCGAGCACTCGCGCCCCATAAGATACTCGTTGTCTTATCTTTGAGATGCTACTCGCCGGCACGCACCTGTCGTTCCGCCTAAAATTGCGTTCAAGCCGTTTTATCCAGCTCGGGAACGTATGCGTCCGCCGATGCCTCTTGCATTTGTTCGAAAAACGATGTCCCAAAAAATCGTAGTCACGCCGTAATTACAATTCTCAAAGTGATGATGCGTGAGGTGCCGCATCTTGGCCGGATACAGCCAGGAGCTTGGCTCTATCGGCCAGCGGTGCACGGCATAGTGGACAAAGATGAAAGCCAGATATCCCAAGAGAAAGCCGGCGAAAGCCGCCGACCCGTCTTCCACCCCTGCGATCCCAATCCACAGAAATCCAATGGGGAATGCAATCAACGGCGTATTGAGGCTTGATCGTTCCGCGTCCAGATCGTTTGGGTGGTCATGATGAAGTTTATGAAGGTGTCGGCCCACAGAAAAACGGTGGAAGACAATTCGGTGGATCAGATATTCCAGCAGCGTCCAGGCCGCGACGCCAACCAGGACCAGATGGAGGCGATACATGCCAGCCAGGTCCACGAAAATCACTATGGCAAGCGGTACGGTGACGAAGTCGCCGAAGTGTCGAATTCGTCTCATCACCTCGGCGCACAGGCCCGTGGTGATAACTTTTCGCCTCATTGGGTCGATCTCGGCGGCGCACCGCATCATGGACCTGTAGGCTAATGATTGGAGCAGATTTGCATGACGAAATCCCCTGTCAACCGACATTCCCCGGATGACCCGGGACCGGAACGAACGCTAACACTCTGCCGGGATACGTTGCGATTAGGGACCCGCGAACTGGCCCAGCGCATTGAAGCGCGCCTTCTGCTCGCTGCTCAGCGTGGCATAGAACTCATCCAATGCCGGCTGCACCAGGTTGGCTGCCTGCATCATGGCCTCGAGCCGCTTCTCCATCGCCTCCAGCCGTCCGACCGGCGTGAGTGGCACGTTGTCCGGGCAGGCAGCTTGCAGCCGTTCAACGGCCTTCTCCGTCGCCCCGCTTAGGCGGTCGAGCGCTTCTTTTTGTGTGGCCGCCGGGCGTATCACGGCTTCAATCCGCTCGATCGGGAGGTGGGTCAGGCTGGACTTCGGCTCGCCGCAGGTATCGGACTGCGCATTCGCTTCCTGCTGCGGCTGCTGTTGCGAACGTTCGCCGATATTGGGGCCGAGCGCATTGAAACGTGCCTGTTGCTCGTCGCTGAGCGAGTTATAGAACTTCTCCAGTGCGGGCCGCACGATTTGCACTGCCTCGAGCGTGGCGTTGATGCGGTTCGTCATCGCCCGCAAGCGGCCGGGCGGGGTCATCGCATACGACCCGCCGCAAGACCTCCTTGAACGCATCGGCAGCCTTTGCGGCCGCGCTCTTCAACTCGTCGAGCAATGAGCGCTGCTCGGGCGTCGGCTGTACCGCCTGCTCGATTGAAGCAATCGGCCAGGCGGTGATGCCCTTTTCCGGATCTCCGCAGAGTTGCCTGAGAGCCTGTTGGCTCACGCCTGAGCGCTCGCGCGGTCGAGAGCCGGTGGCCACGCCATTGCTCTCCGGATATTCAGTCGGTCCGAGTTTGGCGTAGGCGGAATACGGGCTTTCTGCGCCCCAGAACACTGTATCGACGAAGTCATCGTAAGCGTAAGCCCAATAGCCGGGCTCGTACGCATAGGGCCAGAACGTATATTCGAAAA